>NZ_JALHLE010000019.1 GCF_022832385.1 Novosphingobium album (ex Hu et al. 2023)
AGCCACGGCAGGCGGTGGCGCAGGCTGCGGCGCGGGTGCCGCAGACGTCGACGCAGGATCCGGCGATGCGGGCGCCGGATCGCCGAACATCGACGATTGCCCGGCCGCCTCAAGCTCGGCGGCGCTGGGCGCGGCCTCTTCCTTGTCCCCGTTCTCCCAGGGAGGGGAATCGCCGAAACTGTCGCGTGAATCGTCCATCGTTTCGCAAACTAGGGCCCAAACACGATCAGGTCACGCCCGGGATAGAGGTTATGCGCGGCGATGTAGGTAAAGGAGCCGGCCGACCCGCCGCAACCCGTTGTGGCTGCTTCCTTCCGGACCTGACCAGGTTGGCGGACGCAAGCGTCCGACCGACTCCCAGGCGGCCATATGGCGAGCGCATTGCCGTTTGTCCAGCCCTTAAGCCGGACCAACGCGCTCAGCGGAAATTGTCGGCGTAGGCCTGGATCTTCAGGCGGCGCGGCGGCGTGGCGTGTACTTCGGCTTCAATGCCGTAGCGCGCGGCATAGGCCTTGGCCTCGTCAACCGTCGGGAACTTCAGCACGACCTGCTGCTGGGTGTCACCCGAACCGGCCCACCCCATAAGAGGATCGGCCTTCTTGGCTTCGGCGGGCGCGAATTCGAGGATCCACTGGTCCAGCAGTGCCTTGCCGGACTGCATGGCGTTTTTCGGGCGCTGATAGATGCGTGCACTCATGGATGAGCGCTTTGCCCCCGAATCAGGCTGGAAATCAAGCTGGAATCACTTCCCCTTTGACGCTTCGAAGGCATTGCGGGTCTTGAGGCTGGGATCCTCGGCCCACGGCTCGTCCGGCCAGCGGTGCCTGGGATAGCGCCCTTTCATCTCTCGCTGCACATCGCGCCACGATCCGCGCCAGAAACCGGGCAGATCGCGGGTGGTCTGGATCGGCCGCCCGGCAGGCGATGTCAGCTTGAGCAGGAGCGGCTGCGGCGGCTGCCCGAACGTAGGATGCCGGTCCAGCCCGAACAGCGCCTGCACGCGCACTTCGACACTGGGGCCGCCTTCGTCCTCGTAATCGATGGCGTGGCTGGTCCTGGCCGGACTGCGGAATTCGGCGGGTGCGAGTTTCTCCAGGACCTGCTGATCGTCCCAGGTCAGGCGTCCGCGCAAGGCCTCATGCAGCGCACGCTTGTCGATCGCATCGAGGCGGCGGCCCAGCAGAGGACCGAGCCAGTCGCCTCGATCGGACAGCAGCGCCTCGTCCGAGAGCGCCTCGATCCCGGCATAACGGCCACGGCGCAACAGCGAGATGCTGGACTTGCCGAATGGCACCAGCGCCAGCCCCTTGTCACGCACCCGGTCCAGCAGAAAGTCGCGGATCGCGTCCGGATCGGGCGAGGGATCGGGGCCGCTTGCCAGCGTGATCGCCCCCAGCCGCCGTTCCAACCGCGCCTCGACGCGCGCCTCTTCCTCGTTCCAGCGTAGAACCGAACGCCGCGCGATCCTCTCGCCGAGCCACTGCTCGACTTCGGCCGCTTCGAGCGATGCGCCGGACAGAATGCGTGCGCCTTTCGCCTGCCCCTGCGCATCGCCGACCACCATCCACTCGCGCGCAGCAAGCGGTGATGCCGGATCGAGCACATAGCCCCTGCCCCCGGCCGACAACCATGCCTCACCCGACGGGTCCCGGCGCCGCGCGACCATGTCCGGCCTGCCCATCGCCAGCAACACGCCTGCGGGAACGTCCTCACCTGAACCTTTGTCCGGCACCAGCGCACGCGCACGCTTCGCCCAGCCTGCCGCCAGCTTCCGCGACGCCTCGGCCCGCGCCGAGCGCTCGCCAGACCAGCGTGACAGGCGCTGTGCCAGATCGTCGCTGCGTCCCCCGAGACCACGCTCCTGCTGCAGCAGCGCCAGCTTGGCAGCCTTGCCTTCCGCACCGAAGCGGGCAGCGTGAAGGATCATCGCCGCCTGCGCCGGGTCCATCGGCAGACTGGCGACCTTGCGCCCGAATTCGGTGATCCGGCCCGCATCGTCGAGCGCGTCCAGCGCCTCCAGCGCCTTTCGAGCAGCGTCGAGTGCGGGTGCGGGCGGCGGATCAAGCCATGCCATCGCCACGGGATCGGTATTCCCCCATTGCGCCAGCGAGAGCGTCAACGGTGCCAGATCGCTGGTCGTGATCTCAGGCGGATCGAACGCGGGACGCCCGGCATGGGCAGCCGCTTCCCAAAGCCGGTAGGCCGTTCCCGGCCCTTGCCGCGCCGCGCGGCCCGCCCGCTGTCCGGCCGAGGCCTGACTGGATCGATGCGTCACCAGCCGGGTCACACCGGCGGCCTTGTCGTATTCGGCCCGGCGCGACAGGCCGCTGTCCACGACCACCGAAACCCCATCCAGCGTCAGCGATGTTTCGGCGATCGCGGTCGCCAGCACCACGCGCCGCCGACCTTCCGGATTGCGCCGAATTGCGGCGCGTTGGGCAGCCGGTTCGCACTGGCCATGCAGCGGCAGTACAAGTGCTTGCGGCAACTTTTCCGCGAGACGCTCCGCCACCCGCTCGATTTCGCGGACACCGGGAAGGAACGCCAGCACATCGCCCTCCTGTTCGCGCCAGCCCGTCAGGATGGCCGAAGTCATGGCATCCTCGATCCGCTGGTCCGGCGCGCCGCCCAGCCAGCGGATGTCGAGCGGCCAGGCCTTGCCCGCGCTTTCGATGACGGGCGTGCCCTCCCCCAACAGCCGGGCGAAGCGCGAACCGTCGATCGTGGCGGACATCACCACCAGCTGCAGGTCCTCGCGCAGAACCTCACGGCACTCGATGGCCAGAGCAAGTCCAAGGTCGCTGTCGAGATGGCGCTCATGGGCTTCATCGAAGAGCACCGCGGAAACACCGGTCAGTTCAGGATCGGCGAGGATCGTCGAAACGAAGATCGCCTCGGTCATCACCACAACGCGCGTGCGCGCCGAGCGGCGCGTATCGAGACGGGTTACATAGCCGATCGTCTCGCCGGCTTTTTCTCCCAGTTGCTCCGCCATCCGCTCTGCCGCAGCCCTCGCCGCGACACGGCGCGGCGACAGAAGGATCACCGTACCGTCACACCACGGTTCTGCCAGCAGTGCGGGCCCGACCGCCGTCGTCTTGCCCGCACCCGGCGGTGCAATCAGGACCGCACCCGTGCGCTTGCGAAGGGACTGCAGCAGGTCGGCAAGGACAGCATGTATGGGAAGCGCGCTCACGCATGCCCCTTAGAACCTCGTACGCCGCAGTGGAAGCGGCGCACCCGAAAGAAAGGACCTGCCGTAGCAACGGGAACTTCTACGCGGTCCATAGGGATTTGAGTTCCCACCGAATCCTTCGTCCACGTTTCCTCAACACTTGCCGCTTACCACGAATTCGGAAGTTTATTGATGTCCGCCAAGAAAGCATAAATACCCTGACGATGAACCGGGCCGGTCAACACCCTCTTCCAGTGGCGCAATACCTAAGGTTGCGGGATCAAATTCCTGCGCTTTACGGCCTGTTGTCTGTAAACGCTGCCATTTTGGCCTACACGCACCGCAATCTGGCGCCCGGACCGCTTGTCCTCACTGTCCCGGCCATCATGATCACCGTCTGCATGATCCGAATGCTGATATGGATGCGGCCGGTTTCTGCGAGGGACCTGGACGTCACGCAGGTAGAGAACCGCCTCAAGCGAACGGTCTTTCTGGGCACAGTCCTGTCCGTTGCCTACGTCTGCTGGGCCATGATGCTCGATCAGTACGGCGGACCTTACGAACACGGCCATGTCGCGATATTCGTCGCCGTGACAGTCCTCGGATGCATTTTCTGCCTGACGTTCCTGCCTGTTGCAGCCTTCCTTGTGGCGGTGAGCGTCCTTGGCACCTTTGTCGTCTACTGCTTCGTGCAGAAGGCAGAAGTAATGCTGGCGATCGCGCTCAACATCTCGCTTGTGACCGCCGTCGTCCTCAAGATCCTTCGTGACTACTACAATTCTTTCGTCAGCCTCGAAAAGTCACAGCGCGAACTGCAGGGCGAACGCCGGCAGGCACACACGCTGAGCGAGGAAAACGCACGCCTGGCACAGACGGATTCGCTGACCGGCATACCCAACCGGCGCTATTTCTTCCGGACCCTGGAAAGCCTTCTCGAACGCGCCCGGCCGGATGAAACATTTACCATTGGCTTGATCGACCTTGATCGTTTCAAGCCGGTGAACGACACACACGGCCACGCCCATGGCGACCGCCTGCTGCAGGTCATCGGTCAGCGCATGGTGCATCTGTGTCCCGACAATGCCATTGTGGCACGCCTGGGTGGCGATGAATTCGGGCTGATCGTCATGGATGGTCCGGAAGGTGCTGAACGCGTTGCCCAGCAAATGTGCCGGGCCATTCAAGAGCCCGTGCGGATCGGCGATGTTCTGGTGTCGGTCGGCTGTTCGGCCGGACTTGCCGTCTATCCCGAAACCGCGACCAGCGCTGACCTCTTGTTCGACCGGACCGACTTCGCCCTCTATCACGCCAAGAAGCAGAAGCGTGGCCAATGCGTGCGTTTCTCCGAAAAGCTGGAGCACCTGATCCGGTCGGAACAGGCCATTGATGCGGCTTTGCACAGTGCCGATCTGACGCAGGAACTCTCGCTGGTCTATCAGCCGATCGTCGAAACAGAAACCCTCAAGCCGCTGGGCGTGGAATGTCTGGCCCGGTGGAGCTCCCCCACTCTGGGCGACATTTCGCCAGAACTGCTTATCGCATCAGCCGAACGTGCCGGGCGCGCCCGCGAAATCACGCTCGCCCTGTTCGACACTGCGCTTAGCGCCCTGCAGCAGTTGCCCGCGTCGTTGCGCATGTCGTTCAACCTGTCGGGCCACAACTTGTGCGATCCCGACACTATCACGGCTCTGCTCGACCGCCTTGCGGCATCGGACTGTGATACCGGCCGCCTGCTTTTCGAAATAACCGAGACTTCGCTCATCACCGACATCGACACGGCGGAAGTGGCGCTCCAGCGCCTGCGCGAGACTGGTACACGCATCGCGCTGGACGATTTTGGAACCGGGTATTCGAGCTTGTCCTCGCTCCACAAGCTGCCTCTCGACATCGTGAAGATCGACCGCAGTTTCGCGGCTCGCCTTGGCGATGCGTCCGGGCGCCGTCTCATCACTGCGATCCGTAACCTTGTCCGTTCGCTGTCATTGGATTGCGTCATCGAAGGGATCGAAACCGAAGATCAGCTCATCAGTGCCCGTCTGGCCGGCTTCACGCTGGCACAGGGCTATTTCATCTCACGCCCCATGAGTCTGTCGTGCCTTCTCGAGCACATCGAGGACCGTTCGACCGCCCGCTGGAGCGCAGCCTGACAGCACCGCCCAGGATCAACCGGCCGCCGATCCCTTGACTCCATAGTCGATCCGAATCCGAACCCAGGTCCCGAGCTGCGGCTTGCCGTTTATCCGGGGCGGAACCACCTGAAACTGCCATGCCGCATTGAGTACGGCCCGCCCGAATCCGGAACCACGCGGAGATTCGCCGAGGATCTGGCAATTATCGACCTTGTAATGCTCCAGCGTCTGGCACGCGATCATGCCCCAGCCCTCGCGCGGCGCAGTCGCCGGGAGATAACCGCCAAGTTGGGCATCGGTCGGTTTGCGATACCAGTCGGCGTTGTAAAGTATCGCACCGCCGGGCCCTTCACCCGGACCATAAACTGCACCGCCACCCGAAGGCGCACTGTCGCCCGAACTGCGCATGCCGCCGATGTCCGCCGCGGCCATGTCGGCGCTGGACAGCTTCAGGAAAGTGAAAGCCGGCTTTTGCGCAGGGGCGGGCTGCTCAACGGGTGGTACCGGCGTTTTGACCTGCACCGCCTCCTGAACGGCTTCACGCGGCTCTCGCTTCTTTTCCTGCCGTTTTTTGTCCCTGGCCTTGCTGCCTGCGTCTTCATTGTTCCCCGAGACGTCGAACGTCACCGGGTTCTTCTGCTTTTCCAGTCGGGGCGCAACCTGCGTCTGGTAGATAGCCACCAGCAGCGCGAGCACAATGATAGCCGCCGAGAGCAGCGTGGAAACCAGGCGTTGACGGGGCGACCCGGGTTGATAACCCACTGTCACTCGATCGGAGTCTGAGCGCATTGCATCGCTGAATAAGAGAGACCGCGTTTCACTACAATTTCGGCCTTATTGCAGAAGCAAAGACGAGGCCGTCACACCGGCACTCAGTAGCGGCGCGCGACCACGAATTCGACCGCCTCCGCCATGGCGGCACGCGCTTCGCCAGCCGGAAATCCGGCAATGGCATCGATCGCTCGCTGCGCATAAAGGCGCGCGCGCTCTCGGGTCGCCTCCACGCATCCGTGGCGATTGATCAGTTCCACCGCATGGGCAAGGTCCTCGTCTTCAGTGCGGAAGCCGGCGATGGCTTCTTCCCAAAACTTGCGTTCCTCGGCGCTGCCGCGCGCATAAGCGAGGATGACCGGCAGGGTCATCTTGCCCTCGCGGAAGTCATCGCCCTTGTCCTTGCCGGATTCAGAAGCTTCCGAATCGTAGTCGATGGCGTCATCCACCAGCTGGAACGCGATACCCAGATTGCGGCCGAACGCATCGAGCGCCATTTCCTCCGCTTCGCTCTTTTCGGCCACCACTGCCGCAATGCGGGTTGCAGCCGCGAACAAGGCCGCCGTCTTCGAACCGATGATCTGGAGGTAGTGTTCCTCGCTGGTCTCGATCTTGCGCTGGGCAGTGAGCTGGTCGACCTCACCCTCCGCTATGATGCTGGCTGCATTCGACAGGATTTTCAGAACCTTGAGGCTGCCGTCTTCAACCATGAGCTCGAACGAGCGGGTAAAGAGGAAATCGCCGACCAACACCGTCGCGGGATTGCCGAAAACGATATTCGCAGCCGCCTTGCCGCGCCGCAAATCCGAGCCGTCGACGACATCGTCATGCAGCAGCGTTGCCGTATGGATGAACTCCACGGCGGCGGCCAGCTTGTGGTGGCGCGTGCCCTGATAGCCGCACAGTTCTGCCCCGGCGACCGTCAGCATCGGACGCATGCGCTTGCCACCGCCCGAGATCAGGTGCCCCGCGAGCGCCGGGATCAGCGGAATCTCGCTCTGCATCCTATCGAGGATGACGGAATTGACGCTGTTCATGCCGGCAGCGGTGAGTGCCAGCATGGGAGCGAGGGAAGGCTGCGGCCTGCGGGAACGCAGGGTAATAACGTCTGCACTCATCGCCCCGCGCATTGCGCGCTGATCGCCTGCAACGCAAGTGCAAACGCCACGAGTGGGACAAACAGTGCGGCTGGCAGACAGCAGGAAGCCGTGCTAGCGGAGCCACACGATGACCCAGGACACTCCCGCCACCGATCCCGCTCTCGCCGGCTTCCGCTCGAGCATCGACAATATCGACGCCGCGTTGATCCATATGCTGGCCGAGCGTTTCCGCATCACCCAGGCTGTGGGTGCCTACAAGGCGGAGCACAATCTCCCCGCTTCAGATCCGTCTCGTGAAGAGCGGCAGATCGCCCGCCTGCGCAAGCTGGCGGAAGATGCGCATCTCGATCCAGACTTCGGCGAGAAGTTCATCCGCTTCGTGATCGACGAAGTGATCCGCCATCACGAGCGGGCAAAGGCGGGCTGACGGCACCGGCTAAGGGGCGGCCAGCCCGCGGCCGCTCCTTATTCCTCAACGAGATCCTGCAACTTGCTCAACAGTGTCTGGATGCGCGTGGCGGCCTCGGTGAAGGTCTTCACGTCCTCGCGGTTGTTGTTGCCGCGCGCTTCCTTGGCGGCTTCGACATAGCCTTCCATGTCGACCTCGAGCGCATCGACCAGCATTTCGATCTCGTCGGAGGTCAAGGAAAGGGAGATGGTGTCGGTCATGGGTACTCCTTGGAAGTCTTTGGGGTCCCATGAGGATACCAGGACCGTTCCGCAACCCGTTTCGTGCCGCTTGTCCCCGCCTGCTCAGGCAACAGCGCGCGGCAGGCACAACTTGACGAGCAGGCCACCAAGGTCCTCGCTCTCGGCAAGTTCGACAGTGCCGCCGTAGATTTCAACGACATCACGCACGATGGCCAGCCCCAGGCCGGTACCGGGCTTTCCGGTGTCAAGCCGGGCACCGCGATCGAAGATGCGCACGCGCTCGGCCTCGGGAATGCCCATGCCGTCGTCCTCGATCCAGATCTCGCAGCACCGGCCGGCCTTGTCGCCCGCATCCACGGTAACGAAGACGCTGCCACCACCATACTTCGCGGCGTTTTCGATCAGATTGCCGAGCAGTTCCTCGAGATCCTGCTTTTCCAGGGCCACGACCGCCGCGTGATTGCCATCCAGGTCGAAGCGGGTGTCTTCGTAGAGCCGCTCGACCGCGCGCAGCACGGCCTCCAGACTCGGCCAGACATCCGCGCGCGACATGCCCGCCGCACGCCGCCCGACTGCCCGGGCACGTGCCAGATGATGGTCGACCTGACGGCGCATCACCGCTGCTTCGCGAATGACGGTATCGGAAAGGTTCGGCGCCCTGGCCGTAGCTGCGTTCATCAGCACCGTCAGCGGCGTCTTGAGTGCATGGGCAAGATTGCCTGCATGGGTACGTGCTTCCTCGGCCTGACGTTCGGTATGCGCCAGAAGTGCATTGAGTTCCTCCACCAGCGGCTCGACTTCCTGCGGCAACGGTTCTGTCACGCGGGCGGCGCCGGTGGTGCGCAGTTTCTGGATCGCCCGACGCACGTGGCGCAGCGGGAACAGGCCGTACCATGTCTGCATCCCCGCCATCAGCAGGAGGCCAAAGCCCAGTGCGACGAAGCTGTAGACCAGGATCGAGCGGATCGTCTTGATCTGCTGGTTCAGATCCTTGCGGCTCGCCGCGACCGTAAACATCCACTTGGTATTGCTGCCCGGCAGGATGATCGAGCGCTCCATCACGCGCAGCGGCTCGCCCGCAAACTGATCGCTGTCGTAGACGTGGGGCTGTGCGTCGAAATGATCTTCGGGCACGTCGAGGCTGCGGTCCCACAGCGATCGCGAAGGATAGTCTTCATGTCCCTCGCCCCGGATCTGCCAGTAAAGGCCCGAGTTGGGTTCCATGAAACGCTGGTCACCCAAGGGACGGATGAACAGTACATCGCCGTCAATTCCGATCTCGGCCGAACCGATCATGCCGGTCAGCATGTAGCCGAGCTGCTCGTCGAAATTGCGGGTAACAAGGCCGGTCAGTGTGTGGTCGAGCGCCAGCCCGCCGACCAGCAGCAGGACCGAAATCCAGCCCGCCGCGATCAGCATCATGCGCCGGGCCAGCGACCCGGTGTGGCTGGGCACCGGTCGACCTGCAGCCAGGACCGGTGCCGCTACCGACTCGGCATCCGGCGCCGGCGCCGGATCAGCCGCGCGGGGCGTCGGCGGGATCGTCGAGGCTGTAGCCAAGGCCACGGATCGTCGTGATGACATCGGCACCCAGCTTCTTGCGGATGCGCGTGACGAAGACCTCGATCGTGTTCGAATCGCGGTCGAAATCCTGATCGTAGATATGCTCGATCAGTTCGGTGCGGCTGACCACCTTGCCCTTGTGGTGCATCAGGTAGGACAGCAGCTTGTATTCCTGCGCAGTGAGCTTCACCGGCTCGCCCGCCAGCGTCACGCGGCCCGAACGGGTATCGAGACGCACGTCGCCCGCGGTCAGTTCGCTGGAGGTATTGCCCGAGGCACGGCGGATCAGTGCGCGTAGGCGGGCGATCAGTTCTTCGGTCTGGAACGGCTTCGCCAGATAATCGTCGGCCCCTGCGTCCAGCCCCGCCACCTTGTCTGACCAGCTGTCGCGCGCGGTCAGCACCAGAACCGGGAAATTGCGCCCTTCCTTGCGCCACATGCCGAGCACGGTCAGGCCATCGATCTCGGGCAGGCCGAGGTCGAGCACCACCGCGTCGTATTCTTCGGTCGAGCCCAGAAAGTGCCCGTCCTCGCCATCGGTGGAGAGATCCACGGCGTAGCCGGTCTGCTCCAGCGTGGTCTTGAGCTGGTTGCCCAGTGTGGGTTCATCCTCGACGATCAGGATGCGCAATTCAGGTCTCCCTTAAAGAACCCGGCTGAAATGGGCCGAAACCCGGTGAGCGTCAAGCAAGGCAGCTTAACGGGACTGGCCGATGATGCGCCCGGTGCGGGCATCGACATCGACGAAATAGACCTTGCCGTCCTGAATGAACTTGAGCCGGTAAGCCATCGCCGCGGAATCATAATCCGGTCCCAGGTACTGCTTTCCGGACATGCGCGGCAACACGATCTGCTCGATCTGCCGGATCGAAAGGATATTGCCGGCCTTGCGTTCCTTGCGGGCCTGGTCCTGCTCGCCTCCGTTGTCTGCATAGACGTGAACGGGAAGCGAAGCCGCGCCTAGCGCAAGCACCGAAAGCGCGAACAAGGGAGCAAGAAGCTTTTTCATCACAGTCTGGGTGCCTAAGCTTCTGGCGTTGAACAAGTCCTGAATGTGGCGGGAAGGTGGCAGACAGGTTTGCCTGTTGCCGATTTCCCACGCCTGCCCATGTCCAGCGCCCCGCTTGCAGGCCATGCCCCTCGCCTGTAGGGCGCCGCGCATGGCAATCGCACCGATCCTCAGCTGGGAAGGCCTCGGCCTGATCCAGGGCTCCGGATGGCTCTTCCGGGGCCTCGACATCAATATCGCCCCGCGCGACCGGCTGGCGCTGATCGGGCGCAACGGCGCGGGCAAGACCACCCTGCTCAAGCTGATCGCCGGACTGGTCGATGCGGACGAAGGCAAGCGCTCGATCCAGCCCGGCACGCGCGTGGTCACGCTGGAACAGGACCCCTTCTTCAAGGGCCACGATACTCTGCTGGACTTCACGCTCCATGGCCCCGGTGCGCCGCAACGCCACGAGGTGGAGGCCATCGCCGACCAGCTCGGTATCGACCTCTCGCGTGAGGCCGCCAGCGCTTCGGGCGGCGAGCGGCGCCGCGCGGCGCTGTGCCGCGCCCTCGCCTCCGAGCCCGATCTGCTGCTGCTCGACGAGCCGACCAACCACCTCGACCTTGCCGCGATCGAATGGCTGGAAAGCTGGCTGCAGCGCTACAACGGCGCCTTCGTGGTCATCAGCCACGACCGCACCTTCCTCACCCGCCTGACCAATGCGACGCTCTGGCTCGACCGGGGCTCGTTGCGCCGCAAGGAAGTGGGCTTCGGCGGCTTCGAGGCCTGGGAAGAGGAAGTTCAGAAGGAGGAAACGCGCGCCGCCGAAAAGCTCGACGCCAAGCTCAAGATCGAGGCCCACTGGCTGGAGCGCGGCGTCACCGCCCGGCGCAAGCGCAATCAGGGCCGCCTCGCCAAGCTGTGGGAGATGCGCGCCGAGCGCGCGGCGATGATGTCCCCCACCGGCACCGCCAAGCTCGGCGTCACGGGAGACGGCAGCAAGACCAAGTCGGTGATCGTTGCCGAGCACGTCACCAAGCGCTTCGGAGACCGAACGGTCCTCAAGGACTTCAACTTGCGCATCCAGCGAGGCGACCGGATCGGCATCGTCGGCGCCAACGGGGCAGGCAAGTCCACCCTGCTCAAGATCCTGACCGGCGAACTGGCGCCCGACGAAGGCACTGTCACGCTCGCCAACACGCTGACCACCATCATCATCGACCAGCAGCGCAGCCTGCTGAAGCCCGAGATGAAGCTGCGCGACGTGATCGCCGATGGCAGCGACTGGCTCGACGTGCGCGGGGTGCGCAAGCATGTGCAGGGCTACCTCAAGGACTTCCTGTTCGATCCCGGCCTGATCGACGCCAAAGTCGGCACGCTGTCGGGCGGCGAGCGCTCGCGTCTGCTGCTGGCACGCGAATTTGCCCGGCCCTCGAACCTGCTGGTGCTCGACGAGCCTACCAATGACCTCGACCTCGAAACGCTCGATCTGCTGCAGGAAGTGATCTCGGATTACGACGGAACCGTGCTGATCGTCAGCCACGACCGCGACTTCCTCGACCGCACGGTGAACCTGACGCTGGGCCTCGACGGATCGGGCACGGTCGACATGATCGCAGGCGGCTATGCCGACTGGGAAGCCAAGCGCAAGGAACGCACGGCCCCTGCCAAGGCGAAAGCAAAGGCCGAGGGGACGGCGCCTCCCCCTCCCCCGCCGCCAAAAAAAGGCAAGCTCTCCTACAAGGACCAGCGCGACTACGATTTGCTGCCCGGCCGGATCGAGGAACTCGAAGAGGCGATCGCCCGCGATGAGGCCGCGCTGGCCGATCCCGATCTCTACACCCGCGACCCAAGGAAGTTCGCAGCGCTGACCTCGGCCATCGAGAAGGCGCGTGCCGACAAGGAAGCGGCCGAGGAACGCTGGCTGGAACTGGCGGAACAGGTCGAGGGTTGAGGGCGTACCAACGTGCTTCGACAAACTCAGCACGAGCGGGTTGAGTGGCAAAGCCCTCCCCCTCGCCGCTCATCCTGAGCTTGTCGAAGGATGATAGAACCCGGCACAAGGTGACACCCGGTTGACACGGATGACACGGTCCAGAGGGAAACGTGTCACCTTGCCGCTGAAAGTGTCACCTTGTGGGCCTGAAGTGTCACTTTGCGCCCTTCCGGTGTCACCTTGCGCCAAGATCTGTCACCTTATCCGGTAGAAATCGGCCACCCGGTCCAGCGCCAGTCCCAGCACCAGCTTGCCGCTGCGCACCGGCCAGCCCAGTGCCTTTTCCGCCGAGAGCAACGCCTCTCCGGCACAGACAACCCGCCAGAGGATATCCAAAAGCCCTGGCCCGGCCGCAGCAATCGCGCCGTCGAAACGCCCCTTGGCGGCAAGCTGGCGCTCGCCCGGTGTCAGACCGGCATCTGGTCCGCCCGTCACCCGCACCGGGTCCCAGCGCATGGTCATACGCGGAGCCAATTGCGCGCGTTCCCAATCGGCGCGCAACTGCTCGCCAGCGGCCAGTTGCCGGTCGCTCAGGTGCCCGCGCGCGTGGAGCCAGGTCAGCGGGGATTCGGCCAGATTGACCGTGGCGCTGCGCCTGCCCCGCCGCGCCCCGCTGCGGCGGGCGCCTTCGCTGGTCAGTTCGCGTTCGACGAGATGCTGCTTCATGGCTGTCTCCCTGCAAGAAGCGGAGAACTTGCCAAACCCGCCTATCTGTAGGAAAGTGAAAAACCAAATAGGTTATCAACCGGGTTCCGCCATGATCAACCGCATCCGCGACATCCGCCTGCAGAAGGGCCTGACGCTGGCTGACGTCGCCGCCACCTGCGACCCGCCGACGACGGCGCAAACCATCGGCCGTCTCGAAACCGGCATGCGCAATCTCTCATTGGTCTGGATGAACCGCATTGCCGCCGCGCTGAACGTCGCACCCGAACTGCTCCTGCGCAGCGAAGCCAGCGAACCGCCGCGCATCGTCGCGGTGCTGGGCGATCATGGGGCCGAGGCCGCGCGCAGTGCGATCGAGCCCGTGTTGCCCCATGCGCTCGACAGCGGCGCCCCATGGCTGGTGCTGGTCGTCGAGGCGTCCTCGGGCGAGTACCGGGCGGGGGATCAGGTCTGGCTTCGCCAGCATCCTCCCGAAGATGCCGCACGGCTGATGAACCGCGACGTGCTCGCGCCCCGCCCCGGCGGCCGCTTCGCCTTCGGGCGCCTTATCGACGGCGACCAAGATCGCGCCGCACTACTGCCTCCGGCCAGCGGGCAGAGGCAGGTCGTGGTGGAACATCCCGCATGGCTGGCCGTCGCCGAAATGCTTGTCAGAAAGCTCTGAGGCTCTACGAACGGCAGCACCCATGCGGATCCTCTCGATCTCCACGCTTTTCCCGAATCCGGTAAAGCCCTCGTTCGGCGTTTTTGTCGGCAACCAGATGCGCGCCGTGAAGTCACGCGGCGATGTCGACCTGACGATGGTAAGCCCCATCGGGATGCCGCCCTGGCCACTCTCGACGCGCCCGCCCTATGCCCGGCTGCGCGATATTCCAGAAGTGACCGACGCGGTCGGCCTCAAGGTCCACTACCCTCGCTTTACCTTGCTGCCCAGGATCGGCGGCGACACCAATCCGGGACGCATTGCCTCCGCCGTGCTGCCGCTGGTGCGCAAGCTGCACGCGGACAAGCCGTTCGATCTGGTCGATGCCCAGTTCTTCTTCCCGGATGGCCCGGCGGCGGCGATCGTCGCGCGCGATCTGGGGCTGCCGCTGACGATCAAGTCGCGCGGAGCAGACATTCACTTCTGGGGCCAGCGCCCGCGCGCGCTTTCCCAGATGCTGGCCGCCGCCGGACAGGCCGCAGGCCTGCTTGCCGTCAGTCAGGCCTTGCGTGACGACATGATCGCGCTGGGCATGCCCGCAGACCGCATCGGCGTGCACTACACCGGGCTCGATCGCGACAAGTTCCACACCATCGAACGCGGCGCCGCGCGCGCGCTAGTCTCAGCCATGCCCGACCTTGGCATCTGGTCCAAAGGCCCGCTGCTGGTGACACCGGGTGCGTTGATCCCGCGCAAGGGCCAGGGCATGGTGATCGAGGCGCTGGCAAGGCTCCCCGATGCCCGTCTGGCCCTGGCCGGCGCGGGCGAGGACGAGGCCAATCTCAAGGCGCTGGCAAGGCGGCTGGGCGTGGCCGACCGGGTCCACTTCCTCGGCCTCGTCAATCACGACGTGCTGCCGCATGTGCTGAGTGCGGCCGATGTACTGGTGCTGCCATCTGCCAGCGAAGGCCTGGCCAACGTCTGGGTGGAGGGACTGGCCTGCGGCACCCCGATCGTGATCCCCGACATCGGCGGCGCCCGCGAGATCGTGAAGGACAGGAGCGCCGGACGCCTCGTATCCCGCACGCCGGAAAGCATTGCCGAAGCCGTTGCCGATATCCTCTCTGATCCACCCAGCCAGGCTGACGTCGCCGAGAATGTCAGCCGCTTCAGCTGGGGCGTGAACGCGCGCAACATCGTGCACTTCTGGACCGACGTTCTGGAAGGCAAGCCCATCGGTGCTGACGATCATATCGCCGGCGCCTGGTAACCGTCCGGGCAAACATATTTTTCGGCCAGACTGCCGGGTTCGGGAACTTGTCTGCCCCTTGCGCGTTGCTTGTTACGGCGCACCATACGACGCCGACAGCGTATTGGGTGGATTCAGGATCCCGGCGCAATGGCACTGAAGTCGATCGACAGGCCATTTCCAACGGTCTCCCGGGTACCGCCCGAGCGCGAACCATTGGGAGAGCCTACCATGATCAAGCCTGCAGTAGTCATGCTCGCGGCAATTGCGGCCTGCACCGGACTTGCTCCGGCCCAGGCGGCGGCGCAGTCACAACGCACAGCCCTCATCCAGTACAACGACCTTGATTTGCAGAAAGCCGAGCAACGCGCGATACTGGATGCCCGCCTGCAAGATGCCGTCTCGCAAGTCTGCGGCAAGACCAGCCAGCTTGGCATCCAGGAATTCCACGAATGGCATCGCTGCATGAACGAAGCGCGCAATTCGGCGGACAAGGGACGCGCCATCGCACTGGCCAATGCCACAACTCCCAGACCGCACGTGATCATCGAGCAGGACTAGAGCGCCGCGGCCGGAGCCTGACGTTCGTCGCTCCGGCCTGCCGCTGCGTGCATCGGGGCAACGCACATCGCGGATGGAACCCTTAGGCCAGCGGCTCCAGATAGTCGGGCTGCGGCAGGATGGCACGCCAGATGCCGGTTTCGCTCATCGGCGGGCCATGGGCGAAGTGGATGTCGCCCGGCCGGTGCGCGCGAAAATTGACGAACGAGAGACCATCGGGCCCCGGCGTGAAGCTGTAGAGCGTATCGGCCGCGATCGCGAGCGCGGTGCCCGGCCCCACCAGCTTGCTCCCCAACCGCATTGAGCCGTCCAGCACGACGATGATCTCGTCCTCGCTGTGCGAATGGGCACCGCGCGCGGCCTCCTCGGGCCCCGGTGCCTCGGCGCCGCTGAAGTGGTTCTCGTGAAGCCAGACTTCGCAGCTCGGGCAATCCGAATCGGCATGGATGGCACCACCGGTATCGCTCTGCTCGCTCATGCGCGCGCAGGCGGGGACGCGGTCTCTGGGCAGCAGATGAACATGCCCGCCTTCGCCGCGCCCGGCGCGGGTTCCCGCAAAGACCAGAACCTCTGCCCCCCCGAAGCCGGCGTGGATCATCGCACTGGCACCGCGCTCGGCGATCAGGCTGGACCCGGCGGGGAGCGAGCAGCCACCGCAGCCAATTGCCCCGGTCAGGACATAGACAACGGTATCAACGCCCCGCGGGCCGATCTCGAACCGCTCGCCTGCCGCCAGCTCGATCCGATGCAGTTCCAGCGGAAAGCGATCGGCCGTAACCGCCGCGAGCACCTTGCCCTGCCCGCGCAGGCCATCGGGCATACGGGCTTCGCGATCCTTGTGCGGCTCCACCACGAGAACTTTCGTCATCACGCCTCTCCTCTCCCGAGCTCACCTGGGCTGGCCGGAAAACGGCAACCTTTGGGAGGGTGTACGCCGCTCCCGCACCAGAGGGCCATTCCGCAGCCACGAAGCGGCTTCTGCGAACGTACGGCCAGATCCGGATCGGGACCACCATGTGAATCGAGCTGTAGTTTCCCGGAAAGATGCGCGGCATGATCTCCGCGGTCAATCTACCGGGCCCACGCGAAAGTCATCGCGGGCATGACGGGTCTCTGCAATTAAAGGTACCGGCGCAGGCTGAACCTTGCCCGCCCTATCGCGCGTTTGGTTCCGGTGCCGTCACAAACGATGCACCGGGAAACGGACCTTCCACAAACGGCTTGTTCCAGGCGATGCGCGGCGAACGGCCTGCATAGTCGAGAGCGAGCAGCGGATCGTAGTCGCCATGCCGCACGGCATACACGTGAGCAAAGCCGCCAAGCTTGCGGCGCGCCTGCGCATCATCGAGCAGCGGTGCGCCGGGCAGGCCGCGCGTCCAGTAGTCCGAAGGCAAGCCCGACCGGAGCGCAACAATCGTGAAAGGACACGGCCCCTTGAAGCGCAATGCACACGCTTCCGCAGCGACCAGCGACATGGCTTGATGCTGCACCAGCAGCGCGCTCGAGGGCCGCGCAGCAGCGCGCGTCATTGCCGCGTCCCAGTCCTCGATCACCAGTTCCCGGCGATGCGAGGCCAGATTCAGGGCAAGCACCGCAGCGGCCACCGCCACCACCGCCAGCCGCACCGGCACGGGACGCAGTTCGGCCATACCGCAAGCGAGAATGACGGCCAGCATGGTCATCGGCCACTGCACTGTCCGTTGCGTCACGATGGGCTGGAAAAACGAACAGCCCCACCAGACCAGCGGGCATAGCGCGACGATGATACAGCACAGCCGCACCAGCGCCAGATGCCTGCCCAGCCAGGCCATACAGGCGATCATGGCCGCCCCGGCCACCAGCAGCGGCACCTCGGTTGCGCTCACGAAGGCCAGAAGCTGGCCGTCCTGCATGAACTTGAAAACGATCTGGGGCAGATTGTAGTCGACGATCCAGGCCGTGTTCAGCGCCGCCTCCGCCGGGCGATGCAGCAGGACCCAGATCCACCAGGATGTGCCCAGGCACGATAGGGCAACCATGGTGAGGAGGTCGCGCCAGAGTACCCAGCGCGTTCGCGCCTCTCTCCCCTTCCGCAATCCGTCGTGGAAGAACGCACCCCAGTGACAGAGCACGAGCGCGGCCGGGCCGATTCCCAGCCAGAGGAACAAGGTGGTGTGTGTGTAAAACGCCAGCAACGCCCCCAGCACGAACAGGCCCATGCCGGGCAGCCGTCCGCGGCCGCCATCCCACCACGAGAGCAGTCCCGCAAACGAGATGGAGGCGCCAAGCATCGCGAATGCGTAACCGCGCACCATGTGGGTCACGAGAAGGTGCTGCATCGACAGCGCCAGCAGCAGCGTCACGATCACCGCTGCCCTCCGGCTGTGCCAACGCCCGCAGATCCCTGCAACCACCGCTACATGGGCGATCCCGGCAATGATTGGCAGCAGCCGCAAGGTCACGACACTGTCCGCCCCCAGGCCGCGCCAGATATGCAGCACCGAATAGAACAGCGGCGGATTGGATTCCCGCGCCATCCACAGGCTCCAGAGGCGCGACTGCGGCTGGTCGGCAAAGATCAGCGAAGCGTAGTCGTCAAACCACAACGAATAACCCGCCAGGGCCATGCGCACCGTAAGGGCGAGGAGCAGGAGGCCTCCTAGGGCAAGCCCGAAGGCCCATCCTGCCCGCATGGAAGGCCGGATACCCTTGTCATCCGCCAGCGCATGTCCCCGTGCCGAGACCATACGCCGGGCTCAGGGCTTTGCGCTGCGTTCCCGCGCCAGGCGTTCCTGCCGTTCGACCGCCGATTCGGTGGGCACGAAGCTGTCTCCGCTCACGCCCAGCCAGATCAGGATCGGGGCCGCCATGTAGATTGAGCTGTAGGTACCCACGAAGATGCCCAGAACGATCGCCGCGGTGAGACCGAACAGGCTTTCCGGCCCGAAGAACAGCAGCGGAATGAGCGCCACCAGCAGCGTGGCAGACGTCATGACGGTGCGTGCCAGCGTCTCGTTCACCGACATGTCGAGCAGCTCGGGCAGCGGCATCTTGCGGAACTTCTTCAGGTCCTCGCGGATACGGTCGTAAACGACGATCGTATCGTTCAGCGAGTAGCCAATGATGGCCAGGATCGCGGCGATGATCTGCAGGCTGAATTCCATCTGCAACAGCGCGAACATGCCCAGTGTGAGCGACACGTCGTGGAACAACGCGAAGAGTGCGCCCACGCCGAACTGCCATTCGAACCGGATCCAGATGTAAATCGAGATCGCCAGCATCGCCAGGCCCAGCGCATAGATCGCGGTCTGGCGGAACTCGCCGGAAACCTTGCCCGAAACGGTGCTGACGCTCTCGATGCGCACATCCGGGTTGCTGGCGCGGATCGTGGCGATGATCTTCTTGGAGATCGCCTCGGCTGCACCGGGGTTGCCCTCGGCGCTTTCCGGCAGCTTGGTGCGGATCGACACTTCATTGGGCGCACCGAAGCGCTGGATCACCGGATCGCCGTAGCCCAGCTTGCCGACCTGCTCACGCAGCGCAGCGACCGGCGCTTCGGCCTGTTTGGTGAAAGTGGCCTCGATTTCCTGACCACCGGCGAAATCCACGCCGTAGTTCAGCCCCTTGGTCAGGATCAGCCCCCAGCTGGCGGCGATCAGGATCATGCTGACAATGTAGAAGGGCACCCGCCAGCGCAGGAACTTGATGTTGGTGTTGTCGGGGACAAGCTTGAGAAGAGGCATGGCAGCGGTCCCTTACACGTTCAGTTCGGTCGGCCGCGCCTTGCGCAGCCAGTCGGCGACCCACATGCGGGTCAGCGTCACACCGGTGAAGACCGAGGTAAACAGGCCGATGATGAGAACGACCGCGAAACCGCGCACCGGGCCGGAGCCGAAGGCGAACAGCAGTACACCCGCGATGAAGTTGGTGATGTTCGCGTCATAGATCGCGCGGCTCGCTTCCTTGTAGCCGTTTTCCACTGCCGCAACCACGCGCCGCCCCTTCTTGCGCTCCTCGCGCATGCGTTCGTAGATCAGCACGTTGGCGTCCACGGCGGCACCAATGGTGAGCACGAAACCGGCGAGGCCCGGCAGCGTGAGGGTCGTGCCCATCACTGCCATGACGCCCAGGATCATCATCAGGTTGAAGATGAGCGCGATCGTCGCATAGATGCCGAAGCGGCCATAGACGGCGATCATCAGGAGCACGACCAGCCCCGAGCCGACGCCCATGGCGATCAGGCCCTTCTTGATCGAGTCGGCGCCGAGGTCAGGCCCGACGGTGCGTTCCTCGACCACCGTCAGATCGACCGGCAGCGCGCCGGAGCGCAGCGCGATGGCAAGCTGCGTGGCCGACTGCACGGTGAAGCTGCCCGAGATCTGGGCGCTGCCGCCCATGATCGGTTCGTTGATCGAAGGCGCCGAGAGCACCTTGCCGTCGAGGATGATGGCAAAGCGCTTGTTGACGTTCTCGCTGGTCAGCTTGGCGAACTTGGCGCCGCCCTGCTGGTCGAACGTGATCGACACGACTGGCGAATTATTGCGCTGCTCGAAAGACTGCTTGGCGTCGGTAAGCTGGTCACCCTTGATGCCGCCGAGGCGCTTGACCGCCAGCACCGGCACGCCGCCCGAGCCGGGGGCGTTGGGGTCGGACCAGGGCACGATCTCGTCACCCGGAGGGGCGATGCCCTGCGTAATGTCGGTGGGCGCAGCGGTCTCGTCGACAAGCTTGAATTCGAGCTTGGCGGTCTGGCCGAGCAGGTTCTTGAGCGCCGTCGGATCATCGAGGCCGGGAACCTGCACCACGATGCGGTTCTCACCCTGACGGATGATGGTCGGCTCACGGGTGCCCAGCGCGTCGATACGTTTACGCACGACTTCGATGGCCGAATCCATGGCGTTGGAGACAGCCTGCTGCAGGCCTTCGCGAGTCGGCGTCAGGATGAAACGGCTGCCGTCCTCGACCGCGATATCCCAGTCGCGCTGGCCGGTGAGCCCTGCGCCGGTGGTCAGCGGCAGGATCTGTTCGCGCGCAGCATCGACCTGCGCCGAATCCTTGAGCATGAAGCTCAGGCGGCCGCCGGCGCTGGAGATATCGCCGATGCGGATGCGCGGTTCAGCAAGCTTGAGGCGGGCCCGAACCGATTCTTCCATGTTCTCGAGGCGCTGCTGCGCGACCTGCTTTTCATTGGCTTCAAGCAGGATATGGCTGCCGCCGGCAAGGTCGAGCCCGAGGCTGACCTGCGGATTGGGAAGCGCCGAGGGCCACGGGAGCCCCAACACGGAGAACAGGGAAGGCAGCGCGGCGGCGGCGACGACGAGCGTCAGCCCCCAGTACCAGAGCTTCTTCCAGGTAGGAAATTCGAGCATTGCCTGTGGCTTCTCTCCAATCGGGCCCCCGCGCCGGAGAGCCCTGGATTATTCTGCGCTGCGAGAGCTCAGTCGTTCGCGGGCTTGGAGCCGGCCGGCGGGATCACGTCGACGATCGTCGACTTGAGCGCCTTGACCTTCACGCCCTGTGCCAGCTCGACTTCGGCATAGTTGTCGTCAACCTTGAGCACCTTGCCGACGAAACCGCCACCCGTCAGCACCTCGTCGCCCTTCTTGAGCCCGCCGAGCTTGGCCTTGTGTTCCTTCTGCTGCTTCATCTGCGGACGCAGGATGAGGAACCAGAAGATCAGCGCCATGGCGACGAACGGCAGGTACTGGATCCAGGCCGGCGGCGTCCCAGTGGGAGCGGCGGCGGCGAGCTGGTTGAGAATCGAGGTCTGCATTGAACTGAAAGGCCTTCTCGTAATCGACCGGTCAACGGATCAGGGTGCAACTTCACGGCATCGCATACGCCGCACGGCTCACCCGGAATTCCATAACCGGCTTTTTCCGGATGCGGGCGGTTAGCAATAAAGCGCCGCACTGGCAACGCGTGGCCATTTTGCAGTCCGCCTCCCGCCGGTGCGACAGATAGGCCGGTGGCCGGTGCAATCAAGCGTCGTTGAAGACTCTTTATCACGCCGCTTGCGCAACCCGCACGACCTGCCTATAGGCCGCGCTCCGGTCGGGACGTAGCGCAGCCTGGTAGCGCATCACACTGGGGGTGTGGGGGTCGGAGGTTCGAATCCTCTCGTCCCGACCAATTTTCCGAAAGCCCTGATTTTGCGCGGCACGCAGTCGCATTCGGAAAACCGTTTTCCTACACGAACCGTTATGGTTATCTGCTTGCGAGTCACCAACCGGAAACGGGAGACTCGCCCATGCCCCTGCTCGATTCGATCCTCGGCCCCGTCACCCGCATCATCGACAAGGTCATCCCCGATCCCGAAGCGCGCGACCGGGCCAAGCTGGAACTGCTCAGGCTCGACAACTCGCAGGAACTGGAAATGCTGCGCGCCAGTCTTTCGGCGATCATCGCCGAAGCCGGATCGACCGATCCCTGGACAAGCCGTGCGCGGCCGAGCTTTCTCTATGTCATGTACGCGATGATCCTGTGGGCGCTGCCCATGGGCCTGATCAGCGCGGTCAATCCCGGCACCGCCAGCGCCATCACCAGCGGCATCACGGCTTACCTTTCCGGCATTCCCGAACCGCTCTACGCGCTCTTCGGCACTGGCTATCTCGGCTATTCGGCGATGCGCCAGTGGGGCAAGGTCAAGGGCTCGGACCGCTGATGCCTGCAGCAGCCGTGCTTGCACCGCCCCGCACGGCCGCTAAAGGTCTTGGCCTTGGTTCAAACGCATCCTCGGGATTTCGCGCATCATGGCAAGCAAGCTGGTCTATGTCCTCAACGGCCCCAACCTCAACCGGCTGGGCAAGCGCGAGCCCGAAATCTACGGCTCGCAGACGCTGGACGACATCGGCGCCATGCTGGTGGAACGCGGCGAGGCGCTGGGCTGCGAGATCGAGATGCGCCAGTCCAACCATGAAGGCCACCTCGTCGACTGGCTGCACGAGGCGCAGGACGAAGGCGCGCATGCGGTGTTGCTCAATGCCGGCGCCTATACCCACACCTCGGTCGCACTGCTCGATGCGATCCGGTCGGTTTCGGTGCCGGTGATCGAGGTCCACCTATCGAACCCGCACACGCGCGAGGCGTTCCGCCACACGTCATGGGTCGGACAGGCCGCGAAAGGCACGATCGCCGGTTTTGGCGCGCAAAGCTATCTGCTGGCGCTGGAGGCCGCGGCGGAGCTTTGAACTACCCCGCCCTGCGAACCGCCGTTCAACCCAGCGGTACGCCCGGCACGTTCTTCGAGGTGCGGATCGTCAGCGAGGTCTTCACGCTGTCCACGTTGGGCGCGGGCGTCAGCTTGCTGGTCAGGAATTCCTGGAAGCTCTGCAGATCGCGGCTGACGATCTTGAGGATAAAGTCGATCTCGCCATTGAGCATGTGGCACTCCCGCACTTCGGGGAGCGTCTTCATGTGGTCTTCGAAGGCGCGCAGCGATTCCTCGGCCTGGCTCTTCAGGCTGACGAGCGCGAAGACGGTGATCGTGAATCCCAGCTTCGAGGCATCGAGATCGGCGTGATAGCCCTGGATGATGCCCGCTTCCTCCAGACTGCGCACACGGCGCAGGCACGGCGGCGCAGTGAGCCCCACGCGCTGGGCGAGTTCCACGTTGGTAATGCGCCCTTCCGCCTGCAGCTCGGCGAGGAGCCGGCGATCGATTTCATCGAGATTGATCATATAAATTCCCTGGCGGGTGCCGCTGATCGCTCTTTCAATGCAATATCCACATCGAAAACGCCAGCGCACTGTAATATTATTGTTCCTTAACGTAATCGTCCCGCTTTGCAACGCCACAAAGCGAACGCTTCCGATCATCCACGGCTTTGCTACTAGAGAGACTTCCCCGGCCCGGCAGCCTGGGTAGAATGCAAAGTTTGTGTGCCCGTTCCGGCATTTGCCATGGCCGGACGGGACCGCGCTGGAGTTCGGATGCATTTCGACGATCGCCTGGATACGGTCCTGCGCCTCCCCGATTCCGGGGATGGCCTTGCGCGTATTCAGTACCGTCAGCTCATCGACATACTCGGGCGCCTGCCGGCCGATGCCGAATCCGAAGCGCTCGAGGCGGGATTCGCGCGGCTGGCCGCCCTCTCCCTGCGCATCCCGGCAGCGGACCAGGCCCGGCTGCTGCGTCAGCCGCTCCAGCCGATCACCAATCCACGCCTGATCGCCATTCTGGCGCAGGCCGAACCGGGGGTCGCCAGCGCTGCGATCGGCGCCGCGCGGCTCCGCGATTCGGAATGGCTCGCACTGATCCCCGAATTGCCGGTGCGGGCGCGCGGCATCCTGCGCCACCGCCGTGACCTGTCGGCGACCGTCGAGGCGCTGCTGGAACAGCTGGGCGTTCATGACCGGGGACTGCCGCCCGCCACGATGCCTGCCGCAGCAGACGATTACAATTCCGGGGACGTGCTGGAACTGCTCGACATGATCGAGGATCCCCCGGCTCCCACCTCGCTCCACGACTGGGCACAGGCCCGCGCGGCCCGGGCAAAGACAACGGCTGCCTCGCCCGCGTCATCAGCGACCGCCGAGGCCGGCATCGGCGCCATCGTCCGGCGCATCGAGGAATTCCGCAAGGCACGCGAATCGCTGAGTCATGCCGACGCGGGCACCGATGCCCCCCGCCTGCCGCTGGGCGACACCGTTCCGGCCTCCGAAAGGCTCGCGAAAGTCATCGATTTCGCCACCGATGCGGAAGGCCGTATCAACTGGGCGGACGGACCTTTCGCGCCCGCCGTCTTCGGCCTCAACCTCGCCGCGAACGACGACGACACCAGTGCCTCGCCGAATCCCGGCGCAGCCATGCGCAGACGCCAGCCGCTGCGCGCCGCGCGCCTGTCCGTCAACGGAGCCCCCGCGGTCAGCGGCGAATGGCAGGTCGATGCAGTGCCGCGGTTCGATCCTGTCGCGGGCCACTTCACCGGCTATTGCGGCCGCTTGCGCCGCCCCCGCCCGCGTATAACGGACGATGCGGCAGCCGTGGCGCGCCGCGAGGCCGGCCGCATGCGCGAGATCCTGCACG
Organism: Novosphingobium album (ex Hu et al. 2023); assembly: GCF_022832385.1. Taxonomy (GTDB): domain Bacteria; phylum Pseudomonadota; class Alphaproteobacteria; order Sphingomonadales; family Sphingomonadaceae; genus Novosphingobium; species Novosphingobium album. Next base: position 24,503 of record NZ_JALHLE010000019.1, read on the forward strand.
AACTGCGCACGCCAGCGAATGCTATTCAGGTCGCCGCCGAAATCATCCAGCAGCAGCTCTACGGCCCCGCCCCGCACGAATACCGCGCGCTGGCCGCAGCCATCGCCAGCGACTGCGCGCACATTCTAGCCGGGTTCGAAGAGCTCGACCGGCTGGTGAAGCTGGAAACCGGCGCGCAGCAGCTTGAAGCCGGCGAATGCGATCTCGCACAGGCGCTGGCCAAAACGGTCATGAGCCTGCGCTCCTGGACCGATCCCCGCCGCAGCGGCTTCATCGTCGATGCCCATGCCGCTCCGGCCACGCTCCTGGTCCCGCTGGACGACGCCGAGGCAAGCCGCATGATCTGGCGCCTGCTTGCGGTCCTGGCGGGCGCCACTGCCCCGGACGAACCGCTGGCGCTCACATGGTCGGCCACCGGTCAGGATGTCACCGTGCGCATCGCGTTGCCCGCTGCGCTCGCCACGTGCGAGGATGGAGACCTGTTCGGCGCGCAGAACGGAGAGCGCGGACATTCGCTGATGGCAGGCATGTTCGGCGCCGGCTTCACCTTGCGCCTCGCAGCGGCAGAAGCCGCCGCAGCCGGAGGCAGCCTGCAACGCGATGGCGATGCCCTCTGCCTGCGCCTGCCCGGCTTGACCGCTGCAAATGCAGACCATAGCAATGTTGAGAGTTACTCGCAGTAATTCAGACCCTCGCCGCTTTTGCCTGGTGACGATTTCTCAAAGGAAGCGGGGTAGTTGCAGCGCAACGCGCACCGGAGAGTCAGTTTGCCGACACCATCAGGGCCCAATCTTCTGAACGTGCCCGACGCGGGCGCCAGGGCTGTTTTCCATGAGGATTTCGGGCAGCGGTTCATGGTCACGGTCGACACTGAAGAGGAGTTCGACTGGGACGCGCCGCTCGACCGGCATAAACACAGCGTCGTTACGGTGCCTGCCCTGCGCAAGTTCCAGCAGTTCTGCGAAGGCTTTGGCGTCGTCCCGACCTACCTCATCGACTATCCCGTCGCGTGCTCTCCCACCACAGCCGAAGCGATCGGCGAGGCCGTATCCCAAGGGCGAGCCGACGTCGGCGTGCAACTCCATCCCTGGGTCAGCCCGCCGTTTCAGGAAGAGGTTACCGAGTTCAACAGTTATGCCGGAAATCTGCCCTTCGAGCTGGAGCGCGCCAAGTTCCATGCCTTGCGCGACCGGATCGAGCAGGCATTCGGCGTGTCCCCCCGAATCTACCGCGCCGGCCGCTATGGCCTTGGCCCGCGCACGGGCGAGATCCTGCGCGAATGCGGCATTGCCATAGACACGTCGGTGCGCGCACTCTTCGACTACAGCGGCACCGGCGGTCCGAACTACCGTGACCATCCGCTCTATCCCTACTGGGTCGATCAGGAACGCAGCCTGCTCGAACTGCCACTGACCACGGTCTTCTGGGGACCGCTGCGGCAACTGGGCAGCGTGATCTATCCGCATATGTGGCGCGCCCCGTCCATGCGCGGCGTGCTGGCGCGCGCCGGCCTGCTGGAGCGCATCCCGCTCACGCCCGAGGGAATCAGCGCCGAAGAGGCCCTGCGCGGCGTCGACATCGCCATCGACGAAGGCCTGCCGGTGCTGATGTTCTCGTTCCACAGCCCGTCGCTGGCACCGGGCCACACGCCCTACATCCGGACCGACGAGGATCTCGACTCGCTTTATGACTGGTGGCGCACGCTTTTCGGCCATCTTGACCGGCGCGGCGTGAAACCTGTGGGTGTTGCAGACATCATGTCGTCCGTGACGCTTGCCTGATCGCGAAAGCCAAGCTAACGCGCACCGGCCCGGACGGCTCGTGTACCGCCGGGCGCACGGCGGTTGGGGCCTGTAGCTCAGCGGTTAGAGCTGGCCGCTCATAACGGCTAGGTCGCGGGTTCGAATCCTGCCGGGCCCACCACCGTGGACCTGCACGCCCGAAGGGTCGGGGAGTGGCGCAGTCCGGTAGCGCGCCTGCTTTGGGAGCAGGATGTCGCAGGTTCGAATCCTGTCTCCCCGACCAACTTCTGATAATCAGGCGCCATGCCCTTCCGACTTTACAAACCACCTGTTGGCCGGTGGTGCAAAGTGGCAGGCGCAGTGCCATCCACTGAAGGCAGCATTGCGGGATCCGTGCGCAAGAAGCATCGGCCGACCCTACCGCATGTCACAATACGGGACACGCCCCTTCCGAATTCGCTGTGCCCAGAACCTGAGAATCCATGTAAAGTCGCGACGCCAGAGAACATCATCGCAAGATTCACCCCAACGAAACGGGTTTGTTTTCTTCGAACAACTGGCACTGGCGGAAATCACGGACAGTAACGTCCCATCGGGTGCGAACGGCGAACGACCTTATGGATGAAGCACGGCGCATCACCAATTTCGACTATTTGCGCCTGATTGCAGCGGGCATGGTGATTTTCACTCATGGCCTGTTGCTGGCACATGGGGATGAATCCCTCGATCCGCTGGCTCGTGTCTATGCGCCGGGCGTCACGCTGGGCGTACTGGGCGTGATGATGTTCTTTGCGATCAGCGGCTATCTGGTCGCACGAAGCGCAGATACGGCACGCGCGCCCTTGCATTTCGCGATCAAGCGCATCCTGCGCATCTATCCGGGGCTGTTCGTCTGCCTGGTCACCACCGCCTTGCTGATCGGCGCGCCGCTGTCGCTTCTCGGGGTTCATGCCTTTGTCCAACACCTCTACCCGCTGCGCTATGCCGTGCTCGGGCTGCTCGACCCGGCACACGCCACAACACTCCCTACCGTGCATCTCTATGACGATCCCGCCGGCGGGCGCGGATGGTTGATGAACGGCGTGATGTGGACGCTGCGCTACGAACTGATCTGCTATGTCATGATCGGAGTGCTTCTGATCGCGCGCGCGTTGCGCGGCGAGGTGATCACGGCCATCTTCGCCGCGCTGGTGCTCGCCGGTACGCTGCGAATCCATGACGGCCGCCTGGCCGACTTCTTCCTGGTCGTACCGATCTTCTTCGGCGGCGCGGTGATCTATTTTGCCTCAAAACGGATCGGCCCGGTCCCCCTGTGGGCTGCCGCACTGTGCCTGCCATTGGGCTATTTCCTTTACTGGAGCCCATACGGCGCATTGAACTATTATGTCCTGGTGCCGGTCATGACGCTGGCGCTGGCCACGGCACCAGGCCTGCAACTCCCCTCGCTCAGCCGTTTCGGCGATATTTCCTATGGTCTCTACCTCTATCACTGGCCCGTACAGCAGGCGATCAGGGCCTGCGCAGGCGCCCCGCTGAGCGCACAGACGATGCTGGGCATATCGGTGCCGATTGTGATCGCGATTGCCTGGATGTCCTGGACGATAGTGGAGAAGCCGGCACTGGCCCTGCGGGCCCGGCTGCGCTGGCGCCAGCCCCACCCGCCTCTGGGCGCTTCGTCGTAAAGCCGTCAGGGACCGCGAAGGAGCCGGTCGACGGGCCGCCATTACGAAACCCGGCATGTGCCGGAATCACCGTTTGCGATGAGATCGGCGACCACCTGCAATTCGCGCTGTATCTCCCGGCGCGCTGCTTCACCTTCCGTCGTGCCACAGGCCCTGGCCAGCGACGAGGCGAAGCTTGAGAACAAGGCTGCCTCCAGGTTGCCCACCTCACGGCCGCTACCCGCGATCGCCTGAACCGTTCCCCAGGACTTGCGCCCCCGCGTATAGCGGAATTGCGCACCAAACTGGATGAGCGACGGGTCGCGCGCAGCCGCAAGAAAGAGCTCCTGAAGCCCCCGTTCGGCGGGAGTTCGGATGATGAGGCCTGCCATCTCGTCCATATCCGCCACCGGCAAGGGCGCGTCTGCCCCTGTGGGACGGATCTCCCCCCCGCTGACCAGCGACAGGTAGATGGCCTCGAATGCAGCCTCGACAAGTTGCGCCTTGGTCCTGAACCGGTGGAGAACGACACCCAGCGTCACGCCCGCGCGCTGCGCAACCGCCCGGTGCGTCAGGTGCGCCACACCGCCCCTGCCGATGAGTTCGCCTGCCGCGGCTACGATAGCCATCGCGACGGCGTCGCGCGCGGGCAGTGCCGGAACAGAGCGCATCGCCTGCTCGCGCGCGAATTCGCGCCATGGGGCGGCGGGCATCGGCGTCCCGGTCAGCCAGGCGCCAAGCCCCTGCCCGAATTCGGCAAGCCCGGCGCGATCCACGATCCGCCGCCAGTGGAGCATGTGCAACAGACTTTCGTTCTCGAACACGCGCGCGGCCACGATGCTCTCGCAGCCCAGAGAAAACGCCCGGCCCGCTTCCTGCCAGAAGCCAGACCAGAGGCCCTCCCATCCGCCGGCCACGTCGGTGAGCATGTCTCCCGTCGTGGCCAGAACCTGCGCCTCGCGCCAGCTGAAGGCGAGACGCCTTTGCCCGCAGGACCATCCATCCACGAGTTCGGAAAAGAACCCCGCAAACGCGGAACGCTGACCGGGAAAATCCGAGATTTGCCGCAACTGCGCATCGCACCAGCCCTGCGCTTCGGTCTGGGCAAACTCCTGAGCCACCACAAACAATTGTTCCAGAGATCCAAAGTGATGGTAGATCGACGAGACTGGGATTCCAGACACATCGCTGATCCGCCGCACCGACATTCCGGCAGATCCGACCGACTCCCACAAATCCAACACCGTATCGACCAAGCGATCAGATGACGGTTTTTCGACAATTCCTGACAACATAAGGCGCCTGAATTCCACCCTTCTCCTGGTGACGCAATAACAGCTTCACAACAAACAAGCGAGACACCCAACCCACCCTGCGCTTGTCATACTTCGCCAAAAAACTGTCACCCGCCTTACATACACTCGTTCTAGCGGACCCCGGCAACCACGGGGAACCTTTCCATGAAACTGAAATCTTCGATTCTGCTGCGCACGACTGCCCTCGCCGGCGTCGCGGCAGCCGCGCTCACGCACTCATCCATCGCGCTCGCCGACGAGGCGGCCGACGCGGACATGTCCGGCGACGCTATTATCGTCACCGGCACGATCCTCGCGTCGCAGCAGGCCTCGGTCGAAGCCAAGCGCGTGGCCGTCAACATGACCGACGTCGCTTCGGCCGACTCCGCCGCCCGCTTCCCCGACCAGACCGCCGCGGGCGCTCTCGCCCGCCTGCCCGGCGTCGCCGTGCAGCGCGACCAGGGCCAGGAGCGCTACATCCAGGTACGCGGCGCGCCGAACCGCTGGACTTCCGTCTCGATCGACGGCGTGCCGATGGTCGGCGTCGATGAAGGCGGCGACACCCGCGCCTTCCGCTTCGACGCAATTCCTTCGGTGATGCTGTCGGAAATGGTGATCAACAAGTCGCTGACCTCGAACCTGCAGGCCGACGCGATCGTCGCCACGATCGACCTCAAGACTTACTCTCCCCTTGATCGCAAGGGTTTCCACGTCGACGGCGATCTCGGCTACGGCATGATGGGCCACGGCGGCGGCCAGCAGCGTCAGGGATCGCTGCGCCTGTCCTGGTCGAACGACAATGTCGGCTTCGTGCTGGGCGGCTCGCACTACCTGCGCGACCAGATCACCGACAACCGCGAGCCGGGCTATAACGACGAAACAGGCGAGCCGACGGCCTTCTCGGTGCGCAGCTACAAGCTGGAGCGCTACAACAATGGCCTGTTCGGCGGCGTCGAATGGAGCCCGAAAGCGGGCCAGAAGCTCTATGCCAAGGTGATCTGGTCGGAATTCGCCGACAACGAGGAGCGCAACCAGTATGACTTTGCCGTCACCGGCGATACTGTCACCGGCGTCGCCGCCATGTTCAACGACGGCAAGTACCGCAACCGCAACACGATCGCCCTGATCGGCGGCGACTACGACGACTTCAACGGCTTCACCGCCTCGTTCAAGGCCAACTACGCCAAGACCGTCAACACGACCGATCTGCCGCTGGTCCGGTCGAGCATCTCCGGTCTCGGGGACATCACCTACACCCTCAGCGATCCGCGCTTCCCGGTCTTCTCGGACAACGATGGTTCATTCAGCCAGACCATGTCACAAGCGGGCACAATCCTGCTGCCACTGCAGCAGCGCACCGAATCCGACAGCTACACCGTCAAATTCGACATGGCCAAGGAACTGGGCGATCTCACGCTGTCGGCCGGACTGCTCTATGCCGACCGCGACATCGCGGGCAACGTCATCTCGACCAGCACCTACGCGGCTATCGGCTATGTCGGCTCACTGATCGGCCAGCCGTTCAATATCAACGACTATGTCACGAACGACGCCTGGGACACGGACTACCCGCTCGGCCTGTCGCTCAACTACGTCGACAACAAGGCCATGCGCAAGGGCGCGGAAGCCACCCTCGCCGCGATGGCGGCAGCGGGCCTGTTCACCCCGGACAACGTCATTGAAGACTCCACCCGCTACTATCAGCAGGAAAGGACGCTGGCCGGCTATTTCATGGGCACGCTCGTCAAGGGGCCGCTGACCGTTGCCGGCGGCCTGCGCGTGGAAAAGTACAGCATGGACAATTCCGGCTCGCTCAGGATCAACGGCGCCTATACGCCCAGGACCTATTCGAGCGACAAGACCGACCTCTTCCCGAGCCTGAATATCCGGTATGAGGCTTCGAACGACATCGTCCTGCGTCTCGCCGGCCAGCGCGGTGTGTCCCGCCCGGCCTATGGCGCCACGCGTGTCGGCGCTTCGATCAGCGACACGTCCGTGCCGGGCACCATTTCGGGCGGCAACCCGCTGCTCAAGCCCGAATACACCTGGGGCGTGGACAGCAGCTTCGAATGGTATCTGTCGGGCAACGGCATGATCTCGGTCGGTGCGTTCTACCGCTGGGTCGACAACGTGCTCTACAGCGCGCAGGAGCGCGTGAATTCCGACTTCTACGACACCCCGGGCTTCGACCGCTCGAACTACCTCTTCTCCGGCCAGTACAACGGCCAGAGCGGCAAGCTCTACGGCGTCGAATTCAACGTCCAGAAGCAGTTCGACTTCCTGCCGGGCGCGCTTTCGGGCTTCGGCGTTCAGGGCAACCTGACCCTGCTCGACGGCGACTTCAAGGCGCCCGACAAGGATGGCGTGGTACAGACCTACGACTTCCAGGGCATGTCGCGCACGATCGCCAATGCTTCGCTGTTCTACGAGAAGTACGGCCTTTCGGCGCGCGTCAGCTACCAGTGGCGCAGTCACTGGCTCGACACGCTGGGCGGTCTGGGCAGCGGGGAATACCGCGCAGCCTACGACAACCTCGACGTGACGCTGCGCTATGCCGTGACCGACAACTTCACGCTATATGCCGACCTCGCGAACCTCACCAACGAGACCTACGTGGCTTACGCCGACACGCTGGCCCATCCGACCGAAGTCGAACGAATCGGTTCGCGCTACCTGTTCGGCGTGCGTTTCAGCTACTGATGGAAAGGAACGGACCCATGCACCTTTTCAAGACCACCACCGCTCTCGTCACGCTGGCCGTTCTGGTGTCGCCTCCCGCGTTCGCGCGGGAGATGGCCGCCGTCACGCGGCTGGACAGCAGGACCGTCGAACTGGATCGGGGTGATACCGCGCCGGTCTCAGTCTGGATCAGCGCCGATACGCAGATCGACGAAGGAGACCAGCGCGTTGCCGCCACGGCGAAGGACCGCAAGCTGAAGCTGGACATCCCCGCGGACGAGCGCCGCTATGTCATCCTGCTGGGCGAGAACGGCCATACGACCGTCGTGGCCGAGCGCGTGCTGCCGCTCCAGCAGGGCAGCAACTTCCGCGACGTGGGCGGCTACGTCACCAGGGACGGCAAGACCGTGCGCTGGGACAAGGCCTTCCGCTCGGGCGCGATGCCGCTGCTGACCGATGCCGACTATGCGCTGATCGGCCAGCTGCACATCGACAGCGTGGTGGACCTGCGCTCTATCGAGGAGCGCGAGGTCGCGCCCGATCTGGTCGATGACCACACCGGCGCGATGTTCATCGCCAACGACTACTCGCTGAAGCCACTGATGGCCCGCTTCGGCAAGGGCAACGGCGAGAACATGTACTCCGGCATGGAAAAGATGCTGGTGCCGCAGTTCCGCTCACTGTTCCGGCGCCTGCTCGCGGACGAGGGCGCGGTGATCTATCATTGCTCGGCGGGCCAGGACCGCACCGGCATAGCCACCGGCCTACTCTACGACGTGCTCGGCGTGGACCGCGAGACGATCCTCAAGGACTATCACCTGTCCACCGAACTGCGCCGCCCGCAATGGGAAATGCCGCAGGTCGATCCCAAGGACTATCCGAACAACCCGCTGGTGCAGATGTACATGGCGAACAAGGACAAACCGATGAAGGCCGAACCGCTCTACTCCCCGAGCGGCGCGTCTTTCCTCGCGCAGTTCTTCACCTACCTCGACCAGACGTACGGCGGTTCGGAAGGCTACCTGAAGCAGGCGCTCGGCATGAGCGATGCCGACTTAGCGAAGCTGCGCGGCGTCATGCTGAAATAGCGCACAGCGCCTGAACCCATCAGCTTGAGCCCGGCTCGAAGAAATTCGGCGCCGGGCTCTTTGCCTGCAAGCACCGCCAGCGCAACGCGCTATGCACTGACCTCACAGCTCTTGTCATGGAATGTGCGTATTCCTTGATGCTGGGCGCCATCCCGGACGCCACGGCCCAGACCGGCGCAGCTGCAGCAATCTGCCCGCCGCCTTTTTTTGCAGGGCAGAACACCCGTCCCCCCGCATTTTCGCGCTGAATACCTCCGCCGACAGGGTCTCCAGTCAAGTACTTATTCGCACTTGCACAAGACCGCGCTGCCCACACGCGCCAGATTTTCCGGCAAGCGGCCAGATCTCACAACGATGAGCCGCGCACCGGGAATGGTTCTGATGTCAAGACTCGGGGAGCTAACATGATCAGCAAGACTCACTTCGTCCAAGCCCTGGCCTGCAGCGCCTCGCTGCTCGCCTTCACATCGGGAACCGCCCGTGCTGCCGATGCCGAAACGGCAGCCGATGCTGCCGCCGCGAGCGATTCCGGCACCGGCATCTACGACATCGTCGTCACCGCCGAACGCCGCGAAGTGAGCCTGCAGGATGCACCGCTTTCGGTCAGCGCCGTGACGTCGGAAATGCTGAAGTCGGCCAACATCAACGACATCACCGGTCTCAACGGCTCGGTTCCCGGCCTCGTGGTGGCCCGCAGCGGCGGCGGCGAGCGCATCATCACGATCCGCGGCATCGGTTCGGAAACGCCCGAGAACACCAACACCCAGCCGGGCGTCTCCTATCACATCGACGGCGTCTACATCTTCAACTCGATCGCCGCGAGCGCGGCGTTTATCGACGTGAAGCAGGTGGAAGTGCTGCGCGGCCCGCAGGGCACGCTGTTCGGCCAGGGCTCGACCGGCGGCACGATCAACGTCGTCACCAACGATCCGTCGACCGATGTGGTCAGCGGCAATGTCAGCGCCGGCATCGGCAACTACAACTACAAGGAAGGCAGCGCCGCGCTCAACGTGCCGCTGAGCGATACTCTGGCCGTGCGCGGCGCCTTCCAGTTCACGAAGCATGACGGCTATGCCTATGCCACCGAGGTTCCGGGTGTTGCCAAGTACGATCTCGACGACGAGGACAACACCGGCTGGCGCCTCGGCGCCAAGTGGTCGCCGACATCGGACTTCTCGATCACGCTGAACACGATCCAGTACGATAGCAACACCCACGGCCCGGCGCAGAAGAACATTCTCGACCCGGAGACCGATCCGCGCGTGCTGACGCAGGACTACCCCGGTCGTTCGGTGGTCAAGACCGAGTTCTATTCCGCCACGATGCGCTACGAAACGCCGCTTGCCGTGATCAAGTCGATCACGGGCTACCAGAAGCTGCACTCCGAACAGGCCTGGGACGCCGATGGCCTCGACGCCGATCTGTTCTTCGCGCAGACCTACAGCCCGCTCAGCTACGTCGGGTCGACCTACGACCACGTGCCGCTGTGGGCCTCGGACACAAAGAGCTGGAGCCAGGAAATCAACCTGACTTCGAACACCACCGGCCCGTTCAGCTGGGTTGCCGGCGGCGTCTACCTGCACTCCAAGAACAGCCAGTACATCAACGAATACCGCGGATCGGACGACAACATCCTGCGCACGCCGCTGCCGCTGGATACCGCGTGGGACGATCCGGAAGTCGGCATCATCACGTATGCGGAGCTGTCCTCGATCAAGCGTGAACTCTATGCCTTCTATGCGCAGGGCACCTATGAACTGACCAGCCAGCTCAAGCTGACCGCCGGTGCGCGCTACAACCACGACAAGGCATCGGGCATGTTCGACAGCGCCTCGGGCGGTGCATCGAGCCAGACTTCGGGCGCCTATCTGCAGCCTTCGTCGACCGGCAGCCGCTCCGCCCACGCCTGGACCGGGAAGGTGGCGCTGGATTACCAGCTCACGCCTGAGAACATGCTCTACGCAAGCTGGACCCGCGGCTTCAAGCCGGGCGGCATCAACAGCGCCTCGTCGGCGGGCAACAGTTTCTCGATCCTGCCCACATACAAACAGGAAATGGTCGATTCCTTTGAAATCGGCTCCAAGAACCGCTTCATGGGCGACACGCTGCAGCTGAACGCTTCCGCTTTCCTCTACAACTACAAGAACATGCAGTTCCTCGAGGAAGATCCCATCCTGTACGGAGAAGGCATCAGCAACGCCCCGAAAGCCCGTGTCTACGGACTTGAACTCGAGGGAATCTGGGCACCGACCGAAGGCCTGCGCTTCGATACTTCGTTGTCCTGGCTGGAAGGCGAATTCACCTCGCACTACGAGGCGCTCGACCCGGCTGCCGCATCGGCCGCGCAGGTCGCTGCCGGCTATCCGGACTACCTCTTCTGGCTCAACTTTTACTCGGCCGCCCTGGCCCGCGATGCGGCCCGCGCCGACATCAAGGGCAACCGGGTACCCAAGCTGCCCCGCTGGCAGGGTAATATCGCCGCGACATGGAAGGGCAAGGTCGGCCCGGGCGAGCTGACCGCCCGTGCCCAGATGATCTATCGCGGCAAGTACCAGTACCGCCTCTTCAACGATGGTGCGGTCGACCTCACGCCGTCCTACACGCAGGTCAACCTCATGGCGAAGTACGAGCCGGAAGGGACCAATACCGACATCACCCTGCGTGTGATCAACCTGTTCGACAAGAACGGCGTGAACTCGCGGTTCTCCGATCCCTACGGCTCGGCTCAGGTGATGGACACCTACATCCCGCCGCGGCAGGTGATCGTCTCCTTCGGCTACAAGTTCTGACCCAGCCAGACCTCTACGGCCAACAGGGAGGTGGGCGCGGTGACGAAAGTCGCCGCGCCCTTTTCACTTGCACAACCCGCACCGCGATCAAATCTTAAGGCGTGCATCATCAAGAGTATGCACGCAGGCCATGCGAGCGTGTGCACTGTAGAAACCCGCACCGTTCGCCCCCAACGCCTGCAGGAGAATCCATGCCCCGCAATGCCCAGGTCATGCTTGCCGCGTCGCTTGCGTTCTTTTTCGTCACGGCCACGACCTTCACTTCGCTGGGCTATGTCCTCTACACGATGGTCGCGGAACTGGGCTGGTCCAAGGCTTCGGCCGGACTCAGCTTCTCTCTGCTGGGCCTTGCCTGCGGCCTTGCCAGCCCGCTGCCGCCCTTGCTGATGAAGACGATCGGCACACGCTGGACGATGACGGCAGGTTGCCTTGTCCTCGCTGCCGGATTCCTGCTGGCATCGGTCATCACCGATCTCAATTTCTTCTTCATTGCAACTGCACTGATGGGCATCGGCTTCACGCTCGCCGCGCCCTCACCCGCCGTCTATCTGCTCGCGACCTGGTTCCCGCGTACTTCGGCGCGGATGATCGGCTTCTACTTCATGATCGGCTCTTCGGGCGGCATTGCCGGACCGCTGATCGTCGGCACCATCGTCGGCCTCACCGGTGACTGGCGCCTGCACTGGATGGTCATGGCGGTCTGTTCGGCGATCCTCGCCCTCATCTGCTTCGCCTGCATCCGCGATGCCGTGAAAGTGGAGAATGTCGATCAGGTGAAGGAAGCCGGAGGACAGGGAGAACAGACCCCGGCCAAAGGCGGCGCATGGACTGTGCGGAAGGCCCTTTTCACGCCGGCATTCCTGGTGCTCGCCGTTGTCATGACAGTCGTGCAGATGGTCGTCACCAGCACACACTCGATCCTCGTCGCCCATATCGCCAATCTCGGTGAGGGTGCCGCACCCGGCGCCATCGCGATGAGCCTGCTGGCCTTTGCCGGAACCGGCGCAAAGGGAATGACCGGCGCGGTATGCGAACGAATCGATCCCCGCCGCATCCTGGTGCTGGGGCTGTTGTTGCAGGCTGCGGCGATGCTGCTGCTCTGGTCGACGCCGCTCGTGCTCGTTGCTTGCGCCGCCGCCGTGCTGTTCGGCACCGGCTGGGGCATGGCATGGCTTTCGGCCCATGTCCTGATCCTGCGCTATTTCGGTGCCGCTATCGCAGGTGACATGGTGGCCATGGCCACCACGGCCACGACCCTCGCCGTCCTCGGCCCGGTCGGCGCAGGCCGCATTGCCGATGTCACTGGCAGCTATGCGCCCGCCATGCTGGTCTTCGCCATCCTGCTGGCCTGCGCTACCGCCATTGCCGTGATGTTCCTGCGCGCGCCCGGGCCCGCCAGCGTTGAAGCGGAAGCAGAGCCAAACAACGATGCCGCCGCACAGGAAGCCGAACTGTCCGCGCAACTCGCCCCCGCCGAATAAGCGCGCCTGCCAAAAAACACTGCGCCCTGCGCAAAGCCAGCCTGCACCACCGGGGCTAACCTCTTACCCATAATCGGCGGGCACAAAGCCTGTCCGGGTTCGCGCTCACACGGTTCGCCGAAAAGGGAAACTGTCAGAAATGACCCTTCTTACCGACCAGTTCTTCGACAGCTTCGCCAGCTCGATCAAGGCCATCGAAGAAGCCGATACGCTTCCGGCCGAATGCTACGTCGACGAGGAATTCCACCGTTTCGAGAAGGAAGCGATCTTCCATCACGAGTGGCTCTGCGTCGGCCGGGCGGAATGGCTGGAGAACCCGGGCGACTTCTTCACCGTCACCCGCGCCGATGAGCCGATGGTGATCTGCAAGACGCGCGACGGGACGATCAAGGCACTGTCCTCGGTCTGCCAGCACCGCGCGATGCTCGTCGCCGAAGGGCATGGCAATGCCCGCGCCTTCGTGTGCCCCTACCACCACTGGACTTACGACCTCGACGGCACGCTGGTCGGCGCACCGGCGATGAACAAGACCTGCAACTTCGACAAGAAGGCCGCAGCCTTGCCCGAAATCCGCCACGAGATCTGGCACGGCTTCATCTTCATCAACCTCGATCCCGATGCCGAAGCGCTGGCGCCGCGCCTTGCCGGGCTGGAGGCGGTGGTCGCCAACTATGACTTCGCCTCGCTGCGCGGCCCCCGGCCCGAAGAACCCACGGTGTTCCCGTGGAACTGGAAGGTCATGCTGGAGAACAACAACGACGGCTATCACGCCAGCCGCCTCCACGCCGGCCCGCTGCATGATTTCATCCCGAGCGGCCTCGCCAGCTTTCCCGAGATGCCGGAAGGTTCGGCCGGGTACTACCGGCTCAACGGCACGCTGCACAAGAACGCGGCGTTCAACGCCACGCAGCGTTCGGTCTTCCCGGTGTTCCCCAAGCTCACCGAAGAAGAACAAAACCGCCTGCTGTTCGTGAACCTGCCGCCCAGTCTCTCGCTGGTGGTGCTAAACGACACCGTGCTCTACCTGATCATGGACCCGCGCACCGCGGAATCGCACGCCCTCACCATCGGCACGCTGATGGTCCCCGAGGCGATGGACGATCCCCTGTTCGAACTGAAGGTCAAGATGACCGACGAGGCGGTGGAACGCATCGTCGCACAGGACTTCCACGTCGATGAGCTGGTGCAGCAGGGCCTGCGCTCCAAGTTTGCGCCGCGCGGCCGCTATTCCTGGCAGGAAGGCGCGCAGCGGCTGCTCAACGTGTGGCTGGTCGAACGCTACTGGGCCGAATGGAACCGGCGCCGCGGCCCTTCCGCTCGGGTGAAGGCCATTCGCAGCGGCGGGGCCTCCTGACCCGCAGCCTTTCAATTTATTCCTGACGACTGCGGCGCCCGGTTCCGATCGGGCGCCGCTTTTTTGTGCGCTGACCACTGCGCGGATGAGCAGCGCCCGCGATCAAGGTTTTGTGCGCAGCATGCCGAGCAAACATTTCCCGCCGCTCTAGGCAGAAAGAAAGGACCAAAAGGAGCCCTTCGATGACCAACAGCCTGATCTTTTTCGACTTTGCCACCGACGATCCGGACAAGGCCGGCAAGTTCTACGGCGAAGTCTTCGGCTGGGAAGATGATTCCCGCATGGGCGGCCTCTACCACCGCATGGTTCCGGGCGGCTTCTTCCAGAACAAGGACGGTTCCGACAGCGAGATCGGCAACCTGCACTTCGGCGTGTTCGACGCCAAGAACGCACGCCCCCATCCCAATCCCGAAGGCGTCGAGCCACGCACTCTGTCCACCGATGGCCGCAAGGCGCGCATCTGGGTGCTGGTCAGCGACGACGACACGCCCGAGCGCATCCTCGATACCGCCGAGAAACTGGGCGCCACCGTGCTGTGGCGCAACCACTACTGGAAGGAGTTCAACGGCTACAACTGGTGCTTCTCCGACCCCTGGGGCAACGAAATCCTGCTTTGGGTCAAGGCCGGCGAAAACCCGCAGATCCCCAAGGATTTCACGCGCGAGTGATCCCTGCGGGCCTGCGGGCGCGCGACAAGTTCTTGTGCGCTTTCCCGCAAGACCCGCAGGCCCTCCCGACCTAGCGTCGATGATGCAGAAACAAAGCAGAGTCCTTCCGGTCGCACACTGAAGGATGACATGGAGCACCAAGCAATGCCCCGCCTCCCGATCGTCTTTTTCGGACATGGCAGCCCGATGATCGCGCTGGAAAAGAACGCGGTCACGCGCACCTGGCGCGAAATGGCCGAGCGCATCGGCAAGCCGAAGGCAATCCTGTGCATCTCGGCCCACTGGCAGACACGCGGCACGGCGGTGACCGCGATGGCCCAGCCCCGCACGATCCACGACTTCGGCGCCTTTCCGCAGGCGCTGTTCGACATGCAGTACCCTGCGCCCGGCGACCCCGAACTGGCCGCCCGCGTGCAGGAACTGCTCGCACCGATGCCGGTCAAGCTCGATGCAAACTGGGGGCTGGACCACGGCACATGGTCAGTGCTGGTCCATGCCTATCCCGAAGCCGACATTCCCGTGGTCCAGCTCGGCATGGACATTGCCAAGACGCCTGCCGAGCACTGGGAAGTGGGCCGCCTGCTGCGCCCCCTGCGCGATGAAGGCGTGCTGATCATGGGCACCGGCAACATCGTCCACAACCTGCCGGCGATGGACTGGGGCAACCCCAGCGCCGCCCCCTATCCCTGGGCCGAACAGTTCAATTCGGTGATGTGCGAGGCAATTGCCGCCGACACGCCGCAAACCGTGATCGACTACGAAGCGCTGGGTGATGCCGCCCGCCTGTCGGTGCCCGGCGCCGACCATTTCCTGCCGCTGCTCTATGTCCTCGGTGCCCGGCACGAGGGCGAGACGGCCCGGTTCGATCCCCATTTCATCCAGCACAAATCCCTCAGCATGACGAGCGCCCTCATCGGCCCCGCATGACCTCGGGTCGCACACTTCAACCTGCGTCACAGGAGTTCAAATGGCACTGGTCAGTCTAAAGCCCGATTCCGCCAAGGCAGCCGTTCAGCCGAGCGCGCTGCATCATCTCAGGGCCACGCCTGAAACGGTGCACTGGGGCTATTTCTCGCCGGAAATCAAACCGGCGCTCACCGTCAAGAGCGGTGACCTGATCATGGCGCAAGCCGTAACCCACCACGCGGGCGACGATCCGGAGCTGATGTTCGACGACGACATCCGCCGCATCTTCACCGAGATCGATCCGGCCACCCGCGCGCCGGGCTGCCACATCATGACCGGCCCGATCTTCGTGGAAGGCGCGGAGCCCGGCGACATGCTGGAAGTGCGCTATTTCCAGATGAAGCCGCGCTTCAACTACGGCTCGAACCTCGCCGCCAACTGGGGCCATCTCTACGAGGAATTCGGCGAGACCGAGCGCGTCACGATCTACAAGATCGATCCCAACGCCAACACCGCCAGCGCGCTCTACGCCTACGACGTCGAGGAAAAGTACGTCGTGCCCGGTCGCATCACCCATTGCCCGGAATGCGACCGCTCGCCCGCCCTGCCCGGCATCACCCTGCCCGCGCGTCCGCACCTCGGCACCGCCGGCGTGGCGCCTGCGGTCAACGAGCCGGTCAGCACGATCCCGCCGGGCCTCCACGGCGGCAACATCGACAACTGGCGCATCGGCGCGGGCGCGACGATGTATTATCCGGTGCAGGTCAAGGGCGGCCTGTTCTCGATCGGCGATCCGCATGTGAGCCAGGGCGACGGCGAAATCAGCGGCACCGCGATCGAATCCTCGCTCGACGTGCTGTTCCAGATCATCCTGCGCAAGGACTTCGCGTTCCCCTCGCCGCTGCTGGAAACGCCCGACTGCTGGATCGTCCACGGCTTCGGCGAGGATCTCGATCAGGCGATGAAGAGTGCCTCGCTCGACATGCTGCATCTCCTCACCGAGCATCAGGGTCTTTCGCGCAACGACGGCTATTCGCTGATGAGTGTCGCTGCTGACTTCGGCGTGACGCAGGTGGTTGACGGCACTCAGGGGATTCACTGCCGTATCGAGCGGCGCATCTTCCCCGACAAGGGCACCGTCAAGGACCCCGAATAAGCGGCTGCGTGCCGGGCGCAACCCAACCGCCCGGCACGCTTTCATCACGGCCAAGGAACAGACCAGATGGCTTACGAAACGATCGATGTGCGCCCGGTGACAAAGCGGATCGGTGCCGAAATCTTCGGCGTCGACCTCACCCGGCCGCTCGGCAATCAGACCTATGCGGAAATCCGCGAAGCGCTGATGCAACATCAGGTCGTGTTCTTCCGCGATCAGAAGATCGACCACGAAGAGCACCTTGCGTTCGGCCGGGCCTTCGGCAAGCTGCACATGCATTCGGCGGTGAAGGGCCTCGACGACTATCCTGAGGTGGTGCAGATCCACGCCGACGCCCAGAGCAAGTACATTGCAGGCGACAAGTGGCACTCGGACCTGTCTTGCGATCCCGAGCCGCCGATGGGCTCGATCCTCTACATGCACACCATGCCCGAAGCGGGCGGCGATACGCTGTTCGCCAGCATGTATGCGGCCTACGATGCGCTTTCCGAGCCGATGAAGGCGTTCCTCGAGCCGCTGACCGCGATCCACGACGCGAACCCGGTCTACAAGGCGATCTTCCCCGACGTGGACAAGGTCTACGAGTGCAACACCCACCCGGTCGTGCGCACGCATCCGGAAACGGGCCGCAAGCTGCTCTTCGTCAACTCCTCCTACACCACCCGCATCCCCGAGCTGTCCAAGGACGAAAGCGCTGCCGTGCTGGCCTTCCTCTATGAACACATCAAGGATGCGAACTTCCAGGTGCGCTTCCGCTGGCAGCCGCACTCAGTGGCGTTCTGGGACAACCGCTGCACCCAGCACTTCGCTGTGTGGGACTACTTCCCCGAGACCCGCTCAGGCTACCGCGTGACGATTGCAGGCGACAAGCCGTTCTGAGGGTGAGAACCGCACTGCGTCTTGCCGCGGCGGCAATGCTCCTTTCCGCCACGGTGCCAGCGGCGACACAAGCCGAACCTGCCGCAACACATGCAGCCCAGACGCTGAAGGCCGAACTGGACGCGATGGTGGCAGCCGGTGAACTGCCCAATGCCCTCGTGCTCATTGAGCAGGACGGCAAGCCGCTGATCGAGGTTTCGACGGGATACAGTGACATCGCGAAACGCACGCCGGTCACGCGCGATGCGATCTTCCGGCTCTATTCGATGTCCAAGCCCATCACGACGGTCGCCATCCTGCAACTGGCGGAGCGCGGCCTGCTCTCGCTCGACGCACCGGTCGGCACCTACCTGCCGGAACTGGCCGGCCTGCGCGTCTGGGATAACAGTCAGGACGAGCCGGTCCGCACGGTGCCTGCCGACCGCCCCGTGACGATCCTAGACCTGCTCACCCATACCTCTGGCATCACCTACGAGTTCATGGGCGACACGCCGGTCCACCGCTACTACCGCGCGCACGGCGTAGGGCGCGTGACGCTGGCCAGCAGCGGACAGCCGCAGGAAGCTCCTGCCGCATCACTTGGCGAACTGGTCTCGCGTCTTGGCAAGGCGCCCCTGTTGCACCAGCCGGGTAAGCGGTTCAGCTACGGCTTCTCGACGACTGTGCTCGGCGCGGTGATCGAGAAAGTCAGCGGCGAAACACTGGACGCCTATTTCCAGACACACATCTTCGCACCGCTTGAGATGAAGGACACCACCTTTGTCGTCAGCGATGCGCAGGCCGCACGCCTCGTCGTGGAGTACAGCGCCAGTGCGCAGGGTCTCGAGGCGGTCGACCAGCCGGAAACTTCCGAATACCGCGATCCGTCCCGCCTGCGCGACGGTGGTGGCGCTCTCGCCGGAACGCTGGAGGATTACCGCCACTTCGCCGAAATGCTCGCCAACCGGGGCATATGGCACGGCAGGCGCGTGGTGTCCGCCGCCAGTGTCGATGCCATGTTCTCGCCCCGGTTGCGGACCGGAGGCGGGCCGGACCTCGACATTCCCTTCGGCCTTGGTCTCGGCATTGGCGATGCCGGGACAGAGGCACGCGGCGGCGTGCCCGTCGGTGCGGGAAGCTGGTCGGGTTCGGCCAACTCCTATTTCTTCGCCGATCCCGTGCACAAGGTGGTCGCGATCGTCATGACCAACGAACTGACGCCCGGCCCGTTCATGACACGAACGTGGAAACTACGCGCGGCGCTGGACCGTGCGGCGCTGGCAGTGGTGAAACGCTGAAAACCAGCACAAGGCCCGCTCGTCCTGAGCTCGTCGAAGGACCTCGCGCAGCCTTGAGATCAACACCCTTCGACAAGCTCGGGGTGAGCGGTTTTTGATCTGCTGGCTCCTCTTTCCGGATCAGCTCGTAAACAGCGCCTTGCGGATCACCGCATGGACGCCGAAGTTCCCGTTCACCACCTGGCTCACCCCGAAATCGACGCCTACCGACAGCAGCGAGATCGCCTCGTCCTCGCTCAGCTGCTTGGCCGTCATCAGGAAGCGCCGCGCCTTGCGGAACGCATCGCGCATGGCGGCATCGATCGAGCTTTGCTTGTAGACCTCGCTCTGCGCATCCGGGCCGAGTTCCTTGAGGTAGTCGGGATGGCTGAACCCCATGATTACCCATTCGGTCTCGGTCTCTATCAACGGATAATCGACGTCCTTGAGCTGGTCCATCACGCCCGAAGCGGGGTGGTGGATCACCTGAATCAGGGCCGTCATCGAGCATTCGATGGCGGTACCGCACAGTTCACTGTCGCCCTGCGAGGCATGGGGATCGCCCAGCGAAAGCAGCGCGCCCGCCACCTGCACCGGCAGGAACACCCGCGCGCCCGGACCCGTGCGCCAATTGTCGAGATTACCGCCGAACGAGGCCGGCGGCACCGAGTCCACCAGCCCGTCCACTGCCGGCGCCACCGCGATCACGCCGAAGTGCGGCCGGATCGGGATTTCGACGTTGCGCAGCACGTCGTAATTGCGCTCGATGGTCTCCGGATCGACCGGAACACCGGGATAGTCATAGCGCGCGTGCTTGCGGCCAGAGGGGTCGGTCTGCTCGGTCCAGCGGTAGGAATAGACGGCGTGCGCGATCGGCGGCCGCGCGCCGGAGGCCTCGACCTCGTAGATCGTCACGACCTCGCGGCCCTTGGGCTCGGTCAGCAGGTCCTGATAATGAAAGCCCCAGAACGTCGCCGCGTTTGATCCGAAGCACTTGCCCGCAAAGCGCGAATTGCCGCTCGGGCGCGGTTTGAGGTCGAGGATGCGCACTTCGATCAGGTCGCCGGGCATCGCCCCTTCCAGCGCGATCGGGCCGGTGCAGATGTGCACGCCGAAGCCCTCGCCCGGCCCGCGTCCGAACGCCGAGGCATCCATTGGCCCGGCACCGCGCCGGTCGACAGCCTTGCCGCATTCATCCCAGTGATAAACGCTTTCCGCACCGGCATCGCCCTGCACCATGCGCTCGGGATCGTCATTCGCGTGGTGCGTGAGCGTCTCGATCGTGATGAAGTCGCCCGACCGCACGTGCAGCGCGGGCTTCAGGTCCTTGCTGAGGTAACCCCAGTGCACGGTCTCGGGCGAAACCGGCAAGTGGTGGTGCCGCACCGGATGCCCGTCGGCCGCACCAACGGGGATGACCGGCAGAGCCATGACTGCATCGTCATCGCCATCCGACTCGGGTTGGAGCGGTATGTCTGCACCTGCGTCCGCGCTTTCCTCTTCGCCTTCGGCATCGAGCTTGGCGTTGGCCCGCTCGCTGCGCGTTGGGCGGCCGCGGCGGAGCAGTTCGACGGCTTCCTGTTCCTGCGGCTGGGCCTTGCGGTATTCGCGCGGCGAAATGCCGTACTGCTCACGGAAGGCGCGGCTGAACGAGGCGGAATCGTTGAAGCCCCATTCGAACAGGATGTCCGAGATCGACTTCTGCACGTGCAGCGGGCTGCGCAAGTCGAGGCGGCAGCGCTCGAGGCGGCGCACCTTCACATAGTGCCCGAACGAGTCGTTGATCGATTCGAACAGCTTTTGCAGGTAGCGCGGCGAAATCCCGTGTTCCGCCGCCACCTGCTGGTAGTTCAGGTTGGGGTCGGAGAGGCGGATCTCGATCGTCTGGAATATCCGCTCCAGCAGTGCGGCGCGCATGCCCGCGGCACCGCCCATCGCCTTGGCCGGCGCATTGTCGAGCAGGCTGGTGACGAGGAATTCGGGAAAGGCCAGTTCGACAGGGCGCGCCTGATCGGGCGTGATGTCGTTGATCGTGTCCGCCAGCGAGCGCAGCATGCCCGCGAAGACGCGTGCCGTGCCGCTTTCGGTGGCTATCTTGCGCGGCGCGCCGCCGATCGGCGTCTTGAGACGCATCGATAGCTCGCTGTGCGGGACCTGCACGATCAGGCTGCGGTTGTCTCCAGCGAAGGTCAGATGCACCGGAGAATCGCCCTTCCCGCAGATGATGTCGCCATCACCGAGGCGGATTTCCTGCTGGGCATCGCGCATCACCGCACCGCCATCGAGAATCATCGCCAGCCAGTAGGTCTGCGGCTTTTCGCGAAAATCGATCGACCAGGACTGCGGGGTGCCGGTGATGCGGATGAAGTCGATGCTGGTGCTGGAGCGGAACTGAATCAGCTCACCATAAAGCGTCGCCTCATCCGCCTCGTCGAGCGTGATCGACTGACGCTTGAGCGCGAAGCGCCACGCATCGCGGCGCTGTTCCTTCGGGTAGACGTTTGTTGTTATTCGCAATCGAGAACCACCCTCAAATGGGGGCACCCTTCCCGGGACCTGAACTGTTATTCACTTGGCGACTTGGCCCGTGATCTATTCATCGCGCGCGCCATCGGCAAGGGGGCAGTCCGGTCCCGGTCAGAAGGGTGTCTCGTTCCCATACACGCTGGTCGCGCCATTTGCGGCGGCAGGAGCCTCTCCCCGGCCGCAGACAGCCAGCATCGTCAGCGCGTAGACCAGCGCGCTGGAGGCCATGTCTTCAGGCGTTGGGCGCCAACGCGGCATCCCGGTGGTTACCGCCGGAATCCGGTGCATGTTGAACACGTTATGGTCGCGCCACATGCTGGAAAAGACGGGATGCGCCGGTTCCAGCGGCGCCCCACGCGCCAGCCGCGTCGCGGCATCGACTGCCCCCACCAGCGGCGCGACTTCGCCGGGCCGGGCCTCGAAACCGTGGCGCACGACGACCGGCTCGACATCGAATCCATCCACATCCACGCCGCGCATAGTTTCGGTAATTCCATGCATGGCGTCAGCAGCCTTCTGCCGCGGATTGAGCAGAACCTCGAGATAGAGCGCGCAGACTTCGGTGCCCGCGCCGAAGTCGATCGGCATCCCTCCGCGGACCGAGGCAATCTGGACCTTGGGCATTATCCTGCCGCTGGCGGTCTCCATCACACTGTCGCGCTCGAAGCCGAGACCCCAGGCGTGGAGTGCGTCGATCACCGGGCCGAGGCGATAGATCGGGTTGGGATGCTTTTGCGGGTCCTGAGGCGCATCGA
Organism: Novosphingobium album (ex Hu et al. 2023); assembly: GCF_022832385.1. Classification (GTDB taxonomy): domain Bacteria; phylum Pseudomonadota; class Alphaproteobacteria; order Sphingomonadales; family Sphingomonadaceae; genus Novosphingobium; species Novosphingobium album. Next base: position 46,738 of record NZ_JALHLE010000019.1, read on the forward strand.
GGATCGGCGAGAACATGCCCTGCCCGAAGATGCGGATGCGGAACAGGGCATAGCCGCAGCCCTGCCAGGTGAGGCCGAAATCGGTCCCCTCGGCGGCAATCGCGTAGTCCGGCGCGACGCCGCCATGGTGGAAGAGGTAATGTGCGCCGATGTCCTTGCCGTTCCAGCCGATGCCGGAGAATTCCTCGATCGGCTCCGGCCCGATCTCGCCGGGGCATGCGGTCAGCCAGGTCTTGCCGGAAAGGCCGATCCCTGCCCTGCGCAGCGCCTTGGCGGCGATCAGGAAGCACGACATCGGGCCGCGGTCGTTGGTGACAGGATAACCGCGGATCCTGCCGTCCTCGTCGAGCCAGCACCTGGTCCATTCCGGATCGGCGAGCGTGCTCTCGCGGTAGCGGAACTTGTCGTGCTCGATCATGCCCGAGGGGCTCTCGGTATCGAGGTGAGCGGTGAACAGCAGGTTAGCCCCGCGCCCTGTGCCGCCATATTCGCCGATCACGTTGGGCCGATCCGGCGTGGCACCGACCTTGCGCGGACGGAACCCCTCGCGCGCCATCCAGTCGTGGACGAACTCGGCCGCCGCCAGTTCCTCGCGCGAGCGGCTGGGGATGTTGCCCAGCGTCAGCGCCAGATCGACAAGCTCATCGGTATCGATGGCGGCCGCGATCGCCGCGCGCTCTTCCTCGCTGACCGCATAGGGCGCCTTGGCAGGATCGGCGAAGGCCGCGCCCGGTTCGGTTTGCGAATAGTCGGCCACGCAAGTCTCCCGTATTCTTTGTGTCAGTGGCTCGGCGCCAGCAGGCTCTCATCCGCCGCGGCCTCGCGGCTATACCGCGGCAGCAGCATGAGCAGCAGCGCGCCGGCCAGCAGCGCTCCGCCCACGCCAACCAGCGCCGGACGGTAGGTATGCTGCGCATCGTAGATCGCGTCGAGCAGGATCGGCGTCGTGCCCTGCGCCGCGATCACGGCGGAATACATCGCGCCAATGATCGAGCCGAAATGGCGGACACCGAAATAGCGCCCGACAAAATAGGGCAAGGCGCCGAACTGGCCTCCGAGACCGATGCCCAGCAGCGCACCGCCCATCACCAGCACGGTCATCCCCTGCCCCGTTTCGAGCAGCACCAGCCCCACGACGGCCATGAGATACATCGGCACCGCCACGCGCGGCGTCTGGATCATGTCCATGATCCGTCCCGTGGCGATCTGCCAGCCCGAGGTCACCAGCGCGAAGACGCTGACAACTGCCGTGCCCGTCGCCACCGAGAACCCGCGGTCGCTCAGGATCGGAACGACGTGACTGAATACCGCCGTCGTGCCCCCTGCTCCGGCGGCGAGCGCGATGAGCACCAGCCAGAATGCAGGCGTATGGGCTGCTTCGGACAAGGTCATCCCCTCGCGTTCAACCATGGCATCCGCATGCTCATGCGTGCTCCGGTCGCGGAGCAGCAGCCAGAGCACCGGCAGTGCCACGATCAGCATGAAGGCGCTGATGCCCAGATAGCCCGTGCGCCAGCCCCAGGTCTGCACCAGCACGGCGGCCAGAACCGGTAGCACGACCGAGCCGAGGCCATTGCCACCGCCCGCGCTCACCCCCAACGCGGTGCCGCGGTTGTGATCGAACCAGTCGGCAATCACCTTCTGGAAGATCGGCGTGCCCGCCATGGCTCCGAACACCGCGATCGCAGCGTACGTGGCGTAGAACTGGATCAGGCTGCCGCTCGTCAGCGAAAGCGCGCCAATGGACAGGGCGAGGCCGAAGATACCCGCCAGCAGAGTGCGCCGTGCGCCGTGCCTGTCGACGTGACGGCCGATCATGGGATAGCTCAGCGCTCCGACCAGCGCGAGCACACCGAGAACCCCGGAAATGGAAGCTCTCGACCAGCCGAACTGCTCCGACAGCGGCACCAGAAACAGGCCGAACACGGCATGGACAGCAGGCGTCACACTCACCGAATTGCCCATCGTGCAGGCCAGCAGAACCTTGCCGCGCGAACCGCTGGACACCGTCATCACAGGACCGGCCATAGACTGGGCACCTCCATATTGGCCCGCGCGAGGACAGCGCTGCCAGCTGCCTGCGCCTCGGCGTAGAGTTTCTCTTCGTCGATCAGCGTCGAGCGGTAAGTATCGACCACCCGGCGACCATCCACCCAGACGCTGTGCACGCCGCGCCCGTCCGCCGACCACACAAGCTGGTTCACGACGTTGAACAAAGGCTGCCACTCAGGGCGGTGGCGGTCATGCAGGACAAAGTCCGCCTTCTTGCCGGGTTCGAGTGAGCCGATGCAATGCGACAGACCGGCGCTCTTCGCCCCGTTCACTGTCGCCATTTCGAGCACCTGCGTAGCGGGAAACAGGTCACCATCGCGGCGAGCGTCCTTGAACAGCCCGGCACAGGCAAACATCGCACGCATCATGTCGGCGGCGTTGCCGTTGTTGTTACCGTCGGTACCGAGCTGCAGGTTCACGCCCTGCGCCACGAGCTGCGGAAACAAGCCCGCCGAACTCGCTCCGTAAGCCCCCTTCATCGCGGTCATCGGGCAATGAGTGACGCTGGTTCCGCTTTCGGCCAGCAGATCCACCTCGGCTTCGTCGAGATAGATCCCGTGCGTCAGCGAAAGATGCGCACCAAGAGCGCCAATTTCAGCGAGATGCACCAGTGGACGCTGCCCGGTATCGGCGAGATAGAAATCGGGGTCCGCCGGGTCCGCGCTCATGTGCGCCGAAATACCTGCGCCGCTCTCGCGTGCCAGTGCGGTGGCCTCCAGCCACAGTGCATCGGTCGCGGTGTTGTGTCCGACCAGACAGGCCCATGCGCCCAACAGGGGGTCGCCGGACACCGGATAACGCGAAAGCTGGCTTTCGAGCTTGCCGATCGCTGCCGCAGTCAAGGCCGCCTGATCGTCATCGGGCGCAAAGGCCCGGTCCTGCACCCACTGGCCAATGCGGCCACGAATGCCGGTTGCGGCAAGCGCATCATGCACCGCGCCAAGATCGAGAATTGTGCCCGCCTCGACGAAGCAGGTCGTGCCTGTCCGCAGCATCTCGAGCGCGGCGAGCGTTGCGGACACCGCCTCTTCCTCCGGCGTCTGGGCGAGGTAGGTGGGGATCAGCCAGTCGAAGACGTTGGTCTGCCAGTCCGTATTGTCGGGTACGACACCGCGCGTGATCGGCTCTCCGGTGATGTGGACGTGGCTGTTCACAAAGCCCGGCGTGACCACGAAACGGTCCCCGCCCTCGATCACCTCGCGTGCGAGAACGGCACGCTCGACTTCATCGGACGGTCCGACCGCAACGATCCGGTCACCGGAAATGGCGATAGCCCCGTCGCGGTAAATGCGCCGCTGGTCGTCCATCGTGACGATCCAGGCATGGCGTACGAGCAGATCGGCCTGCAAAGGAGCTTCAGCCTCGCCGTTCAAGGCCGGCCGCCTCGCCGGGACGGGGCGACGCGACTGGTCATCCCCACGCCTTCAGCACGGCATCGGTCGAGGTCAACAGCGCGAGGTTCTTCTCGAGCACGTTGAGTGTGCCCGTGTGCAGGTCCGGCTCGTAGGCAGCGCAGGCATCCGAGACGAGGAAGATGTTGTACCCGTTGTGAAAGCCGGTGCGCGCTGTCGAATCGACGCAGCAATCGGTAGTGATGCCGGTCATCACCAGCGTCTCGATCCCGCGCCATTTCAGCTGTTCGTCAAAATCGGTGCCATGGAAGCTGTCGAACATCAGCTTGTCGATCTCGATGTCGCCCGGCTCGGGCTTAACACGGTAGTAATCGGCGCCGCCATTGTCCGTCCGGCAGATCGCTTCGCCACCTTCCTGCCCCCGGCGGACCATGAGGGTCTTGAGCACGGCCGGGTCTGTATCGGGATGCGTCACCACGCGCATGAACGCAAGAGTTACGCCCGCCTTGCGCGCCGCCGCGATCAGTTCCTCTATGCGATCGATCGCGGCCTCGACAGTGGTCATGTCCTGGCCGAAACCGCCGACAAGCCCGTCAGGCGCGGCGAAATCCTTCTGGATGTCCACAACCACCAGCGCCGTCGTTTCCGCTGGCAGCATTGCCGCCAGCGCATCCGGTGCAACGTGCGGCAGGTCCGCCGCCTCAGCCATGGTTGCCGACTTTCACTTTGCCGGGAAAACGCTCACGCAACACCGGCAGGACTTCGCGGCCAAACGTGGGAATGCCTGTCATGTAGTCAGGGAAGATCAGCATCAACCCGTCGGTTTCGGCCACCGAAAACAGTTCGGTGAGCTTGTCGATCACCGTCTGCGTGGTTCCGGTGACATAGGCCGACATGAAGCTGGAGCGCGACTTCTTGGTGAAGGCGTTCTCCTTGCCGATCTCGGCATCAAGGAAGCCATAGGCGCGCATCATGCCGTGCAGCGCGCCTTCGTCGAAGCCCTCGGCATAATACCTGGCGGTCGCTTCGGCTTCCTCGTCGGTATCGCCGAAAACGATCGTCATCATCGAGTAGGTACGCACGTAGCGACCGATGCTCGCGGCATCTGCCTTGGCATCATGACTGGCTTTCGCCAGTTCCTCGGGCTCGGCACCGCTCAGGAAAATCGCGTCCATTTCCTCGGAGGTGAAGCGCATGCCGCGCTGCGAGGAGCCCGCGCAGACGAGGAACGGCCGCTTTTCGGGCTTGGGCCAGGATTCGCAGTCTTCCAGCTGGAAATACTTGCCGTCCATCGTGACCGAATCCTCTTTCCAGAGGCGCTTGATCGCGGTGATCCATTCCTGCGCGAGGTCATAGCGGGCATCGTGATCGACACCCTCGGGCCAGGCCCCCATCTGCGAGAACTCGCCCTTGTAGGAGCCGGTCACGACATTGAGGCCCGCACGCCCGTTCGAGACCTGATCCAGCGTCGCCAGCATCTTGGCCACGACAGCCGGGTTCTGCAGGATCGTGTGAACCGTGGTCCAGCACTTCACCTTCTTGGTAACCTCGGCCAGCGCCGCCATGAGAACGACCGGATCGAGCGAGCTGTTCCAGTGCTGAGTCTCGCCGCCGTAGCCGCGGAACTTCGACATCGACATGATGAAGTCGAACCCGGCCTCTTCGGCCAGCACCGCGCACTGGCGGTTATAGGCATAGGAACCGTCCAGTTCGGGCTTGTTCTTCGAGAGGATCCAGCCGCCGTTGGCGATCGGCAGGAAGATGCCAAGGTCCTTGCCGCCCACGTCCGACGGAATGCCAAATGGCGTTGGTTCGAACTCACTCATCTTCAGATCCCCAAATATTGTGGCCTGCAACCCTGGCCTCAGCTTAGGGCAGCGGCTCGCGGGTTCTTGACCGGCGGCGCATGTTCTGTTGCTGCGCCCGAAAGCAGGTCCTCGACTGCCGCGCGCGAAGGCATCGAGGGCGCAGCACCCTGCCCCAGCGTGCTCAGCGCGGCAGCAGCGCTCGCCTTCGGCAGGGCCTCTGCCAGACAGTACCCCTCATCGAGCAAAGCCGCCAGCGAACCGCAGAAACAGTCGCCCGCGCCGATCGTGTCAACCGGAACAACCGGGACCGCGGGCACATGGAAATGCCAGTCACCGCGAACGGCCAGGGCCCCGTCGCCGCCCAGCGTCACGACCACCGCCTGCCCGGAACGCGTCAGCAGGCTGCGCGCACGCGCCAGAATGTCGTCACCGTCGGATGCTTGCGTATAGACGGCCAGCTCATGCTGGTTGAGCACGAGGATATCGACGTGCTCGAACAGGCACCGCGCCTCGGCCAGGGCCGGCGCGGTGTTCAGGATGCGGATCGCCTTCGACTGCGCGAATACGGGCAGCAGAGCAGCCACCGGAACCTCAAGCTGCGAAAGCAGCACACCGCCGGATACCGGCTCCACGCCGGAAAGCTGTGCATTGGCGCCGGAAACGACGATAATCTGGTTTTCGCCCTGCGCGTCGACGGCGATGTAGGCGGTTCCGGTTTCGTGTCCGCTCAGAACGGATACACCTGATACATCGATGCCTTCCGCCGCCAGCCGCTCGCACATCCAGCGCCCGGCATCGCCCTCGCCCACGGCGCCGATCATGCGCGTCTCGGCACCCATGCGCGCGGCGGCGACAGCCTGATTGGCGCCCTTGCCGCCCGGCAGCTTCGCGGTGGCGCGGGCGAGGACGGTTTCACCCGGCACCGGCAGGCGATCCAGTGAGGTAATGATATCGAGATTGATCGAACCGGCAATGTAAACGGCCAAGTCTGCGCCCCGTCATTCTGCTTGTTGGGCCTTGATGGACCACGAGCCGGCGCGCCGGGTCAAGCGGGAGCGGCGCGCGTGCGCCTCCACGCAACAATTGCGGCAACCAGCGCCAAGAGTGGAAGTGCGGCTGGCCCCTAGGCTGCCACCGCAATCAAAGAGGACGAGGGTCGCACGAAATGACGAATTGGCTCATCACCGGAATCGGCGCGGGTCTCGGCCGGGCACTCGCGCAGGCAGCACTGGCACGCGGCGACACCGTCGTCGGCACGACGCGGCAGGCCGCCGACGAGGCTTTCACAAGCCTGGCTCCGGGCCGTGCCCACGTGCTCAGCGTGGACCTTACCGACGATGCCAGCGTGCGCGCGGCCGTCGCCCGGGCCGAAGAGCTGACCGGCGGAATCGACCGCCTTGTCAACAATGCCGGTTACGGCATCGCCGGTGCCATCGAGGAAGTCTCGATAGACGAAGCCAAGGCGCTGTTCGAAATCAACGTCTTCGGCGCCATGCGGATGATGCAGGCCGTGCTCCCCATGATGCGCGCACGCCGCGCGGGCCACATCGTCAACGTGACGTCAGTCAGCGGCCATGCACCCTGGGCAGGCACGGCGATCTACGGTGCGAGCAAGTATGCACTGGAATGCCTTGGCCAGACTCTGGCGCAGGAAGTGGCGCCGATGAACATCCGCGTCACCAACGTCGCACCGGGCGGAATGCGCACCGAGTTCGCTGCCGCTGGCCTGCGCATTGCCGACAAGGACATCGCCGAATACGACGAGGTCGCTCATTTCGCGCGCCGCAGCCTCACTGAAAATGCGGGCAAGGAAAAAGGCGACCCGCAACGCGCCGCGGCCGCCATCCTGACCGCGCTCGAGGCGCCCGAACCGCCGCTGAACCTGTTCCTCGGCGAAGATGCCCTGCACTACGCGACAGACCAGCACGCCTTCGTCGCCGGGCAGATCAAGCAGTGGGAAGCACTCTCGCTCTCGATCGCGTTCGAGGAAGCCTGATGCATCCCTGCAAGATACCCGATTGGGCCATCGCACGCGGACGGGGATACAACTGTTTCGACACGATCGATCCCGCGCGTACTGCACTCGTGGTGATCGACATGCAGTCTGTCTTCGTTGCCGAGGATGAAGTTTTCGGCAACTGCAATGCGCGCGCGATCGTACCGCAGGTCAACCGGCTGGTACGCTCCATGCGCGATGCCGGGACGCACGTGATCTGGACCCGCCAGACCGTAGGCAAAGCGCCGCATCTGGCGATGCCCGAATGGCAGTACGACATGACCGACCCGGTCGTGCAGCGCGCGGTCGAATCCATGGCGGTGGATGCGCCGGCGCACGAGCTGTTTCCGGAAATGGCAGTCGGGGCTGACGACTTCGTGCTCGACAAGTACCGCTACGGCGCCTTTTCGTGTCCCGGCGGGGCGCTGGCAAAAGTACTGGAGCTTTGCGGGGTCGATACGTTGGTTCTGGCCGGAACACTGACCAACGTCTGCGTCGAATCCACTGCCCGCGAAGGCAACATGCGCGGCTACAAGGTAATCGTCGTGTCGGACGCCTGCGCGACCGTCACCGACGAGGAACACCTGGCCGCGCTGCTCAACCTGCGGCTGAACTTCGCCGACGTGAAGACGGCGGACGAAGTTCTCACACTGGTCTAGCGTTCCTGCGCCACCTCAGGAGAGGAGGCGCGGCACCGAGACGGAATAGATATCGAAGTGTGCGTCCGGATGCTCCGCTGCGCCGTCGCGCGGAGCCGAGCGGACCTGCACGACGCCGTTCTTGCCGAAGCCCGGCACGACCGGACGGCCAGCATCGCGGCTCAGCCACAGGCGCAGCAGGTGGCGGCGACGCTGCGGCTCGGGCCAGTCCCAGAACGTGGTGCGGGCATGAAGCGCCGCGTAGTTCGACAGCCACTGGATGTCGCCCGGACGGAAGTCCATCGCGATGGCCATGCCCTCTTCGTAGGTGATCTGGTCGAAGAGCTCGAGCACCTCGATCTGCTCGGGGCTGAGCTTGGGCACGCCCTCGTATTCCTGTGCGGTGAGAATGTAGAGCGAGCCCGCGTACATCGAGAACACGCCATCGACGAGGCTGACGATCGGCGAGGTGTAAGTGTCAGAAGGTGCGTTGTGGTCCTGCCGGCGCCAGTCCCAATGGAACGGCTCGAGCAGCAACGGCGCCAGGTCCGGGCGGCGCGCCAGGATCTCGTTGTAGATCTGCGCGCCGGACACGAGGCAGGAAAGCCCGCCCTCCTTGGACGGACGCAGGCACATCAGCGCCACGACGTCCGAACTGTCCGAATGATAGACCAGCTTGTCACGCACCTTGGCGGACAGCGCGGTGGGATCGTCCATGGTCTTGTCCGAAGTGGCGTAGACGTGGTCGATCAGGTCGCCCATTTCGTTCTGGCGGATCGGATCGCCCATGTGCAGGCCGAGAATGTAGTAGATCGCCGAGGACAGCGCGTCCGAATAGAGATGCGTGCGCAGTCCGCGAACGAGGACGAAGCCCCGGCCATAGTCCACGTCGCTGCCCCATTCCTTCACGGCATCGGCGCAGGCGACCAACGGGTAGTCTTCCGCCTGAACAGTGCGCAGGTCCGGGTTATCCTCAAGGAAGCGTGCGCCCAGGGTTTCGAGTTCGGAAATCTGCTCGGGGGAAAGCATGTAGACCCACTCACCGGTCTTCTCGAGCTGGTCCCCGCGCCACGCCGCGTCGGTGGTGACGGGCGGAACGGCTTCCAACGATACGCCGGGCGTGATGGCCATGAACTGATCCTTCTATGCTGAAACTCTATGCACGCAGCTTACGCTGCCGGTGCGCCTGCGACTTGTCGCGCCATGGCATAAAGTTTTTCGCGTGGCGAACGTGCCCTCCCCGGCAGGCCCGTGCCTCAACGGCTCAGGCCGCCAGCGCCTCGCGTTCGCGCGGGATCGCGAAACGGCTAATATAGGAGGCGAAACGGGCGGCGACCTCGGCGTCGTCCAGCCCGTATTGTTCCAGCGCATATTCGTTGCGTCCCCGGGCATTCTTCGGGTTGGCGGCCAGCCAGTCCCCCACGGCACGCGCGACATCGTCCGGCGTGTCGATGCCGAGCCCGGCATGGATGGCGCGCATTTCCGTCACAGGATCGGCCACCAGCGCGTAGTAATCGACGTGTACCACACGCCTGCCTTCCGGTCCGGCATCGAAGGCCATGATGCGGTCGATGTGACGCTGAATGAAATGCAGCATGTCCCGCCCGACCTCGTGTGGATCGACCGGCCCCGCCGCCCGCATCCCTCGAAGGTTCAGCGTCATCTTGCAGATCGAGGCCAGCGCCTGCACCGGATCGCGATGGGTCATCACCATGCGCGCATCGGGATAGACCTGCAGGATCGCGTCCATCGCGATCACGTGGTTGGGATACTTGAGCGCCCAGGGCTTTCGTTCGCAGCGCCACTGGAGCAGCTGGAGCTGCCGCTTGTGGATGCGATAGACTTCGACCAGATCGGCTTCGTCGAGAAGGAAATCGAAGTAGCCCGGCACCCTGTAGAGGTTGTTAAGCCCCGCCGCACCGAAGCTCTGCTCCAGGAACGCATGGCATTCGTCCGAGCCGTCCTCGTCATAGAGGTGCAACGCCTCGAAGCCTTCGAAATGCGGGCGTCGGCGCTGCATTTCGGCAAACGCCGCGCGGCGTTCCGCGACGGATTGCGGATCATGCCCCGGCGGTGGCGAAGGCATCACCGATTCCCACGTGCGGATCAGCCGGAAACGCGGATCGCGGTCGAACAGGTACTGGAAATAGGTGGTACCGGAACGCGGCAGGCCCATGAGGAACACCGGAGCCTCGATCGGTTCCTTGGCGATTTCGGGATAGTCGCGCAGCCAGCGCAGCCCTTCCAGCCGGTTCACGGTGTCGCGCAGCAGACTGTCCCGAACCGAAGCCTCGCCCTCAGGCGACATCGGGAAATCGCGTGCCAGTTGCGCCACCAGCCGCACCAGATTGCCGCGCACAGCAGCATCGCCGTCCGCGATCCCCGCCCGCGCCTCGGCCTCGATGATGATCGCATCCGCATCGAGCATGCCCGCTTCTCTCCCATTCCCGCTGCTTTGGCGTGAAGAATGGGCAAGCTGCATCACGGCGCAAGGCCGACAGGACACCGGACGCGACTGATCGCTCCTGCGACCTTCCCTATGGCATCAGCTGCAGGAGGATTGTCCGCCCGTACCGGTCACACCCGGGGTCAGATTGCGGTCGTCCCTGACAATGAACGCCGCTTCGCGGTGGAACGTCGTGTCTCCCATGAACATCGTTCCGAACAGCGGTTTGTAATCATAGTAGACTTCAACGAACATGACTGCCGAACCGTCGCTAGCGGTAATCAGGTGATCGCTGGGCCCCATGCCGGAAACCACCGTACCCGCCGTACCGTAAGCGGAATCTGCTGCCAGATCGCCTCTGCAACGTTGCCAGTGAACATACTGGTCCCCGCTGGATGCATCCTTTTCCAGACTGGAAAGGATGATGCGCCCGTTCGAACTGAAATCAAACGAGGAACCCTCGACCAGCGCGCCTGCCATGACCGAATCGACCTGCGCCTCGGTAACCGTCGGCGTCACCGAACTGTTTTCCGACTGGCCAAGGCGCGATGCATTGTCGGCAACCGAAACCGCGATCTGGCTGACCTGCATGTTCACCATGGTCATGTATGCCAGTTCGGTCCCGTAAAACCCCAGCGAGAGCAGGATCGGCAGCACCAGTGACAGTTCGACCAGCGATACGCCCCCGGTATCCCGCGCCAGGTCCGGGAGAAGAGATTTCAACCTGGGCATCAGCTGCACACCCCTGCGGACGAACCATACGAAGTCTGTGACGAGAACGGCTGGTTCTTCTTGACCGTCGAGGCCGACAGCGTGCGCGAGGCACTGGTTCCCTCGATGAAAGGATTGGGAAACAGCGGCGTGTAAGTCACCGTCACGGTGTAGATGACGACATCGTCCGCGCCGCCATTGCCCGATTTTGCAACGTCGGCATCCCACTGGCCGTTGCCGTTCTCGTCAGTATAGGCTTCGTCGTTGTCGCACGTCCCATTATTGTTGGCGTCATTCCAGGATTCCGGCCGCGCGATATCGGTGAAGTCGTAGTAGCTCTTGCGCGTCATCGTGACCTGCGCACCGGGAAGCACTTCCTTCATCACCGAAGAGATGTACGCGTCGGCGGCAGAAGTATCCGCAGTCTCGAGCGAGGAGCTGCGCGCCGCGTGCTGTATGGCACCGTTCAGAATGGATTTCGCGTAAACCATGTAGCCCAGATCGAATATGCCGATCAGCAGCATGATCAGGACCGGCGCGGCAAGCGCGAATTCGACGATGGCGGCACCATCCCGAGCCTTGCGCAAAGCGGCCATCTTGTGGCCGAGGGCAGTGGTGGACCATGCAGCCATCATTGGGTCACCCGCAATTCACTGACCTTGGTGGCGATCGACTGAAATGCTGAATTGAGCGAATCCGCGTCGGCCGCGACGAAGGAACTGTTGCTGGAAGCGCAATAGGTCAGGTCGCTGTTCAGGGTACCGGTGAAGGCAATTACCCAGAGACGAATGCCCTTTGCCTTGATCGCATCGCACACCGCGCGAAAACGCTGTGTGTGACGGGCGTCGTTGTCGCTCGAACCGTCGGACGTGACACGACGGTCCCAGTATTCCATCCCCCATGCCGTCGGCGTAGTGCTGGTGGTGTTCATGTCGCCGTCCGTCATGAAGATGAGGTGCTGGGATACCTTGCCACCGTTCGAGGGCGTTTCATTGACGTTGTCGGCGAAGATGCCATTCGGCGACAGCAGCCTGCCGCCCCAGATGATGCCAACGTCCAGATAGGTATTGCCTTTCGGCGTCAGCGTGTCGGCATAGTCCGAGAAACTGGTGGCATCCATCTCGGTTAGCAACTGCGCCTCGGCGGAGCAATTGTCGGTCGATGGATGGTCGCCGTATGCCGTCGGAGTATTCGGCGAGTAGGTGTAATTGCTGCCGGAATTGCTGCTCTTCTGACGGTACGTGACATCCAGCCACATCGGCACCCACTTGGTGTTGTCGTCACCGACGTCAGGAGCACTGTCGATGTCGACGTCATGCGCGGCCGAGGGAGACATGCCCGTGATCGACGAATAACTGAACGTGGAACTGTTCACTGTCCCGCGTTCCTCGATGCAGCCATCCCACGTCGAAGACACAGATGCGCCCTCGCTTCCCGTCGGCGTACTGACCGATGTTCCTGTCTTGTAGACATCGGTCGCGTAATTGATCAGATGATAGGAATAGCTCGCCGATGAAGTCGTATAAGCGTCACGCGAATAGTACATGCGATAAATATACCAGACGGTCGTCGTCTTCGGATTCTTCCAACTGCCGGAGGTCACAGTCTTGGAATCACACTGATAGGCATATTTTCTCTGCGGCTGCGTCGTGGTCGTCGTCGTAACGCCCCCGGATGTCGACGTTGACGTCGATCCCTTGCCATAGTTGGAGTAATCAGAGTCGTTGGCAGGCGCTGCATTCGTACAATCGGATTCCGTGGTGTAACTGGTGCTGGAGTATTGCGACCAGTCACTGGTATATACCGACGAATAGGTTGTCGTTGGATCAGTCAGGACCGTATATTCCCGCGACCAGTATTTATGACTGTCGACAAGATAGTCGGGATCCTCGGCATATATCAGTTTTCCGACATTGACCGTCGTCGCGAACGGCACAAAACCATAGCGCACGCGCGCATTGGTGGACTGCGTCGCACTGGCGACAGTCGTGTAGAAATTGTTCATCGCGTCGCGCAGCGCCTGAATGCGCGTGGTGCTGCCAAGCGACGAACTCATCGACCCGGTGGTGTCGAGCACCATGACGACGTCGGCATTGCCCATGGTCATGGACGACGTGCAAGAAGCCGAGATCGGAATTGTCTTGAACCCGAACAGGCGCATCACGGCTGTCAGATAGGTCGTGCTCGCCACGCCATTGACGGTTATGCCCTGATCGTCGGACGTCGCCGAGAAGGTGGTCCCTGTAACAACACCCGTGGTGTCATCGAAATTGGTCTGGAAGTAGTTGCTGGCTGTCGTCTGCGCCAGTGTGTTGAAGCCGCTGGGGCTGGGACCGATGTCCGTGACCGCGCGCCTGCCCGCCAGAACCGCCGCGTCGCAGGCGGCCTGCAGCCGATTGTCGAGACGATAGGCCTGGCTCATGTCGATTGCGGAACCGACAACGCCGACGGCGACCACCATGCCCACGGCAGCAAGCGCCAGAACGTTACCCGCGGCGTCGCGGGCCAATCGCCTAAAGAGAGCTTTGACTCTATGCATCGGTAAACCACGCTAGCTCGATGGAATATCGGCCGATTTTGCCGGAGGATATCGCCAACCCCTTAACGAATTGCCCCATGACCTCGCCTGCCAATGGTCGAGAATGACTTGGGACATTGCACGCCTCAAACCGCCGGGCGCGTTGGCCTGCGCACTTCAATATTGCCTGATTTTCGCACGCCACCGGTTAATCAAGCCCTAAAGGCAACAGCCCCGCCCGGTGCCGCGGGGCCATGATACGCAAGCAGGTGACGGCACGATCGGGTGTCGCTAGGAAAGCTGGCATGAATGCCCACCGTCCCTCAGTCCTGTTCGTCTGCCTGGGCAACATCTGCCGCTCTCCGCTTGCCGAAGCGGCGCTGCGCCATCAAGCGCAAGCGACAGGGCTCGATCTGATGGTGGATTCGGCCGGTACCGGCTCATGGCATATTGGGAATCCTCCCGACCCGCGTTCGCGCGCAGAGGCCTTGCGTCACGGGATCGACATCTCCTCCTATCGCGCCCGGCAGGTCTGCCGCGATGACTTCACGCGCTTTGAGCAGATCGTTGCTCTGGATCACCAGAACCTCGCCGATCTCCGGCAGGCCGCTCCGGCAACCTCGCGCGCGCGCCTGACATTGTTGCTGGACCATGTGCCCGGAATGAAAGGGCAGGATGTCGCCGATCCCTATTTCGGTGGCCCGGAAGGGTTCGAGGCCACATGGCGGCAAGTGCACGAAGCCACAGGCCACCTGCTTGAGGCAATCCGGCGGGCAAGCCGCTAGAGGAGACGCAGCCAATACTGCATCGGCTTGGGCGTCTCCTTCGCGTCCCGGTGGTCTTTCCAGTCCAGTTCGGTGACGAAGCCCGCGACCGGCTCGTAGCCGCGCTTGCGCCAGAAGCCGTCCAGCGGAACGTAACCTTCCGGCCGGTCGGGATGTTCCGCCTGACGAATGACCGCGGCGAAGGTCGCGGCATCAGCGCCGCATTTGCGGGCCTGCGCCTCGCGGTGATCGAAGAAGGCATTACCGATCCCCTGCCCGCGATACGCGGACAGCAACACGGATTCGCCGAAGTAGAACAGGCGCGAGACATCAAGCCCGCGTGCCTCGAACGGTGCCCGGAATTCCGCCTTTTGTGCCTGCATGGGCGAAGCCGTGGCCGCCCCCACGATCCTGTCCCCGTCGCAGGCGGCCACCAGAATGCCGTCAGGTGCCGCGACGAATTCGCGCAAGTAACGCGCTTCGTAGGCCGGATCGCCGTCGTAGAGGTAAGGCCACTCGGCAAAGACCGTCATGCGCAGTGCGGCGAGATCATCGACCGCCGCAAGAATCTGATCTCCGGTCAAGGGTCTGACAGTTACCGCCATGTCGGCTGCGCCTTTCAGGTCATGTACAACGCCAGCCAGGTGGCGACGAGCGCAGGCCGGTCCTGTCCTTCGATCTCGACACTGGCCTGCACTGTCTCGCGATAACGGCCCGGCTGCGTCTCGACAATCTCGCGCGTGGTAAAATGCCCGCGAACCCGGTCGCCCGCATAGACCGGCGCCAGAAACCGCACGCCGTCGAGCCCGTAGTTCATCGCCATCTTAAGCCCCGGACAAGGCACAAGCCCGGCATCCATGCGCATCGGCGAAAGCAGCGACAACGTCAGGAAACCATGGGCGATCGTGCGGTCCATCCCGGCGGACTGCGCCGCGTCTTCATCGACATGGAGAAAATTCCAGTCCCGCGTCACATCGGCAAAGCCGGTTATCATCGCCTGATCGACCGTGACCCAGTCCGAAACCACCGGCTGTCCCACAACCTGTGCGATCCACGACTCCACCTCACTGGCGCCATCTTCGCCCATCCTGCCCCCTTCTCTCTTCTGTGCAGGCATCGTGCCGCAAAGGCTGCTATCCACCAACTGCAGTGAGGGCAGTTTGCTTTTGCCCCCGCTTGCACTATATGGCCGCCGAAATGCCCCGGCCCGTGCAGTCGCCCGAGACTCGACGGGCCGGGGTTTGCTCTTTTTGCCGTTTGAAGGACGAAAGCAATGTCCCGTCGCCGCCAGATTTACGAAGGCAAGGCCAAGATTCTCTACGAGGGTCCGGAGCCCGGCACGCTGATCCAGTACTTCAAGGACGATGCCACTGCGTTCAACGCGCAGAAGAAAGGCACGATCCAGGGCAAGGGCGTCATCAACAACCGCATCAGCGAGTACGTCTTCACGCGCCTCAACCACATCGGCGTGCCCAACCACTTCATCCGCCGCCTCAACATGCGCGAGCAGCTGGTGCGCCAGGTGGAAATCATCCCGATCGAGGTGGTGGTGCGCAACGTGGCGGCCGGCTCGATCTCCAAGCGTCTCGGCATCCCCGAAGGCGAGATGCTGCCGCACACGCTGATCGAATATTACTACAAGGACGATGCCCTGGGTGATCCGATGATCGCCGAGGAACACATCCGCTGCTTCGGCTGGGCCGGGCATGACGAGATGCAGGACATCGCCGACATGGCGATCCGCGTGAACGACTTCATGTGCGGCATGTTCGCGGCGATCAACATCCGCCTGATCGACTTCAAGCTGGAATTCGGCCGTATCTGGGACGGCGATTTCAGCCGCGTGATCCTGGCCGACGAGATCAGCCCCGACGGCTGCCGCCTGTGGGACATGCACACCGGCGAAAAGCTCGACAAGGACCGCTTCCGCCGCGATCTGGGCGGCGAGGAAGAAGCCTATCAGGAAGTCGCCCGTCGTCTCGGCCTGCTGCAGGACGACAACGGCCCGAGCGAGGTGTTCGACCTGTCCAAGCACCGCAAGCTGCGCGGCAAGTAAGCTTACGGCTTTCCAGCGATAAACAAGAGGCCGGATCGCGAGGCAATCGCGATCCGGCCTCTTGTTATGTGCGCTCCGCTCGGGCACTCCTGCGGCGATGAGAGGCTATCTGTTTGCGCTCCTCGTGGTGCTGGCGCCCTCGCCGCTGACCGCGAGGCAAATCCCCTACCCTGAGGATCCCCGCTGGGCCTTCGAGAAGAGCGATATTCCCGTCGATCCCGATTTCCGGTTCGGCAAGCTCGAAAACGGGATGCGCTACATCATCCGCCACAATGCCACGCCTGAAGGCACGGTGGTGGTGCGGATGAACGTGGCCGCAGGCTCGCTCGACGAAAGCGACAGCGAACAGGGCTATGCCCACTTCATCGAGCACATGGCCTTCAACGGCTCGCAGCGCATACCCGAAGGCGAAATGGTGAAGCTGCTGGAACGCAATGGCCTGGCTTTCGGCGCCGACACCAATGCCTCGACCGGTTTCGACCAGACGCTCTACAAGCTGAACCTGCCACGCAACGACCCGTCCCTGCTGGACACCGCGCTGATGCTGATGCGCGAAACGGCGAGCAATCTCACCATTTCGCAAGGGGCCGTCGAGCGTGAGCGCGGCGTCGTGCTTTCGGAAATGCGCGACCGCAACACCTGGGCGTTCCGCAATGCGGTCGATTCGACGCGATTCTTCTATCCGCAGGCCCGTTATGGCCACCGCTTCGCCATCGGCACCGCGCAAACTCTGAATGCCGCGACAAGTGCATCGCTGCGGGCATTCTACGCGCGCGAATACGTGCCCGCCCATGTCACGCTTGTGATCGTCGGCGATATCGACGTGGATGCCGCCGAAGCGGATATCGTGCGGCATTTCAACGACTGGGCCCCCGGACCGGCGGAAGAGCAGCCCGATGCCGGACCGGTTGACCACAAGGACCGGAACCGCACCGAAATCTACATCGATCCGGCGCTTTCGGAGCGCGTGACAGTGCAACGCAACGGCCGCTATCTCGACGAACCCGATTCGGTGGCCCAGCGGCAGGAAAACCTGTTGCGATCGATCGGCTACGCCATCGTCAACCGCCGTCTGCAACGCCTTGCCCGCAGCGCCCAACCGCCGTTCCGCGGTGCCGGTTTCGGCACCGGCGATGTCTTCGAAACCGGCCGCTCGACGCGGCTCATCGTCGATACCGTCGACGGCAAATGGAAGGCCGGGCTGGAGGCGGCTACACACGAATACAGGCGCGCGCTTGCCCATGGTTTCCAGCCCGGCGAAGTGACCGAGCAGTTAGCCGAACTGCGCGCTTCGATCACCGATTCCGCCAATTCGGCGCAGACCCGTTCCAACGCGACACTGGCCGCGTCGGCCCTGGCCCTGGTGGACGACGAACTGGTGCCGTCCACGCCAGAATCCGTGCTCCAGAGGTTGGAAGGTTTCGCGCCGCAGATAACGCCCGAGGCGGTACTCGCTGCCATGAAACAAGAAGCCTTGCCGCTCCGCAAGCCCCTGATCCGCTTTCAGGGCCGTACGCCGCCCACAGGCGGCGATGAGGAATTGCGGCTCTCCTGGCGCAAGGCGATGCGCGAAAAGGCTGCCAAGGAAGCCACTGGCAGTACATCCCGGTTCGCCTACACCGATTTCGGACCACCCGGCGCGGTCGTGAGCGACACCCGCGACGCCGAACTGGGCATCCGCGAAGTCCGTTTCGCCAATGGCGTGATGCTCAACGTCAAGCACACCGATATCGAGAAGGAAAAAGTGAGCGTCACGCTCGCCGTCGACGGCGGCGACATGCTCGACACCAAGGGCGACCCGCTTGCCAGCGAAATGGCCTCCTATCTCGACGAAGGCGGTCTTGGGAAACACAGCCTCGACGATCTCGACTCGATCCTGGCCGGGCACACCCTCGCCCTGAACCTTTCGCGCGGCGAGGCCACGTTCAATTCGGGCGCACGGACCACACCGGGCGATCTTGAACTGCAACTGGACCTGATGACCGCGCTGATCTCCGATCCCGGGTACAGGCCCGAAGGCGAGGTGCAATACCGCCAGTCGCTGAACAACTACTTCGCACAGCTGCGCTCCACACCCGATTCAGCCCTGCAGGCCGATCTGGCCAAGATCATTTCCGACAACGATCCGCGTTTCAGCCTGCAGCCGGTGCAGGACTACCGCCACCTCACGTTCGCCAAGCTGCGCGAGGACATCGGCGGACGCCTGTCGCACGGTGCCATCGAAGTCGGCGTGGTTGGCGATGTCGACGAGGACCGTGCGATTGCGCTCGTAGCCAAAACACTGGGCGCCCTGCCCCCGCGTGAACCGGCGTTCCGCAGCTACGGCGATCAGCCACCACGCACTTTCACGGATGACCGCAGCACGCGCGTGATCCGTCATACCGGCGCGGCCGATCAGGCGCTGATCCGGATCGTGTGGCCCACCCGTGACGACAGCGATCCGGTGGCCACGCTGACGCTGGAAATGCTCGAGCGGATCATGCGCGTCGAACTGACCGACGAACTGCGCGAGGCGCTGGGCAAGACCTACTCGCCATCCGCCAGCAGTTCGCTTTCGCGGCACTGGAAGGGCTACGGCGTGTTCTCGGTGAATGCATCGGTCGATGTCGCCGAAGTGACCGCCACGCGCGAAGCGATCCGCAAGGTCGTGATCGGGCTGAACACCGAGCCCGTCAGCGACGACATATTCCGCCGCGCCCGCCAGCCTCTGCTCGAGGCGTTGCAAAACGCGCTCAAGAGCAACAACGGCTGGCTCTCGCTGACCGCTCGCGCGCAGACCGAGCCGGATAAGATCGACCGCTTCGAGAAGGCGCAGGAACGGCTGCTGGCGCTCACCCCGGTTGACGTGGAAGTGATGGCCCGGCGCTACCTCGTACCGGACAAAGGCCTGACCGTGCTGGTCCTGCCCGAAGCTGTGCCCGTTCCGGAAATGCCGAAGGAACTGCAGCCTTAGCCCAGCAGGCCAATCCCACCGGCAATGTCCTCTAGCATGGCAAAGGCACCTTCGTCCTCCAGATCGGGCACGCCGAGCAGGATGCGTCCGACGCCCGCCGCTTCGTACTCGGCGAGCAGTTCGCCGGGCAGTCGGGGTTTGAGGTCCTCATAAGCCTCCGCGCCCTAGGGCGGCAGCGGCCCGAGCCCGAAGCTGATGGCGGGCACGATCAGGCTGATGTCGAGTTCGGCGAAATCGCGCCCCTCCTCCTCGCAGAAGCCGCGCAGCATCGCCAGTTGCTGTGTCATCTGCGCGGGGCTGAGGAAGGATGGCAGCCACCCCTGCGCCATGCGCGCCACCCGGCGCAGGATCGCCGTGTTGTCGCTCTTGTCGTTGCCCGATCCCACGAGGATCGGCACATGCGGCCGCTGCAACGGCTTGGGGTTGCAGTAGAGCGGCGGGAACGAGACGTACTCGCCGGAATAGCAGGCTTCCTCTTCGGTCCACAGCACCTTGAGCGCGCGCATGAAATCGAGCGTCCGGCCCAGCCGCTTGTCGAAGGGATAGCCGAAGATGGCGGCCTCTTCCTCGATCCAGCCCGTGCCGAAGCCGAAGATCAGCCTGCCGTTCGAAATGCGATCGAGCGTCGCCGTCTGCTTGGCAAGGTGGATCGGATCGCGCTGCGGGACGATGCAGATGTTGCTGCCCAGCCCGATGTGTTCCGTCACCGCCGCCGCGGCGGCCAGCGACACGAACAGTTCTGGCATGTTGCGATAGTTGGGCGGCAGCGGCACGCCGTAGCGCACGGCATCGGCCGCCGCGACCGGTATGACCGGGTGCTCGCCCATCCACATAGACTCGAAACCCAGCGCCTCGATATGCCGCGCCATTGCCGTGACCGGTGGCCCCGACTAGACGTAGTTGCCGGTAATGCCGATCTTCATACTGCCTCTCCCCCTTCGCCTTGTTGGCGTTTGGCGTCGGGGAAAAAGGATCACCGGATCCTTTGCGGTGCAACCCGGCCAGGGCGAAAGGCCCTTCCGATTGCACCTCCGGTCAAATGACAGGCGCGATCAGGGCGCGTGGTTGGGGCGCGTCGGGCGGCCGGTCTTCTCGGCCCATTCCTCGATCAGGCCATCATAGAGAGGGTGGTCGATCAGCTCGTACTTCTCGGGGAAGTTGAAGTTGCCCGAGAGCATCCGTCCTTCTTCCTTCAGTTCGCGCATGAGCTTGAGGTGGTTGGCCGCCGCCGTCACCCAGCCGCCGGTCGCCATGTTGAAGGCTGTGCCGGGCAGGGTGAAGCCCATCGTCGCGACGGGAATTTTCGAACCGAAGGCCTTGACCAGTTCCGGCACCCAGTCCGGACGCGGCGGATAGAACACAACGTC
The DNA here is from genome assembly GCF_022832385.1 of Novosphingobium album (ex Hu et al. 2023). Taxonomy (GTDB): domain Bacteria; phylum Pseudomonadota; class Alphaproteobacteria; order Sphingomonadales; family Sphingomonadaceae; genus Novosphingobium; species Novosphingobium album. The sequence goes on from NZ_JALHLE010000019.1 coordinate 67,399, forward strand.
CGCGCCCGCCTCGACATAGGCGTGGCCACGCTTGATCGCCTCGTCCATGCTGCCGGTGCCGCCACCACCCATCTCGCTGGTGTAGAGTTCATCGCAGCGCGCGATGATGACGAAATCCTGCCCGCTGTCCTTCTGCGCGCGCCGGGCGGCGTCGATACGGGCCTGCTGGTCCTCGATCGACCACAAGCCATTGACGTGCTTGGAATGCTTGGGATTACGCTCGTCCTCGACATGGAAGCCGGCAATGCCCTGCTGAATGTAGCGGCGCGTGAAGTGGTAGGCGTCCGCCACGGTTTCACCCAGTGTGTCGGCGTCCGCGATCAGCGGGATCGACATGACGTGGGCGATACGCGCGGCCTGCTCGATCTGCTCGACCTGGCTGTACACGCCATTGTCGGGCACGGCGTAGTGGAACGCGGAGCAGGCGTGACCGCCCAGATAGGCGGCGGGAAAGCCGACATGCTCGACAATGCGCCCGGTGATGGCCGAGAACACGTCGCCGCACACGAAGTGCTCGCCGCTCTCGATCAGTGCGCGCAGTTTTGCTCCAGGTCCCGGCATCATGTCATCTCCCTAACGCGTGTTGACGACAGGGCTTGCACGGCGGCGCGCCTCAGGCAAGCGGCAGCGCTTGCCTGAGGCGGTTATCGGCGGGGCGGTAGGGTCAGAGCGTTTCCAGCGCCGGAATCAGTTCGTCGAAATGATCGATCACCGCGGCGGCGCCGAGCTGCTCCGGCGGCAGATCGTGGAAGCCGAAGCTGACCGCCACGCAGGGAAGCCCTGCAGCGGCCGCCGCGCCGGTGTCATAAGTGGTGTCCCCCACGTAAGCGGCCCGCCCCTCGCCTGCGCGTTCGAGCATCAGGTGCAGCAGATCGGGCCTTGGCTTGGCCCTGCCCGGCCCCAGCGTGTCCCCGCCGATGACGGTGACGAACCGGTCGGTCAGGCCCAGTTCGTTGAAGATCTTCACCGCGAAGCGTTCCAGCTTGTTGGTCACGACCGCGACCTTGACGCCGCGCGAGGCCAGTCCGTCCAGCATTGCTTCCCCGCCGGGAAACAGCCGGGTCTCCACAGCGATATTGTCTTCGTAGAACGCGAGCAATGACGTGTGCAGTTCGTCGAACCGCGCGTCCGGCACGGCACCGCCGGTCACCTCCAGCGCCTTTGCCAGCATCTTCTTCGCGCCGCCGCCGATCAGGTCACGCACTTCGGCAGCGGGAATGGACCCGCGGCCTTCCAGCGCGAGCGCATGGTTCACCGCATGGGCAAGGTCGCCATGGCTATCGAGCAGAGTTCCGTCGAGGTCAAAACCGACGATCTGGAAAGGAAAATTGGCCATGCGCGATCCAGTGCAGAGTTAATATGGAAACCGCAACAATTTGCTGGCAGATGGGCCCCATGACTTCTGCCAGCACCCCTCTCGCCACCGTCGTCCTCGCCGCCGGCAAGGGCACCCGCATGAAAAGCGACCTGCACAAGGTGCTCCATCCGATTGCCGGAAGGCCTATGCTGGAACACCTCCTGGCCAGCGCAAAGGAACTGGCGCCGGAGCGGCAGGTCGTCGTTGCGGGACACGGCCGCGAGCAGCTGGAAAAGGCGCTGGGCGCACGCGCAACGATCGCCGTGCAGGAACCGCAGCTCGGCACCGGGCACGCCGTGCAACAGGCCGAGCAGGCGCTTTCGGGTTTCGAAGGCGACGTGCTGATTCTCTACGGGGACGTGCCTTTCGTACGCACCGAAACGATGCGCGCGATGATCGAGCGGCTTCATGCGCCCGATGCGCCTGCCGTCGTCGTCCTTGGCTTCGAACCGGAAGACCCGCTGCAATACGGCCGCGTCCTCGCTCACGATGACGGCCGCATCGCGATGATGGTCGAATACAATGATGCCGACGAAAAGCAGCGCGCCTGCCGCCTGTGCAACTCAGGCCTGATGGCGGTGAAGTCGGCGGACCTGTTCGACCTGCTCGGCAAAGTCGGCAGCGACAACGCGGCGGGAGAATATTACCTCGTCGACATCGTCAACATCGCCACGCTCGAAGGCCGCACATGCGCCGTCATCGTCACCGACGACGCCGACGAAGTGGGCGGCATCAACAGCCGCGGTGAACTTGCGGCGGCGGAAGCACGCTGGCAGGCCAAGCGCCGCGTGCAGGCGATGGCCGACGGCGTCACCCTTATCGCGCCAGAGACCGTGTATTTCGCATGGGACACGCAGCTGGGCCGCGATGTCACTGTCGAGCCCAACGTGGTCTTCGCACCCGGCGTGACCGTGGCGGACAACGTGACGATCCACGCCTTCTCGCACCTCGAAGGCGCGACGCTGGAATGCGGCACCTCGATCGGTCCCTATGCACGCCTGCGCCCCGGCGCAGTGCTCAAGCAAGGCTCGAAGATCGGCAACTTCGTGGAGATGAAGAATGCCGTGCTGGGTGAAGGCGCCAAGGCCAATCACCTGTCCTACCTCGGCGATGCGGAAATCGGCTCAAATGCGAACATCGGTGCCGGCACGATCACCTGTAATTACGACGGCTACTTCAAGCACAAGACGGTGATCGGCGAGCGGGCCTTCATCGGCTCCAACAGCGCCCTCGTCGCCCCCGTGAAAATCGGCGCGGATGCGATCGTCGCGGCCGGCAGTGCCGTCACCCGCGACGTGGCCGCCGGCGAGCTTCGGCTCGTCCGCGGCGAACAGCTGGTCAAGCCCGGCTGGGCCGACCGCTTCCACGACGCGATGAAAAAGAAGAAGGCCGAACTGAAGAAGTAGGTCTCAAGCCCGGCCTTTCAGGGGAATTACGAACCGATCGCCTGCTTGCGTGCGATATTGCTCAGTTCAATCTTCGCCGCTTCGCTGCCCGGTTCATAGTCCTGAGACTGGCGGAACAGCTGCGCGGCCTCGTCCAGATCGCCCATCTGCATCTTGTTGTAGCCCATGCCGCGCAAGGCGCGCGCTGCAAGGTCCGCATCGGGACCGGTCTTGTCCTTGTCCGCGACGGCCCATGCGTGAGCGAAAGCATCATAGCTCTGCTGCCATTCGCGCCGCGACTTGAAGAGCTCGGCATATTCGTTGGCGAAATGCGCATTGCCCGGAGCCATCTGCATCGCCATGCGCAATTCACCTTCGGCAAGGTCGCCACGTCCAAGATCGATCAGCGCGTACCCCTTGCCGAAATGGGCATCGCACAGGGCACCATCGACAAGCACGACGTGACTCGGGTCCGCTGAACGCGCGGTACGATCCGAGCGACATACGCGTGTGCGGGAATCGCCCGCCAGCGACTGGTCTGCCGATGCAATCACCTTGTCGAAAAGGCCCACCGCCTTCGCCTGCTTTCCATTTCGGATCAGATCAAACGCCTGATCCACCTCGGCACCAAAGCTTGCTTCGAATTTCGCCTCCGGCTTCACATTGTGGTCAAAAGCCATGGCCAGTGCGATGGATTGCGGCTTCGCTGCCGATTCTGATACCTCGCCGACAGAAGCGGCATGTGCAGCCCCTGCAAACAAAAGACCCACTGCGCCTGTGAAGACAACTCGACTGAGCATCGGTGAAATATCCTCTTCCCAAAAACACCGATGCTGCGCCGGTCTGTGCCGGGTCCTGTTGTGGACCTAGGTCGTCAGACAGTGTTCGTTGAACCGCCTAAAATATCGGACGGGCGTAATTTGACAAGTCGCATCGTGGAAATCACATCGTCACATAGCGGATCGATCAAGATCCGTCACCTTCGCGCAACATCCGGAGAATCCCATGCCGACCAGCCCCTGGAGCCATACCCGCAGTTCCTCGATCGCCGACGACGTCGATTTCGAGATCAAGGGTCAGGAACTCCAGTTCATCGAAATCGAACTCGATCCCGGCGAGAGCGCGGTTGCGGAGGCCGGAGCGATGGTCTGGAAGGATTCGGACATCACGATGTCGACGGTATTCGGAGATGGCTCGAACAATGACGCCAGCGGCTTCATGGGTAAGCTGCTGGGCGCGGGCAAGCGTCTCGTCACCGGCGAGAGCCTGTTCACCACGGTCTTCACCCATCATGGCCAGGGCAAGGCGCGTGTGGCCTTTGCCGCCCCGGTTCCGGGCTCGATCCTGCCGATCAAGCTTGATGATGTAGGCGGCCGGCTGATCTGCCAGAAGGATGCCTTCCTGTGCGCCGCGCGCGGTGTCTCGATCGGCATCCACTTCCAGCAGAAGATCATGACCGGGCTGTTCGGCGGCGAAGGCTTCATCATGCAGAAGCTGGAAGGCGACGGTTGGGTCTTCGTGCAGATGGGCGGCACCGTGATCGAGCGTGAACTGCGCGCGGGCGAGGAACTGCACATCGACACCGGCTGCATCGCGGCCTTCACTTCAGGTGTCGATTTCGACGTGATCCGCGCCGGTTCGGTCAAGTCCATGATCTTCGGCGGCGAAGGCGTGTTCTTCGCCCGCCTGCGCGGTCCCGGCAAGGTCTGGATCCAGTCGCTGCCATTCTCGCGCCTCGCAGGCCGTATGCTTTCGGCTGCCCTGCCCGGCGGACAGCGCCGCGGAGAAGGCTCGATCCTGGGTGGTCTGGGCGACCTGCTGGACGGCGACTGAGACACTGTCGCCAACGCGGCTGTACATTAAGGCAAATTCACACTCGCGACACCAAATGCCAACCACTATCAGGGTACAGGCAACCGGACGCAGCATGGATCTGCCATCCCCGAACTAAGGTATCGAGAAGCGAATGTGTGGAATCATCGGCATCGTCGGCAAGGAAGACGTGGCAGACCGGCTGGTCGACGGCCTCAGGCGCATGGAATACCGGGGTTATGACAGCGCCGGTGTCTGCACCGTCCACGAAGGCCAGCTGATCCGCCGCCGCGCGCAGGGCAAGCTCCTCAATCTGGTCAGGGAACTGGTCACGGACCCGGCCCCGGGCCTCACCGGCATCGCCCACACCCGCTGGGCCACCCACGGCGCACCTACAGCCGCCAATGCTCATCCGCACGCAACATCCGAGCTGGCGCTGGTCCACAACGGCATCATCGAGAACTTCAAGCCCTTGCGCGAAGGCCTCGAGGCGCGCGGCCGCACGTTCGAAAGCCAGACCGACACCGAAGTCGTGGCGCATCTCGTGTCAGAACAGGTCGAAGCCGGGCATTCACCGCAGGATGCCGTGAGGACGGTGCTGCCACAGCTTCGCGGCGCTTTTGCGCTTGCCGTTGCCTTCCGGCGCTTCCCGGACATGCTGATCGGTGCGCGCCTCGGCTCTCCTCTGGTGGTCGGCTATGGCGAGGGCGAAACCTATCTCGGGTCCGATGCCCTCGCCCTCGCCCCGCTCACCCAGAAGATCAGCTATCTGGAAGAGGGAGACTGGGTCGTCATCACCCGCGACGGCGCGCAGATCTTCGACGTGGACAACCGCCCGGTCGAGCGTGAAATCGTCACGTCCGGCGCATCGGCCGTTGCCATCGAAAAAGGCAACTACCGCCACTTCATGCAGAAGGAGATCTTCGAGCAGCCGACCGTGGTGGCACAGACCCTGCGCAGCTATGTGCGCCAGATCGACCAGTCGGTGGCCCTGCCCCAGATCGACTTCGACCTTTCGGCGATCAACCGCATTACCATCGTCGCCTGCGGGACCAGCTTTTACGCGGGCATGGTTGCGAAATACTGGATCGAACAGTTCGCGCGCCTGCCGGTCGACATCGATGTGGCGTCCGAGTTCCGCTATCGCGATCCGGTGCTCGAACCGGGTGGCCTGGCCCTGTTCATCTCGCAATCGGGCGAGACCGCGGATACGCTTGCCGCCCTGCGCCACTGCAAGGCCGCCGGGCAAACCATCGCAGTGGTCGTCAACGTGCCCACCAGCACCATGGCGCGCGAGGCCGACCTGCTGCTGCCCACCCATGCCGGGCCGGAGATCGGCGTCGCGTCAACCAAGGCCTTCACCTGCCAACTCGCCGTCCTTGCCGCACTCGCCGCGCACCTCGCGGTAAAGCGCGGGCGCATGGACCGCGACGAGGAAACCGTGATCGTCCGTCACCTTGTAGAGACACCTGCCTGCCTCAATGCCGCACTGGATCACGACGAAGAGATCGCCGCGATGGCGCACCTGATCGCCCCGGCCCGCGACGTGCTCTATCTCGGCCGCGGCCTCGATTATCCGCTTGCGCTGGAAGGCGCACTCAAGCTCAAGGAAATCAGCTACATCCATGCAGAAGGTTATGCTTCAGGCGAAATGAAGCACGGCCCGATCGCACTGATCGACGAAGCGGTACCCGTCATCGTTCTCGCACCGTCCGGACCGCTGTTCGAAAAGACCGTCTCGAACATGCAGGAAGTGCGCGCGCGCGGCGGCAAGGTAGTCCTCATTTCGGACGCCGAAGGCATTGCGGAGGCCGGTGAAGGCTGCATCGCCACCATCGAGATGCCCAAGGTGCATCCGCTGATCGCCCCGCTCGTCTATGCCGTGCCGGTGCAGTTGCTCGCCTATCATGTGGCCTGCGTGAAAGGCACCGATGTCGACCAGCCGCGCAACCTGGCCAAGAGCGTTACCGTCGAATAGCGGCGTACCGGCTGTTGCGGCGTCGCCCTAGCCCCCGCCAGAGACGCCAATGCGCTTCTGCTCATGTCTGCAAAAATAAGGTTAGCCGTGATTACGGCTTTACCGGGTAATAACCCTTATCCGGTATGCCAAGCAGTGTGAACAGCAAGTCGCTCCATAGCAACGCACTCCCGACGGCTCTTCCCGCACTTGCGGTGCTGGGCCTCACCGATCCCGTCAACGGGGATTGGGCCCGTTTGCGCGGGTTGCAGTATGCGAGCCTCGGATCCGCCGCCTTTCTGCGGATTGCGACGCAGGGTTCCGCCGTCCTGGCGGCCGCAGCACTGTTGGTGCACCATGTGCACATGGGCGCCATCCTCGGTTGGATCGCCACCGTAGCTGCAACCTTGTGGTACAGCTTTCGCATCGAACGCTCGATGGCGGACGCCGACCGGCGGCGCATGTCACGCGGCGAAATCCGGGCGCAGATGATCAGTTCGGCCGTGAACGGCCTCGCCTGGGCAGTGCCGCTCGCCTGTTTCGGCTTCCTGACGGATTCGCAGATACAAGTGAAGATCTGGACCGTCCTTGCCATGTTGATGACGGCGTCGGCGATCCTTCTGCCTGCCGTGCCGATCGGAACGATCATATTTTCCGCAATCGTCGGTGGCACCGCGATTGTTTACTTCCTGTTCACCGGCAGCTACGATCTGGCAGCCATCACGATCTTTTTCACCGGCATCATCTTCGCGGGCGCCATCGAAGGCGCGCGGCGGTATATCGCCGCCCAGATCGCGGAAGCCGGGCTTCTCGAAAAGAACGAAGTCGTTTCACTGCTCCTTCGCGAATTCGAGGAAGGCGACGCAGACTGGTTGTGGCAGGTCGACACGGCCCGCCGCGTCCGTTCGGTATCGCCGCGCTTCGCCTATGCGCTGGGGAATGACGCAGCCCAGGCGGAGGGCCTTCCACTCCTGCAGCTCATTTCCGGACCGGGCTGGGAAACCGGACAGTTTCCGACCAGCCTCCACGATCTTGCCGAACGCCTGAAGCGGCGCGAGAATTTCTCCAACCTGCTGGTAAGGGTGATAATCAACGGGCAGCCGCGCTGGTGGGAGCTTTCCGGCACCCCCCGCTTCGATGAGGGTGGAACCTTCAGTGGCTTTCGCGGTGTTGGCTCCGACGTGACCGAAGCACGCGAGAACTCCGACAAGATCGCCTGGCTCGCCCGCTACGATCCGCTCACCGGCCTGCCCAACCGCACGATGCTGACCGAGGCACTTGCCGGAGCCCTCGACAATGCCGAAAAGCGCAACACCCGCTGCGCCTTCCTGATGATCGATCTCGACCGCTTCAAGGCCGTCAACGACACACTGGGCCATATAGTCGGCGACCAGCTCCTGGCCCGCGTATCCGAACGCCTGAAGGAGTTGATGACCGAGAACGACCTGTGCGGCCGCCTCGGCGGCGACGAGTTCGCCATTGTCATCCGCGATGCATCCGAACTCCGGCACATCGACGAGGTGGCACAAAACGTCATCCAGCGTCTGTCGCAGCCCTATGACGTCGATCACCACACGCTCTATGTCGGCGCGTCGGTCGGCTCGGCGATCGGCCTGCGTGACGGCGACACTGTCGAGACACTGATGCGCAATGCGGATCTTGCGCTTTACCGGGCGAAGGACGGCGGCGGCAACACCCACTACACCTACGAACCCACGCTGCACGCCCATGCCGAGGAACGCCGCAAACTGGAATTCTCGCTGCGCAAGGCATTGGAAAAGGACGAGTTTGAGCTGGTCTATCAGCCGGTCGTGGATGCCCATACCGAAGGCGTGGTCAGCTTCGAGGCCCTGCTGCGCTGGAACAGCAAGGATCACGGCCCGGTCAGCCCCGCCAAGTTCATTCCGCTGGCGGAAGACACCCGGCTGATCGTGCCGATCGGCGAATGGGTTCTGCAGCAGGCCTGCCTGGAGGCGATGAACTGGCCCGATCATATCCGCGTGGCCGCCAACGTCTCGGGCGAACAATTGCTTGATCCGAACTTCACCGCCAGCGTCGTCGGTGCACTTTCGCAAAGCGGCCTTTCGGCCCGGCGGCTGGAAATCGAAGTCACCGAAAGCATCTTCCTGCGCGATGCCACGCAGGCCCGCGCCGCGCTCGAGAAGGTCATGGCACTGGGCTGCGGCGTAGCGCTCGACGATTTCGGTACCGGCTATTCCTCGCTCGGCTACCTCAGGAAACTGCGGTTCTCGACCATCAAGGTGGACCGCTCGTTCGTGCAGGGGGCTGCGGCCGGCAACATCGAAAGCATCGCGATCATCCGCGCCGTGGTCGCCATGGCCGACAGTCTCGAGATGTCGACCACCGCCGAAGGTGCCGAAACCGAAGAGGAAGTCGAACTGATCCGCCAGCTCGGCTGCCGCAAGATCCAGGGCTACTACTTCGGCCGCCCGATGGCCGCGAAGGACGCCGAAGCGCTGTTCAGGAACCCGCGCAATCTTTCACAGCACAGCGCGGCCTGACACCCTTACGCCATCAACGCCTCCGTGCGAAAACGGCGTGTATCCGGATCAGGCCCCGACCAGCCCCTTGATTGCGCTTTCGAACAGCTCGCGGCCGTCAGTGCCGCCGTGAGTGATCTCGATGGCGCGTTCGGGGTGCGGCATCATACCGAGCACGTTGCCCGCCGCGTTGAGCACGCCCGCGATCTGCCGGGCCGAGCCGTTGACGTCGCCGACATAGCGGAACGCCACCCGTCCCTCACCCTCGAGGCGGTCGAGCGTGGCATCGTCGGCGTAGTAGTTGCCATCATGGTGGGCAACGGGGATCGAGATTTCCTGCCCCGCCTCGTAGCCGCTGGTGAACAGCGACTGGGCGTTCTCCACCTTGAGCGTCACGTCGCGGCAGACGAAGCGGATCACCGAATTGCGCAGCAGCGCGCCGGGCAGCAGCCCGCTTTCGGTCAGCACCTGAAAGCCATTGCACACGCCCAGCACCGGCACGCCCTTTTCGGCGGCGGCGATCACCGCCTGCATCACCGGCGAGCGCGAGGCGATGGCGCCGCAGCGCAGATAATCGCCGTAGGAAAAGCCGCCGGGAAGCGCGATGAAATCCAGCCCCTCGGGCAGGTCATGATCGGCGTGCCACACCCGGTAAGGCGCGGTTCCCGAAACCTTCTCCAGCGCGTCCGCCATGTCGCGGTCGCAGTTGGAGCCGGGAAAGGTGATGACGGCGGAGCGGAAGGCCATCAGGCGGCCACCTTCTCGATGCGGTAGTTCTCGATCACCATGTTGGCGAGCAGCTTGCGGCACATGTCGTCGAGCGCTTCGTCGCTGGTGCTGTCGGCCACGTCGAGCTCGAACAGGCGGCCGGCGCGCACGTCGTTGACGCCGGAAAAGCCCAGACCTTCGAGCGAATGGTGGATCGCCCGGCCCTGCGGATCGAGAACACCGGGCTTCAGACTGACGTGGACGCGGACTTTCATCGCAGGGCCTTTCGCTTGCGAGCGGGCAGATTCGTTTGAAGCGCCTATGACTCCTGCAGCGCCCCGGGGCAAGTCATGCTATGGGCGCCGCTGTTGAACAGGCCGCCAGATGGCCGAAATGGAGCAATACATGCCGATTTCCTTCGCCGGTCAGGTCGCAGTCGTCACCGGAGCAGGCAATGGCCTTGGCCGTGCCTATGCGCTGGAACTGGCCCGGCGCGGTGCGAAAGTGGTGGTAAACGACCTCGGCGCCTCGCGCGACGGCACCGGCCATTCGGATGCGGCACTGGCCGTGGTCGAGGAAATCCGCGCGGCAGGCGGCGAGGCGATGGCCGATGGCGGCGACGTCTCCGACTTCGCGCAGATGGAAGCCATGGCCGCCCGCGCGGTGGAGGCCTGGGGCGGCATCCATGTGCTCATCAACAACGCGGGCATCCTGCGCGACCGCACCTTCGCCAAGATGGACCCGGCCGATTTCGAATTGGTCCTGCGCGTCCACCTGCTCGGCAGCGCCTTTGCCACCAAGGCGGTGTGGGAAACGATGCGCGCGCAGAATTACGGCCGTGTGCTGATGACGACCTCATCAACCGGCCTCGGCGGCAATTTCGGGCAGGCCAACTACGGCGCGGCCAAGGCAGGCGTGCTTGGCCTCGCCCGCACGCTGCGGCTGGAAGGCGCCAGACACGACATCCGCGTCAACTGCATTGCCCCCACCGCCGGCACCCGCATGACCGCCGACATCTTCCCCGATGAGGCCTACAAGGCGTTCGAGCCCGAAGGCGTGGTACCAGCCGCGCTGTTCCTGGTCTCAAAGGATGCCCCCACCGACGCGATCGTCGCGGCGGGCGGCGGTGTGTTCCAGAGCGCCTTTATCACGATGAACAAGGGCGTGCTGCTGCCGGAAAACGAGCGCACCGTGGAAGGCTTTGCCGCAGCGTGGCCCGAAATCCGCGAGCGGACGGGCGACCATGTGTTCGAGAACGGCATGGAGCAATCGCACCACGCGCTGTCGATGCTGAGCCGCGCTCGAGGGTGAGGCTGCGCGGCAAGTTCGACGCCTCAGGACTTAGACTCGGTTTATTGCCGACGAACCTAGGTACTCACGCCATTTCATGGTCCCTAACCCACGCGGCAAGTTTCACGGGGTCGCTGATCCGGATGTGGCGGTAGCCCGTAGCGATGAAACCGTGCGCCGTCAGTTGCCGCAGGGCCTTGGCAAGCGTTACTGTCGATATCCCGAGCATCCCGGCAAACTCCTCCTGGAGGAAGTCGAGCCGGTCGCTGCCGTCGGCGGCGTGATGCATGCGCATGATCAGCCTGCCCAGCCGCACTTCGGGCGACAGGGTTCGCATGTCATCCAGCAGCGCCAGCGACACCGACAGGCGGAAAGACGCGACAATGTAAAACGCACGGGCAATGGCGGCATTGCCGAGCAAGCGATTGAAGGCCGTACTTTCCAGATGACCGATGACGGTTTCGCCAATCGCCACCGCGCGATGCTGCCGCACCTCGCCATGCAGCAGCGCGGCGTCGCCATAGTTCTGACCGGTATGAATCAGTCCGGAAAACACCTCCAGGCCATCGCTTCGCGGGTTGATGAGCTTGACCCGGCCGGCGATGACAATGCCGATACTCTGATCCCGGTCGCCGCGCTCATGGATGACTTCCCCGTCGCGATACTTGCGGCGAATGGCGTGCGATTCCACGAGTGCCCACTCAGCCGGCGGCAGGAGTTCAGAGAGTCTCGGAACACTCGAAACGGACACATCGAACCTCAATTCTTAAATTTTTCATATTCTGAACGCTGCCTATGAACTAGCCATGGAACATATCCCCGCCAATACTGAAAGGGATCGCCAGCCTTCTGCTCACAAGTCGCAAGGCCACGGGCTATTCGGGTCGCACGAATAGCAATTCGGGAATGGCAACCGGCAAACCGGGCCATTCAGACTTGCCGGGGCGTTGCGGAACAGAGACGCGACGCCCCGACATTCTCCGGATCAAGTCGCTTCCCGAAAGCTGAGGTTTCTTCTCCCCACCCGCCTCAGCGAGGGCAGCCGGGTGTCGATCAATGCCTGAGCCGGACGATTAGCCGTCCACCACCTTGAGCAGCTTGCGCTCCAGCGGACTGAGCACACCCGCCAGTTCATGCCCCCGCTTGAGAACCTGGCCGGCCTCACCGAACAGCGTCCACATGCCCTGCTTGCCGCGCAGGGACGGACGTTTTTCGATGCGGGCCTGCGGGCGTTCGGCAGCGCGGCGGAAGGCGCTGAAGTTGGCAGCCTCCTTGCCGAAATCCATTGCGTAATCACGCCAGAATCCGGCAGCGACCATGCGGCCGTAGAGATCTAGTATACGCTGGAGTTCCAGCCGGTCGAACCCGACCTGCAGCGGGGTTCTGCCCGGAAAGGCGACAATACTTGCGGAAGCGGGGTTCGCCGGACCGGCGGGGCCTGCCGCCATTCAGATCATACGCCCTTGCAGGCTGGTTCGCTCGGCTTGGCCGCCTCGCGCTCTGCCAACAGCGCTTCGACCTGCTCGCGCAGGACCGCAACCTGCTCTTCGAGTTCATCGACCCGCTGGCTGCCCACCGGTTCGCACGGCTCCTTGCAGGGCGTGCCGTAGGGCATGAATTCCTTGGCGTAAGTCTCGGCCTTGACGAGAGTCGAGCGCGCCTTGACACCGATCATCGTCGCCCCTTCGGGCACGTTCTCCGTCACGACTGCACTGGCACCGATACGGGCGCGCCTGCCGATGGTCACAGGGCCGATGATCTGGGCGCCCGAGCCAACGATCACGTTGTCCTCCAGTGTCGGGTGACGCTTGCCGCCCACGCCGTTAGTGGGGTTGGAGCCGCCCAGCGTGACGCACTGGTAGATCGTGACATTGTCGCCGATATGCGCAGTTTCGCCGATCACGGTAAAGCCGTGGTCGATGAAGAAATTCTTGCCGATGGTGGCGCCGGGATGGATGTCGATTGCGGTGAGGAAGCGCGAAAAGTGGTTCACCGCGCGCGCCAGGAAGAACAGGCGGGCATTGAACAGGCGGTGCGCGATCTTGTGCCAGAACAGCGCCCAGACGCCCGGATAGAGCAGCACCTCCCAGCGCGAACGGGGCGCGGGATCGCGTGCGACCACGGAGTCCAGATAGCGGATCAGGTTACCCAGCATTACGCGTAAATCCCATCAATCCGGCCGCGATGCAAGTTTTGCGCCTGCCGCCGTCAATCCTCTTTCGTCGCGCCGCCCTTAGTCTCAATCAGTGCGTCACGCCAGATCGCCATTGTCGGCGCCTGCTTTCGCTCCAGACTGAGCCGGTCGATCGCGGCGACCAGCTTCTCCACGCCCACATGGCTACGCTCACACCGTCCTACAAGATATTGCGTTGCAGAATGGTCAAGAACCAGCCCGCGCATTTCCGCATGGAGTTCCATCAGCGCGATCAGCATTGCATCGTCCGGCTCACCGATTTCGAGGTCGAGCGCAGCGCCGAGGCGCGAGGCGAGATCGGGCAGGCGCACCTGCCAGCTGCCCTCCCCGGTGCCGCGCGCACGGTTGGCCACGATCAGCAGCGGACGGCCGCTTTCCTGCGCCCGGTTCCAGCGGTGGAACAGCTCGTCCTCATCGAGTGTCTCGGCATTGTCCACCGCGTCACCCTGCCCGGATTCGGCGAACCAGCGGGCCAGCAATGACTTGCCCGAGCGCGGCGGGCCAGTGAGGATCGCCGTGTGGAAGGGCCACTTGTCCGGCTCCATCAGCGCGTCGAGAACACCGGCATTGGCATTGCCCACGACAATACGCGGGGGGCTGTCGCTCGCGGTGGACAGCGGGAGGGCAATCTGTCTCATGCTGGCCCTAGCGGCTGATCTTCAGCGCACCGCCACCGCTCGAGACTTTCCAGCCCTGCGAACGCAAGGCGGCGGCAAGGCGCTCGGCCCCGCCCGAGACAGTGACCCGCATGACCGAGGTTCCCCCGATCGCAAGACTGACGGTCGCCGCGCCCTGCACGCCCGGCACACCACGCACGGCTGCGAGCGCGCCATCGACGGCGGCGGCGTCCGGGGTCGCGAACTGGACGGAAACCGTTTCGGCCGGCGCGCCGGGGACATCCTCCGAGGGCACTGCCGGCCCCGCCTGAGGCACTATCGGCGCCTCGTCATCCTTGGGCATCAGCGCGGTGCGCAACTGCTCGAAAGCGCGATCGAGTGCGGCGCCGCCCATATTGAGCGTCGGGTCGGGCGTGAGCTTGCCCTGCGCCAGTGCGTCGCGGTACAGGCCATCGACCCGCTCCACCGCCTGATCGAGCATGGTCGGCAGCTCCTCCTCGTTCTGCGCAGTCATGGTGAAGCTGCCGAGGAAAGTGTTGTCGAGACCATAGCGCGCAGTGAAAGTGCCCTTGACCGGGCCGCCGGGCCACTGCCGTTCGAGCCGGGCAACCGGCGTGACCACATCGGCCGCGTCGAACTGTCCCAGTAGCGTGCGCCACCACAGGCGGCTTCGGCGTCCGGGCTGCCCCGCAGTCAGGACCAGCGATTCGCCGCCCGAACCGGTGGGGCGCACATAGTCCACCGGACTCGCGGCCGCCTGGAATTCGGCCCAGGCACGCTGCCAGGGGCCGCGTACCTCGAACACCTGCCGCACGCCGCCCGAATAGAGCACGGGAATCACCAGCATCGGCGCAGAGCGGGCAACGCCCGAGCCTGGCCCGCCGACGTACTGTCCTGCCTTCGTCTTGTCGAACACCACGCCGAGCTTTGCGATATAGCGGCGCGGGCCGACCTGCTCGTGCTCGATCACCACCGATGAAACCATGGCGTCGATCGATTCGACCGGCATGTCGGGCCCGCCCAGCTTCTTCCAGGCGAGTTTCTCGGCCTGCTTCCAGCCCTCCAGCCGTGCGTCGGCGCCGGTTTTCGCGGACACGTCCACACTGATCCCGTCGACCTGGATATCTTCGGAATTGACCAGAGGAGCGATGCCGCGATCCCCCTCGATCTGCGCGGTGAGTCGCGCGCCGCCGATGGCCAAAGCCGCCACGGCAGCCGAAACCGCAAGCATCGCTGCCGTGCGGTTTGCCAGTCCGTTGCGGGCCGGCCGCAGGAATTTGGGGGAGATCGTGATCGCCATTGTCGAAACCGCGGGCCTTTTGCCCAAACGGCGATGGAAATCCAAGACGTAAAGCGCTAGGCGGCGCGAATGTCCGACGATAACTCCCCGAAGAGCTACTCCTACGAGCAGGCTGGCGTCTCGATCGCCGCCGGAAACGCGCTGGTCAAGGCCATTGCCCCGCTCGCGAAATCCACCGCGCGCCCGGGCGCCGATGCCGATCTGGGCGGATTCGGAGGCTTCTTCGATCCACGCGCGGCCGGGTACAAGGACCCGTTGCTGGTGGCCGCCAACGACGGCGTTGGCACCAAGGTGAAGCTCGCCATCGACCATGACCGCCACGATCACATCGGCATCGACCTTGTCGCCATGTGCGTGAACGACCTGATCGTGCAGGGCGCCGAGCCGCTGTTCTTCCTCGACTACTTCGCGACCGGCAAGCTGGAAAATGGCGTCGCCGAGCGTGTCGTCGCGGGAATCGCCGAAGGCTGCAAGATGGCGGGCTGCGCGCTCATCGGCGGCGAGACGGCCGAAATGCCAGGCATGTATGCCGCAGGCGACTATGACCTCGCGGGCTTCTGTGTCGGCGCCGTCGAACGCGGCGAGCAGCTCACCGGGGATCGCGTTTCGGCAGGGGACGTGCTGCTGGGCCTTGCCTCATCGGGCGTGCACTCGAACGGTTATTCGCTGGTGCGCCGCCTTGCCGCGGACAAGGGCTGGAAGCTCGACCGCCCCGCCCTGTTCGATCAGGAAACGCTGCTGATCGACGCGCTGATCGCCCCCACCCGGATCTATGTGAAGAGCCTGCTGCCGTTCATCCGCTCGGGCCGCATCCACGCCCTCGCCCACATCACCGGCGGCGGACTGCTGGAGAACGTCCCCCGCGTGCTGCCGCAAGGCCTGCACGCGCGTATCGACGCCGGAGCATGGGTGCAGCCACGGCTGATGGCATTCCTGCAGGCGCAGGGCCACATCGAACCGGCCGAGATGGCACGCACGTTCAATTGCGGCATCGGCATGGTCCTTGTCGTCAACCCGCAGGACGCAGCCGCGCTCAAGGCTGATCTGGAAGCTGTTGGCGAAGAGGTCTTCGTGATCGGTGCGATCGAGCCGGGAGACAAAGGCTGCACCGTGCAGGGCAGCGCCGACGACTGGTCTGCCCGCGAGACCTGGGAAGCCGTCCACCTCGGCTGAGGAGGCTCCGGCTCCCTATCGAGCGTCAATCCTCGGGGCTGTCCCTGCCGGGAATGCTGTCGATGTCTTCGCCCAGCGTGTCGCGCAAGTAGAACTCGCGCACGCCGACGAAGGCCACGACCAGCAGTGCCCCGGCAAAGAACACGCCGTAGACACCGAATACTGCGCCCACGCCCAGAATGGTGAACAGTGTCAACGCTGGCGGAATGTTGACGACCTGCCGGTTGATGACCGGGGTCAGCATCCATCCCTCGATCACGCGCACCACCACATAAGCCGCAACCGTGCGCCACAGCACGTCGCCGCCCGCCGCTGCCGCCAGACCGATCGACGGCAGCATCGCGACGGCGGGGCCGACATAGGGCACGAATTCGGACAGCCCGCCCAGAAGGCCCAGCGCCGCCCAGGACTCCAGCCCTGCCAGCCAAAGCGATCCGCCGATGATCACGCTCATGGCGATCATCGCGACAAGCTTGGCCTTGAGCCACAGACGCAGCGCTGCCGAGATTGCTTCCAGCGCGCGCTCCATGGTCGGCCGCGCTGGCGGTGGCGTCAGGAGGATAGCGGCTCGCCGGTACGGCCCCGGATTTCCGGCAATGAACAGCGCGCCGACCAGGACGATCAGCAAGTTGACAAGGAATAGCCCGGTGCCCGATGCCAGATCACTCAGGCGGTTTGCGATCGTGCTCCCGCCCGCGGCGGCCTCCGCTGCCTGCACGATCGCCTTGCCCACCGGGGTTGTCGAAAGCCCCTCCTCGACCTGCGACAGCGTGCCCGGCAGATTGCCGAGCATCCCTGCGATTTCGCTGCCAAACTGCACAGTCAGCAGGTAACCGATGGCTCCGAACAGTGCGAGCACCAGCAACGTCCCGAGAGGCAGCGCTGCCCTCCAGCTTGCGACACCAAATTTCTGCAGCATCCGCCCGGAACTGCGAAACGCAACCGCCCCCAGAACCGATCCGAAAGCCAGCAGCAGCAAGTCCGCCGCGCGCCAGATGATCAGCAGCACGCCAATGGCAAGCACCGTCCACGCCATCCGGCGCAAGTACCCCACATCATCAGGATTTGGCCTGAAAGGCGCGTTTGTCGTCACGTGCAATTCACCCCGCAGTTGCTCGCGCGCAACCGAACGCATAGGGGATGATCGCAAGCGAGTACAGGCGGACGGATGGGCATCATTTGCACCGAACGCGCCGCCCGCCGCGCTGTTTCTTGAGGCGGCGCGAAGAACCGGAAAGACAAGCATGACGCAAGTGCGGGCAAAAGTGGCGGTAATGATTTCGGGCAGCGGCACCAACATGGCCGCACTGCTCTATGCCAGCCGCGCGGAAGACTGTCCCTACGAGATCGTACTCGTCGCCGCCAATGACCCCGAGGCCAAGGGCCTGCGGCTGGCCGAAGCGGAAGGCGTGCCGGTCTTCGCTCTTTCGCACAGAGGCATGAAGCGCCCCGAACACGATGCGGCGATGGACGCCGCGATCCGGGCGTCTGGCGCGGAATGGGTCGCGCTGGCAGGCTACATGCGTATCCTTACCCCCGAATTCGTGAGCAAGTGGGAGGGCCGCATGGTCAACATCCACCCTTCCCTGCTGCCGAAATACACAGGCCTTCACACCCACGAACGCGCCATCGAGGCGGGTGACAGCCATGGCGGCGTGACCGTCCATCTGGTCACACCCGAACTCGACGACGGCCCGATCCTGGGTCAGACGCCGGTGGCGATCCTGCCCGGAGACACGCCCGAAGCGCTTGCAGCGCGTGTGCTTATTGCGGAGCATCAGCTTTATTCGCGCTGCCTTGCCCGGCTGGTGACGCGTGACCGCGATCCGGATTGGCTCGCCGAGCAGGTCCGCGTCCGGGCCATGGCCCTGCCCGAAGCCGATGAGGTCGTGAGTCACGGAATGCCATGCTTCGGCGTCATCAAGGGCAAGAAGTTCGCCTATTTCACTGCCGACCACCATGGCGATGGCCGCATCGCGCTGCTCGTCAAGATCAGCGGCACCGACGAGCAGGCCATGCTGATCGAACAGGATGAACAGGCCTATTTCCGCCCCGCCTATTTCGGCGACGGCTGGATCGGTATCAGGCTGGATTTGGGCGGCAACGACTGGGACGCGATCGGCGCATGGCTTGAGCGCTCCTGGCGCGCCATCGCACCAAAGCGCCTCACAACCTTGCTGGATGCGGCCGACGCGTTCTGACGGACCAGCGTCAGAACGCAAATCAGCCACGGTGCATCAGGCTGGCGCGCGTCGCGCCTCGTGGAGAACTTCGGCGATGCGGTCGAGCAGCGACAGCCGCTCCTTCTTCAGTTCCTCGACCCGTTCATCCGAAGCGGCGTCGAGTTCAGCCTCAATCCGGGTAATCGCGTGATTCACTTCGCCGTACCGGTCAGCCAAGGCTGCGAAATGCCCCTTGGTCATCTTGAGGCGGTGCATCAGATCAACATCATCGGGGAATTCGGCGGCAAGATCGTGGGGCTTATGCGACATTCTGGCTTCTCCCATATGAGATGCGCCTAATTTAGCCTCGGCGCACGGCCTATGCGTTGCGCTGGATCAACGGCTCCGCGACTTGGTCAGATTTCCGAATAGTCCACCATCGGTCGGCTTTCGCGCGTGCCACGATAGTACTTCTCCGGCTCCTTGGGATCTCCCGCGATCATCACGAAATCCTCATGCACTTCGACCAGAGTGCCGACGAAGGGAAACCCCTCCAGACTTCCATTGACGCGAAAGCTGACGGTATCACCGATCTTGAACGTCTTTTCGTCGAAATTGAATTCGAAGGGACAAGCTTCCCCTTCCTCACCCATGCCTTGCATTGCGGATCTCCTCTTTGCCGGAAGACTAGCGCAACGAGACAGGGTGCATCAAATGGAATTGCGCGCATCCTGGGCGATATCGCGGGCGCCGTTGCGCCACCAGTCAACGACTCTCGAGTGCAACCACCGCGTTCATCCTGCCTGCGAGCCTGGTATCGCCTGCATGAGCCACCAGCGACGTCAGCATGGCACCCACGAAAGAAATCGACACAGCAACAAGGATTGTTCGGCTAATCATGTCCCGGCAGCCCTCTACGACAGATCCTTCAAGACCGAAGACTGCACACCGCACAAAGACTTTGCACAATCGATCTCCAACCCCCGATTAGTAAGATCAATTAACGAGTCGCACCAAAGGAAAAGGCCGCCGAAATCGGCGGCCTTGACCGTTCTTACCAAGAATTAACCGCAGATCAGCCGACGATTTCTTCCGGCTTGAAGAAATAGGCAATCTCGATTGCCGCATTTTCATCCGAATCCGAACCGTGAACCGAGTTGGCTTCGATCGATTCCGCATAGGTCTTGCGGATCGTGCCCTCGGCAGCGTCTGCCGGGTTGGTGGCGCCCATGACATCGCGGTTGCGCTTCACGGCATCTTCACCCTCGAGCACCTGCACCACGACCGGGCCGGAGATCATGAACGAGACGAGATCGTTGAAGAATGGGCGTTCCTTGTGGACTGCGTAGAAGCCCTCGGCCTGCTCCTTGCTCATCTGGATGCGTTTGGAAGCGACGACGCGCAGGCCGGCTTCTTCCAGCATCCTGGTGACGCCACCGGTCAGGTTGCGGCGCGTGGCATCGGGCTTGATGATCGAGAAGGTGCGGGTGACCGCCATGGTTCATTCCTTGCGAAGTGGAGGTGTTGTTACTTGTCGCGCGCGCCCCTAGCCGGGATTGCGCCGCGCGGCAAGCGGCCTCAACCCGCCTGAATCCAGCGGCCCCCTTCCTGTTTCCAGTAATAGTGCTCAACCCCTTCGCGACCACGCAGCATCCGCCAGGTATCCCGCGCGTGCTGCACGGTGCGGTCATCAAACAGGAAGAAGGTACGGGCAAAGGACGTCTCGCCCTCGCGCCACTGGCCGTCGGCAATGGCGAGAAAATTCGCACCGTTGAGCGGCTGCGGCGTTTCGGAGAGCAGGATCGGCTGGAGCTCCTCCTGCCCCTCACCCGCCATGCCGTTGGCAAGGAACGTATCCTCGCCGAGCGACCACAGTGCCTGACAGATGCGCTGGCGCTGCTGCGGATCGGCGGATACGACAAGCAGGCGCTCGCCCAGTTTCATCACGTTGCGCGCTATGAGCGGCAGCGCCGCCTCGGCGGGATCGCGGCTGAGCTGGTAGAAGTCCACGCGCATCAGCCGCGTCCCCGCTTCCGTTCTCAGCCTTCGGCCGTGTCGCGCACGAAGCGGTCGAGCAGGCGCACGCCGAAGCCGGTCGCGCCCTTGTCCCACGTTGCGCCCGGCTTGTCGGCCCAGACGGTGCCGGCAATGTCGAGGTGTGCCCAGGGCGTGTCGTTCTCGATGAAGCGCTTGAGGAACTGCGCCGCCGTGATCGAACCGCCGAAACGGCTGCCGACGTTCTTCATGTCGGCAATCGCGCTGTCGAGCTGCTTGTCGTAGGCAGGGCCCATCGGGAAGCGCCACAGGCGGTCGCCGGTAGCATCGCCCGCAGCGCTGAGCGCGGCGGCAAGGTCGTCGTTGTTCGAGAACAGGCCGGCATATTCATGCGCAAGCGCGGCGATAATCGCGCCGGTCAGCGTCGCGAGATCGACGATCTTCGCCGGGTTGTACTCACGCTGCACCCAGGTGAGCGCGTCGCACAGCACCAGGCGGCCTTCCGCATCGGTGTTGATGACTTCGATGGTCTGGCCCGACATCGAAGTAACAACGTCACCGGGACGCTGGGCATTACCGTCGGGCATATTCTCGACAAGACCGCACAGGCCGATCACGTTGGCCTTCGCCTTGCGCAGCGCCAGCGCGAGCATGGTTCCGGCCACGGCACCGGCGCCGCCCATGTCCCACTTCATGTCTTCCATGCCCGCCGGGGGTTTGAGGCTGATGCCGCCAGTATCGAAGGTCACGCCCTTGCCTACGAAGGCGACGGGCTTGTCACCTTCAGCGCCGCCCAGCCATTCCATCACCAGCAGCCGCGCCGGACGCACCGAGCCCTGCGCCACGCCAAGCAGCGAGCCCATGCCGAGTGCGGCCATTTCCTTTTCGTCGAGGACGCGGATCTTGAGGCCGGTACCTTCCATCTTCGCCTGGCAGCGCGCAACGAAACTCTCGGGGTAGATCGTGTTCGCCGGCTCGGTGACGAGTTCGCGGGTGAACGCCACACCGGCCGCGACGGCCTGCTCCACCTCCCACAGCGCTTCAGTGCCTTCCGGCGCGCCGGCCAGCCCGATTTCGGAAAGGGTCGGCTTCTTGTCGTCGGCAAGCTTGGTGCGATAGACATCGTGACGCCAGGACCGCAGCACCGCGCCAAGCAGGGCACTGCCCGCTTCCTCCGCCGAAAGTCCCGCGCCGGTCAGGTCCAGCGTCAGAGAGGATTCGCCCGAGGTCAGGTACTTCGCAACGATCGCGGCACCGGCCTTTTCGATCGCGCCCTTCCGGTCCTTGGCATCCGCCGCGCCGACACCGGCCAGCGCTACGCGCACGACTTTGCCGTCACGCTCGACAAAGCCTTCGAACAGCTGCCCCGCCTTGCCCGAAAAACGGGCCATCTTCGCGGCTTCGGCCAGCACCGGCTCAAGATCGGCGGGCACGGCATCCTTGTTGACAAGTCGGGCGGCAAGACGTGCGGAACTGGCAGCCGACGCGTCAAGGAACTGGATCTGCATGGAATCTCCTGGATCTTCGCAGCGAAGCACCCAACTTGTGCGCTTCACCGCATCGCTGGATTGCAGTTAGGCACAGGCGGTGCGATAGGCAAGCCATGCTCCCTGCCGTGCAGATCCTTCCCCGAGCGCTGACTGCCCACCCGCGCGCCCTTTCGCTGGCCCCGTCGCTCGCTTCCATCGCGCTTGGCATGGCGGCAGTCTGCACGCCTGCCAGCGGGTGGGCACAAGACCTCCCGCAAGCTGACGGCATTGCAGCCGCAGAACAAGCGTCCCCAGCGGCTGAAGCCGGCGAACACATCGCCTTCACGGCCGACACGGTCGACTATGACGACAATGCCGAAGAGGTTACGGCCAGCGGCAATGTCGTGTTGAAACGACAAGCACAGTCAGTGCGGGCCGATACCGTCACCTGGAACCGCAAGACCGGCGTCATCGTTGCCAGCGGGAATGTCCGCCTTCTCGATCAAGACGGCAACCAGCTCTACACCGATCGCATCGAACTGACCGACGAACTCAGGACCGGCATGATGGAAAACATGCTGCTGGTGATGCGCGAAGGCGGCAGGCTGGCCGCGCTCAAGGGCGAACGCATCGCCAACGGCGACGTCATCCTCAACCACGCCGCCTACACGGGCTGCGATGTGGTCGACGACGAAGGCTGCGCCAGGACACCCGCCTGGCGCGTCATCGCCAAGAGCGTGATCTACAGCGAGGAACGCCGCCGCATCCGGTTCAAGAACGCACGGCTGGAACTGTTCGGTACCGTGCAGGTGCCCTTGCTCGGCCTGACCGTCAGCACAGACGGCCGCGCGGTATCCGGCTTTCTGATTCCTGACTTGCAGTCGACACCGTCCAACGGCTTCCAGATCGGCGAATCATACTACTGGAAGATCGACGAAAATCGCGATCTGACTGCGAGCCTTGCCGCCTATACCCAGGCGGCGCCCATGGGCTCGATCGAATACCGTGCACTGACCGGCAAGGGCGCTTACCAGATCACCGGCTACGCCACGGCCAGCAACAAGATCCCGATCTTCGGTTCCAGTTCGACCACCACGAATGAAGGCGTCAGCGCCTTTCGCGGCTACGTGTTCGCCAATGGCAAATTCCAGCTCGATGAAAACTGGAGCGTCACTGCGTCGATCCGGCGAGCGACCGACCGCACCTTCCTGCGCCGCTACGACATCAGCCGTGATGATCGTCTGCGCTCGATGATCAATGTCGAGCGGATCGATCAGGATAGCTACTTCTCCTTTGCCGGCTATGCCACACAAACCCTGCAGGCCAGCCGCGATCAGGGCCTGATCCCCGTTGCTTTTCCGGTGATGGACTACCGCCGCCGCTTCGACGATCCGGTGCTGGGCGGCAAGATCGAGACGCAGTTCAATACACTGGGCGTCACCCGCACCGACGGCCAGGACACCCAGCGCGCATTCGCCAGCGCGCAATGGACACTGCGGCGGATCACCGGCATGGGCCAGGAAGTCGTTCTGACCGGCCTTGCCCGCGGCGACGTCTACCATTCCGACGAAAATGCAGCGACGAGCACAGTGATCTATCAAGGCGATCCCGGCTGGCAGAGCCGTGCCATCGCGCTGGCAGCCGTCGATGTGAAATGGCCACTGGTCGGCGCGGCATTGGGCGGCACGCAAGTGTTCACCCCCCGCATCCAGCTTGTCGCCAGCCCTTCGATCCGCAACCTGGCGGTACCCAACGAGGATTCGCGCGCAATCGAGCTGGAAACCGGCAACCTCTTCGCACTCAACCGTTTTCCAGGCTACGACCGGTTCGAGGACGGCGTGCGGTTCACCTATGGCTTCGACTGGAAATTCGAGGCCCCGCGCTGGCGGATCATGGCCACCATCGGCCAGTCGGTGCGCCTGAACGACAAGCCGACACTGCTGCCAGACGGCACGGGCCTGACCGGCAAGACGTCGGATATCGTCGGCCGCACCGAAGTGCGCTACCGCGATTTCATCAACGTGATTCACCGCTACCGGATCGACAAGGACAGCCTGGCGATCCGCCGCAATGAATTCGATGCGGTGATCGGCAACACCCGGACATACTTCGAAGTTGGCTACACCAAGCTCAACCGCGATATCTCCAACACCATCGAGGACTTGCAGGACCGCGAGGAAGTGCGCGCTGCCGGGCGTATCGCCTTTGCCCGGTACTGGTCGCTGTTTGGCTCCGCCGTCGTCAACCTGACCGACCGGAAGGAAGACCCGACTTACGGTTCCAACGGATTTCAGCCCCTGCGCACGCGCGTGGGCGCCTCCTATGAAGACGACTGCATGCAGATCGCTCTCACCTGGCGGCGCGACTACGAAACGACAGGCGACGCCAAGAAGGGCGACTCGTTCCAGATCCGTTTCAGCCTCAAGAACATCGGCTTGAGGTGAGTCGCGGCCAATCCGGCCGTTGATCCGTGGATTGACGGATATCCATGGCTTTGCGCCCGTTGGCAGGCCCACCCAAAGCCGCTATCGGGTGTGCTCATTTTCGGTTAAGCCGCATCGCGGCAGGAACTGCATCAAGGTACGGCAGGACTGTAATACAGGTTACCTGCCATGAATTGTCCGGCCCGGGCCGGTTGAAGACGGGATTGTGATCACGGTGCAAGCAGTCAATCGCAGCAGCTCCTTCAAGCGCGCGTTCATCACCATCGGCAGCCTCGCCGCGCTCGCCGGATCACTGGCTGCGCCGGGTGCGATGGCCCAGAACGCCGCGCAGGGACAGATCGTCATCCCCGACAACGTCAAGATCTTCGGCAATGACAATCCCAACGTCCGCCGCGCTACGGCTGTGGTCAACGGCGATGTCATCACCGGCACCGACGTCGATCAGCGCCTTGCCCTGATCATCGCGGCCAATCAGGGCAAGATCAGCGAAGAGGAAATGAAGCGCCTGCGCCTGCAGGTTCTGCGCAACCTCATCGACGAGACCCTGCAGATCCAGGAAGCCAAGGCCTCCGACATCGAAGTCGCCCAGGCCGAGGTCGATCAGTCCTATGCCCGTGTCGCCGCGCAGAACTTCAACCAGAACACCAGTGCGATGGATGCCTATCTCAAGCGCATCGGGTCATCGCCGGAATCGCTGAAGCGCCAGATTCGCGGCGAAATGTCGTGGCAGCGTCTGCTCCAGCGCAACATCTCGCCCTTCATCAACGTCTCGGACGACGAAGTGAACGAGATGCTGGCGCGCCTCAAGGCCGCGAAGGGCACCGACGAGTACCGCCTTGGCGAAATCTACCTCTCGGCCACGCCCGACGCGCGCCAGCAGGTATACGAAAACGCTTCGCAAATCGTGCAGCAGCTTCAGCAGGGCGGCAGCTTCGTGGCCTATGCCCGCCAGTATTCGCAGGCTTCGACGGCTGCAGTCGGTGGCGATCTCGGCTGGATCCGGCTTGCCCAGCTGCCCGCAGAACTTGCCACAGTCGCCCGCGAAATGCAGCCCGGTCAGCTGGTTGGCCCGATCGAAGTGCCCGGCGGCTTCGACATTCTCTACCTGATCGACAAGCGTCAGGTGCTCACCACCGATCCGCGCGATGCGATCCTCTCGCTCAAGCAGATCTCGATCAGCTTCGCCAAGGGCACCACGGAGGCGCAGGCCGGGCAGAAGGCAGAAGCCTTCGCCAACGCCATCAAGGCAGCCAAGGGCTGCGGCGATGTCGACAATGTTGCCGCCGGTATCGGCGCCCAGGTTGTCGCAAACGATCAGGTCAAGGCCCGCGATCTGCCCGGCCCGATCCAGAACGCCATGCTGCAGCTCTCTCCCGGTGAGACGATGCCTCCGTTCGGCTCGGTGGAAGACGGCGTGCGTATCCTGATGCTCTGCGGTCGCGACGATCCGCAGCAGGCCGACCAGGGCCCCAGCTTTGAACAGTTGCAGGCCCAGCTCGAGGATGACCGTATCAACAAGCGTGCGCAGATGTACCTGCGCGACCTGCGGCGTGACGCGATCATCGAATACGACTGATCGCCGGCGGGGCCTCTGACATGCCGGTTGCGGCCCCGCTTGCCGTATCGCTGGGCGATCCTGCCGGGGTCGCTCCAGAACTAATCGCAGAAGCATGGGCCCGGCGCGAGGAATGCGGGCTGTCGCCGTTCTTCGTAGTGGGCGGCGCCGGGTTGCTGCGCGCTGCAGCGGCCACGCGTGGCGTTGATCTGCCTGTGGTGACAATCGGCGATCCCGCTGACGCTGCCGAAGCCTTCGGGCTGGGACTGCCGGTTCTCGGTGCAGCGGACTGCCCCCCCGCGTTTGGCGCGCCGACGCGGGAAGGCGCCGCGCTCGCACTGCATTCGCTGACACTTGCCACCGACCTCGCCCTCAGCGGGCAAAGCGGTGGCGTCGTGACCGGTCCGATCGCCAAGTCGAAGCTGGCCGAAGTGGGCTTTACCCAACCCGGTCAGACCGAATTTCTCGCCGATGCCTGCGGCATGCCGCACACTGACGCAGTTATGATGCTTGCGGGCCCTTCGCTGCGCACCGTGCCGCTCACCGTCCATGAGGCGCTGGCGGCAGTGCCCGCGCTTCTCACGCGCGACCTGATTGAGGGAAAAACGCGTATCGTTGCGCGCGCCATGACCCGCGATTTCGGCCTGTCCGCCGCGCGCATCGCCATAACCGGGCTCAATCCCCATGCGGGTGAGGATGGGCGCATGGGCCGCGAGGAAATCGAGGTCATCGCGCCCGCCATCGCCGCGCTGCAGGCCGAGGGACTGGCCGTCACCGGCCCCCACCCGGCCGATGCCCTGTTCGCCGCACACGAGCGCGCGAAGTTCGACGTGGCGCTGTGCATGTACCACGATCAGGCCCTGATCCCGATCAAGACGCTCGATTTCGATCAGGGCGTGAACGTAACGCTGGGTCTGCCCGTCGTTCGTACCTCGCCAGACCATGGCACGGCTTTCGGCATCGCTGGCAAGGGCCTGGCCAGCCCCGGTGCCATGATCGCCGCGATCCGCATGGCCGGCGAATGCGCCGCGCGGCGCGCGACCAGCCTCTGATCCGTCTTTCCGAACCCGCCACCAGCGGCTAGGGACACCCGGTGACCAGCACCACCCCATTCCTCCCCCCCTTGCGCGAGGTAATCGCGAAACATGGCCTCTCAGCCAGCAAGGCGCTGGGCCAGAACTTCCTGTTCGACGAGCAGTTGCTCGACCGCATCGCCGCCATTCCCGGGTCGCTGGAAGGTGAACAGGTTCTGGAAGTCGGCCCCGGGCCCGGCGGCCTGACCCGTGCTCTGTTGCGCGCCGGGGCACAAGTCACAGCGATCGAAATGGACCGTCGCTGCCTGCCCGCCCTCGCCGAAGTCGAAGCCGCGTTTCCTGGCAAGCTCAAGGTGATCGAAGGCGATGCGATGAAAATCGCGCCCGCGACCTTGTTCGACGGGCCGTACCATATCGTGGCGAACCTGCCCTACAACGTCGGCACGGCGCTGTTCACCGGCTGGCTTTCCGGCGAGAACTGGCCGCCGCAATGGCGCTCGCTCACGCTGATGTTCCAGGAGGAAGTCGCGCGCCGCATCGTCGCCGGGCCGAATACATCTGCCTATGGCCGCCTGGCCGTGCTGGCGCAGTGGCGCTCGACCGCAAGGCTGGCGATGAAAGTCCATCGCAGCGCCTTCACCCCGCCCCCCAAGGTCATGTCCGCCATCGTCCATGTCGAGCCCGGACAGGCGCCCGAAGGCGTCTCCATGCGCGTTCTGGAGCGTGTGACCGAAGCAGCCTTCGGACAGCGCCGCAAGATGCTGCGCCAGAGCCTGAAAGGCCTGCCCGGCGCGCTCGAGGCGCTGGAAGGGCTTGGCATCGACCCTCAGCGGCGCGCAGAAACGCTGACCGTTGCGGAATTTGTCAGTGTGGCACGGATATTGACCCGGCCATAGCGGTCCGTGCTGCTTCTACCGGAGCGGGACTGTTCTTTGCATAAGTCGAGATGGTCCACGCAGTCGCTCCGGCGACAATGGCAAAGGCCGTGAGTTGCAGCCCTCGGCCCGCGGCAGTTGCGCGCCGTGTCAGCCCGGCGAGGAATCCGCGCGGTGCAGCCAGTTCGGAAAGCGTGACAGGGCCCTGCTGACTCTCGAGCAAGGCACTGACACTGATGGGTTCCTTGAAGGATGCGCCGAACCGGTCGCCCACCTGCCAACGCACCTGGCAAACGAGTGCATGGGAGCCAGCCAGCAGTTCCACAACGGTGCCCCGCGCGGGTGGCTCGGGCATGGCAGCCTGTATACCGCAGGAACTGACGTCGAGCACGGTAGTCTCCTGCTCGGCACCTCTCCAGCGCAGGCGCGCCTCGAGCACCGTACTGGTGCGCAGCTCCCGTCTTCGTTCTTCTTGTACCACGGAAGACATCCTCCCTGGTTGCCATTGAGTGGCAACCTAGGGAGTAATGGTTAGGTTCACGTTAACACGTTCAGGCGTCGACGAGCGCGGCCTTCTTCTTCCGGCGCCAGGCGTGAAGCAGCGGCTCGGTATAGCCACTGGGCTGTTCAACACCCTTGAACACCAGATCGCAGGCTGCCTTGAACGCATAGCTGGTATCCCAGTTGCCCGCCATCGGCTCGTAGAGCGGATCGCTGGCGTTCTGCGCATCAACCTTGGCCGCCATGCGGTGCAGTGAATCCAGCACCTGCTCGGTGGTGCACACGCCATGCAGCAGCCAGTTCGCCATGTGCTGGCTGGAAATACGCAGCGTCGCGCGGTCTTCCATCAGGCCGACATCGTTGATGTCAGGCACCTTCGAGCAGCCGACGCCCTGATCGATCCAGCGCACGACGTAGCCGAGCAGGCCCTGCGCATTGTTGTCCAGTTCCTCGCGCACTTCAGCTTCGGACCAGTTGACGCCCTGCGCCAGCGGCACCGAGAGCAGCAGGTCGAGACCGGGCACCGGCTCGGCCGCGATGGCATCGCGCAAGCCGAACACGTCGACCTGATGATAGTGCGTTGCGTGCAGCGTCGCGGCGGTGGGTGAAGGCACCCATGCGGTGTTGGCGCCGGTCTTCGGGTGGCCGATCTTCTGGACCATCATGTCGGCCATCATGTCGGGCGCTGCCCACATTCCCTTGCCGATCTGCGCCTTGCCGGAGAGGCCGTGCTGCAAGCCAATGGCGACATTGCGCTTTTCGTAAGCGGCGATCCAGGTGGAGCCCTTGATGTCGCCCTTGCGCATCATCGGCCCGGCCCTCATCGAGGTGTGGATTTCGTCGCCGGTACGGTCGAGGAAACCGGTGTTGATGAAGACGATGCGGTCCTTCACTGCGGCGATGCAGGCGGCGAGGTTTGCCGAGGTACGGCGCTCCTCGTCCATCACGCCGACCTTCAGCGTGTTGCGCGGAAGTTGCAGCAGATCCTCAACTGCGTCGAACAAGGCATTGGTAAAGGCGCATTCCTCGGGCCCGTGCATCTTCGGCTTGACGATGTAGATGCTGCCTTCACGGCTGTTGCCGTACTTGGTGAGCCCCTTGACGTCCTGCGCCGAAATAGCGCTGGTGATGACCGCGTCCATGATGCCTTCGGGGATCTCGCTGCCATCGGGCAGCAGAATCGCCGGGTTGGTCATCAGATGACCGACATTGCGCACGAACAGCAGGCTGCGGCCCGGCAGGCTGACCTGCTCACCGCTTTCAAGGATCACCGCCCTGTCACCCGACAAGGCGCGGGTCATCGTCTGCCCACCCTTCTCGAAGGTCTCGACGAGATCGCCCCGGATGACGCCCAGCCAGTTCGCGTAGGCAAGGATCTTGTCCTCGGCATCGACCGCCGCGATCGAATCCTCGAGGTCGCAGATCGTAGTGATCGCGGCTTCGAGAACGATATCGGAGATGCCCGCCTTGTCGGTGCTGCCGACCTGGCTCGACGGGTCGATGACGACCTCGATGTGGAGCCCGTTCGACTTGAACATACGGCCCTTTTCTGTGGCGCCAACGTACTGCGATGGATCGGCCAGCGTGACGTCGGCGCTGTCCACATCGGTCCAGCTGCCCGCGACCAGCGGCAGCGCCTGATCGAGGAACTTGCGCCCCTCAGCAATCACCGCCGCGCCGCGCACCGGATCGTAGCCCTTGCCGGTGGCGGGCGCAGCATCAAGCGCGTCGGTACCGTAATAGGCATCGTAGAGGCTGCCCCAGCGCGCATTGGCCGCGTTGAGCAGGAAACGGGCGTTGAGCACCGGCACGACCAGCTGCGGCCCCGCCATCGTCGCGATTTCGGGATCGACGTTCTTCGTGGCGATGGTGAATTCGCCCGGCTCGGGGACGAGATAGCCAATCTCACGCAGGAACGCCTGATATTCGCCCTGCTCGATCGGCTTGCCTGCACGTTCAAGGTGCCATGCATCGATCTTCGCCTGCAGATCGTCGCGCTTTTCCAGCAGCGCGCGGTTCTTCGGGGCCATGTCGGCTACCAGCGCGGCAAACCCGTTCCAGAAGGCATCCACGTCCTGGCCGATCGGCGCCAGAACCTGTTCCTCCAAGAACTTCGCCAGCCCGGCGGCGACCCGGAGACCCGAACGTTCAACCCTGTCAGTCATCTTTCCTCGCACTTTTTCGAACGCACACGCCAAGTCTCTGACGTGCAACGCACATGACGAATACAAAACTGCCCTGGGGAAGGATGGGAGCCCTATGGCGCATGGCCGCGCGAAAGGCAACAGGAGAGCAGTGTCCCATTCGGGATCAGTGTGAAGGCCTGCCTTACACCCTGCGTCGGCATCGCTTACACTCGGCCACGCGTTAAGCATCCGATTCGGCAGGAACCTGTGGTTGGCACGAACGTTGCTGCACAGGAGGCAGGACAAGAGGTTGGGAATGCTTCGAAAAATCAGTCGCCTGTTCGTTATCAAGACGCACTGGGAAGCGTACATGATCATCTACGCCCTCGCCCTTGGTGCCATCGAGCGCGGCAGTGTCTACCTGACCCGCTTCCCCGGCTTCGGTGGCAAACTCCTGTTCCTCGCCTGTACCGGCTCGGTTTTCATGGCAGGCGCCAAGATCCTCGATTGCATCAAGTTTGAAAAGGCCGCCCGCTTCGAAGCGGCGCAACTGGCTGTGGCAGAGCCCGAACCCGAACAGAAAAAGGCCGCCTGAAAAGGCCCCCCGTCACAGCTTTTCCTGCTGATATCCGGGCTGTGGCGCAGCAAGAATGGCGGACTTCGAGAACTGGCGCGCAGCGTACTTTCAGTACGTGAGCACCGGAAGCGCAGAAGGCTGCCATTCGCAGCCCGCCGTAGCCCGGATATCAGCAGGAAAAGTGGGGTGATTCTGTTGCCAGGCTCACCCCGGGCCCCTGGAATCCGCTTCTGTTGCCCGGTGGGTCCAACCGCGCTTTAGCTTTGTAACTTCAGGGCGTTAGCCCCTAGAATTACGCGGCGAGAGCGAGTGCTTCGTTGTCGTTGGCACTTGTGAGTTTTGAGCCTTTAACGGGTTACTCAGCCCGAACGAAAACACCGCTTTTCAACACACGTCGATCCTAGTTCGGCCCCGTCATCACCCCTGCGACAACAGGGTTTCCCGCCTTGCGGAAGGAAGGGTGATGGTGGAGCCGCCGGGTACCGCCCCCGGGTCCGCTGCATCTATTGCACGCTGCAATTTATCGTCATAGCCGGCGAACCGGCAGGAGCCCATATAGGCGATTGAACGTGAATGTGAAGTGAGCGCGACATTATCGAATGCTGCACCGGCCCGCACCCCCACCCGGCCTCCCACGGAAGTATACTTGATGGGAGGCCGGGTGGGGGTGCGGGCCGGTGCCGCGAAATGCGCATCCGTGCATTTCCAAACAGACCTCAGCTGCGCTTCTTCAGCTCATCCCGGATTTCGATCAGCAGGTCGATCTCGCTCGGACCGGCGGGCGGCGGTGCGGCCTCCTCTTCCTTTTTCTCGACCGCCGCCATCAGCTTGTTCACATAGCGCACCATCAGGAAGATGATGAAAGCCAGGATCAGGAAGTTGATAACGGCAGTAACGAAGGCGCCATAGCCGACCATGGCCGCGCCCGCTTCCTTGAGCGCCGCATAATCGTCGAGCGCGCCAGTGTACCCGTCGGGCGTGCTGAGCAGGACAAAGTGGTTCGAAAAATCCGCGCCGCCGAAGATCGCACCGACCACCGGCATGATCACTTCATCGGTCAGCGACTTGACGATGGCCCCGAAAGCAGCGCCGATGATCACGCCGACGGCCAGATCCATGACATTGCCCTTGGCGATGAATTTCTTGAATTCCTGGAGCATCCGAGCCCTCCTGCAACCGGTTTCGCGACAGCCTGTCGATCATTGCAAGGGCCCGGCACCAGAGCAAGTCCTTGAACCGACACTATACACCGCTACATTCGGCATTCGATAGGCCGCCCCCGCGGCCGGTGAGGAGTAGGAAACACCATGTCAGCTTCGAACACGCCGCGCGACCTTGTCTCGCGCCTTGGCCGTTATGCGTTTGCAGCGATGGCCGCGATGAGCCTGGCCGCCTGCGGTTTC
The DNA here is from genome assembly GCF_022832385.1 of Novosphingobium album (ex Hu et al. 2023). Taxonomy (GTDB): domain Bacteria; phylum Pseudomonadota; class Alphaproteobacteria; order Sphingomonadales; family Sphingomonadaceae; genus Novosphingobium; species Novosphingobium album. Next base: position 99,834 of record NZ_JALHLE010000019.1, read on the forward strand.
AACTCGGTACCGACCAAGCAGGAAGCGGCAAAGGCCAAGTGGGCCGACGTCGAGGCTGCCTTCCAGGAACGCGCCAACCTCGTGCCCAACCTAGCTGCCGTCGCCAAGGGTGCGGCCGAACAGGAAAAGGCGATCCTCACGGGCGTGATGGAAGCGCGCGCCAAGGCCACCTCGATCCAGATCACCGGCGACGACCTCAAGGACCCGGCGAAGATGGAACAGTTCGCCGCGGCGCAGGGCCAGCTCTCGCAGGGCCTCGGCCGCCTGATGGCGAGCTTCGAGGCCTATCCCGACCTCAAGTCCATCACCAACTACCAGATGCTGCAGAGCCAGCTCGAGGGTCAGGAAAACCGCATCCGCATCTCCATCCGCGACTACAACGCCTCGGTGCAGGACTATAACACCGAAGTGCGCACCTTCCCGACCATGATCGGCGCACGCCTGCGCGGTGCCGATCCGCTGGTGCCGTACAAGGCCGTGACGCCGGGCGCCGAAGTGGCGCCGAGCCTCGAAGGGAAGATGTAAGCCAGTGAAGCAATTCCGGGCCCTGCTCGCGTCGCTCCTGCTAGCCTTGTGCGCCCTGCTTGCGGGACCGCAGGCGGCATGGGCAGCGCCCGACTTTCCCAAGCTGACGGGACAGGTCGTCGATGCGGCCGGTATCATCCCCGATGCAGAAGAAGCGCAGCTCACCCAAAAGCTGGCTGCGCTGGAAAAGCAGTCCACCCGGCAAATGGTGGTGGTTACCGTCCCCAGCCTGCAGGGCTACGAGATCTCGGACTACGGCTATCAGCTCGGCCGCGCATGGGGGATCGGCCAGAAGGGCAAGGACAACGGCGTGCTGCTGCTCGTCGCCCCCAACGAGCGCAAGGTGCGCATCGAGGTCGGCTATGGCCTCGAGCCTGTGCTGACTGACGGCATGTCCTTTCTCATCATCAACAAGGTTATCATCCCCTATTTCAAGAAGGATGATTACCCCGGCGGCATCGCGGCTGGCACCGATGCCATCATCAAGCAGATCACTCTGCCGCCCGAGGAAGCGCAGAAAATCGCCGCCCAGGCCGATCAGCAACGCCAGAGTAGCGGCGGCAGCGTTTCGCTGGGCACTGTCGTGTTCATTCTCATCATCCTGTTCTTCGTGGTCATGCCCATGATCAACGAGGCGCGCAGCGGTGGGCGGCGGCGGCGCAGCGGCGGCGGGTTCATCTGGATTCCCGGCGGTGGCTGGGGCGGCCATGACGATGATCACTGGGGCGGTGGCGGCGGCTGGGGAGGTGGCGGCGGCTTCGGCGGCGGAGGCGGGTTCTCAGGTGGCGGCGGCAGCTTCGGCGGCGGCGGCTCGAGCGGCAGCTGGTAGAGGAGACGACAATGCCCTCCCCCACATACCTTTCGGCGCACGATCACGCGAAGATCAGCGCCGCTGTCGCGCAGGCAGAGCTGCAGAGCGCAGGCGAGATCGTGACGATCCTTGCCGACCGGTCCGACGGCTATACCGACATCCAACTGGCCTGGTCGGCAGCGGCTTCACTCCTGGCCCTGTGCGCGCTCGTCATCGCGCCGGACTTCTATCTGGGCCTTTACGATCATGTTCTGGCCGACTGGGGCCACGAATGGACGCCGCGCGCGATCATCTCGCTGGCAGCCGCCGTGGCAGCGCTCAAATTCGGCGCAGTGTTCCTGCTGCAGCTGTGGCAGCCGCTCAAGTTCTGGCTGGTCCCTCCCCCGGTGAAGACCGCCCGCGTGCACGACCGCGCCATCCGAGCCTTCCGCATCGGCGCCGAGCGGCGCACCACCGGGCGCACCGGGGTTCTGATCTACCTCTCGATGCGCGAACACCGCGCCGAGATCGTCGCCGACGAAGCCATCGCCACCAAGGTCGATCCGCAAGTCTGGGGCGATGCCATGGCCGCGATGCTCGCCCATGTACGCGAGGGCCGCATTGCGGAAGGCATGTGCGCCGCCGTCGAGAAGGTCGGGGCGATTGTCGCGCCTCACTTCCCGCGCGCCGATGACGATATGAATGAACTTCCCGACCGGCTGATCGAGGTGTGACAAGCGTGAGCGACGAACTGGCCGACCACTACGATGCCGGCAAACCCGAAGAGATCATGTGGGAAGGCCGCTTCATCACCGCCAAGAAGCGGGGCAAGTGGGAATACGTCGGCCGCGCGCGCGGCATCCACGCCGCGGTAATTCTGGCCGTCGATGCCGAGGACCACGTAATTCTCGTCGATCAGTATCGCGTGCCGCTGGGGCGGCGCTGCATGGAACTGCCCGCAGGCCTCGTTGGCGACCACGAAGAGGTCGCCGGTGAAGATCCTGTCATTGCGGCAGCCCGTGAACTGGAAGAGGAAACCGGCTATCACGCAGGCCGCATGGAAAAGATCGGCGAGTTCTTCTCATCGCCCGGCATGGTCAGCGAAAGCTTCACCTTGTTCCGCGCACACGATCTGGTGAAGGTCGGCGAAGGCGGCGGCGTCGATAGCGAGGACATCGTCGTCCACCGCGTACCGCTGGCGCAGATCGAGCAGGCGGTGGCGGACTGGCGCGCCGAAGGTTATGCCATCGACGTGAAGATGCTCATGCTGCTGGGCGCGAAGCTGCTCGGCTGACATGCGTACGCGGCCTGGCATCTGCCGTCGCAAGGCCCGCTACGCCAGTGAAGATGCGGCGCTGGAGGTGGCCGAAAAGGCCCCTTTCCCATTGCGCCCGTACCACTGCGAACTGTGTCGCGACTGGCATCTGACCAGCCGCACAAAGGGCATGCGCCTGCCGCGTTTCGAAATCGAGCGGCGACAGGCGGAGAAAATCAAAGGGTCGTGAAGATCGCGCCGAAGTCCTTGCCACCATTGCCGGCTTCCACGAAGGCCCTGTAGATTTCCAGCGCGTGCTCGCCGAGCGGGACCGTCGCATTGGCGTCATGCGCACCGTCGATCGCAAGGCCCAGGTCCTTGAGCATCAACGCCGAAGCGAAGCCACCCTGATAGTCGTAGTCCGCCGGGCTGGTCGCGCCGACGCCGGGAACCGGGGTGTAGTCATTCAGCGACCAGTTGTAGCCGGTCGACTTCGAGCTGATCTCGTAGAATTTCTGCGGAGCAAGCCCCGCCCGCTTGGCCAGCGCCATCGCTTCGCAAGTGCCGATCATGTGGATCGCCAGCAGCATGTTGTTGCACATCTTGGCAACCTGCCCGCTGCCGATCTGCCCGGCGTGGATTACCGCCTTCGACATCGGCTCCAGAACGGCCTGCGCCTTGGCGAAAGCTTCCGACGTGCCGCCGACCATGAAGGTCAGCGAACCGCCACTGGCCGCCGCAATGCCGCCTGAGACGGGTGCATCGACCATGGTGTAGCCCGCATCCTCGGCCAGCCCGGCCACTTCGCGCGCAGTGGCGACGTCGATGGTCGAGCAATCGAGGAACAGCGCACCCTTGGGAGCCTTGCCGATCACTTCGCCGGTATAGACCGACTTCACGATCTTGCCGTTGGGCAGCATGGTGACAACGGCATCCGCTTCAGCGACAGCTTCGGAAACGGTCGAGAACGGCTCGCAGCCCTTTTCCTTCGCCTTGGCCAGCGCATCCTCGGACAGATCGAAAGCGTGAACCTTGTAGCCGGCTGTCACGAGGTTAGCGGCCATGCCGCCGCCCATGTTGCCAAGGCCGATGAACGCAATCGTCTTCATGTCATTCTCCCAGAGGTCATTCGGGTGCGCGGCGCCCGTCTAGGCCGGTTTGCAGGCTGCGGCAGCCCGCCAAAAGACCAGCTGCCGCAAGAGATTCGCTTACTTGCCTTTCCAGACGCCCGGACGCTTCTCGACGAAGGCGGTCATGCCCTCGACCTTGTCTTCGGTCGAAGTGAGAATCTGGAACATGCGGCGTTCGGCCAGCAGGCCCTGATCAAGAGTCGTTTCGAACGCGACATTGACCATTTCCTTGTTGATCATTGTGGCGAGCGGCGGCATCGCGGCGATCTTGGCGGCTGTCTTGAGTGCCTCGTCGAGCAACTGCTCCGCCGGAACGACACGGCTGACCAGCCCCGAACGCTCGGCTTCCTCGGCGCCCATGTTTCGGCCAGTGAGGCACATGTCCATCGCCTTGGCCTTACCCACCGCACGGGTCAGGCGCTGCGATCCGCCCATGCCCGGTGCGACTGCCAGCTTGATTTCAGGCTGGCCGAACTGCGCGGTTTCCGACGCGATGATGAAATCCGACATCATCGCCAGCTCGCAACCACCGCCCAGCGCGAAGCCGTTGACCGCTGCGATCCAGGGCTTGCGGGTGCGGCGCACGATATCGGCCTGCCAGCCGGAGAAGAAGTCTTCGGAGAAGAACTCGGCACTCGACTTCTCGACCATTTCCTTGATGTCGGCGCCGGCGGCAAAAGCCTTGTCACCCGAACCGGTGATGACTGCGCAGCCCTGGCTCTTGTCGGCTTCGAACTTGGCAAAGGCGTCACTCAGCTCGGCCAGAACCGTCGAGTTGAGGGCGTTGAGCGCCTTGGGGCGGTTGAGCGTGATGAGGGTGACGCCCCCCTTCTGTTCGACCAGGATCGTTTCGTAGCTCATAGGGGCTTCCATTCCTCTTCAGCGGGGAGCGGCGCGAAAATCGCATCCAGCATCTCGTCCGTCACGCCTTCGGGCGTGGCGGGGTTCCATTTCGGCGCGTTGTCCTTGTCGACGATCACTGCCCGAACGCCCTCGGCGAAGTCGGGCAGGACAAGGGTGCGGCCGCCAATGCGGTATTCCATCGCCATGTTCTGGGCGAAAGTTTCCAGCTTCATGGATTCGGCCAGCTGGCGCAGCGAAACCTTGCAGGCCTGCGGGCTCTTGGTGCTCAGCGAAGCCAGTTCCTTGGCAGCCCATTCACTGTCATCGGCATCCAGCGAAGCCAGCACTTCCTCCAGTGTGTCGAAGGCAAAGTGCTTGCGGATCTGCGCAGCGTATTCGGCGATGTCAGGCTCCGGCGGAGTTGCCGCCAAAGCTGTCAGAACACCCGCGATCTCATGCCCGGCGGCGATGCGCTTCTTGGCGTCCCCTAGCGCCTCGCTCGGGAGGTAATGCGTGGCGAGGCCCGCCCACAGGCATTCCTCGCCCTTCAGACGCGCACCGGTAAGCGCCAGGAACTGGCCCACACGGCCATCGAGGCGCGAAAGGAACCAGCCGCCGCCCACGTCCGGGAAAAGGCCAATTCCGGTTTCGGGCATGGCAAAGCGGGTGTGCTCGGTCGCCACACGGTATTTCGCCGGCTGCGAGATGCCGACGCCGCCACCCATGGTGATGCCGTCCATGAAGGCGACCACGGGCTTTTCATAGGTGAACAGCTGGTTGTTCAGCCGGTACTCGTCATAGAAGAACTTGCGGCCGGAGACGCCGCCGTCTTCCAGCGCGGACTGGCGCAGCAGGTTGATATCGCCGCCAGAGCAGAAACCGCGTCCCTCCGAATGGTCGATGATAACGACCTTCACTTCGGGATCGGCCGCCCACTCGGTGAGGACTTCAGTCATGCCCTGACACATGCCCAGCGTCAGCGCATGGATTGCCTTCGGGCGGTTCAGCGAGATGATGCCTGCGACGCCCTCGCGCCGGATCAGCAGTTCGTCGGTCATTACTTGAGCAGGTCCCTGCCAATGATCATGCGCATCACCTCGTTGGTACCCTCAAGGATACGATGCACGCGCAGATCGCGCCAGAAACGCTCGATCGGATAGTCCTTGAGGTAACCATAGCCGCCGAACATCTGCAGCGCACGGTCGACCACCGATGAGCCGGTGTCGCTGGCCATCATCTTGGCCATGGCGGCAAAGCGAGTCTTGTCTGGTGCCTTGCTGGTGACCTTGTCCGCGGCGATGTAGAGCAGCGCACGCGCCGCCTCGAGTTCGGCAGCCATCTCCGCGAGACGAAACTGGGTGTTCTGGAACTCGGCGATCGGCTGGTCGAACTGCTTGCGATCCTTCACATACTGGATCGCCTCGTCGAGGCAGCGCTGCGCGCCGCCCAGCGAGCAGGCGCCGATGTTGAGGCGGCCGCCGTCGAGGCCGGCCATGGCGAACTTGAAGCCATCACCTTCGGCACCGATACGGTTTTCGACCGGCACCCGGCAATCCTCGAAAATCACCTGCGCGGTGGGCGAGCTGTTCCAGCCCAGCTTCTTCTCGGGCGCACCGAACGACAGGCCAAGCGTGCCCTTCTCCACCACGAAAGCCGAAACGCCGCGCGACTTGTGCTCGCCAGTGCGCGCCATGACGACATAGACATCGTTGTAGCCGCCGCCCGAGATGAACTGCTTGGTGCCGTTCAGCACGTAGTGATCGCCATCCAGCTTCGCGCTGGTCTTGAGCGCTGCCGCGTCCGAACCCGAGCCGGGCTCGGTCAGGCAATAGGAGCCGATCTTCTCCATCGTCACCAGATCGGGAAGATAGCGGTCCTTCAGCTGCTGATCGGCGAAAGTGTCGATCATCCAGGCGACCATGTTGTGGATCGAGATATAGGCGCTGGTGGAAGGACAGCCGTAGCTCATGGCTTCCATGATCAGCGCGGCATCAAGACGGCCAAGACCGATCCCGCCATTCTCCTCGGAGACATAGATCGCACCGAAGCCCAGCTCGCCTGCGGCCTTCCACACATCGACCGGATAGTGGTGCTTTTCGTCCCACTCGGCCGCGAACGGCGTGATCATGTCTGCGGTGAATTTGCGCGCGGTCTCCTGGATCGCGATCTGATCGTCGGTAAGCCCGAACTGTTGTGTCATTCCCGTTTCATCCCCGTTTTCAGACGGCCCGCTCCGCCGGCTTGTGCTCAGCCGCAAGCGATACGCGTGATAGCCATTGTGTCGTCGTAGTCGACCGTGAGCCTTCCGGGCCGGAATTCCGCCGTCACGATCGTTCGCGGCGGAACCCAGCGCAGCGACCGTGCTCCGGTCAACCGCATAAGCTCCACGCCGCTCGCAGTGCTGGCCATGGCACCGATAAACCTTTGCGCCGCCACTGCATCGCATCTCTGCGAAGGACGAAGCGACGCAGCGTCATTACCGGCAACGCAGCCTGCCAGTACCGTGCCAGCCGCGCCCAAGGCCGCAAATGCGGCTATGGGCGCTCCGTTCCGGGTGACAGGCTGACAGCCTTTCATCGCACCGGCCCGATATCAGCCGACCAGTTCGATGATGTCCTTGCCGAACAGGTCCTCGTCGGAAGGCAGGACCTTGAGTTCGGGCAGCGGCTTGGAGACCCAGGTCTCGTTGATCAGGTCGCGCCAGGTGACGTTGTTGTTCGTCGCGTTGCCGCCCCACGAACCGCAACCCAGCGAGAAGGTCTGGCGCATGCCGTTCCACAGGTTGCCCGAGTTCGAGGCCGACTGCGGCTGGTTGACCATCACGCGGCTGGTCTTGGTGTGCATGGCCAGCTTCATGATGTTCTCGTCGGACTGCGAGTAGATGCCGCAGGAGTGGCCCTGGCCCTGGTAGGCCTGGATCGCATTGGTCAGCTCGATCGCCTCGTCCAGATCCTTGGCGCGGTAAAGCGCCATGGTCACGGTCATCTTCTCGCCCGAGAACGGGTGCTCCTTGCCGTGACCGGTTTCGGGAACGATGAAGAAGTTGGTGCCTTCGGGGATCGTAAAGCCGGCATAGTCGGCGATGAACTGCGGCGACTGGGCAACGACCTTGGCGTTGATGTGCTCGCCATCTTCCCAGATCGCGTTCTGCAGCTTGGTCTTGTCCTCACCGGTGATGATGAAGCCGCCCTTTTCCTGCAGCTTGCCCAGCATCTTGTCATAGATCGCGTCGAGCAGAATCACGGCGTTGTCGGACGAGCACGAGGCAGCATAGTCCAGCGTCTTCGACAGCAGGATCTTGGCAGCTGCGTCGTCGAGGTCCGCGGTATCATCGACGGTGATGACCGCATTGCCCACGCCCACGCCGAGAGCCGGAGTGCCCGACGAATAAGCCGCTTTCACCATCGGCGTGCCGCCAGTGGCGAGAATGCGGTCGCACTGCTTCATGACTTCGTTGGTCTTCTCGACCGAGGGCTGCTCGATCGGAATCACGAGATCGGCAGGCGCGCCCATCTTCACCAGCGCTTCTCGCATCAGGTTGCAGATCTTGGCGTTGACGAACTTGGCGCGCGGGTGCGGGCAGATGATGATCGAGTTGCGGCCCTTCACGGCGCTGATCGCCTTGATGACCGGGGTCGCCTCGGGGTTGGTTGAGGGCGAGAGCGCACCGATCACACCCACCGGCTTGGCGATCTTCACGAGGTTGCGCGCACGGTCTTCCTCGATCACGCCCACCGACTTGTCATGGATGATGTCCATCAGCGTGGCGCGGGTCTTGATCGAGATCTTCTTGAACTTGCCCTCGTAGTTGCCGAGCTGGGTTTCCTCGACAGTCTCACGGGCGATTTCCTCGTCCATGCCGGGCTTGCAGACGGCATAGACCATGCCCTTGATCCAGGTATCAACCTGTTCCTGTGTTGCATTCTCGATCTGCTGCTGCGCGGCGCGCGAGCGGGCAACGAGCTCGGCAACTTCAGCCGCAACGGGGGTTTCTGCTACGAGTTCTGCGGTGGCCATGTCCATGTTCCCTTGGCATTCCGGCGCCCCGGAATGGCGGGTCGCCGCGGTTTCTCCAGAATTCCAGTCGGCCGGCAGCAGTGCCCCGGACGATACCGTACACCCCAGACCCCTGCACTTTTGGCCGCCCGATGGCAAGCCGTTTAAGCGAGCGATTAAATTGCCTCCACCTGCAATTAAGTGGAGGTGCAAACGCCCGGTTCACCGGGCCTGTGTTGTGCTGCCCTCACGACTCCTCTTGCTCCCGGCGCCCTAAACCGGCAGGAAGCCGCAACGATATCGTGGTGGCGCACTCGTTCGGATATGCGGTGTATATTTCACCATTACGAATCGCGATGAGTTGCTTTAACCGGTACTTGCCGCCCGTAGGCCGCGCGAGTCGAAACCTGTCGGGGAGACTATTGCACGTGAGTGAAGCCACTATCGATCCGGCCGCCTTCCGCAAAGTTCTGGGCAGCTACCCTACCGGCGTTTGCGTCATCACCGCACTCGACGGGGAAAAGCCTGCTGGCATGGTCGTTGGCACCTTCACCTCGGTCTCGCTCGATCCGCCGCTGGTCGGCTTCTTTCCGGACAAGTCCTCCTCATCCTGGCCGCTGATCGAAAAGGCCGGGCACTTCTGCGTGAACGTGATGGGCAGCGACCAGCAGGACGTGTGCCGTTCGGTTTCGGCCAAGGGCGATCAGAAGTTCGTCGGCGTCGAATATGTGATCTCGGACCACAACCTGCCGATCATCGGCAACTCGATCGCCTGCATCGAATGCAAGCTCTACTCGGTGACCGAAGCGGGCGACCACTGGTTCGTTCTCGGTCAGGTCCTGCGCATGGAAACCGTGCGCGAAGACGACCCAATGCTGTTCCACCGCGGCCGCTACGGCGGCTTCGCCGAACGCATGTGAGCCATCGCCAGCGCAACATCGCCAAGGCGGCTTGACTTCGAGGTGAGCGATACTGCTCAGGTGTTCAGCATCTGACGCATTCACTTCGGGAGAGAGCTTCCACATGACACGTTCCCTCAACGGCCGCGTAGCGGTTATCACCGGCGCCGGCTCGGGCATGGGCCGCTCGATGGCCCTGCGCCTTGCTGAAGATGACGCCAGGATTGCTATCTGGGATATCAATGGCGCGGGCGCAGAGGAAACTGCTCAGATGGTGCGCGATGCCGGTGGCACCGCGATCGCCATCGAAGCCGACTGCTCCGACAAAACTATGATCAAGGCCGCCGCTGACCGGACCCGCGCCGAACTCGGCAAAGTCGCCATTCTCATCAACAACGCCGGAATCGCGCCGTTCACCCCGTTCCTCGAAATCACCGAGGAACTGCTGGAGCGCGTGCTGCGCGTCAACCTGATGGGGCCGTTCTTCGTCACCCAGGAATGCGTACCCGACATGATCGAGGCCAAGTGGGGCCGGATCATCAACATCACGTCCTCCTCGGTCCAGTCAGGCTCGGCCCTGCAGACGCACTACACGAGTTCCAAGGGTGGCATGTTGGGCTTCACCAAGTGCCTGGCCATGGCGCTGGGCGAACATGGCATCACCGCGAACATGATCCCGCCGGGCTCCATCGACACCCCGATGCTGCGCGCCGCCGAGATCATGCAGAAGCCGGGCGCGATAGAGGCCTATGGCAAGGCTCTGCCCGTCGGCCGTATCGGCACCGGCGAGGACATCGCAGCCGCAGCCGCCTTCCTCGCTTCGGAAGAAGGCGGCTACATGACAGGCCAGACCATCAGCGTGAACGGCGGCCGCTACATGGGCTCTGCCTGACCTCTGTCAAAACGATACGCCAACCCTTGCAGCATGCCGGGGCAGCGCTACCAAGGGGCGGTCATGACCGCCCCTTTTCGTATCGAGCTCGACAGTGCCACCCTCATCGGGGAACGGCGTGAAGGCAATGGCATACCGCTGGTGCTGGCGCATGGTTTCGGTGGTTCGCGGCACGACTGGCAACCGCTGATAGACGCCCTTCCCGGGGACCTGCCGCTCATCACCTACGATCAACGCGGCTTCGGCGATTCCACCGGGACACCGGACGTACCGTTTTCCCATAGCGACGACCTCCTGGCACTTCTGGACAGTCTCGGCATCGTACGGGTAGACCTCTGCGGCATGTCGCAGGGCGGCGCGATGGCGCTCAATTTCGCGCTCGATCACCCGGATCGGGTTCGCCGGCTGGTGCTTGTCAGCCCCGGCATGGTCGGCTGGTCATGGTCGGAGGAATGGGTCGGCCAGTGGAAGCAGGTGGGACGCGCAGCCCGTGCAGGCGATATGGCTGCGGCCCGCGACCTGTGGTGGCAGCACCCGTTTTTCGAACCGACCCGCAAGAGCAGCGCGGCTGGTCTCCTGCGTGCTTCGATCGATGCCTTCCACGGCCAGCAATGGATCAGGGACGACCAGCAACGCGAACTGCCCGACGTCGACCGGCTGACGGATCTTGCGGCGCCGACGCTACTACTGACCGGCAGTTTGGATTTTCCCGATTTCCGGCTGATCGCCGAACTGATCGAAGGCGCCGGACAGAGCGTGGCCCGCATCGATCATGCCAATGCGGGCCATATGCTCATTCTGGAGATCCCCGGCACGATCGCCGGGGAAATCGTCTCTTTCCTCAGTACTTGAAGCTCAGCTCCAGACCGTAGGTGCGCGGTTCACCCACGGCCGCAGCGTTGTGGCCGAGCGCCGCGGCCAGCGTCATGCCACCCACGAAGTATTCCTTGTCGGTCAGGTTCTTGGCGAACAGCGCCGCCGAGAAGTTGGAACCGGCGATGTCTGTCCAGTCCAAACGCGCATGGACCAGCGCATAGCCCGGCAGGCGCGTGCCCGGCGCGATCGAGGCGGCCGCATTCGAGAAGTACTGCGCGCTCTGGCCATAGACCTCGCCGCGCAGCGACACATCGCCCATGTTCTCGCCCACCGGCACCGAGATCTGGGCATAGGCCGTGCCCGAGAACTTGGGCGTGTCGCCCACCGGCCCGTAGGAATAGGGATTGCCGAAAAGCTCGATATTGCCGTTGGTGAACTTGGCATTGGTGTAGGCCATCGAACCACCCAGCGTGAGCCACTCGGCCGGCCGCACAGCGCCCTGTGCCTCGAAACCCCAGATGCGGCTCGAAGGCACGTTCGCCGTCACGGCGATCGAGGCAAGGCCGCCCGGACCGTCCGGATCAGGGAACTCGACGCGCTGCACGTCCTGAATCCACTGCACGAACACGGCAGAAGCAAAGTTGGCGGGGCGGCCGAACAGATCACCCGAATACTTCACACCGCCTTCGATGTCCTGCGTGTGCTCTGAATCGAACAGGTTGCCGCCCCCAGTTGCCGTCGCGGTAACCGGCGGAGCCGCTCCGTTGAAACCGCCCGAACGGAAACTGCCGCGCGTCTTCAGGTAGGCGAACCATTCCGGAGTGACCTTGTATTCCAGCCCGACTTCCCAAGATGGATCGGAGAAGGTCTTGTGCTGGCCCGGAAGGCCGAAGGTGTAAGTCGCCTGCGGAAGTTGCTCGATCGAGACGCGCTCCCATGTATAGCGCAGGCCACCGGTCAGCTTGAGATCGGGAATGACCTCGTAGGACAACTGGCCATAAAGCGCGTCCGTCTTGTTCCGGATGCGGAAGTTGTTGGTGACATAGCTCGGCGCGAGCACCGGCGAGACGTCGAAATAGGTCTGGGGCCAGAGCGTATCGCTGCGCTGGCGCTGCATGTAGTAGCCGAAGATGTATTCCAGCTTCCCGTCCATGGTGTCGCCAAGCAGTTGTGCTTCCTCGGAGACAGAACGGACCTTGAGCTGGTTGCCGTACTGGTCCGCAGCGGCGTTAGCGGTAAGGATGGTGACGAACGGCGCGCCGAGCTGTGGCTGTTCCGAACGGGTCTTGGAATTCGAATAGCCGAAGATGTTGCGCAGCGTGGCGCCGCCGCCGAGTTCGATTTCGGTGGTATTGGTCACGAACCAGTCCTCGCCGTGGTGGCTGGCACCACCCGGATGCCGGGTCTTGTAGGGTCCGATCCGGCGCTGCTCATCAACATAGGCGATCAGCCCTGGGGCATAGGCATCGGGATGCGCGGCCAGATAGGATGCCCAGAGGCCATCGACTCCGAATGCGGCATCCAGCCCCGGTCCGAACAGCAGGCCTGCACCGCATGTCAGCGCGTAACCATTGTTCGTGTCTCCACAGCCATAGACGCTGTAGGTGTAGGACGCGCCTGTATTGGTCCCACCGGTCTTGGTGTACTGCGCCATCGTGGTGTTGGTGATGCCATCGGCCGGCTTGATCGTGAGCGTCATGCGGCCGCTGTCACGCTTCACGTTCCCCAGCCGCTCGTTGTTGAGCAGGTTGCGGATATAACCGTCCTTGCGCACGGTATCGAACGCGAAGCGCATCAGCAAGGTATCGTCGATCAGCGGCAGGTTCACCATGCCTTCGACTTCGTGCATGTCGTAATTGCCGATACGCCCGCGCAGCGTGGCCTTGAGATCGTTCACCGGCTTGGCCGAGTTGTAGAGCACCGCGCCGCCGGTGGCATTGCGGCCGAACAGCGTGCCCTGCGGCCCCTTGAGGACCTGCACGTTCTCCAGATCGTAGAACGAGGACGCGCCATTGATCGTCAGCGGCACTTCGTTGAGATAAGCGATCACGGCCGAAGGCGAGCCGGAGAAAGTATCCGCCGTCTGCCCGCGGATCGAATAGGTCAGCGAGTTGTTGCCCTGCGTCTGGCGGATCGTCAGGCCCGGCGCGACCGTCTGCAGATCGGAATCGGTGTGCACGCCGCGCTGGATCAGGTCGTCATTGCTCAGTGCGGTGATTGCTGCCGGGACAGTCGAAAGCGTCTCGTCGCGGCGGCGGGCAGTAACGATGATTTCGCCGTTGGACGCGCCCTCTTCGCCAGCAGCCTGCGCGAACGCCGTATCTGCACCGGATAGGAACGTACCGGCCGCAAGCGCGGCCAACATCAGTTGCCTCATGGTTTCCCTCCTCATTTGGCGCGCTCTTCCGACGCGCCTCTTCTTCAAAACTTCCCTGCGTCCCGATTTCGGGGACCAATTATTCTTTCATCGCCGCAGCGCGCGCATCCATGATGTCGCGCAAGTGGTTCACCGGATCGCCCACCGTCACGCCCCCCTCGACCGGAAGAACCGCGCCCGTCATGTGGCGCGACTTGTCGGTCGCCAGGAACAGCGCGACATTGGCGCAATCCTCCGGCTCACCCCGCCGCTTTATGAGCTGGTTGGACAAGTAGACGCCGTTCACGCCCTCCTCGATCCGTGCTGTGACATCGCTGTCCGCGCCCTCCTGCTTGAACGCGGAAAGGTCGGTTCGGACGTGACCCGGCACAATGCAGTTCACACGGATGCCATACTGGGCAAGATCGATCGCGGAGGACTTGCTGAACTGAACCAGCGCCGCCTTCGATGCGCGGTAGGTCATCATTGCCATGCCCGCGAGCGTGCCCGCGATCGACGAGGTATTGAGAATGATCCCGCCGTTCCCGCGCGCTGCCATGACGCGGGCCGCGTTTCTGGTTCCAAGCATCGGCCCAAGAACATTGACCCGCATCACACGGTCGAAATCGTCAAGCTTGTCATCAAGGAAACTGGGGTAGGCACCGCAAGACATACCGGCGTTGTTGAACATGATGTCCAGGCCGCCAAAATGCTCGACGGCAAAGTCAACGACGGCCTGCATGTCCTCTTCGCTGCCGACATCGGTGTGATGATACACTGCCGCATCACCCAGCGCCGCGGCCAGAGCCTCGCCCGCCGCATCCTGAATGTCCGCGATGACCACCTTCGCGCCTTCGGCCACGAAGAGTTCCACGGTTGCCCTGCCAATGCCGCTGGCGCCGCCGGTGATGATGGCGACCTTGCCAGCCAGTTCCTGTGCCACGTCCGTGCCCCCCGGTCCGCTCTCAGCGCGCTTCGAAGGTGATGGGCAGCGATTCGATCGTGCGCGTGGCCACCGTCGGTGTGTAGGTGATCTCGCTTTCGGCGATCGCCAGCTTCATGTTCATCATCTGCTTGACGATCTCACGCGCGGCGACCTTCACTTCCATGCGGGCCAGCGCCAGCCCGATGCAGCGGTGCGGCCCGCCGCCGAACGCGACGTGGCGGCCAAGGTTCGGGCGGGTGATGTCGAAGCTGCGCGGTTCGGGGAACACCGTCTCGTCGTCATTGCCGGACCCGTAGACCAGCAGCATATGCGCCCCGGCGGGGATCTTGGTGCCGTTTACGACCACGTCCTTGGTCGTCATGCGCGAGAGCGCACGTACCGGCGGTTCGGCGCGGAGGTGCTCCTCGATAAAGCGGTTGAGCTGGCGTTCGTCATCGACAACGCTTTCGAGCAGTTCGGCGATGCCCGGTTTGGTCGTCAGCACGTAGAACAGGTTGCCGATCGCCGTCGCCGTGGTGTCGTTGCCCGCGATCAGCGTCGCGCGGCACAGCGAAACCGCCTCTTCGAAGGTCAGCTTTTCCTTGGTGCCGTCGGCATTGGTCACTTCTGCATGAACGAGGTCGGAAATCATGTCCTCGGTCGGATTTGCTTCCTTTTCCTTCATCTTGGCGATGAGGTAGTTCTGCAGATCCGCAATCTGCTGGGCATTTTCCAGCATCGTCTCGCGGGTCTGCATGGCACCGATCTGCGCGGTGACCGCGACCGACCAGCGCGAGATCTTGTCCTCCATCCCCTGGTCAAGGCCGAGCTGTTCGACGATCACGCGGATGGTCAGCGGGATGGCGATGTCCTTGACGGCATCGCACTTGCCGTTCCCTTTGGCCACAACATCGGCGATCAGGTCATGCACGACGGCGGTGATGCGCGGCTCCAGCTCCTTCACGCGATGCGCGGTGAAGGCGTTTTCCATCAGTTTGCGGATACGCGTGTGATAGGGCGGGTCCGACATGATCGCGTCGGGGAAGTAACCGCCGCCATGCTCACGCAGGTAAGCCTCGAACTCCTCGCGCATGCCGCGCGCCTGCTGTTCCGAATAGCCGTGCTTGACGGAAAAGGTGATCGGATCGGACTGGACAGCCGAGATATCCTCGTGCCGGGTCACCAGCCAGGAGCCCAGCTTCTCGTCGAAGTGGATGGGGTCGCCATGACGCATCGCGCGGTAGAAGTCGCGCGGCTGGGCCTGGATTGCCGTATTTGCCAGCGTGCCTTCCTGAAGCAGAGCCGCCTCTTCGGGGGTAAGCTCAAGCCGCTCCGAAACGCGGTCCTCGGTGGTCTGTGTCGCCATAGTGCCGTCCTGTCATCCTGCTCTTGGGCTGCGCCATTACCTTTGGCCGTCGCAGCGCCGATCTCTTGACCGTTCTATGAACGCCACACCGTCAAGCCGCCATGCCCGCCTTCGAAGCCGCGCTTGCCCCCATCTGCAAAGGCGGCAATGACACCGGCAACTGCGAACGGGCCGCAGCGCCGTGGTCAATAGGACGAAGCAGGCGCTACAGTGACCTCCAGCCCGTCCAGTTCCCGTGACATTTTGATCTGGCAACCAAGACGTGAATTGTCCTTCATCACGTCGGCGACCATGTCGAGCATGGCAAATTCAATCTCATCGGGATCACCGACCTTTTCCCACCACGACGGATCGACATAGACATGGCACGTCGCGCAGGCGCATCCACCGCCGCAATCGCCCATGATACCCGCCACGCCATGCTGCTTGGCGAGTTCCATCAAGCTGATGCCTTCCTCAACATCGTCGAAGGTCTGAGTCACGCCTTCGACGTCGGTCATGGTTACTTTCAGATTGCCCATTTTTCGCAATTTCCTCTCAATCCCGCAGACACCGCTCTTTATCCCGGCAAATGCGTCTTTCCTTGTTTCCATGCCTTAGCGCACGTCAGTTTGCAAAGGACCTGCTGCGCGCCGCCACTTGACTGGCGGTGAAGATCGCTCCTGCGCGCGCCGTCAGGGGAAACCGGTTCTGCATGGCCAGTCATTTGCCGCAGCAGCCTCCCAAACTACTTTGCAGTTCCCGAAATCGGCATCCAGCGCGGCCGCGCCCTGCCGGGCAATAAGGAGAGGAAACGTGGGCCGGACCCTGATCCAGAACGCCACGATATTCACAGCTGCCGGCACGGACACCTTCAAGGGTGATCTGGTGATCGAAGGCAACCGCATCGTCTCGGCCGGTTCAGGCGCAAAGGCGCTCCCGGGAGACGAGGTCATCGACGCCACCGGCTTGTTCTGCATGCCCGGCATGACCGAGGGCCACGCGCACCTGTCGTTCGAGAATGTCTGCGCCACCGAGGACTTGATCACGCCGAGCCCGGAAACCCAGGCCTTCACCACAGCCCGCGGCGCCAAGGCGCTTATCGAGGCCGGCTTCACGAGTGCCTATGGCGCATCCGAAGCCAAGCTCAAGCTGGCCGTGGCCGTGCGCGACGAAGTGAATGCCGGACGCCTGCCGGGCCCGCGCATCCGCGCAGGCGGCCTCGAAATCAGCGTGACCGGCGCTATGGGCGATGAAAGCAAGGCCCACAATCCGCGCGTCGGCCCCTCGACCATTGTCGATGGCGTCGAAGAAATGCGCAAGGCCGTGCGCCTGCATTGCCGTGAAGGGCTGGACAACATCAAGCTCGATGTCTCGGGGGACCCGTTCTATCCGAACACGCCCGGGCACACGACGCCGATGACCTTCGACGAAATCCGCGTCGCGGCCGAAACGGCCCACGCCTATGGCCGCAAGATCAACGCGCACACGCGCTCGATCGACGGCTCCAAATATTGCGTGCGCGCCGGTGTCGATGGCCTGTTCCATGTCGAATATTCCGACGAGGAGCTACTCGACATGATGGCAGAGGCGAAGGATCGCATCTTCGTCGTGCCGACCGTGGGCCTCTTTGCGCAGATCATGGCCGGAGAGGCCGCAGGTCATGGCCTATCGCCCGAAGTGGGCGGCTACATGAACATCCCCGAACTGCTGGAAAACTCGGTCAGAACACACACCGAACTGCGCAAGCGCGGCATTCGCCACCTGATCGGCGGTGACTACGGCTTCGGCTGGAGCCCGCACGGCACGCAGGGCCGGGACATCAAGTCGTTCGTCGATCTCTACGGTTATTCGCCCGCCGAGGCCCTGATCTGCGCCACCCGCAACGGCGGCCTTGCCATGGGCTACAACGGTGAACTCGGCACGCTGGAGGACGGCAAGCTGGCCGATCTCATCCTCGTCGAAGGCAACCCGCTGACCGACCTGTCCGTCCTGTCCGGCCCCGAAAAGGTGGCACTCGTGATGAAGGACGGAGCGATTCAGAAGAAGTCCCCCGCACTCGCCGCGAAGCAAAACACACCCGCGCTCGAACCCGCGGAATAAGGAGCATACCCAGATGAACGTCCAGACCGGCAAGATGCAGCCCGGAGAGGCGCGCCACCCCGACGTCAGCACGCAGGACATCATTGCGCGCGACCAGCACAAGGCCCCCGAATGGGTCGCCAGCGAGTCCTATGAATATCTCGGAAGCGAGGATATCGACACCAAGCGCTATACTTCCGCCGAATACATGCAGGAGGAATTCAAGCGCCTGTGGACCCGCACCTGGCAGTTCGCCTGCCGCGAGGAACACATTCCCGAAGTCGGCGACTACTATGTCTACGACATCGGCCCCTACTCGTTCATCGTCACCCGCGTGACGCCGACCGAGATCCGGGCCTACTTCAACGCCTGCCTCCATCGCGGAACCAAGCTGCGCGCATCGAACACCGAAGGCGCCGCCTCCGAGTTCAAGTGCAGTTTCCACGGCTGGTCCTGGAACATCGACGGTTCCAACAAGTCGATGCTGTGCCCCTGGGACTTCCCGCATGCCGATCCCAAGGAATACTCGCTGCCCGAGGCGCGGGTGCAAACGCTGGGCGGTTTTGTGTGGATCAACATGGACCCCGACGCGCCCAGCCTTGAAGACTATCTCGGCCCCAAGGCGCTGGAACACATCAAGGCGTGGAAGCTCGAAGACCGCTACATCACCTGCCACGTAACCAAGCCGATTCCCTCGAACTGGAAGCTCAACATCGAGGCTTTCATGGAGGCCTATCACGTGCCCGACACGCACCCGCAGGTCTCGCCGACCAACGCGGACGTGAACTCGCAGTATGACACATATGGCGAGCACGTGAACCGCTTCATCTCGACACTGGGTGTCGTCAGCCCCGAACATACCGGCAAGTACACCGAGCAGGACGTGCTCGACATGTTCACCGTGGGCGACAGCTCGATCGTCAAGGAAAAGCCGCAGGTTCCCGATGGCGCCACCGCGCGCCAGATGATGGCCGACATGTTCCGCGGCATGTTCGAACAGGCCACCAACACCGACCTTTCCAGCGTCTCCGACTCCGAGATCCTGGACTGCTTCAGCTATACGATCTTCCCGAACACCTTCCTGTTCCCGGGCATCTCGCTGCCGATGGTCTACCGCTTCCGCCCGAACCCGAAGAACCACCGCGAAAGCCTCTACGAAGTGCTGTTCCTGCGGCCCAAGCCCAAGGACGGCAGCTATGTCGAGACGGCCGAGCCGGTCCACCTGACGGCCGAGCAGTCGTTCTGTGACGCGGAAAGCATGGACCCGGGGTTCGGCGGCATTCTCGATCAGGATACCGACAACCTTTTCCTTCAGCAGGAAGGCGTGGAGGCTTCGGCCAAGCCGGGCCTGACGCTGGGCGACTATCAGGAAATCCGTATCCGCCACTTCGAGCAGGCCATCGACAAGTACATGGCGATGGATCCGAAGATCCCGAACTGGAAGGCCCTGCAGCGCAAGTGACCTTCCCGCTTCACGGCAGGACAATACTGGTCGCCGGTGCCTCCTCGGGCATCGGCGCCGGGTTTTCCCGGGCTATCGCAAAGGCGGGCGGCAGCGTGGTTCTTGGCGCGCGGCGGCTGGAACGAACGCAAGTGCTCGCGGCAGACATCGAGGCTGAAGGCGGCAAGGCGCTTGCCGTACCGCTCGACGTAACCGAACAAGCATCGGTGATCGGGGCCTTCGATGCGGCTGAGGAGCGCTTCGGCCTTGTGCATGGCGTGGTTGCCAATGCCGGGATCGGCACGGGCGGCCATGCCACCGACGTTCCGGCAGAAGGGCTGTCCGGCGTGCTCGATACCAACCTGCTCGGCAGCTATCTCGTCGCGCGCGAAGGTGCGCGGCGGATGATCGCATCGGGCAGTCGCGAGCGCGGTGACGGGCGTGTCGTGCTGATCGGCTCGATCACCGCGCAGCAGATCGGCACCGGCGATGCCATGTATGCCGCCACCAAAGCGGGCCTTGCCCACCTCGGCCGCCAGTTGGCCCGTGAATGGGTTCGCCAGGGCATCAACGTCAACACGCTGCAGCCGGGGTGGATTCCCACCGAAATCAACACAGAATGGTTCGCCAGTGAGCGTGGACAGGCCGATATCCAGCGCCTCCACCGCCGCCGCCTGCTTGACGCAGACTCGCTGGACGCCATGCTGCTCTACCTGCTCTCCGACGCCTCGCGACAGGTAACGGGTTCCACTTTCACCATCGACGACGGACAATCGCTGTAATGAATACTCCGGGCGCCCTCGCCGGCCTTACCATCATCGAAATCGCAGAGCGGGTCAGCGGTGAATATACCGCCAAGCTGCTGGCCGACCTCGGCGCCGAAGTCATCAAGGTCGAGCGTCCGGGCGGCGCCCCGACGCGCGGCATGGGACCGTTCAGGAACGGTGAAAGCGCCCTGTTCGCCTATCTCAACACCAACAAGAAATCGGTCGTGCTCGATCTGGACAAGGCGGAAGACCGGGCCGTGCTCGACCGGCTGCTGCTCCGTGCCCATGCCCTGATCGACGACCACGCCGAAGACTGGTGCACGCGCCGCCGCCTTTCGCAATGCACTGTCGCAGAAGCCTTCCCCGGTCTGGTTCACACCGTTGTCACTCCGTTCGGTCAGGGCGCACCCGCGGACATGCAGATCTGCCGTCCGATCAACGTCATCAACGCCGGGGGCTGGGCCTATCACAGCCCGAGCGAAACGCCGCCGGACAAGCCACCGCTCAAGGGCGCCGGGCGCTTCCTCTCTGACTACGAGGCCGGGATCGATGCAGCGCTCTGCACCCTGGCCTCGCTGCTGCGTCTCCGCCGAACGGGCGAAGGGCAGTTCGTCGACGTGTCCGAAGTGGAAGTACAGTTGAACCGCATCGACTGCGTGCTCGACCGGATGCTGGCGGGCGATGCCGATCCCAGCAACGAGCGGACAGCCTACGACATGGGCGGGCCGGGCACTTCCTTCGCCTGCGCGGACGGTCATGTCTTCCTGTTCATGACCACCCGCCATCATTGGAAAGCCTTGTGCGAACTCATGGGCTCTCCGGCATGGACTTCCGAATTTCGCGAGGATTGGCTGGAGTTCGACTGCACACCGCCCAATGTCGCCCGGTTCCGCGAGAACTTCGAAGGCTGGATCGCGCTGCAGGAAAAGCTGCCGATTACCGAGGCGGCGCAGAAGGCAGGCGTCGCCATGGTCCCGGTCAACACAGCGGCTGACCTTCCCCGCCACGAACAGTTCATACACCGGGAATTCTTCCAGACGGCCAGCCATCCAGCCTTCGGCGAGGTGGCCTATCCCGGTGCCTGCTACCGCATGAGCGCCACGCCTGTGCTGGTCCGTTCGCCGGCCCCCGCACTTGGCGCTGATCAGGAGGAGACCGTCCATGCCGCATCCTGACCGCCAGTTCATCGACCGGGGCGGCCCGCTCAAGGGCGTGCGCGTCATCGAGCTGACCAAGGTCTGGGCCGGGCCCTACGCCGGCAAGATGCTCGCCCATCTGGGGGCCGAGGTCATCAAGATCGAGTCGATGAGCAACCTCGACGAGATGCGTGCCTATGGCGGAGTGGATATCAATTCCGCCCCCTATTTCCTCTCGATCAATCAGGAAATTCTCTCGGTCCAGGTTAACATGAAGACCGCCGAGGGCCTCGATCTGGTCAAGAAGATGATCGCCGAAGCCGATATCCTGATCGACAACATCCGCCCCGGCGCGATGGAGCGCTCGGGCCTCGACTACGAGAGTCTGAAGGCCCTCAAGCCCGACCTCATCCAGTGTTCAATCAAGATGTGGGGCAACGACGGGCCGCTGGGCTATCAGACCGGCTATGCCCCCTGCTTCGCCGCGCTGTCCGGCCTCACCGCACTGGTCGGCCACGAGAGCGAAACGCCCAAGGGCATGAACATCCGCTATGGCGATTCGACGGCCGGGGCCTGTGCCGCGCTGGCCTGCGTCGCCGCACTGCACCATCGCGAGAGCACCGGCGAAGGCCAGTTCATCGATCTCTCCGCCGTGGAGACGATGACCAGCCTCGTGGGCGACAGCCTCTTTGCCTGGTCGGTGACAGGCGAGGTTCCCGAATCCGACGGAAACTTCCATCCCGAGATGTGCCCGCATGGCGCCTATCCAGTACAGGACGACGGCTGGACAAGTATCGCGGTGGCGAATGACGGCGAATGGCAAGCGCTGTGTGCGGTGCTGAAGGCCCCCGCCCTCGCTTCGGACGCACGCTTCGCCACGCCGGATGACCGGCTCGCCAACCGCCTTGCGCTCGATGCCGAACTGGCAGCACTCACCCGCAGCCACGATGCCGCCACGCTTGCCGAAAAGCTCAGGATTGCAGGGGTTCCCGCGTTCAAATCGATGAGTTCGATAGACCTGTGCACGGATGGTTTTCTGTGGTCGCGCGAAGCCTATCGCATGGTTACGGACCATCACGCGGGCACCCGCCCGATCATTGGTCCGTCCTGGCGGATGAGTCCCGATCAGGCCGAAGTGGAACGCGGTGCGCCGCTGCTCGGTGAGCACAACGCCTATGTCTACCACGAACTGCTGGGCTTGCAGGACGAAGAAATGGACGATCTGATTGCGCGCAAAGTGATCGACTGAGGAAGAACGCCCGTCGATCCGTTCGAGGGGAGAGAGTCATGAAGCTCGGTTTCGCGATGCCGCACATGCTGCAACTCAAGGCGATGATGCAGCCCTGGGAAATGCAGGTCACCGGGGCCGACCAGACCAAGCTGGCCAAGTGGGCTGAAAAGCTCGGCTACGAGATGATCGCCATTCCGGAGCATCACGTGATCCCGCGCAGCCACGTGGAGCTGTCCGGACCATTCTATTTCAACGCTTATACCGCGATGGCCTACATCGCCGGTGCGACCGAGAGCGTGCGTGTCAATTCATGCATCGCGATCCTGCCCGCGCAGCACCCGATCGTCACCGCAAAGGCCCTGTCGACGATGGACTGGCTCTCGTCCGGCCGCGTGACCATCACTTTCGCCGTCGGCTGGCTGGAGGAAGAGTTCGCTCTGCTCGGCGTTCCGTTCCGCGAGCGCGGCGCCATGGCCGAGGAATACATCCAGGCCATCATCGCGCTATGGACGCAGGACGAGCCTGAATTCGAAGGCAAGTACGTCTCGTTCAAGGACGTTGCCTTCGAGCCGAAGCCGGTGCAGAAACCGCATCTTCCGGTCTGGTTCGGCGGCGATGCCGCGCCCGTGCTCAAACGCGTGGCGCGCTATGCGCAAGGCTGGTGGCCGTTCCTGACGAAGCCCGACGACATCCCCGGCAAGCTCGACTTCATCCGGTCCCAGCCGGACTACAACGGCCAGCTGGCCGACGTGTACTATGGCATGTCGACCAGCCGCGTCGGCGAAGGTCACAAGGTGATCGACGATCCCAGCGCCCGCGCCGACCAGTCACGTCAGGAGATCATAGACCGGCTGGGGCATCTCAAGGATCTCGGCGTCACCTGGAGTTCGGTGCCGATTCCCGCCGTCTCCTCGATCGAGGGCTATTACGACTATACGCAATGGGTGACCGAGGAGATCATGCCCGCGGTCCGTTGAAAACAACCGTTGCCCCTCGCCCGGCAAAGCGAAACATTGCCCGCACAAACATGAAATTCTTCAGAAAGGCAGGACGCTCATACTGCATTCATCGACTCTCGCGGATGGAATGGCAGATGGATATGTCCCCCGGAAATCAGGCGCTCATGCTGAAAGCCGAGGCGCTCATGCTGCAGGCGCTCGTGCTGCTCGACGAAGCACATGCGAGCCTTCCCGCTGTGCACCTCCAGTCCGCGCTGGATCTCATGGACAATTTGCAGCAGGACTTTGCAGGGCAACACGTGCGGCAGGAAGCCATGTCATCCCGGTGACAGCAGGCGCGTGCTGTTACCGCGGCAACCGCCGACACGATCAATATTCCAACAGTCTTGACGCATAAGGCGCTGCCGACGAACTGTCCTCCCCGAACACGGGAGAGATCACAGATGGCACCCCCACGGCCCAAGCCCAAGCTTGATCAGGAAAACACACCGTTCTGGACGGGCGGAGCGGACGGCAAGCTCAACATCATCAAGTGCAGCGACTGCGGTGAGTACACCCATCCGCCGCGCGTCCTGTGCCGCCATTGCCAGTCCGAAAACGTAGCCCCCGAGGCCGTCGCCGGGACCGGTGTGATTGACACGATGACCGTCAACTACCAGCCCTGGGCCAAGGATCTGCCCGTGCCCTTCGTGATCGCGCGCGTCGCGCTCGACGGCGTGCCCGGCGTCTATCTCACCACCAACATCGTCAACTCGCCGGTCGAAGATGTGAAGTTCGGCGATGCCGTGCGCGTCACCTTCGAAGAGAACGACGGCATCTTCTACCCCCTGTTCGAGAAGGTGAGCTGAGATGGCAAAGGAAGCCTACATTACCGGCGTCGGCCAGTCCGAAGTCGGCGTGCGCCTGCCGCGCCATCCGCTGCTGCTCACGCTGGATGCAGCCAGGGAAGCCGTGGCCGAAGCAGGCCTTACTTTCGACCAGATCGACGGTGTCTTCTCTTTCCCGGGCAAGGCTAGCGGTTATCTCGCTTTCTCGCCGATCGGGACCGACGATGTGATCGAGGCACTCGGCATCAAGTCGAAATGGCAGATGGGGGCCTTTGAGCAGCCCGCACAGCTATCCGCCATCGGCATGGCCGCGTGGGCCGTAAAGGAAGGCATTTGCCGCCACGTGCTGTGCTTCCGCACCGTGTACGAGGCGGGCGGCATGGCCGATCCGGCGCATTACATGCCGACACCATCTGACACCACATCGGGCGCATCGCAGTGGACCAGTCCGTTCTGGGCCACCTCAGCCGCCTGCTGGGTCGCGCAGTACGCCGCGCGCCATATGCACAGATATGGCATGACCCGCGAGCAACTGGGCCAGATCGCCATCAATGGCTCGAAGAACGCAATGCTCAATCCGCGCGCCCGAGCAATCACCAAGGAAGAGCTGACGCTCGAAAAGTACATGTCGGCGCGACTTATCTCGACCCCGCTGTGTCTCTATGACTGCGATCGCTTTTCCGATGCTTCAACGGTGATCATCGTGTCGGCCGGTGATGCGCTGGACGAGATCAAGTGCGAACCGATCCGCATTGCCGCGATGTCAGGATCGGTGGACCGCTATTCGTGGGATCAGGTCGAATGGCCTGCCGCTTACGATGCCGGACGCGACCTGTGGACTCACACCGATTACACGGTGAACGACGTCGACATAGCGCAGTTCTACGACGGCTTCGCGTTCCTCCCGATTACCTGGCTGGAAGGCCTGGGCTTTTGCGAAAAGGGCGAAGGCGGCAAGTTCATCGAAGGCGGCACCCGCATTGCCCGCGATGGCGAACTCCCGCTGAACACTTCCGGCGGCCAGCTCGGTTCCGGCCGTCTGCACGGCTTCGGCTTTGCGCACGAAGCCGTCACACAGCTGCGCGGCAATGGTGGCGACCGCCAGATCCCGGGCGATCCCAAGGTTGCAGTCGCCACTTCCGGCGGCGGGCCGCTGGCAGCAGCCCTGCTGCTGACCAGGGACTGATTTCAACAGGTTCCGGCCCCGTGGGCTCTCCTCCCGCGGGGCCGGTTCGATACCTGCGTCATCCAAGGACACCACGTCCTGGCTTCACGCCAGAGCAGGTTCCTTCGGCACGGCGGGCTTCTGCGAACTATGACGCTTGAGGCCAATCAGCGGGCGCGCCGGCCCGATCTCCCGGCCGATCAGATAAAACAGCCAGGAACCGATCGTCACCGAACCGATCAGCACCAGGAATTCGGGCAAGGCAGTCATGCCCCAGTCGCGGATCTGGTACATGACCAGCACCATGACCGTCTGGTGCGCGATGTAGACGGGGAACACCGCTTCGGCGAGCGTCGTGCGCCAGCTTGCGTCATAGTTCCAGTAACGGTCGGCAATCCCGAACAGGGCAACCACTGTGGCCCAGCTCTGCACCGACTTGGAGAAGCATAGAGCCGCCCGCCATTCCGGCGGAGTCGGCACATTGCCGGGAAAAATCGCGGTGTCGCTCGCCGTCCAGATAAAGCCCGCAACGGCAAGGACGGCGGCCAGCTTCCACTGCTTTGCAATCGCCAGCCGCAAGGCTTCGGACTGGCGCAGGAGAAAGCCGAACAGGAACATCCCGCAGTAGTGCAGGTGCGCCGCCCGGTCATCGAGAATGCTGTGAATGTCCGTCCAGCCAAACGGCACGTATTCGCGCACGCCATAGATCAAAGCGATCCCCAGCGGCAGGAGCAGCGGCCCTGCCAGCACCTTTTCCGCCGCCTTCCGGATCAGGTCCCGCCAGCCTTGCGGCAATGCGGCGCGGACCGCGCACAGCAGCGTGGTGTAGGCAAGCAGGTAGATTACGAACCACAAGTGCATGGTACGCGGCAGGTATTCGCGATTCACCGTGCGAAAGCTGAACGCGTCGTGGATCAGGTAATAGAAATAGCTGTGGTCATAGCCTGAATTGACCAGCCCCATGTACGGCTGCGGCGGCACGACCACGATAAGGCCAAAGATCAGCGGGATACCGAGGCGTGCCAGACGGCTGCGGAAGAACGCGCTGGTGCTCCCCTTGTCCTTGGCCAGCAGTGCGGCGCTGGCATAGCCCGAAATCGCGAAGAGCAGCGAAAGCCGCCAGGGGCTCAGGCCCAGCAGCGGGATTTCAGCCCAGCGGACGACGCCGCGTGTCGGCGTCTGATAGCCCCATGGTGTGAAACTATAGCCGACATGGTAGAAGATCAGCAGCACGAATGCGCCGATGCGCAGCCAATCCATGCCGTAATGACGTTGCGAAGGCGCTGGCTTCATCTCTTTCCAAGGTACGAACTGGCGGCTCTGGCGGCCAAAGTGAAGGTCGCCTTAGGCGGGTTGCCTCCACTCTGCAATCGCGCGGTTGTTTCAGCACCGATACGGTGCAATCAGGCAAAAGGACGTGACGGGAAAGCGTTTTGCACGCCCCTTCATGCAAACCTTGTGGTTTTGGCCGTGCGGTGACTGCGTGAAACCTTGACTTGCGGGCTGGTCCCATTTCCTTAGGACCCATTCTGTTTCACCCATGGTCCCTGGATTTGCGGACCTTGAAGGATTGCCGATGAAGGTCCCCTCTACGCGTATGACCATTACCGAGATCGCCGAAATGGCCGGCGTCTCGAAGAAAACGGTCAGCCGCTACTTCAACCACGCCGACCTGCTGAGCGGAGAAACCCGCGCAAAGATCGAAACGGTGATTGCCGATACCGGCTTCGTGCCCAACGCCCAGGCGCGCGCACTGGCGTTGCAACGCAACTTCCTTGTCGCACTCATTCACGACAATTCTGATCGCGGCGTGTTCGAACTGGTCGAAGCAGGCATGACCCAGGCGCTGGAAGGCAGCGAACTGGCGCTTGTTCTCCAGCCGATGGCTGCGCGTGATGCCGCCGTCCGCCTGCGCGCCTTCATCGACCGGCTGCGTCCGACCGGCGTCGTCCTGTTGCCACCGCTGTCTGAGCGCGAGGATCTGGCCGAAATCTGTACCGATGCACAAGTGCGCTGCGTCCGCCTCGGGCGGGTGCGCGGCGATCACGGGCTAACCTGCAACGATCGCGGCGCCATGGCCACCCTGACTACCTGGCTGGTCCTGCTCGGACACAACCGCATCGGCTTCGTCGGGGGCCCGGAAAGCTCGCTGACGGCGCAGCAGCGCGAGCTGGGCTATCTCGACGCCATGGCCGACCACGGGCTGGATCGCGGCCCTTCGCTGATCGTAGCCGGTGACAACACGTTCGAATCCGGCATCTCCGCCGGCCGGCTGCTGCTGGAAGTCAGCCCGCGGCCCACGGCCATCGTCGCCTGCAACGACGAAATGGCAAACGGCGTGCTCCATGCTGCGATGCAGGCCGGGCTGACAATTCCTGCGGACCTCTCGGTCGTCGGTTTCGACGACACCCCCCTCGCGGTCCGCACATTGCCGCCGCTGACGTCCATGAGCGTACCCTGGGTCGCAATGGCACATGAGGCCGTCGGCCGCATTGCGAAAGGTACGTCGGAGGCGGAAGCAACCGACGGTTTCGAGGCAGAACTGATCATCCGGGATTCCGTGATGCCGGCACCGACTACCGGCGCGGTGCCTCCTCCCGCCGATTCCAGTCCGGATACGGGCCAAGGCCCAGCAACAGCAGCGCGCTGAACAGCGTCAGCACGAAACCTCCCCACAAGCCGGGGGTATAGGTGTGCCAGACGTCGTAGATGACCCCTCCGAGCACCGGCCCAAGCCCTGAGCCGCCTGCGATCAGGCTGGCCATAAGCCCGAAAATGGCTCCGAACTTGCGCATGCCAGAATAGGCTGCAGTGAGATACCCCACCAGTTGCAGCTTGGTGCCGCCTGCATAGCCGTTGATCATCAGGGCCGTGATCATCGCCCATGCCGGCGCTCCAGGCATGAGCAGCAGCAGGAACGAGAACGCCGTGGCGCCGATGGTGAGCCCGCCAACCCAACGCGCCGGAAACCGGTCAAGCAAAGAACCGGTAATCAACTTGCCCGCAATGCCCGCCAGCCCGGCAGGCAAGGCATAGACCGCGGCGGTTTCGCGGCTGAACCCCGCTTCGGTCAGGATCGGCACCTGATGGACGACAAGGCCGATCGTCACGGTCATGATCACGAAAGTGGAAATCGCGATGCGCCACAGCGCCGGATCGCGCAGCGCCTGCGGTACGGTCAGTCCCGGCACGTCCAGCAAGGCATCCGATTTTCCCTGCGAGGGATTCTCGGCGCGTTGCTTGCGGCTGATCTCGTAGCCGTCGCGCAGCCACACCACGCACAGCAGCACCGCCACAGAGCCCCAAGTCACCGCAAGCCAAATGAAAGCCATGCGCCAGCCCTGCGTGCGGATCAGGTATTCGGCAAAAAGCGGCGTGAACGCCTGCGCCAGCGCGCTGCCGGACAGCACCAGCCCCAGCGCCAGCCCGCGACCGGTATCGAAGGTGCTGTTGGCCGACGCGGTCCAGACCGTGGACTTCGTCATCAGGGCGGCCACCGTGTAGAACGTCCAGATCGCGAACCACTGCCACACCGAACCATCGAGCAGACTGAGCGAACAGATAACTGCCACCATCAGTACCAGCCCGGGAATGGCCATGCGGCGCACCCCCCACTTGTCAATGAATACACCGAAAAGGGGCGAGAACAGGAATACCAGCACAGCCGTTATCGATACGCCAGACGATGCCAATGCCCGACTCCAGCCGAACTCCTGGCTGATCGGTGCGATAAACAGGCCGGTTGCAGCCGTCATGACCGAAGTGAATGAAAAGCCGATGGCCGCAGCGAGCACCATCTTCCAATGGTGCCGGAACTCCTGGGCAGCGGTCAGTTTCACATCGGCCAAGCCGCTCTCTCCCCTATAGCCGCGCGCCTTTCCCGGCACGTCGGCTCCTTCCTAGCGGTTTTGAAAATGCCGGCCAACTCCCGCACGGGGACAAAGCTTACACCCTGCGGCCAGCCCGATGACCTCGCCGGCCCCGTCATCAATCCGCCGGAGCGCGCTCACGCAGTTCTTCCAGCGTGAAGCCGTTCGCGGGCGTGCATTGCTGCACTTCGATCACATTGCCTTCCGGATCGTAGCCATAGAGCGTCTTCACATGCCCCACGTCCACGAACTCGCGATCGTTGAAGGTCATGCCACAGGCCTTGAGGTGCGCGATGTCCTTTTCGATGTCGGTCACGTCGATGCAGAAATGGGTGTAGCCCCGATCATAAGGCCGCAACGGCTTCTCCAGATCGGAAGCGGGCTCGCTGTATTGGAACAGTTCAAGGTAGCACGTCCCCGCCCTCAGCATGCTGCCTTTTGCAGCGGACCCGGGCACATCGACGATATAGTCCATCACTTCCATGTCGGCCCAGCCGAACCCATCCTCGTCGACCGGCTCGAAACCAAAGGCCTCGCAATAGAAGCGCTTCATGCGCGCCATATCGCGGCAATTCACGCCGATGTGATGGATACCTCTGATCATGGCTTGTTCTCCCGGAACGCTATTTGCTGCGAACTATCCGGGATCGCACATGACCAGGCAATCGCCGCCGCTTGACCGCAGCGGCAAGTACCTCATTCCTCGTCGGGCTCAATCCACTTCGTGCGCGTCACGCGCGGGCTCAGGTACTTGGTCGCAGTCCAGCCGCCATCGACCACGATTGACTGGCCGTTGATCATTTCGCTGCCCGGCAGGCAGAGGAAAGCGATGACCGAGGCGATGTCTTCCGGCTGCGCAAGGCGCGGATACGGCGTAGTCTCGACATTGCTGCGCTTGAAGATTTCGTCCTCGAAGCGGTGCGCGACCATGTCGGTCATCGTCACGCCGGGCGCTACGCAGTTCGAGCGGATTCCGCGCGGGCCGTATTCGCAGGCCATGTGCTCGGTCATCGACTTGAGACCGCCCTTGGCGGCCGAATAGGCCCCGCCGCGGCGCCCGCCAATATGCGCAAAAGTGCTGGTCACGTTGACCACGCTGGCCCCTTCACCGAGGTGCGGGATCACATCCCGGCACAGGCGGAACGGCGCAACCAGCATGATGTCGAGGAAGTAGTCCAGCGTCGGATCGTCGGTCTCGTCGAGCGGCTTGGGACTGCCGACGCCTGCGTTGTTGACCAGCGCGTCGATGCGGCCGAAGCGGGCGAGCGTCTCGTCGACGATCATCTGCGGCGCGGCGGGATCGGTCACGTCGGCACTGATCGCCAGAACATGATCCGGATTGCCGATCTCGGCTTCAAGCGTCGCCAGCTTGTCCTTACTGCGGCCGACGCCGACGATCGCGAAGCCTTCCTTGTGCAGGAGCTTTGCCGTTTCCAGACCGATGCCGCTGCCCGCACCGGTAATGATCGCCACCTTCATTGCCGTATTCCTCTTCCGCTTCAGGTCTCTGCGCATTCCGCGATATCACTCCCGCCTCGTGAGGGGCAGCGCGCGGGCACGAATTCGCACAGGCGAAGTTAATACACAACATCGTTGGATAATCACCTCTTCACCCGTGCGGAAGAGATGTTAAGGGACGAGCCTGAAGCGATTCTGATACCATACAGCATTCAGCGGCGAGGAACCTGCATGACCCCGAACAAGAGCGCCCTCTCGGGCATCCGCGTGATCGACATGAGCCGCGTCTTCGCGGCCCCGGTCGGGGCCCAGATCCTCGGTGACCTCGGCGCTGACGTGATCAAGATCGAACGGCCCGGCGTGGGCGACGACGGGCGCGGCTATGGCACGGCCTGGGTCGAGGGCAAGGACGGGATCGAAACGCGCCAATCCAGCTTCTTCACTGTATCCAACCGCAACAAGCGCTCAATCACGCTGAACCACTCCAAGCCCGAAGGGCAGGAAGTGATCCGCAAGCTGGTGGAGACGGCCGACGTTCTCATCGAGAACTACAAGGTCGGCAATCTTGCCAAGTACGGCCTCGATTACGAGAGCCTCAAGGCCATCAACCCGCGCCTGATCTACTGCTCGGTCACCGGCTATGGCCAGGACGGCCCGTTGGCGGCCCTGCCGGGCTACGACGGCCTGTTCCAGGCGACCGGCGGCATGATGGCCGTCACCGGCATTCCCGATGGCCTGCCCGGCGCCGGGCCGCTCAAGGCCGGCCCCAGCCTCGTCGACTTCATCACTGGCCACAACACAGCGCTCGCGATCCTCGGCGCGCTGATGTACCGCAACCAGACCGGCGAAGGGCAGTACATCGACATAGCCCTGCTCGACACCTCGGTGGCGATGGTCAGCCACATCATGCAGGACTACCTGATCAGCGGCATCCCGCCGCAGCGCCTCGGCAATGGCGGCAATGGCGGCGGTCCGGCGGACCTGATCTACTGTTCGGACGGCATCATCTACCTCACCGCCGGCACCGACGAGCACTACCGCCTGCTCACCGTGCTGATGGGCCAGCCCGAACTCTTCACCGACCCCCGTTTCGACAGCAACTTCAAGCGCGCCAAGTCGGGCCGTGCCGAACTTATCGAGATCATCAACGCCTGGAGCCGGCAATACACCAGCGCCGAAGTCCAGAAGATGCTCGACGAGACCGGTATTCCCGCGGCGAAGTACAACGAACTGGCCGATGTCTGGGAGGACCAGCAGGTCCAGCACCGGGGCCTGCGCGCCCGCACGCCGCATGCCTGGGCCAAGGCCGGTCACGTCGACCTGATCGAAAGCCCGCTCGCGCGGATGAGCGCAAGCCCTGCGACCATCCGCCGGGCCCCGCCGATACTCGGCGAGCACAACGACGAAGTACTGGGCGAAATCGGCTACACCGCCGAGCGCATTGCCGAGCTCAAGGACCTCAAAATCATCTGATGCCGCTCAGCACCGCGGCCCGATCAGGGCTTGCGGGCGAACCAGATCACGTGATCGTAGCCCTGGCCGTTGGGAAGAGAGGTCAGGGCCGATGTAGAGACCGTGAACCCGGCCTCTTCCAGCCTTTCGGTAAAGACAGGATCAGGCCAGGCGGACCAGACCGCAAGGATTCCGCCAGGCCGCAGCGCCCGCATCGCCTCGCCCAGCCCGCGCTGCGAATAGAGCCCGTCGTTCTCCCGCCGCGTCAGCCCTTCCGGGCCGTTATCGACATCGAGCAGGATGGCGTCATAGCCATCCCGCGCCGCCCGGATCAGCGTGGCTACGTCCTCATCGACGAGCATGACGCGCGGATCGTCTAGGCATCCCGCCGTAACCCCGCGCATCGGCCCCAACGCCCATTCGATGATCTCGGGCACGATCTCGGCCACGCAGACGCTGGCATCGTCCGGCAAGGCCGCGAGCGCAGCACGCAGGGTGAAGCCCATTCCATAGCCGCCGACCAGCATCTGGATCGCTTCCCGCCCGCCGAGCCGCTCGCAAGTCATCGTCGCCAGCGCTTCCTCGGAAGCACTGGCATCGGTACTCATCAGCTCCGTCTCTTCGAGCAGGATGGTGAAGCCATCGCCATGCCGCACCAGCCGCAGTTCGACGCCGCCGGGCACGTGGGCCACGCCCACCAGCACATCTTCCTCGATCATGAATACTCCCGGCGCTCAATGCCTCATGCCGGACTCCGCCCGGCCGGCAGGCCCACGCCGCCAGGGCGCAAGCACTCGATTTCAGAAAGGCATCCGGTTCCCCCAGGGGATCGGAAGACTATGCGAATTGAGGAAATTGAAGGATGCTGCCCGCATTGCCTGACCCCGGCTGCAAGCGGGAGCACAGCGCGTCTCTCAGCCGGAGCACGCCTGCGACATGACAGGCGTGATGGATGTGCCATGGGCGCCTTCCCGCCCGTGCGCAAGCACTGTTCGCAGGCTCGGCTGATTGATTGTGGATAGCCCCATCGGACAGGCATGGCTCCCCATTCATCTGCGCCTTGCGGTCACTGCGTGGATTACCCTGTCGCGTGCACGGGTTCCGTGCTATGAAGTTTTCTGCAGAAGTCGGATACACGACTGGTCTCGACAATCTTGGCTCTGGCAGCGCAGTAGCGCTGCCTTTCCCGCTTGCGGCGATTTCCTTTCAATTGACGATTTGACGCACGACCGGTGTTCGCAATCTCGCGGCCGCCCAATTCGTTTCTGGAAAGGAAACACCCATGCCCATCGGCACCGTAAAATTCTTCAACACCGACAAGGGTTACGGCTTCATCGCCCCCGAAGACGGCGGCGCGGACAGCTTTGTCCACATCTCTGCCGTTCAGAACGCCGGCATGTTCACGCTCGAAAAGGACCAGCGCGTTTCCTATGAGATCGAAGTTGGCCGCAACGGCAAGGCTTCGGCAGTGAACCTGCAGTCCGCCTGACGCCATGGCAGGCCGAAGCGTTCGATAAGCGCGCTTCGGCCTCCCCCACCCCCTGAATGAAAGGGAGGGTCATCCATGGCATTCAGTCTGGATTTCTGCGAAGCCCGTGCGCGCGAAGCTGCTGAAGCAGGCTCCAATGCGGTTCTCGACAATGTACGCGATCGCGAACTGCGCTCAGAGGCCGCATGGCGTTCGATGGCGGATCAGTTGGAGCAGGTGGAAAAGAACCGCCGGCAGCGCGAAGACGAGAAGGCAGCGCAGGAGCAGTGACGGCGATCGTACTGCTCCGTTTGCGCTAGTCTGCGCGAGGCCTCCCGATCCGCACCAGCGGATAGGCCAGTTCCTCGAGCCAGTGCGCATTGTGGCCGGGCAGACCATAGCGCCAGGGGCGCCCCTCCGGGATGTGCAGGGTGCCGAACACCCAGTCCCACACCGACAGCATGACCCCGAAATTGCGGTAGGACGCGCCGTCCTTGCCGAAGCCGTGGTGGGTGTGGTGGATCCCCGGCGAGACGATCACGTGTTCCAGCGCGCGGAACGCCGGGCCGAACACCTTGTGACGGCGCACCGTGTCGTCCCATCGAAAGTTGCTGTGCGTGACGATGTTCCACACGGCGATCAGGACAATGGCAATGCCCGCGGCCTCCGGCAGGCCCAGATAGATCGCCAGCCCCATCGTCCAGGCATTGGGAATGATGATGTACCAGAAGACATTGAGTCGCATCCACACGCTGACGTTCATGTAGGTCGCCGAATGGTGGGTGCGGTGGATCATCCACAGCAGCGAGCGTTTCTTCACGCCCTCATGCGCCCAGCGGTGGACCCAGTAGAAGCAGAATTCGGCAAACAGCAGAACCGCTGGAAGCGCCAGCCACAAGGGCATCGCGCTGAGTGAGCCTGCGAAACGAGGCAGGAAGAAGCCCCAGACCGCCGCCACGAAGACAGCCATGAGCGGCCCGATCAGAAAACGGCCTATGGCCATGTTCAGCCCGAGCAGCGGGAACTCACCCCGGGCCTTGTACACGCCCTTGTGACGGCCGGTTACGACCTCGGCCAGCAACACGAGAACCGCCCCCGCCGTTACCCACATCATGTAAACCCGGATATCCATCATTTCGACTCCCAGTTGGTGGGTTCAGCTAGCGCCGTCGGACGAATGATGTCCAATGCATTTGATTTGAAAATCGTATACCTTGATTGCATGATTACTCTGACTCGCCTCCGCCATGTCATCGCCGTCGCCCGAAGCCTGAGCTTCTCGATCGCCGCCGAGGAATGCGGCATATCGCAACCCGCGCTCAGCCGCTCGATCCAGGCCTTCGAAGAAGAATATGCCGTGCGCCTGTTCGACCGGGGCAAGGGTGCGGTGACGCTGACCCCGGCCGGACGGCTTGCGGTGGAACAAGCGCGGACACTGCTGGCCGCCGTCGGCGAGTTCGACGCCGACATGCGCCGTTTCGGCAAAGGTCGGGCGGGACGCCTCGGCATCGGCATGGGACCGATGATGGCGAGCCTGCTGCTCCCCGCGCTGGGCAAGGTACTGCTGCGCGAAAGCCCCCGGCTGACGCTCGTCACGCGGACCGGCAGGCCGGACACGATGCTGGAGGCCCTGCTGGAGGGCACGCTCGATCTGATCGTGGCCAACGCATGGCAGCTGAGCATGGTGCCGGGCGTCGCCGAAGAGCCCCTCGGGCAGATCGAAATGGTGACAGCGGTTCGCGCAGGACACCCTCTGGCGGAACGCGGCACCGTTTCCATGAGCGGCCTCGATGCCTATCCGTCCGCGCAGACCTACGACTACGGAACACAGGCGAAGGCGGGTGCCATGGGCGGCATCGTCTGCGAGAACTTCGGTATCGCGCAGGACATCGTGCGCGATACGGACTGCAGCTGGCTGGTGGCGCGGGCCCTGATCGCGGACGACCTGGCATCGGGCCGCCTCGTGGCACTGGACGTGCCCGGCCTGCCCGTCGCCAAGGCGGAGATCAGCCTTGTCTATCTGCGCGAGCGAACCCGCTCACCAGCCGCGCTGCATCTGGCCAGCCATATCCGCACGTTGGTGGCGGACATGACCGTAGCCTGATGCTTACTGGCCCTTGAACACCGGCTTGCGCTTCTCGATGAAGGCGCCGACGCCTTCGAGGAAGTCCTCGGTGCGACCGGCATCGCGCTGGCCGCGACGTTCGGCGTTGAGCGCGGTCTCGAGGCTGGAATCGAGCGCGTCCCAGGCCATGCGCTTGATCATGCCAAGCGAGCGTGGCCCTGCGGCGAGCGACTTCGCCAGCTTCATCGCTTCGGCATCAAGGTCGGCTTCGGGCACCACGCGCGTGGCAAGGCCCCAGTCGAGCGCAGTCTTTGCATCGATCTTTTCGCCCAGCAGCATCATCTGCATCGCGCGCACACGGCCGACGGCCTGCGCGAGCAGGTACGTCGCACCACCATCGGGCACCAAGCCAACGTGGCAGAAGGCGCAGAAGAAGAAAGCGTTATCCGCCATGATCACGACGTCACCCGCCGCCGCGAGGCCCGCGCCGAAACCGGCTGCCGGGCCGCGGATCGCGGTGATCACCGGCTGCTCCATGCACTTGATCGCCATGATCACCGGATTGAACGCGCGGTCGAGCTGACCGCCGACATCGCGCATGGGATCGGCCAGCATGTCCTGCGCGGCGGCAAGGTTGGCACCCGAGCAGAAGCCCTTGCCCTCGCCCGTCATCACGACGGCGCGCGATTCCTTGGAGGCACGGTCGAAGGCATCGGCCATCTCAAGGCCCATCGCTTCGGTCACGCCGTTCATGGTCTTGGGATCGTTCAGCGAAATGCGGGCGACGCCGTCCTCGACGCTATAGAGGATATGCTCGTAAGCCATTCAATTCTCTCCGTTCGGGCAGTCGCACCGAATTCCAAACGATATCCGTTCGGTTCGAGCCCAGTCGAGAACCACTTGCGCCCAGGTGTCTCGATTTCGCTCGACACGAACGGAGAAAGGATACTTGGCTGCCTCAGCTCAGCATCTTGCCCAGGCGTCCCTTCACGATTTCCTCGGCCTCGCCAACCATCCTTTCGATGAGTTCCTGGCAGGTGGGGATATCGTGGATCAGGCCCTGAACCATGCCGGCCCAGAAGATGCCCTGATCGACATCGCCGCTCTTGAGCATCTCGCGGCCGACGGCGCCCGCGACGTAAGGCTTGATGTCCTCGAACACGGCGTCTGGGCGGGCCGAGATCTCGACCACCTTGTCCGAGACCGAGTTCTTGCCCACGCGCGCGGTGTTCTTGAACTTGCGGAAGATCAGGTTGGTGCCGCGTTCATCGTTGTTGACGTAGAGCTGCTTGATGTTGTCGTGGATCGGCGCTTCCTTCGTCGCGCAGAAGCGCGTGCCCATATTGATGCCCTCTGCGCCCAGCGCCAGCGCCGCCACGAACCCGCGCGCATCACCGATACCGCCCGAGGCGAGCATCGGGATCTTCACCTTGTCGGCAGCCGACGGGATCAGGATCAGGCCGGGAATGTCGTCCTCGCCGGGGTGGCCAGCGCATTCGAAACCGTCAATCGAGATGATGTCGCACCCGTGGCGCTCGGCCGAAAGCGCGTGACGAACGGCGGTGCACTTGTGCAGCACCTTGATGCCGTGGGGCTTCACCATCTCCCAGATCTCGCGCACTTCCTGGGTGCCGGCGGTCTCGATAATCTTCACCCCGCCGTCGATCGCGGCCTGCGCATAGCCCTTGTAGTCGGGCGGCAGGATCGTGGGCAGCACCGTGATGTTCACTGCAAAGGGCTTGCTGGTCATCGAGCGGCACTTCTCGATTTCATCGCGCAGCGCTTCGGGGCTCGGCTGGGTCAGTGCGGTGAGCGTGCCAAGGCCGCCCGCATTCGAAACCGCGCTGGCCAGTTCGGCAAGGCCCACGCCCTGCATACCGCCCTGCACGATCGGGTGCTCGATCTCGAGCATCTCGGTTACGCGGGTCTTGAATGCCATCTTCGCTCTAGCTCCCTCTCAGGTTCCCTGTTCTTGCGCCCTAGACCGGAATTGCATTGAAAGGCACGCCCTTGTCCGGGCGATAGTCCTGCGGCAAGCCCAATATCTTCTCAGCGATGGTATTGAGCAGCATTTCATCCGCCCCCCCAGCCAGCCGCATCGTCGGCGCACCCATCCAGCTAGTGGCCCAATCCGCCTTCGTATAGGCACCTTCTGCATAGGACAGGCCGCCTGCGCCTTGCAGGTCAAGTGCGAGTTCCGACAGCTTCTGGCGGCTGCGCACCGAAAACAGCTTGTTCAGCGAGCCTTCCGGCCCCGGCTCCATGCCCGCCTCCATCGCCAGCAGAGCGCGGCGGCGAATGGAATCGAGGCCCTGCCGCAGCGCGTGGTTGCGCGCGATGACCCCACGCACGCGCCCGTCCTCCAGCGCCGGGCGGCCATTGATAGTCAGCGGCCGGAGCGTTTCTATGAAAGCCTCGATAGGCGGGCCGAACCCGTCGGCGTCCGAGGCCGCATAGCGTTCGATCATCAGCGTCGCGATCGCCACCGAAAAGCCCTCGCCGACCGGGCCCAGCCGCTGGCTGTCAGCCATCGCAACGTCGTCGAAGAACACCTCGTTGCACTGAATATCGCCATTGGCGAGGCGGAACGGACGAACAGTCACCCCCGGCGCCTTCATGTCGATCCAGAAGAACGTCAGCCCCTTGTGCTTGGGTACGCTGGGATCGGACCGGGCGACGAGAATGCCGTAGTCCGAATACTGCGCGAACGTGGTCCACAGTTTCTGACCATTGACGGTCCAGCCCTGCTCGCCGCCTTCCGCCCTTGTGCGCAACCCGGCAAGGTCAGACCCCGCGGCCGGCTCGGAAAAGAGCTGGCACCAGATTTCCTCACCGCGCAGCGCGGCGATCACGCGCTCGCGCACCCAGGCCTTGTCCTCGCAATAGCGGATCAGGATCGGCAACGGCATCGCGGTCGAAACGCCGAAATAGCCGACCGGCATCGCCACCTGCATCTCCAGCGTGTCGAACAGCACCTTGTGCAGCCGCGAGAGCCCCTGCCCGCCGAATTCGGGCGGCAAGGTGATACCGGAAAAGCCAACATCGTACTTGGCGGCCATGTAGCGGCGGCCCACTTCGAGGTCCTCGTCCTGTGTCAGCCCGGCACGGGCCGCGAGGCCGAATTCGGGGACTGCCTGCGCGAGCCAGGCCCTGGCCCGTTCCTGCCATTCATCGAGCGCAATCATGCCGCCACTCCCGTCAGCCCGGTCACCAGCACATCCTCCCAGAACAGCCCGTTGCCCAGTTCGATCGCGAGGCTCCGGGCACGGCGCGTGTGGAGATGCAACGCACCTTCCCAGGTCACCCCGGTCCCGCCATGGATCTGCACCGCATCGCGCGCGGCGGTGTCGTAGGCCTCGGTCGCACTGAGGCGGGCGCAGGCCGCGGCTTCAAGGAATCCAGCCTGCCCTTGCAGAGAGGCGGCGTGGATGCAGTTGGCCCTCGCGATCTCGACGAGGCCGTAAAGCTCGGCGATGCGGTGCTTGACCGACTGGAACGCGCCAATGGGCTGGCCGAAGGCCTTGCGCTCCACCGCATAGTCCCGCGCGGCGAGCATCAGCGCCTCGGCCCCGCCCGTCTGCTCATGTGCGGCAAGCACCGCCATCTGCGCCTGCATCTCGAGCGCAAGGTCCCGTGCTGCGTCACCTTCCGCCAGCACCGTGGCAGGCAGGCCATGGAATCCCAGATTGGCGAACAGGCGCCCATTGTCGATGCTGTGGATCGCCGTTCGCTCCAGTTGTCCGGACACAGCCGCGTTCAGATCGGCCAACACCAGCACCGGTGTGCCGTCCCGCGATGCAGAAACCACGGCGATATCCGCCGCCAGAGCTCCTGCTACACCTGCCTTTTCGCCATGGAGGCCACCATCCCGGTATTCCACCTGCGGGCACAGCGGGATCGGATCGGTGCCTTCTGCGAACGCAATCGCTGCCCGCACCTCACCCTGCGCCAGCCGCGGCAGCCATGCGTCCTGCAAGGCCTC
Organism: Novosphingobium album (ex Hu et al. 2023); assembly: GCF_022832385.1. Classification (GTDB taxonomy): domain Bacteria; phylum Pseudomonadota; class Alphaproteobacteria; order Sphingomonadales; family Sphingomonadaceae; genus Novosphingobium; species Novosphingobium album. Next base: position 139,508 of record NZ_JALHLE010000019.1, read on the forward strand.
GTCCCCACAGGCCAGCAAGGCGCAGACGGCGCCATGGCCATAGGTCAGGAACGGCGCGCCGGAAATGACGCGCCCGGCCTCCTGCGCCACCAGTCCCAGTTCAGTGAGACCGAGCCCCAGCCCGTCGAAATCCTCCGGAACCGCGAGCCCGGTCCAGCCCTGCTCCACCGCCGTGCGCCAAAAGCCCTCGTCCCACTCACCGCAACGGTCCAGCACTTCCAGCAGCCGCGCCTTGTCCCTGCGCGCACCAAGGACACGGGCGGTTTCCGCCGCGATCTCCTGCTGGGTCTCATCATGGAGAATGGACATCCTGCTCCTCCCAATTTTGGTTCTTTGCCGCAGGGTATGGCACCACCCGTCCCCCTACAAGCACACGAAAGCCCCTGAACCCTGCAGTTCCACGGTAGCGCGCCGACGATAACCAAGCGCTTGCTACATTATTCGATACGCGTATGATCCGGGTCATAAAACCAAGGGAGAATCGCCATGGCCACTGCCGCTATCGACGCGCCGAAGGACCGGATCGACGCGCTGGGCATCAAGCTCATCAGCGCCGACAACCACGTCAACGAACCGCGCAACCTGTTCCTCGACCGCTTCCCCGCCCACCTCAAGGACAAGGCTCCGCGCGTGATCGTGGGCAAGGACGGCGGCGAAGGCTGGTCGATCGACGGCACCCCGCCCAAGCGCACTTACGGCCTCGAGGCGATGGCCGGGTTCGACAAGAAGGACTACCGCATGAGCGGGCTGCGCTACGACCAGCTGCGTCCCGGCAATTACAACGGGACCGAGCACTTGAAGGACATGGACATCGACGGCACCTGGGCCTCGGTAACCTATCCGGGCATGGGGCCGGTATTGTACACCCACCCGGACAAGGAAGTCGCTGCCGCAGGCTTCGTCGCCTACAACGACTGGATCCTCGACGATTTCCAGGCCTGCGACCCCAAACGGCTGTGCGGCCTTGCCATCAACCCGACCGAACTGGGCATTGAGCACGCCGTCGCCGAAATGAAGCGGGTGGCAAAAAAAGGATGCCGGGCCATGTACATACCAGGCAATCCTACGATCCCGTATAACCACCCCACGCATTACCACCCGGTCTGGCAGACGGCCGACGAACTGGGCATGACCTTGTGCATGCACCGCAACCACGGTGGCCCGCCCGATGCCACAGACTGGGACCGGCTGCAGGAGGACAAGGTCTCGATCGGCGGGATCGTCACGCGCTATTTCTCGTGCCTGCGTCCCTTCTCCTACCTGATCTTCGCCGGCGTGTTCGACCAGTACCCGAACCTGAAAATGGTCGGCGCCGAGGTCGACTGCGGCTGGGCGCCATTCTGGGTGCAGACCATGGAACACCACTGGGACATCCAGAAATCGTGGTTCCCGGTGAAGCTGAAGCACAGCCCGACCGAGTTCATCGGCAAGAACGTGTTCACCACCAATGTCGACGACTATGCAGGCTACCAGATGATCGGCACCGGCCTGTGGCCCTGGATGGCGGGCATGACGATGTTCTCCTCCGACTACCCGCACTCGGCAACGATCTAACGATCTGGCCGCATTCGCGCGATGTGGCCTTGAAGATGACCGAAGGGCTGAAGGAAGCGGATACCCGCAAGACGCTCAGCGAGAACGCGGCGCGGGTGTTCGGGTTCGATATTTCGTAGCGTCGCGATGCCCACGCCGGGCGATCCTCGGCCCCGTTCCGCCCGCGGGAGAGGCCCGAGGCGTGCCCGGCGTGAAGCCATCGGACCGGCGGCTCGTCAAGACGGCAGACAACAGAAAGCGGAACAGGTGTTCACTCGGGAAGCAGAGGACCTCTCAAAACCTTTTGAATAATCACGCGACGATGACAACAATTGATAATATTTCCTCGAGCAACTCATTACGGCAAGACACAAAACGGATTTTAACCAATTCCATGTAGAGCCCTCGAATTGAGAGTTAAGACTCGATGGAATTTCAGTTATGGCCGTCAGGAACATTCTAAAGGGATTCGGCCATCGGATCGGTCAGGAACGCTCCGCAGGGGCGAACGGAAGGCATGCGCCAATTCCTGCCCGAGAACGTCTCGCCTTGCTCGATGAATACGAAGCCCTCGGAATGGGCTGGCTGTGGGCCACGAACGAGCACGGCAACCTCGTTTACAGTTCCGACAGACTCCTCGACGCACTCGGGGTCGATGCGGCAAGTGCGCTCGGCCAGCCACTCGGAGACCTCGTCGAAACGGACCCGGACAAGCTCGACGAGAAATCGAGCCGCCCCCTCACCTTTCTGCTGGGCAGCCGGCTCAAGGTCACGGATCTGACGGTCCGACCGAAGGCCGGCAGCGGCAAGCGGCACGGCCAGCCGCTGTGGCTCTCGCTTTCAGGCAGGCCCAAGTTCGATAATGCCGGCAACTTCCAGGGCTACCGGGGCGGCTTCCGGGACATTACCGAGCAGTACCAGCGCGAACTGGACGAAATGCACCAGGCCATGTCCGATGCGCTGACAGGGCTGGCCAATCGCCACCGGCACAATGCGCAGCTCGATGGCTATCTGAGCGCCTTCAGCGCCGCGAAGCGAAGCTGCGCGCTGATCCTGCTCGATCTCGACCGCTTCAAACAGGTCAACGACACGATGGGGCACCCCGCCGGTGACGAACTGCTGCGCCAGGTTGCGGACCGGCTGCGCCGCATCGTGGGAGACAACGGCGAGATCGGCCGCCTCGGCGGGGACGAGTTCGCGATCATTCTTCCCGACATGGACGATCGCGGCAGGCTTGGCGAACTGGCGGACCGGATCATCCAGATCGTGTCCCAGCCCTATCCCATCGATGCCGAGAGAGCCGTCATCGGCACGTCTGTCGGCATCGCGGTAGCGCCACATGACGGCCTTGAACGTGAGCATCTCGTCAAGAGCGCCGACCTCGCGCTCTATGCCGCCAAGAAGGGCGGCCGGGGGCAGTTCCGGTTTTTCTCCGCCGACCTCAAGGACGAAAAGGTGGAGCGCCAGCTTCTTCTCGACGACTTGCGCAAGGCACTGGGCAGCGACGCGCTGCAATTGCGCTATCAGCCGGTGGTGAGGGCCGACGACAACGCCGTTGTCGGCTTCGAGGCCCTGATGCGCTGGGACCATCCGGAAAGGGGCGATGTGAGCCCCGAGATCTTCGTGCCGATTGCCGAAGAATCCGGATTGATCATCCAGATCGGCGAATGGGCGTTGCGCCGCGCCTGCATGGAAGCGCTGAACTGGCCCGAGAGCGTGCGCGTGGCGGTCAATGTCTCCGCCGTCCAGTTCGCGCATCCCGGTTTCGTCGCGATGGTCACGTCTGCCCTTGAGGAAAGCGGACTCGCCGCCGAACGGCTGGAACTGGAATTGACGGAAGGCATTTTCCTGGTCGACGGCGAAGCCGCCGAGCACACGTTCAAGACGTTGAAGGTCCTGGGGGTTCGCCTTGTCCTGGACGATTTCGGCACGGGTTTCTCGTCGCTGAGCTACTTGCGCACCGCGCCGTTCGACAAGATCAAGGTGGACAAGAGCTTCGTCGAGACATGCACGCTCAAGAAGCAGAACAGTCCGACCATCATCGCAGCGATCGTCGGCCTTGCCGATGCGATCGGCATGGAGACGACCGTCGAGGGTGTGGAGGCCTTCGACCAGTTGGAACTGGTCCGTGCGAAGGGCGCACGCTTCATCCAGGGGTGGCTCTATTCCAAGCCGCTGACGCCGGAGGAGATCGCGGAACAGGTCGGCCCCGAACAATTCAAGATTGCGCCTTCGGGGCCTGCCCGGCATCGCCCGGAGCGGCGCACCGTGATCCGCCGAATCGGCGTCATCCACGAAGATCACCGCTACGATGCCGTCATGCGCAGTATCTCGAAGACCGGCGCGATGATCGAGGGCCTGATGGGAGTGCCTGCCGGCACCGACGTCGTGCTGGATCTCGGCAGCGGCCAACTCGCCTATTCCACGGTCGTCCGATCGGAAGAGACCCGCTTCGTCGTCCAGTTCGAAACGCCGCTGGTCAGCGACGGGGCCGGCGGCCTGTGTACGCGCCACCGCGTATCGCCTTATGCCCTCGCCGCCGCCGGAATGCCGCTCGCGGCTCTGCCGCCGGGACTTTATCCTCTGGCGCTGGCCTGCGATATGCCCGCCAATCCGCCGCGCTTCATGCAAGTGGCCGCGAGAAAGCCAGTCGCGGAACCGGACGGCTATAGCGTGGCCAGATAAACTGCCGGTCGCGGAAGGGGCTGATTGCGGCCGTGGAGACAGCCTACCCGCGATCCGAGGCATGCCTCAACGAGCCCCAAATTCCGCCCGCCCGTTCGCGCGAATGCCGCGAGACTTGGCTAGCGTAGTCGCGGCGGGGTGGCCTGTTCAACATCCGCTCCCCCGGGACCTCCGCGCATTCAGCCCGGCACTTCTCCGCTCCGCCCCTCGCCCACCGGCCCGTTCGCCTCGATCCCCTCGATCACGAAGGTCGCGATGGCGTCGCGGATTTCCTCGTCGCTGGCGAGGCCCGGCGGGAACAGCCAGTCGCGGAACATCAGGTTGGCCAGCACCGCGGCAAAAGACACGCGCACCATCAGCTCGGCGGAAACCGGCGCGTCGGAGCCCATCCGCGAGCTCATCAGCGCCTTGCCTTTTTCAAAGTAGGCCTGCAGCCCTTCCAGCTCGGTGATCGCCCCGGTCGAGCCGGGCGAATAGGCGCTGGCCACGATCAGCGACATGAACATGCCCGAATGGCTGGACATGAAGTCCTGCAACTCGCCGATATATTGCCTGGCCAGGTCCTTGCCTTCGCGCCCCGCGCCAAGATCCGCGATACTGCGCGACTGGAAATCGCTGAAATGGCGGTTGAGCGGGGTGAAGATCGCGGCGCGGAACAGGTCCTGCTTGGATGCGTGGAAGCGGAAGATCTGCGCTTCGGTGACATCGGCCCGCCGCGCGATGGCGGCGGTCGTGGCACCGGAATAGCCCGACTGCTCGAACTCCTCGGCCGCGGCTTCGAGAATGCGGTCCGCCACTTCCTCGGACGTGCGCCGCCGGCGTCGGGGAGCCTTTGCGTCCGATTCCTGCTGTGCCAACCCGAGCCGCTCCTCTGATCCTGAAACTTCGTTCAACTCCGTCTATCGGCTGCGGGCGGCTCTGCCAAGTACACCGGCGCCAAGCAGACCGTTATCCCCCGGCCCGCCGTTGAAACCCGCTCACGCCATCCTAGATTCCCGGTGCACGCACGAAACAGGCATAATGGAGAGTAGAAACACGTGAACGGCATCAAGACGGCCATGCTGCTGGCGGCGCTGACGGCGCTGTTCATGGCGCTCGGCTACATGTTCGGCGGCACCGGCGGCGCGGGAATCGCGCTGATCGTGGCGGCGGGCATGAACCTGTTCACCTACTGGAACGCGGACAGCATCGTCCTGCGGATGCACAACGCGCGTGAAGTCGATGCCCGCAGCGCGCCCGAATTCTACGCGATTGTCGAAAGGCTGGCTCGCAATGCCGGACTGCCGATGCCGCGCGTCTACCTGATCGACACGCAGGCCCCCAATGCCTTTGCCACCGGCCGCAATCCCGAAAACGCCGCGGTTGCCGCGACCACCGGCCTGCTGTCCATGCTCAGCCGCGAGGAAGTGGCGGGGGTCATGGCGCATGAACTGGGCCATGTGCGCAACCGCGACACCCTGATCATGACCATGGTCGCGACGATCGCGGGCGCTATCTCGATGATCGCCAACTTCGGCCTGTTCTTCGGCGGCCACAGTGACAACCGGCCTCATCCGCTGGCGGCCATCGCGGCGGTGGTCATGGCGCCGTTCGCGGCGATGATCGTGCAGATGGCGATCAGCCGCACGCGCGAGTTCGGCGCGGACAAGGCCGGAGCAGAGATCAGCGGCAATCCCCGGGCGCTCGCCTCCGCGCTCGCAAAGATCGCCGGGCCCGCCGCGCACCTGCCCAACCCAGCGGTCGAGCGCAATCCGGCAACCGCGCAGCTCTATATCGTACCCTCGCATGTGTCGGAGCTGTTCTCCACTCACCCGGCGACCGAAAAGCGCATTGCCGCACTGATGGCGATGGGCGGAGGCGGCACGGCAGCTGCGGTTTCGGTGCCGCGCGCGGGAGCAGCGCCAAAGCGCTCGGCGCTCGACCCGAACCGCTTGCACTAGGAAATGTTTGTACCAGAGTGTACACCGCCAAGTGCCGCCCGCCGCTTGTCCCGGCGCGTAAAAGTGCGCCTATTTAGCGTGCCCGCGATGATCAGGCCGCCGTGCGGCATTGCCTCGCCTTCCCCGGACTGTACACTTATCCGATAACAACAGACTCACGATCAAAAGAGGTGTGGGAGTGCTCAAATCAGCTGACGGCGGCCTTCGGCCGGTACCGTTTCCGATCGACGATCCAGAGCGGATCCCGGCAAAGCGCTATTACGATGCCGAATTCTATCAGGCGGAGCTTGACCACCTCTGGCCGCACGCCTGGCAGATGGCGTGCCGGCTCGAACAGATTCCCGAAGTGGGAGACTGGGTCGAATACAGCAACGTCGGCAAGTCGGTCATCGTCGTGCGCACGGAAAGCGGCATCAAGGCCTGGCACAATGCCTGCCGCCACCGCGGCGTGCCCTTTGCAGGCGGCACCACGATTGGCTGCTCGCACGCCAGCGCGCACGGCAATTGCTCTAAGAAGGGCTTCGTCTGCCCGTTCCACGGCTGGCGCTGGAACATGGATGGCGAAAACACGCTCGTCTACGCCAAGCACATCTTCAGCGAGCGGCAGCTCGACGACGACATCAACCTCGTCCCCTGCCGCGTGGAAACCTTCGGCGGCTGCGCGTGGATCAACCACGACGACGATGCCCCGGCCCTGCGCGAAACGCTGGGTCCGGTGGCGGACCGGCTGGAAGCCAATGGCCTCGCCAACGTGCGCGCCGAATGGCACTACGGCACGGTGCTCCCGGCCAACTGGAAGATCGCCATGGAAGCCTTCATGGAAGGCTACCACGTGCTGCAGACACACCCGCAGCTGCACTACCGCACGCCGGAACTCTACACGGAACGCTACGGCGGCATCGACGATGTGAAGACCGCCCCAACGCCGACCAACATCGCGGAAATGATCGAAGCCCAGCTCGACGGCATGAAGCTGCTGAGCGACGGCATGGCCGGCATGATCCACGCCAAGGAAGTCGAAATCGCGCGCGGCGTGCCGATCGACAACCTGCCCGAAGACCCGATGCTGGCCATGCAGACCTGGTTCGGCATGGTGCTCGCGGCGATCACCCAGACCCTGCGCGAGCGGGGTGAGGACATTCCCGATCTGCTGGCGGTCAAGCAGTCCGATCCGGTCAATGCCGTGGAATTCCTGTTCCCGCATTACTTCCTGCTGCCGACCTTCACCTCGTTCTCGGCGTACCGCATCCGGCCGCTCGGCCCGGAAAGCTGCTTTTTCGAGATCTGGTCGCTGACCCATTTCCCCGAAGGCCAGGAGCCCGAGCCGGTCATGGAGCCGACCGTTCTGCCCTACGACAGCCCGGACTTCCCGCCGATCCCGCGCCAGGACTATTCGAACATTCCGATCCAGCAGGCAGGGATGCACGCCGACGGGTTCGAATTCATGCGCCTGTCTGGCGACGTCGAAGGCCTGATCAGCAACTACCAGCGCATCATCGACGGTTACCTTGCCGGACAGCCGGGCGAAAAGCTGGCCAAGGCCACCCACAAGCTCGGCAACAATTTCGACGGCAAGATCGAAGACCTCGGCTTCTGAACGAACGCCGCCGGGGCCACGGGCCACGCGGTCAGCCTCAAAAAAAGGGCGGTGGCAGGATTGCCATCGCCCTTTTTACTTGTCCGTCTCCGCCGGAGAATGAGGATGGCCCGCAGCGCCGGTTCACTGCGCCAGCGTCAAGCTCCGGCGGTCAGCGCCGCGACCAGCGCCTTGACCTTTTTCTGGCGCCACTGCGGCAGCGGTGCCACCAGCCAGTAGCCGCGGCGGCACGGTGTATCGATCGCAGTGACCGGGGCAGCGGGGAGACCCGCGGTCAGCAGAGCGGGTACGCGCACCTGCCCCAGCCCCGCCAATGCCGCGGCGATCGCCTGCCCGGCATCAGCGACCATGACCGGCGGCTTGTCCTCCTCCCCGTCGCTGTCGGCGGACGCGGCATCGCTGCCTTCCGGCGCGGGATCGCCCGGCCAGCCGATCCAGGGCCCTTCGCCAACCATGACCCAGTCCGGATCGCCCAGCGGCACGCCTTCCAGCTCGCCGGGCCCATCCGTCCAGCGCACGGCGATATCGAGATTGGCTTCGGTAAAATCGGTCATCTCGCCGTCCACCAGCACGAAGCGCACCTCCGGATTTTCCGCCCGGAACGCAGCGAGACGCGGCGCCAGCCAGGCAGCGAAGAATTCGCGCGGCGCGGCAATGGTATAGACGTGGCTCGACTGGCTGGCCTGCATCGCCTGAACCGCATCCTCGAAATGAAGGAAGCCGGTGCGAAGGGCAGCCAGGCCGGCCCCCGCCTCGTCGGTGAGTTCCAGCCCCTTGCTGGTGCGGCGGAACAGGACGACGCCGAGCAGGTCTTCCAGCGCGCGGATCTGCTGGCCCACGGCGGCAGGCGTCACCGCCAGTTCGTCCGCCGCGCGCGTGAACGAAAGATGCCGCGCGGCCGCGTCGAACACGCGAAGGGCGTTGAGGGGCAGATGCGTGCGCTTCATGCCGCTTCCCTATGCCGCACGGACGCGCAGGGCAACGAAGTTCCTGTTGCAGGGAAGAAACGGGGCACGAGAATACCGGGGTGCCGAGCTTGTGGCCAACCCTGCCTGCCGTCGAATCGCTCCTCACGGCGTGGCAAATCACCCTGCCGTGGCGGGGGCGGCCAGCGGGAAAAACGGAATCAGTGCCTTGAACTCCACACCATCGGTGCGACGGAAGGTGTAGTACCCCTCCATCGAACCCTGCGGCGTCGAGAGCGGACAACCCGAGACGTAGTCATGGCTGGCGCCGGGACGCAGCACTGGCTGTTCTCCCACCACGCCCTCGCCATCGACGACGCTGACATCGCCATTGCCATCGGTGATACGCCAGTGGCGCGAGATCAGCTGCATCGTGTGCGGCGTGTCGTTCTCAATGCGGATATGATAGACCCAGAACCACTTGCCCGCCTCGATGCGTGATTGCTCGGGCAGAAAATTGACGGCGACGCGAACCGTAACGCCATCAGTGAGTGCGGTATGCTGGAACAGTTCCTTCATGGTAGGAACAAGCCTAACGGCGAATCCGCGCACCTACAACCGCTTTGCTGTCCTGCGCTGTGCACGCCACCACGGCAGCGTCACAGGATCGAAGGAGCCGCGCATTCCAGGGCCCAGCGGAACCCTTCTGGCGGGTATTCGGTCACGATTTCGGCATCAAGCTTGACCCGCGGCACATCCACGATGATGCGCGTACCGAAGCCCTTGCGCTGCGGCTCGATGGCGGGCGGACCGCCCTCTTCCGTCCAGGCAATGCGAAAGCGGGCATCCCTGCCGTCCCCTTCGAGTGACCAGCCTATCGCGACTCGTCCCTCCGGCACCGAAAGCGCGCCATACTTGACGGCGTTGGTACCCATTTCATGGAACGCCATGGCCAGCGCCTCTGCCGCACCGGGAGAAAGCTTTACCTCCGGCCCCGCGGAGGTGATCTGCGCCCGTGCCTCGCCCAGCGAACGTAGCTGTGCCTCCACCATCTCTCGCACGGGAATGCGCGACCAGGCCCGCCGCACCAGCACGTCCTGATTCGCGGCAAGGCCGCGAATGCGTTGTTCCAGGCGGTCGATGAAGTCAGAGTTGTCGATGTCGGAACGCCGTGCCAGCGACTGAACCACTGCTAGCATGTTCTTGCTACGGTGGTTCACTTCCTGAAGCAGCAGCTCAATCTGCTCTTCCGCATCACGCATCTCGGTCACATCGGTATTGGTGCCGAACCAGTAGAGCAGCGCGCCATTCTCGTCCCGGATGGGCTTGGCGCGCGAAAGAAACCAGCGCCATTCCCCGTCCGCGCCACGTAGCGGAAAGGTGTCTTCCCAATCCTCTCCGGATTCGAAGTGGCTGGAGATCTTTTCAACCACGGCGTCCACGTGATCGGGATGATGCACCGCCTTCCAGCCCCAGCCTTCCATCTGCTCGAGCGTGGTGCCGGTGTAGTCGAACCAGCGCTTGTTGTACCAGAAGATCCAGCCGTCACTGTCGGCGATCCAGGCGAGCTGGCTCATGTTGTCGGCCAACAGGCGGAACCGGGCCTCGCTCAGGGCCAGTTGATCCTTGATGCTGATGCTCTCGGACATGTCGCGCGCGATCTTGCTGGCCGCGACCACCCTGCCCTCGGCATCGCGCACCGGAGACACGGTAACGGCGACGCTGACGAGGCTGCCGTCCTTGCGCTGGCGGAGCGTCTCGAACGAGGGCATCCGCTCGCCCCGGCTGATGCGGGCGATAATCGCGTCTTCCTCGTCCAGCCGGTCCTGCGGGATCAGGGTGCGCACATTGCGCCCGATGATCTCGTCGGCGGGCCAGCCGAAAATCCGTTCGGCGGCCGCGTTCCAGCTCAGGATGCGGCCATCCAGCGCCTTGCCTACAATCGCGTCGTCGCTCGATTCAACGATCGCGGCGAGCAGCGCCGCGGGATCCGCTCCGGGATCGATCGCGTTCAGAGACCGGCCTTGCTCAGGGCCTGGTCAAGGTCCTCGATCAGATCGTCGGCGTCTTCAAGGCCGACATTGATGCGCAGCATGCCTTCGCCGATCCCCATAGCTTCGCGGCCTTCCGGCCCCATGTTGTGGTGCGTCGTGGAGGCAGGATGGCACATCAGCGACCGAGAGTCTCCGATGTTGTTCGAGATGTCGATGAGCTGAAGCGCATCGAGCAGTGCATGAGCCTGCTCACGCCCGCCGTCGAGCACGAAGCTGAAGATCGGGCCGCAGGCATCCATCTGCTTCTGCGCGAGCGCCTGCTGCGGATGGCTGTCGAGCCAGGGATGCAGGATCACCGGCACGCGCCCTTCGAGGAATTGGCCGACCTTGAGCGCGTTCTCGCTCTGCTTCTTCGCGCGCAGGTCCAGCGTCTCCAGCCCCTTGAGCACGACCCAGGCGTTGAAGGGGGAAAGGTTCGGCCCGGTGTTGCGCTGGAACGGCAGCAGCTTGTCGTTGATGAATTCCTCGCTGCCGCAGACGGCACCCGCAAGCACGCGCCCCTGCCCGTCCATCAGCTTGGTAGCCGAATAGGCAACCACGTCGATGCCGAATTCCATCGGGCGCTGCAGCGCAGGCGAACAGAAGGCATTGTCGACGACAGTGGTGATACCATGGGCCTTGGCGATGTTTGCGATCGCTTCGAGATCTGCCACGTCCATCGTCGGATTGGCGGGGGTCTCGAAGAAGAACACCTTGGTGTTGGGGCGGATCGCGGCTTCCCACGCGGCGGTATCGCGCGCGTCGATGACGGTCACGTCGATGCCGAAGCGCGGCAGCAGGCTGTCGCCCAGCCAGCGGCAAGAGCCGAACGCGGCACGGGCCGAAACCATGTGGTCGCCCGCCGAAAGCTGGCACAGCAGCGCCGCTGTCATCGCCGCCATGCCCGAGGCCTGCGTCCGGCACGCCTCGGCACCTTCAAGCAGCGCGATCCGCTCTTCCAGCATCGCCACGGTCGGGTTCTGGAGGCGCGAGTAGGTCATGCCATCCTGCTCGCCGGCAAAGCGCGCGGCGACAGTCGCGGCGTCATCATAGGAATAGCCCGAGGTGAGGAAGAGCGCCTCGCTCGTCTCGCCCATTTCGGAACGCCAGGTGCCGCCGCGGATTGCGCGGGTGGCGGGGCGCCAGTTGCGGGTCTGGGTGCGGTCCTGTCCGGTCGTGCGTTTCATGATTTCGGCCTCTAGGAGCGCGTGGGGATCAAGGCAAGCGGTTGCCGTGCAAGCGCTCTTGCGGAGAGCCGCGTTCGTGCTATCCCGCACAACCAATGCCGCTATCCCCCCGACAAGCCCGAGACCCGATCGGCTGGTGCCTGGGCATCACCGCGCTTTTCCTCACGCTGGCGCTGTGGCGGCTGGAAATCCCGTCGGCATACTATTTCGACGAGGTGCACTATGTCCCGGCCTCGCTCAAGCTGCTGGACCTGATCCCCGCCAACCGCGAACATCCGATGTTCGGCAAGGAAGTGATCGCCGCCTGCATCCATTTCCTCGGCGACCGGCCGCTCGCATGGCGGCTGGGGCCGGTGCTTTTCGGCACGCTCGGCCTGTTCGGCTTCTCGCGCCTGATCTGGCATCTCTCGCGCCGCCGCGCGGCAACGCTGGCGGCCACCGCCCTGCTCGCGACCAACTGCATGTGGTTCATCCAGAGCCGCATCGCCATGCTCGACATGGTGGAAGCCGGGATGTGCATGGTAGGCCTATGGCAGTTCGCCGCGGCGCTGCGCGCCCGCTCGACCAGCGGCGCGCGCTTTCATCTGGTGCTGAGCGGCATAGCGCTCGGCCTTTCGCTCGGTGCGAAATGGAGCAGCGCTCCGGCGCTGATGATGCCTGGCCTCGCCTTCCTGATCCTGCGCATCCGCGAGCGCGGCGTGTTCATCGTCGGCCGCAAGGGCGCCGGGCCGATCAAGGGCGTTTCTCTGGCCGAGGCTGTGCTGTGGCTGGGTCTGTTGCCGCTGGCAGTGTACTGGCTGACGTTCCTGCCCGCGATGTTCTACAGCGACCGACCGGTGAACCCGCTCGATTTCATCGGCCACCACGAATACATGATCAGGCTACAGGACAGCGTGAAGAAGCCGCATCCCTACCAGAGCCTGTGGTATCAGTGGGTCGTGAACTGGCGGGCGATCTGGTACCTGTTCAAGGACGTGGACGGCGCCCAGCGTGGCATCGTCATGCTCGGCAATCCGTTCTCGATGCTCGCGGGGCTGGTGGCGCTGCTGTGGGGCCTGTGGGCCATGCTCATCCGGCGCCGCGCCGACGCGCTGGCGCTGATCGTGCTTTATGCCGCGTGCCTTGCCATGTGGGCGCTCAACGGCAAGCCGGTGCAGTTCTACTACCACTACCTGCTGCCGGGCGCCTTCCTGATGGGGCTGATGGGCCTGTGGCTCGACGTGCTGTGGCAGCGCCGATACCGCTGGCGCTGGGTGGCGACGGGCTCGATGGCGCTCTCGCTGCTGATGTTCGCGGTGTTCTACCCGATCATCTCTGCCGCCCCGCTGCCCTACAAGGACGCCTACAACCTGTGGATGTGGCTGCCGAGCTGGCGTTAGAGGACCAGGACAGCCAACACCGCGCAGAGAATTTCATCCAACCGGTGGGAGCCCCGAGCAAGCGCTGGCCCTAGCGGCCAGCTGCGATCGGGACGCCGATTTGCCAAGCCGCATGGACAAAAAGCCGCAGGCAAGCAGGCGTAAACATCGATAACGTTGTTCTGACAGCACCGGGTTTTCCCCGACGCTGTCTAAGGTTTGTCCCGATCATGACCTGCTGGTCCAGAGCCTAGAACTACCGCCTACATCCTCGACAGGAGAGTTCCATGCCCAAGGCCAAGCCCAACATACTTGTCATCTTCGGTGACGATATCGGCTATTGGAACGTCAGTTCCTTTGGCGGCGATACAATGGGCGTATCGACGCCCCACATCGACAGCATCGGCGAGGACGGGATCAAGCTCACCTCATTCTATGCCCAGCCCTCTTGCACGGCAGGGCGGGCCGCTTTCATCACTGGTCAGATGCCTGCGCGCACCGGCCTTACGACTGTGGGCTGTGCCGGTGCGCCGCAAGGCATGTCCGACAAGGACCCGACGATCGCGCAAATCCTCAAGATGCATGGCTATGCCACCGCGCAGTTCGGCAAGAACCACCTTGGCGACCGCGAGGAACACCTGCCGCACCGTCACGGCTTCGACGAGTTCTTCGGCAACCTCTATCACCTCAACGCCAACGAGGATCCGGAAGATCCGGACCGCCCGCAGACCAGGGAATTTGCAGACCAATGGAACGTGCGCGGCATGGTGTCGGGCACAGCCGATGGCCCGACCAAGGACGAGGGGCCACTGACGACCGAACGCATGAAGACGCTGGACGACGAAATCGTCGCCAAGTCGTGCAATTTCATGGAACGGCAGGTCAAGGCGGATACGCCCTTCTTCATCTGGCACTGTGCGAGCCGCATGCACGTGTTCACGCACCTGCTGGATGAACGAAAGGGCGTTTCCCGCGCTTCGCAGGCTGACATCTACGGCGATGGCCTTGCCGAGCACGACGGACACGTTGGCCAGCTTCTCGCCAAGCTGGACGAACTGGGCATCACCGAGGATACTATCGTCGTCTACACCACCGACAACGGTGCCTACCAGTACATGTGGCCCGAGGGTGGTACCTCGCCGTTCCGCGGCGACAAGGGCACGACCTGGGAAGGCGGCGTGCGCGTGCCCTGCGTGATCCGCTATCCGGGCAAGATCCCGGCCGGGCAGGTCAGTTCCGAAATCGTTGCCATGGAGGACTTCTTCATGACCTTCGCGGCGCTTGTCGGTATGCCGGACATCGACAAGAAGCTGAAGCAGGGCGTCGAGCACGAGGGCAAGAAGTACAAGGTCCACCTTGACGGCTACGACCAGACCGCGCTGTTCACCGGCAAGGGCCCCTCGGCGCGCAAACACTATTTCTACTACGACGAGACCAATCTGGCCGCAGTCCGCTATGGCCCGTGGAAGGTGACGATCGCGGCGAAGATGGAAGGCAAGTGGGACAACCCGCTGGTCCATCTCGGACGGCCGATGATTACGAATATCCTGATGGACCCGTTCGAACGGCAGTGGGGCGACGTCAACCGCAAGCTGGCCGAGCACAAGGGCTGGGTCTTGCTGCCGATCATCGACTTCATGACCAAGCACGTGATGACCTTCGCGGAATTCCCGCCACGGCAGGAGGCGATGTCTGGTGACTTCTCGAAGCTGATCGAGAAGTTCAAGGAACACGCGTCGCAGGATTAATGACCGGTAGCGCTGCGGGAAGAGCCCTGCAGCGGATGCTGCAGGTCAATAGTTGGACGTCCGCAATGTCGGCGTGTCCGGCAAGTCCGCTTTGGCATCGGTATCTGCCATGGCAGCCTGCATTATTACCGCCAGCGCCTGGGCATGCCGGAACCTCCCTGCCCCACAGGAGACAGGGAGGCTGCCATCCAGCTCACGCCGGGATACGATGCCTTTCGTCGCCATGGGCGAGCATGTCTTCCCAGTTGGCCAGCGTCATCGCCGAAAGGTATTCGGCCTGCATCTCGTCGGTCAGCACTTCGAGCATGCGGTCGCCCTCGATCCACATCTCGATGACGCCGAACGCGCCGCCGCGCTTGCGGTACTTGGCGGGCCAGCCCTCGCGCATAGCGATCGTGAAGACACCAGCCTGATCGAGCTTGGTCGCCATGGCAAAGTGAGTCGAACTCAGGCGGTCATAGCCCGGCACGCCGACGGCATCGGCGTCGCCCTGTGCCTCGACCAGTTCGGTGCCGCGCGGATAGACTTCTACAAGGGTGTTGCGGTCATCGCCTGCGTGGGCGACCCAGCTGCCCTGCGCGACCGGCGGAAACGGCGTGGCCTTGCCGCCCAGCAGCTCCGCCAGCACCGTGGCGACGCGCTGCGGATCGCGCGCATCGATGGAAACGTGAAAGATCATCAAACTTCTCCCGCTTATGTGGTCGCGGGCGAAGAGACGATTACTTTGCGATTCTCAAAACGATTCCGGCAAACGACTTACCGGAACCGACGAACGGCAACTAGTGGTCAGTACTTTCCCCAGACGAACTTGGACGAGAGCGCGAAGTTCCAAACCGAACCGAGAATAATGCCGGTCACAACGGCGATCACATCATGGATGCCGATCGTCTTGAGGACCGCCGCGGAGCCGACGTTGGTGAGGAGCCCCAGCGAGCATGTCACGCCGAACTGGGCCCAGCCGCGCATCAGCGGGCCGAACCCGCGCAAGCGCTTGTCCGAATAGGTCAGTTCATTGTTGAGGACGAAGTTGAACGTCATCGCGATGACGGCGGCCAGCGTGTTCGCCGTGTTGAACGTGGTGCTTTCAGACCAGTTTCCGTAGACGAAACGCTCGCCAAAGATGTGATGAAGCAGCACCCACAGTGCGCCGAGCTGCACCAGCACGCCCAGTCCGCCCACAGTGCCGAACAGCGCGAAGCGGGTCGGGATGATGCGGCCAAGCCACTTATCGTAAAGGCCCACGAGGAATTCGAACACGACGGTCTGGTCCAGCTTGCTTTCGCCTTCCGCACGGGCGGCGAAGTTGAGGGGAAATTCCTTGACGCGCAGCGGCCGGTCGACCGTGGCAAGAATGTCGAGCAGGATCTTGAAGCCGACGCCTGACAGGCGATGCGCATCATTGCGCAGGGTTTCCGTGCGCAGCATGAAAAAGCCGCTCATCGGATCGGTCAGTTCGACGCCTGTCACCTTGTTGGCGATCCTGTTGGCAAGGCCCGAAGCCTTCACCCGGTCCGGTCGCCCCCATGCCTCGGTGCTGGCCCCTTCGGCAAAGCGCGAGGCATACGCGAGATCGTATTCGCCGGACGTCACCGCCATCAGCATCTGCGGCAGCAGTTCCGGATCGTGCTGGTGGTCCGCATCCATTACCGCGACGACCGGCGCCGCGGTGGAGCACATGCCCTCGATCGCTGCGCTGGCAAGGCCGCGGCGCCCGATGCGCTGGATGCAGCGCACGCGCGGGTCGGTCAACGACAGCCGGCGCGCCTCGTCCGAGGTGCCGTCCGGACTGTTGTCGTCGACGAAGATGACTTCCCACGCGATGTCCGCGAGCGCCTTTTCGAGACGGGCGATCATGGTCGCCACGTTCTTGCGTTCGTTATAGGTCGGCAGCACCACCGCCAGTTCGAGCGGACGACTGGCAACAGCTGCGGCAGCATCCGCCGCCTGGGCAAGGTCGGAACTGGTAATCTTCATGCCCCCGTATTTACGCGTTGAATTTCAAGAAGGCCTTATTAGAGACGTTCGACCACCGCGCCACCGATTTCCCGCGTGCCGGCCGAGCCGCCCAGATCGCCGCCCTTTACGCCTGCCGCCAGTGCCGCTGCAACGGCATTTTCAATACGCACCGCCTGCTCTTCGAGGCCGAACGAGTGGCGCAGCAGCATGGCAGCGGAGAGGATCGTCGCCATCGGATTGGCCAGATTCTTGCCCGCGATGTCGGGCGCGGAGCCATGGATGGGCTCGTAAAGACCATAAGTGCCCTCAGCGAGGCTCGCCGACGCCAGCAGGCCGATCGAGCCAACGCACATGCTCGCCTGATCGCTCAGGATGTCACCGAAGAGATTGCCGGTCACGATCACGTCGAACTGGCCGGGGTTCTTCACCAGTTGCATCGCCGCGTTGTCGACATACATGTGGCTCAATTCGACTTCGGGGTATTCCTTCGACACCTCGATCACCACGTCGCGCCACAGTTGCGAGGTTTCCAGCACGTTGGCCTTGTCCACCGAGCACAGCTTTTTCGAACGGCCCATCGCGGCGGTGAAGCCGGTGTGGGCGATGCGGCGCACTTCGTCCTCAGCATAGGACATCATGTCCCAGCCCTGACGGCGGCCGTCGGGCAGCGTGCGCGTCCCCTTCTCGCCGAAATAGACGTCTCCATTGAGTTCGCGCACGATCAGCAGGTCGATCTGGCTCGCGACTTCCGGGCGCAGCGTGGTCAGGTCCTCAAGGCCCTTGAATACGCGCGCGGGGCGCAGGTTGGCGAAAAGGCCCAGTTCCTTGCGCAGGCCCAGTACCGCCTGCTCGGGACGCAGGTGACGGTCGAGATGATCGAGCGAGAAATCGCCCACGGCTCCGAACAGGATCGCATCGGCCGAGCGCGCGATGTCCAGCGTTTCGGCGGGCAACGGGTGGCCGTGCTTGCGGTAGGCCGCGCCGCCGACATCCCCTTCGACCAGATCCAGCGCTTCAAGACCGAGCTT
The DNA here is from genome assembly GCF_022832385.1 of Novosphingobium album (ex Hu et al. 2023). Lineage (GTDB taxonomy): Bacteria > Pseudomonadota > Alphaproteobacteria > Sphingomonadales > Sphingomonadaceae > Novosphingobium > Novosphingobium album. The sequence continues at coordinate 157,478 of NZ_JALHLE010000019.1, forward strand.
TTCGAGGACACGCACGGCCTGTTCGGTCACTTCAGGGCCGATGCCGTCACCGGCGAAAACCGCGATGCGCAGGGAGTTCTTCGTCATGATAGTCAGCCTTCGATCCGCTTCAGCCGCTCGCGCAGCAAGTCGCGCGCCGCCATAACGTCTCTGCGGCGATCGGCAAGCGGGTAGCGCGCCAATTCGCGCCCAATGCGGTCAAATGCGTCGAGAATCGCGCCCCAGTCGGACTGGTCGGGGCGCTGCACCGGCACCCCATAACCCAGCTCGCGCAGCAGCAGCACTTCATAGGACAGCAGCGCCATGGCCCAGCCGCGCGCGGACGGCGCCATGCACACCGCCTCGATCAGGCCGGACAGCGCCTCGTAAAGCGCCGAATAGGGATGCCGCTCGGGCAAGGTTGAGGCAGTAAGCGCCGTCACCCAGGCGATTGCGGCAGCAGGCAGTGGCTCGGTCAGCCAGGGCCCGCGGCTCTGAAGCAGTTCGACGCGGGCGAAGGGAAGCTGGGTTTCGGCTTTCGAGCGGACATCCGCCTCAACCAGGTTGCCAGGGATCAGCACCGGGCGCAGCTGCCTGCCCCTGCCCCCGGCGACATAGGCCGCGACAAGCCCGTGGTCCGCCGTCAGCAGCCGGGCGATAACGGCCGTCTCACCGTGCGGATGGGTGGCACAGACAAGAGCGGGCGCGCGGAAATGCATGGGGTCTGTTTGGTCGGTTGCCGGTCAGGCCGCAACCGCGGCGTTTATCACATCCTTCGACAAGCTCAGGATGAACGGATTTTGGAGGATCAAGGAATCGCTACGGAAACCGCTCATGCTGAGCCTGTCGAAGCACCAGCAGGCGGGCGCAGTGTCAGCCGCCGGCGTTGAGCTTCGCTTCGATCGCGTCCAGCCGGGACTTGAGCTCCTCAGCCTCTGCGCGAGCAGTCGCGGCCAAGTCCTTTACGGCCTCGAACTCCTCGCGGCTGACGAAGTCCATGTCCCCCATGAACTCCTTGAACCGCTCGCGCGCATTATCGCGGGCTTCGCGCCCCATGCCGGCCAGCGTGCCGGCAGCGCTGTTCATCATCTTGGCGAAATCGGCGATGAAGGGGTTTTCGCTTTGCATGGTGCCTAGATGGAACTCTGTGCGCCCAAGCGCAAGAGGAGATCAGATCTGGTAACGCACCACCGCGCCATTCCCGTCAACGCCGTCCATCGTGGGGTTGGCCTCGAGGAACGCGTAGTTGAGGTACGTCGCGAAAAGCAGCCAGAGCACATAAGGCACCAGCAGCAATGCAGCGACCGGCCGGACCTTGCTGAACAGATAGACCGTAGCCAGCGCCGCGACATCGAGCGCCGCGATCACGATCAGCCCGCCGGTCAGCTGGTGGGCACCGAAGAACACGGGTGACCACGCCAGATTGAGCAGGAACTGCAAGGCGAAGCCGATCACCGCCGGACCACGTGCCCGCGCGCCGCGCGCGGACAGTATCATCGCCAGCGCCAGCCCCATCAGGACGTAAAGCGCGCTCCACACGATTCCGAACACCTGCGGAGGCGGATAGGCCTCCGGCTTGACGAGGGCGGCGAACCACGGATTTTGCGGTCCGCTCTGCGCAGCCGTTCCGGACAGGAACCCGAGAAGGAGGATCACCGGAACGCAAACAAGAGCCCAACGGATGAAACTGGCACGCAACTGGCCCGAAGAGGCGAGCAGGGTCATTTCGCTTAACTACTCCCGAATCACTTGGCAGCCACGGAGACGGCGCGTTTTGTGCAGGCGCGAAGCCCAAGGCGCAATCGTCTGCTAACAATCAATTACCGCGCCGTGCCGAAACGAGAAACTCTACATTGCCTTCGGGTCCCTTGATCGGACTTTCGACAATGCCCTGAATTTCCCATCCCTCGCCTTCCAGCCAGCCGCGAACTTCGCCGCAGACACGTTGATGCAACGCCGGATCACGGACCACGCCGCCCTTGCCCACCTCGTTGCGCCCGACCTCGAACTGCGGCTTGATCAGCGCGACAAGCCGGCACGATGGCGCAGCCAGACGCAGCGGCACCTCCAGAACCTTGGCAAGACCTATAAAGCTCGCATCGCACACCACCCAGTTACACGGAGCATCAATTAGCTCTGGTGTCAGAATGCGGGCGCTGGTCTTTTCGAGCACGGTCACGCGCGGATCCTGCCGCAGTTTCCAGGCGAGCTGGTTGGTGCCCGAATCGACCGCAAATACACGGGCCGCCCCCCTGGTCAGCAGCACGTCGGTAAAGCCGCCGGTGGAACTGCCGATGTCCATGGCCACGGCACCGGCGGGGTCGAGATCGAAATGCTCGATCGCATGGGCCAGCTTGATGCCGCCGCGCGAAACCCAGGGATGATCGCGTCCGCGCACTTCCAGCGGAGCATCGGACTTGATGCCCTGCCCTGGCTTGGAGACCTTCGTTTCGCCCGAATACACCAGACCGGCCAGCACCAGCGCCTGCGCGCGGGTGCGGCTTTCGGCAAGACCGCGGTCGACCAGCAGCTGATCGACGCGGATCTTGGCCGACGCGCGGCTTTTTTCGACAGGACGAGGGGCGGACGGGTCAGTCATCTGGGCTTGCATACTTGAGGTGGGGCGCGTGTCATTCCATACCGGGGGCATGATGGCAAATCCGCGCAGCCGCGCCACCACTCTTCGCGTCCTTACTCTCACGGTGCTGGTCGCCGTGCCAATGCTGGGAGGCTGCGTACCGCAGCCGCCAAAACCAGCCCCGACACCAGCCCCCACGGCCACCGCACGCCCGACCCCGCAGCCCGTGCCTGCCGCCCCCTCTCCGGACTGGCGGGACCGGCCCGAAACCCCGGGCAACTGGAACTGGGCGCTCTCGGATTCTGGATCTGACGCGGTCTTCGCGAACGGGCATTTCATCATGCATTGTGACCCGGCGCGGCAGACCATCACACTGCTACGTTCCGCCAGCTCAGCAAGCGGGCAGGTCACGATGACGATCCGCACCAGCGAAACGGTCCGCTCACTGCCGGCGGTCCCGGTCGCAGGCGGCGTGGGGGTGACGCTCTCCGCACGTGATCCACTGCTCGATGCCATGGCCTTCAGCCGGGGGCGCTTTGCCGTGGAGGCAGCAGGCACTCCTCCGCTTTACATTCCGAGCTGGGCTGAAGTGTCACGAGTCATAGAAGACTGCCGGTAAGCCCGGTCACTGCCTGAAATACCGAATTTCGCTGCTGCTTCAGGCCGCACTTCACTGCGCCCCGAACCGTGCCTGCAAATCACCGCACAGCTGGGGAAAACTGGCCGGAAGCCAAGATAATGACGGCAAAAAAAATGATTGCAAGACTTGTTGTGCGCTGCGGAATCAGACACACATTGGCTCAGGACGACGAGACCCGGGAAACGCGCCCGGGGGAACTCGAAGTCCCGGTCACATGATGTGGCTAACTTGGCTCAACAGCGCGAAAGGAGGTGATCCGATGTCTCATGGTTCAGCAGAGAGGTCGGCAATTTCCGTCGCGAGGCATTATCGCTGATTTCTGATTAAGCGATAAAGGTACTCGCTGGCGGCACTTCCGGCCGCTGACCATGCGAAGGGCCGTACCGGTGATCCGGTGCGGCCCTTCTCATTTGTGGCCAGCCACTCCCCCGTACCTTACCGGAAAACCGGTGCGACCTTATCGTTTGGGCGAACCGGATTAGCCCTTGGGCGTGACCCAAACCTCAACCGGCGTTATGAACTTGCCCGGCGCCGGCTTGCCGACATGAACCCGGTCTGCCGTGACCAGTTCGCCAGTGGCAAGGTTGAAGCTGGCCCAGGGCTTGGGCATGCGCCCGAAGGTCATTTTCTGGATCGGCTCGCCGGTGGCCGAATTCATGATCGTTGCAATGATGCTCATGGCGCCGCCGCTAGAGACAGCATCCCACCGCGTCCACGCACCGGCTGGCAGTTTTCCACGCCTCGGCAAATCAGGGTTCAGCCCTGATCCCATTTGCGCCCAATGGCCACCGTGCTATGACAAATCAGTCGTGATGGAAAATTACTTTTTTATTGCATTAAACGTAATTTTCATTCAACGGCGCGCAGTCACTCCATAGCAAGGATCCCCTCTACCATGGCGAGTCTCGCCGATGCCGGCCTGAAGTTCACCACACTGCCCCACCCCGCGCCCGCCAGCAGCGAGGCGCGCGAAGCCGTGCTCGCCAATCCCGGCTTCGGCACGAACTTCACCGACCACATGGTAGTAATCGAATGGACCGAGGTTCAGGGTTGGCATGACGCGGTCATTGGCCCGCGCGCACCCATCGCGCTCGATCCGGCGGCGGCGGTGCTGCACTATGCGCAGGAAATCTTCGAAGGCCTCAAGGCTTACAAGCAGGCGGACGGTTCGATCGCCCTGTTCCGCCCGGAAGCCAATGCGGCACGCTTCAACCATTCGGCCGAACGCCTGGCCATGCCGACGCTGCCCGAGGACCTGTTCGTCGAGGCCGTCGAGCGGCTGGTCCAGATCGATCGCGCGTGGATTCCGGAGGCCGAAGGAGCCTCGCTCTATCTGCGTCCGTTCATGATCGCGACCGAAGCCTTTCTCGGCGTGCGTCCGGCCAAACAGTACAAGTTCATCGTCATCGCCAGCCCTGCCGGCAACTACTTCAAGTCAGGCGCACCGGCTGTCTCAATCTGGGTCTCGGACTACACCCGTGCCGCGCCCGGCGGAACCGGCGCCGCCAAGTGCGGCGGCAACTACGCCGCGAGCCTCGTGCCACAGAGCGAGGCCATGGCTCGCGGGCACGATCAGGTCGTCTTCCTCGATGCCGCCGAGCACAAGTGGATCGAGGAACTGGGCGGCATGAACCTCTACTTCTCATTCGAGGACGGCACCCTGCTGACCCCGGCACTGACCGGAACGATCCTGCCCGGCATCACCCGCGACAGCCTGCTGACGCTGGCGCGCGAGGAAGGGCTCAAGGTGGTGGAAGGCCGCTACAGCCTCGACCAGTGGCGCGAGGATGCCGCTTCGGGCAAGCTGATCGAGACGTTCGCATGCGGTACCGCTGCGGTGGTCACGCCGGTCGGCAAGGTTTCCGGACGCGATGGCGAGTTCACCATCGGCTCGGGCGGCCCCGGCCAGCTGACGCAGAAGCTCAAGAACCGACTGGTCGCGATCCAGCGCGGCGAAGCTGAGGACACCCACGGCTGGGTGCGCAAGATCGGCTAAGGCGGCCTGCCGCAACAGGACATAAAAAAGCCCCGAAGCAGCATACTGCTCCGGGGTTTTCCTTTTCAGCACCCTCGTCCTGATGAAAATCAGGCTCCCGCAGGCGTGTGCGTGATGTGCATGTGTGCACGGTCGCGCGCGTGGCGCGGTTCGGCGTCGTTCTGCTGCTCCACCGCCAGTGCGACGTGGCCGAGGCACAGCATCATGTTCATCAACCGCTGATCGGCGTCATCCAACGCGGCAAAACCCTTGGCGTCGAGGTAGTCGAGTGCACGGGGCAATTCACCCGCCACCGCCGCATAGAACGCCTCGCGTTCCTCCGCCGTCGAGTTGCCGCGCCTGCCCGCCCGTGCAGCCGAACCGTTCCGCGCCCAGCCAGCGACGTACGGCTCGAGCGCGGCGAAGCTTTCGGGAAGCAAGGTCTGCGTGCTCATGCCCTGGCTCCTTCCTGTTCGGCCCGGCCAGTCAGTTCTGCCCGATAGGCCTCGACCTTTTCCGAAACCATGTTGAACAAGTGGCGGCATAGCGATTCCTGCGTCTGGAAATGCAGGTATTCAAGCGCACCGCTGGCAAGGCCCTTGTGGCCACGCTCGATCACCGCGCGGTCCTCGGTATGGACGTCGCGGGCGACAGCCATGAAGTATTCGCGGGCAAAGCGCTCGCTGGGTGTCTCGTCTTCCCCGATCCAGTAGAGCCGGATCACCCCGCGCGACTTGTCAGCCGCAATCGGATAGACGGTGTGCGAGAAGTGCTGCATCGGCGAGCCGAACACGAAGAAGTTCGGGAACAGGCCGATGTAGTCCTTGGCGGTTTCCGCACCCAGAATGCCATCCGCCATCGCGCAAATGGCGCCGCGCTGGAAAGCCACCGCCTGCACGCCAGTGGGCGGCGCCATGTCGGGTTTCGTCCAGATCCGCTGCGAGCGGTGCGGCCCGTGGAAATCATAGGCCGTGGGATAGGCAAAGGGATTGTCCGGGCTCGTCGACGGCCCTGCTGCCGAGGGGTGGATGAAGCGCAGGTGGTAGTTTTCCTGGAAATTGTCGTAGGTCAGCTTCCAGTTGGCATCGATGTCATAGACATATTCGGAGAACGTCGTCGCGCGGGCCACCGGCATCATCTCCAGCTTGTTGGCATAAGGCCCAAGCCATTCGCGCAAGCTGCTCTCGGGCTTGCCGAAGTGCACGAAGATCAGCCCGCCCACCACTTCACAAGCCAACTGAGGAAGCGCGCATTCGGCCTTGGTCACGTGGAAGGATTCGAAGTCAGGCGCCGAGATCAACCCGCCATCGAGTCCGAAAGTCCACATGTGATAGGGGCAGCTGAAAGTGCTGCGCTTTCCCGCCGCTTCATCGACCAGCTGCGTGCCGCGATGCGTGCATACGTTGTGGAACGCGCACACTTCGCCATCCTTGCCACGCACGATCAACAGTGAGGCGCCCAATACTTCCAGTTCGCGGCGGATGAAGCTGCCCTGCTCGGGTAGTTCGCAAACGTGGCCGACCTGCTGCCAGCTGCGGCGGAACACCGCCTCACGCTCCAGCTCAAACCATGCGGGGTCGTAATAAGGCTTGGTTGGCACCGGATCAGTGCCCAGCCAGTCAAGCTCGTCCTGACCTACAGGGGTGAATGTCGTGGGTGAATTCATGGCGCTCTCTCCCGCCCGGATCCCGCAAACGACTCTGGGCTGCGACAACCGGTATAGGCCCCCGCCCCACTTTTTACAACATGTCTGTCGTAAAAATTAGAACGACTCGATTCCATGCAGGCGCATGATGCCCACCTGGGCTTGCGTCATGCGCTCGATGGCCTCCTCGACGGGCAGATCGGGCCGCACGCTGCCGCGATAGACGCGCGGCCCCAGCATCGCCCAGGTCAGCATGAGCGTGCAGTACGCCTCGGCATCGATACCGGCGGTTTCCGGACGCGAGGCAAGCTGTTCGCGCATCCCGGCGACAAGGCGGTTCCATTCGGGGTAACGGTCGACGATCGCGCCGGGCGACAGAAACTCCTCGGCCCACAGGCCGATCAATTCCGGGTTCTCTATTACGAAGCGGGCGATGTAGCGTGTGCGGTCTTCGCGTGAATCCCCGGGGGAGAACGCGGCCGCAAGCTGGCGGGACGACCAGTCCCTCACGGCATCCACCAGCGCCTCGCGGCTGTCGAAGTGGTAATAGATGGTCGTGCGGTTGACGCCCGTCTCGCGCGCGACTTCGGACAGCGAGAGCGCTTCCATGCCCTTTTCGGAAACAAGCCGCACCGCCGTTTCGATAAGAGCGGTGTGCGTTTCATCGAAAGCCTTGTTGCGCCGGCGCGCCGGCCTGGCCTTCGCGGGCTGTACCTGTGGTGTGCTCATCTTGTCCCGATCCGTTTGACCGGGCCGACCATGGGGACATGAGCGCTGACCGGCAAGCCCCGCGACGGGAAGATGTCAGTATTCGCCCTCTTCCACCGTGTTGAACTGCGGATGCACTCGCTTCCATTCGTACATCCAGTCCATGCCTTCGCGGGCACGGATCATGTCGTCGTCGCGCGGGGCCAGCGCCGACGTGGCCGCGCGTGTCACGGCTTCCAGCACCGAACTGTCCCACCCCTGCTCTTCCACCTCAACCGCCAGCGCATCGGCACCGGCCCGGCGCAGCATGACCGGCAACCGGTCGCGAAGCGCAGTGCAGGCCCAGGGGATCATCGGGCCGTTCACGTCCGGATCATAGCCCCACAGCATGTTATGCTGCGGCCCGTTGAGAATGTAGTGATAGTGCAGCACTTTGCCGAACACGTCGAAGCGAATGTATTCTTCGGTCCGGGCCGCGTTGAACACGTGGATGCTGGGGCCGCGCACCATGCGCTGCGGGCTGTCGCCCAGCGCCCGCGCCTCGACGGCGATAGAGACGGGCCCTGCCTCGAACCACTCGGCATGGTGGTCGATCATCGGGATCAGCATGAACTTGTGATATTGACCGCGGATCGTCTCGACGGTGCGGTTGCCCGGTGCATGGACAGGCGGCAGTGCGGCATCGGCATCCATGACAGTCTCTCCCCGAAATCGTTCCGGCCAATGCACGCCTGAAGCCCTCGCCTGTCAATCGCGGCGGCTTGATCCAACGTCCAGACGCCGCGCCCCGCTTGCCGCCCAGTCGCCAATGGCCAGTCCGCGAACTTTCAGGGCGCCGGTGGTTGCTCCGCGCCGGTGCCGAACCTACCTGATGACCTCCCCGCGATACAGGAGCCTCCGTCATGTCCGATCCCACCTACACGCCGCCGAAAGTCTGGACCTGGGACGCGGAAAACAGGGGCGAATGGGCCAAGATCAACCGCCCCATCGCCGGTCCCACCCATGAAAAGGACCTGCCGCGCGGCCAGCACCCGCTGCAGCTCTATTCGCTGGGCACGCCCAACGGGCAGAAAGTCACGATCATGCTGGAAGAGCTGCTCGCGGCCGGCAAGACCGGTGCCGAATACGATGCCTGGCTGATCTCGATCGCTGACGCAGACCAGTTCTCCACCGGCTTCGTCTCGGTCAACCCGAACTCGAAGATCCCCGCCCTGCTCGACTGCTCCGGCCCGGAACCCATCCGCGTGTTCGAATCCGGTGCAATCCTGATGCACCTCGCCGAAAAGTTCGGCCTGTTCCTGCCCACAGAGCCTGCCGCCCGCGCCGAATGCATCTCTTGGCTGATGTGGCAGATGTCGACCGCGCCGGTGATCGGCGGCGGCTTCGGCCACTTCTATTTCTACGCCCCCGAGAAATACGAATACCCGATCAACCGGTACACCATGGAAGCCAAGCGCATCCTCGACGTCGCCGACCGGCGCCTGGCCGAGAGCACTTATCTGGCGGGTGAAGACTATACCATCGCCGACATCGCCACCTGGGCCTGGCTCTCGCGGCTGGTCACAGGCGATGCCTATGGCGACGCCGCAACGTTTCTTGACATGGCAAGCTACAAGAACCTCGCCCGCTGGGTGGACACGATCGGCCAGCGCAAGGCAGTGAAACGTGGATCGGTGGTAAATCGCACCAGCGACGGCTTCATCGCCGAACGGCACAGTGCTGCAGACATCGACGCAGTCATGCCCTCCTGACGAGGTACAAAATCCGGCGTGGAAAATGTGCCCCAAAAGGCCTTTTCAGCGCTTGGATTAGCGGCTAAGCGCGGCACCTCTCTCGAAGGCTGCGCACATGCAGCTATTCCTGCTGGGGCGTCGCCAAGTGGTAAGGCACCGGTTTTTGGTACCGGCATTCGCAGGTTCGAATCCTGCCGCCCCAGCCAACCGAGTCTCTCAAGATTCAGCCTTTTCACAGTGCGTTACGAGACAAAGCTGAGCACAGTGTGTTGGACTGGGTAAGCCTCGGCTAGCCCCGGTTGGACACCAATTGTGTCAGGATTTGTGTCATGATTTTTGCTGTGACGGGAGCCGACCGGAGCATCGGTTATGGCAAGAGACGTTGCAAAGACACTCACACCCGCGTCGCTCGACGCACTGAAAAAGGGATCGCTGGCCGATCCCCTTACTCCTGTGATCGGCCCCCGCTGAGTGGTCCGTGTGATTTGTTAGTGTAA
>NZ_JALHLE010000002.1 GCF_022832385.1 Novosphingobium album (ex Hu et al. 2023)
TCCGCAGGACGCAGGGCCGGACAAGCTCTTTGCCCTGCGCGATCACCTCGGCTTTTCGCGCAATGTCATCGTGCAGGCCAGCTGCCACGGCACCGACAACGCCGCCACGCTGAACGCCATCGCAAAGTCCGAAGGCAAGGCTCGCGGCGTTGCCGTGGTCGATCCCGACATTTCGGACGCAGAACTGTCCGCGCTCCATGAAGGCGGCATGCGCGGCATCCGCTTCAACTTCCTGAAGCGCCTCGTCGACAATGCTCCCAAGGACAAGTTCCTCGAAGTCTCGAAACGCCTGCCCGAGGGCTGGCACGTCGTCATCTACTTCGAAGCCGACATCCTCGAGGAACTGCGCCCGTTCATGGACGCCATCCCGGTCCCCCTCGTGATCGACCACATGGGTCGCCCCGACGTGCGGCAGGGTCCGGACGGCGAGGACATGAAGGCCTTCCGCCGCCTGCTCGATTCTCGTGAGGACATCTGGTTCAAGGCAACCTGCCCCGAGCGCCTCGATGCCATCAAGGAAGGCGGCATGGGCGATCCCTGGGACAACTTCGCCTCGGCCGTGGCCCCGCTCGTTGCCGACTATCAGGACCGCGTGATCTGGGGCACCGACTGGCCGCACCCCAACATGCAGGACGAGATCGCGGACGATGGCCACATCGTCGACATGATCCCGCGGATCGCGCCGACGGTGGAGCTGCAGCAAAAGCTCCTGATCACCAACCCGATGCGCCTCTACTGGCCCGAGGAACTGTAATCTTCAACGAACCCTGCCCCTCGAAAGGGGAAGCGTCATTACGGCACGGCCCCTTGCGGATCGCCCCCTTCGCCATTTGTTGGGGAACAGGCATTTTACAGAGCCGACACAGCTATCGAGGCGTCCTTTTGCGCAAGCGTTGCGATCGGCGATGGATGTGAGAGTCCAAACTTGCTAATCACCCGGCGTTCGAGCGGCCGGACCGTAAACAACCAGTGGAAGGGCGGATGGAGACCGAGGCGTCATATCTGGCCTTTCTCAGCTACAGTCACAAGGATGTTCGCAAGGCTCGCCGTCTGCAGCGGCGGCTGGAGACTTACAGGCTGCCCAAGGGCCTGGCCCTCGAGGATGGCTCCCGCCGCTTGGGGTCCGTCTTTCGCGATCAGGACGAACTCGCTGCAGCCAGTGATCTTTCCGAAAGCGTAAAGGAGGGAATTGCGCGTTCCGGCGCGATGATCGTTCTTTGCTCGCCTTCGGCTGCGATGTCTCTCTGGGTGGACAAGGAAATCCGGTTATTCCGGGAGGTCCACCCGACACGTCCGATCCTGGCTGCCGTCATCAAGGGCGATCCGGACGACGCCTTCCCCCCGGCGCTGACCGAGGACGCCGAACCGCTCGCCGCGGACTTGCGAACCGAAGGGGACGGCGAGAAGCTGGGCACCCTCAAACTGGTCGCGGGCCTCTCCGGGGTAAGGCTGGACCGGCTTGTCCAGCGCGACGCGCAAAGACGCGTGCGACGCGTGACGGCGATCACGATCATGTCGCTTATCATAGCGTTAGGCTTCGTCACGTTGTCGCTTTTCGCTTGGCAAGCCCAGCGCGAGGCGGAGCGGCAACGTGCCGAAGCCGAAGGGATGGTCGAGTTCATGCTGACCGATTTGCGCCAGCGCCTGCGCAGCGTAGGCCGCCTGGATGTACTGACGACCGTCAACAAGCGCGCGATGAACTATTATCGGGCGCAGGGCGAGCTCGACCGGCTGCCTGACGAAAGTCTCGAACGGCGCGCGCGCATTCTCCATGCCATGGGCGAGGACGACATCGCCCTTGGTGATCTTCCGGCGGCCCTGCAGAAATTCAAGGAAGCGCACCGAACGACCGAATCGATCCTGAAAAAGGCTCCCGGCGATCCCGAGCGCATCTTCAATCATGCGCAGAGCGAGTTCTGGGTTGGCCAGGTCGACCAGTTGCAGGGACAGGCCGAAGCCGCGCTGGGCCATTACCGGGCCTATCTGAGACTGGCCGAAAGGCTGGCGGAACTGGAACCCCGCAAATCGCGCAGCCTGATGGAAGTCGGCTATGCGCTCAGCAATATCGCTGCCATTCAGTACTTGTTCCAGAAAGACGATCCCGGCGCCATCATGCACTACCAGATGTCGCTCGATTGTTTCTTGCGGGCGCAGGCGCTGGATCCCGACTCTGTCCTCATCCGCAAGGAAGTTGCCGAACGTCATGCCCGGATTTCCGATGTGCAGTTCGATCACAGGGATCTGGATGCAGCGCGCTGGCACCGGGTTCGCCAGCTTGCCCTGCTCAAGCCGCTGAGGCGTGCCGATCCGGACAATGGCGATCTCGCCTATCAGACGCTCGTCGCCACGAGGGCGCTTGCCCGCATCGCTTTCAAGAGCGGCAAACTGACCGAAGCGGCGACACTGGTGAAGGACGCGGAAACGCAGGCCCTGCGCCTGCAGGAGCGCGACCCCCGGAACCAGTACTGGTTCGAACAGCACTTGCGCGTCCTCTCCGATGCCGCCGAGGTGGCGCAGGCGCTTCGACAGCCCGCTGAAGTCGCGCGGCTGACGAAAGAGGCCGGAGAGATGATCGGCAAGGTCCACAGCGGTTCGGCCGCTGTTCCGGCATTTCGCGCCGAGTCCATCCAACGGCTTGATGCCATCGCGCGTCTGGACGCCAACACTTCAGGAATGGGGAATTAAATGATTCACGGAGACAGTGTTCGAATTGCCGGTCCCGGCAACAAGATCTCGCACGTCATGCTTCTCTACATCGGCGTGACGGACGGCAAGTGGCTGGTCAGCCGGTGGTTCGCCCCTATCGGGGCAAACGGCCTCGAAGCAACCGAAGAAGGCCTGCTGAAGCTTGCCAGGGCAGACGATTCGTCCGCCCCGGAATTCCGGGGCTATACCTTCGAGAACATCAGCTTTGTCGAGTACATGTGCTATTTCACGGTCGTCCTCGATGCGCCCGGTTACAGCTTCCACGATGGCACCGGCACCGACCCGATGCTGTTTCTGGAAAAGAAGGACAACTCCTCACTGCCGCCGCCGCCGGCACCGGTCGCGCCCAACAAGAGCTTTTACGATCTTCAGGACGTCTCGGTCGGCGGGTTCCCTGCACTCCGCTGCCGCAACTATATGCGCAACGGCAACGGTGAGCCGCTCAAGGAAGGCGAGACCATCGGGTTCATCTTCAACCTCTATATTCGCGCGAACTATGTGCATGGTGACGGCTTCGGCGTAGTGCTCGCGATCGATCCCGACGGGACGAGTACCGGTCCACGCATGTAAAACTGTTGGCGTCTCTATGGCCCATATGGAACAAACAGCAAGCATGGACAGGGCACAGCTCAACAGCATTACCCGGCTGGCACGCGCGGGTGCGCTGGAACAGGCGTGGGCGCAGTTTCTGACAGCCGGGCTTGATACGCGTCTCGACGATCCCAATGCACTCACGGTCCACGGGCGACTGCTCAAGGACCGCGCCGCGCAAGCAGACGGAGAGACGCGGGACGCCCTGCTGAACGACGCGATTGCCGCGTACGAGCGTGCCTCCCATCTGTCCCGCGCAACCTACCCCTTGATCAACGCCGCCACGCTCGCCCTGCTTGCGGGGCGGCGTGATCGCGCGCAGGCCCTCGCGCTCGAAACGCTTGCTCTGATCGACAGCGACGACTGCGCTCCGGAAACCACCTACTGGCTGGATGCGACAAGGGCTGAGGCATGCCTCCTGCTTGGACGCAAGGGAGAGGCCGAGACCATTCTCGGACGGGCCGTGGAAAACCAGCCCGAGGCATGGGAGGATCATGCCTCGACACTGCGGCAATTCGCCATGATTGCGGCGGAAATGGGGTGGTCGGCCGACTGGCTGGACCGTTATCGCCCTCCCCCTTCACTGCACTTCGATGGCATACTGGGCATTGCCGAAGACGACGCGGAAGCGCGCGACGCGATTGCATCCGCGCTGCATACCATCCGTCCCGGCAATGTGGTGGGTGCACTCGCGGCTGGGGCGGACATCATGGTCGCCGAAGAGGCCCTGCGCCTTGGCGCGCATCTTCATGTGGTTTTGCCCTGCGCTCCGGAACTTTTCCTGCAGGCGTCCGTGCTGCCGTTGGAATCAGCATGGGAAGCGCGTTTTGCGCATCTCATGGACGAGGCCGTCTCGGTCCTGATCCTCGACGATTGGCAACCGCTCAGCCTAGCTTCCATCGCGATTGCACGACAGGCTGCCATGGGGCTTGCCATCCGCGATGCCCGCCGTCTGCAATCGTCAGCCATCGCCCTGCGCGTCCAGGAACCGGACCAGGAAGGGCCATCGCATGACGATGCCGACTGGATGCGACATGGCCTTGAGCTAAGGCGCGTCGTTATCGAGCGCAGCAACCTGAGCAGTGCGGCGCTGCCATCGACGTCACAGGCCACTGCCCTGCTAACGCTGCCGACCGCGCTGGCGCGGGAATTGCCTTCAGGGAGCAAACGGCTGGCCAGCCGCGAAGGCCTGGCCCTCCACTCGTTTTCCACGATCACCGAGGGTGCACGCGCTGCGCAACATCTCGTCGCGCAGCACCCCAATGCCCGACTCGGGCTGGACTATTGCGCGGTATCCGATGCAAGTCTGTCAGTCCATTTCGATCGCGGCCTTACCCTCTCGTCGACGGACATCAAGGGCGCAATCGCGCTTAGCGAGGCCGCTGCGCTTGCACTGACCCTGCAGATACCGGCCGCCAATGTCGAACCCATGGGAAGCATTCGTGGCGCGACCGGCGAGTTGTCGATCTACGGGCTCTTTCCCGATCGCGTATCAGGCAATCAGCTCGGCAAGTAGCCGGGGCGCCGTAATCTCAAGCACGGCATCGGTACGACGAACGATGCCGCGGCGGACCAGGTTGGCAATTGCCCGCGAAGCCGTCTCGCGCGTTGTGTGCACGGTCAACGCCAGCGCGGACAATACCGGCGGCGGTTCGATCCGGTTGGAATCGCCCGCAAGCCGCAACAATTCGGCATAGACACGGCCGGTGGCGCTGAGCGTGGTTCTGGCTGCCATCCTGTCCAGCAAGGTGTCGAGCTGTCTGGCAAGCAGCACGGAGAGCCCGTGACCCACATCTGCATTGCTGCGCGCGAGATCGGCAAGCACGGTAGTCTTGATGGAAAAGAGCGTCAGCGCCCCCATCGCCACAAAATCCGTGCGAAGCGCGGCCGGCCCAGGATAGCTACCGAAAAGCTCGCCCGGCCCATAAGAGGCCAGCAAAATAAGTTGCCCGTCGGGCCCGTTGATCTGCGCCTGAGCAACACCGTCAACGACCAGCCAGCAATGATGGGCAAGATCGCCCTGACGGGCAACCACGCCCTTGGCGGGAACGCTCAATTCCCGCACCGCGGCGCCGAGTGCGGCCGCAGCGTCATCACTGCAGGAAAATACCGACTGCATCACGGCCAGCCGTTCGGCGTCGAGCAAGCTGTTCATCCCCCGTGAAGAATTGCCGGTCCACCCAATAACCGGGGATGTGCTCTGACAACAGCCTTCTCGGACGGCATCGCCGAAAAAATGGCCCGGCGAACCTGAAGCCCGCCGGGCCAAAGTTTTATCGGAAATCAGACATAACATCTGAGTTCCTCGGGTCGCGCGGCAAGCTTAGAACGATGGGCGAATCTTACGCGTGATCACCGTCACGCATGACAATTTGCGCAGCAACGGGTTCGTGGCTCTGCACACGGCAACGGACCCGCATCCGGGCCGAGACCTGCCATCCACCATCACGGCTGCCTCATCCTTTCAGCAAACCCCGGACACTTCACCGGTGCGCCCTGCCTGCGCTCCGGCATCGTCCACGACCAGATGCTGCAGCACGCGCTTTTCGAGCACCAGCAACGCGCTGGCATTGTTGGTTCGCATGACCAGACCATCCGCAAGCGGCCTCGCAGCCTCGCGTACGGCACCGGCCAGGTGCCAAAAGTCCGCTTCCGCCGGTCCGCCGACGCCATGCAGGGCGCAGAGCTGACGCCAGTCGAACACGAAGTTCTTCATCAACAAACTGAAGCGCGCGGCGCGCTCCCTGGCTTCGGCAGTATCCGTCGCGACCGTCAGTTCCGCACACAGATCCTCGACCAGAAACTGCACCTCTGCCGCCGGCATCACCGGTGACCGCTGGTTGCTCTCGGTGAGCAGCCGGGGATTTGCCGCCGGGTTCCAGCTGGCCTTGCGCCATTGCTCGCGCGGCGGAACCGGCCCGCAGGCGAACTGCCAGAACGCTGCCGTACCTGATGTATCCGCGACGAGATGGATGCGCGCGGAGGCAGCCTTGTTCTCCACATGATGCCGCCGCCAGTTGTCGAACACCCAGGCTTCACCGGCAGCCATGTGCACGGCCTGCCCGTCACAGTGAAAGCGCACCTCCGGACGGGTGAAGACCGGGATGTGCAGCCGTACGCGCGTATGCCAGTGGTAATTGATGTCGGCGTGGTCAGGCACTCCCACGCCCGGTTCAAGGCGCATCAGCCGCGAGCGGCCCCAGACGACGCCAAAGCCAGCGAGGACCTGGCGCATGTAGGGCATGCCTGCAAGCCAGCGGGTCGGCAGCATCTGCCCGTGAACAGAGTCGGTCTCGCCACCGTCGGCGCTGATCAGCCGCGCGGCGCTGTTGCCGGGTACGCCGTCAGGATGCGGCACCCAGGCGTCGTCCGGCAGGGCCGCGATTTCGGCCTGCAGACGCTCAGCATCGAAAAGAACGGGAAGCTGGAAAAAAGGGCGCGACAGCCGCATGGGTCAGCTCCTGTAGTCCGTCAGGGCATCGCCCAGCCGGTCCCGTAACGGGGCAAGCCAGGGTGCGTAGTTTCGCCATTGGTCCAGCGCCTGCCGGTCGATGGGCTGGCGAACCTGTTCGGAACTGGGCGTGCGCACACTGCGCCGGGTCTCGTGGAACACAAGGCAGGCTCTCTCGAAAGGCAGGCCGCAGTGATTCAGCATGCGGTCGACACTGCACTCCAAATCCTCGACCACGTCTTCGTAATGAAGCCGCAGCACCCTTCCCGGCAGTACCGCATCCCAATGCCGCATGAGATCGAGGTAGGCGCGGTAGTAACGGGCGATATCATCAATGCCGTACGTGAATTCCTGATTGGTGGTGCCGAACAACTGCTTCAGATTGCTGAAACAGCAAGCCATCGGCTCGCGGCGCACATCGATGATGATTGCGCTCGGGAGGATCAAATGGATCAGCCCGACGTGCCAGAAGTTGTTGGGCATCTTGTCGATGAAGAACGGCCGCCCCTCGCGGCGGTAGACCCGGGTTTCGGAAAGGAAACGCTCGCCAAGCGCGCGTGCCTCGCGGGCTGACAGGCGATGCATCGCCCTGGGATCGATTGGCAGACCGCAAACCGGATCGGCACCGCACAGATCACTCACGTACCGGCCGATCTCGGTCAGTTCCTGCGTGCCTTCGACAAGCGAATGCGACGCCAGTATTTGTTCGATCAGAGTCGAACCCGAACGCGGCAGACCCACTATAAAGACGGGTGACGGATCGTTCACGCCCCAACCAGCGCGGGTCTCGAAGAATTCCGCGGTAAAGACATGCTTCAGCCGCAGGACGCAGGTCTCCGCGGCATCGGCGCTATAACCGCTAGTGCTGCTGCGAAGCGCATTGCCGCGCTCATAGTAGCGCCATGAAGAAGCGTAATCGCCCTGATCCTCCAGCGCCTTGCCAAGCGCGAAACAGAGATAGACGCGGTCCATGTCCTGCGTCTCGGGCCGGGCCTCGGCCGCCTGCATGTGCGCGATTTCCTCGGCGGTGAAACGGTAGGTCTTGAGATTGGCAAGACTGAACCAGGCTACGCCGTAGTCCCGGCGCGCGGCCAGCGCGGCGCGGTAGCCGGCAATGGCCTCCGGCTGCCTGCCCACGGTCTTCAACGCATTCGCCCGCCACAGGTACAGGTCGGCGGCCTCCGAGCCGGACCGGGGAGCGCCAGCCAGAAGCTTCTCGCACAGATCGATCACGGGCTCGTGGTCGCCCAGCCCCACACAGGCCGCGGCGTATTGCCTCAGATATTCGCGGTTGCCGGAATCCTGGTGGACAAGTTGCGCGGACTGCTCATGTGCCTGCCAGTGCTTCTGCTGACCCAGCAGCACCGCCGCATAGTCGAAGCGAGCCTCGTGATAGTCAGGCGCCAGATCGAGTACCGCTTCCAGCAGGCTCTGCGCGTCTTCGGGTGCCTCGCGGTCCTGACGGATGCGCGCAAGCAGGCGCAGTGCCCCCACATTGCCGCTGTCCTTGCGCAGATAGCCGCGAAGGACCTCTTCCGCTTCCGCCAGATCGCCATCGGCGCAGAGGCTGTTGGCCACCACAACTTCGGACGGCAGTTGCTGCAATATGGCCAGATGCTGCGCCGCCGCGGCAGCCTGCGCAGTATCGCCCAGCATACGGTACAGCTGCTCGAGCATGTCCCAGCTTGCGGGCAGCGTGGGATTGAGCTGCACCGCCTCGCGCAGCGCTTCGATCGCCGCCGGTCCGTCGCGCAGCAAGACAAGGCAGTGGCCGCGTTCCTGATAGAGACGGCTGAACCGGGGATGCAGCGCGCGTAGCCGGGCAAGAGCGAGCAGCGCTTCGGGCACCCGGCCGGAAGCGCGCAGGCTCTGGGCTTCGTGCAACAGGGCGTCCCGCTGGCTGGCGGTGGCGGCAAGCATCAGCGCGCCCTGTCCACATGCAGCAAGGGCTCCAGCCAGTCGGGCTCCGGCTGATCGGCGTCGTAGTATTCGAGGATAAGGTGGATGCGGTCCGTCGCGCCGCCATTGTGCACCCAGTGCGGCCCCAAATTGTTGACCTCGACCGCCTCCCCAATCGGGAAGAGGTGTTCGCCGCCGCCGAAGCATGACACCACCCCGGGATTGGTTGACAAAGGCACGTGAATCTTGTGCGGCCACTTCGCCGCGGGATTGGCATCGATGTGCGGATGGATCACCCCACCTGCAGGCAACCGGGCCAGCATCACCCGCGGGAACGTCCCGTGCGCATACCCATAAGCGCGCACCGCCTGTGCCAGCACCGGCTCCAGCAGGCCGCGCCATTGCGGCCAGGCCGGGCAGTCAAAATCACCGCGCCAGTCGAGCGGACTTTCGATGAAGCGGAACACGATATGCCGCGTCGTGCCCAGCACTTCGAACTTGTTGGGTTTGCGAGCGTTTTCGGCATCCCAGACCGCTTCGGGGATCGCCATCACGGCCGCCCGCAGCGCAGCGATATCGACGGCGCCGAGCTGGCGGACAGTCGTAGTCTTGCGCGGATTGGCCGTGGGAGGCGCGAGCGTCATCGCAGCCCCTCGAATGCATAGCCGAACAGCTCCAGATCCTGCGCATAGCGTGCGGCGACGCCCTCGATCAGCGTCCTGTCGTAATAGCGACGGTAATCGGCGTGGCGGGTACCGTTGACGCGGTCAAGCGGGCGCGAGGGAATACCGATGCACGCGCAGATCGCGTCGTAGGAGCCCTGCATGTCCTCGACGCGGCCGACCATGTCGGTCAGAAGGGTCCGGCCGTCCTCGCCCGTGAGCAGCGAGGCCTGCGGCTGAGCCAAAATGTGCTGTTCGGGCGGCTCCCGGAAAAGAAAATGGTACATCACGTCCTGCGGCTGGCGCTGAAAGACATCGCCGCCTCTCAGCATGAAGGCGCAGTACGAAACGAAACGGTCAAACGGATTACGGACGAAGGCGAATTTGAAATAGTTGCCGAACGCCTCCTCGCCGAGGCAGGGGCGCACTTGCCGCAGCGAGAGGTGGCCATGCCGCACCGCCGCCAGATCCTGCCAGGGGAAGCTCTTTTCCTCGAACAGGCGGACCTGCTCGACGTCTTCCTTGCCCAGCTGCTCGCGCAGGGCCTGCCGCACGGCATGGGTGCCGGTCTTGGGCACGGCAGCGAAGATGAAACGGTGGCGGTGGGAAACGATCATGCCGTGTCACTCAATGCGGCAAAGCGCCCCCTTCCCGAAGGAAGGAGGGCGCCGCCTCGAACAGGCGTTGGGATCAGAACTTGTAAGCGAACCCGGCCATGTAGGTCGTGCCGCTCTGGTTCTGGTTGTAGAGGTAGCGGTTCTGGCCCCAGAACTGCGTGTCCTTCTCGTTCGTCAGGTTTATCGCGTTGGCCGTGAGCTGGAACGCATCGGTGACGTTGTAGAAGAACGAGGCGTCGACATAAGTGGTGCCTTCGAAGCCACGCGTACTGGCGCTCATCAGGCTGTCGCTCTTGCCGGTGTACCAGCGCGAGCGATGGCTCAGTGAACCGCGTGCCCCCCAGCGTTCGGTTTCATAGTAGAGCGTGAAGTTGTAGCTGGTGTCGGAGATCCCGGTGATTTCCTCGTCAGCATCCACGTAGGTGAAATTCGCCACTGCGCCCAGGTTGTCGAACGGTGCCGGCAGGAACGAGAACTGGCCCTGTGCGGCGAGTTCGATACCGGTCAGCGACTTCGTGCCCGCAACGTTGACGGGCATCGTGAATTCCGTGACGATCGTACTGTCGGTTGCGCCCGGAATCGTGCTGGAGGGCACGCCAGTCTCGCTGAACGGCACGTTCTCAAGCGTCTCGGAACCGATGAAGTTCTTGATCCACTTGTGGAACACGCCCACCGAGATGAGGCCTTCCTTGCCGAAATAGTATTCCAGCGACAGGTCCAGCGTGGTGTCCTTGAAGGGCTTGAGGTTGGGATTGCCGCGCGAGGCGGTGATCACGCTGTTGTCCCCCTCGAACGCGGAACCCTGCGCAGCCATCGAACCAAGGCTCGGACGATTGATGTTCTGCGTGGCGGCAAAGCGCACCAAAGCGTCCGGCGTCACTTCCAGCACGGCATTCATGGCCGGCAGCACACCCGAATAGTCGCCTTCGACGTCCGCCGTACCGAGGTAGGCGTAGTTATCTCCCTGGATCCAGCCGGTGCTGCTGGTCTTGGTCGTATAAGCGCGCGCACCGACGTTGCCGCGGAAGCGCTTGCCGAACAGTTCGCCGTCCCAGTCCGCCTGCAGGTAGCCGGAGATCGTCCGCTCAGTGACCTTGTAGACGTTCTCGATATCCTGGATCACGCCGCCCGAACCATCGGTGTTCGGTTCGAGGCGATGGTACTCGTTGTACTTCGCGAAACCGTCGCTGTAGTTGCCGATCAGCCAGGAACCCCAGCTGTTCGAGAACACATCGGTGATGCCGTCGACCGACGTGCCGCGTGTCTTGTCGCGGGTCCCGTTGACGTTGCCGTCATAGAAATAGCTGGCGCCGTCCTGCTCGAAGCGGTGATAAGCCGCACCCGCGCGGATCGTCCACACGCCGCTCGCCTTGTAATGCAGGTTCAGCACGCCTTCCTGCAGTTCCGACTGGTTGTAGAATGAACGGTAGTAGAAATCGTCCATCGCGTAGTTGGACGGGTCGGTCGGGTCCCAGTCGGGATAGCTGAACGTGGCAGAACGGCCGTCGGTGCCGTAATCCGCGATCAGATTGCCCTTCGCGCGCATGTAGAACTTGTCGTCGTAGGGCGTTTCGTACTTCGACTTCTCGTAGCCGATGTGGCCGTCGATCGTGAGGCTGTCCGACGCTTCCCAGTCGCCGGTCAGGGCAATCTGGTTGAAGCGGTTCTTGTTCAATTCGCGGCGATGCTCGCTGCCGAAAGTGGTGCCGGTCACGTCGAGGTAAGTCACGTAGCCGCTGTCGTCCCAGGCGATGTCATTGATCACCGACGAGGTCTGGAACTGCGCCGGCCAGACACCGCCAGCGGCCGTATCGAACGCGATCGAACCGCGCGAATTGAGCGGGCGGGTGGCAAGGTGCAATTCGTCGCGGTGCGTGGTGAAGCGGCCATGCAGCGCGTCGAGCGTCAGCAGCAGATTGTCTGCGGGGCGCCACTGCACGGCCGCGGTCAGGCCAAGGCGTTCCATCTTCGCATTCCACGAGGAGATGCGGTTGCCGTCCGCAAAGTAGAACGTGTTGTTCGTATCGGTAAGCGCGGCCTGCTGTGCTGCGCTCAGGTTGGAGATGTCCAGGCCCTTCGCGATCAGGTCCTGCATCTGTGTGCCGCTCACCGTGGTGTAGTTGTAGGTGTTATGGCCCTGCTCGGTGGTCTCGCGCCGGGAGTAGGCGACCGACAGTGTCACGCCGAACGTATTGTCCCAGTTCTGGCTATACATCGCGGCAATGCGCGGCTGGGCGTCCTTGGTGTACTGGTTGGTGCCCAGCTTGCCGGTGATGGCGCCCTTGGTGCCGGGCTCGTAATCGAACGGCTTGGCCGTGAACAGGCCCACGGTGCCCGCCATGCCGCCTTCGTTCTGCGCAGCCTGGAAGGTCTTTTCGACTTCCACCTTCGAGAAAAGTTCCGAAGCGAAGATATTGAAGTCGAACGCACGGTCGCGCGAGCGCTGGCCGCGGCTGTCCTGCGCCGAGTCAACGTTGCCGAGCACTTCCATGCCGTTGAGCTGCACGCGCGCGAAGTCCGAACCAAGACCACGCAGCGAAATGCGGCGCCCCTCGCCCGCTTCACGGGTGATCTGCACGCCCGGCAGACGCTGCAGCGATTCTGCCAGGTTCAGTTCCGGGAACTTCGCCATGTCCTCGGCGACGATCACATCCTTCTGGATGACCGCCTGCTTCTTGATGTCGCGGGCAATGCTCAGCGATTCCCGGTAACCGGACACGACAATGGCATCGGCTGAAACGTCAGGAGCCTGCTGGGCCAGTGCGGCTTCCGGGCGGGCGCCCGCAACCACCATCGCGACGCCGGCCAGCAAAAAGCTCTTCAAGTTCGGGTGCATGCCCCGAACGCAATCTCGACTCATCATGGAAGCTCCCCACTAATTTGGTATGGACCAATACCCCTTAAGCAGCTTCCAGAGACTCCTCTGTGACAGTTCTTGCCAAAATGAGATCATCCCAAACAGCGCGGCAAATGGGCCACAGACGCCCGTTGCAACCGCTTTACGGGGCTGGGTGCCTGCCTTTAGGCACGCATGAAAAAGGGCGCGGTCCTGCAAGAGAATCGCGCCCTTCGTCGGGGGGAACAGTATCAGGATGCGCGCTGCAATGACTGCAACATGGCGCGGTAAGTATCGAGCCCGGGCACCTGCCAGTCTGGCCGCTTGCCTGCATCGTCGAAGCTGCGCAGCAGCAGCGCCGCCTTCGCATAGCGGTTGGCCAGAAACGATTCCGCCTCTTCGTCGCTCATCGTCCCGCCCTGCAATTCGAGGCTCAGCTGTGATGCCCCGCTCAGTCCATCCCGATAATCCGGCTGCATCGTGCAAAGGTAGCGCTTGGCATCGACATGCAACCGGACCGGTTCCGTCACCTCCGGCCCGAAAACCGCAGAAAGATAGGATGCTCCGGTAGTTTCATGTTGGCCATCGGTGTGCAGCTTCACGGCAGCGTTACCCGCATCATCCAGAAACTGGCCAATGTCATGCAGCAGCGAAGCCGCGATCAGACTGTCGCTGCAACCATGCTGCCGGGCAAGCTGCGCGCACTGCAACGCGTGCTGGAGTTGCGAAGCATCCTCGCCGTAGTGTTCCGACCCGAATTTGTCGAACAGGGCGAAGACAGAATCGATGAATGTACTCGTCATGCAGCACTAAGCTCCCTGCCGGCTGGCGCACCGATCCAGCGGCCCCGGACCGTCCGAGGCATTGTTACAATTTGGTCTTATTGGACTATACCAATATCCATGACGGCCGCCCTAGCCGACAGGCGCGGTAAAGGCAAAGCGGTTTCGGAGCGGCAAGGGAGAATTCAGCTGAATGGCACGGGCTGATGCACAGACCCAAACCGACCGCCCCCAGCTGCCCGTGCACAGGTTTGCCCGCCCCGCCTTGCGGGATGTGAAGGCGCATCACGTCGCGTCTCCACGCTCCGCCATTGCCGGTTGACGACCGCGAACAGAAAAGTACTCTGTATTGCAAAGTTAAGGTGCGGCGCGAGTCCGTGCACACATGGAGAGATGACGGATGGCTACCAGCGCACAATCCTCGTTCATACCCGCACATGTCCCCGCAAACCTCGCGTGGGACCATTCGCTGGCACAATTCAACAACGAGCTGGACGATCCCTTCATGGCCGCGAGCCGGTTGCTGGATGGCCCGCCCCTGATCTGGGCGCGTGATGCCGTGCAGGGGCGCCCCGGATGGGTGATCGCGCGCCACGCGCTGCTGAAGGAAGCCTTCATCGACTGGGAGCACTTCTCCAGCGAAGGCGGCATGGACCTGACGATGCTGCTGGGCGTCGACTGGAACCTCAATCCGGTCAACATCGATCCACCGATGCACACGAAGTACCGCAAGGTGCTCACGCCGTTCTTCACGCCCAAGGCGGTAAGCCACATGGAACAGGGCGTGCATGATACGGTGCACCAGCTGATCGCCCCGTTCGAGGACAAGGGCGGCTGCGACTTCGTGAAGGACTTCGCGATCCCCTTCCCCAG
Source organism: Novosphingobium album (ex Hu et al. 2023) (assembly GCF_022832385.1). GTDB lineage: Bacteria > Pseudomonadota > Alphaproteobacteria > Sphingomonadales > Sphingomonadaceae > Novosphingobium > Novosphingobium album. The sequence continues at coordinate 14,418 of NZ_JALHLE010000002.1, forward strand.
CCTGATCTTCCTGAAGCTGATGGGAATGCCAGCGGACATGATGCACCAGTTCTTCGGCTGGGAGCAGAGCCTGCTGCACGGCGCGACGATGGAAGAGCGGATCGGCGCGGGACGAGAGATCCTCGAATATCTGAAATACCACCTCGAACAGCAGCGCAAGCAGCCCATGACGCCGCTGATGGAGAGCATCGTCAACGCAGAGATCGACGGCCGCAAGCTGAACGACGGCGAGATCCTGGGCATGTTCTACACGTTCTATGTCGGCGGTCTCGACACCGTCTACGCCACGCTGAGCTGGTCGATGCGCCACATCGCGACGCATCCCGAATTCCAGCAGTTCCTGCGCGACAATCCGGACAAGATGGACAAGATGGACAAGGCGGTACTCGAGCTTCTGCGTATGTTCAGCGTGGTTTCCAGCCAGCGCCGGGTGACGCAGGACTTCGTCTGGCACGGGGTGCAGATGAAGGAAAATGATCTCGTCGTGATGCCGATCTTCATCGCCTGCCGCGATCCCGAAGCCTATCCGGCCCCGCATGCGATCAACCTCGACCGGTCGGAACAGACGCTTTCCTTCGCGAGCGGCCCGCACCTGTGCCTCGGCATGCACCTTGCCCGGCGCGAACTGAAGATCGCGATCCAGAGCTTCCTCGACCGCTTCGACGACATTCACATCCCCGAAGGCAAGCACTACACGTACCACGCGGGCCCAACATTCAACGTCGACAGCCTTCCGCTGGCCTGGACACGCAAGGCCTGAACGCAGGCCCGGTCGCTGCATCCGGACAAGAGCGTCCGCGATACCCTGTTCGGCGCGGCGCAATAAGCCTGCAACGGCGAAGCGAAGATTTCCGGCACCCGACGACGGCATGACTGCATTAGATTGTGCGCACCTGTGTGAGTGCCTGTAATTCTCCCTCGGCTGCTGGTAAGGGCGTGCCCTCCGATCGCTCGAATCCGGAAATCAGGAAACTCATGGACGATACGCTTCGCCGCGCGGCACTCGACTATCACCGCCTTCCCCGCCCCGGCAAGATCACCGTCGAACCGACGAAACGCATGGTCAACCAGCGCGATCTGGCGCTGGCCTATTCGCCCGGCGTAGCGGCACCTTGCGAGGAAATTGCTGCTGATCCCGGCAAGGCGAACGACTACACCGCACGCGGCAATCTCGTGGCCGTCATCACCAACGGCACCGCCGTCCTCGGCCTCGGCGCAATCGGTGCGCTGGCATCCAAGCCGGTGATGGAAGGCAAGGGCGTACTGTTCAAGAAGTTCGCCGATATCGACGTCTTTGACATTGAGGTGGACACCACCGACCCCGAGAAGTTCGTCGAAGCCGTGGCACTGCTGGAACCGACTTTCGGCGGCATCAACCTCGAAGACATCAAGGCACCCGAATGCTTCGCGATCGAAGCGGCCCTGCGCGAGCGGATGGGCATTCCGGTCTTCCACGACGACCAGCACGGCACCGCGATCGTGGTGGCAGCCGCGGTGCGCAACGCGCTCGTGCTGCAGGGCAAGACGCTGGCCGAAGCAAAGCTCGTCACTTCAGGCGCGGGGGCGGCGGCTCTGGCTTGCGTCGATCTGCTGGTATCGATGGGCCTTAAGGTCGAAAACGTCACGCTGACCGACAAGGACGGCGTGATCCACGCCGGGCGCGAGGGCATGCTGCCCAACATGGCGCGCTATGCCCGCACCACCAATGCGCGCACCCTGCCCGACGTGCTGCCCGGCGCCAACGTCTTCCTCGGCCTGTCGGCACCCGGCGTGCTCAAGCCCGAATGGCTGCCGCTGCTGGCCGGGAACCCGCTGATCTTCGCACTGGCCAATCCCGAGCCCGAGATTCTTCCTGACGTCGCGCGCGCAGCGCGGCCCGACGCCATCGTTGCCACCGGCCGTTCGGATTTTCCGAACCAGGTCAACAACGTGTTGTGCTTCCCCTACATCTTCCGCGGCGCCCTCGACGTGGGGGCCACCGCGATCAACGAGGCAATGAAGGTGGCTGCAGCCGAGGCGATCGCGTCGCTGGCCCGGCTGCCCGCGCACGAGAGTGTCTCGCAAGCCTATGGCGGAAGCAAGCTGGTGTTCGGCCCCGAATACATCATCCCCACGCCCTTCGATCCGCGCCTGATCGTCGAGATCGCGCCCGCCGTCGCCAAAGCGGCGATGGACACGGGCGTTGCCACCCGCCCGATCGATATCGAGACGTATCGCCGCTCGCTGGAGCAGAAGAACAGCCGCTCGGCGCAAGTCATGCTGCCGGTCTTCCAGGGCGCGCGTGGCACCCGCACGCGCATCGCTTACGGAGAAGGCGAGGACGAGCGGGTGCTGCGCGCAATCCAGGACGCGCTTGATGACGGCATCGCCAGCCCCGTGATCGTCGCGCGCCGCCGCATCCTCAAGGAACGGCTACCCGCGCTGGGCCTGCGCTTCGAGCTCGACCGGGACGTCGAAGTGGTCGATCCGGAAACGGACGAAGCCCTGATGGACGAACTGCTGGAGACCTATCGCAGCGTTGCAGGACGCAAGGGCGTGCCTGCCCCCGAGGCCGTTCGCCACATCCGCCGCCGCCCCACCGTCACCGCCGCGATGCTTCTGCGCACGGGCCGCGTCGATGCGGCGCTGGTCGGCGGTAACTCGGAATACTGGGGACAGGTCAAGCATGTGCTGCGCGTCATCGACCGCCAGCCCGGCGTCGAACGCGTTTATGCGCTGTCCGGCCTGATCCTCGACGCGGGAGCACTGTTCCTCACCGACACGCACATGGTCACCGAGCCCACACCGGAACAGGTCGCAGAAATGACCTTGCTGGCCAGTCAGGAGCTGCGCCATTTCGGCCTCGATCCGCGTGTGGCACTGCTCTCGCATTCGAATTTCGGCGCGTCCCACAGCCCCAGCGCGCGCAAGATGCGCGCTGCTCTCGCAATCCTGCGCAACACCGCTCCGGACCTTGCCGTTGACGGTGAAATGCACGCCGATGCCGCCCTGGCTCAGCCGTTGCGAGAGCGTCTGGTCAGCGATGCCCGTTTCGACGGATCGGCCAACCTGCTGGTCATGCCCAACCTCGATGCTGCCAACATCACGCTGACCGCGCTTGCGGCCTCTTCGAATGCCGCGACCATCGGACCGATGCTGATGGGGCTTTCCCAGCCGATCCATGTCCTGACACCAAGTGCAACCTCGCGCACGATCCTCAATCTCAGCGCGATTGCCGCCTCCGAGGTGTTGACGAAAACCTAGGCGCGTAACTCGGGCATTCTCCGACAGACGAGCAGCACGATAAAATAATGCGCAAGTGCTTCGCAATAACCGATTATATAGTTTCCGAAGCTATGGCCAGATGCCATATCCTCAACTGGTTTGATTCGAGGACGTCACGAAGCGCAAAGGCGGGGTTTGGATAAAGCTGGATGCCGATCCATATCAGAGACAGTGGCGATAGCGCCGGCGAAGGCCATGAGCTCAAGCTGGCTTATTTCGACGACGGCAACGTCATTTTGCACTCGCACAACCCTGACACCGGCGAGGGGCAGCGCATTGTCATCATGGAAGATCAATGGAGGTCTCTCCTGCGATCTCTTCTTGATGTCTACGGCAAGGAAAAGTGCTGCTTCTACAATGGGAAAGGTCTCTGTCTGGACGAATGCCCGGACGAACCACCTGCCCCTGCACGCCAATAGCAGGACCAGTACGCTCTGGCGCTGAGCCCCTCCCCGGAAGCACAGCGCCTCCTGGGGCTTACGCAACAAGCCTGTGGTCAGTAGCGGCTCCAACCTGTGCCCGGCCGATGTTGAAGCGGCTGACCAGCACGGACACGCGATCGGCCTGATCCTGCAGACTGCGGGCAGCTGCCGAGGTTTGCTCCACCATCGCCGCATTCTGCTGGGTCATTTCATCCATGCCGGACACCGCAGCATTGACCTGCGCTATACTGTTCGCCTGGAACTGGGCCTTGTCGGCGATCTCCTGGACCTGCTCCACCACCTGTCCGACCTGCACGACGATTTGCTCGAACGCATTGCCGGTCTGCCCCACCAGATCCACGCCTGCACGCACTTGCGATGTACTCTGGCCGATCAGGGCCTTGATGTCCTTTGCAGCTTCTGCCGCCCGCTGCGCCAGCCCGCGCACTTCGGTCGCGACGACCGCGAAGCCCTTTCCAGCCTCACCGGCTCGCGCTGCCTCAACGCCCGCATTGAGCGCGAGCAGGTTCGTCTGAAAGGCAATGCCGTCGATGAGCTCGACGATCTGCCCGATCTCGCCCGAGCTCCTGTCGATGCCGGTCATGGCATCGACGGCGCCCACCACGATGCGCCCGCCCTCGCTGGCATCGTGATTGGCTTTGACCGTTGCATCCCGGGCTGAGTGGGCCGTCGCCGCCGTTTGCTGAACCGAACCGGTGAGCTCGCGCACAGCCGCTGCGGTTTCCTCGATGGAGGCAGCCTGCTGTTCGGTGCGGTTGGCCAGATCTGCGGACGCAGCGTTGATTTCCGCCGCGCCGGTGCGGATCGTGTCGAACGTCTCGGACACGGTAGCCAGCATTTCCCGCAAGGCAGCGATCGCTTCGGAGAAATCCTTGCCCACTTGCTCGTAGTCCTTGGGCAGTTCACCGATTTCCGCGCAGAGATCACCCTGGGCCACCCGCCGCAGCGCCTCGCCCAGTTGCTGGATCACGGCGCGCTGCTCACGCTCCTTGGTGGCGAAAATCGTCGTCACCGCAATATCCATATCCAGTAGCGCGATCTTGACGAACCTGCTGACGATGCCGGCAATACTTCGGATGCCGGGAAACGCCCCCCACCGCGACCCGGCGATGGCCTTGTATGTCAGCGTTCCCAATATCTGGGCATAAGCCCCAAAATAGAGGCTGGCATCAAGCCCGATGCGGGCGTGCACCTGCCCGATCTTCTCGGCCCGGCCGACATAATCGCCATCCAGCGCATTTTCGAAAATGCCGTTCCAGTGCGCCAGCTGCTTTTCACCGGCATGATCCATCATCGACCGCGACTTGAAAAACCGCTTCGCCTCAGGTGTCGTCTCCACCTTGTCGTAGAAAGCGCTGATAGCTTGAGGCGCGTGAACGCGCAGCAGCTCACTGATGAATTGAAACTCTCGGTCGCTTCGGCTTTCGAGCCCGTAAAAATCGAGCCGTTGTGCGATCGTGGCAGATGCTGTGGTCATGGCTGATCCTTCGCTGATAGAGAGAAGCAGTGGTTTCGGAAGTGGTTCAGATTGGCAGCTCGGGACTGCCGTGGTCACGGTGCAGAGAAGGCCAGCTCCCCTGCTGCTCGGCGAGATATTCGCGCGCGGAGGCCTCGTTCATAGGCTGGGCAAGCAGGTAGCCCTGAACGAAATCACACCCCAGATTGGACAGTTCGCGGTATTGAGCCGGGGTTTCCACGCCCTCGGCCACAACCGTGAATCCAAGGCTGTGGGCCAGCGAAATGATGGTTCGCACAATGATCCCATCGTTCTTTCCATCCAGCATTCCGGTGATGAACGAGCGGTCTATTTTCAATCGGTCGATGGGAAACCGCTTGAGGTGGATGAGTGAGGCGTAGCCGGTTCCGAAATCATCCAGCGCAACGGAAATTCCGGCAGCGTGAAGTTCCCGCAAGGACAGCGCGATACCGTCGGCAGACCGGTCCAGAATGACGTTTTCGGTAACTTCGATCTCGACATCGACACCTTCGACGCCGTGCCTGTGCATGAGTTCGAGAAGACGTCCTGCAAACTCCGGCTGCAGCAGCTGCGCGCTCGAGACGTTGAAAGCTATGGTTCCAGGCTGCAGGTTGTCCCGTTTCAGGCAGGCAAGTGCGGCAAGCCCCTTGTCGATCACCTGATAGCCTACCTCGCAGATCAGCCCCGCCTCTTCTGCAACCGAAATCAGCTCCGGGGGTGGGATATCCCGCCGCCCTGATTTCCAGCGCACAAGCGCCTCAAAACCGTGATGCCTGCCGAACCGGACATCGTTTTGCGGCTGCAGGGCGACTGTCAGTCCGTCGCTGGAAATGGCTTCGCGCAGCTTTTCCACAAGACGTTCGCGCCGCTGACGCTCCCGCCGCATGGAGCTGCTGTAAACGGTGCAGCGGTTCCGCCCGGCCGACTTCGCCTGATAAAGGGCAAGGTCGGCGTTCTTGAGCAATTCCTTCGGGGACTCCCCGTCACGCGGGAACAGCGATGCGCCGATGCTGCCCGAAGGCACCACGGTTCGCCGCCCGAGCCGGGCGGGCTGCCCAAGGGACTCCAGCAGCCCCTTGGCAACCTCGCTCACATCGCGCTGATGCTCCACGTCGCGCAGAAGAATGGCAAACTCGTCGCCGCCAAGGCGGGCAACCATATCGGTCTTTCTTACGGAGGACCGGATACGCTGGGCCACTATCTGCAGGAGCGTGTCGCCTCCATCGTGCCCATGACGATCGTTGACTGCCTTGAAATCATCCAGATCGACAAGCATCAGCGCGAATTTCCTGTCCTTTCCGGACCGGGACTGCGCATACCGCTTGAGGCGGCGAAGCAGCGCACTGCGGTTCGACAACCCTGTCAGGGCGTCCTTCTCGGCCTGATACTTGATCTGCAGCTCAGCGCGCTTCAGACCCGAAATATCGGTCTGTACCGATACGAAATTGCCCGATGTCGATCGCCGGTTGCTGATCTGGACCCACTGGTCGGCTCCCAGTTGCCGGATGTAGGGCTTTGTCACCCGCCGGCTGTCCTCCTTGCGCAGGCTCGGCCACATATCGTCCAGTTCGGGCAGCCGCTCGATCGGAACCGAAAGCAATCCGCGGTGGGGGGCATGCCCCTTCCCCTTTGGCGCACTCCCGTAAAACTCATGGAAGGCCCGGTTGCTGAACTGGAAATTGCCATCCGGACCGAATGTGACGATGCCCGACGGTACCGCTTCGACGATGTCCCGCAAAAGGTCTTCAGCCACTTCGCGCCGCCCGAGCTCCTTGACCAGTTCGGCCTCGGCCAGCTTGCGGTCGGTCACGTCGAAACGGATCGACAGGTAGCCCGACATTCGCCCTTCCGGCTCCCGCAAGGGAACAATGGTCGTGTCGACCCAGTAGTGACGTCCCGACTTTGCCCGATTGCAAATATCCCCGCGCCAGATTGCCCCTGCGGAAATCACCGCCCATAGATTTCGGAAGAATTCCCGGCTGTGGAACCCACTATTCACCACGCTATGCGGTCTGCCGATAAGTTCTTCGGGGTCATATTCACTGATCAGGCAGAATTGCCGGTTAACATCGACAATACGCCCGCGAAGATCCGTCTTTGCAACGATCGCAGCGTTGCTCAGCGCTTCCTTGTAGGCCCGGAACTCATCGCCACCGGTCTGCTCGTCGCCCGTATGCGGACGACCCGACACTGGCGTTGCAGCGCCTGTTTCCAGCCCATACACCGGCTCATGATCACGCCCCCGCGTCATTCGCACTTCTCCAAGCCCAACAAACCGGTTATCTCTGCGAGATGACCGGGCAGCAGCAAGCAGGCGCGCGAATGCACACTGCCAAACCGCTTCTCCTTTTTTCCGGCTGGTGATTTGCGCATGAGAGTGCCTGAAACGACACCGTTCTAACAAAAATCCCGCACCAGTATTTTGTATGTACGGTACCGTATATATGAATGGTGAATTTTTAGTTACCGAATTGCAGTAATTACGATTTCCGCCAAAGTCGGATAATGATGACCGCCACACCTTCTCCAACACAGCGCAGCAACGCGATCCTCAATGCTTTTCCTCCCGAGGCTCGCAGTTTCCTTGCGTCCCGGTTGCTGACGAAGGCGGTGATGTCGGGCGAAGTTCTTCACGAACCAGGTGCCCCCCTGATCCACGTCATCTTCCCCCACAGCGGGATCATTTCGCTTCAGGGGATACTCAGTGATGGCCGGACTGTAGAGTGCGTGTCCGTCGGCAACGACAGCCTTCTCGGGATCGAGCACTTTCTGGGAGAAAATATCTTCCTGCACCATGCGACGGTGGCCATCTCCGGATCGGCATCATGGCTGCCAGTTACTGACCTCGGGACCGCGTTGTCGCAGTTCGCGCCGGTTGCCGAAGCCATGCAGCGCTGCTCCCTCAACCGGATGCGGGATTCCATGCAGACGGCGATCTGTGCCAGCGTCCATTCGGCCAGCCAGCGGCTGGCGACATGGCTGCTGCGCGCGCGGGACCGCACCGGCGCGGACCAGTTCGAGTTGACACAGCGGACGCTGGCCAACGTCTTCGGGCTCAGGCTCGCGACCGTCAGCGATGCCTGCGGCCGCCTCAACGGCGCGGGGGCTATCGACCAGGGCAGAGGCACGCTGACGATCGTAGACGGAGGCAAACTCCTCGAAATGTCCTGCGAATGCTATGAACACCGCATGATGGCGGGCCTCTGACAGCTGCACCTTCGGCTCGGTGCCTGATGTTCAGACCATGCGGCAGGACAACCATTCCTGTTACAAGTCAGGCAGAGCCTGATCCGCCATGCCCCATCCCTGCAAGCCCAAGTTCTGGCCCCTCTCGATCAGTCCCTGCACGTCAGACATCGAATAGCTATTCGCCGCGCTAAGGCCGGCCAGTTCCGCCCATGCCACAGGTGCCGCAACCGGCGCGCCAGTCCGGGCCCGTACGGAATAGGGCGCGACGGCGGTCGCCCCACGCTGGTTGCGCAACCAGTCGATGAAGATCTTCCCCTTCCTCCGCGCCTTGGCCATCGTGGCGACGAAACGGTCCGGCTCGGCGCGGCTCAGCGCCTCTGCAAAGCCCCGGGCAAAGTCGCGGTGCGCATCCCAGCCATGCCCCTTGCGCAAGGGCACCACTACATGGACTCCTTTGCCGCCTGTGAGCATGGGAAAGCTGACAAGCCCCTTGTCGTCGAGACATCGGCGCAGATGGGCGGCCGCGCGCGCGACCTCCGCGAAGTTAAGCCCGTCATCCGGGTCGAGGTCGAAGATCAGACGGTCGGGCTGTTCGAGACGGTCTGCACGACAAGCCCACACATGGAATTCGATCGCACCCATCTGCACGCAATCGAGCACGCCTTCCCCGCTATCGAGGTAAATATAGGGCTTGGGTCCGCCAGCCTTCTCGCGAATTAGGACATGGTGCACATGCTGACCGAAGCTGCCGTTATCGTGCTTCTGGAAGAAGCACTTGCCGGCCAGCCCCTGCGGGCAGCGCAACAGGCTTGCAGGGCGTTCCGAAAGATGCGGGAGCATCAACGGCGCGATCCGGGCATAATACTCGGCCAGATCGCCCTTTGTCTGTCCGGTCTCCGGAAACACCACGCGTTCGCGGTGAGAAATGGAGGCCGCTCCCGGCGCATTGCCCTCCCCGGAGGGACCTGCCGGAACTCCGTCAGCCGTCCGATTGGTCAAGGAACGTCCCCTGTTTTGAGTCTCGGGCCAACTCCGGCAGGCTCGCCGGCCTGCCCGCCCAGGTCAATTCCCGCCACAATACTGGACGACGCAGGCGCCGCAAACTATATACCACGTGGTATGAAATGCTCCGACAACAGCACCAAGGCCCGTGGCCGCCCGCGGGAATTCGATCCCGACACGGCTCTGGCCAGCGCCCTGCGCGTGTTCTGGGAGCACGGCTACGAAAGCGCTTCGATGGCCGAACTGACCGAAGCCATGGGCATCACCAAGCCCAGCCTCTACGCCTGCTTCGGCAACAAGGAAGCGCTCTTCAAGAAGGCCCTCGACCTCTACGAGCGGGAGAAGCTCTCCTACGTCAAGACCGCGCTGGAAGCGCCAACGGCCAGGGCGGTCGCCGAGCGCCTGCTGAACGGGGCCCTCGAAACGCACTGCGGCTCCAAGGATCCGCAGGGCTGTCTGAACGTCATCGGCATGGTCAGCTGCACGGCTGAGGCTCCTGCGCTGCGCGAGCATCTCGTCACCCGCCGCGCTTCGTCGGAAGCGGCCGTCGTCGAACGACTCGTCCAGGCCAGGACAGACGGAGATCTGCCGGAGAGCATCGATCCCAAGGCACTCGCCCAGTGCCTCATGACCGTACTGCAAGGGCTCGCTGTCAAATCTCGGGGCGGCGCAAGCCGGGAAGACCTGCAGGACGTCGTCAACACTTTCCTGATCCTGTGGCCGGGACACTGAGCGACTCTTGAAATTGGCCGCGGAGCGCTAAATTACCACTCGGTACATAAATACGCTTGACGCAAGCGCGCACAGCAATATATACCACTTAGTACACAAATCTGACCCCCGTCCGGCATGGAATACCCGAAGCCCGCATTAGCTGCCCAGGTTCCCGCCACGATCACGGACGGAACCGAAGATGAACTGCCATCTGCCGCGACACGGGCTTCGCCATGTCAATGCGGCCCCAACAAATTGCTTTCCGGTGTCCCTTGCGCCGGAAAACGCTCCGGCGCGCGCCTCGTCCCCCCACCCCGCCCCGGGGCGCGCGCCGGGCACTTGAGAAAGCACGAATTATGTCCTTCATCGATTTCAGCGATGCAGCGCATATGGCGCTGCCTGTTCCTCACGCCGATCTTCCGGTGGATATCCGAACCATCGGGTTTGCCGAAGCGCTGACCGTGCAGGAGCACCGCATCGTCGAACTGGCCCGCCATGACGGCCTTGAGACCCTGCGAACGCCACGCAAGCGTGGCTGGCTCGCACGCCTGATACTGGGCCCGCAGCCTGCTTCTGCCATGCTGGCTAACGAACGGCTGGAGGCACTGCGGCGCCTGGCGGTTCAGGCATGGCACAAAGGCTACCGGTTGCCCGTATCCGCGCTGAAGGAGGCACATACCGCCGGCTTCAGCGAGGACCAGATCGGCGCTGTTATCGACACCATCGGACGGGCGCGCCCGCCCTTCCGCAAGGCTGCCGCTTAACGAACCCGTTCAGGTCACCGTAAAGCCACCGTCCACCGCCAGCACCTGATTGGTCACCAGCCGTGCCATGGGCGTGGCGAAGTAGAGCACTGCAGAGCCGACGTCACGTGGCGAGCAATAGCCCAAAGGCGGCGTGCGATTGCCCGGACCGACCGGCGGCGGCCCCTCTGCCCCGATCGCACCCGGCGTGCCGACGCCGCCGGGCAGCACTGTGTTCACGGTGATGCCATGCTCGGCCAGTTCGAAGGCCGCGCTCGTCGTCAACGCCGCCAGCGCGCCCTTGCTTGCCAGGTAGGCCGCCAGCCCCTGCACGAATTGCCCGACAAGGCCGCACGAGGCACAGTTGACGATACGGCCGCCATTGCCCTTCGCAATCATCGCCTGCGCCACTTCGCGGATCATCAGAAACGGCGCGCGGGCATTCACATCATTGATCCGCTGCCAGTGCGCGCTGGTGCCGTCGAGCAGCAGTTCGCGGTGCTGCAGCCCTGCATTGTTGACCAGAAGCCAGGGCGCGCCGTGGCGCATGACCGCTTCGGCGCATGCGCCGACAATCGACGCTTCATCGGTGAGGTCGACTGCGACGAAATCCGCGGCAACCCCGGCCTCGATCTGTTTCCTTGCCCCCGCTTCATCACGGTCGGCAATTACAACCGCAGCCCCCGCCTCGGTCAGCATTTCGCAAATGCCCACACCGATGCCGCTGGCCCCGCCGGTCACCAGCGCCACGCGCCCCGTCAGATCGAATGGTCCGCTCATGTCTGGAAAATTGCCTCCCGATATCATGCCGCAATGGTGCGGATTGCCTCTCCGCACCCACCTGCCGCGAACCTTGCCCGTTCTGTTCGACGTTGTCTTCCGCCCACGCGATTACGGCCCATGGCGGGTTCCGGCAAAGGCTCATGCCCTGCCCCACAGATGGGGGCAGGCGGACGATCCCTTCAATCCTTGGCAATCGGCAGCCAGACAGCGCTGGCCGCGTCCCCGCCATAGTGCACTGTTTCCGTCGCCTTCACGTAGTCTTTCGGCATTGCTTCCATGATCGATGGCACCCAGCTTTGCGGGTTGCGGTCATAGAGCGGAAACAGGCTGGATTGCACCTGCACCATGATCTTGTGCCCCGGCAGGAACACATGGTCGACATTGGGCAGCGCCCACTGGAAGGCATAGGTCTTGCCCGGCTCCAGCGGTGCGGGGGTAGCGAACCCATGCACATAGCGGCCCCGGAAGATCTCGATACCCAGGGCGAGCTGATAGCCCGCCATCACCGGATCGGCAGTGTTCTCCTCCGGATAGACATCGATCAGCTTGACCACGTAGTCGCTGTCCTGCCCGGTGGTGGAAGCACGAAGATCAACCTTCGGCGCGCCCTTGATGTGCACCGGCTTGTCGAGAGCACCGGTGGTATAGGTCATCACGTCCGGGCGACCATCAACGAAACGCTGGTCATGCACCAGCCAATGCCGCCACTCGTCGCCCGACATGCGGACCGGGCGCGGCAGCATCGGCACCGGCTTGGCCGGATCGGAGACATAGCTGTCACCGCCCGGCTCGGGCTTGGTGAACGACAGCCCTGCGTTCGTCCCCAGATAGAGCGGCGTATAAGCTCCGTCTGGCCACTTCTGTGAGACTTCCCAGCGATCCGCACCCGTGGCGTAGGTCAGCACCGGCGGCGTCTGGCACTTGGGCGGGTTGGTCTTGAGGTGGCAGTCGAAGAACGGCTTCATGTAGCGCGTGCGGAACTGCAGCGCCGTATCGCCCTCGAACTTGAGCGGCCCGAGTTCACGGCCTTCGTAGTTCACGCCCGAATGGCGCCAGGGACCGATCACCAGGCTGACCATGTCGTTTGCCTTGTCCTGCGGTTCCAGCGCCTTGTAGACCGCCGGAGCGCCATAACTGTCTTCCTGGTCCCACTGGCCGACGACGAGCATGGTCGGCACCGTCAGCTTGCGCGATGCCAGCAGCTTGTCGACCGCCTGCCCCTGCCACCATGCATCATAGGCGGGATGCTCCAGCACCTTGCGCACGGCGGGCAGGTCCAGCAGGCCATAGGCCTTTGCATATTCCATCGCCGAGCCGGCATTGAGGTATGCGGTATATTCGTCGCCCGTGCCCTTCGGCACCGCGCCGCCGCCCTTGTCCACCGTCTGGCCCAGATCATAGTCGAACCCGAAAGTGCGATAGGCCCCGTTGTGGAACCAGTCGTCGCCCATCCAGCCATCGACCATCGGGCTTTGCGGCACCGCGGCCTTGAGCGCGGGGTGCGGATCGATGAGTGCCATCAGCGACGTGAAACCGAGATAGGACGACCCGGTGATGCCTACCTTGCCATTACTTTCCGGCACATTCTTCACCAGCCAGTCAATCGTGTCGTAGGCGTCGGTCGCGTGATCGATCCTGGTGTTGTTCAGCGGACCGCGCAGCGGCCGGTTCATCACGTAGTCGCCTTCCGACCGGCCGAGCCCGCGCACGTCCTGATAGACGCGGATATAACCGTCATCAACGAATTCCCTGTCCATCACCGGCAGGATCTCGTCGATCTTCTGGCTGCGGTTGCGGGTGGTCGCCCGCTGCGCATCATAGGGCGTGCGGCTCAGCAGGATCGGCCCGCCCTTCGTGCTCTTGCGAAAGACGATGACGGTGTAGAGCTTGGTCCCGTCACGCATCGGGATCATCACTTCCCGCCGTACGAAATCGGCCTGCGGACGAACCCAGTCGTAGGATTCGACCTTCTCGTTCATCATGGTGTCGGTGGGAGCCGCAGCGTGAAGGACAGCGGTGGTGGAAAGAGCGAGGACAAGGCTCGCAGCGATCAGGGGGCGTGTCATGCCCCATGGGTGGCGCGGGCACGCGAACGGGTCAAGCCGCGCACGAAAAATGGCGTGAACGGCACCGCAAGGTGACACTCCGGTTGACACGTTTGACACTATCCAGAGCAAAAGGTGTCACCTTGGCCCTCAAGTGTCACCTTGCACCCTGCGGGTGTCACGCCGCCCCGGCGCAGGCACACGAAATGCCAATGCCGTACGGCAGCAGGATCAGAGGCCATTCACCATTTCAAGGAGCGCGGACGGACAGTCCCGCACGCAGGATGACAGGCACCTCTGCAGTAGGAAACCCTGTTCCTGCGCTATGCGGCCTGTACGCCCGCCCCATGTGCAATCTGCCCGCCCGGCACTGCCCGGCGATAGAGATGCCAGGTCGCGTGGCCAAAGACCGGCAGAGCCGCCAGCAATCCCAGGAACAGCGGCACCATCGCGATGAACAGTGCGATCGCGATCCACACGGCCCATGTCATCAGCACGAAGCGGTTCGACCGCACCGCGCCGAGACTGACGATGATGGCCGTCAGGAAATCCACCTCGCGGTCGACCAGCATCGGCAGGCTCATGACGGTGACCGCATAGAACGCCAGCGCCATCACCGCGCCAACGATCGTGCCCACGGCCAGCATCACCATCCCTGCAGGCGTCGTGAACAGTGCCAGCGATTCCGAACCGATCCCCGATTCCGCCATGAACACGGCGAAAATGCCATGCGCGATCATCAGCCAGAACCCGAAGGCGACGAACACGATCACGCCCATGCACAGGATCTGCTCGTCCCCACGCCCGCGCAATGCGCCAAGCACCGCAGGCCATGACATCGGCAAACCGAGTTCGCGCCGCCGGCTGACTTCGTAGAGCCCCACGGCGACGAACGGCGCGAGCAGCGGAAAACCCGCCGCCGCTGGAATCAGCCAGGCGACCGCCCCCCATTGGAACAGCGCAAAATAGAGAAACACCCCCGCGCCCACGTAGATCGCACCGAAGAACAGCCCGAACACCGGACATGCCCTGAAATCGCTCCACCCCGCCGCGAGCGCTGCCCACAGGTCCCGAACCCCGAGATCGCTGGCAACCGTGACGGGCGCGAGTTGTACCTGTTCGCCCACCTGCATGACTCCTCTCCCAAGAAGCGTGAAGGAGAAGGTGCCTCAGGTTCCCCGAACGGGCAAGCTTCGGGAAGATATCCGAGCCAAAAACGAAAAGGGCGCGGAAGCCGCAGCCGCCGCGCCCCTATATCCCGCAAGCTCTGAAATCAGGCGGCCTGCTTGTGCCGCTCGTTCGCTTCGAGGTTGAGCAGGTCTGCCATCTCGAAGGCCAGTTCGATCGACTGCGCGCCATTGAGGCGCGGATCGCAATGGGTGTGGTAGCGGTCGGCCAGCGTCGCATCGGTGATGGCGATCGCGCCGCCGGTGCATTCGGTCACGTCCTGCCCGGTCATCTCGATGTGGATGCCGCCAGCATGCGTGCCTTCCGCGCGGTGGACCGCGAAGAAGCCGCGCACTTCGGCGAGGATGCGCTCGAACGGACGCGTCTTGAAACCACTTTCCGACTTGATGACGTTGCCGTGCATCGGGTCGCAGGACCAGACCACCGGATGCCCCTCGGCCTTCACCGCGCGCACCAGCTTGGGCAGACCGGCTTCGACCTTGTCATGCCCGAAACGGCTGATCAGGGTCATGCGGCCCGGCTCGCGGCCAGGGTTGAGCGTGTCGAGCATCCGCAGCAGCGCGTCCGGCTCGAGGCTGGGGCCGCACTTCATGCCAATCGGGTTGCCGACGCCGCGCAGGAACTCGACATGGGCCGAACCTTCGAAGCGGGTACGGTCGCCGATCCACAGCATGTGGGCCGAACAGTCGTACCAGTCGCCCGTCAGCGAATCCCGGCGGGTCAGCGCCTGCTCGTAAGGCAGCAGGAGCGCTTCATGGCTGGTGTAGAAGCTGGTGCCCTGAAGCTGCGGCACGGTCTCCGGATCGACACCGCAGGCAGCCATGAATTCCAGCGCCTCCCCGATGCGGTCGGCCATCTGCGCGAACTTCTCACCCCAGGGGCTACGGCCGATGTGGTCCATCGTCCACTGGTGCACCTGACGCAGGTTGGCATAGCCGCCGCCCGCGAAAGCGCGCAGCAAGTTCAACGTCGCCGAAGACTGCGTGTAAGCGCGCAGCATGCGCTCGGGATCGTTGCGGCGCGATTCCTCGCCGAATTCGATGCCGTTGATGATGTCGCCGAAGTAGCTGGGCACTTCCAGATCGCCCTGCTTCTCGGTCGGAGCCGAGCGCGGCTTGGCGAATTGCCCGGCCATGCGGCCGACCTTCACCACCGGCTGCTTGCTGGCGAAAGTGAGCACCACCGCCATCTGCAGCAGCACGCGGAAGGTATCGCGGATGTTGTCGGCGCTGAATTCGGCGAAGCTCTCGGCGCAGTCACCACCCTGCAGCAGGAAACCGCGCCCGGCCGCCACTTCGGCCAGATCGTGCTTCAGAGCACGCGCCTCGCCGGCAAAGACCAGCGGCGGAAACTTTGCCAGCGTGGCCTCAACCTCGCCCAGCTTCTCCGCATCGCCATAAACCGGAAGGTGGCGGGCTTCCTGTGCCTTCCAGCCGTCCGGGGTCCAATTGCTAGCCACGTTTCATACTCCTAGGTCCCGGCACACCATGCGCCGGACAAAAGACAAGAGGCGCCCCTTAGCGCCCGCGGGCAATTTTTGCAAAGCCGCTTTGCCCGATGACCGTGATCGGTTGCGCGAACCGGTCCTGCAAGGGGTCCGGAAACCCGCTCCGGAACCTTCAGATCACCGCGTGGCGACGCTGGTCTTGGTACCTTCCGGCACGACTTCGAGACGCCAGGAACTGTTCTGGCCCAGATAGCGCGCGGCAAGTTGCTGCATCTTCTCAGGCGTGGTCACCGTGTAATCGCTGAGCACCGAACGCACGCTGCCTATCCGCGAGGGGTCGCTGGTCGCGCCTTCGAGCTGGCTCATGAAGAACGAGGTGCTCGAAGCCGCGCGCGTCACCTGCTGACGCAGCGGTTCAGTCACACGCTCCAGTTCGTCGGCCGACGGCGGATTGGCGATCAGATCCTGCGCGATTTCTTCGGCGGTCTGGAAGAACACCGGCACCGACTTGGGATCGACCTGCGCCATAGCGGTAATCGCCCCGCCCTCCTGAAGATCCACCGGCCAGGTCGAGAATACATAGGGCGCGTAGGACACGCCCAGCTTCTCGCGCACGGCATCGAGCAGGCGGTTGGTGAAAAGCTGCGTCAGAATTTCGAGCTGGCGCGATTCCTGGATGCCTACAGAACCGCCACCCGTCGGCCAGGAGATCACTGCGGCAGCCTGGTCCGGATCGCCATGATGGTGCAGTACTACCGGCGTGTTCGAAGGCTTGGGCACCGTGACTTCGGTAAGTTCGGACGTCGAAGGCGCAGGGATACGCGGCTTGAGCGCACCGAAAGTCTTCTCCAGCGCCTTGATCGCCGCCGCCTTGTCGAAATCGCCGAAGATCTGCACTTCGATCGGACCTTGCGAGAGCGCCTGGCTCCAGACCCGCTTGAAGCCTTCGGGCGTGGTCTTCTCGATCTCTGCCGGTGACGGGGTCGCAAAGCGCTCGTCCTTGCCGCGCTGGTAGAACTGCAGGTCGCGGTTGAGCACGCCTTGCGGCGAGGTGGCAAAGGTATCGTACTGGATCTTGGCCGCGGCCTTCGCGCGGAGGAACGGGTTCACATCCCACTTGGGCAGATCGAGCTTGGCTGCAAAGAGATAGAGCTGATCGGCAAGATCCTGCGGGCGCGTCTCCGCAGACAGCTCGAAGTTCGCGTCCTGCACGTCGAAGTTGAAGCCCATCTTGCGGCCGGTGGCGACGCGGTCGAGGTCTTCCTGCCCCAGTGTCGCAAGGCCCGAGCCGACAAGCGCATACTGGCCAAGCGCAATGTAGGACGCATCCTTGGGATCGATCGAACGGTAGCCGCCGCCGAAACGAACCTTGACCATGACGCGGCCCGGCTCTTCCTGAACCGGCCAGAGCAGGACCTTGACGCCGTTCGCAAAGGCCAGTTCCTCAATGTCGAGCAAGCCGGTCGGGAGATCGGCGACCGGTTCGGCGGGCTTGCCGATCGCAGGCAGCTTGTCGAACGAGACCGGCGGCGCTTCGGCGGCCATGCGGATACTCTGGTCAGGCTTGACCGGCGCTGCCAGCGCCAGACGCAGTTCCTCATCCGTCGCCTTGCCCGCCGTCTGGACCGTGAACAGCGCACGCTCCACCGTGCCGGAGAACAACTTGCGCGTGTGTTCAAGCACCGCCTGCGGCGTGAACAGCGGCTTGGAGCTGCGGAATATCTTCAGAACGTCGTCCGGTGCGGCCACGGTCTCGCGGATGTCGAGCGCGTTGACCAGATCGTCGGCCAGTTTGGAGCCCGGCAGAATGCGCTGTTGCTCCACGGGGACCTGAAAGGCCACGTCGAGTTCGGCCGCCTCGCGGTCGATCTCTTCCTGCGTCGGCGGGTTGGTCAGCGCATCGGCAATCACCGCGCGCACATCGTGCAGCGCCGCCTTCCAGTCATCGCCCAGCGGCGTCACCGAGATGAAGGTAGCATCGGCCGAGCGCGAAACATCGTTCTGATTGACCGAGGCCGACAGGAAGCTGCCCCCTGCCCGCGCCTTGGTCTCCAGACGACGGTTGATGACGGCCTGCGCGATCGAGTCAATCATCAGCCCCTGATTGTAGACGATTGTGTCGTTCACTTCCCGCCAGGGGCGCAGCGTCGCAACCATCAGCGACGGCGGCAGGTCCGGCTCCACCAGTACGCGCGTCTCGCCAACCGGGTTCCTGGGATCGGCGCCCCTGGGCGCGACCGGATCACCGAAGCTGGGAGCCTGCGGCTTCGGGCCGGCAGCCTGCCAGTCGCCGAACCACTTGCGCACATAGGATTCAAGCATCGCCGGATCGGCATCGCCTGCAACGATCACGGCGACATTGTCCGGGCGGTACCAACGCGAATAGAACGCGCGCACCGACTGCGGGGTTGCCGATGTCAGACTGGCGACAGTACCGATCGGCTCACGCTCCGACAGCGGCTGCCCGGCGTAGAAGACCTGCTGCATCGCGTTCTGCACGCGCTTGGCCGCTCCCCCGCGCTCGCGCATTTCGGCGAGCACGATAGGCAGGTCCTTCTTGAGGTTTGACGCCGACAGCGTGGGCGCCGTCACCATGCCCGACATCAGCTTGAACGTCTCGTCCAGCGAGGCCGGGGTGGCATTGGGCAGATCGAGCTGGAACACCGTCTGGGTGGTCGTCGTCTGCGCATTGGTGTCGCTGCCGAATGTCGCGCCGAGGCGCTGGAACGAAGCAATCGCAGTGCCTTCGGCCAGATACTTCGACTGGCGGAACAGCATGTGCTCCAGCAAGTGCGCATAGCCGCGCTCGGCATCGGTCTCGTAGAGCGAACCGGCATCAACGCGAATTCGGATCGACACCTGCCCCGGCGGCACACCGTTCTTGCGCACGGCATACTTCAGGCCGTTGGGCAGTTCGCCGAAATGCCATGCCTTGTCATGCGGCACGTCGCTGTTCTTGTAGAGCCAGGGCTCCTGTGTATCGGCCAGCAATGTGGAAGGTGCATCGGGCGCATCGGCGTCCTGCGCAAGAACGGGCCGGACCGGCGTCTGGGCGAGAAGAACAAGGCATGCAAGCGAGCAAGCGGCGCGCGTAAATTTTGTCATCGCGCAATCTATAGGATGCGCCTGCCTTAAGGGCCAGTGAATACCACCAAGACTTGACCGGCCGCCCACTTCACCTAAATCGCAAGTGTCATGTTCATCGAAACCGAAACCACGCCCAATCCCGCGACGCTCAAGTTCCTGCCCGGCCGGGAGGTCATGGCCGCAGGCACGCGCGAGTTCACCACGCCCGAAGATGCCTCGGCCTCGCCGCTTGCCGAAGCCTTGTTCGATCTGGGCGATGTGACCGGTGTATTCTTCGGCCAGAGCTTCGTTTCGGTAACCGCCGCGCCGGGCGTCGAATGGCCCGGCCTCAAGCCGCAGGTCGTCTCGATCCTGCTCGATCACTTCGTGTCCGAAGCCCCGCTCTTCGCCGGTGGCGACGCGAGCGGCTTTTCGGTACCAGCGGAAGACGAGGAAGATTTCGGCGACGATCCGGCTGATGCGGATATCGTCGCGCAGATCCGCGAACTGATCGAAACCCGCGTGCGCCCCGCGGTCGCCAACGACGGCGGCGACATCGTCTACCGGGGCTTTCGTGAAGGCGTGGTCTTCCTGACGATGCAAGGCGCCTGTTCGGGCTGCCCCTCCTCGACCGCTACGCTCAAGCACGGGATCGAAAGTCTGCTGAAGCACTACGTTCCGGAAGTGACCGAAGTCCGGGCTGCCTGACGTCCGGCGGGCTGAGCGGATCGTGACGACACCGGCAACCGCACCAATTTCCACCCGTCACGAGGGGCGCACCCTCGTGATCGACTCCGCCACCGATGCCTGTTCAGTCGCGTTGTTCGACGACGGCGCGATGATCGCCGGTGCGTTCCGCCTGCTGGGGCGCGGTCACGCAGAAGCGCTGGTGCCGATGATCGCCGCGCTGCCCGGACGCGGGAAGGCAGAGCACATCGTCGTCTCCCTCGGCCCCGGAAGCTTTACCGGCGTGCGGGTCGGGCTCGCTGCCGCCCGCGCCCTCGCGCTTGCCTGGGGCGCGAGCCTTGCGGGATATTCCAGCCTTGCACTGGTCGCCGCAATGGCCCGCGAGAAGCACGGGAACGTGCCCGTCGGCGTGACCATGACAGGCGGGCACGGCGAGTGGTTCGTGCAAGGTTTCGACGCGCAGGGCCTTTCTTCTCGCGACCTCGCCTCGCTGCGCCCGGACGCGGCCAGCGAAGAGACACGCGAAGATCTTGTCGCGGGCAACCAGTCCGAAGCGCTCGTGGCCGCGCGCGGCCACGGCACGGCAATGCCTGCCTGGCCGGACGCGCGCGCGTTCCATCGACTGCCACCTGGTGCCCTGATCGCCGATGTCCGTCCGCTCTACGGGCGCGCACCGGACGCCAGGCTACCGGGAGGTACTGCTCCTGCGAGCGCGGCATGACCGACGACATCGACCGGATCATGACGGTCATGGCCGCCGCTTTCGACCCGGAATTCCGCGAAGCCTGGAACAGACGCCAGGTCGAAGACGCGATGCAGTTCGGAAATTGCCACTACGCGCTCGCAGTCGACGGCTGCAAGGCTCCGGCAGAAGAGCAACCGGCAGCGGGGTTTTTCTTGTCGCGCAGCGGCTTTGAAGAAGAAGAACTACTGTTACTTGGTGTCCTGCCCGCATTTCGCCATCGGGGTCTTGGCCGGTATCTTCTGGATCAGTTGCATAAGGGGGCCTCGGAACGCGGGGCAAAGCGCCTGTTACTTGAAATGCGCCGCGGCAACCCGGCCGAGTCGCTTTATAGAAGCTGCGGCTTCTATCCTATCGGTGAACGCCGCGAATATTATCGCACTCAAAGCGGTGAGAGAATCGACGCCATTACGTTCGCCTGTGACATTGGGTGATACAAACACAGGCAATACAGACAAAATTGTTCACTCTATCTGAAGACTTGTGTGAAAATCGCCAATTAAACTTGCCTTACAGCACAAAATCGGCCAATGGCCTTTCTCACAGACCCTAACAGGTCTGAACTATCCCAAATGGTCGCACATAAGGAAAAATATCGTGGAAGATATTCAGACGGATATGAACGAAACGCTGATCACCCTCGCCTCCGACATTGTCGCCGCACATGTGAGCAATAACAGCGTTTCCGTCGAAGACCTGCCTGCACTGATCACCAACGTCTACGGCGCGCTTGCCGGACTTGGCGGTCCGGTCGTGGTCGAAGAAGAAAAGCCGGAACCGGCCGTGTCGGTTCGCGCTTCGGTGAAGCCTGATTACATCGTGTGTCTTGAAGACGGCAAGAAGCTGAAGATGCTCAAGCGCCACCTCATGACCCACTACAACATGACCCCGGAAGAGTACCGCGCGCGCTGGAACCTGCCCGCCGACTATCCGATGGTCGCCCCCAACTACGCCGAAAAGCGCCGCGAACTGGCCAAGAAGATCGGCCTGGGCCGCAAGCCCAACGCACGCCGTGGCCGCAAACCCAAGGCTGTCGCCGCCGCCTGACACAAAGCGCAACAGGAACAGACCGAAAGCGGTTTTTCCTGTGCAAACCATTGCGTTCGGCATGATGCGCGGATGCCATGGTGGTTGAGATTGCAGGCGCACCGGCCTAACATGACCGGTGCGCCGCATTCATTTGACAGGTTACCCCGTGCATCAGCCCATCGACATCGAAGCCCTCTGCGCCGAACGCGGCCTTCGCATCACCGAACAGCGCCGGGTGATTGCACGAGTGCTGTCGGACAGCACCGACCACCCGGATGTCGAAAAGCTGCATGAGCGCGCGACGGCCATCGACCCTGGCATTTCGATCGCGACGGTCTACCGCACCGTCCGCCTGTTCGAAGAGGCCGGCATACTGGACCGCCACGACTTCGGCGATGGCCGCGCCCGTTACGAGGCCGCCCCCGAAGCGCACCACGACCACATGATCGATGTCGAGACCGGCACGGTCATCGAATTCGTCGACCCCGAACTGGAAGCCCTGCAGCGCCAGATCGCGGAACGGCTGGGCTTTCGCCTCGTCGACCACCGCATGGAACTGTTCGGCGTGAAGATCGAGCGCGAGGACGGCGAAAGCTCCAGCAGCCGCAAGTGAACGGGGCGACACCTCCCCTGGCGAGTGCCCGGGGCCGGATCGTCGCTCTCTGGGCCTGGCCGCTCGTGGTCCTGCGATTGGCGGCTATGTTGGCTGTACTGATCGCCTGTGCACCGCTTTACTATTTGCTAAGCCCCTTTGTTTCACGAAATCCGGTGCCGCGCTGGTTCCTGCGCGCCCTTGCCACGATAGCCGGCGTGCGCATCCGCACACGCGGCATCCATCCGGCAGCACGTTCTTTCTTCATCGCAAACCACGTGAGCTGGCTGGACATACCGGCCCTTGCCGGCGCAACGGGCACCGCCTTCGTGGCACATGATGGCCTTGCCGCGATCGGCCCGCTGCGCTGGCTATGCGAATTGAATGACACGGTCTTCGTTGCACGCCACGACCGCCGCAGCGTAGCCGCACAGATCGAACGGGTCCGCAGAGCGCTAAGCGAAACAGGCGCGCTGACCGTCTTCCCCGAAGGCACGACCTCCGACGGCACCGGACTGCTGCCGTTCAAATCCTCGCTGTTGTCCGCGCTCGATACCGGGGCAGATCATATCCCCATCCAGCCGGTCTGGCTCGACTATGGCAAGGTGACGCGCGACATCGCATGGGTCGGCACGGAACCCGGCCTCGACAACGCCCTGCGCATTCTGGCTCGCTGGCGTCCGGTGAACCTTACAATCACGTTCCTGCCCCCGCTCACCGAAAGCGAGCGGGCGAACCGCAAGGCGATGGCGCACACTGCCCGCCACGCGATAGCCTCGGCCATGGCCGAGGCCCGCTGACGGTCAGCGCGTAGCGTTGTAGGCGAGCTGGGCTTCGTCGAGCTGGAAACCGACGAGGACTTCGAACGAGGAACGAGCCACCGCGGCCTTGACCTGCGGATCGGACAGCGGATCAACTGCGGCATCGGCATCGCCGGCCTTGCGCTTGCGCGTGATACGCTCGCGAATGTCTTCGGGAAGCGTTGCGGCCGCGCGATCGATGTGGACACTGCCCGATCCGGCAGCCTGCGCGCGCGCCTCGCCGTTGGCGAAGTTAAGCGTGACGCTGCCAACACGCTTGCTGATTACCGCGGAGCCCCCCTGCAATACCGTCACGAAATAGGGCAGCGTCACCTGGCGCGCGCCGCTCGTCTCGTTGCGACGGGCCTGAATCTGGAAGGAAACCTGCGCGAAGACCTTGTCCCCCGCGTCCTGATTGCACTGGGTCCGCACGTCAGTCATCGACGCAACGACGTCGATATTCGGAGCAGTCTTGTCGCCGGGCGCGCGGAAGAGAGTGACGTCTCCGGTATAGTCCGGGATGCCCACCGCCGGGCACTTGCTGCGGACAGCCGTGATGCCGACGCCGGAATCGACCACGATCTCGCCCTTCTTGGCACAGCCGCTCAGCGCGGTCATCGCAACGGCGGAACAGAGAACAGTGGCAGTCAGGCGGCGAGCATTCATTATCACTTCCTCAGAATGGCGTGCGCTTGCCCTAGCGGCGCAAGCGGCAAAGCGCTAGAGGCCCGTTTATGAACGCGCCCTTTCCGTCTTCTGCGAAACAGCCCCTTCGTCTTTTTATTGCCGCGCCGCGCGGTTTTTGCGCCGGTGTTGACCGTGCCATCGAGATCGTCGAGCGCGCCATCACGATCTATGGCCCGCCCGTCTACGTGCGTCATGAAATCGTGCACAACAAGTTCGTGGTCGATTCCCTCAAGGCCAAGGGTGCGGTGTTCGTCGAGGAACTGGATCAGGTTCCCGATGGCGTTCCGGTAATCTTCAGCGCGCACGGTGTTCCGAAATCGGTGCCGGCAGAAGCCACGTCACGCGGGCTCGAATGGCTGGACGCCACTTGCCCGCTGGTGAGCAAGGTCCACCGTCAGGCCGAACGCCAGATCGAGGCGGGCCGGCACATCCTGTTCATCGGCCATGCCGGGCACCCGGAGGTGATCGGCACGTTCGGGCAGGTTCCCGAAGGTACGATGACTCTGATCGAGACGCTGGAAGACGTCGCGTCATTGCCTTTCCCCGCGGATACTGAACTGGCCTATCTGTCGCAGACAACGCTTTCGGTGGATGATACGGCTGCGATCATCGCGGCCATCGAGGCGCGCTATCCGCAGGTCATCGCGCCCAAGGCCGATGACATCTGCTACGCCACCTCCAATCGCCAGGCCGCCGTCAAGCAGGTCGCGCCGGAATGCCAGCTGGTCTTCGTCATCGGTGCACCCAACAGCTCGAACTCGCTGCGGCTCGTCGAAGTCGCCCAGCGCGCGGGCGCTTGCGCCGAGCTCATCCAGCGCGCGACCGACATCGATCCGGCCTGGCTGAACGGCGTGGATACTGTCGGCGTCACCGCTGGCGCATCGGCGCCGGAGCAGCTGGTCAACGAAGTCGTCGACCGCCTGAAGGAGCTGCGCGAAGTCACCGCCGAAGAAATCGTGACAGCGACCGAGCGCATGACGTTCAAGCTGCCGCGCCAGCTCATCGGCTGAAAGGCGATACGGCATGGCAGTCTATACCCGGCTCGGCGCGGAAGAGATGGGCGCGATCATCGCGACCTTCGACGTGGGCAGCCTCGTTTCAGCCAAAGGCATCGCCGAGGGCGTGTCCAACAGCAACTGGCTGATCGAGACGCAGGACGAGCAAGATATCGCGCACCGCTTCATCCTGACGATGTACGAGAGCCGGACCGACATCTCGGACCTGCCTTTCTTCCTCGACCTGCTCGATCATCTGGCCGCCAACGGTTGTCCGGTACCACGCACGATCCACGACCGCGATGGCGCCAGCCACCGCTTTCATCAGGGAAAGGCACTGGCGCTGATCGAGTTCCTGCCTGGCGTCTCGGTCTCCGATCCCACGCCCGGCCAGGCCCGCGCCGTCGGCGCGGCGCTGGCGCAAGTCCATCTCTCCGCCGCCGGTTTCGGCGACACGCGCGCCAATTCGATGGGGCTGAAAGCCTGGCAGCAGTTGCTAGGCGATTGCGGTCATGAGGGTCTTGCCTCGATCCACCCCGAACTCGCCCGCATCGTCGATCGTGAACTGGCCGCGCTCGAGGCCGGATGGCCCACCGACCTGCCGCGCGGCGTGATCCATGCCGACCTGTTTCCTGACAATGTCCTGATGCTCGGCGACAGGGTTACCGGCCTCATCGACTTCTACTTCGCCTGTACTGACATAACAGCCTACGATGTGGCCGTTACCCATGCGGCATGGTGCTTCAGCGCGGATGGCACGCAGTTCATTCCCGCCCTGTCCACCGCACTTCTCGAGGGGTACGAAAGCGTGCGTGTCCTTTCGCCGGAAGAA
The DNA here is from genome assembly GCF_022832385.1 of Novosphingobium album (ex Hu et al. 2023). GTDB lineage: Bacteria > Pseudomonadota > Alphaproteobacteria > Sphingomonadales > Sphingomonadaceae > Novosphingobium > Novosphingobium album. The sequence goes on from NZ_JALHLE010000002.1 coordinate 40,143, forward strand.
CACGCCGCCCTGCCATTGCTGGCACGCGGCGCGGCAATGCGATTTCTGGCAACGCGTGCCTATGACTGGCTGAACACCCCGGCCGATGCGCTGGTCACGCCCAAGGACCCGATGGCATTCGCGCGCAGGCTCAAATTCTATGCCGATCCGGGCAATGCGGGAGTCTTCGCAGCATGAAACAGATCGACATCTTCACAGACGGCGCCTGCAAGGGCAATCCCGGCCCCGGCGGCTGGGGCGTGCTGCTGCGCATGGGGCCGCACGAAAAGGAAATGTCCGGCGGCGATCCCGAAACCACCAACAACCGCATGGAAATGACTGCCGTCATCAAGGCGCTCAACGCCCTGACAGAGCCCTGCGACGTGACCCTGCACACCGACAGCCGCTATGTGATCGACGGGATCACCAAATGGGTTCACGGCTGGAAGAAGAAAGGCTGGGTCAATTCCAGCAAGCAGCCCGTGCGCAATGCCGACTTGTGGCACGACCTGATCGAAGCCGCCGCACGGCACAAGATCCACTGGGAATGGGTGCGCGGCCATGCGGGGCACGTCGAAAACGAGCGGGTCGACAAGCTCGCAAGCGACGCCGCGATCGCAGTGGGTTGAGAGCAGCGCGAACACTGCGCGCATTTTCATGCTGCGCACGCGAACAAAAATGCTGCAATTGCGAAACAATTGACGGTCATTGCTCTATTTGCAATCGCGTTGTCTCTTCAAACAACCGCAGACCGTCGCCATAGGCGCTGCCATGATCGAAGCGGCAAGGAACAGGATTACGCAGGAACTGCGCGCGCTGGCCACGCCGGGGCCGCGCATGGCCGATCAGGCCGCCTGCGTCGTGTCGGTCCTGCTGGCAATCGTCCTGGCGCAGATGGCAGGTGCCCGCATGGTGTCCTGGGCAGCCGTTTCCGCGCTGGTCCTGCTCAAGAGCGATACGCTCGAAACCCTGACCCGCGGCGTGATGCGCCTTATCGGTACGGCCATGGGCGCAGGTCTTGCGCTGCTCATCGTGCCCATCGCGGTGCACTCGATGCTGATCGCAAGTCTCAGCGCGGCAGTGGTCGGCGCTCTCGGCCTCTACGGTATGCTGACCGCCCGCAGGGCCTATGCCTGGCTGCTGTTCGGGCTGACGTTCGAGATCGTATTGTTCGACAAGCTGTCCTACCCGCATCTCGACACGCTGGAACTCGCCCGCACCCGGCTGATCGAAGTCGGTGCAGGGACCATCGCCTGCGTTCTCGTCAGCCTTGGTGCGGCGCTGCTGTCGGGCAGTGGCTGGATGCTCAATCGCAAGCCCCGCCCGGACCGCATGCGCTGGAACGCGCAGGCGGCCCGCCACTCTGCACAGGCTGGTCTGGCCCTTGCCCTACTTCCGCCAATCTACGCGACGACGCGTCTGCCCGAATTGTCCGGCACGGCAATCACGATCCTGGCTGTGATGATCGTGCCGGTTGCAGGCCTCGGCCAGAGCGGGTTGATACCGGTCAGCCGCAGGCTTCTCCACCGAGCAATCGGATGCATCGCGGGTGGCCTGCTGGCCATTGCCGTGCTGCTGCTGTCAGATGGCAGCCCGGTCATAATCGTCCTTGGAACCTGTCTGGGATTGGTGATCGGCCGCCATCTCGAAACCGGTGGCAGCGCGACCGCCTATATTGGCCTGCAGTTCTCGATTGCCCTGCTGATGGCGCTGGTGCCGGACAGCTACCGCCAGATGGACCCCGGCCTTGCCGTCGACCGGTTGATCGGCATTCTACTCGGCATGGCACTGCTGGAGCCGGTACTGCTCGCCTGGCACTTCATCGCCGCGCGCCTGCCGCATAGCGGCGGGCACGACGGGCCCGCCGCGGCAGCCTAAACCGCCTATTCGACGGTCTTGTCGACCACTTCGGCATCGGGGCCGTTCTTCTTGATGGAATCGATGGCGTTCTGAGCGGAAGCCTTGCTCGAATAGCCTTCGGTCCAGAACATCGTTTCGGCGTTGTAGCAGAAGTAGGCGACGAACTCGCCAGCCTTGTTTTTGCGGATTTCGAAACGATGCGCCATTGTGAGTCTCCTTTGAATGGTCCGGTGACACCTGAGCAATTAGCGTTAGCCAATGCAACCGCAGTGCCTCAGTTTCATGACTGCCTCAGGAAAACCGGGCAGGAGAGTACGGCGCGGGATCAATCTCACCACCGGCATCGCCCAGTAGCACGCGGGCGGCAAGTTCGGCGGCGGCGGGAGCGGTCTGGATGCCGAAGCCACCCTGCCCGGCAAACCAGAAGAACGCCGGGTCTTCGGGTGCGAAGCCGTAGACCGGCAACCGGTCCGGCGCGAAGGAGCGCAAACCGGCCCAGCGGTGTTCCAGCCGGCCGATCCGCCAGTCGACCACCTGCCCGAACCGGTCGATGGCCACGGCAACATCCATTTCCTCGGGCGCCGCATCGCAGGGCGGGCTCGGCGTCTCATCATGCGGACTGAGCCAGACGCGGCCATTCTCGGGCTTGAAATAGAAGGTCTCGGAGATGTCTAGCACCAACGGCAGGTCGTCGGATGCTGCAGGTGAAACGGCCAGTTGCGCAATCGTGCGGCGATAAGGCGTAATATCCATCTCGCGCACGCCTGCCATCCGCGCCACAGGATCGGCCCAGGCACCGGCCGCATTCACAACAATGCTCGCGGCCACCCGGCGCCCGTCGGTCAGAGACAGAGTCCATCCCCCGCTGGTACGCTCCGAACCGGCAAGGCCAGCCCGGCACCACAGACCGGCGCCCGCCTTGTGCGCCTGCGCCAGATAGTACTGATGCAGGCCGGCGACATCGATATCGCAACAGCTCGGTTCGTAGGCCGCGCATATCCAGTCCGGGCGAAGTCCCGGCACACGCCTTTCTATCCCGGACCGGTCGAACCATTCGACCTCGAGCCCGACCGCACTGTATTTCTCTATGAAAGCGGCAACCTGAGCTTCCTCCCCCGCGCGCCCAAGCGTGAGCGCGCGGCGCGGCGCCAGCAGCCCGAGTTCGTGCAAAACAGGACCGGACGCGGTCGTCAGCGGCTGCACACCCGGGCCGCCGTAGCTTTCAGACCAGAAGGCTGCAGAGCGGCCAGTGGTATGATAGCCGGGCCGCTCCTCGGCCTCGACCACCAGCACACGGGCGCGCGCACCGATCGCAGCAGCAAGCGAGGCACCAGCCATGCCGGCGCCAACAATGACGATATCGTAACGGGCATCCATCTCGATCAGCCCCTAGCCGGAACCACCCGGTCAAGAAACTCCCGGATTGCATCCATCGCGCGGTCGCGCACAGGATCAGCCTCGCGCAGGATCTCGTGGCGGCATTCCTTGCCGAAAGTGACGAGTTCGCCTTTCGGCAGACGCCGCACCGCCCGGCGGATCGCGGGCCAGGAAACCAGAGTATCGGCACGCGTGGCCAGCAACAGGACCGGCACCCGCACGGCTTCGAGCATGCCTGGCCGCTCGAGCAGCCGGATCGACGCCAGCGCACGTTCAACCCAGCCCCAGCTCGCCGCGCCCATCTCGATCGCGGGATGCTGGCGCCGCCACCAGAGCTCGTCCTCGTACCGCGACTTGTCGTGTGTCAGCAGCGCACTGCGGGCATGGGCGACGAGCTCGGGCTTTTCATTTCCTTTCCACGCCGGCCGCCGACGGTCACCCAGCGCCGTCATGCCCTTCGCCGCAAAGTGCAGAAGCCGGCTCGGCATCCAGGCCGGGTGGAGACCCAGCATGGGCGCAGAAAGCACCATGGCGTCTGGGCGTACCCGCCCTTCCGCGACCGCGCGCAACACGATGTGCCCGCCCATCGAATGCCCGATAGCCACACGCGGTCCAGCTGTGCGCGCGGACCAATCGGCCCAGAGCGCAGCGTAGTCCGCCACCCAGGTGCCGAAATCGCCAATGTGACCCGTCAGCGCGTCGCTGCCCAGCCGCCCGCTGTAGGCCTGTCCACGCCAGTCGGCAGAAGTGATCTGCCAGCCCTCGTCATGCCACTGGTCGAGTGCTTCCAGCCATTTTTCGTAAGCGTCGCCCCGCCCCGGCATGAACAGAATGGCTCCGCGCCGCAAGCCTGCCGGCGCCGCCCAATCCATCCGCCGCACGCCCCAGCCGTCCGGCATGCGCCAGTTGTTCTCCCGTGCGTCGGCCGGGATCGCCCTGCGCGCTGCGGACAGCGGTCGGCTGAAAACGGGAGATGTCAAACGGGAGATATCACTTGGCTAATTCCGTGCTCAGCCCACTGGTTACTTTTTAGTAAGCGATACCCGCTAGATCTCAACCCCGACTGAGGGGACACAATCACATGTCGGGCGGTATTTTTTCGTACCCACTGCTGGCAGCGTTGGCAATTGCGCTGCTTGTTGCCGCCTTTACCGACCTCAGGCGGCGCGAAATCGACAACTGGCTCAATGCCGCGATTGTGCTCGCAGCCCCCCTGTGGTGGCTGGCCATGGGCTTCGGCTGGCTCGATATGGGCTTCCAGATCGGCCTGGCCACCGTGACCTTCGTTTTTGCCTGCATCCTCTTCGCCACCGGCCAGATGGGCGGTGGTGACGTCAAGCTGCTCAGCGCGCTGGCCCTGTGGTTCACACCGCTCAGCTTTGCGCAGCTGGTCGTGCTGATGGCCGTGCTGGGCGGCGGAGCTTCAGTAGCGATGGCCGCCTTCAACATGAAGCGTGTCCCCGGCGAAATGCTACGCGACGGGCTGGCAGCGGTTGTCGCGCTCGCCTGGGTGTGGGGAGCCTTCGCCATCGTCTATTCACTGGCGACCCATCGCCCGCTGATCGACGACGGGACCGTTACGGCGATCACGGCCCTGCTCCAGCACGCATGGGCCTTCGCTCTCGCAGGTCTGATGCTGGTCCTAATTTTCACCTTCGGGTTCTTCCATATCATGAAGCGCCAGAAATCGCGACTTCCGATTCCCTATGGCATCGCGATCGCCGCTGCAGGCCTTTGGGTACTGGGCGAACAGACGCTTTCGGCCGCCCGTTTGGCCGCGCAATCGGGATGAACTCGATTTTAACCAATTTGCCCGATGGTTCACGCTCCATCGAGGGATTCTCAGGGGGCTTATCAAGCCATGGATAAGAAGAAGCTGGTGCTGCTGGTCGTAGCTCTGCTGGTCGCAGCGGGCACTGCATTCGCAGCCCGTTCGCTGTTTACGGGTGCTTCCGCACCTCAGGCGGAAGCCGTGCCCGTCCAGCCCAAGGGCCCCAAGGTCCTCGTCGCTCAGCGCGCACTTCCGGTCGGCACGATCATCACCGCTGACGCCGTGTCCTTCCAGGACTGGCCGCAGGAACTGGTCAAGGACGCCTACTTCATTGACGGCGAAGCCGACATGACCAAACTGCTCGGCACGGTCGTGCGTTATCCGATCACCGCCGGCCAGCCGCTGACCCAGGGCGGGCTCGTCTCTCCCGGTGACCGCGGCTTTCTCGCCGCCGCGCTCGGGCCGGGCATGCGCGCTGTCACCATCCCCGTTTCCGCCAAGACCGGCGTCGGCGGCTTCGTCTTCCCGGGCGACCACGTCGACCTGGTGCTGACGCAGTCGATCAGCGGCGACGGAGAACCGCTGCGCACGGCCGAAACCGTCCTGCGCAACCTGCGGGTCCTCGCAACCGACCACACCACCGACAACGACGTTGTCGATGGCAAGACCGTGGTTCGCGCCTTCAGCACTGTCACGCTCGAGGTTACCCCGCGCATCGCGGAAAAGGTCGCTGTCTCGCAGGACATCGGCACGATCAGCCTCTCGCTGCGTTCGATCGCCGACAATCAGGCCGATTTCGAACGTGCTCTTGCCAGCGGTGATATCAAGGTTCCCGAAGGCGCTACCAAGGAGCAGGAAGAACAGCTCATGCGCCAGGCCATGACGAAGCCGATCGAAGGCAACACGACCTATGTGACCGGCGGCGACGTTTCGCGCTTCCAGCGCTCCAGCCGTCCGGCGTTGTCGGGCCGGCAGAGCGGCATGGGAGCCGGTTCAGGCGGCGTCACGGCCGCCGGCCTGCCGGTACGCACCGGACCCGTCGTCCGCGTGACCCGCGGCAAGAACACCACTGAAGAAGTCGTGGGGAGCAAGTGATGGCAAACTCCCGGCGACACTCCACCACCCGTTTCAACGCCTTTGAGGGCATCTCCATGAAACCGCGCCTTATCAAGTCCGTACTGGCCACTGCCTGCGCGCTTTCGCCGCTCGCAGCGACGGTTTCGGCCCCGGTCACGGCCCAATCCGTGGTCCGCCCGGCCCAGAGCATCGACCTGTCGATCGGCAACGGCCAGTTGGTCAATGTGCCCGGCTCGATGACCGACGTCTTCGTCGCCAACGACCAGGTCGCCGATGTCCAGGTCAAGTCCCGCAGCCAGTTCTATGTCTTTGGCAAGGCAGGCGGCACCACCACGGTCTATGCCAGCGACGGTTCGGGCAAGGTGGTCTGGTCGGGCACGATCCGGGTCGGCTCCAACATCGACAGCGTCGACTCGATGCTGCGCCTGGCGATGCCGGAAGCCAAGATCGGGGTTTCGACCATGGGATCGGACACCTTCCTCCTGACCGGCACCGTCAAGACGCCGGAAGACGTCTCGGAAGCCCAGCGCCTCGTTCAGGCCTATGTGGGCGAGAAGGCGAACGTGATCAGCCGTCTGCGCATGGCGACGCCACTGCAGGTGAACCTGCAGGTCCGCATCGCCGAAGTCAGCCGCTCGCTGGTCAAGTCGCTGGGAGTCAACCTGACCACGATGGATGCGACCAGTGGATTCAAGTTCGGCATCGGACAGGGTTCCCCGATCGCTTCGAACGGCGTTTTCACTCCGGGGCGCGTTCTCGGGGTCGGCAACATCCCCTATCAGTACGCGATCGACCCGATCACGGGTGAACTGACGAAGGTGGCAGGCACCAGCGTCGCGCAGACAACCACCGGCACCACACTCGGCATGGCTGGCCATTTGCTCGGCCTAGACATCCTTGGCGCCCTCGACGCGGGCGAGACCGTCGGCCTCGTCTCCACGCTGGCGCAGCCCAACCTGACCACGCTGTCGGGCGAAACCGCTGATTTCCTGGCCGGTGGCGAATATCCGATCCCGATCAGCCAGGGCCTCGGCTCGACTTCGGTCGAATACAAGAAATACGGCGTCAGCCTCTCCTACACGCCGACGGTGCTGGCGAACGGTCGCATCTCGATGCGGGTACGCCCGGAAGTCTCGGAACTTTCGAGCCAAGGTTCGGTCAGTCTCAACGGCTACGAAGTGCCCGCCCTCACCGTGCGCCGCACGGAAACCACGATCGAACTCGGCTCGGGCCAGAGCTTCATGATCGCCGGCCTGCTGAGCAACAACACGGCCAACACGATCCAGAAGATGCCCGGCGCCGGCGACCTGCCGATCCTGGGCTCGCTGTTCCGTTCGACCAGCTACAAGCGCGGCGAGACGGAGCTGGTGATCGTCGTCACGCCCTACCTGGTCAATCCGGTCAATGCCTCGCAGATCGCGCTGCCGACCGACGGCTTCAGTTCGCCTAACGAATTGCAGCGTCTGCTCGGCAACATGGAAAACGACGGCGTCACCGGCGGCAAGCGCCCCGGCCCGTCACAGGCGCCGGCAGCCACGGACGGTCCGGGCATCGGTGCGGCGGACCTGCCCGCGAAGGGCAAGAAGGTCAAGCGCACCGCATCCGATGACAGCGCCAAGCCCGGCTTCAGCCTGAAGTGAGAAAGGTGAACACCATGCGTTCTTCCCAACCGGCCCGGACTGCCCGCTTCAGCGGCGCCGCGCTCGCTCTCTCGCTGGGCCTCGCCCTTGCTGGATGTGGCGGCATTCCGACCAACCGCTCGATGTATTCGGTGCATCAGCCCGTGGTCGAAAAGGTCAACTATACGCTCGACCTCACCACCGGTGGCTCGGGCCTCGCCTATGGCGAACAGGGCCGCCTTGCCGGCTGGTTCGACGCGATGGGCCTGAAATACGGCGACAAGGTCTACGTCGATGATCCGGCTGGCAACGCCGCAGCACACAGTGCGATCGAGGCCGTGGCTTCACGGTACGGGATCCTGATTGGCGACGACGCGCCCGCGACGGCCGGATACGTAACCCCCGGCACCGCGCGGGTGGTGATCGTGCGCAGCAAGGCCTCGGTGCCGGGCTGCCCGGACTGGTCATCCAAGAGCGACTTCAATCCGAACAACGGCCTGTCCAGCAACTTCGGCTGCGCCACCAACAGCAACCTCGCGGCGATGGTCGCCAATCCCGAGGATTTGCTGCGCGGCGCCGACAGCACCGGATCCACCGTCACGATGAGCTCCAACAAGGCCATCGACGCTTATCGCGAAGCCAAGCCTACCGGCAATGGCAACACCGTGTCCGCAACCAACAGCAAGAGCAACTGAGCCATGAACGCACCGTGGAAATCCGGCAGCCCCAACGGGCGTGACCAGTTCGCCGCCTACCTCTGCGACGAAGCCTCGCTCGACGTCCTGCGCCCGGTGGCCATGGAATTGGGCTGGCAGCCGGAGAAATGCAACAAGGGCGGCCTGCGCAATGCGGTGCAGTCGCTGTCCATCACCGCCTCGCCCAACATCTTGCTGGTCGATCTGTCGGAAAGCGGCGACCCGCTCAACGACATCAACGCACTGGCCGAAGTCTGCGAGCCAGGTACGATCGTGGTCGCCGTGGGCCAGGTCAACGACGTGCGCCTTTATCGCGACCTCGTTGCCAGCGGCATCCACGATTACCTGCTCAAGCCGCTTTCGCCCGGTCAGCTCCGCGACGCACTGGCACAAGCCCAGGCCGTGTTCTCGGCTCCCAAGCATGCTGATTCAGGCTCGGCCAAGGAACACATCGCAACAGCCGTGATCGGCACGCGCGGCGGTACCGGAGCCTCGACCATCGCCACCTCGCTCGCCTGGCTGTTCAGCGCCGACAACAAGATGCCGACAGCACTGCTCGATCTCGACATTCACTTCGGCACCGGTGCGTTGTGCCTCGACCTCGAGCCCGGACGCGGCCTCACTGATGCGATCGAAAACCCGAGCCGCATCGATGGCCTGTTCATCGAACGCGCGATGATCCGCGCCAACGACAATCTCGCGATCCTCTCGGCCGAGGCACCGATCGGTTCGCCACTAATGACCGACGGCACCGCTTTCCTCCAGCTCGAGGAAGAGTTCCGGCAGGCATTCGAGATGTCGGTGATCGACATGCCGCGCAACATGCTGATCAACTTCCCGCAGCTCGTCGCGAGCGTGAACGTGGTGGTTCTGGCCGCCGAAATGACGCTGGCTTCGGCGCGCGATACGATCCGCCTCCTGTCCTGGCTCAAGGCCAATGCTGCGCATGCACGGGTGATCGTGGTGGCAAACAAGGTACAGCCCAATCTCGCCGAAATCAGCAAGGCCGATTTCGAGGCTTCGATCGAAAGCAAGATTCAGCTGTCGATCCCCTACGACATCAAGGGCGCTTCGATGGCTGCCAAGCTTGGCCAGACGTTCGCGGATGCCAACCGTTCGAGCAAGGCGGGCGGCGCGATCCGCGAGCTTGCAGCCATGATTGCCGACGGGAGCGCCGACGACGGCGCATCGGCCAAGAAGTCGCTGCTGAGCAAGCTGGATATCAAGTCCATGATTCCCAAGGCTAAGAAGGCGGAAGCGGCGCAATGACGGCAGGCGCCGGGACCACCCCGGTGCAGGGTCTGCCCGCAAGGACGTAGAGGCACGACAGGCACATGAACATTCTTCCGGCGATTCTGGTGGCAGTGGGCCTGCTGAGCGTCCTGGCACTCGTCTGGGCGGCGCTATCCGGTCCATCTCCTGCGAAGGAATCAACGCGCCGCCTGCGCGCCGTTCGCTTCCGGCATTCGAACAATGCCGTTGACCGTGTCGAGGCGCAGATGCGCAGGGCAGTCGCGGCGCGCAAGCCCAGGACGCACAAGGTCGCCGGGTCCGGTTCACGCGTCGATGCCCTGGCACTGCGCCTCCACCGTACCGGCAAGCCCTGGACGGTTTCTCAGTATCTCTATGCCTCGCTCGGTCTGGGCGTTGCCATGGCCCTGATCGTCTTTCTCAAGTCCGGCGCTCTGTTCCTGTCGCTGGCAGTGGGCCTTTTCGCCGGTGCGGGTATTCCCCACATGGTCGTGGGCTTCTTCATCAAGAAGCGCTCCAACAACTTCACCGTAAAATTTGCCGATGCCATCGATTTGCTGGTACGCGGATTGCGCTCGGGCCTTCCGGTCACCGAGACGCTCGGTGTCGTCGCGCAGGAAGTGCCCGGCCCGGTCGGCGAGGAATTCAAGCTCGTCACAGACCGCATCAAGGTCGGCAAGACCATGGAGGACGCGCTCCAGGAAACCGCCGACCGTCTGGCGATGCCGGAATTCAACTTCTTCTGCATCACGCTCGCCATCCAGCGCGAAACCGGCGGCAACCTTGCCGAGACGCTGGCCAACCTGGCCGATGTGCTGCGCAAGCGTGCCCAGATGAAACTCAAGATCCGCGCCATGAGCTCGGAGTCGAAGGCCTCGGCCTACATCGTGGGCGCCTTGCCCTTCATCGTGTTCGCCATGATCTGGTGGATCAGCCCGAAATACATCGGCCAGTTCTTTGTCGATGAACGCCTGATCGTCGCCGGTCTGGGCGGTCTTGTCTGGATGGCCATCGGTGGCTTCATCATGGCCAAGATGGTCAGCTTCGAAATCTGATCGGGGGAACGTCAGGAACCATGCTCGAACAATCCACCGGTCCGACTCTCCTCGGCTTCAACGTCTTCTTCGTCGCCACCATCCTGGCGCTGGTCGCGGCCGGCGCCGTGATAACCGCGATCTATGCGGCCGTGACGGTGACCGACCCGATGGCCAAGCGCGTCAAGGCGCTCAACCAGCGCCGCGAAGCCCTCAAGGCCGGTATCACCACGAGCGCGCGCAAGCGCCAGAGCGTGGTCCGCCGCAATGACACCACCGACAAGATCGGCGACTTCCTCGGCAAGTTCAAAATGCTGCAGGACAGCCAGGTCAAGACTATTGAGCAGAAGCTCGCGCAGGCCGGCATCCGCAACAAGGAATGGGCCGTCGCGGTGGTCTTCGCGCGCCTCGTCCTGCCGATCGCGCTGGGCGCTATCGCCGGTATCGTGATCTACTGGATCGACTATTTCCCCGAGTGGAGCAGCTTAAAGAAATTCATGGGCTTCGCATTGATGGTCGGCGCCGGTTACAAGGGGCCGGACATCTACATCCAGAACATGGTGGACAAGCGTACCGACGCAATCCGCAAGGGTTTGCCCGATGCGCTCGACCTGCTCGTGATCTGTGCCGAAGCGGGCCTGACGGTCGATGCCGCCTTCGAGCGCGTCGCCCGCGAACTGGGCCGCGCATACCCCGAACTGGGCGACGAGTTCTCGCTCACCTCGATCGAGCTGTCGTTCCTCACCGAACGCCGGCAAGCGTTCGAGAACCTCGCCTGGCGCGTCAATCTGGACGCGGTGAAGGGCGTCGTCACCACCATGGTGCAGACCGAACGGTACGGCACCCCGCTGGCATCCGCGCTGCGCGTGCTCTCCGCCGAATTCCGCAACGAGCGCATGATGCGCGCCGAGGAAAAGGCCGCCCGCCTGCCCGCTATCATGACCGTGCCGCTGATCCTGTTCATCCTGCCGGTGCTGTTCATCGCCATTCTCGGCCCGGCCGCCTGCTCGATCTCCGATGCCTTCTCCGGGGGCGACCCGAAGCCGCCGCCGTCGCACTGATCCGATCGCCGCACCAGCCTTTCGGCCCCGCCCCGGACACCGGGAGCGGGGCCGAATGCCTTTTGACGCGACGAAACGATGCCCGCAAGCTTTCGCCCGAAACGCTCGTCAGGTTCCTGTCAGGCCTGCCCAGCACAGAAGTCGTCACAGGGAACACTGTCGGGGGCGATGACAGAGGAGTTTGAAAGTTATGTTCAAGATCTCGCCGAAAACGAGCTGCCTTGCCGGTGCAACCCTTGCTCTGGCGCTGACCGCAAGCCCGGCTCTCGCCGGGCCCGGCGGTGGAATGGGCGGCGGCATGGGCGGCGGCATGGGGGGAGGATCCATGGGCGGGTCCATGATGATGGGCTCATCGTCCGGCCTGGGGTCGATGGACCGCATGCGCATGCAGGACCGCGTGCGTGACCGGGACCAGGCCCGCGAGATGAAGCAGGAGCACATCCGCACGCAATCGCAAACGCAGAGCCGCGATCAGGCGCGGACCATGACGCAAACCCAGACCCAGGACATGGGCGCCAGCGCTGCCGCAACCCCCGGCAACTGACAGGACCCCTTCGGGTCGCAACCTTCACCCCTCCCCGGCCCTGCCGCGGGAGGGTTTTCTTTCACCACCTGCATCCGATCGCTCAGGCGGGCGTCTCGGTCAGTTCCGCGATCTCGAAGCGGTAGTCCTTCCAGCCACGCATTCGGACGCCATCTTCGGCAGCCGTCCGTAATTTCCTCGCTTCGGCCAGAGACCGGGTATGGCCCCAGAAGACCTCGGTCTTCCCGTTCTCCAGTTCTGCAACGATGCGCCAGTAGTGAGTAAAGGAATCGGCCGTCGGGCCGATTGTCTTCACATAACCGTCGGGCATCGTGGCGGTAAGGTAGCGTTTCCGGCTGGACCTGCGCGCCATGAAACGGTCCGGTCCCTCAATCCTGCTCGCCGAACACCCGGCAGGCCACCGCGTCCAGCCGTGCGATCACGGCAGGATCGCGCGCTTCGGGCGCTGTGATGAAAGCGTGTTCCAGCGCCTTGTCGATGGGGCTGGGTTCGCGCATTTGCGGCAGGGAACCTGCAAGTGCGGCCACGGTCGCACGGGCGGTGCGGGCATTGGCGTGGAGTACGGCCAGAACGTCCGTTACCTCGACACCCGCTTCCTCCTCGCGCCAGCAGTCGTAGTCGGTGACCATCGCAAGGATCGCGTAGGGCAGTTCGGCTTCCCGGGCGAGACGGGCCTCGGGCATCGCCGTCATGCCGATCACGTCCGCGCCCCACGACTGGTACATGCGGCTTTCGGCGCGGGTAGAGAACTGCGGCCCTTCGATCGCGACATAGCAGCCGCCATTATGCACCTCGCCCCCGGCCCGGCGCGCCGATCCGGCCAACATAGTCGAAAGCCGGGCGCAGACCGGATCGGCCAGGCTGACATGGGCCACGAGACCAGGTCCGAAGAAACTGTTGGCACGCGCGGTGGTGCGATCGATAAACTGGTCCACCGCCACGAACTGGCCCGGTGCCATGTCTTCGCGCAGCGAGCCCACCGCCGAAAGCGAGATGACGTCTGTCACCCCGCAGCGCTTGAGTACGTCTATATTGGCCCGATAGTTCACTTGCGCGGGCGGGATGCAGTGCCCTGCCCCGTGTCGCGCCAGGAAGGTGAAGCGCACGCCGCCCAGCCGTCCGGTGACGACCGGCCCGGAAGGCTCGCCGAACGGGCTGGACACCGCGATTTCCTGCGCGTCCTCCAGATCGATTCCGGCAGCGAGGCCTGACCCGCCGATAACGCCTATGTGCCAGAAACTGCTTTTCTCAGCGCGCAAGGATACCTGCCATGATGATGTCGATGGTGTGCTCGCGATAGCGGTCGCGCAGTTCCTCGGTCAACGTATCCTGATCGAAACAGTGCTTGAGAATCAACCGCGTCGAGAAGAAGCGGTCCACCGCGCCGGTGACCGTGATATAGAAAAGCTGCGGGTCGATCTCGCGGAACACACCCGCCTTGACGCCGTCTCCGATCAGCTGCTCGTAGGCGCGGTAGATCGGCGAGAGGTAACAATCGGCAATCCGGCGCGCCTCGGCATCGTCGCTTTCGCGGATCACGCGCATCGTCAGACGGTTAAGGTATGGCACTTCGTAGAAGGTATCGACCACCTTCCACAGATGCCGCCGCAGCTTGGCCTCGGGCGACCAGCCATCCTTCGCCACCAGCGCGTCGACGCTGGTGACGATGGCCTGCCAGTCCCGGTCGAGCAGCGCCTTGAGCAGCCCGGCCTTGTTGCCGAAGTAATATTTGACCAGTGCCGAATTGAGGCCCGAGCGCAAACTCAGCTCGGACAACGAGATGTCGATCACGTCGCCTTCGCGCATGATCGCGCTGGCCGTATCGAGCAACAGGTCGCGCGCGCCCGGAGGCGCCGCGAGGCCTGATGCCGTTTCCGGTGTGCCTCTCACCGGCACAGCCAGCCCTTACTTGGGGCCCATGCGGATCGCCCCGTCGAGGCGGACCGATTCACCGTTGATATAATCGTGCTCGACCATGAACAGCGCCAGCTTGGCGTATTCCTCTGCCTTGCCCAGGCGCTTGGGGAACGGCACCATCGACGCCAGCGCATCCTGCACCTGCTGCGGCATGCCAGCCATCATCGGCGTCTCGAAGATGCCCGGCAGGATGGTGTTTACGCGAATGCCGTCGTTCATCAGGTCGCGCGCAACCGGCAGGGTCATCGCCAGCACGCCGCCCTTCGAGGCGCCATAGGCGGCCTGCCCGATCTGGCCGTCCTGCGCCGCGACCGACGCGGTGTTGACGATGGCACCGCGCGAACCCTGCGCGTCGACCGGATCGAGGGTGACCATGCCCGCGGCCGACTTGCTGATGCAGCGGAATGTGCCGACGAGATTGATGGCGATGGCCCGCTCGAACAGCGCCATGTCGTGGGCGCGCGGTTCACCGGTCTCACGGTTCTTGCCCACGGTCTTGGCGGCAGGCGCGATACCTGCGCAGTTCACGAGAACGCGTTCCTGGCCATTGGCCGCGCGGGCCTTGGCGAAGCCGGCATCCACGCTGGCATCGTCAGTCACGTTGACTTCGCAGAACACGCCGCCGATTTCGCTCGCAATCGCCTCGCCCGCTTCGCCATTGAGATCGAAGATCGCAACCTTCACGCCTTGCGCGGCAAGCGCCCGCGCGGTGGCGGCGCCGAGACCCGAGGCACCACCGGTAACGACGGCGGCAACGCTGCTATCAAGCTTCATCTTTGGCATTCCTTTCCTGAGCGCACCGCTTGCTCCCACCGCGAGTTCAGCAACGGGAAACGGCCGACGATTTAATCAGTCGGTTAAACAGCAGCTTCGGACAGGTCAATCGCGAGAGACGAAATCCCGCCGTGGCGTGGTCAGCCCGATCGGGAAGCCAGTTTGCGAAAGCGCGGAACCGTTCCTCTCAACCCGCGGGTTGCAGGCCGCGCTGGACCTGCGAACGTTCGATGTTGGCGCGATCGCTGCGGCGCTGCTCGTCCCACTCACTCTTGTGCATGCAGACCTTCTTGGACCGCAGCAGCGAACCGATTTGCTGGATCCGCTCGCAGACAATCGGATCGGCCTTCTTCGCGGCATCCGCGCCGTCTACGACGGCCGTGTTGGTCCTGGGCTCTTCCTGCGCAGTCTCGGAAGCCGGCTCCGCGCCAGCCGTAAAGGCCGTCAGAGCAGCAACAGAAACAAGAATACGCGAAACAATGTGCATAGCACCTCCGTGGTGCGAACCAATCGCTCAAGCACCCGTCATTTGGGGGGATGAAACGAGCCTATGGGTATTTGAAAATTTGTTCAAGTCCGGGCGATATCGAACGCGATGGTCATACGTTCACCGGCGCGGAAAGGGCGTGTGCCGTGCCACATCCAGCTCGGGAACAGGACCAGCCGGGCCTCGGCTGGCATAATGGTTGTCCGCGGCGGAAGGTCGATCCCCAGACCGGCGGGTGCACCACCCAGTTCCAGATGCCCTTCCCCGCCTTCCAGACCATCGGGGACGGAAACATAGAGCGCCGAACTGATCCAGCCTTGCGGATGGTGGTGAGCTGCATGGAAACCCGAGTCCGTCAGCCGCACCGACCAGCTTCCGGCAAAGCGTGGACGGGGGAAGCGCTTCTGGGACAGCATCGGGTGTTCGGGATCGGCGTCGGGCAGCGCGGCGGCGAAGCTGGCCACTTCCCGGCGCAGCACTTCGCGCACGCGCGCGATTTCCGGTTCAGTGCGGGCCAGCAGCGCCCCTTCAGTCTGTGTTCCCTCACGCACCGACTGGTCAAGGAACCGCCCGGAGCTCTCATGCAACCGCTGCAAAAGCGCACGCAGCGAGACCAGCCCGATCTCATTCGGGTCGAGATCGACGACCTTCCACAACCCGGCCGCCCCATCGAGCCAGTCAGCCCGGGGATCGCCAGCAAGCCGCCAGGCAAGTGCGGCGTAGGGCCAGACGCTCTCGGCGCCCGCCTGTCCCAGCCAGGGCTCGATGACAGCCGCTGCCTGCTCTGGGTTTCCCCTGCGCAACCAGTGGCGGGCCAGCCATACGGCATGGCCGTTGTCAGCCGGAGCCCCGAGCGCCTCGAACAGGCTTGCGGCTTCCTCGCTCCGCCCGGTTTCATCGAGCGCGGCAGCCCGCGGCAGGACGTAGGGCGCCAGCGCGCCGCGCAAGGCGATGGCCCTATCCGCGCGCTCCAGTGCCTCTGCATAGCGCTCACCCTCCAACGGCAAGGCAATGCCCATGCGGTGCAGGTCGTCTCCTTGCGGAAACCGCGCCAGCGCCCGGTCGATGCTGGCCAGAACCCTGTCGCCCTTGCCCAGCAGCGCTGCCATCTGGGCATATTGCCGGTGCCCTTCCATCCAGCCGGGATTGGCCGCGAGCATCGCATCGAGTTCGGCGAAACCGCGCTCACCTTGCCCTTCGGCAAACCGGGCCGAGGCCAGGCCGAGCCGGATTTCAGCCTTGGCGGGCGCCATCCGGATCGCCTGCTCAAACAGCGCCGAAGCGGGGCGCCCGGCTTCCAGCGTGACATGGGCCAGCGCATGCGCCAGGCCGGAACTGTCCGGTGCATAGTGGCGCGCCTGCTCCAGCGCCGCGATCGCCTCGCTACGCCGGTCGAGCGCACGGCGCAGCATCGCCGCCCAGTGCAACAGCGTTACATCGCCGGGATGGTCTTCCAGATAGACGGAAAGCCGGGCTTCGGCCTCAACCTCGGTGCCGTTGGCCAATGCCTGTTCCGCCAGTGCCGCAAGCGTGTCCGCATCGTCGCCCACAGGCACCTCAGCCTTGCCCCGCCGGAGCGCCTTCGGACGCGATCATCGCCGCGACCGCCTGCCGTTCCACCTCCGACAGACCGGGATGCCAGGCATCGAAAATGAGCACGACGCGCAAGGCATCACTGGGATTCAACGCTTCGTGCTCCATGGTATCGTCGAAGGCAAAGGCCTCGCCTTCGCGCCACATCCGGGTTTCAGCGCCGACGCGGAACCAGCACCCTTCCGGCACCACGAGCGGCAGGTGGCAGACCAGCCGGGTGTTGTCGACACCGACGTGCGGCGGGATCGCGGTGCGCGGTGCCAGCAGCGAGAACATCGCATTCGGCGATGCGCCCGGCACGCGCGGCTGTGGAATGCGCGAGAGAATCTCCATCGTACGCGGCGCCTGAACAGCGTTTTCCGGCACTTCCACGCCTTGCTTCAGCAAGTGGATCGCGGACCAGTCGGTGTTCCGGTTCAGCGGCCGCCACTGGTCCAGCGCCTCTCGCTCCTCGTACTGGATGTAAGGCTCCAGTTCCGCGCGCCCCGACTTGAGCAGCGCCAGCATTTCCTCGCGGATGTCCTCGAAGCCGGCTTCCAGCTCCGCCAGCCAGGGCGTGGTGTGGCGCGGATGGAACTCGCGCTCGACGAGGCCCGGATAATGGAAGTGCGTGGGCTGCGAATGATAGACCCGGGTCTTGCGCAGCACGTTGTCGCGAAAGCGCGCGATACGCCAGTTCTGATCTTCGTCCGCGGCCGAGGCTGCATCCCTGCCGGCCTGCGTCAGCCTCTGTTCGCGCTCTGCCTGCCACGCCGCATGGAAGGCCTCCCCTGCCGCAAGCGCGGCAGCCAGCGGCGGAGCCAGCGGCGTATCGGGCTTCTGCAAGATCGCCTCGGCCCAGGCCTCGCCCGCGCCGGGATCGCCGAGCCGTTCGAGCAGCCCGGCCCGCATCACCAGCGCCATGAAATCGAGCGGAACCAGTTCCAGCGCACGATGCACCGCGTCCAGCGCCCGGCGCGGCTGGCGCAGCGCTCGGCGCAGGCCTGCCAGCTTGAGCCAGTGTGCTGCGGCCTCCCCGCCCGTGGCCGGATGATCCGCCAGCAAGTCTTCGAGCTGCTGGGCGGCTGCGGGCAACTGGCCGGCGGCGACAAGCCGGTCGACATCGGCGAAGGCGGGTGCGCTCGTCATGGCCGGAACGGCGTCCTCAAGCGGTTTCCACCGAAATCCCGGAAGGCTCGCCCCATTGCGGCACCCGGTCGTCTTCCAGCGAATAGCCGAAGCGTTCCACCCATGGCCGCAATATGTCGAACACAGGCTCAAGGTGCTTCTCGTAGCGGTGCCAGCGCCCGGCCGCACGGGTGTAGATCGGTTCGGTGACTTGCGAATAGCTCGCCGTGCGCACCACCCCGCGCGCGCGCGCTGCCTCCCGGTGATCGAAGTCCTCACCCTGCCAGGGCAGGCCGAGCCAGTCGAACAGCGGTGCAAGCTCGCGTGACTGATCGGCGACGAGGCGTTCATAGACGACCGTGCGCACGTCGAGACCAAAGACTTCCCGAGCCTGCGTCCAGTAGGCGAAGCTGCGGTCGTAGAGCCGTGCAGCCGTTTCCAGCTCGAGGAAATTGCTCATCGCATGATTGGTGCGGAAGTTGGTGATGTAGCAGCTGAGCAGCACGTCGCACGGATGGCGCAGCGCCAGAATGAACTTCGCATCCGGGAACAGGCGCCGGATCACGGGCACCTTGTTGAGATGCAATGGATGCTTGTCCAATACCAGCGTATCGGGCTCGAGTTCGCCCAGCGTGGCGACTTTCCCGAAATACTGCGCTCGGGCATCGGCGATGACGTCGGGCGTCAGGCCCGAAAGTGCTTCGATACCGCCAAGCTCGCGCTCGATATCGGCAATGAAGGGCTCCTCCTCCATGACCAGCGTGCCGGGCGCGGCCATCAGCATCGTGTCGAGCAGCGTGGTGCCCGAACGGGGGAACCCGAGCAAAATCACCGGCGCGGGCCGCTCCTGCGGCGGCGAGGCACTCCAGCCGGACACCCATTCTGGCGTCAGCGTGCGAATGCCGTCATCCACCATGTCGCGATAGGCCGTCGCCCGCACCCTCGGGTCCGACGGTTCTTCGAGATGGCGCTGGTTCATCTCGGTGAATTCGGCAAAGGCCTCGTCATGACGCCCCAACCGGTCGAGCAGGATGCCGCGCAACTGGTGCTTTCGGTTGGCCACGACGACATCGCCCGACGCCTCCAGCGCGGCAAAGGCCTCTTCGATCTGCCCCGACCGCTTGAGCCGCAGCGCGTCGATGAACGACAAGGTTTCCGGATCACCGCCCGCAGCCTCGGCCCGCTCACGCAGGGGATCGAGCTCGGCCTCGCGGTTGGTGCGCTCGTAAAGCGCGGCAAGGCCGACCAGCGAAGGCCACAACGCGGGCTCGATCGCCAGTGCCGCCTCGAACGCGGGTTCCGCAATGTCATATTCGTTACGCTTGCTGGCCTCCTGGCCGTAGTCGGACAGGACGCCGGCATCGCCGGGCGCGCGCCGCACGGCTTCCGCCAGCATCTCGTATGACCGGTCCTCGGCGCCGGCGCGGCGATAGAACGTGGCCAGCGCCAGCACCGGTTCGACATCGCCGTGATCGGCATCCGCCGCAGCCTGCAGGATTTTCTCGCCCTCTTCGAAGCGTTCGGCTTCAAGCAGCGCATTGCCCAGGTTGACCCGGATCGGCGCGGCATCGGGTGCCAGCTTCAATGCCCGCTCCAGCGCCTCGGCGGCTTCGCCATGCTGCCCAAGACAGCTCAAGGCATTGCCCAGATTGTTCCACAACGCCCAGTCATCCGGAAACCTGGCAAGCACCATGCGGTACAGGCGTGCCGCCCGTTCGAACTCCCCTGCCTCCTGCGCCAGATGAGCGCCAAGGCTCGCCAGCCGCAGGTTCGGCTCGGCAGCCGCCGCGGCGTCGTCGCAGAGCGCCAGTGCGTCGGCAGCACGCCCTGTATGAAACAGGGCTTCGGCCAGGTTCGTGCGTACTGTCAGATCCTGCGGACGGTGCCGGTGGGCAACCTCAAGATAGGGGACCGCCCGGTCAAAACGGCGGCGATGCGATTCCACCGCACCAGCCAGCGCGCCGAGAACAGGATCGTTGCCATGAACTGCAAACGCGCTCGCTGCCATTACGGCGGCCTCGTCCAGCCTGCCCGACCGCGCGAGACCGGCGATCTGCTGAATGTGTTGCTGGAGGGGTATCGATGCCATGTGCTGTCCGGACAATCTGGATAGCCGGCGCCGGGCCGGCCGGAAATAATAAGGCGGCGGCCATCCGTGGGGAAGGCCGCCGCCCAGGCTAATCACATTTGGATGCGATTAGAAGTTCATCGTCACGCCAGTGAAGATGTAACGGCCGAGCGCATCGTAGGTGCCCGGATAGGTATTGCCGTTACAAACGGTGCTGGCGCACGCGTTGCTGGTGACCAGCGGCGGCTGACGGTCGAACATGTTGTTCACGCCCAGACGCCACTGCAGGTGATCGCCGATGTCCCAGGTTGCCGTCAGGTCGAAGTAGTCCTGAGCGCCAATCTTGTAATCGAGTTCGTTGAGGTCACGCGTATCGCGGGTCGAAGCAAGGACCGGCGAGGAGCTGGTGTATTCCACCTTGACCGAGTTGAGGTGACGCCACTGAAGCGACACACCGAGACCCGATGCAGTGCGGAACGTCATGCGTGCCTTGTGACGCCACTTCGGAAGCGGAGTCGCCGCCGAGCTGCCGCACGTTGCACCGTAGAGGCCAGCGCAATCGTAAGGCGCGTTGAGACCGTCGTTGACGATGTAACGGTCAAGCAGCGTGCCCACCAGGTTCAGCGACAGCGTACCGGCGTTGCCGATCTCGGTCGACCAGTTGCCGTTGAACTCATAGCCACGAGTCTTGACGCCACCGACGTTCTGCGGGGTGTCGAGCACGTAGCCGTCCGAGCTCAGCCACAGCGAACCGGCCGCGTTGCGCTGCACCAGGGCGCAGGCATCGAGGTTCACGTCGTTGACGCACGAAGCCAGGATGGCGTCCGCACCGTAGCCCTGGATCGCGTTCTTCACCTTGATGTCGAAGAAGTCGATGCTCAGGTTGAAGCGCGGGATGAAGCGCGGAGCGAGCACCACGCCAAGGGTCTTGGTCGTGGCCTTTTCCGGGTTCAGGTCCGGGTTGCCGCCGATGAGGCCGTTGTACTGCTGCGCCGGGTTCGAGTTGACGCGCTGGCCCACCGAAAGACCCTGAGCAAGACAGCCAAGCTCGGTCGCCTCGATCTGGTGATCGGCGCAAGGATCGGTGATGCCGTCCAGAGCGACGATCTGCGGAGCGAACAGTTCCTGAATGTTCGGCACGCGAACCGCACGGTTGTAGCCGGCACGGATACGGATGTCCGAAACCGGAGCCAGATCCACACCGAACTTGAAGGTATCGGTGTTGAACGTGCGGCCGTTCGAGATCTTGTAGTGCGAATAGCGATAGCCGCCGTTGAACGACAGGTTCTGAACGAACCCGTCCTGAATCAGCGGGATATCGATTTCGCCGAAGAGCTCGGTGACCTTGTAGCTGCCGGCGGTGTCCAGCGTCGGAGCGCCCTGACCCGTCAGGTCGCCGGTGCTGAACGCGTTGTCCGCCTTCAGTTCCAGAGCATCGCGGCGATACTCCGCACCGATTGCGACGCTCACCCCGTCAGACGCCAGCGGCGACTGGATGCCGTATTCGCCGAGCATGCCCGAGAAGGTGGCGCTCATGACCTGCTGCGAGGTCTGACCCTTCAGGAAGCCGGTCGCGCTTAGGTAGCTGGTGGCAGCCTGCGACGGACCTGCCCCCGTGAAGATGTCATAGGGAACGCAGTTCGGGTCCTGGCCAGTCACGGCGACGCGGCAAGCCGGGTTGCCATTGGCATCGGTTACGATGTCAAGCGCATTGGCAAGGCGGGCAGCCGAGAACTCGTTGGAGTAAACCTGCGAGTAGTTCACCCGACCATACTGGTAGTACGCATCGTATGACCAGGCCGGGCCGAGATCACCCTTCGTGCCGATAACCGCGCGATACTGGGTGTGCTGAAGGTCGTTCTGACGCGGACCGCCTTCAACGTTACGGCGCAGGAGCTGGAAGAACGCCTTGTTGTAAGACGCGCCCGTGATCGGGTCGATATAGTCGACCGCACCCGGAGCAGCCGAGCCGTACACGGATTCATAGAGGCTGGGCACCAGCGGGAAATTGCCGATGTAGCCATTGACCAGGTTGCTGTCCGCGCAAATGACCGACTTCTGCTGCGCCGACATCAGGGCGTTGTCGCAGTTGATGGTCAGCGTGTTGCCGAAGTCGCCCGAAGGAGCGATCTGCGCCACGGTGCGATCGTCCATGAACATGAATTCCATGTACGGATGGATCGCTTCGTTGATTTCGTAATCAGCGAAGACGCCGGCGGTGTAGCGCTCGTCCGGACGCTGGAAGTAGTTCAGCGGCGCGTAGTTGTAGCGCTGGACCAGACCGCGGGTGAAAGTGCCCGCGCCAAGACCACCGATAGTCGACGTGTAGGCGGGCGCGCCTGAACCGGTCGTGCCGGAGGTGTCGTAATAGATGCCGGTGCCGATCGCGTTGGTCAGCGAGCCGCCGCAGCTGAAAGCACCGCCGTTGCTGACACCGATCGTGCACGAGGAATAGTCGCGCTTCTTCTGCAGGACAGCCTGGGCCTTGCGGTAGGTGACATAGGCAGTGGCATGGCCACGGCCGTCGTCGAACCCGGTGCCGAACACGGCCGAGATGTCGTACTGGCCGCCGTCGGTGACGTTGCCGCTCGGGTAATCGAAGCCCGAGAAGCCTGAAGCCTGGCGCGCGTCGAGCAGCGGCGTGATGAAGCTGTTACGGTTGTTGTGGTTGTACAGACCGTAGTTGGCATCGATCTTGAAGCCTTCGAACTCGGTGTCCATCACGAAGTTGACGACGCCTGCGACGGCGTCGGCACCGTAAGTCGCCGAAGCGCCGCCAGTCAGCACGTCGACGCGCTTCACGAGCGCGGCGGGGATGAAGTTGAGGTCAGCTGCCGAAGTAGTCGTGTTCGGGTCACCGGTCATCAGACGACGGCCGTTGATCAGGACCATCGTGCGCGACGGGCCAAGGCCGCGAAGGTCGACGGTCGCGGTGCCGGTCGCGCCGTTGGCCAGCGTCGAGCTCTGAGCTGCAACAACCTGCGGCAGCGAGTTAAGCAGATCCTCGGTACGGGTCGTGCCGGAAAGCGAAATGTCGTCCGACGTCATGGTGGTGATCGGCGCAATCGAGGCCTGGTTCGGCGAAGCGATGCGCGTACCGGTGACGATGATGGTATCCGTCGGAGCCTCGTCCTCGGCATCCTGCGCGTAAGCCGCGCTGCTGAACAGAGCAAAGCCCAGCACCAACGGCGCTGCACCCGCCCGAAGAGCGGTTAGAGTATGGTTTTTCACTTGCGTGTCCCTTTTTCTAAGGCGCGGTGTGACCCTTTGCGCCTTCGATTCCCCGGCATGCCATCAGCCTGTGACTGTCTGACCACAGCCGGTAGATGTGCTTTCAATACCCAAAGCAGGACTTGATCAAAGACCTTAGGACATCAAATCGCAACATTACCTCCCCCTTGTGGCAAATTCGCCACAACACCCCCTGTTCATCTGCCACACGCCTAGGATTACAGAGAATTCACTTTGCAAATTTCGTTCAAACCGGCGTCACCCGAACGCAACATCATTACTACTCAACGACATGAGACATTCACTTTGCTACAACCTCAAGCAGGGTAGCTAACCGGGCGGCAATGACAGTATCGCCGGGGCAGCTTGCACAAAAATGCATCTCGGATAAAATCGACAACTTTCCCCTGCCCCGCTGAACGACGCGCTTGCCGCAGAGCCGGGCCGATTGCTACACCCCGGCCACCATGACGATACGGGGAGGCGCGCCTTGAGCCGCAGTTATCTGGCAGCACTGGTTGCGGTGATCATGGCCACACAGCCGGCCCGGGCGAGAGCTGGTGAGCAAGACGCACCGCCGGCAGAACCCTACCTTCAACTGATGGCTTGCCGGGCCATATCTGACGCCTCGGAACGCCTCGCCTGCTACGATCGGCAGACCGCCGCATTCGAGGAAGCGACGCGCAGGCGCGAGATCGTCATCTCCGACAAGAACGCGGTCAAGGCCGCCCGGCGCGGCCTGTTCGGCTTCACCGCGCCAATCGGCAAGCTCATGGGTTTCGGTGGCGACGACGACGAGGCCGAAGAGATCAAGGAAATCGAGAGCACTGTGACCGGGGCTCGCCACACGAGCAACGGCTGGCGCCTGGAACTCGAAGACGGCAGCACATGGGAACAGAACGATACGCGCGACTTCGTTCTCTCACCCAAGCCAGGCAATCCCGTGAAGATCACCCGCGGCGTGCTGGGCACCTACTTCGTGTCGGTGAAGGGCCAGCGCGCGGTCAAGATGCGCCGCATCAACTGACAAAGCCCGAAAACGGCGTTACCCGAAAAGGGACCGCTTCCCCAAAAGTCATTCCAGCCGAGGCCCGGCCATGGCGGAAAGCGGGGGCGGACCGCTGTCAGACCGCGCTAGAGTTACCATTCAAGGCTAACGGCCGGTAACACTTTCTTCAATCGCCGTGGTGTAAGGGCAACGCCGACGAGCCTTTGATGCCGGATTCACACTTGGCGATGGCGACCACGCACTTGGAATAACAAACGTGCAGTACGAGCAGGATCAATCCGCAAGACGAGGCCCGTGGCCAACAGGTTACAACCGCCACCGATTTTGTCTGACCTGTTCGAACAGGCGAATGCCGGTTCGATCGAGATAGACTTCAAACACGGGCAGCAACGCGTCCTGCACACAAGACGCAGATGAGCCCCAAGGATGGTCAGCCCCTATCCTGCACCGGCAGGCAATGGGAATGCCCAGGGTAACAGGGAATACAGGACGTGAAATCAGCACTCATGAGGACTGCCCTGCGTGGCGCAACGTGTCTTTCCGCTGCCACTCTGGTGGTAAGCGTTGCCGGCACCGCAAATGCGCAGGACAGCGCAGCGCTTCCCGCTGCGGACGAAACCGCCGATGCGACCGACACTATCATCGTCACCGGATCGCGACTGGGCACGGAAGATGTCAGGGCTCAACCGGTCTCCGTTCTCACCGGTCAGGCGATCACCCAGCAGGGCTACACCAACGTCGGGCAGGCGCTCACCGCGCTCCCGAGCTTCGGCGTCCCGGGCAACTCGGTAACCGGCTCGCAAGGCACGTTCGGTGCTGGCCAGACCTTCGTCAACCTCTACAATCTCGGTGCGCAGCGCACGCTGACGCTGATCAACGGCAACCGCTTCGTCAGTGCTGGCACCTCCTCGATCTTCGGCGCCGTTCAGGGCTCGCCGGTAGACCTCGCGCAGATCGCGCCTGACCTTGTCGACCGCATCGACGTCGTCTCGGTCGGCGGCGCGCCAATCTACGGTTCGGACGCCATCGCCGGTACCGTCAACGTGATCCTCAAGAAGGACTACCAGGGCATCTCGCTCACCGGTTCTTCCGGCATTTCCGAACACGGGGATGCCCGGGACTACAACGCCTCGCTGCTCATCGGCCAGAATTTCGACGGCGGCCGCGGCAACATCACGGTGAACGTCTATTACGATCACCAGAACGGCCTGACCACTGCCGCCCGCAAGGCGACAAACGGCGACAAGACCTTCTTCGGCACCGATCCCTCGGGCCAGTACACCTATGCCCGTTTCGACGGCGGCCTTCACTACTCGATATTCACCAACACGGGCCTCCCGGCGGTGGTCGACTCGGTCGCGCTCTATGGCGGTGGCGTCTACGCCGGCTTCACCGATGCGAACGGCAATGCCCTTTACTTCAACAAGGCCGGCCAGCTCACCTCGTTCCAGAACGGAACCCCGCTCGCCAACGGCATTACGGAGGCAGGCGGCGACGGCTTCGCGATCAACGACTACTCCAATCTGCTGACGCAGAGCCAGCGCATCCAGGGCACCGCTCTGGCCAACTACGAGTTCTCGGATCACCTGCGCTTCCACGGCGAGTTCTGGCTTGGCCGCAACCAGGCATCCAACCTGGCCGACCAGCCTTACTACTCCACCTATTTCTTTGGCCCTGCCGGCAGCGCGAACGGCAACCTGATCCTGTCGACCAGCAACCCGTTCCTGAGCGCGGCTGATCAGGCGACTCTGCAGAGCCAGCTCGCCGCCTACGGTCTGCCGACCGACACGTTCTACATGGCGCGTGCCAACACCGATCTTTCTACCGGCGCCTTCAAGACGACCACGACGCTCTGGCGCGTGGTCGGCGGACTCGATGGCGACTTCTCGGTCGGCGATCACGACTTCACCTGGGATGCGACCGTCAACTACGGTCACATCACCTCGCACACGAAGTCGCGCGAACTGGTCACGCAGAATTTCTTCAATGCGCTTGATGCCGTAACCGACGGCAGCGGCAACATCATCTGCAATCCGGGCTACACCAGCGCCACGATCGCGACGATCAGCAGCACCTGTGCACCGCTGAATATCTTTGGTTACGGCAACGCCAGCCAGGCATCGCTCGACTATGTCACCGCGCTGTCCCGCACCAGGCAGGTCAACACCCAGCTCGACATCGTCGCCGATGTGAAGGGCGATCTCCTCACCCTGCCGGCCGGCAAGGTCCAGGCCGCGCTCGGCTACGAGCACCGCCGCGAGAGCCAGAGCTTCGATCCGGGCCTCTTCTACACCGGCGAATTGCAGGCAGACGGCAGCTACGCCGGCTATGGCAACTCGGTTCCGATCGACCCGGTTTCGGGCGCCTATCACACCGACGAAATCTTCGGCGAGATGAACGTGCCGGTGGTCTCCTCGGACATGCACCTCCCGGCGATCTATCGGCTCGATCTGAATGGCGCGGGCCGCTACACGAAGAACAGCCTGACCGGCGGCAACTGGTCCTACACCTTCGGCGGGTCGTACGCGCCGATCAAGGACATCGCCATCCGCGGCAACTACACGCATTCGTTCCGCGCGCCGTCAGTGACGGAACTCTTTGCACCCTCCGGGTCGGTTTACGAATTGGCTAACGATCCCTGCGACGCGCGTTTCATCAACGACGGCCCCAACCCATCCGTACGCGCAGCAAATTGTGCCGCGGAAGGTCTGCCGGGCAAGTTTGTCACTGCCGACAACCCCAATGGACTGTCTTACATCTCGGAATATTCGCAATTGGGTACGGGTGGCGGCAACCGCGACCTTGAGAACGAGTACGCCAGGAGCTGGACCGTCGGCGCTGTCCTGACGCCCACCGTCCTTCCGGGACTCCGGATCACGAGCGACTATGTCAGCATCGACGTCTCGAACGAGATCACGTCACCCGGCGTCGAGGCATTGCTCGCGGCGTGCTATGATTCCGCCGATTACCCGAACTTTTTCGCATGCGACACATTCACCCGCGACGCCACCGGCCAGATCGTGGACTTCACGGATGACTACTTCAACATCGCGATCGAGAAGTTTCGCGCGTTGCAGAGCACGCTGTCCTACGCGCTTCCGCTGAACAAGCTGGGACTGCCGGATGGCGCCGGCATGCTGAACCTTTCGGCGAACTGGCTGCACACCTTCAAGCACTACTACCGGGTCGGCACGTCGGACCAGCAACTGGTTCTGGACAGCTATACCGATCCCAAGGATGCAGTGACCGGCAACATCGACTGGCAGACGAAGGACTTCGACTGGAACTGGCAGGTCATCTACTACGGCCCGTCGAAGATCGACCCCAACGCGGCAGACAGCGCGTACGAGTATCCGAACATGTCAGCCTACTGGATGGTCAACACCTCGATCGGCATCAAGGCGAACGAAAACTTCGACCTGCGCCTGATCGTCAACAACGTGTTCAACCTGGGCATTCCCTCGCCCTACACCTCGTACAGTGCCAGCAAGTACTACGACGCTCTCATGGGCCGGTACTTCCGCATGAACGCGACCGTAAAGTTCTGATCAAGCCGTAACGCGCGCGTCTTGCGTGCGACAAAAAAGAAGGGCGGAACATCACTGGATGTTCCGCCCTTCTTTTTAACTGCAGGCCACCATCGCAGGATCTGGCCTGCCTGCTTCGTCACGCGACACCCGTCAAACCACCCCGATCGCCAGCGCGCCGTCGCCTTCCTCGATCCGCACGGTCGAGCCGTCGGGGATCTCGCCCGCCAGCAGCTTTTCGGCCAACGGATCCTGCAGGTAGCGCTGGACCGCACGCTTGAGCGGCCTTGCGCCGTAGACCGGATCGTAACCCACCCGGCCGAGCCAGCGCTTGGCCGCATCGGTGAGATCGAGCACGATCTTGCGGTCCTTGAGCAGCTTCTGCACCCGGTCCACCTGGATATCGACGATCGGCCCCATGTGTTCCTGACCGAGGCGGTGGAACAGCACGATCTCATCGAGGCGGTTGAGGAACTCGGGGCGGAAATGCGCCTTGACGACATCCATCACCTGCGGCTCGACGCTATCGACGTCCTGCCCTTCCTCAAGGCTCGACAGGAACTGGCTGCCAAGGTTGCTGGTCAGGATGATCAGGGTGTTGGTGAAATCCACCACCCGGCCCTGACCGTCGGTCAAACGGCCATCGTCGAGTACCTGCAACAGCACGTTGAACACGTCCGGGTGCGCCTTCTCGACTTCGTCGAACAGCACGACCTGATAAGGCCGGCGCCGCACCGCCTCGGTCAGCACGCCACCCTCGTCGTAACCGACATAGCCCGGAGGGGCGCCGATCAGGCGGGAGACCGCGTGCTTCTCCATGAACTCGCTCATGTCGATGCGCACCATCGCGGTGTCATCATCGAACAGGAAGCCGGCGAGCGCCTTGGTCAGTTCGGTCTTGCCGACACCCGTGGGGCCGAGGAACAGGAACGAGCCGAGCGGGCGGTTCGGGTCCTGCAGGCCCGCGCGGGCGCGCCGCACGGCCTTGGACACGGCCGAGACGGCATCCTTCTGCCCGATCACGCGGGCGCCGATAACCTCCTCCATCTTCAGGAGCTTCTCGCGCTCGCCTTGCAGCATCTTGTCGACCGGCACACCGGTCCACTTGCTGACGACACCGGCGATGTCGTCCTCGGTCACTTCCTCGCGCAACAGGGCGTTCTCGGCCTGAGCCTGCGCCTCGGCAAGCTGCTTCTCCAGCGCCGGGATGGTGCTGTAGGACAGCTCGCCCGCCTTGGCATAGTCACCGCCACGCTGCGCCTGCTCCAGTTCGATGCGCGCCGCATCGAGTTGCTCCTTGATCTTGCCTTCGGCCGCAATCTTGTCGCGCTCGTTCTGCCAGCGGGTGGTCAGCTCGCTCGACTGTTGCTCGAGATTGGCGAGTTCCTCGCGCAGGTTCTGGAGTCGGTCGGCGCTAGCCTCGTCGGTCTCCTTGGCCAGCGCCATTTCCTCGATCTTGAGCTGAACGATACGACGGTCGAGCTTCTCGATCTCCTCCGGCTTGCTTTCCACTTCCATGCGAATGCGGCTCGCGGCCTCGTCCATCAGGTCGATCGCCTTGTCGGGCAGGAAGCGGTTGGTGATGTAGCGGTTGGAAAGCGTCGCCGCCGCCACGATCGCGCCGTCAGTGATGCGCACGCCGTGGTGCAGCTCGTACTTTTCCTTGAGGCCGCGCAGGATCGAGATGGTATCCTCGACCGTGGGCTCGCCCACGAAGACGGGTTGGAAGCGGCGCTGCAGCGCGGCGTCCTTCTCGACGTACTTCTGGTACTCGTCGAGCGTGGTCGCGCCGATGCAGTGCAGTTCGCCGCGCGCGAGGGCGGGCTTCAGCAGGTTGCCCGCATCCATCGAACCTTCGGAGGCGCCCGCGCCGATCAGCGTGTGCATCTCGTCGATGAACAGGATGATGTCGCCTTCGGCACCCTTCACTTCGTCTAGCACGGCCTTGAGGCGCTCCTCGAACTCGCCGCGATACTTGGCGCCCGCAATCAGCGCGCCCATGTCGAGCGCCATCAGCTTGCGGTCCTTGAGGCTGTCGGGGACGTCGCCATTCGCGATGCGCAGAGCGAGGCCCTCGGCGATGGCGGTCTTGCCGACACCGGGATCGCCGATGAGGACGGGGTTGTTCTTGGTGCGGCGCGCGAGGATCTGCACGGTGCGGCGGATTTCCTCGTCGCGGCCGATCACGGGATCGAGCTTGCCGTCCTTCGCGGCCTGGGTCAGGTCGCGGGCGTACTTCTTCATTGCGTCGTAGGCGTTCTCCGCCCCCGCGCTGTCGGCGGTACGACCGCCGCGCAGTTCGGTGATCGCGGCTTCGAGTGCCTGCGCAGTGACGTTGCCGGCCTTGAGCGCCTGACCGGCGGGCGTCGTGCCGGCGAGCACCAGTGCCAGCAGCAACCGCTCGACGGTGACGAAGCTGTCACCCGACTTGGTGGCCAGCTGCTCCGCGGAATCGAGTACACGCACGGCATCGTTGTCGAGACCTGGCGAGGCCTGCGCGCCGCTGCCCGAAACGGCCGGCACCTTGGCCAGCGCCTTGTCGAGCTCCTGCGTGGTGAATGCCGCATTGCCGCCCGCCCGCTGGATCAGCCCGGCGGCCATACCCTCACTGTCGTCGAGCAGCGCCTTAAGCACGTGCTCGGGGCTGATGCGCTGGTGGTTCAGACGGATCGCAACGGTCTGCGCGGCCTGAAGGAAACCCTTGGCACGATCGGTGAACTTTTCGAGATTCATGGTGTGAGATGCCTCCTGATCCCGGATATATAGTGTTGCATATTTGCAACACAAGAGCCTCTACCCAATTATAATGCGCGCCTAATGTGGGCGGTCTTTGACAGTGCGCAACCATGCGCACACGAAAAAGGGCAGCCCGTTGCCGGACCGCCCTTTCACCACGTTTTCAGATGGTTCAGTGTTCGCCGATGGGATCGGGATTGCCATCCGGATCGCCAATGACGTCCTTCGGGGCGTTCACTGCCCCCAGAAGCAGCAAGCCCGCCAGATGCGGCGTCGCCATCGAAGTCCCGCTGATGGTGTTGTAGCCGTCCCCCTTCCAGGTCGACTCGATGTTCACCCCCGGCTCGGAATAATCGACGATGGACCCGTAGTTCGAAAAGTACACCCAGGTGTCGGTTTGCTGGAAAGCGGAGACGACATAGATATTTGTCGCCGCCGGATCGGCGCCGGCATGGGCGGGCGAATAGTTGCTGGCATCATCCCCGCTGTTGCCCGCAGCAATCGCGAACTTCACCACCGATGACGCGGCCAGTACGGCAGAATCGAGCGCACTATCGACGGGGCCACCAAGGCTCATGTTCGCTACATCGCCTGCCTGGCCGTTCTGCCCAACCCAGTCGACACCGGCGATCACGCCCGCGTAGGACCCGCTGCCGCGCCGGTCGAGTACGCGAACGGGGATGACCGTCGCCCCGGCGGCAACGCCGATCACGCCGATCGAATTGTCCTTCGCACCGATCGTGCCCGCCACATGCGTGCCGTGGCCATTGAGGTCATCAGTCAGGCCCGCTTCGCGCGTGACGAAGCCATTGCCCAGCGATGTATTCACCGTGAGATCGGGGTGCGTGGCATCAATGCCCGTGTCGATGATCCATGCCCGTTTGCCGACGCCGGAAACGCCACCCTTGACGCGCGTCACGCCCCATGGCGTCGTCTGGCCGGTGCTTCCGCCGCCTCCGCTACCCGGCTTGCCCTTTGTCGCCTGGATCGGCGAAAGTTCGATCACCCGGTCTGGCTCGCAATAGGAAATCGACGGATTGCGGGCCTTCATCTGCGTGACGGCCTGCGCACTCATGTGCGTGGAAAACCCGTGGATCGTGTACTTGTACACGTGGCCGACCTGCCCACCGGCGGCATTGGCAGCGCGATTGGCTTCGGATTGCACGGCCCCGCGATTGACCGCCTTCTTGTTGAACACGCAAATGTAGGAATTCGGGATCACATCTCCCGTTTTCGCCAATGCGGGTCCTGCCATCAGAAGCGCAGCAGTCGTACATGCCAAGGTTGCGACGAGTTTCTTTTTCATGTGCCCTCCTCACTGAAACCAGCTTTTTCGAACGCCTGGAAATTCAGATTAACCCATTGATTTTCAACGTCGAGTAATTCCTGCCCTATTAGGTATACAAAATTTGGCCGACCAGCCGGACACACCGATAGCAGCCTGTATTCATTGAGGTATCGGTCCATTCGTCCGGTTCCATTTCAATGTGTAAAACGAGAGTGAACCTTTGCCGCTAACCTTTGTCTGCGCTTCGAGAAACGGAATCGCACGCAATTTCGCGCGGCTACTGTCGCGCGCTCCGTCGCGTCAGCGTTAAATCGACAGCGCTGTTCACTGGCTTCTTGGCGCGCGCACGGCCATCGCCTAGCCTTGCCGGATAGAACGTGCAGCAACAGGCGAGAGGTATCGAGACGTGGCGAAATTCACCCCCCAGCAGGCAGCGGACGTCCTGGCGATCAAGCAGGTCATCTACGAATGGGGCGACGAACTCGACATCAACAACGGCCTGTCGATGCGCAAGGCGGACTGCCTGTCTGAGGACGTGCAGTATTTCGTGGGCGGTGAATGGCGAGACGGACTGGCGGGCGTCGAAGCCTTCTACAAGGGCCGCGCCGAAGCCATGCAGGCAGGCGCCGGGCTGATGACCATGCGCCACATCATCACCAGCCTGCGCGTATCCTTCGACGATGCCGATCACGCCAAGGTCGGCTACCTGCTGGTGTTCTTCGCCGCGCTCACCGATTTCGACAAGTACTGCGACCCGCTGGCGGTCGCCGACGTGAAGATGGAGTGCCGCCGCGATGCCGACGGCGAATGGCGCATCACCCGCTTCGACAGCGGCCAGATCTTCAAGCGGGGCTGACCCGCTGCGCGTGGTACGAATGCCACCACGCGTCGATCGCCTCGGCGCGGTCTTCCAACACGCAGAACAGCGGATCGGCGAAACGGGCCCATTCGGCGCGGCAGCCGGGCGAAACATACGTCAGCACCGGCACGCCCGCGCCGATGGCAGCCATGAACGCCGACAACAGGCCCGCTCGCGCCGCTTCCAGCTTGCCGAACTTGTTCAGGATCACGAGATCACAGCCTGACGCGATCTCGCCCTCTACCGTATGACTGGCGAGCGCCGCCCCTTGCGGATCGACGTTGCACACCCCGTCCTGACACAGGTCGGGATGATAGAGCCGGAACACCGCGCCGGTGCCTATGAAGTGCAACTCCCCCGCACCGCCCCGCTCTCCCCGGTCGGGACGGGACGATTCGATCACGCCGCCGATTCGCACCCGTGCCTGCCAGCGACGCGTGAAATCGCGGAACAATTCCTGAGCCGCCTTGCTGGATTCGGCCTCAACCACGCCGACCGGGAACATGCTGACAATCATGGGCCACCTCATGTGCTGACGCGCGCAGCAGACGGCAACCCCATACTATATCTATGAAAATATAGAAAGAGCACGGTGACGGCGCGAGCCGAACGGCCCGTCGTGGCCGCCAGGATCCTGCTGCAACGCAATGACTTTGATGCGTCGCACAAAGACCGTTTTCAAACTTCGAACAAAACTATATACATAGAGATATAGATAAGGGATGAACCAAGGGGCGGCAGGGAGCGTCCCGAGAACTGGCACAACAGGAGGATTTTCTATGGTTTTCCGCGATTTCGTGGAGGATTTCGTGCGCCCTGAGGGGGGCTGCACATCGGGTAGCAATGGCCGGCACCGGCGGGCCTTATTCCAGCAGGCCTTCTCCATACTGGCGTTGGGTACGGCACTGGCCGGGGTCTCGGGCGCGCGGCCCGCCAAGGCGCGGGATGCGGAGGCCCTTCTCGCCGACACCGCCGATGCCGCGTCCCCAACGGACAGCGGCGGCAGTCCCATACTGGTCACGGTCCGGCGGCGCACCGAGGATTCGCAGAAAGTCCCGGTCGCGATGTCCGTGGTCAGTGCCGACACGATCACCCGCACATACACGGTCAACACCAGGTCCCTGACCGAACTCGTGCCGACGCTCGCCTACAGTTCGCCCAATCCGCGCAATACCACCTTCAAGATCCGCGGGCTCGGCGCGGGCGTCGCCGCGATCAGCGCTGGCAACGACGGGCTGGAGCCGGGCGTCGGCTTCTATGTCGACCAGGTCTATCACGCGCGGCCGGCCACGGCGTCGTTCGACTTTTCCGACGTCGAACAGATCGAAGCGCTGCGCGGCCCGCAAGGCACCCTGTTCGGCAAGAACACCACCGCTGGCGCCATCAACATCACCACCAGGAAGCCGCAGTTCGACTGGGGGGCCGATGGCGAACTCTCGCTGGGTTCCTACGACATGGTCCGCGCCAGCGCCGCCGTTACCGGCCCGCTCGTGGACGACACGCTCGCCTTCCGCTTGTCCGGCCTCATCAACCGGCGCGACGGGCTCGTCACCAATGTCCGTTACGGCAAGAAGCAGAACGACATCGACAACAAGGCCTTCCGCGCCCAGTTGCTGTTCAAGCCCGCCAGCAATTTCAGCTTCCGCCTCATCGGCGACTGGTCCAACGTCAAGGGCGACTGCTGCGTTCCGGTATACTGGAAAGTGGTGCCGACGCTGCGCTCCGCATCGCGCCAGTATGCCGCACTGGCTGCGGGCCAGAACTACGAAGTGCCCAGCACAAATGTCTACGACCGCGAGACCGACATCGACAGCGCTCTCAACGTTGATACCAGCGAGGGCGGCCTCTCCGGCACGGCCGAACTGGACCTTGGCGCCGTGACGCTGACATCGGTTTCCGCCTGGCGGTTCTGGAAATGGGACGTCAACAACGATCGCGACTACACCGGCCTTTCGATCCAGACGATCCAGCGCATCCCCTCTCGCCATGACCAGTACAGTCAGGAACTGCGCCTCGCCTCGAACGGGCACGGCAAGCTGGAATATGTCGCGGGCCTCTATTTCCTCGATCAGACGATCACGGCCAACCAGAACACCGTCTATGGCCCGCTGGCCGCCTACTGGCTGCTGGGCTCGACCTACCCGGACAATCTGCTCGACGGCTACGGGCTCACCAACCACACGAAGTTCACGGCAAAAAGCTACGCGATCTTCGGCGAAGTGACCTGGCGCCCGCTGCCCCGCCTCGCTGTTACCGGGGGTATCCGCTATACTTACGAGGACAAGGACGGCAGCTACAATGCGACGACCTCCGGCGGCCTCGAAACCACCGACGCCGCGCTCATCGCCGCCAAGAACTCGATCCTGCGCGCCCAATCCTACACCGGGCACGTCGGCGACGGCAGCGCATCTGGGCGGGTCAACCTGGCTTACGACCTGACCGATGGGATCATGGTCTACGCCGGCTATGCCCAGGGGCAGAAGTCCGGCGGCATCAACATGGCCGGTCTACCGGTGGACACCGCAGGCAACCCGGTGCTGAGCAAGGCGGTCGTCGGGCCGGAAACCCATTCCTCCTGGGAAGCCGGCATCAAGGCCAGGGCATTCGGCGGCGCGCTGACAGTCAATGTCGATGCCTACCACACCGACGTCACGGACTTTCAGGCCAATACCGTCGACACCGTCGCCCCGGCTGCCCTACGCACATACCTTTCGAACATTCCCAAGGTACGCGTGCAGGGCGTGGAACTGGACGGCGCCTTGCGCATCGGAATGCGCTTCTCGCTGCGCTTCGCGGGCGCCTATACCGACGCCAAGTACGTCTCCTACCCCAAGGCCCCCTGCCCGATCGAAATGGTCGGCGGCAGCAGCACCGTCTGCGACCTAAGCGGAAAGCCGCTGCCGGGCACATCGAAATGGTCCGGCTCGGTGGGCGGCGAATATGCGCTGCCGGTCCCGGTCGGCCCGGTCTCGGGAGACCTCTACTTGCGCGCCGACGTCAGCGCGAAGAGCAGGCAGTACGGCGACGGCTCTGACTCGGCCTATCTGATCATGCCCGGCTATGCGCTGGTGAACGCCAGCATCGGCTACCGCACCGGCGCATGGGAAGTGGCCCTGTTCGCGCGCAACCTGTTCGATCGCAACTATCTGGAGAATGTGACGGCGCAGACCGGCAACAGCGGCCTAATCCTCGCCAATCCGGGCGAGCCCCGCGTGGTCGGCGTCACACTGCGCCTGCACCATTAGCCCGGCAATTTGTGCGAAGAGGTCCAGCAGCCTCTTCGCACCCCGCTTGCGGCGGCCTGCGTCTTTGCTAGACAATCACTTATGCGCAAATCCCCCCTGTCGAGCACTGCCGCTCTCGCTGCCGCCCTTCTCCTTTCAACCAGCCTTGCCGCACCGCTGGCGCCGCTGCGCGCCGCGCCGGTTGCAGAACGGACCCAGCCCGCTCCGGTCTCTCCGCAGGAACTGGTTTCCAAGGTCGATATTCCCTACGAAAAGTTCGTCCTGCCCAACGGGCTGACGACCATCGTCCACACCGACCGCAAGGCGCCGGTTGTGGCGGTCACGATCTACTACAAGGTCGGATCCAAGAACGAACCGCGTGGCCATACCGGTTTTGCGCATCTCTACGAGCACCTGTTCTTCGGCGGCTCGGCCAATGTGCCCAATTTCGACGTTCCCCTCGAAGCGGCCGGATCGACGCCGACCAACGGCTCCACCTGGTACGACCGCACCAACTATGTCGAGACCGTTCCCACCGGCGCGCTCGATCTGGCGCTGTTCATGGAAAGCGACCGCATGGGCCACCTGCTACCAGCGGTGAGTCAGGACAAGCTCGATAAGCAGCGCGGCGTCGTCCAGAACGAGAAGCGTCAGGGCGACAACCAGCCCTACGGCCTCTACGACTACTATCAGGCCGATGGGCTGCTGCCGGTCGGCCATCCCTACCGCCATTCCACCATCGGCTCAATGGCCGATCTCGACGCGGCGACGCTCACCGATGTGCGCACATGGTTCACTGACCACTACGGCCCCAACAACGTCGTGCTGGTTCTGTCGGGCGACATCGATGCGGCCACCGCGCGGCCCAAGGTGGCAAAGTGGTTCGGCGATATCCCGCGCGGACCGGACATCGCGCCGGTTGCAGCAGGGCCCGTCACTCTGCCCGCCCCCGTCTCGCGTGACATCACCGATCAGGTCCCGGTCCTGCGCCTTACCCGCAACTGGACCGCGCCGGGCCTGAACGATGCCGAAACACCCGCGCTGAAGGTCGGTATGCATATCCTCGGCGGCCTTGCCAGCTCGCGGCTCGACAACGAGCTGGTGCGCGGACGGGAAGTGGCCGTCTCGGTGACCGCCTACGACCAGATCTTCCAGCAGCTGAGCTTCCTGACGATGTCGATGGACGTGAAGCCAGGCGTCGAGCGCGCCACGGCCGAAATGGCTTTCGACAAGGTACTCGCCGACTACCTGCGCGACGGCCCGACCGAAGATGAAGTGCGCCGCGCCGTCACTTCGCTGCTCTCCGGCGAGATCGGCGGTCTGGAGCGCGTCGGCGGTTTCTCCGGCAAGGGTGCGACGCTGGCCGAAGGGCAGGTCTATTCGAACGATCCGGCGCACTACAAGACAGACCTTGCCGCCATGGCCGCCCTTACCCCGGCCTCGGTCAAGGCAGCGCTGAACAAGTGGCTCTCGCGCCCGGTCTATGCCCTGAACGTGGTGCCCGGCGCGCGCACCGAAAGCGGCGACCAGATGGGCGGCTGGGGCGACGAAGCCGATCACGCCGCGCCCCCCGCCGATCCGCACGCAAAGGTGCCTGCGCTGCCCGCGGGCCCCGCCCGGACCGCGCCGGACGTGCAGCCTGTCGCCGCACTGACATTCCCGGCCATCGAGCATGCGACGCTGTCGAACGGCATTCCGGTAACCCTTGCGCGGCGCACTGCCGTGCCCAAGCTGGTGATGGCGATTGACTTTGACGCCGGCTATGCAGCCGACGCGCTGGATACGCCGGGCACGCAGGGGCTGATGCTCTCGATGCTTGATCAGGGCACCGCAACCCGCGATGCCACGCAGATCGCCGAGGAGCAGGAACGCCTTGGCGCGGACATCAATATCGACGGTTCGGTCGATGCCAGCACCGTGACTC
Organism: Novosphingobium album (ex Hu et al. 2023); assembly: GCF_022832385.1. Taxonomy (GTDB): domain Bacteria; phylum Pseudomonadota; class Alphaproteobacteria; order Sphingomonadales; family Sphingomonadaceae; genus Novosphingobium; species Novosphingobium album. The sequence goes on from NZ_JALHLE010000002.1 coordinate 78,155, forward strand.
TGAGCGCGCTGACGGACAACCTCGCTCCATCGCTGGCGCTCACGGCCGACCTGATCCTGCACCCGGCGTTCAAGGACAGCGACTTCGCACGCGTGAAGGCGCAGGCACAGGCCGCGCTCGCGCAGGCATTCTCTTCGCCCAGGGACCTTGCCTCGCGCACGCTCAATGCAGAACTCTATGGGCGACATCCCTATGCTCAGCCGGCCGATGGCCTTGGCAACGCGGAATCGCTCGCGGCCCTCACCCCGGCGGAAATGCGCGCCGCGCATGACGAGTGGCTGCGTCCCGATCTCGCCCGTATCGCCGTGGTCGGCGATGTGACGATGGCACAGCTCAGGCCGTTGCTCGAACAGGCCTTCGGTGGCTGGAAAGCGCCCGGGGCCCCGGCACCGGTCAAGCCGCTCGATGCCCCGCTCCCGGCAGCGAAGAAGGGCCGGATCATCCTGATCGACCGCCCGAACTCGCCGCAGTCCGTGATCATGGCCGGGCGCGTGCTGCCAATCACGGGCCGCACGCCGGGCGAAGAGCCTCTGGCCCTAGCCAACGACGTGCTAGGTGGCGATTTCCTCTCGCGCCTCAACCTCGACATTCGCGAGGACAAGGGCTGGTCCTACGGCGTCAGCACCGGTGTGGCGCAGCCCGCCGGCCCCAGCATGCTGGAAATCTCCGCCCCGGTGCAGGCTGACCGCACCGGCGACACGATCAGGGCCGTGATTGCCGACATGAGGGCCTTTCCGGCAAAGCAGCCGGTCAGCGACGAGGAACTGCAGCGCGTCACCGAAGGCTCGATCCGTGCGATGCCCAACCAGTTCGAAACGAACGCCGCCGTGCTCTACGCGATCCGCAAGAACGCGCGCCTCCACCGTCCGGAGGACTACTACGAACAGCTTGCGGGCAAGTACCGCGCTATCGGTGCGGACGCCATCGGCAAGGCGGCAGCGCAGTACCTGCAGCCTGATGGTCTCACGTTCGTCGTCGTCGGAGATCGAAAGGTTGTCGAACCGCAATTGCAGGGCCTCGATCTGCCGGTAGAAGTACGCGAAGCCCCTTCGGGCCCGGAAGAGGAGTAAACCGCATGACTGTCGCCGGAAGCTACGACTGCATCACAAAGACCCCGATGGGCCCGCAAAAGGGCGTGCTGACGATCGTGCCGGGTGAAGGCGATACCTTCACCGGGAACATCGCCGGAGACCTCGGCTCGATGGACATCAAGAACGGCACGATCAGCGGCAACACGCTGACCTGGCAGATGAAGATGACCATGCCGATGCCGATGGACCTCGACTGCACCGCCACCGTCGAGGGCGACGCGCTGACCGGCAAGGTCAAGGCCGGCATGTTCGGCACGATGGATCTGACGGGAACACGGCAGGGCTAAGGCTGCTTTCCAGAACACACGAAAAGGGCTTCGCAAGCATCTGCCTGCGAAGCCCTTTTCGTATGCCGAAAGCGCCGGATCAGGAGGCCAGCTTGGCCTTCAGGATCTCGTTCACCACCTGCGGGTTGCCCTTGCCCTTCATGGCCTTCATCGTCTGGCCAACGAAGAAGCCGAACAGGGCTTCCTTGCCTGCCTTGTACTGCTCGACCTTGTCGGCATTGGCGGCGAGGACCTTGTCGACTTCGGCTTCGATCGCGCCGGTGTCCGATTCCTGCTTGAGGCCTTCGCGCTCGACGATCGCGCCGGCATCGTCGCCGGTCTCCAGCATGATCTCGAGCACCTGCTTGGCGGCAGAACCGGAGATCGTGCCCCTGGCGATCAGGGCGAGCAATTCCGCGCCCTTCTCCGGCGTCACCGGCGACTCATCGAGGCTGGTGCCCGACTTGTTGAGCGCACCGAACAGTTCGGAGATCAGCCAGTTGGAGGCCTGCTTGGCGACTTCGGCGGGCTGCTTGCCCGCGGCCTTGGCGGTTTCAGCCAGCAGCAGCTCGAACCAGCGCGCGGTGTCGACATCGGCGGTCAGCACGCCCGCGTTGTAAGGCGACAGGTCCAGATCGCTCTCGTAGCGGTGGCGCTTGGCGTCCGGCAGCTCGGGTAGCGAGGCGCGGCAATCCTCGAGGAACGAGTCATCGAGTTCGAGCGGCAGCAGGTCCGGATCCGGGAAGTAGCGGTAGTCGTGCGCGTCTTCCTTGCTGCGCATCGAGCGCGTGGAGCCCGTGTTCGGATCGAACAGCCTGGTTTCCTGCACGATCTTGCCGCCGCCTTCGAGCACGTCGACCTGACGGTTCGCCTCGTGCTCGATCGCCTGCATCACGAAGCGCACCGAGTTCACGTTCTTGGTCTCGGTGCGGGTGCCGAACGGCTCGCCCGGCTTGCGCACCGAGACGTTGACGTCGGCGCGCATCGAGCCCTGATCCATGTTGCCGTCGCACGAGCCGACATAGCGTAGGATCGTCCTGAGCTTTGTCAGGTAAGCCCCTGCTTCCGCAGGCGAACGCATGTCCGGGCGACTGACGATTTCCATCAGCGCCACGCCCGAGCGGTTGAGATCAACGTAGGACATCGTCGGGTGCTGGTCGTGCATCAGCTTGCCCGCGTCCTGCTCGACATGGATGCGCTCGATGCCGATGGTCTTGGTCGAATTCTCGGGGTTCTTCTCGTCGAGAACGATCTCGATCGACCCCTCGCCCACCAGCGGGTGGTAGAGCTGGCTGATCTGGTAGCCCTGCGGCAGGTCGGCGTAGAAGTAGTTCTTGCGGTCGAACCGGCTCCACTTGTTGATCTGCGCATTGATCGCCATGCCGGTGCGCACCGCCTGACGGATGCACTCGCGGTTGGGGACCGGCAGCATGCCCGGCATCGCCGCGTCGACCAGCGAGACCTGCGAGTTCGGCTCCGCGCCGAACGCGGTCGCCGAGCCGGAGAACAGCTTGGACTGCGACGTGACCTGCGCGTGGACTTCGAGGCCGATCACGACCTCCCAGTCACCGGTTGCTCCCTGGATGCGGTATGTGCTCATTTGTCGTCTTCCCGCCGATTTGACCGGACAATCTGGCGCCAGAGGCCCTTCTTGTGCCGAGACCATTCTTTTTCGGTAATCTTTTGCCTACGAGGCCCGCTTGCCAGATCGCCAACAACTTCAATGAAGCCCATGACAATCTCGCCTAGGACACTCACCACCACTTATCAGGCTTCGCCGTAAACCCGGCCCGCTGTTCGATCGCGAGGCCCGCGTTCAGCACGCCTTGTTCGTCGAAGGGCTTGCCGATGATCTGCAGGCCCAGCGGCAGCCCCTCGCGGTTGAGCCCGGCCGGGACCGACATCGCCGGCAGGCCCGCCAGCGAGGCGGGCACGGCGAAGACGTCGTTGAGGTACATCTTGAGCGGATCATCGACGTTCTCACCCAGTGCGAAAGCGGCGCTCGGCGCGGTGGGCGCGAGGATCACGTCGCATTCGGTGAAGGCGTTCTTGAAGTCGTGGCTGATCAGCGTGCGCACCTTCTGCGCCTGCGTGTAATACGCATCGTAGAAGCCCGCCGAGAGCACATACGTGCCGATCAGGATGCGGCGCTTCACTTCCGCGCCGAACCCGGCGGCGCGGGTGGCGGCGTACATGTCCTGCAGGTTGGCGCCATCGGGCAGGTCGCGCAGGCCATAGCGCACACCGTCATAGCGCGCGAGGTTCGAGGACGCTTCGGCCGGGGCCACGATGTAATAGGCAGGCAGCGCGTACTTGGTGTGCGGCAGCGAAATCTCGACGATCTCCGCGCCCGCGTCCTTGAGCCAGGCGATACCGTCGTCCCAGCTCTTGGCGACGTCCTCGTCCATCCCGTCCATGCGGTATTCGCGCGGGATGCCGACCTTCTTGCCCTTCATGTCCGCCGAGAGGTTCACAGTCCACTCGGGCACCGGCATGTCGAGGCTGGTCGAATCCTTGGGATCGAACCCGGCCATGGTCTCGAGCATGATCGCGCAGTCGGTCACGTCACGCGCCATCGGCCCCGCCTGATCGAGCGAGCTGGCGAAGGCGACGATGCCCCAGCGCGAGCAGCGGCCATAGGTCGGCTTGATGCCGGTAATGCCGGTGAAGGCGGCAGGCTGGCGGATCGAGCCGCCGGTGTCGGTGCCGGTCGCCGCCGGGCACAGCCGCGCGGAGACGGCAGCGGAAGAGCCGCCAGAGGAGCCGCCCGGCGCCAACGCCGCATTGCCGCCATCGTTGCGGCGCCAGGGCGAGATCACATTGCCGAAATAGCTGGTCTCGTTCGAGGAGCCCATCGCGAACTGGTCGAGGTTGAGCTTGCCCAGCATGCCCGCGCCCGCATCCCACAGCTTCTGGCTGACGGTGCTCTCGTACTCGGGCTTGAAGCCTTCGAGGATGTGGCTGGCCGCGGTGGTCTGCACGCCGACCGTGGCAAACAGGTCCTTCATGCCGATCGGCACGCCGCCCATCTTGCCCAGCGCTTCGCCCGCAGCGCGCTTCGCGTCGATGGCCTTGGCGGCCTCGATCGCCGCGTCAGGAGTGGCGACGATGAACGCGTTCAGCGCGTCCTGCGCCGCCGCGACATTGGCATTGAAGGCTTCGGCCACTTCGACGGCGGTGAAGTCGCCCTTGGCAACACCGTCGCGGATGGCTGCTACGCCGAGTTCGGTAAGATCAGTCATGCTGTTTTCCAGCCGTTGTGTGCCGCCCTTGCTTCGACAAGCTCAGCATGAGCGGGGATAGTTTTGTTTCGTTTCCAAGACCGCTCATCCTGAGCTTGTCGAAGGATCACTCGATCACCTTGGGCACGCCGAAGAAGCCGTGTTCGGCTGCCGGGGCATTGGCCAGCACGGCATCGCGCTTGCCGCCGCCGGTGAGCGGATCGGCATCGATCACGTCGTCGCGCAGGCGCAGGGTGTTGGGGATCACGGCGGTCATCGGCTCGATGCCGGTGACGTCCACTTCGCCCAGTTGCTCGACCCAGGCGAGAATGCCGTTGAGTTCAGGCACCATCGCCTCAAGCTCTCCCTCGGATACCTTGATCCGGGCGAGGCTGGCGATCTTGGCCACGGTTGCGGTATCGACCGACATGGCGGTTCCTCAATGATGGCGGGACCGGCGGGCGGCCCCCAATATGAAAACAGGCTGAAAGCGGGCGCTAGCACCCGCTTCCGGCCTCATCAAGCAGTCAGGGAGCCAGTCAGCTCCCGGCCGCTCAGGGATGGGCCGGAGCCCCGGCGCCCTGTTCGCCATGCGCGCCCTGCATCTGCATCTGCTGGAGCTGCTGCATGATGCGCTGCTGCTGCTCGATCTCGGCGCGGCTCTTGAAGTCCAGCAGTTCGATCTCGAAGGTCAGGTCAGTGTTCGCCGGAATATCGCCCACGGCCTTGTCGCCATAGGCCAGCGACGAGGGAATCTCGACCTTGTACTTGCCGCCGCGCTGCATCTTCACCAGCGCCTTGCTGAAACCGGGAACGACTTCGCCCAGTGCCATCGGCACCTGCTTGGCCTGATCGAACACCTTACCGTCGGGCAGCGTTCCCTTGTAGTTGATCAGCACCACGTCATCCATCGTCGGCGAATCGCCGCTGCCGGCGGTCAGCGTCTCGACCTGGACGGCGGGCGGCATGGCGGCATAGGCAACGCCGCCGGCGGCCAGCGCGAGAGCGGCCACGCCAAGCCAGATCTTGGTGAGCGAGCCCTTAGCGATCGGCTGCAGCGGGACGCGGGTGATCTCAGTCATCGTCGGAAAGACCTCGTTGGGGTTCGCCCCGGACAAGTGCGGATACACAAAGGGCGCGGATGGAATTCCGCGCCCTCATGGCTCAAGCGGGCCTTGCGTTCAAGCGTGAACCCGCGATTTTGAGGTGCCCTGCGCAAATGCGCAGGAAACAGCGCTTACTTGACGCCGTCGCGCTCCATGCGCTTGCGCTCCAGCTTGCGGGCGCGGCGGACAGCAGCGGCCTTTTCGCGGGCGCGCTTTTCCGAGGGCTTTTCGTAGTGACGGCGCAGCTTCATTTCGCGGTACACACCCTCACGCTGCAGCTTCTTCTTGAGCGCACGAAGGGCCTGATCAACGTTGTTGTCGCGAACCATGATCTGCATAAACCGAAACACCTCACAAATCGAAGACCGGAGCCCCGCATGCCGACGCGGGGAAGGCCCTCATATAGAATACGAAATGACGCCGAATCCCACCGGGGTCGGCTCGAAGTTGGGGGCCGCTAGCACCGGACGGACGAAAAGGCAAGCAATCTTGCCGCAGATCTTGCCCTCGCCAATACTTGCAGCGCAGGGGAAACGCAGCTTTCCGCACGCTTGTACCACGGCCCCGCCCTTCACGCCAGCTGGTCGACGATAAGACCGCTGCTCGCAGTAGTGGTGGCGCTCGACGCCGAATACGTCGAACCGCTGGCCAGGCTCGCGCGCAGATTGTCCATGAAGGCCTGCATAGAGGCAAGCACGTCATCCACCGACATCGTCGAATCATCGCTCGACGCACTGTCCGAGCTGTCATCCGAGGAAGACGGCGGCGGCGGTGGCGGCGGGCCGCCCGGTCCACGCGGACCGCCGGGACCACCCATGCCCTGCATCCCGTCCAGACCTTCGGTACCGTCTATGCCGGCGATTTCCGTGCCGTCTTCCGAAGCAGCCATTTCCGGTGGCGTACCGCCGGCACCGGAGGGCCCCTGCGCGAACAGGCTCTGCAGCTCGGCAGCCTGGTCCTCGGTAAGGGTGCCGGCATCGACCTGATCGGAAATCAGCGAATCGATACGGTCCTTCATTTCGGACGGATCGAGCTTGCTCGAGGACGTTCCGCTGCTTCCCGTCCCCAGCGCGCTGTCAATCGAATCGAGCGCGCTTTCCAGTGCCGTGGCATCGGTTTCGCTGATCGATCCGGCCTCAAGCGCTGCCGAGATCTTGTTATCCATATCGGTACGGGGATTCATGGGCGGGCGTTGCATGCCCGCCGAAGACATGACTTGCATACTTCGGTCTCCAATAACTGGAGTGGGGTCGCATCCCTGCGGCGGGAGTAGCCGGTCATGGATAAGACTACCTCAACCAGCTCTAGGCAAATTTCCCTATTTATGGACACAAAGAGCCCCTGCGCGTGGCGGAGATTGGAAATCCGCGCATTCGCGGCTAAGGCGGCCCCATGCCTCAACCTTCCTTTATAGCGGCCTCGCTCTTCGTCGCGCTGGGCGGCGGTACCGGCGCATGGCTGCGTTTTCTCGTCGGCCGGGCCTGGACCGCCATGATCGGCCCCATTCGCGCGAGCGAGTTTCCCTTTGCCACGCTCACCGTGAACGTGCTCGGCAGCCTGTTCATGGGCCTGCTGATCGGCTGGCTCGCCCGCTTTGGCAGTCATGGCGAAGGCACGAGGCAGTTCCTCGCCATCGGTCTGCTCGGCGGCTTCACGACGTTCTCCTCATTCAGCCTCGACATCGTGACGCTGACTGAACGCGGACAGCTCGGCCTTGCCGCGTTCTACACCAGCATTTCGGTGATCGCGGGCGTCGTGAGCCTGTTCCTCGGCCTCGCGATCATGAGGCACGCCGCATGACCGAAGCCGTCCGCCAGTTCACCGTGGGCCATGACGACGACGGGGTACGCCTCGACCGCTGGTTCAAGCGCCACCTGCCGCAAGTCGGCTTTGCGATGGTCTCGCGCTGGGCGCGCACCGGCCAGATCCGCGTCGACGGCAAGCGCGCCGATGTCGATACGCGGCTCGAAGCGGGGCAGGTCCTGCGCGTGCCGCCGGGCGGTGACGTGAAGGCCGACGGCAAGCCTGCCCGTCCCAAGCGCGAGCTGACCGAAGAGGAAATCGAACTCGCCGATTCGATGGTGCTGACGCAGGACCGCGCCGCCATCGTGCTCAACAAGCCACCGGGACTTGCCACGCAGGGCGGTTCGGGGATGAAGCAGCATGTCGATGGCCTGCTGGATGCTTTCGCCAATGACGGCCCGCGTCCGCGCCTCGTGCACCGCCTCGACAAGGACACTTCGGGTGTCCTCCTGATCGCCCGCACGCCGGGCAGCGCCGCCTTCTTCTCCAAGCGCTTTTCCGGGCGCTCGGCCAAGAAGATCTACTGGGCACTAGTGGTGGGCGTGCCCAGCATCTCCGATGGCATGATCGAACTGCCGATCGCCAAGCAGCCCGGCACCGGCGGCGAGAAGATGCATGTCGACGAGGAAGGCGGCCAGCCCGCGCGCACCCGCTACCGCGTGCTCGACCGCGCCGGGAACCGCGCCGCCTGGGTGGAACTGCATCCCCTCACCGGCCGCACCCACCAGCTGCGCGTGCACATGGCGGCGATCGGCCATCCCATCGTCGGCGACGGCAAGTATGGCGGGCAGGACGCGTTCCTCTCGGGCACGATCAGCCGCAAGATGCACCTGCATGCCCGCCGCCTGATCATCGAGCACCCGGACGGCGCCCCGCTCGACGTGACCGCGCCGCTGCCCGAGCACTTCGCCAATTCGATGGCCAATCTCGGTTTCGACGAGGCGGATGGCGCCGAACTGCCTCCCGCGCCGCCCGAGGCGACCAAGGCCGACGAGAAGCGCGCCGCCAAGGCCCACGCCAAGGAATACCGCAAGGAACGCCGCGGCGAGCGCCGCAAGCGCAGCGACAGCCCCTCAGGCCGCGTTCGCTCCGGCAAGCCTGCAGGCAAGCCCGGTTCGAAGGGCCCCGGAAAGCCCGGCGGCAAACCGTCCGGCCGCCCGACCTGCCCCGGCGCGCGCAAGCCGGGCGGCTCCGCGCCACGCGGGTCATCCCCCCGGGGTAAGCGGTGAAACTCGCGGTCTTCGATTGCGACGGCACCCTCATCGACGGGCAGGCCTCGATCTGCGAAGCGATGGAAAACGCCTTCGCGGCCTTCAACCTGCCTGCCCCGCCGCGCGGACAAATCCGCCGCGCGGTCGGGCTCTCGCTGCCGCAGGCAATCCGCCAGCTCCTGCCGGACAGCACACGCGAGCAGCAGCATGCGATGGCCGATGCCTACAAGGACGCCTTCCGCACCGCGCGCACCGAAGGCCGCGTGGAGCAGCCGCTGTTCCCCGGCATCGAAGACCTGCTGCGCACCCTGCACGGCGCGGGCTGGACGCTTGCCGTCGCTACCGGTATGTCCGACCGCGGCCTGACACATTGCCTTGCCAACAACGGCATTTCGGACCTGTTCGTCTCGCTCCAGACCGCCGACCGCCATCCGTCCAAGCCGCACCCGGCGATGCTGGAGGAAGCGCTGTTCGAAGCGGGCGCCCTGCCTGAGGAAGCCGTGATGATCGGCGACACCGCCTACGACATGCAGATGGCGGTCAGCGCGGGCACCCGCGCGGTAGGCGTCGACTGGGGCTATCATCACCCGCACGAACTGGAAGCCGCCGGTGCCGAGAAGGTGGTCGAGACACCTGCCGAACTGCTGGAATACCTAAGCGCATGAGCGAGAAAGACCCCGCCGCCGGACGCTTCGCCGCGATCCAGATGACACGCCTGATCGGCGTCGCCTGCGTGGCGTTGGGCATCGTCTTCGCCACGGACCGCGTCCTGCCGAACCTGCCTGACTGGGTGGGCTATATTCTTATCGCCAATGGACTGGTGGACGTGTTCGTGATCCCCCAGATCCTCATCCGGAAATGGCGCAGCCCGAAATGAAGCGTTTCTACAAGAGCGTAACGGTCGAACAGGCCGCTGACGGCTGGCGCGTGCTGCTCGACGGGCGCAGCATCAAGACGGCGGGTGGCCGCGCACAAGTGCTGCCGACGCAAGCCCTCGCCGAGGCTTTGGCGGCGGAATGGGAGGATCAGGGCGAGGAAATCGACGCCGCCCGCTTTCACTTTCGCGATCTGGCCGATTTCGCCATCGACGCCGTCGCCACCAGCCGCGCGCAGGTGATCTCCGATCTGTTACCCTACGCCGAAACCGACACCCTGTGCTACCGCGCCGATCCGGACGAGGCGCTCTACAAGCGCCAGCTCGAAGTCTGGGAGCCGCTGCTAGCGGGCGCAGAAGCGCGGCTGGGCGTGAAGTTCGCCCGGATCTCGGGCATCGTCCACAAGCCCCAGCCCACCGAAACCCTCGCCCGGCTGCGGCAGGAACTGGAAGCCGAGAGCGACTTCGCCCTTGCCGCGCTCAAGATGCTCTCGAGCCTTGCCGCATCGCTGACGATCGCCATCGAGGCCGTGCGCCCCGGCGCCGATGCGGACGTGCTGTGGAAGGCCGCCGAACTGGAAGCCGACTGGCAGGTGGAACTCTGGGGCGAGGATTGGGAAGCCACCGAACGGCGCAAGGCCCGCTTCGAGGCATTCACTCTGGCGATGCGGGTGGCGGAACTCTCCCGCACGACATGAAGCTTGTCTTCAGCCGCAAGGGTTTCGACAGCACCGCGGGCGGCGCGCCCTCCCCCATTGTCGGAGGCGTTCCGGTCTCGCTGCCGATCCCCACGCAGGGCCGCTCGCGCACGACCTTTGCCGATCGCAGCCTTGGCGAACTCGTCGCCCAAACCACGCGCGGCAAGCTGACCGGTGCGGACCTGTGCCATGACGATCCGATGTTCGCTGACAGACTATGCTGGTTCGGCCAGTGCGGCGCGGCGCAGGGGCATCTGGCAAAACACGGCGTCGGCCCCGGCGACCACTTCGTGTTCTTCGGCCTCTTCGCCGATCCCGAAACCGGCGAGCGGCATCACCGCATCTTTGGTCATATGGAAGTCACGGCCATGGGCGGCCCCGGCACTGTCGAAAAATCGCCGCACTGGCAGGAACCACCCCGGCACCATCCCCACCGTGAGGGAGACTGGCCCGCCAACAACACGATCTGGTTCGGCCCCGGCCAGACCTCCCGCAGCGCCCCCGATGCCCTGCGCCTGACCGTGCCCGGCGGCCCGCTCAACCTCTGGACGGTTCCGCCCTGGCTGAAACGCCAGGGCCTGACCTATCACGACAAGCCGGACCGCTGGCGGCGCGGCGGACTGCTCGATTCCGCCAAGCGCGGACAAGAATTCGTCTGTGACATTGGCCGCGCACGGGAACCGCGCCGCTGGCTGGATGGCGTGATCGCGTTGATCGAAGGCACCTGATACGGAAAAGCCCGCCCCGGACGAACCGGAACGGGCTTCCCGACGGTAGCAGGCCGAAGCCCGCCCCCATCCTTCTTGAGATCAGAACTTCGCGCCGAGCGCGACGATCGCGTTGTGGCGGCTGATGTCGGACTCGTAGTTCGAGTAACGGTATTCGGCCTTCAGGAAGAGGCGATCACTCAGGTCGTACTGGTAGCCCGCGCCGAGACGGAAACCGTCACCGTTGGCGCCGTCCGAAGCGGAATCAACGCCGTCCGTGTAAGTCGCGCGGATGCGGGCGTTGGTGTAGCCGCCCAGAACGTAGAGCTTGCTCTTGTCGCCGACCGAGGTGCCGAGACGGACGACCGCCGCCAGATCGCGGCCGGTCTTCACGCACAGACGGTCACCTACGGTGAGGACGTCGCTGGCGCATTCCTTGACCGTGCTGTCAGCAACGGTGCCCTGAATGCCGACGAACATGCCGCCCGAAAGCGGAAGGTCGTAGCCGGCCGAAATGCCGTAGTTCACGCCTTCATCGGATTCACCGTCCACCGACACCGAATCCAGGCCGGTTTCGACCTGCACGAACGCCTGGGCGTTGGCGGCAGCGGGAATGGCGAGCAGCGCGGCAGCGGCGCCCGCAATGGCGAACTTCTTCATGGTAACTCCTGCTTGTACTTATCGCCCGCACCGGGATCCGGCAGCGGGGAGGCGCCGCTTAGAGGAGAAGAAATTCCCGTGAAAACAATTTTTTGAAAATCTACCGCAACAAAAACGTCATAGTTGCGCTAAAGCAACAACCAGCCAACTACAAAAACAAAAAATCCTTCAGAATTCGGCCAATTCAATCAATTTCAATTCGACAGGTCATTTGGTCATTTTTATTTTTTCGATGAAATGTCATCTAAAACCGACGAACACCTTACCCGTACATTTTGGGCGACATACTTACTCGAGCCAAACCAAGCTCAACCGCCCTTGATCCAGTCCGCCACTTGCCGCGCCACGTCGTTGGCCGCCTGATTGAGTGCCGGGCCGACATATTTGGCCTTGGGCTCCACGCCGGTCACCACGGCCTCGAACCGCTTGGTGACGACCTCGCTGCCCGGCGCGCCGCTGCGAATGGCGTCGAACCGCACGACCACCGCACCACGCGGCACATCGTAGCCCATCTCCAGCAGGCGCCCGCGCAAGAAAGTCTCGCCCGTTACTTCGAAATCTCCACCTTCGACAACCAGCCTGCCGGTCTCGGTGCGGACTGTTTCGGCCAGCAGCGAGCGGAACTCACGCGCGGGCTTTTCAATCCAGGCGGCGTTCTGAAGATACGCCAGCTGCGAGGCATCCACCCGCACCGGAATGCGCAGGACGTCGAGGCTGCGGTCGGTCTCCGGGTCCATCACGACGATCGCGTCGCTCAGCTTGCCACTGGCCGTCGCGCCCGTCGGCGCGGTCTCCTCCGGCGTCAGGCGAAACAGCTGCTCGGGCGCCTTTTCGCCAAGGCTGATGCACCCTGAAAGGACAAGGCAAGACACGGCGAACAGCGCGCCTTTGAGGATACCGGGTGCAGCCGCAGGCCTCATCGCTTTTCCCATCATCGCCCCATTCACGGTTTGTAGTCGGGCAGTGTCTGCCCCTTGATCAGGGCGCCAGCACCCTGCTCGTCGATCTTCTCGGTCACGTTGCGCAGCGCCTTGCTGGTCGCGCGTAAGTCGCGGATGGCCGCTTCAGCCGCCGGCAGCGTACTCTGCGAAACCCGATCGAGCGCTGGCTGCGCGTGTGCCATGGTCTTGTTGAGCTGATCCATCGACTTCTGTGCCGAAGCCAGCGTCTGGCGCAACTGCACGGCGAGCGAATTGCCTTCGCTGCCCAGCAGGTCGCTCGCCTTGTCGGACACGCCCTGAAACGAGGCCAGCGTCTGGGTTGCCTGATCAAGAGTGCCCTGCAGCTCGACCAGCGTCTTGCGTACTTCGGGTGCGGCGACGGCCAGATCACGCGTCATCTTGTTTGTATTCTGGAGGATACCGCCAATCGCCTTGCGGTTATCCTCGGACATCAACAGGTTGAGATTCTCGGTCAGTGTCGCCAGCCGCTCCATCAGCAGCGGGGCATTGGCCAGCACTTCGCTGAGCCCGCCCCGGGTGGTGGGAATGACCGGCACGCCTTCCGGTCCCGGCTCGGTCAGCAGCGGCGCGCCTTTCTTAGCGCCTTCCAGCTGGATGTCGGACACACCGGTAAAGCTGCCCTGTATCGTCGCCGAGGTGCCGATGGTGACCGGCACGTGCTCATCCACCTTGATCCGTACGCGCACAAAGCTGGGATCCTTGCGCCACAACTCTATCCCCTTCACCTGACCGACACGCACGCCGGAATAGGCGACTTCCGACCCCTTCGCGAGCCCGTCGACCGACTGCTTGAAGAAGATGTCGTATTCGTTCTGCGCGCCCTGGTTCAGCCGCGCGAGCCACAGGACAAAGGCCGCCAGCGCCGCCAGCAGCACCAGCGTGACAGCTCCTACCCAGACATTATTGGCCCGTGTTTCCATGCCCTAAGCCTATGCCCCCGTCTTGCCTGTGCTGTCCATGGCGCTTTCCACTTCGGGATCGCCCTTGGCCGCCAGTGCCGCCCGGCCACGCGGGCCGTTGAAGTATTCCTGAATCCACGGGTGATCGAGCGCGAGCAGTTCCGGGATCGTGCCGACCGCGATCACCTGCCGGTCGGCGATCACCGCCACCCGGTCGCAGATCGCGTAGAGCGTGTCGAGATCGTGGGTAATCAGGAAAACGGTGAGTCCCAGCGTCTCCTTGAGCTCGCGCGTCAGGCTGTCGAACGCGGCCGCGCCGATCGGATCGAGGCCGGCGGTCGGCTCGTCAAGGAACAGCAGCTCCGGATCGAGCGCCAGCGCGCGGGCGAGGCCGGCGCGCTTCTTCATGCCGCCTGACAGTTCGCTCGGATACTTGTATGCCGCCTCTTCCGGCAGGCCGGACAGGCGCACCTTGAACCGCGCGATCTCGCTTCGCAGGTCCGGCGCTATCTCCGGGTAGAACTGCTTGAGCGGCACTTCGACGTTCTCGCCCACGGTCAGCGTGGAGAACAGCGCGCCGCCCTGGAACAGCACGCCCCAACGCGAGCGGATGTCGATCCCCGCCTCCTCGTGTGGCTGGAGCATGTCGTGCCCGAGCACTTCGACCCGGCCTGCAGTGGGATGCTGCAGCCCGATGATCGAGCGCATCAGCACCGACTTTCCGGTGCCCGATCCGCCGACGACGCCAATCACCTCGCCCTTGCGCACCCTGAGCGAGAGATCCTCGTGAATCACGTGTTCACCAAAGGCATTGCGCAGGCCTTCGACCACGATCGGGTATTCGCCCTCATAGCCGCCTGACAGATCCGTCATTTCCAGCCGATCTCGGTGAAGAAGATCGCGAAGAACGCGTCGAGCACGATCACCGTGAAGATCGCGGTGACCACCGCCTGCGTGGTGCGGGTGCCCACTTCCTCGGCGTTGCCGGATACCTGCATGCCCTGATAGCAACCGAGCAGCGCCACGATCAGCGCGAACACCGGAGCCTTGATCAGGCCGATCCACACGTCGGTGATCGGCACCACTTCCTGCGTGCGTTGCAGGAAGGTCCAGAACGGGATGTCGAGCGCGAAGTTCGAGATGAAGGCGCCGCCGATGATAGAGAGCACCGCCGAATAGAACCCGAGCAGCGGCATCATGATCATCGAGGCGAGCACGCGCGGCACCACCAGCGCTTCCATCGGCGAGACGCCGATCGTGCGCATGGCGTCCACTTCCTCGGTCAGCTTCATCGTGCCGATCTGCGCGGCGAAGGCCGATCCCGAGCGGCCCGCGACCATGATCGAGGTCATCAGGATGCCCAGTTCGCGCATTGACAGACGCCCGGTCAGGTTGATCGTGTAGATTTCGGCCCCGAACTGCTCGAGCTGCACCGCGCCCTGCTGCGCGATCACGATGCCGATGAGGAAGCTCATCAGCCCGATGATCCACAGCGAGTTGATGCCCACATACTGCATGTGGTGCACCAGCGCCGTACCGCGCAGCCGCGAGGGATGGCGCAGGGTGGTGAACAGCGCCGCAACCAGTTCGCCCAGAAACGCGATGGATTGCAGGAAACCATTGCCCCAGCCGATCATCACATTACCCACGTCGCCCAGCGTGCGCATCAGCAGCGAGGGACGCGGTTGCGGCTCCGCCTCGTTCTCCTGCATGTTTCCAAGGGCAGCGAACAGCCGCCGCGCCTGTTCGCTGGCACCGGTCGTCTCGATGCCCCGATCGCGCGCATAGCTCGACACGAGCCAGGCCCCGGTGGTGTCGATGTCGGTCACTTCGGACAGGTCGATGCGCTGAAACTGGCCGTCGAGCGGCCGCAGCCGCGCGTCCAGATCTCCCAGAGAAAAGACGCGCAAGTGCCCTTTCAGCGCCAGTGTGCGGACGCTGCCATCGTCGCTCTCCGACAGGGTAAATTCCGCGTAATCCCGCATCCCGGCCCGTATTGAGGGAAAAAGCGTGGACCGGCAAGTGGTTCCACGGCTGCGATGAACTGTGTCACCATTCGTCATGAAGCATCCTTGCGGCGAAAGCATGGCACTCTCGCCTTGCGCGCAAACCCGCCCGCTGGCAAAGCGCCCGCGCCATGACAGAAACCACGCCTGAAACCGCCCTGGACAAGACTTTCGACCCCGCCCAGATCGAGGCGAAGTGGTATGCCCACTGGGAAGAAAACGGCCTGTTCCACCCGGAACGCCCGGACGCGCAGCCCTTCACCATCGTGAACCCGCCGCCGAACGTCACGGGCAGCCTGCACATCGGCCACGCGCTCGACAATACGCTGCAGGACATCGTCATCCGCTACGAACGGCTGCGCGGCAAGGACGCGCTGTGGGTGGTGGGCACTGACCATGCGGGCATTGCCACGCAGATGGTGGTCGAGCGCCAGATGGAGGCGAAGCAGGACAAGCGAACCAACTACACGCGCGAGCAGTTCATCGACAAGGTCTGGGAGTGGAAGCACGAGAGCGGCGGCACCATCACCGGCCAGCTCCGCCGTCTGGGCTGCTCGATGGACTGGAGCCGCGAGCAATTCACCATGGACCCGCACTTTACGAAGGCGGTGGTGAAGGTCTTCGTTGACCTCTACAATCAGGGCCTGATCTACCGCGACAAGCGGCTGGTGAACTGGGACCCCAAGCTCAAGACCGCGATCAGCGACCTCGAGGTGGAAACCCGCGAGGTCCAGGGCGGCTTCTGGCACTTCAAGTATCCGCTCTCGGACGGATCGGGCTTCATCACCGTCGCCACCACGCGCCCGGAAACGATGCTGGCCGACATGGCCGTGGCCGTGAACCCGGAAGACGAGCGCTACAAGGCGCTGCTGGCGCGCAAGGCGACCGTGATCCTGCCGATCACCGGGCGCGAGATCCCGATCGTGGCCGACGAGCACGCCGATCCGGAACTGGGCTCGGGCGCGGTGAAGATCACGCCGGGGCATGACTTCAACGACTTCGAGGTGGGCAAGCGCGCCGGGTTCAAGCCCGCCGGGATGCTCAACATGCTCGATGCCGAAGCGCATGTCTGCCAGACCGCGGACGGCCTCATCCCAGAACAGTTCCTCGGGCTCGACCGCTTCGAGGCGCGCGAGCAGATCGTCGCCGAGATGAAGGAACTGGGCTTCCTCATCCCGCACGTGGTGAAGGACAAGGAAGGCAACGACGTCGAGCACGACGCCGAGCCGCGCACGATCCAGACGCCCTACGGCGACCGCGGCGGCGTGGTGATCGAGCCCTGGCTGACCGACCAGTGGTACGTCGATGCCGAAAAGCTCGCGCAGGCGCCGATCGAGGCGGTGCGCTCGGGCGCGATCGAAATCGTCCCGAAGACCTGGGAAAAGACCTTCTTCAACTGGATGGAGAACATCCAGCCGTGGTGCGTCAGCCGCCAGCTCTGGTGGGGGCACCGGATTCCGGCGTGGTATGGGCCTGACCTCTCGAACCCCGACAACTTCAAACAACCGCAATCTGGCAACAGAACATACGTTCCATTCGTAGCTGCTCAGGAAGACCAAGCGCTGGCGTTAGCCAGAGAATACTATGGCCCAGACATTGAAGTCTGCATCCCTGAATCCGGTGAAGGCGAATACCTCTATTCGGTTTCCAATGGTCAGCTTAGTTCTGTGACTCTGACACGTGACCCGGACGTTCTCGACACCTGGTTCTCCTCCGCGCTGTGGCCCTTCGCCACGCTCGGCTGGCCGGACGATGCCGAACTGGTGAAGCGCCACTACCCCAACGACCTGCTGATCTCCGGCTTCGACATCCTGTTCTTCTGGGATGCACGCATGGCGATGCAGGGGCTGCACTTCATGAAGGAAGTGCCGTGGAAGCGGCTCTACCTGCATGGTCTCGTACGCGCGGCGGACGGGGCGAAGATGTCCAAGTCCAAGGGCAACGTCGTCGATCCGCTCGGCCTCATCGACCAGTACGGCGCCGATGCGCTGCGCTTCTTCATGGCCGCCATGGAGAGCCAGGGCCGCGACGTGAAGATGGATGAGAAGCGCGTCGAGGGTTACCGTAACTTCGCCACCAAGCTGTGGAACGCCGCCCGCTTCTGCCAGAGCAACGGCATCGGCGCGAGCACCTCGGTCGCCGCGCCTACCGCCACCAGCGCGGTCAACAAGTGGATCATCGGCGAAGTCGTCGAGACCCTCGCCGAACTCGACAAGGCGATGGCCGACCTGCGCTTCGACGCAGCAGCGAACACCGTCTATCACTTCGTGTGGGACCAGTTCTGCGACTGGTACATCGAACTGGTGAAGGGCAACTTCGACGAGGAGACCAAGGCCGTCGCCGGCTGGGTGCTCGACCAGATCCTCGTCATGCTCCACCCCTTCATGCCCTTCGTCACCGAAGAGCTGTGGAGCAAGATGGGCGACCGGGAAGGCTATCCGCTGATTACCGCCGCGTGGCCTGCTCCCGAGGCGACGGTCGATGCCGATGCCAAGCGCGAGGTCGAATGGCTGATCGCGCTGATCGGCAACCTGCGCGGCGCCAAGGCCGAACTCGGCATCGCGCCGGGCGCGCGCCTGACGGCCTACCTCGCAGATCCCTCGGACGCGACCAAAGCGATCATCGGGCGCAACGGCACGGCGGTGGACCGCCTCGCCCGCCTCGATGCGATCCATTTCGAAGCGGCGCCGGCGGGCGCGGCGATGCAGGTCGGCGCCGGCGATGCGATGCTGACGATCCCGCTCGAAGGCGTGATCGACATCGCCGCCGAAAAGGCCCGTCTCGAAAAGGCGCTGGCCGCCTCGCAGAAGGAAGCCAAGTCGCTCGAAGGCCGGCTGTCGAACCCCAAGTTCGTCGAGAAGGCCAAGCCTGAGGCGGTCGAGAAGGCTCGCGCTGATCACGCCATGCACGCGGCGGAAGCGGAACGGTTGGCAGCTGCGCTCCAGCGACTGGGGTAAGAGCATAACGTCCTCCTCCCCCTTGATGGGGGAGGGATACGAAGGCTTGGCAGCTTGTCTGCCTTGCCGGAGTTGGGTGGAGGTGAAGACGAGCGCCACGCTTCGTCGTCACCCCCCTTCCAACTGCGCCTAGCCTCGCTGCGCTCGTCAAGGCTTAGTATCCTTCCCCCATCAAGGGGGAAGAACAACAGTGCCCCAACCGCAATTTCATTTTCCTACCCGCACAGCTTCTGCCACTCTGGCGCAATGTCCGCCCTGCCCCGCCTCCACCCTGCCTCTTCCACACAAGGTGACAGTCCGGCGCAAGGTGACACATTCCTTTCCCTCTGGACCGTGTAAAGCGTGTCAACCTGATCTGTAACCTTGTGACTTTCACACCCCCATGCTGACTTTGGCCACCACCACTCCGGGCGAACCGGAACTGTTCGCCTCGCTGCAGGGCGAAGGCCCCTCGATCGGGCGGCCGAGCACCTTCGTGCGCCTCTCACGCTGCAACCTCGCCTGCCAATGGTGCGACACCGCCTACACCTGGCGTTTCGAGGGTGATAACCGCCCGCACCGCGACGACGCGGCCTTCGAGCGCAACACCAACCAGCTCACCATGGGCGAGGAAGCAGTGGCGCAGGCCATTGCCGCGCTGCCGCCGGACCGGCTGGTCATCACCGGCGGCGAGCCGCTGTTGCAGGGCGCAGCACTGGCCCGCATGGTGGAAGCACTGAACCGCATCCGGCCGGGAATGCACATCGAAATCGAGACCAACGGCACAGTCGCCCCGCACGCCGCGCTCGATCCCATGGTCCACCAGTTCAATGTCAGCCCCAAGCTGGCGCATAGCGGCAATCCGGCCGATCTGGCCCTGATCCCGGAACGCCTCGCCGCATGGGCCGCCGATCCGCGCGCCGTGTTCAAATTCGTGGTGGCGGAACCCGGCGATCTGGCCGAAGTCCTCTCGCTACAGGAGACTTTCGCCATTCCCGGCGACCGGCTGTTCCTGATGCCCGAAGGCCGCTCCGGCGATGTCCTGCGCACCCGCAGCATCTGGCTGGCGGAATTCTGTTCGCAGAACGGTTTACGCTTCACCGATCGCTTGCACATCCACCTGTGGGGAGACACGAGAGGAACATGAACGAGGCCTCCCCCATTCCAAGCGGTGAAGATCCCACCTGCGAAACCGAAGTTCCGCCGCAGGAGCTTCCCACGATCAGGGGCGACCTCACGCAGGGTCCGATCCTGAAGACGCTGCTGCTGTTCTCGGTGCCGATGCTGCTGTCGAACGTGTTGCAGACCCTGAACGGCTCGGTCAACGCGATCTGGGTCGGCCGGCTTCTGGGCGAAAGCGCGCTGGCCGCCACTGCCAATGCCAACGTGCTGATGTTCCTGCTCTATGCCGCGATCTTCGGCTTCGGCATGGCCACCACGGTGCGCATCGGCCAGCATTTCGGCGCACGCGACATCCTGGCCGCGCGCAAGACGTTCGGTTCGGGCACGGGCTTTTCCGCGGCACTTGCGATTGCCGTGGCCATCGCGGGGTGGGTCTACGGCCCCGCCATGCTCCACGCGATGAGCACGCCCGATGCCAGCAGGGAAGAAGCCCTGGCCTACCTTCGGGTGATGTTCTTGGCGCTGCCCATCGCGTCGGTCGGCCTGATGGTCTCGATGGCGATGCGCGGCGCGGGCGATTCCAAGACGCCGATGTTCGCGATGATCCTGACGGTGGTCATCGACGCCGTGCTCAATCCGGTGCTGATCATGGGCTTCGGCCCGATCCCGCAACTGGGCATCACCGGGTCTGCGGCGGCCACCGCCTTCGCCAACATCGCGGGGCTGGTCTATCAGGTCTGGCGCATCTACCGGCAGGACCTGCCGATGCGCCTGCGTGGGCACGAACTGGGCTATTTCCTGCCGCGCAGCGAGGACTTGCGCTACATCGTCACCAAGGGCCTGCCGATGGGTGCGCAGATGCTGATCGTCTCCTCCGCCAGCCTGATCATGGTCGGTCTCGTCAACCGCGAAGGGCTCGACGCCGCCGCTGCTTACGGCGCATCGCTGCAGCTGTGGAACTACCTGCAGATGCCGGCCATGGCGATCAGTTCGGCGGTCAGCGCCATGGTCGCGCAGTCGCTGGGCGCGGGCGATCATGGCCGCGTCGGCAAGGTGACGATCACCGGCATGTTCACGAACCTCGTGATGTCGACGACCGTGGCAGCACTGATCGTCGGCTTCGACCATACGCTGCTGGCGCTGTTCCTGGGCGGCGACAGCCCGGCCATGCCGATCGCCGAACATATCCAGCTGGTCTGCACGGCTTCGTTCGTGATCGTCTCGATCACCGTGATCCTGACCGGCACGATGCGCGCCTATGGCGCCGTGGTGGCGCCGCTGGTGATCATGTTCCTGGGGCTCTATCCGGGGCGTCTGGGCTTCTACTGGCTGGCGCGTCCGGTGATCGACAGCGAGGCGGTGTGGTGGGCCTATCCGGTCGGCTCGGTGCTGACCGTGGTGCTGACGCTGGGCTACTACCGCTTCGGCAAGTGGCGCAGCGCGTTCAGCATGTGAGGATGCGGTCCTCCCCGGCGCGCGGGGAGGAATGAAGGTCAGCGCCCCTGCGCGCGCCAGCGATGGACCGTACGCAGCACCATTTCCTCCTCGCCGCCTGAGCTGCTCCACAGCTCGGTGAACGAGGGGTCCGCCGAAGCCGGGCGCTTGTGTTCCTCGAGGTCGTCAAAGGACACGCGAATCGGGATCGCCACGCCCTCGCCGCAGATAATGCATTCGCGGTTGCGCAGGGCCGGGATGGAATCGAGGAAGCCGCGCGCGCCTTCGGGCATGGCGGCGCGCACGAAGGCCTGGTCGCGATCGTTGTTGAGGCGCATCGAGATGATCGTGCCGCACTGCGACAGAACGCCTTCGGCAAGGTCCGAAGGACGCTGCGTGATCAGGCCGAGCGAGATGCCGTACTTACGGCCTTCCTTGGCGATGCGCGACAGGATACGCCCGACAGAAGAGCCGTCGGCGTTCTTCTCGCTGGGCACGTAGCGGTGCGCCTCTTCGCAGACCAGCAGCACCGGCCGCGTCTTTTCCTCGCGCGCCCAGATGGCGAAGTCGAAGACAAGGCGGCTGAGCACGGCGACGACCGTGCTGGTGATGTCCGAGGGAACGCCCGAGACGTCGATGATCGAGATCGGCCGTCCGCACGAGGGCATGCGGAACAGCTTGGTGATGAAGCTCGCCATCGTATCGCCGACCAGCATGCCCGAGAACATGAACTGATAGCGCGGATCGCCCTTGAGCTCGTCGAGCTTGTTGCGAATGCGCAGGTAGGGCGCACTGGTGTGCCCCTTGTCGAGCTTGCCCATCTCGTTGTTGATGATGGTGCCGAGATCCGAGAGCAGATAGGGGATCGGTGAATCCACGGTAATCTTGCCCACCTGCTCGGCCAGCCGGTTCTTCGAACGCGCTTCGAGCAGGCACTTGGACAGGATCTCGGAATCGAGCTGCCGATCGTCGCCCCGCGAAGTCAGCAGGATCTCGCAGTGCTCCTCGAAGTTCATCAGCCAGTACGGCATCTGCAGGTTGGTGACGTCGAAGATCATGCCCGTGCTGCGGAATGCCGAAGCGTATTCACCGTGCGGGTCGACCATGATGATATGGCCTTCGGGCGCATGTTCGCAAATCCGGTGCAAGATCAGCGCCGCGCTGGTCGACTTGCCGGTACCGGTAGAACCGAGCAGCGCAAAGTGCTTGCCCAGCAGAGCGTCGACATAGAGGCCGGCACGGATGTCCTTGGTGGGATAGACATTGCCGATCTGGATCGAACTGCGCCCGTCGCTCGCATAGATCTGGCGCAAGTCCTCGCTGGTGGCCGGATAGACCAGCGCGCCGGGGATCGGGTAGAAGGTGACACCGCGGCGGAAACCATGGATACGACCCGTCAGGCGCTCTTCCTGGCCTTCGCCAAGAAAGTCCGCTTCCACGACAATGTCGCCGGGGCTGTGGGGATCCTGCTTCTGGTTGCGCACACTGGCGAGAAGCCAGCCGTTGCCGACACGGATCTTGACCTGGCTGCCGACCTTTCCGGACAGCGCAATCGACGGATCAGGATCACTGGATATCTCGTTCAGACGGTTGGCATCGAAAACGATCCGCGTGCCTGCACCGGCAATTTCCAGAACGACCCCAATCGGTGTCATCCCGTGATGAGCCGTCTGACGGCCCAAGGGGGTTTCGGCAGCCGTCACCTCGTGAGCCTTGTCGAAACCGTCAAGTCGCATCTGATCCATTCAACACCAGAATTTGGGGCACCTGATGCTGCGTAAATCGCCGGCGGTTAATTTACCCCTAAAGCCGCTCAACCTCAAACGAGTGCGAAAAGGCGCCCGGCCAGCCAGCCCATGCCCACCGACACGAATACGGCCAGGAGCCCGTAGGCAAAACCGTAATCCTGCGAAAAGTGGGCGATCGCCAGCTCGACGCCCAGCTTGCGCACTTCCACGTGACTGCTGGCCGAAGCCACAACGCGGCCCTTGGAGATGGCAAAAGTCTCCGCCGTGTAAGTCCCCGTCGGCACGCGAGAAGGCAGGCCGATGCGGGCCTGATAAAGCACCTGCTCGCTGACTTTCACCCCGCCTTCCTCCTCGCGGTAGAGGCCGTTGTGACGATTGAGATCGACCAGACCTGCCGCAAAGCGGGCCTGTTCCGCCGGGTTGATCGCCCCGATCGGCGAAAGCTGCAGCCACTTCAGCCCCAGTTCGTAGATCGCCGCAGTCTTGTCATCGACGATATCCGCGATTGGCCGGGTGGACGCGATGGCATAGTAGGACGGTGCGGAGCGGAGCTCGGTGCTGGCGGCGTTGAGCCAGATTCCGGCCACCTTCTGCTTCTCGCGAAGGACAATCGACTGCGTCGGTCCTTTGAGGACCACGACAATGTCGTAATCCTGCGCCGCGCGCGAACCTTCGGGTGTGAGGATGGCACCGAAGAGCAGCAGTTCGGTGCCGGTAAAGCCCTGCTGCAAGTCCACTTCGTGCTGCGAGACTTCCGGCACCAGGATCGGATCGCGCGCACCGCTCAGCAACGGCAGGGCGCAAAGCGCAAGCAGCGGGGCCAGCCAGCGCCTCACAGCGGCGCCATCGTGTAGATTTCGTCCGGCCGGTAGCCGAGCCCCAGCGCCATGCGCGCAGCGACCAGCAGCACGATCGCGGCCAGCAACAGGCGCAACTTCACCGGATTGGCCTTCTGCGAGAACATCGCACCGATCTGGGCTCCGGTGACCGACCCGAACAGCAGCAGCGACGCCAGGACGATGTCGATCGCATGGGTGGTGAGCGCATGCATCATCGTCGTCGCCATCGTCGTGAACAGAATCTGCCACAGCGAGGTACCGACAACGACATTGGCGCTCATGCCCAAGATATAGAGCATGGCTGGAACAAGGATGAACCCGCCGCCGATGCCCATCAGCATCGTCAGGATGCCCGTCCCCATACCCAGCAGGAGGGGCGCCAGCGGTGAAATGTAGAGGCCCGACCGGTAGAAGCGCCAGCGCATCGGCAGGCTTGCCACCATCGGGTGGTGCCGCCGCTTGCGCGCGGCAATGGGCACGCCGGAGCGCTCCGCACGGATCGCCTGGATGCTCTCTTTCGCCATCAGGCCGCCGATCGAGCCCAGCAGCAGCACGTAGAGAATGTTGATGACGGTATCGATCTGTCCGAGTTTTTCGAGCAGGTTGAAGAGGATTGCGCCGATGCCGGTGCCCAGAATGCCGCCGGCCACCATCACCGAGCCCATCTGATAGTCGACACCGCCACGCCGCGAATGCGCGAACACGCCCGACACGCTGGCACCGGTCACCTGGCTCGCGGCTGACGCAGCTGCGACTGTGGGAGGGATACCATAGAAGATCATCAACGGGGTCGTCAGGAACCCGCCGCCCACGCCGAATATGCCGGAAAGCAGCCCGGTGATCGCTCCCAGGGCAACGATGATCAGACCGTTGACCGAGAGGTTGGCAATGGGAAGATAGACATCCATTTCTGGGTCCTCGCTACCGCAGTGCGGCACGCGAGAAAAGGCGCGATTCAGAAACCTGCGGAAAGTGTTACAGCAGGCCCGGAACCGGGTGCCGCATCGCCAGCCGCACGAAAGCGCCAGTCCACGGCAATCCGGCTGAACACCCTCGCATTCAATGGCATTGTCACAACGGCAGACGGCCCCAGGTCAAGCCGCGAGGCGCCTTTCTGCACACCGCCCCAAACTCCGCCGCCAATGCGCAGCCCGCCGCGTCTCAATGGCATGATGCGCCGGTCGAGCCGTAATTGCCCATCAGCAAACGGTGTCGCGAAGCGGCCGCCGACATAGCCAGCCTGCAGATAGCTTTCAGCCCGCACGCCGAGTGGCAAGGCGAAGGGCGGTAACTCCGTGTAGGTCAGAACTGCAGGCTGCACGGTGGCTTGCCCCTGGTCTGTCAGGCGCCCTTCGACCGCGACGACAAGCGGAAGTTCCGGCAGAGGGCGTGCCGACACCCCCAGAGCCGCAGCCGTCTCGCGCTCCATACCCAGCGCAGCTGTCCCGCGCAGGTAGGCGGCCGGACGGAAGCGAGAGGCCGTATCGAGGCGGTATCGCAAAATTGCCCCTGCTTGACTGCCGCCGTAAACGGCGGGCAATGGACCATGCGATCGTGTCCCCCCGAGATCATGACGAAACAAGGCCCATGCGTCGGCCGACCAACGCCCCGCTGAGGCCCGGCCAATCGCAACTGGCGGCACGCCGCGAGGTACGGCGTCCAAACGCAACGGAGGTCCACCTGCACCTGCAAAGTGCGGCTGCCGGACGCGGTTCAAGCCATATGCCGGCGAGGATGCAGACATCAACATTCCCGCAGAAGCCCCCAAGCCCAGTGGATCTGCATACCACCCTCGGCCGCCAGCCCCCAAGAACCGGACCGGAGGCTGAGGCGTTCTTGCATCGTGTGCATGGCCGGAGGCTTTCCCAGCCACACCAATGAATGATTCGCCTGCAATCACGGGCCGATCATGGTCCGGAATTGCGGCAGCGAGCGCGTAAGTATCCATTCCCGGAAACGACTGCGGCCCACTTCTCCACGGCCCATCGGAACGGGTACGGTCAATTTGTGCGGATCCCGCTTCGGTCATGGCACCGCCAGCCAGCACTGGTGCTTCCCAGGTCGCAACCCTGCCTCCGATCCATCCGGCCAGCACCGCCAGAAGCGCAACGAGTGGCTGCCCACGCGGCTGGGTTGCCACCGTCACAGGGATGACGCCCTGCCGGTAGCAGCCGTCACCGGATGCGCCGCATGCTCGGTCTTGTCCCAACGGACAGCCGCACCGCGCAAAGTCCGCAAGTAGCTGGCGAAGGCCTTGCGGCCCGCGAGTATGGCGATGAAGTTGGCTACAGGCACGCGCACCACGGCCAGCAGCCCCTCAGTGACGCCATATTCGTGGGCCGTAAAGGCGAACCGGGCTACCAGCCGCCACGCAAGGCCGGCCAGGCAAAGCACCAGCATGACATGCAACAGCGGCGGAATGGCCATTGCGCGCCGCGCGCCCATCAGCCATGCGAGGCCCAGCAATCCCTCGATGACCACCAGGGCATAGCCGCAAGTCAACACAAGCGTGGCCAGCGGCCCGCGACGGTCGCGCACCACCATCCAAAGGTCGGCAATTCCCTTCCCCCAGCCGAGGCGGTCCCAGCCCTGAAATGCAATCCCGTGTACCCAACGCGCCTTCTGGCGCACCGCATCGTCGAGACGGGCGGGAAAATAGGCGCGCGTTGCCACGAGGCCGCCCTCTGCATCGCGAACCCGCAGGAAACGGGAGGTACCGCCTTCGCGCCAGACCAGTACGCCCAGTTCATAGTCTTCGGTCAGGCATTCGGCAGCGAAAGGTCCGGGACTCCCTTCGGCCTTACGCCGCCGGGCGATCCCGTCCATGATGTCCCGGGAGAATCCGCAGGCCACGCCCGCAGCCGGGATTGCCGCCCCCAGGGCATCGCGGACAACCAGGACCTTGGCATGGGATTCGGTGAACTCGTCCGAATAGTGGCCCGCCACCCAGGGCGATGCCGGCTGCGGTTCGGGCCTGACCGGCAGTTGTACGAAATCCGCAGCTGTCAGCCCGGCGTCGATGACCGCCAGTTCAGCCGGGTGGACCATGTCTTCGGAATCGTGCAGAACGACGCTGCGGAAGCGATATCCGCATCGGCGTTCATCGTCACACAAGGCGGTGTAAAGGCGATTGAGGCAATCCGCCTTGGTAGTCGGTCCGGCATTTTCGTGGATCACGATCCGGACGCGCGCATCTCCGCCCGCACCGGACATGGCTGCCGCGACAGTGCCCGGATCGTTGGAATAGCAACCGACGTAGAGGGTGAAGTCATCTTGCCGCCAGACAGACAAGGCATGACGCACCGTATGACCGATAACTTCGGCTTCCTGCCAGGCAGCAATCAGGATCGCGGCCCGGCCCTGCAAGGGTCTGGCTGCCTCGTCGCGCGAGATCGTCCGGACCCGCGCCTGGCCGGTCAGCTTCAGCCATATCCAGCAAATATCCACGCCGATGTCATCGATGGCTCCCAGGAGGAACCAGAACCCTGCGAACAGCAGCAGTTCCTGTTCGATGCATTGCGCGGCTGCGATGGCAATCTGGATAGCGTCAGTGGCCCCCACCACTCCCCTTTCCTGCATTCAGATGATATCAAGCCCTCAACTGGCCCGGCTTTGCCGGCCCTCTTCTGAAGAACACCCGAAATCACACATATGACCATGCCCAGACATTTTGCTAATAAATTAGCCAACAGTTTCACAAAGTTAATGGGCGGCGACGCCGCGTCAGGAATCATTCTCATTCTCGTTGCGGTATTGGCGATCATTTGCGCAAACACCGGATGGTCATACGCTTACCACGCACTATTCCATCATGAACTGTCGTGGACGCCGGTGCAGAAACTCGACACTTTGCACTTGTGGATCAACGACGCCTTGATGGCGGTGTTTTTCTTCGTCGTGGGACTGGAGATTAAACGCGAAATACTGGACGGTGAACTTTCCAGCGCGGCCAAGCGCCGCCTGCCGGTGCTCGCTGCCGCCGCCGGCATGGCGATGCCAGCGCTCATCTATCTGCTCGCCGCGGGAACCAGTCAGCCGGTCCAGCGAGGCTGGGCCATTCCGGCCGCGACGGACATCGCCTTCGCCGTCGGCGTGCTGGGACTGCTGGGTAACCGCGTTCCGCCAGCCCTGCGGCTGTTCCTGCTGACTGTCGCCATCGTCGATGACCTTGGGGCCGTGGCGATCATCGCGTTGTTCTATACCGCGCAGATCAAGTTCGCCTGGGGCATCGGCGCGCTGGTCTTCCTTGGCGGCCTGATCCTGCTGAACCGGCGCAAGGTGTTCAGCCTGCCGCTCTACCTCGTGCTTGGTTTCGGCCTTTGGTACTGCGTACTCTATTCGGGCATCCACGCGACGATCGCCGGTGTCGTCTTCGCTTTCACCATTCCGCTCAAGCTGTCGCCCAAGGGAGACAGCATGCTGTTGCGTCTCGAGCACGCGCTGGCGCCATGGAACAGCTACCTGATCGTTCCGCTGTTCGGCTTTGCCAATGCGGGCGTGGCGCTGGGCGGGATTGGCCTGTCCGGCCTGCTTGATCCAGTACCTCTGGGTATCGCACTTGGCCTGTTCCTGGGCAAGCAACTGGGGATCTTCGCAGCCATCGTGACAGCCGACCGGATCGGCTTTGCGCCGCGACCCTCCGGGGCAAGCTGGATGCAGCTATGGGGAATGGCGGTGCTGTGCGGGATCGGCTTCACCATGAGTCTGTTCATCGGCGCCCTCGCCTTCCCCCGCCACCCGCTGCTGGTCGAGGAAGCCAAACTGGGCGTGCTGTTCGGCTCGCTGCTGTCCTCCTTGCTGGGGTACGCCATCCTGCGTCTGGCCAAGGCGCCGGAGGCACCCCGGCCAGACTGAAGGCGGCCCTACCAGACGCCCACGTTGGGCATGCTGGCCCAGGGTTCGGCAGGCTCCAGCTTGCCGTCCTGCAGCAATTCGATCGAAATCCCGTCAGGCGTGCGGATGAACGCCATATGGCCGTCGCGCGGCGGCCGGTTGATGGTCACACCGGCGTCCATCAAACGCTGACAGGTGGCATAGATGTCATCGACCCGGTACGCGAGGTGGCCGAAATTGCGGCCGCCCGTGTACTCTTCCGCCGAGCCGTCGTCCGGCGGCCAGTTGTAGGTCAGCTCGACTTCGACATCCTCCTGCCCTTCGGGCGCGAGGAAGATGAGCGTGTAGCGCCCCTTCTCATCGGAAAACCGGCGGGTTTCCTTCACGCCGATCAGCTCGAAAAAGCGGATCGTCGCGTCCGGATCGGTTACGCGGATCATGGTATGGAGGTATCGGGTCACGGAATCACTTCCTCAGTTCATCGACAAAAAAGAACGGTTCATCGTGCATACAGCCGCATGGCGGCATCTCATGCACACCCACAGGGAGAGCTGCCATGTCCGACGATAGCCCAGAGACCAGCCACCGTTCCAGCCTTACCATGCGCGGTTTCGCAACACCGCGCTTGATCGTGAGTTCCGTAATTCTTGCAGCTGGCATGATCGCCGGCGGATACATGCTGGGCGACGGGCTGAAGCGCGCGCACCGCGCAGACCGCGCCGTGACGGTGCGTGGCCTTGCAGAACGCGAAGTGACCGCGGACCTTGCGACCTGGACCATCACATATTCCGCGACAGCTGGCGACCTTTCGTCGGCACAGGCCAGTGTCGATCACGACACCACGCAGATCCGGGCTTTCTTCCGCGAGCTGGGCTTTCCAGCCGATGCCCTTCAACCAACCGGGGTGAACGTCTCACAGTACAAGGACAACGGAGTCCCGAATTTCACCGTGCGCCAGCGCGTGACGCTTCGCACGCACGACATCAAGCGTGCCGAGGATGCCGTGCGCCGACAGTTTGACCTGGTCCGCCGAGGCGTCATTCTCGAGGAAGGCTCGGGAATGTCCTACACCTTCACCAAGCTCAACGACATCAAGCCGGACATGGTCGCCGCGGCCACGAAGGACGCACGTGCAGCGGCCGAGCTGTTTGCCAAGGACAGCGGTGCGGAAGTGGGCGCCATCAAAAGCGCCACACAAGGCTACTTCTCTATCGACGCCCGTGATGGCGATTCCGGCGGAGGCTGGGGTGTATCCGATACGCCCTACAAGAAAGTGCGCGTCGTCACGACGATCGACTTCTATCTCAAGTAGATATTGACTCAGAAAGATAAAACCCGTCCGGATCGCTCCGGACGGGTCCTCCTGCGAAACAGGTTTCGCGTGTTCGTTCGATCAGAACGAAGCGGTCAGCGTACCGACCACGGTGTCGTCGGTGAAGCCGTCGACGCTCGGACCGGTCACACCGATGTACGACACGCTAACCGAAAGCGGGCCAAACACCGTCGCCGAGGCGCCGATCGACCAGTCCCAGCCCGTGCGGTCATCCAGACCGTTCAGGAATTCCGGAGCGAGAACACCATCGGTGTAACCGATGTGGCCCGAAACTGTGAGCGGGGTGTCGGGGATCGCGACATCAACATTGCCGTAGAGATACAGGTTGTCGTCGTGGCCGAGACCCTTCTGCTTCCAGTCATAGGCCACGCCGACCTTGACGGTCGCCGGACCGATATCGCCCGAAAGCGATGCGTAGGGCTCCCAGTAGTTCGCGTCACCGACATGACCGCTGGGATAGACGTAGTAGAGCAGGCCCGCATCAAGCGTCAGGCCCGACGTGACTTCGCCCGACCAGCCGGCGAGGATGTCCAGTTCCTGCTGACCGTAGACGTCACCACCGTTGATCGATGACGACCAGGTGCTGACATAGAGGCCCGATTCATGCGCCACGGTGATGCCGCCCTGGATGGCCGGATCGCCGCTCGACAGCGAAACGCCGCGGAAACGGTAGTCGGTGGTCAGCGCAACGTTGCCCGAGATGGTGATTGCGGCCGGTGCGTCAGCCTCGTCGGCGAATGCCGGAGTGGCGGCAAGCGCGGTACCCGCAAGAAGAGTTGCGGCAATGGCGCCGCGGACGGACATGGTCATATTTATTCCCTCACAATTTTTTTCAATGCCTCGTCCCACCTGCATCTGCCGTGCCGTGCCTCGTGGCGGGCCGGTTCGCGACAGCACAATAATGCTGCAACGCACCACAGTGGCGCACAAGGAAAATTTCAATTCAGAGACAATCTGGAAACAATGTGTGGACTTTTTGTCACTATTGCACGCATCCGCGCGCATCTCTTGTTTTGCAATGGACCGACTCGTATACCGCATCACAACGAATGCTTGCGAAATTCAGAAACCTGCTGGCTCGTTCATCCGCAACGAAGCCCCGTTCGGTACCCGCCGGAGAGCGCGTTTACGCAATCGGCGACATTCACGGACGCATCGACCTTTTCGAGAATCTGATCCGCCTGATCGAGGATGATGATGCCGCGCGGCGCCCTGCCCGCACAACAGTTGTCCTGCTCGGCGACCTCGTCGATCGCGGGCCGGACAGCGCAGCCGTGGTCGCTCGCGCCCGCGACTGGGGACGGACGCGCAAGATCGAATATATCCAGGGCAACCACGAGGAAATGCTGCTGTCCAGCCGCAGCAAGATCGACGCGCTGCGCGGCTTCGTGCAGTTCGGAGGGTGCGAGACGATCCAGTCTTACGGCGTCGATGCCGAAGCGATATTTGCGGCCGATTTCGAAGAACTGCAGGCACTGATGAACGCGGCCATCCCACAGGATGACGTCGATTTTCTCTCCAGCTTCCAGAAGATGGTCCGGATCGGTGACTATCTGTTCGTCCACGCCGGCATCCATCCTGACACCCCGGTCGAGGACCAGACCGGGCGAGACTGCCGGTGGATCCGCGAGCCGTTCCTCAGCTACAAGGGTGATTTCGGCGCCTGCATCATCCACGGCCACACGATCACGGAGCAGCCGGACGTACGCCATAACCGGATCGGCATCGACACCGGCGCGTTCCTGCACGGCACCCTTACCGCGATCGGCCTCGAAGGCACGGATCGCTGGTTTCTGCAGGCCCACCACGATGCTGCAGCTGGCGAAGCCAGCGTAGCAGCCTGATCCATCTCCGAAGGAATATGCCGGGGAGCCTGTAAGCCGGGTTCTGTACCTGGCGTGGTCTCCCAAAACAGGGACCTTACGCCGCGGTGGCAGCCATTCCTCTTGGCGGTGCATTGCTGCATCGCTCCAGCGACCAACCCGGGCTGCCTGGGTTCGAAACCGACCCGCCATCGGAAGATGGCCAGCAGCCCCTATTCGGTCTTGCTCCGGGTGGGGTTTGCCATGCCGCTTTCCGTTACCGGAAGCGCGGTGCGCTTTTACCGCACCCTTTCACCCTTGCCTGTGCCTGCAAGAGGCCATCGGCGGTTTGCTCTCTGTGGCACTTTCCCTGAGCTTCGGCAGGCCTGAGAACCTCCCTCGCCCGGCGGGCGTTACCCGCCACCCTTGTTTCGTGGAGCCCGGACTTTCCTCGGCATTCTTGCGAATGACGCGGCTGCCCGGCTCCCCGGCGACGCGTGCCCTAGCACGAATTTCGGATAAGGGAAGCTTACCGTGCGCGGCCCGTATCGCGCTCCAGCAGAAGTTCAAACAGGATGCCGCCGATTTCGCCGTCGATCTCGCCATCGATGAACATCGGTCGCCAGCGCCGCTGGAACGCCCGCACCGCGGCGCGGCCATCCGCGATGTCGTAACCGAAGCGCTCCAGCGCAAGATAGAACGCGCCGGGATTGTCGTAGAACAGGTTCATCTTCGCGGCCGGGATGTCGAGCGCGAGCCCCAGTTCGCCGAGGCGGTGCCAGTCGAAATATTCGCCCGGGTCCTGCTTGCGCGCGGGCGCAATGTCGGAATGGGCAACGACATTGGCACGCGGGATGTCGTGCCGGTCCATGATGTCCGCGAGCAGCGGCAGCAGCGCATCCATCTGCGGTTCCGGGAAAGGCCGGTAACCGAATTCGTGCCCCGGATTGGCCAGTTCGATACCGACACTGGCCGAGTTCACGTCGGTAATCCCGCGCCAGTAGGACTGGCCGGCGTGCCAGGCCCGTTTTTCCTCGGGCACCAGCGAGGTGACAATGCCTTCCTCGTCGATCAGATAATGCGCAGAGACTTCCGCGGCGGGATCGCACATGCGCTGCAGCGCCTCTTCGGCGCTCTTCATGCCGGTATAGTGCAGCACCACCATTGAGACGGGCAGTTTGCGCTCGTTCCAGTTGGGCGATTCGACAATGCGGTTAACCAGCCAGCGGTTCATCGCTCTTGCCTCCCGCCCATGCCGTTCGCTCCCTCAGGCTCCGGGAAGGACCGCGCCGAGGACCAGCGCATCTTCCGCAAGAACATATTGCAGCTCGCCCCCCTGCTCTCCGGCCAGCTGTTGGATCATCGCGGCCGGCGCGGTGCGGCTGGAAAGATCTCCGGGCGGCAAGGAGCCTTCAAGTGCCCGGCCAATGTCCCGGTCGAATGCTATGCGCTGCCCAGCGGCGCGCACAACGATTTCGGACGTGCCATCGCGAAATTCAGCAGCGATATCCAGCGTGCCACCGCGGGGCAGTGCCTCCATGCCGAACAGGGCGAAATTGAGCAGGACCTTGATCGCGGGCTTGGGCAGCGAGTCGCTCGAAAGGGCCCAGTTGAGGACGATCCGGGCATTGTTGGCCACCAGACCGTCGACCAGCACGCGCGCCTCGCTGACGGGCACCATCTCGCCGAAACCGCCCGCCGCACCGAACGCGAGACGGAAGAACTTGAGCTTGTCGGCGGAAATCCGTGCGCTCTGGTCCAGCAGCTCGAAACAGCGCTGGCGCATCTCCGGATCCTTCTCGTCCGCCAGCAACTCCAGCCCGTTCGACAGGGCGCCGACCGGGCTGAGCATATCGTGGCAGAGACGCGAACACAGGAGACTTGCAAGTTCGAGCGAGCTCGTGGTCATGAAACAGGCGCTTTCCATTCTCTTGGCTGACCGGGGCCGATATCAGCTTTGCTACGCAAGGTCCCCTCAAACCATGCGAAAGGTCAATTCCCGGAAACCATTCCCGCTATCGCGCCAGAAAGCAACATGCCCGCCAGCAATGATCGCCCAGATCCGCAAATCGCCGGTGGAATGTTCGCAATCCACGGCGGACGGCACCGGATGACCCACCGGATGCGAGTGGTAATAGCCCAGCACTTGCGGCGCTCCCGTCCGCGCGGCCTTGTGTGCGGCCAGCAGGGCAGCGGGATCGATTTCAAATCGCAGGCGCGGCTGATCAGAGACATTGACAGCCTGCATGGCAGCCTCGATGCGCGCTTCCCCTCCCGGTTCGCCGCAGCCCAGCAGCAGCCCGCAGCATTCTTCCGGCGCGGCGCGCTCCGCTTCGGCGCGCAGTGTTGCCAAAACACCACTTGTCACTTCGATAACCATCCCCAAATCCTAACCAAGATGGGGGGAAACGGAAACATCATCGAAGGCCGGATCGGCGATACCGGCGGACGGCTCGACAAGGCACTGGCCGAGGCGAGCGGGCTGTCGCGCGAGCGGGTGAAAGCGCTGATGGGCGAAGGCCGCGTGTCGCTGGCGGGCAAGCGGGCGTCGCAGGCTTCGTTCAAGGCCGAACCTGGCACGCCTTTCGCGATCACCGTGCCCGAAGCCGCCCCCGCCGAAGCGGTGGCGCAGGACATTCCCCTTCAGGTCGTGTTCGAAGATGAGCACCTGATCGTCGTGGACAAACCCGCCGGGCTGGTCGTCCATCCCGCTGCCGGAAACCTTGACGGCACGCTGGTGAACGCCCTGCTGCACCATTGCCGCGGCCAGCTTTCGGGGATCGGCGGCGTCGCACGCCCCGGCATCGTCCACCGCATCGACAAGGACACCTCGGGCCTGCTCGTCGTCGCCAAGACCGACCGCGCGCACGAGGTGCTGGCCGCCCAGTTCGCCGACCATTCGATCGAGCGCGCCTACAACGCCGTCGTCGGCGGGCGTCCGATCCCCGCGTCCGGAACTGTAACCGGAGCGATCGCCCGTTCGAATACCAACCGCAAGAAGATGGCGCTGGTCGAGGACGGACGAGGAAAGCACGCAGTGACGCACTTCAGGACCCTGGAACTGCTGAAAGGCGCGACCCTGATCGAATGCCGCCTGGAGACGGGGCGCACCCACCAGGTGCGCGTTCACATGTCGTCAATCGGCCATGCGCTATTGGGAGACCCTGTCTATGGACGTACACCTTCAGCGATTCGCCCGATCCTCCAGAGGCTCGAATTTTCTCGCCAGGCGCTTCACGCCGCGGAACTCGGCTTCATCCATCCCGTTAAGGGGGAGAAGGTCCACTTCGTCAGCCCGATTCCCGACGATATGCGGACACTGATCGACGAATTGCGACACTGAAATCGGTTTTATGTGCTATCATGAAAAGGTGGCCACAAGCTAAGATGCCTAGCAAGGGTCTTTGACCGCTGGCCGACCTAGAAAGGACGGAAAAGATAGTGAGCACCAAGCAACGCAACCTCCCCGCGGTACCCGCACTGGGTGGCGAGCAGAGCCTCAACCGCTACCTCTCCGAGATTCGCAAGTTCCCCGTGCTGAAGCCCGAGCAGGAATACATGCTCGCCAAGCGCTATCAGGAACACGAGGATCCCGAAGCTGCCGCGCAGCTGGTAACCAGCCACCTGCGCCTCGTCGCGAAGATCGCGATGGGTTACCGCGGCTATGGGCTGCCTGTCTCTGAACTCATCTCCGAGGGCAACATCGGCCTGATGCAGGGCGTGAAGAAATTCGAACCCGACCGGGGCTTCCGCCTCGCTACTTATGCGATGTGGTGGATCAAGGCCTCGATTCAAGAGTTCATCCTGCGCTCGTGGTCGCTCGTGAAGATGGGCACCACCGCCGCGCAGAAGAAGCTGTTCTTCAACCTGCGCCGCATGAAGAAGAACCTCGACGCCTACGAGGATACCGACCTGCACCCCGAAGACGTCGCCAAGATCGCGACCACACTGGGCGTTTCGGAAACCGAAGTCGTCAACATGAACCGACGCATGATGATGGGCGGCGATGCCTCGCTTAACGTCTCGCTGCGCGAGGAAGGCGAAGGCCAGTGGATGGACATCCTGCAGGACGATGGTCCGCTGCAGGATGAAATCGTGGCCGAGGCCGAGGAAAAGACCGTCCGCCATGACATGCTGGTCGAGGCGATGGACGCGCTCAACGATCGCGAGCGCGACATCCTTACCGAACGCCGCCTGACTGACGACCCCAAGACGCTCGAGGAATTGAGCCAGGTCTATAACGTCAGCCGCGAACGCGTGCGCCAGATCGAAGTGCGCGCATTCGAAAAGCTCCAGAAGGCCATGAACCGCATAGCGGGCGAGAAAAGGCTTATTCCCGCCGTCTGACATACTGTCATCCCGGGAATTTCGAGACCGGGCTGCCTTGGGGCAGCCCGGTTTTTCTTTGTCCTCACAAGCTGCAGAAAACTGGGGAAATCACACCAGGTTTAATAATTTGTAAGGCATAAATGTGCCATTTCCAGCGCTGCTATGGCTGCCCGCTTCTTTGCCTGGAAACGCCTGTCAGGTGTCTTGTCCATACTTGCCACCCTGATCCTGTGGAGTGGCTGGGCCGGTGCCGCCGCAGCCGAAGACGTGCTGATCCCGTCCTCCTTGTGTCATGCGGTTTCGCAAACCATGACAAAGCCCCAGACGACGCCGCCCGGCTTCACTTGCAAGGGCAAAGCCTCCGGTTACCAGGCGGGCAGTGTCTGGCTGCGTACACGCGCAAATCAGCACGGCATCGATCCGAACGACCTGGTGCTCAAAGTGCACAGTTCACGGTTCGACCGGCTTGAAGTGGCTTTCACATACACTGATGGGCGCGTCATCTATCAGCACGTCCGCGGCGGCGACTTCGGCACGCATTGGCGCACCGGCGGGCAAATCGCCTTTGAAGCCCCCGTGCGCGACGCACCCGTCCGGTTCGTCACCATGCGGTTCGACCGGCTGGCGAGCGTCAACCTGCTGCGCATGAGGCTGTTGAGCCGCGGCGAAGCCGCGATCCAGTCCATTGCACTGGCGATCTGCGTTACGGCGGCGCTCACGCTGCTGCTGCTCGGCGCGGTCTACAACACATCGCTGGCTCTGGCGCTGCGACGGCAATTTCCTGTCTGGCAGGCGGCCTGGGCCGGAAGCGTTCTGCTATGGGGCGTGATCTGGTCGCAGCTGGGCCTGTTGATCGTGCCGCAGATGGCCGGCACCTTGTCCTCCCAGACCTGTACAATGCTGTCATGCCTAGCGGTGACATTCGCCGCCTGCAGCGCGATCACCGCACTCGATGGTCCCGAACTGTCGCGCGCCGCGCGCTGGTTTACACTGGGGCTCGCCGGCTTCGTCAGCCTTCTGGGCGTCCCCATGTCCTTGATGCGTTCGGGGCCCATCGACGCGGCCGCGCTGGCGCTCGGCATTACCATCATCGCGCTGCTGGTCTGCGTTGCGGGATGCCTCATCTGGGCCTGGCGGCACGGCAGCATCGAGGCCCGCTCGTTCGCCGGCGCATGGTCGATTCCCATTTTGACCCTTGGCGGCATCGAGTTCATCGATACCCGCACGATCTTCTGGGGCGGCGGATCGCAATTGCTGATCCTGTTCGCGGCGGCCTGGCAGACTGTCTGGCTGGCCGTGGCAGCTTCCCGGACCCATGCCCATATGCGTATCGAGCATGATCGCGCACGACAGGCCGAAGCTCAGGCGCACGAACTGGCCCGGCGCGATCCGCTGACCGGGCTGCGCAACCGGCGCGGCTTCGTCGAAGCCGTCGCCCCCATGCTGGAACTGGCTCATTCGGGCAGTAGCCCGGCTGCCCTGCTGCTCTTCGACATCGACATGTTCAAGCGCATCAACGACACCCACGGCCACGATGCCGGTGACACGGTGCTGGCCACCATCGCCCGCCGCATCGAGCGCTGGGAAGGCCCGATGTGCAAGGTCGCCCGCCTGGGTGGCGAGGAATTCGCGCTAATGACCACCGGCATGGACGGTTTCGCGCTGGAACAGTTCGCCGAAAGCGTGCGCATGGGCATCGCCGCCTGCGATCATCACGAAGCCATCGGCCCCGGAACCGTGACCGTCAGCATCGGTGTCGCCCAGGCCGACGAGGACAGCGATTTTCGCGAACTCTACCGGCTCGCGGACGAGGCGCTCTATCGGGCCAAGCGGCTGGGCCGCGACCGCGTCATGTTCCATTCGCCCGGTCAGCCCCCGTCCGCCTCCATCGGCGGCGTGCAGGTGTCCACGCTGCATTGAATGCCGCGCCATTGCCAGACGGCGGGAACAGGCTCTAGAGATCGCAACGTCACCAACACTCGGGTTCTCGCCAGTTCATGCGCTTCATCGCCAGGATCATCGTCTGGTTTCTCGCCATCAGCGTCGGGCTGACCGTGCTCTACCGCTTCGTTCCGCCTCCGGTGACATTCACCATGCTGACCGACGGCAACGGCATTGCAAAGGACTGGCAGCCGCTGAGCCGGATCGACCGCAACATGGTCGCCGCCGTTGTAGCCGCAGAAGACGGGAAATTCTGCAGCCACAGCGGCTTCGACACCGATGCCATCGAAAAGGCGATGGAGCGCAATGCCCGAGGCAAGCGCCTGCGCGGCGGATCGACGATCAGCCAGCAGACCGCCAAGAACGTCTTCCTGTGGCAGGGAGAGGGCTGGACCCGTTACTTGCGCAAGGGGCTGGAAGTCTGGTTCACATTCCTGATCGAGCACTTGTGGGACAAGCGGCGGATCATGGAAGTCTACCTCAACGTGGCCGAGACAGGCATCGGCACTTATGGCGTGGAGGCCGGTGCACAGCGCTATTATGGCAAGTCGGCCGCACGGCTGACGCCGCTGGAAGCCGCCCGCATTGCCGCGGCCCTGCCCAGCCCCAAGACCCGCAGTGTCAAGAACCCGGCCGGCTTCACCCGCCGTTACGGCAATACCATCGCCGCCCGTATCGGCACCGTGAAGCGCGACGGCTACGACGCCTGCGTCTACGAGTAGGCCTCAGCGCGCAGCGAGGCCTGCCGGGTTGTTTTCGGTAAGCCGGCTGCGCAGTGAATTCTGCAGGAACGCCGTCAGCACATAGTGGCCGACCAGCATCGGCAGTTCCAGCAACTGCCGCTCGTCAAGGTGCTGCGCGAGCACGCCCCACACTGCGTCGCTGATCATAGCATCGCTGTGCAGATCGTCGGCGGCCTGCATCACGGCGCGGTCAAGCTCCCCCCACCCCGGCGCCTCGGGGCCTTCGGTGATCCGTTCGATCTCGTCCGGGGTGAACACCTTGCCCCGCGTGGCCTTGACATGCTCGCCCCACAGATAGGGGGCGCCATAGAGCCAGCCGGTCCGCAGGATCGCCAGTTCGCGCACCCGGTCAGGCAGCGCACTGCGGATCGAGGCGGCGACGCCGAGATCGATGTAGCCGGCAAAGAACTCCGGGCTATGGGCGAGCGTTGCAAAGAACGGCGCCAGCGGCATGCCCTCGGGATAGCCATAGAGCACGCGCAACTGCTCCATCGCCGCAAAGTGCCGTTCGTCGAGTTGGTCCTCGCTCAGGAATGGCAAGCGTTCCCTGGCCCCCGTCACCTGCTTGGTTCGCTCGGCGGCGTCCCACGGCATTACCTCGTCTCCCTCATCCCCCGCGCGATTTACGCGTCTGGATCAAGGCTATCGCAGGCGAGCGCCCCGGGGAAGCGGGGCAACTGCCATTACCGCCAGAGGGATGCAGCGTTACCCCGGACAGCAAAAAGGGGAGAAACCTTGCGGTTCCTCCCCCGATTGTTCTGGGGCTCCGATCGGTAGGATCAGAAACCGACAACCAGCGTGCCGCTGATCGCGCGCGGCGCTCCAATGTTGCCGTATGACGAAGAGGTCGTCAGACCGCCCGAAACCGAGCCGTAATAGACTTCGTCGAACAGGTTGGTGATGTTGAGCTGCACGTAGCTCTTCTCCAGCCCATAGTTCTCAAGCGAGAAGCGCACGTCGAGATCAGCCACCGTGTAGCCCTTCAAGGTCACGGTGTTGATGTCGTTCAGGAAGCGCGCGCCAGTACGCTTGACCTGGAAGCCCAGCTCGACCGGCCCCAGCGTGCCCTGCACGCGAGCGCCGTAGGTGTACTTCGGTGCACCTCGCTCACGCTTGCCGTCGGTCGTCACGTAAGCCACGCCGTCGCTAACGTAGCACGAGTCGCCAAGCGAGCTGCTGCACGTGTCGCCGTAGATCGTATCGCTCTTGATGTCCGACTTCAGGTAAGAACCGAAAGCATAGACAAGGATCGGCTTGATCGGACGCCAGGAAATGCTGCCGTCAACACCGTACTTGTCGACCTTGCCGAGGTTTGACGTGATGTTGCAGTCACACTCGACGTTGTAAGCCGAAGCCAGACGGTTGTTGTAGGTGTTGTACCAAGCAGCGACCTGAGCCTGGATATTACCTGACTGGTAGCGGAAACCCAGGTCAAAGGCGTCGGACGTTTCCGGGGTCGGCTTCGAACGCGCGTCCGACTTGGGGTAATAGATCGCCCCGTAGAGGTCGTCGGTCCCAGGCACCGAGAGGTTCTTGGCGTAGCTGACAAACACACTCGCTTCCGGGGTGAACTTGTAGGTCAGGCCAAGGGTCGGCAGGAACTTCTTGTAGTTCAGCGTCCGCGATTCAGGGGCCACGCTATCGGGATTAGCGGCAAGATAAGCAGCCGCGTCTGCCGACGCCACGCAGTCGCCATAGCCATCGCCCGGGCTTGTGTTGAAGCAGTACTGATTGAGCTCACGCTGGAAGAACGGCATGCGGGCGCCGATCTGCACGATCAGGCTATCGTCCACGAACGAACCTCGATACTCGGCTGAGATCTGGTTCAGCATGGCGATCGACTTGCGGTCACGCTTGTTGAGCATGAAGCCGTCGGCCGTGAAGATCGGATCGTTGACCGGGAACACGTCATACGGCTCGCCGTTCGACTGCAGAAGGCCGATCTGGCCGCTCTGGCGGTGCTTCGCACGATCGAATGTGTACGACAGGCGAACACGGTTCTGGTCGTTGATGTCGTAGGCCAGGTTCGCGATCACACCGATGCGGTTGGTCTGGGTCTGGCTCGGCGAGAGAACGCGAACCCTGTCCAGCAAGTCGCCGTCACCGTTGAGGTCGACACCCGCATAATAACCGCCGCCAATCTGGCCGAGCAGGCCATCGGCATTGGCATATTCATATGCAGTCGACGTGCCGCCGCCATTCGCCTTTACATACTGATAGTACGGTTCGACGTTGAGGATCAGGTTGTCGGCCAGCGTGAACCGCGAAGCAACGCGGATGTTCCCGGTATTTGAAGGGTTATAACGGCGTTCGAACGGTGAACCGCAGCTGTTCGGGCTGTCGGCGACACCGGCCTCAGGTGTATCGGTGGTGCACGGCGTGCCGTCATACAGATCGTAGAAACGGCTGGCCGGCGTAAGATCGACCGTATTCCTGTAGGGCGAACCGTTGAAGTTGTTACGGTTCTGGTTGTAGTGGCC
Source organism: Novosphingobium album (ex Hu et al. 2023) (assembly GCF_022832385.1). Classification (GTDB taxonomy): domain Bacteria; phylum Pseudomonadota; class Alphaproteobacteria; order Sphingomonadales; family Sphingomonadaceae; genus Novosphingobium; species Novosphingobium album. Next base: position 119,199 of record NZ_JALHLE010000002.1, read on the forward strand.
GGCGATCGAGATGAAGTCACCGTTGTCGCCGATCGGCTGGTAGATCTTGCCGTTGTACTGCTGCTTGTCGACGCCGCCGTAGTTCGAGAAGGACGAATCGTTGCGGGCTGACGAGGCCGAGAACCAGGCCTTCGTGCCGAACGGCGTGAACACGCCGGTCTGGATCATGCCGAACACGCGGTAGTACGGGCGGCTGCCCGGATCACCGCGAGCAATGATGTCACCGTAAGTGGCGCTGACCATCGCGCCCATTTCGTCGGTAGCGTCGAGTGAGCGGATGTTGATCGTGCCGCCGGCGGCCGAAGCGGTCGGGCTGTCGACGTCGGTCGAACCGAGACTGACGGTCGCGGATTCGATGACTTCGGGATCGAGCATCTGGTTTGTGTAGAGCGCGTAGTTGCCCGAGTCGTTGAGCGGGATGCCGTCAACGGTCTGCGAGATACGGTCCGAGCCGAAACCGCGAACAGTGAAGCTGCCGCCCAGCGAACCCCAGGGGTCATTGTTGGTGAAGCTGACGCCCGGAACCAGGTTCAACGTTTCGTTGATGGTCTGGCCGGCGGTCTGATGCTGGATCAGTTCCTTGGTGATGGCAACTTTCGCCTTGGGCGTCTGGGGCACATCGATGCCGCCGACGGCAGTTTCACGCGCGCCGGTCACGACGATCGCATCGCCCTCGAACTCGGCCGAACCGGTCGACTGTGCAAATGCGGGAACGGCGAGGAAAGCGGTGCCGACGGCCAGCGTGCTGGTCGCGGTCTTGAAAACGGAATGGAACTTCATTCTAGCCCCCTGAGGTCTTGAGACTGGGTGGACACAAAGTGCAGCGATGTGGTTATTGCCCTCCGCCGCAATTTTGCTGCGGCAGCTAAGAGCAGCCAGATATGACAACTCTCTGACGTTTGGGATTCATTTGCGTTCGCATTTGCGGAATTTTGTGACGCCAGTGTCATATTCTCCAAATGAAAAATATTTTATATAATAAAATCAATATATTATTAGGTATCGAAAATATCGCACTGCGGCAAAAATATCACGCAAAAGGTATTCTGCCCCACCCGTGATCCGTGCTCTTGCGGCAACCAGATGCCCTCTTCATTCCCTGCCCCGACGCTGCACGCAGGTGATGTTACGTCATAGCTTGATGAAGCCGTACAGGCCGTGCCACACACGCCGCCTATGAGTGCAGGCCATAACCACCACCATGGGCACAGCCACGGGCGCGGGCACCACCATCCGGCGCCGCCCGCGGCCGGTCATGCAGGCCGCGCCTTCGCCATTGCAGTAACGCTCAATCTCATTTTCGTGGCTGCGGAAGTCGCGGCCGGTTTCATGAGTGGCTCGATGGCGCTACTCGCCGATGCGGGTCACAATCTTTCCGACGTGCTTTCGCTACTGCTTGCCTGGGGCGCCAGCGTTCTGTCGGCCCGGCCGCCCTCAGCCCGCTTCACCTATGGTCTGAAGAGTTCCTCGATCCTCGCGGCAATCGCCAATGCCACGCTGCTCTGGGTCGCCGTGGGGGCCATTCTGGTCGAAACGATCCGGCGCTTTGCCGAACCCGCGCCGGTCGCGGGCACCACGATGATGGTAGTGGCCGGGATCGGCATCGTCATCAATGCCCTGTCCGCCCTGCTGTTCGCCAAAGGCTCCAAATCGGACCTGAACCTGCGCGCCGCCTTTGTTCACCTGCTGGCCGACGCCGTCGTCTCCGTCGGCGTGGTCGTAGCAGGGCTGATCGTGCTGCTGACCGGCTTCGCACTGATCGACCCGATCACCTCGCTCGTCATTACCGCCGTGATCGCGTGGTCGAGCTGGAGCCTGCTGCGCGATTCGCTGCGGATGGGAATGCTGGGCGTGCCGGACAGCATCGATGCCCCACAGGTTCGCCTTTATCTGGAACGCCTGCCCGGCGTCGAACGGGTCCACGACCTGCACATCTGGCCAATGAGCACCACAGAAACGGCGCTGACTGCGCATCTGGTCATGCCCGGCGGTGCCCCCGGCGACAGCTTTCTGCACGAGGTCGCGCACGACCTCGAACATGACTACGGTATCGGTCACCCGACCATCCAGATTGAGACCGACGGCGACTGCAACTGCTCGCTGGAAAGCGAGGCCGTCGTCTAGGGGAGGACACAGGTTCTGCCCCTAGGCCGCTACGAATTCGTGCCGGGCGCCAAGAAAGTCCTCAGGATCGATAGCAAAGCCCGACGAGATGCAACCCTCCTGCGTCAGCCGCAGCTTGAGCTTGCCCTCGAAATGGGTCGTCGCCTGCCCGGCATCGGCAATCTTCCAGACGAGGGCGTAAATCCCGTTCTGCTCCTTTGACAGGAACGCGCCGAGCGGACCACCTGTCGTATCATCGGGCTGGATGAACGCAACACGGGTATCGCCCACTCTGAGCAACACACGCCGCCCGGCCTGAGGCCGTTGGGTGCGCGAATCCTCCAGCACTTCCCCGTCGACCACCTCGGTGAAGAAATGCAGCACCTTCGCCATGTCTGCCGTGACGCAGGCTATGTGGTCCAGGCCGGCTACACCGCAGGCATGGCCAGCCGCCACCAGCGGATTCCAGTTGCCCCGGTCATAGGGATCGTTCGGCATCGCCAGTTCGCAGACCTCCAGCAGGACGCCTCCGGTCGATTCGGGCTTTACGAAGAAGAACACGCCATAGTCACTCGCGACGGTGCACCCCGCTTCACGGAACGCGGCACTGGCCGCCTTGCCGTCCGGAACCTTGATCTCGAACGAGTGGAAGGACTGCCCGATCTTCGCCGCCATGCGCGCAAAGGGCTTGGTCAGGTCATCCGCATGGCGCGGCGCCATGGGCTCGACCATGTGGTCCGTCACATAGAGCAGCGCCGCGTCACGGTCCTCGGCAGGGAAATAGTTCTCAGCGAAGACCAGTCCGCCCAGGGCATCCTGATAGAGCAGCCGGCACTTGTAGATATCGGTCGTGGCGTGGATCGTGTGGATTATGCGTGAAACCGGAATACGGCTGCCGGTCATGGCACTTCCCCCCTGTTCGTTCTTTGTCAGCGAAAGTGTAGGGCACCAGCCGCACAGACCAAGCGCACTCATTGGGGAGAGCAGCGGATATCGCGGCCGCGACGCGGCGGCTGGACGCCACAAATCCCTTCAGTCATGCTCTGACTGGAGGTAAACGATGACCGATCAGATTCATGAAGGCGGCTGCGGTTGCGGCGCTCTGCGCTACCGCGTTGAGGGAGAGCCCATCTTCGTCAACAACTGCCACTGCAACCAGTGCCAGCACCAGACTGGCTCCACCTCTGTGGTCAATGCGTTCTACGAAGGCGATCGGATCGAAGTGCTGGCTGGCTCCTTCACCGAACACGAAGTCAAGGCCGGCAGTGGCGGGCCACATGTGATTTGCCGCTGCGCGCAGTGCGGCACCGCGGTGCTGAGCTATTACCCCCGGTTGGGAAGGCTCGGCGCGGGACTGCGGGTGGGAACGCTTGACGATCCCTCATGGGTGCGGCCGGACGCCGTGATCTTCACCTCCGAGAAGATGCCCTGGGTTGCCCTGCCCGAAGGCATCCCCGCATTCGAAAAGACCTACGCCTTCGCAGACGTGCTCCCACCCGAACGCATCGCCCGCATGATGGCACTGGCAGAACGGCGGCAGGCCGGAGAAGGCTGACACAAACGCAAAGGGCGGCCCGCGCTTGCGGACCGCCCTTCGTATTCTGGCTGTGCCGGGCTGAAAAATCAGGCCGCAGCTTCGGTCTTGTCGCCCTTGTGCACGCGGACTGGTTCCTTGCGGCCTTCGACCACTTCCTTGTCGACCACGACTTCGGCGATGTCGCCTTCGGTCGGCAGGTCGAACATGGTGTCGAGCAGCAGGCCCTCGACGATCGAGCGCAGGCCGCGAGCGCCGGTCTTGCGATCAATGGCCTTCTGGGCAATCGCCTCGAGCGCCTCGTCAGTGAAGGTCAATTCAACATCTTCCAGCTCGAAGAGCTTGGCGTACTGCTTGACCAGTGCGTTCTTCGGCTCGCGCAGGATCTTCACCAGCGCAGTGATGTCGAGATCCTCCAGCGTCGCGATCACCGGCAGACGGCCGACGAATTCGGGGATCAGTCCGAACTTGAGAAGATCCTCGGGCTCCGCCTTCTGGAGCAGCTCGCCCACGCGGCGCTTGTCTGGATCGGCGACATGCGCGCCGAAGCCGATCGAACGCTTCTGCAAGCGGTCGGCGATGATCTTTTCGAGACCGGCAAAGGCCCCGCCGCAGATGAACAGAATGTTGGTCGTGTCAACCTGCAGGAACTCCTGCTGCGGATGCTTGCGGCCGCCCTGCGGAGGTACGCTCGCAGTAGTGCCTTCCATCAGCTTGAGCAGCGCCTGTTGCACGCCCTCGCCCGAGACGTCGCGCGTGATCGACGGGTTCTCGGCCTTGCGGCTGATCTTGTCGATCTCGTCGATGTAGACGATGCCGTGCTGCGCCTTCTCGACATTGTAGTCGGAAGCCTGGAGCAGCTTGAGGATGATGTTTTCCACGTCCTCACCCACGTAGCCCGCTTCGGTGAGCGTGGTGGCATCGGCCATGGTGAAAGGCACGTCGAAAGTCTTGGCCAGCGTCTGGGCCAGCAGCGTCTTGCCGCAACCGGTCGGGCCTACGAGCAGGATGTTCGACTTCGACAGCTCGACGTCGCCCTGCTTGCCGCTGTGCTTCAGGCGCTTGTAGTGGTTGTGGACAGCCACCGACAGCACGCGCTTGGCGCGCTGCTGGCCGATCACGTAGTCGTTCAGCGTCTCGCAGATTTCGAGGGGAGACGGCACACCGCCGTCCTTCTTCCCCGCGATGCCAGCCTTGGTTTCCTCACGAATGATGTCGTTGCACAGCTCGACGCATTCGTCACAGATGAAAACCGTGGGGCCCGCGATCAGCTTGCGCACTTCGTGCTGCGACTTGCCGCAGAAGCTGCAGTAGAGTGTGCTTTTCGCGTCAGATCCGCTCAATTTCGTCATTTTCCGTCTTAGGCCCCCTGCTGAGGCGACTCGGACAGTCTACTCTGGCAAGGGGCGGTTTATCAATCCTAGGCTGGAATGCTTGCCACTGGCTAAACATCCAGCCCCGTATCCGAAATCAACTCGAAGCAGCACCGTCGGCGTCGGGCCGCGTCTCGAAAACCTTGTCGACGAGGCCAAACGCCAGTGCTTCCTCGGCTTCGAGGAAGGTGTCGCGGTCCATCGCCTTCTCGATCTCGTCGAGCGACTTGCCGGTGTACTTCACATACATATCGTTGAGACGCTTGCGCATCCGCAGGATCTCGCGCGCCTGAATCTCGATGTCGGAGGCCATGCCCTGCGCACCGCCCGAAGGCTGGTGAACCATGATTCGAGCGTTCGGCAGCGCGATGCGCATGCCCGGCTCACCGGCGGCCAGCAGGAAGCTGCCCATCGAAGCAGCCTGGCCGATGCACACGGTCGAAACGCGCGGCTTGATGTACTGCATGGTGTCGTGGATCGCCATGCCCGCCGTGACCACACCGCCCGGCGAGTTGATGTACATCGAAATGTCCTTCGAGGGATTTTCCGATTCGAGGAACAGCAGCTGGGCCACGATTAGCGAGGCCATGTGATCCTCGACCTGACCGGTGACGAACACGATGCGTTCGCGCAGCAGGCGCGAGTAGATGTCGAAGCTGCGTTCGCCGCGGCTGGTCTGCTCGACAACCATCGGCACCAGGGCGCCGGTGACGGGATCAGTGGTGAACTTTCCTTGGGCGCCTGAGGCGCCAAACAGGTCGAGCATGGGAGTCCTCTATCTGGTTTGGATCGTCTATGTCGCGTGCCAATCACCGATGTTCAAGGGCTTTAACCCTTCAATCGGCGTCGCGTTTGCGACAATCTTTGCCCTCCGTAAGGAAAATTTGTTCCTCCTGTCCGTCATTCCCCGGATTCCACGCAAAAAACGGGCCAGTTTTTGAACGGTTGCAGGCCGAACCTGCCTGGCGCAGGATCGCGGCTGCTGGATACATGAGGAAACAAGAGCCTATGGGTTTCTCCCGAGTTGGACTGATGCGGGCGGTTTGCGCCCCACTCGTAACACTGTCTGTCCTGACGCTGGCAGGGCCCGGCGCATTCGCGCAGGAGAGCCCCGAGACCTACCTCAAGCGCATCGAGTCGATCGATGATGCCGGACCACACCTCAACGCAGTCATCGCGCTCGATCCGGGCGCCGCCAAGGATCCCGACGCGATCGCAGCTGGCGTAAGCGCACCGCTCGCGGGCCGTGTCGTTCTGATCAAGGACAACATCGAAACGCGCGACATGCCGACCACCGCCGGCAGCCTCGCGCTGAAGGACAACATGACCGGGCGCGACGCAACGCTGGTCGCAAACCTGCGCAAGGCGGGCGCGATCATTCTCGGCAAGACGAACCTTTCGGAATGGGCCAATTTCCGCGGCAACCGTTCCTCCAGCGGCTGGAGCGGCGTGGGCGGGCAGACGCACAACCCCTACGCCATCGACCGCAGCCCCTGCGGCTCGTCTTCGGGCAGCGCGGCAGCAGTCGCGGCGGGCTTCACCTGGGCGGCCGTCGGCACCGAAACCGACGGGTCGATCACCTGCCCCGCCTCGGTCAACGGCATTGTCGGCTTCAAGCCCACCGTAGGCATGGTCAGCCGCAAGCATGTGGTGCCGATCAGCACCAGCCAGGATACCGCAGGACCGATGGCGACGAGCGTGGAGGACGCGGCCCTGCTGCTCACCGCGATGGCAGGCAGCGATCCGGCCGATCCGGCGACGGCGGACGCCGATGCGCACGCCATCGACTTCACCAGGGGCCTCGCTCAGGCGAGTCTCAAGGGCCTGCGCATCGGCGTGCTGCGCCGCCAGCCCGACCCGCTTCCCGCCGTCACCGCCCTGCTCGATCAGGCCATTGCCGACATGAAGCGCGCAGGCGCCACGATCGTGACAATCGCCTACGCACCGAACGCCGCGATCGGCGACGCCGAAAACACCGTGCTGAACTATGAGTTTCGCGAAGGCATCGACGCCTACCTCGCCGGTCTTCCCGGCGATCCCCCGGCCCGCGACCTTGCCGGGCTGATCGCTTTCAACAAGGCGCATGCCGCACAGGAAATGCGCTGGTACGGTCAGGAGACCTTCGAAGAAGCGCTCGCCACCACCGATCGCGAGGCCTACGAAAAGGCACGCGAGACGGCCAGACGGCTCGCAGGAGCGGAAGGCATCGACAAGATGCTCAAGCAATATGGCGTGGACGTGCTGATCGCGCCGACCACGGCCCCGGCGTGGCCTGTCGATCCCGTCCTGGGTGACCACTACGTAGGCGTCGGTGCGGGCGCACTGGCCGCAGTCGCGGGCTACCCGCATCTCACCGTGCCGATGGGACAGGTCGAGCGGCTGCCTGTCGGCCTGTCGTTCATCGCGGGCCAGTGGCAGGACGCCAAGGTCCTGAAGATCGGCGCCGCCTACGAACGTGCGCGCACCGCCACATTCGCGCGCCCCTCATTCCGCAACTGGCACGAATAAGTCACTCCGAAACAGGAACGGCCCGGCGCGCCATGAAGCGCACCGGGCCGCCCGAATTCGTCAGCCTGAAACCGATCAGTCTTCGGTCTTGGCAGCCGCCTTCTTGGCAGGAGCCTTCTTGGCCGGAGCCTTCTTGGCAGCCGGCTTGGCTTCACCCTCGTCAGCAGCCTCGGCCTTCTTGGCTGGAGCCTTCTTCGCGGCCGGCTTCTTGGCCGGAGCCTTCTTCGGAGCCTCTTCTGCAGCGGCCTCCTCAGCAGCCGGAGCCTCCTCGGCGGCAGCGGTCTTCTTCGCGGCAGCCTTCTTGGCCGGGGCCTTCTTCGCGGCCGGTTTCTTGGCCTCGGTAGCCTCGCCGTCGGCATCGGCCTCGATCGCGGCCTGCAGCTCGTCGCGGGTCACTTCGCGCTCGGTCACGTCCGCCTTCTCGATCAGGAAGTCGACAACCTTGTCCTCATAGAGCGGCGCGCGCAGCTGGGCGGCCATCATCGGATCGTTGGCGACGTATTCCATGAAGCGCTGGCGGTCTTCGGGGCGGTACTGCTGCGCTGCCTGCGAAACCAGCATCGACATTTCCTGCTGCGAGACTTCGACGCCATTGGCCTGGCCGATTTCCGACAGGAGCAGGCCCAGACGCACGCGGCGCTCGGCGATCTTGCGGTAGTCGTCCTTCTCGGCCTCGATTTCCTTCAGCGCGGCTTCGGGATCTTCCTCGTGGCCCGCTTCGTGGGTGAGCTGCTGCCAGATCTGCGAGAACTCGGCCTCGACCATCGTCGGCGGCACGTCGAAGTCATGACCGGCGGCCAGCTGATCGAGCAGCGAGCGTTTCATCGCGGTGCGGGTCAGACCTGCTGTTTCCTGCTCGAGCTGGCCCTTCAGCAGGTTCTGGAGCTGTTCAAGGCTTTCGAGGCCCAGTTCCTTGGCGAAATCGTCGTCAATCTTCGATTCGGCCGGCGCCTTGATCTCGTGGGCGGCGATGTCGAAGGTGACTTCCTTGCCCTTGAGGTTCTCGACCGGATAGTCCTCGGGGAAGGTCACGGTGATGACACGCTCGTCGCCCGCCTTCATGCCGACAAGCTGTTCCTCGAAGCCGGGGATCAGGCGGCCCGCACCGATCACGATCGGCTGCTTCTCGGCCTTGCCGCCTTCGAACTCGACGCCGTCGAGCTTACCGGTGAAATCACAGATCACCTGGTCGCCATCAGCGGCTTCGCCGTCCTTGGTCTCGAAACGCTGTTGCTGCGAGGCGATGCGCTCGACCGCTTCGGCCACGGCTTCCTCGGCCACGGGCACGACCAGCCGTTCCAGCTTGAGGCCTTCCAGCGAAGGCGCCGCAATCACGGGCAGCACTTCGAGGCTCACGGTCAGTTCGGCGTCCTTGCCCTGCTCATAGCCTTCGCCAAGCGCGATATCCGGGTTCATCGCCGGACGCAGCGCCTTGTCGGCCACAAGCTTGTCCATGGCCTCGCGGATGGTTTCATTCAGGGCGTCGCGATGGATCGCCTCGCCGTGCATCTTCTTGACGAGATTCGCGGGCACCTTGCCAGGGCGGAAGCCGGGCATCTTCACCTGCGGGGCGATCTTCTTGATTTCGCCCTCGACGCGCTCGACGATGGTCTTGGCGGGGATGGTCACCGTGTAGGCGCGCTTCAGGCCCTCGTTGGTGGTTTCGACGATCTGCATTTCGATGCCTTCCTGTGCAATTCAAGGGGCCTTTTCGGCCGATTTTCTTGGCTCACCCTCCCACAGGCGGCGGACTGGTGCGGGCGAAGGGACTCGAACCCCCACATCTTGCGATACTGGAACCTAAATCCAGCGCGTCTACCAGTTCCGCCACGCCCGCTTGGATGAAGCCTGAAACTCAAGGGACGGGCCCTTAGAATGTCGCGCGGAAAAGGGCAAGCGCCGCGACGATGCGCGCCCGCACGGATATATGCCTGCCCCCTTGCGGGACGCCCGATTGCAGCCCACGTTGGTCGAAACGCGATTCACAAGAGGTAGTCATGGCCACCCAGCCCGGCGAAGTCCCCGGCACCAGCCCCGCCGAAACCCCCGTTCCGCCCAGCGAGCCGTTCGAACCGGCTACGCCGCCCGAGACGGAACCCGACTATCCCGATTTCGATCAGCCCGACACGGGCCCGGCGGAGATGCCTCCGCTGGATTGAGGCAGAGCGCGCAGCCGCCCGCACTTTTTTGACTACCGTGTCGCGGTGCATCCGCCGGGACCGGATGGCATGAATTTTTCGTACCCCGTCCCCTCATTTGGAGGTAACACCGGGCGCGTCTCATACCGAAAGTTCGTCATTCAACGAAGCGGACAAAAGGAGGGAGAGCCATGCCCATTCCAAGCCCCAAACCCGCGCATGTAGTCTATCGTACCCGGCGCATAGAGGAAATGCTCGCCTGGTATGCCACCGTCTTCGGCGCGGAGGTGGTGTATCGCAATCCGGTTCTGGCGTTCCTGGCTTTTGACGAGGAACATCACCGTTTTGCCTTCGCCGACCTTTCCGTGATCGACCCCGATGGTTCGGACGCGGCACAGGCGCCGGTCGGCGTCGATCATGTGGCCTATGACGTCGCTTCCATGCGGGATCTCCTGGAATCCTATGCACTGCTGAAAGATGCTGGAATTGCACCTTATTGGGCTGTCAATCACGGGATGAGCACCTCGCTCTACTACGCCGATCCCGATGGCAACCAGATCGAATTCTCCGTCGATTGCTTCGACACCAAGGCCGAAGGTACAGACTATTGGAGCGGCCCGGAAATCGGAAACAACCCGGTTGGCGTCGAATACGATCCCGACCTCTGGCTAGAGGCGCTGCGCAACGGCACGCCGGAGCGCGAACTGCTCAAAATTGATACGTCTGGCAGTGTCTCGCCAATCCGCGGCAAGCTCGGCTCGTTAGCCTGACACCAGCTCCCTAACGCTGCAGGCCCGTCAGCGCCTGAAACAGCGACAAATCCTTGGCCTTGATCTGCTGGGTTCCCGACTGCGGCGCACATTCCATGCAGTAGGCCTGCACGCCCTGCACCGCGAACAGGCTCTTGACCTGCCGCAGGGCCCGGGCCGCCTGCGCCTGCTGGCGCGCGGCGATCAGGCCGGCGAAGTCGTAGGCTGCAGCATCGCTTGTGGAATCGGCCTCGATGTCCTCGAAGAAGCTGGTGAAGGGATCGGACGGTTCCTGCAGGAATTCGGCGTGCCACTTGCCGTTGCCGACGCCGCCTGCCTTGGCGGCATAGGCCAGCGCGGTATCGAGATTGCCCATCTCGTCGACCAGCCCCAGTTCCTTCGCCTGCGCGCCCGGCCAGATGCGGCCCTGCCCGATGGCGTCGATCTGCTCCGGCGTGCGCCCGCGCGCCCTGGCCACCAGCCCCAGGAACTTGCCGTAGATGTTCTCGACCGAGGACTGCATCAGGTCGTCCAGCTCCGGCGTGAACCCGCCAAAGACGTCCGGCTGCCCCGATAGCGGCGTGGTACGCACGCCGTCACTGGTCACCCCGAAATCTGCCAGCGTCTTCTCGAAGCTGGGTACGACCGCAAAGACGCCGATCGATCCGGTGATTGTCGCGGGTTCGGCAAAGACCTTCTGCGCCGGCGTGGAGACCCAGTATCCGCCGCTGGCAGCAAGGTTGCCCATCGACACTACGACAGGGATCTTCGCATCGCGCCAGCGCTGGATGGCGCGGCGGATGCGCTCGGAGGCCATGACCGACCCGCCCGGCGAATCGATGCGCACGACCAGCGCCTTGTAGCCTTCGCCGGCAGCGTCATCGAGCAGCCTGGCGATCCGGTCGCCCCCCGCCTGGCCCGGCCCGGCGTCGCCGTCGACGATCTCCCCGGCGATGGTCACCACCGCGATCGCCTTGCCTGACGCTTTTTCGGGATTGGCCTTCAGCCAGGTCGCAAGCCTCGTGTGCGCATACGGCACGTCGTCATCATCGTCGGCGGACTTACCGGCAAGCTCGGTCACTCGCTTGTCGAAATCGGTCTTGTCGCCAATGCGGTCAACGATCCCGGCCGCCTGGGCGCCTTTCGCGAAATCACCGCCCGCAGCCTTGATTGCCGCCACCGGATCCGACGCCAGTTCATTCACATGCGCCTTGGGCCGGGCTTTTTGCACATCGGCCTTCCACGCGCCCCACAGCGCACCATAGGTGTTTTCATAGTCGCTGCGCGCCTCAGGCGACATGCCAGAGCGCATGAAGGGCTCCACCGCGCTCTTGTGGGTGCCTACGCGATAGACGTGGGCGTTGACCTTGAAGCGGTCGATCAGCCCCTTGTAATAGTTCACCGTGCCGCCCGGTCCGGTCGCCACCGCCTCACCCATCGGATCGAGCCAGGCCTCGCTGGAATGCGCGGCGAGCTGGATACCGTCATCGAGATAGACATTGGCAAAGGTGAGCACCGGCTTTCCGGCCTTGCGCACCTCGTCCATGGCCGCGCCAATTTCCTTCAGATGGACGAAGCGGCCACCCATGAAGCGCGACAGGTCGAGCACGACCACCTTGACCCGGTCGTCTTTCGCCGCAAGCCTCATCGCGCGTTCAATGTCGCGGGCCGCGAATTCATGCGTCGGTGCATCACCCGACAGCAGCACGTCGAGCGGATCGACGTTGCTCTTTTCCTCGACCACGACTCCATCGAGATCGAGCAGCAGAGCCCCCTTCTGCACGTGTCCGGCCGTCGGGCGGGCCGTGAGCGCAGCATAGATCACGCCGAAGAACAGGATCAGGAACAGGAGCGCCAGGGCATCCTTGATGCCAACCAGCAATTTCCAGATCTTGCTCGCAAATTTCATCGATGTTCCTGCCTTTCGTGCCGGGACCTTACCCACACTCGTTCCCGCTTGGAAGGGAAGCACACGCACCGGATGCACGTTTATTGCTCGAATGTGCCATGATAGTGCGTCGATGTGCCGATGGCTGCATGGCTGCTGCGAAAATTCGCGTTGGAAACCCCGACGAACAGGCTTGAGCCGATGCTCCACCGCGCCTAAGGCATCATCTTCAATGACATCGCCAGAATATACCTATCCGGAAGGCGCCGCCGCCTTCCCGCACCGCGGCCTCGTAGGCATCGGGGGCCTTGCCCCGCACGAGATCTGGTTCCTGCTCGACGAGGCGGAACAGTGGGTCGCGCTGAACCGCGAGGCGAAGAAGCACCGTGAGGTTCTCTCGGGCCTTACGATCATCAACGCCTTCTTCGAGAATTCCACGCGCACGCTGCTCAGCTTCGAGATCGCGGGCAAGCGCCTCGGTGCCGACGTCGTCAACATGGCGGTGGCCACATCGAGCGTGAAAAAGGGCGAAACGCTGATCGACACGGCCATGACGCTCAACGCCATGCGCGCCGATGCCATCGTTATCCGCCATGCCAGTTCGGGCGCGGTGCAGCTAATCGCGGACAAGGTGGATTGCCCGGTGCTCAACGCAGGTGACGGCCAGCACGAACACCCTACGCAGGCCCTGCTCGATGCCCTCACCATCCGCCACGCCAAGCGCGGTTTCAACGGACTGCGCGTCACCATCTGCGGCGACATCCTGCACAGCCGCGTCGCCCGCTCTAACATCCTGTGCCTCAACTCGCTGGGCGCCGAAGTGCGCGTCTGCGCGCCGCCCGCGTTGATGCCCGCGGATATCGAGCGGATGAACGTACAGGTCTTCCACGATTTCGACGCAGCGCTCAAAGGCGCCGACGTGGTGATGATGCTGCGCCTGCAGATGGAGCGCATGGAAGGGCAGTTCATCCCCTCCCCGCGCGAATACCGGCACCTCTACGGCCTTTCGATGGAACGCCTTGCCAAGGCCGAACCCGATGCGCTGATCATGCACCCCGGCCCGATGAACCGGGGCATCGAGATCGAAAGCGATGTGGCAGACCTTGCCGGCCGCTCTCAGATCACCACGCAGGTGGAAATGGGCGTTGCCATCCGCATGGCCTGCCTGGACGTGCTGACCCGCCGGGGCCGCAAGGTGGAGGGCTGGGCATGAGCTTCCACGCACCACTGACGGTCACGAATGGCCGCCTCCTGCTTCCCGATGGCGAGATCGTGCCCGGCGCGGTCCGTTGCGAAGGTGGCTTCATCAGCGCCCTGGGGCCTGATGTGACGCCGCAGCCCGGCGATCTCGTGTTCGAGGCCGCAGGCAAGCTGGTGACCCCCGGCCTCGTAGACCTGGGCGTGTTCGAGATCGACAAGCCCGCGTTCCACTTCGGCGGCATCACCCGCGCTGCGCTGATGCCGGACCAGAACACCCCGCTCGACATCCCTTCGCGCGTGCGGTTTGCGGCGCAGTCGGGCAAGCCGGACTTCTGGGTCCACCCGCTGGCCGGTGCCACGCGCGAACTGAAGGGCGAAGCACTCGCCGAGATCGCCCTCATGCGCGCTGCGGGTGCCCGCGCCGTCGCCACGGGTCGCCGCTGGATCGGCGATTCGGGAACGATGCTGCGACTGCTGCACTACACCGCAATGCTCGGCCTTGTCGTGATCGTCCACGCCGAGGATGCCGGAATCGTCGGCAAGGCCGTCGCGACTTCGGGCGAGATGGCCACCCGACTGGGTCTACCGAGTGCCCCGGCACAGGCCGAAGCCCTGGCGATATCCCGCGACATCGCGCTTGCCGAACTCGCTGGCGCCGCGATCCACTTCCGCAATGTGACGACCGCCGCCGGACTCGACCTCGTCCGCGCAGCCAAGGCACGTGGACTGAAAGTGACGGCAGGCGTCTCGCCCGCCTACTTCATGCTCTCGGACCTCGCCGTTGCGCAGTTCCGCACCTTTGCCCACCTCTCGCCGCCGCTGCGGCCGGAAGATGACCGCAAGGCCGTCATCGTCGCCGTGTCGGACGGCACGATCGACGTCATTGCTTCCGGCCACGATCCACGCGGGCCCGAAGACAAGCGCCTGCCCTTCGCCGACTCGGCCCCCGGCATGGCCGGCGCCGAAACGCTCCTGCCGCTCACGCTCAATCTGGTTCGCGACGGAGTCATCTCGATGGGCCGCGCCTTCGATCTGCTCGCCGCTAATCCGGCCCGCCTGCTTGGCGCCGATGCCGGGCGGCTGGCGGTGGGCGCAGAAGCGGACATTGCCGTGGTCGATCCCGACCGGCCATGGATCGTCAATTCGGACAAGATGGCGGCGAGCGCGGGCAACACGCCCTTCGACAAGCAACCCGTTCAGGGCCGCGTGCTCGCGCTGTTCAAGGGCGGCGTCACCGTGCGCACCAAAAAGATCCGCGCTGCCTGACGGAAAAAAAGGCCCCCGTCCCGAAAGACGGAGGCCCTGCAAGGTTCACATGGGTGTGTTGAAACTCTAAAGGCTTGCCAGCTTCGCGGGTGATTGCACCTTGTCGGGCAGCGCACCCGGCAAGGTGCGTGTGCTGGCATAGGCGAAGCAGCCATGACCGCGATCACGAACAGTGGAACACAGCGTCCGGGCGCCGCCGCGGTCAAACCCTTCCGCAGCCACGCGGAAGAAGCGCTGCCCGCGCACTTCGGCCTCGGTGATACGCATCGTGTGATCCTTGAGCGCCGGATTGCGGGCCACGAAAATGCCCCAGGCGCGCTCGGCGCCTTCCAGCGTACGGAACGAGCCCAGCTGCACCAGATGCGTGCCCCCAGCGACATAGGCGCTGCGCTCAGTGCCGAGCGGCTGCACCATGGGCTGCGAGACGAACTTGGTACTTGCGGACTTCGGCGCCGCGGGAGCAGCGCTGGTTGCCAGCGGAGCCGGACCCGACTGTACTGGCGGCGCGAACGCGGCAGCGAACGTGCCCGGTTCATTGCCCGCCGGGGCAGCCGTTTCAGGGGGGGCAGCGACGACCGGCGGCAGTTCCGCAGCGGGAACCGGCTGCGGCGCGGCAGGCTGTGCCAGGGCCATGCGCGCCTTATCCTGCCCATCAGCCTGCGGCGCGTTCAGCGCCAGCGCGGCGGGCTGACCGGCGTCGGCGCGCACGGGAGCACCGAGCAGGCCCGCCACGCGGGCCTGAAACTGTTCGGGACGGGCGCGGCGCGACCAATCCTGCAGACGAGCATCCAGCTGATCAGCCGGAACGTCCTGCGAGGCGATGATCCGCGCCTGGGTCCAGTGCCCGCCCAGCGCGTAGGCATAGGCGAGGTTCTGGCGGGTCTTGGGCGTATCGTCGCCACTGCGCAGCGCGTCGGACAACAGGCCCACGGCCTGCTCCGGACGGCCGGCGAGGGCGAGGGCAAGGCCAAGATCGCTCGCCGGAATTTCGTTGCGCCAGCGCGTCAGCGTCGTCAGCGCTTCGGCATCGCGGCCCGAACCGGCATAGGCCAGCGCAAGACCAAGGCCGATGCGCGGGCTGTCCTCACCCAGGCTGACTGCATCTTCGAAGGTGGTCGCGGCCGATTCGAAACGCCCCGCGGCCAGATAGGCCTGCGCCAGAGCAACGCGATCGGAAGCATCGCGCGGCGACTTGGCGACGCGCTTTTCCGCGGCGGCAATTGCCTTGTCCGTTTCGCTTCCTGCGCTCTCGCCCGAAGCGGCTGGGGCACCGGAGCTGGCAAGCGGAGCATGCCCGGAGCAGCCGACGAGCAGCGCGGCGGCCATCGCGGTACAAACCGCGAAGCCGGCAGTGCGGGTGTGGGTGTTGGAGCGTTGCATCGAAACTGTTTCCCCCCGGATCTCTTTCGAGCCTGTCACATCAGCGTCCCGTGCCACCAGACCCCTGAAGCTGTGCGACTTCAGGAATTTCGGACAGGTATTTGTCGAGTGCCTCGGTTACGAGAACCTGCGCACTGCGGTTGAGCACGACAGCCGCCATCTTGAGGCGAAAATGGCGCTCGGCATCGAGCCGGAGCGTAAAAGCCGCACGGCGGCCTTCGGGTGCTGAAGGCTGCGGCGGCGGAAAGGACTGATTGATGCGCCAGGCAATCTGCTCGATCTGGCGCAGGACTTCTGGCACCTCGCCGCCCGGTGCGGCCGCTGACGGGGCAGCTTCCTGAACCGGTGCAGGAACAGCAACAGGTGCCGCAACCGGAACCGATTCACGCGGCCGTTCGTTGCCGTGACCCCAATCGTTCCAGCCCAGATCCTCAGGGGGAGCGGACCCGGCCCCGGTGACCAGCTTGATAGCGTCCTGCCGGCGCATGGCGGGCTTGGCACCGCCCTTGCGGGCCAGCAGCCTCGGCGTAAGCGAGGCGAAGGCTTGGTGTTCGCTCATCGCGCGCCGCCTCAGGATCCGGCCACACGGCGGCCGAAGCCGCCGACCGGCCGCGCTGCATTTTGCAGAACATGAGGCTGGCCGCTGCCCGGAACCGTGAAGACCGTTCGGCGGAAATTCCGCTCGAGACGATCAGCGATGTAGTTCCACAGCGCGGTGACTTCTTGCGAGGAACGGCCGTTGGGATCGACTTCCATCACCGTACGTCCGTCGATCATCGACGCGGCAAAATCAGTGCGCTGGTGCAGCGTGACCGGCGCCACTGTGCCGTGCTGCGAAAGCGCGACGGCCGCTTCGGCGGTGATGCGCGCCTTGGGCGTGGCCGCGTTGACCACGAACAGCAGTGGCTTGCCCGAGCGTTCGCACAGATCAACCGTAGCACCGACGGCGCGCAGGTCGTGCGGGCTGGGCCGGGTGGGAATGACGATGAGTTCGGCAACCGAGATCACGCTCTGGATGGCCATGGTGATCGCCGGCGGGGTATCGATCACCGCCAGCTTGAAGCCCTGCTGACGCAGGACCTGCAGATCGTTGGCGAGCCGCGCTACTGTGGTTTGAGCGAAAGCGGGCAGTTCCGCTTCGCGCTCGTTCCACCAGTCCGCAAGCGAACCCTGCGGGTCGATGTCGATGAGAACGACCGGGCCAGCGCCGGCGCGCTGCGCCTGAACGGCGAGATGGCCTGACAGGGTCGTCTTGCCCGATCCGCCCTTCTGCGATGCCAATGCTAGTACGCGCAAACCAAGACCCCCAAGAATAGAAACGCATCAGGCCGGTAAGGCCCTCTTCGCCAGAAATTCTCAGATCGTTCCTAATTTTAAGTTAAGCGCAGGAAGAGACGAAAAAACGGAAAAACCGGCCAAATTTGTGCCTCTTGATCGCCTCGATAAGGCCTTGTTCACCATTTCCCGTAACAAGGGTTATGGCCTGACTTCGTAGTGCTGCAGCGTTGTAACTGGCGCACACCACCCATTCCCGCTTACCATTCCGTTAGTTCCGGGGCACAAGCACGCAATGATCGACGCGAAGAAATTTCTGTCGCTTTTCTGTTTTGGCAGTCTCGCGGCCATCGGTGCCGGACTACCGGCCGCCAGTGCCTGGGCTGACGTCAAGGCCGGTGTCGATGCCTGGACGGCCGGCGACTACAGCAGGGCCGTGAAAGAATGGATGCCGCTAGCCAAGCGCGGCGATGCCGACGCCCAGTTCAACCTGGCCCAGGCCTACAAGCTAGGCCGGGGTGTGCCGACGAACCTGGAAAAAGCCAAGGAGCTTTATGGCAAGGCCGCCGCACAAGGACATGTGCAGGCCGCAGACATCTTTGGCTTGCTGCTGTTTCAGGACGGCGAACGTGAAAAGGCCCTGCCCTATCTCAAGGCATCGGCGGCGCACGGTGATCCCCGTGCACAGTACATTCTGGGCGTGGCGCACTTCAACGGCGATCTGGTAGAAAAGGACTGGGTGCGCGCCTATGCACTCGTCAGTCTCGCCCAACAGGCGGGATTGCCGCAGGCGACACGCGCGCTGGCACAGATGGACTCGTTCATTCCCCTGGCAGATCGCCAAAAAAGCGTCATTCTCTCCACCCAGATCGCCGCCGACGCTGAAGCCACGCGCGAGCGTCTGGCCACCTCCACCGAACTCGGCGGGGCTCCTGTCGCAGGCGAGGCGATGCTTCCTCCCATGGCCGATGCCGTACCTCCTGCTGCCAGCGTGCACCGTGCCTCCTCGCCGGACATGGCAATTGCCGACGCGGCGCGCCTTGCCGGAAGCGACAGCCCGGCAACAGCGGGAGCCGACTACGCCCGCCCTCAATCGCCCCCTGCACAGGTGGCCAGCGGCCCCGCCCCCGCTTCGCCCGCGGTGCCTGCCCGCCCGGCTGCGGCAGTTGCCCCGCCAAGATCTGTCGCGGTCCCGTCGGCGCCTGCGGCCTCCGGGCCATGGCGCGCGCAACTGGGCGCTTTTGGCGTCCCCGGAAATGCCAATGCGCTCTGGGCGAAAGTGAAAAGCCGCCCCGAACTGTCCGGTCACGGCAAGCTGCTGGTTCCCGCTGGCAGGCTGACCAAGCTGCAGGCCGGCGGCTTCGCCACCAAGGCCGAAGCCGATGCGGCGTGTTCACGTCTGACGGCGGGCGGTTTCACCTGTCTCGCCGTGCAGGACTGACACCGGGCGCTATCCTTGCCTGAGGCGCCTACCGACGCGGCCACCTCTCCTGCCACATCGCAGCGGCTGCCGGTGCTCGACCTGATCCGCGGCGTAGCCGTGCTCGGCATCCTGACGATCAACATTGCCGCGTTCGCCGGTCCAATGGCCTCCAGCACCTCACCCAACCTGCCTCATCCGGTGGGCCCCGCAGACGAGACTGCCTTCGCCTTTTCGTTCCTGTTTTTCGAAGGCAAGATGCGAGCGCTGTTCTCGCTGCTGTTCGGGGCTGGTCTGGTCCTGTTCTGGGAGCGCACTGAAGCGGCCGGGCGCGACGGGGATGTGCTGCAGGTGCGCCGGCTGTTCTGGCTGATGGCGCTCGGCGCGCTGCACTACCTGCTGCTGTGGTGGGGCGATATTCTCTTTCTCTACGCCATCTGCGGCCTCGCCGCGCTGCTGCTGCGGCCACTCAACGACCGCCTGCTGTTGATCATCGCGCTGGGGCTCTACTACGCATGGCACTTGTGGGGCCTGTTCGAATCGGCAGCCACGATCTCGGCCGAGACCGCCTTGCGCCAGGGCGCAGCCACGGCGGCACAAATCCATCTGCTTGCCGAATGGCTCCAGCCGGTGCGCAGCTGGGCTGCGCAGGAACTGAGCGAAAGCCACCTGGGCTTCCTTGGCCTGATCGCGGTAAAGCTGGAACAGCGCCCGTTCTGGCAGGTCCAGATGGTCTCGGGCAATTTCTCCGAGACTTTGCCCCTGATGCTAATCGGCATGGTGCTCTACCGGCGCGGTCTGTTCACAGGAACGATGGCACGTTCACGACTGAAGGTGGTCGGTGTGACCTGCACTGCCGCCGGGCTGGCACTGACCGCAATGTTCCTCGGCTGGGCCTGGCCACGGCACTTTCCTCCCGTAGCGATGCACGCCGCACTGGTATGGGGGCTCGCCATGCCGCACCTGCTATGCGGCTGTGGCTATGCAGCACTGCTGGTCATGGTCACACCGCAACTGGCTCCAACGGCGTTAGGACAACGCCTGATCGCGGCGGGGCGAATGGCGTTCAGCAACTATATCCTGACCAGCCTCGTCATGACTTTCGCATTCTACGGCTGGGGAATCGGCCTTTTCGGGTCGATCGGCCCTGCAAAACAGCTCCTCTTCGTCCTCGGCGGTTGCGCCCTGATGCTCGGCTGGAGCAAGCCATGGCTGAGCCGCTACCGCCGCGGCCCGCTCGAGTGGCTGTGGCGATCGCTGGTCGAGCGCAAGATACTGAAAAACCGAATTTGATAATCATTCGCAAAAGTATTGCGATCCATTCTCATTTGCGTATAGTGGGGACCGAAGAGGATTCGCCCATGTACGTTTGTATCTGCAACGCCATTCGCGAAAAGGACCTGCGCACCGCGGCCCGCTGCTGCGGGGGTAGCGCCGAGTCGGTCTACGCCGCCCTTGGCCATACGCCGCAATGCTGCCAGTGCCTGGAAGAGGCGGAAGACATCATTTCGGAAGAGACCATGGCAAGCAGCGCCAGCCTTTCGGTCGCAGCCTGAACGGCACACCGCCCCCGAGCGGGGAAACATCGCAATAATCCGCGGCGCAACAGTAATTCTGCGCCACGTCAGCCTTGTACTCATTTCCCTGAGGCCGCATATTATGCCCTCCTCAGCCAAAGGAGTTGCTCACCATGCAAGGCGACCCGCAAGTCATCGATTTTCTCAACAAGGCCCTGCTCAATGAGCTGACCGCGATCAACCAGTACTGGCTGCATTACCGTATGCTGGACAACTGGGGGATCAAGAAGCTCGCCGAGTACGAGCGCCACGAATCGATCGACGAGATGAAGCATGCGGACACGCTGGCGGACCGCATTCTGTTCCTTGAAGGCCTTCCCAACTTTCAGGCACTCGGCAAGCTGCGCGTGGGCGAAGGCGTCGAGGAAATCCTCAAGGCCGACCTCGCGCTCGAGCACGACGCGATCCCGCTGCTCAAGGAAGCCATCGCCCATTGCGAGGCCGTGCGCGACTTCGTGAGCCGCGAGATCTTCGAACGCATCCTCGAAAGCGAGGAAGAGCATGTCGACTTCCTCGAAAAGCAGTTCGACATGATCGAACGCATGGGCATCCAGAACTACTGCCAGCTGCAGAGCAAGCCGGCCGAAGACTGATCCCTGCGGTGACGGGGGTGCCCCTTCAGGCCGCGCCCCCGCCCGCCGCCGCGGTTAGTCGCTAACCAGCGGCGCGTCCTTCTTCGCATCGGTCCGGTACTTGTCGAACCACGCAAGGATAGCCGAAGCCTTGGCCGCCGACTGTGAAGGCCGCGCGGCGATGCCGCCGTGGCTGGCACCGGGCACCTTGACCATCGCCGTCGGCACGCCGCGGATCTGCAGCGCGGCATAGTACTGCTCGGACTCGCTGTCGGGCGTGCGGTAGTCCTCGGCCCCGACCACTACGAGCGTTGGCGTCTTCACATTGCCGACGAGACTGAGTGGCGAGCGCTTCCAGTAGCTCATGGGATCTTCCCAGGGCTTCTTGTCGAACCAGTAACGCGAGGTGAACGGCGTTGAATCCATCGTCAGCGCCTCGCTGATCCAGTTGATCACCGGCTTCTGCGACGCTGCAGCCTTGAAGCGATCAGTCTTGCCGACGATCCACGCCGTCAGCACGCCACCACCCGAGCCGCCGGTGACGAAAAGGTTGTCCGGGTCGGCCACACCATCGGCGATGACCGCATCGACGGCGGCCATCAGATCGTCGTAGTCGGTGCCCGGATAGGCCCGGTCGATCAGGTTCGCGAATTCCTCTCCATAGGAAGTGCTGCCGCGCGGATTGGTGTAGAGCACCGCATAGCCGTGAGCGGCATAAAGCTGGTAATCGGTCGAGAATACCGGCGCATAGGCCGTGTTCGGGCCGCCGTGAATCTCGAGGATCAGCGGCGCCTTCTGCCCCGGCCGGAGGCCCGGAGGCGTCACCAGCCAGGCATCAATCGCGCGGCCGTCCGGCGCGGTCACCTGCAGCTTGCGCACCGGCGCCATCGCCTTGGCATCGATCCAGGTGCCATTGAGGTCGGTCAGGCGCTTGCCCCCGCCCCCGCCCGTCACCCACAGGTCGGCCGGTTCGCTGGCGCTGCCGGCCGTATACGCCACCTTCCCTGCGGCCGATACGCTGAACGCGCCGCCGGTGTAGGGCCGGTCGAAATGCGCGCCTGGCGACAAGCCCTCGGCCACGGTCTTCATCGAACCGTCGAGCCCGACGCGCGCGATCTTGGTACGGGCCTGGTCGTCGTACTGAACGTAGATCGCGCCATTGCCCGCCCATTCGAGCGCATCGATCGACCGATCGAGCTTCGGCGTCAGCAGCCGCACGCCACTGCCGTCCGCATTCATCACGTAGAGGTCGTTGTTCTCATAGGAGCGGTTGACGTCGTCATAGCCGGTATAAGCGATGTGCTTGCCGTCAGGCGAAAGCCGCGCCGCGCCGTCCGGTCCCTGCCGGGTGGTGAGCGCCGTCACCGCCCCGCTCGCCAGATCGAGGCTGTAGACTTCGAAATTGTTGATGTCGCGCTGCCAGTTCTCGTGGCGGTTGGCGGTAAACACGATCCGCTTCCCGTCCGGCGTCCACGACAGCGGACCGCCATCGTCGAACTGGCCGAACGTCACCTGCCGCGGCGCGCCGCCATCGGCCGAGACGACGAAGATGTGGTCGAACCCGGCTGGCAGATAGCCTGCCCCGTCGAAGCGGTAGGTCACGCGGTCGATCACCTGCAGCGGCTCCGCCCACTTGGCACCTTCCGGCCGGTCAGCAGGCTGCGATCCCAGCTTCATCGGCTCGCCAGGGACGCGCATGGTATAGGCGATCTGGCGGCCGTCCGGAGACCACGCGATGGCGCCGGGACTGTCGGGCAGTGCGGTAATCTTCACGACCGCGCCACTCGCCAACCATAGCACATGGAGCTGCGGGGAGCCGGTGCCATCGCTCGACACATAGGCCAGCCGCTTGCCGTCCGGAGACCAGCGCGGCGAGAAATGTGCGCCAGGCCCTGTGACCAGTGGGCGCTGTTCTCCCGAGACGGCATCAACCAGCCAGATCGACGGCACGTCCTTGTCGGTCATGATGTCGCCGCTGGAACGGACATAGGCGATGTGCGATCCGTCAGGCGAAATCTCCGGGCCAGTCACGCCGTCGAGCTTGAACAGGTCCGCGGGGGTAAACGCCCGCTGCGGCCCGTCCGCGTCGGCTGCGCTGTCGGCCGCAAGGGCGAGCGGCGCGGGAACCAGCGTGCATGATGCCAGCATGATCGCAGCGAAGCGGTCAATTCTGATAGAGGACAAACGTCGCACTCCTGCAAATGGGGGGATGGCGCATGTCTTGCCCGGTTCGGCGAAAAATTCCACCCTGTCCCTCGGCTCTGTCAACGCAGATGGCTGGCAAAGCAGGAAAACGTGCTAAAGCACGCCCATGGAACCACCGCGCCAGCGCAACACTTTCGAATTCGAGGACGGCGGGTTCATCACCCTCGTCGTCGTGATCACCGTCGCCTTCGCCTTCCTGCTCGCGCCCTATTTCGGCGCAGTGCTGTGGGGGGTGATCGCCGCAATCATGTTCCAGCCGATGACGGCCCGCCTGTCACGCCGGTTGGGCGGCCGCGCCAACCTTGCCACATCGATCGTGCTGCTGGGGCTGGTGGCGGTGTTCGTGGTGCCCACAATCCTGCTCGGCATCAGTTTGGTGAACGAGGCAACCAGCCTCTACAACCAGATCAGCAGCGGCGAGATCAACGTCGGCAAGATGATCCACGACCTGCACGCGGCGCTGCCTTCCAGCGTGAAGCGCTTTATCGCGCAATATGGCCTTTCCGACTTTACCCGGATGCGCAACGAATTCGGTTCTAGCATCACCAGCAGCCTGCAGGGCATCGCCGGACGGCTGCTGACGGTCGGCCAGGGCGCGCTGAGTTTCATCGCCGGGCTGGGCGTCATGCTCTACCTCAGCTTCTTCCTGCTGCGCGACGGAGACCACTACGGGAATCTCGTACGCGATGCCTTGCCGTTGCACCATGAAACCCGCGATTCGCTGATCCAGCACTTCCTGCTGGTCGTGCGCGCAACCATGCGCGGCACCGTGGTCGTCGCCGTGGTGCAAGGGCTGCTCGGCGGCATCATTTTCTCTGCTCTGGGGATCGAGGGCGCGCTGATCTGGGGGGTGATGATGGGCTTCTTCTCGCTCCTGCCCGCCGTCGGCACCGGCATCATCTGGGTCCCAACCGCCATCTACCTCTTCGCCACCGGAGCGATGGGCAAGGCAGCCATCCTCGTGTTCTGCGGCGTGTTCATCATCGGCATGGTCGACAACGTGCTGCGCCCGATCCTCGTCGGCCGCGACACCCGGATGCCGGACTTCGTTGTGCTGATCGCCACGCTGGCGGGCCTTGAGTTGTTCGGCCTCAACGGCTTTGTGATAGGCCCGGTGATCGCCGCGCTGTTCATGGCCGTCTGGACCCAACAGCGCGACTGCAAGCGGTCTATGGCGCAGGCGGCGGGAGACGAGACGGCCGGAGAAGCGAACGCGGAAGCGCACCCTTCGTAACGGACGCACGAACGCCGCCAAGTGCCGCAATATGTGGTGAGCCCGACAGGATTCGAACCTGTGACCCGCTGATTAAAAGTCAGCTGCTCTACCTACTGAGCTACGGGCCCACTGCCGCACTTTGGCTACGGAACGGGTCCCCTAAGGGCCGGGCGCGGCTTGGTCAAGCGGGCTGATAGCTCCCTCACGCTCAATCCGGTCAGCGGATCGCGCCAACCGGCCGCGATCTCGGTCGCCGGGCGCAGCACGAAGGAGCGCTCGCGAAACGCCGGGTGCGGGATCACGAGGCTGGTCTCGCCTTCGCCGCCCACCCACGCGCCGCCGTTCCACAGCACGATATCGAGGTCTAGCACGCGCGCGCGCCAGGCTTGCCCGCTGCGCCTGCGGCCAAACTTGCGTTCGATCTTCTGCAACTTGTGGAGCAACTCATCCGGATCACGCTTGCTGCGCAAAAGGACGGCGGCATTAGCGTAGCGGCGACGCGATGGGCCGAGCGGCGCAGTCTCGATAACCTGCGATGCGGCCAGGACCTTGGACTTGCCGTGATCTAGTGCCTTGATCGCCGCATCGATCACTGCGCGCGGGGCACCGTGGTGAGGGTGGCGCATGTTGGAGCCCAGCGCGATCAGATAACGGTGTCTGCCCATGCCGCTCAGATGTCCTGTGCGATGCGGGTATAGAGCTGCGGGCGGCGGTCGCGGAAGAAGCCCATGCCGGCACGGTGCTTGGCAGCGCGGGCAAGGTCGATCGTTGCAACCAGCGCCCCGGTCTCGTCCTTACCGAATTCGGCGAGGAAGTCGCCCCATTCATCGGTGATGAAGGAATGGCCGTAGAACGCCTGTTCGCTGCCGGTCTCGGACTCGATGCCGATACGGTTGGCGGCAATCACCGGCATGCAGTTCGACACGGCATGCCCAAGCATCGCCCGGCGCCACATGCGGCTGGTGTCGAGTTCCGCATCATAGGGCTCGGAGCCGATAGCGGTGGGATAGAACAGCAGTTCCGCCCCCGTCAGTGCCATCACCCGCGCGCATTCGGGATACCACTGGTCCCAGCAGATCCCGACGCCGATGCGGGTGCCGAAGATATCCCAGACCTTGAACCCGTCATTGCCGGGGCGGAAGTAGTACTTCTCCTCATAGCCCGGCCCGTCGGGGATGTGGCTCTTGCGGTAAGTACCCATGATCTGGCCATCCGGACCGATCATCGCGAGGGTATTGTAGTAGTGATGCCCATCGCGCTCGAAGAAGCTGGTGGGGATCGCCACGCCCAGCTTCGCCGCCAGCGCCTGCATCGCGATCACCGATGGGTGCGCGGCGGTGGGACGCGCCAGCGCAAAAAGCTCCTCTTCCTCCGTCTTGCAGAAGTAGGGGCCTGAGAACAGTTCAGGCGGCAGGATGATCTGCGCGCCCTTCCCTGCGGCCTCCTCGACCAGCGCCGAGACGGCGGCGATGTTCTCCGCCTCATCGGCGGAACCAAGGGCAAGCTGGAGGGCGGCGACAGTGATCCCGGTCATGCGCCGCCCTCTATCAGGGACGCTTGCGGAACAGAAGCGTCATGCGGTCACTTTCGCCGATGGCCTGGTATTTTGCCCTGTCGGTATCCTTCAGCGCGAGCGTCGGTGGCAGAGTCCAGACACCGCCGGGCCAGTTAGCGCTGTCGTTCGGGTTGGCATTGATCTCGGACGTAGCCACGAGCTCGAATCCGTTCGCCTCGACGAACTTGATGACGTCTTCCTCGCGCAAGTAGCCATTGGCGCCGTTGGCGTATTCGAACGGCGCGTCAGCCTTGGCCCGGTGCTGCACGATGCCGAGCAAGCCGCCGGGCTTGAGCAGGTCGCGCATGCCCTTGATGTCGCTGTCCGCCACGCTGGAGCGCATCATGTTGTGCAGCATCCGGACGATCAGGACGTGATCGAACGTGCCCTTCTCCGCCTCTGGCACGGCATCGAGAGTGTAGGCTGCGAATCGGTCGGCCGGGAGGCCGGTGAAGCTGGCAACGTCGGCCGGGTATCCTTCGGCCGCCTTGCGCGTGCGGGCTGCAGCTTCGGGGGTCATGCGCAGTGTGACGGGATCGGCATAGAGCCCGACGAGATTGCCCTTTTCCCCCAGATAGAGGCCCAGCAGCCGCGAGTACCACTCGCCGCCCGGTGCGAACTCACCAACCTTCATGTCCGGACGCACGCCGAGGAAAGCCAGCGTCTCGGAAGGATGGCGATAAACGTCTCTCGCGCGGTCATCCTTGCGCAGCGGACTGGCAAACACCTGCCCCAGTGCGGCCTCGCAGCCATCGCAGGAAACCGCCGCCTTGTTTTCCGCGGCAGCGTGCACACCAAGCGGGATACCGGCAAGGACGAACAGGGCAGAGGCGGCAAGCATAGGACGGCGCATCGGGGAGTCTCCGCATTCGTGGTTGCGATTCATTCGCGACCAAGGGAACCTAGCCCGGCCCGCAGCAATGACAAGCGACTGTACCGTCCCTATCTAGCTGGCGACCAATCCCCCCGGACTGAAGGACAGGACCCAACATGGAAACGGCAATCGTGGCAGGCGGATGCTTCTGGTGCACCGAAGCAGTGTTCCGCGACGTGATCGGCGTAAGCGAGGTCGAAAGCGGCTATATCGGCGGTTCGGTGGAAAACCCGACCTACAAGCAGGTCTGCTCGGGCGCGACCGGCCATGCAGAGGCGATCAAGCTCACATATGATCCGCATGCGATTTCCTATGCCGAGATCCTGGACGTGTTCTTGGGAACGCATGATCCGACGCAGCTCAACCGCCAGGGCAACGATGTGGGCACGCAGTACCGTTCGGCGATCTTCCCGCTCGACGATGCCCAGCGTGCGGAGGCGGAGGCGGCCATCGCCCGCTCGAACGGGGAACATGGCGGTAAGGTGGTGACGGCCATCGAAGGACCGGCGCCGTGGTATCCGGCAGAGGACTATCACCAGGAATACTGGGAAGGCGAAGGTCAGCGCAATCCCTACTGCCTCGCGGTCATCCCGCCCAAGCTGATGAAGCTGCGCAAGAGCTTTCAGACCAAAGTGAAGGCCTGACGGTTACGCCTTCACATCGAACAACGTGCCTGGCTCGATCGACTTGCGCCAGGCATCAGCGCCCTGCCCATAGGCCTGCGCCGCCTCGACGGACGAGGGAACGGTGTCGTTCAACGGTTTCGTGTCGGGATCGGAGGTGAAGGCGGTCTGCGTTTCGGTCGAGCCGTCATCGTAGAGGATCACGGTCGTCTTCACACCTTTGGAGACGGTTTCGGTGCGGGAGACCTCGGTCTTTTCCGCACTGCCGCTACCTCCTCCGCCGCCGTGAGGGCCGCCCGCACGCGCGGAACGGCCCGCAGCAGCCGTTGTCGCGGCATCGGCGGAATCAGAATCTGAGTCACCACTGCCATCGGCCGATTCCGTGCCGTTGAGGCCCAGCGCCTGCTTCACGGCATCGCCGTCCTCTGCGCTCAGCTTCCCCGACTGGACATCGCTGTCAATTCGCGATTCCAGCGCCTTGCGGAACGATTCGCTGTCGAGCGATTGTGCTGCCGATGCCGAAATCGAAGGACTGCTGTTCTGAAGGTCCTCGACGTCCTTCTGGACAACCGCGATCTTCTCCGCCGACAGGCCGCTGGTGCGCAGCATCGTGGAGAGGTCGTTGCTCGATCCGACGGCGGAAATGGACATGAGAGGTTCCTTTACAGCCATGAAGAACGGCTGCTCCGGACAGCTTTATAGGGATATTCGCGTGGTTTTTCGCTTTCACTCCCTAAAGCATCACGCCTGCCAGCGCGCCACGAAGAACCCGTCCAGCCCGCCTGCGTCTGCCAGCATACCTGGGTCGGTTCGCAGCCAGCCTTCAGCAGTGACCTGCAGCCCTTCCGGCAATTCGGCAGGCGACACCGGCACTGGCTGGAGCGTGACCTTGCGGGCCTGCGCCTCGCCTTCTTCGGGCTCCAGCGAACAGACAGCATAGACCAGCGTGCCGCCGGATTTGAGCCAATCGCTGGCCCGCGCAATCAGCGCTGCCTGCAGGTCAACCATCTCCCCGATCTGGCGCGGACCGATGCGGTGAAGCACGTCCGGATGGCGGCGGCAGGTACCGGTTGCGGTACACGGTGCGTCGAGCAGCACCGCGTCGAACGGCAGCAGCGGCTCCCACGCCAGAGCATCGGCTTGCACAACCTCAGCCGAAAGGCCGGTGCGTTGGAGGTTTTCGCGCAGCCGCTCAAGCCGCCGTTTGCTGATATCGAGCGCGGTGACTTCCCAGCCCGCGGCGGCGAGTTGCAGCGTCTTTCCGCCCGGCGCAGCGCACAAATCGAGCACGCGACGCCCCTCCCCACTGCCCAGCAGCCGCGCGGGCAGGCTCGCGGCAAGGTCCTGTACCCACCAAGCTCCTTCACGGAAGCCCTCGAGCTTTTCAACGGCCGTCCCGCGCGGCAGGCGGACGTGACCGGGCATCAGCGAAATGCCGCCCAGCTTCTGCGCCCAATCCCCGGTCTGCGCCGGATCGCGCAAGGCCAGATCGAGTGGCGGCGGCACGGCAAGACCGGCAGCAATGGCATCGGCCCTGACGCCCCAGCGCGCATGGACGGCATCTGGCAGCGTCGGCACTCCGGGCAGTGCCACCTCGCCCTTCAGCAGTGTCGAAAACACACCATGGGCCAGCCGTCTCGGCCCGCCGGCCAGCAGCGGCAGTCCGGTTGCGATCACGGCATGGGCCGGCGTTTCCAGCCGCAGCACCTGCGCCAGCATCAGCTCCAGCACCGCGCGCGGCTTGGCATCGTCGGGCAGGCGCTGGCGGGTGGCGCTGTCGATCAGCACGTCGAGGTCCACCTTCCAGCGCAGGACTTCCCCGGCGATCGCACGCGCCAGCGCCCGGTCGGCATCGCCCCTCACCCGCGCCAACGCGGCGCCTGCCGCCTGATCGAGCGTTTCGCCCCGCCGCAGCACGGCATCGATGAGGTTCAGCGCCGCACGGCGCGCGGGAAGTCCGGGAATATCCATGACCTGCCCCTATAGCGGATTGCGTTTTGCCGCCAGCCACCCCACATGCGGTTCATGACACAGCGCGCCACCAAACGTCCTGAAGAGTTCAAGAAGCCGGCCCACTGGACCAATGACCCGGCACCCAAGCCGCAGGCCGCAAAGGAACAGGCCGATCCCGATGGCCTTTCTCCCACCCGCTACGGCGACTGGGTGCGCAAGGGCATCGCCGTCGATTTCTGATCGCAGGGGTTTCCCTGATCTGCCCAACTCACCAGAAGGGTCCCGCACATGACCCGCATGCCCAGTTTCTTCATCCCTCACGGGGGTGGCCCCTGCTTCTTTATGGACGATCCGCGCGGCACTTGGACCGGCATGGCCGAATTCCTCCGCGAACTGCCGCAGAGACTGCCCGAACCACCACGCGCGATCCTTATCGCTTCAGGTCACTGGGAGACCGACGGCTTCGCATTTACCGGGGCCGCCACGCCAGATCTGATCTTCGATTACTACAACTTCCCGCCGCACACTTATGAACTTAAGTTCCCGGCGCCCGGTGCCCCGGACCTTGCCGCGCGCGCAGCAAACCTGCTGACTGAGGCCGGACTGAGTGCCCATGTCGATCCCGGCCGCGGCTACGACCATGGCGTCTTCATTCCGCTGATGGTGGCGTGGCCCGATGCCGATGTTCCGGTTGTGGAAATGTCGCTCGACCGTTCGCTCGATCCCGCGCTGCACATCGCTGCGGGCAAGGCGCTCGAACCGCTTCGCGACGAAGGGGTTCTCATCATCGGCTCGGGCATGAGCTTCCACAACATGCGCGGTTATGGAGATCCCCGCTTCACGCCCGTGTCTCGGGAATTCGACCACTGGCTGACAGCTGGCGTTGAACAGGATGCCGCCGCTCGTGCAGCGGCTCTCGCACAATGGGCCGAAGCGCCGTCGGGACGCCTTTCGCATCCGCGCGAAGAACACCTTCTACCGCTCATGGTGACGGCCGGTACCAGCGAACTGGCGGGTCAGCGGGTTTACAATGAAGTGGTCATGGAAACCGCGCTGTCCGGGTTCCGTTTCGACTGACCTGTCCGAAAATTGGCGATGGCGATCTAACCGCTGGCAACGCAGCGGTTGCGCCCGCCGCGCTTGGCAGCATAGAGCGGCTCATCCGCTGCCGCCAGCCAAGCCTCGACCGACGCGGTAGCCTCGCTCAACGGTGCGATGCCGAAACTGGCCGTGACTTGCAACGTCTTGCCGTCCGGCAAGGCGATGCTTTCGGCCTCCACCGCCTGTCTGAACCGTTCGGCGGCCCAGAAGGCATCGGCAGCCTCTGTCTCCGGCATCAGCATGGCGAATTCCTCACCGCCCAGCCTTCCGGAAATGTCGATCGGCCGGCAGGTCCCCATCAGGATCTCCGCCAAAGCCTTCAACACCGCATCGCCCGCCAGATGGCCATACGTGTCATTTTGACCTGCTTGAAATGGTCGACGTCAATCAGCAGCAGCGAGCACGGGCGACCATAGCGCCGGAATCGCGCGATTTCCTGCTCGGCCATTTCGATAAAGCCGCGACGGGTCAGAATGCCCGTCAGTTGGTCACGCTGTGCGATCCGCCGCAGTTCGAGTTCCTTGACCACGATCCGTGCGAAATTCGACAGGATCGCTACTTCCGCATCCGAGAACGTGCGCGGCTCCAGATCGATCGCACATAAAGTGCCGACGTTGTAGCCTTCAGCCGTCTGCAGCGGGATGCCCGCGTAGCTGCGAATGCCGGGATGGCCGGTGACCAGAGGATTCTGCGCAAACAGCGGATGAACCGCTGCATCCTGTACAAGATAAGGCTCACTCTGTTCGATCGCGTGGGTGCAGAACGAAATATCGCGCGCGGTCTCGACTGCATCGAGGCCCCGGCGGGCCTTGAACCACTGGCGGTCGGCATCGACCAATGTCACGATCGCGATCGGGACCCGCAGCACGGTCCGCACCAGCGAAACGACGTTTTCAAACGGCTCTTCGGGCTCGGTATCGAGAACCTCGAGCTTGTGAACCGCCGCGAGGCGGGCGGATTCGTCAGATTCGGCAATGAGTAAATTCATTCGGCAACTCGTCCGTCTTGCGGCACCCACAATTGGGGATCACCGATATTGACGGGCAATCGGAATATCCGGCCCATGATTCTGACGTGAAGATTATTCCGTAACCCTTTGTTTGACAATCAATAATAGCGCCATGATCAATACCGGCCGATTAACCAATGCCTGGCGGCCAGGGCTTCACGGCAACAGTTCAATCGGCGTCCCGTCCGGCACCGATTCCCACAACGCATCCATCTCTTCATTGGAAACGGCGATGCAGCCGTCAGTCCAGTCGCCCGGGATACGCCCCACCGGAAGCGCATTGGGCTGACCATGGATCATGATCATTCCACCCGCCGAACGGCCCTGGGCCGCAGCATAAGCCATATCTGCCGCATTGGGATAAGAGATATGCAACGACAGGTAGTAACTGCTTTCCGGATTGCTCCAGTCGATCTCGTAGAGCCCCTCGGGCGTCCGCTCATCGCCCTCGAAGTGTTTGGGGCCGGACGGCGCACCGCCGAGCTGGATATGCTCGATCACGTGGACCAACTGCCCGCGCGTATAAAGATCGATAGTGCGCGCCGCCTTGTGGACGCGCACGAAGTCGATTTCCGGCAGGTTCAGGGCTGCCTGCGGCTGCGCGGCACCCAGCGTGAGCAAGGAGAGGAGCGGAGCAAGATTGCGCCAGCTCCTCATGGCCTCAGTCCACGAAGGGATCGCGCACGAGGATAGTGTCCTCACGCTCGGGGCTGGTGGATACCAGCGCAACCGGGGTTTCGATCAGTTCCTGCACGCGCTGGATATACTTGATCGCCTGCGCCGGAAGATCGGCCCACGAGCGGGCACCGGCAGTCGTGCCCTGCCAGCCGTCCATTTCCTCGTAGATCGGTTCGACTGCGGCCTGATCGGCGGCGTGGCTGGGAAAGTAGTCCAGCACCTTTCCGTTCAGGCGGTAGCCGGTGCAGATCTTCACTTTCTCGAAGCCGTCGAGCACGTCGAGCTTGGTCAGTGCGATGCCGGTCACGCCCGAGATCGCGCAGGACTGGCGCGTTAGCACCGCATCAAACCAGCCACAGCGCCGCTTGCGGCCGGTGACAGTGCCGAACTCATGGCCACGCTCGCCGAGGCGCTGACCGGTTTCGTCCTCCAGTTCGGTCGGGAACGGGCCCGAGCCGACGCGGGTGGTGTAGGCCTTGACGATGCCGAGCACGAAACCGGTCGCCGAAGGGCCAAGGCCCGAGCCGCTGGCTGCAGTGCCCGAGACGGTGTTCGAACTGGTCACGAAGGGATAAGTGCCGTGGTCGACATCGAGCAGCACGCCCTGCGCACCTTCGAACAGGATGCGGGCACCTGCCTTCCTGACCTTGTTGAGCCGCTTCCATGTGACCTGCGCGAACTGCAGCACGAAGGGCGCGATCTCGCGCAGTTCGTTGAGCAGTGCCTCGCGGTCGACCGGCGGCTGGCCGAAACCGGCGCGCAGCGCGTCGTGGTGGGCGCAGAGACGGTCCAGCTGCGGCTCAAGCGCATCGAGGTGCGCAAGGTCGCACACGCGAATCGCGCGGCGACCGACCTTGTCTTCGTAGGCCGGGCCAATGCCACGCCCGGTAGTGCCGATCTTGCCGGCACCGGCAGCGGCTTCGCGCAGCCCGTCGAGCTCGCGGTGAACAGGCAGGATCAATGGGCAATTGTCCGCGATCGCGAAGTTCTCGGCGTTGATTTCCACGCCCTGCCCGCGCAGCTTCTCCACCTCGGCCTTGAGCGCCCAGGGGTCCAGAACCACGCCATTGCCGATGATCGACAGCGTGCCGGTGACGATGCCCGAAGGCAGCAGCGAGAGCTTGTAGACCTGCTCGCCGACAACGAGCGTATGGCCGGCGTTGTGGCCGCCCTGGAAGCGCACCACGGCATCGGCGCGGCTTGCCAGCCAGTCGACGATCTTGCCCTTGCCCTCATCGCCCCACTGGGCGCCGATCACGGTTACGTTGGCCAACGTTTGACGCTTTCACTGCTGATTTGAAGTCCGCCGCGCGCCCTAGGGGAGTCGGACGCCGAGAGCAAGGCGCGGGTGACGATATGTGGCAATATGATTGCACTGAAACGGTTTGTCACAGCTTCGATATTGCCCGGGCGCAACCATAGGCCGATCATGTACGCGACCGGATTAGCCCTTGAAGTGAGAACCTTGCGCATGTTGAAGCTCCTCGCAGCCGCGCTGGCGATCGCTCTCGCAACCACGCCGCTGGCCGCCGCGCCGAATGCAGCGCAAGAGACGGCCATCGCCTACGGTCCCGACAGGCTCCAGACTCTCGACTTCACACCCGCTCTGCAAGTCCACGGCCCCGCCCCGCTGATCCTGTTCGTCCACGGCGGCGGCTGGAAGCGCGGCGACAAGGACAATGCCACCGGCCGCTGGAAAGCACCGCACTTCACCAGTGAGGGCTATGCCTTCGCCTCGATCGACTACCGGCTCGTTCCCGATGCCACGGTGGAGCAGCAGGCACAGGACGTGGCAGACGCCCTAGCCGCGCTGCTCAAACGGTCGCGCGAACTCGGCATCGCGCCGGGCAAGACAGTGCTGATGGGGCATAGCGCGGGAGCACATCTGGTCGCGCTGGTCGGCACCGATCCACGCTATCTGCGCAAGGCCGGACTTTCCTACCGGGATTTGGCGGGAGTCGTCCCCATTGACGGCGCAGCCTACGACGTACCCGCACAGATCGCCCAGAGCGGCCGGTTCATGCGCAAGACCTACCTGCAGGCCTTCGGAGAGGGCAGCCCGCGCCAGCTTGCGCTCTCACCCACGGCACAGGCCGCCTCGCCCAACGCCCCATCCTTCCTGCTGCTCCACGTCCAGCGTGCAGACGGAATTGCGCAGGCAAAGGAACTGGAAGCGGCCCTGCGCAAGGCCGGAACCCGCGTCGAGCGGCATGCCCTCGAGGGCAAGGGCCTGCGCGGCCACATGGAAATCAACCGCGATCTCGGCGATCCAGACTATCCGGCCACCACCATCGTCGACGGCTGGCTGGCCCGAACAGTGCACTAAGCCGGACGGCGCGTCGCGGCGGGCACGGTATCACGAGGCGGCATGACCGGTGGCGGGCCGAAATCCGGCTCGTCAAAATACGTGCCGGAAAGGTCGTGCGGGCCGGTGTAGAGCACCTGATAGAGCCGCCAGCCGAAGCGCCAGCGGTCTCCCTCGTGGACGAAGTGCTCGAAGTAGCGGCCAAGCGTGAGATTGGTGCGGCCGTCCTGCCACTGGCATTGCTCGGAGACCATGGTCCGTCCCGACGCGCGAGCGGTTCCTTCGATCGAGAGGATCGGTGTCTGGAAGGTCATGAACACGCGCCCGGCGGTGGCGATGATGCCGGCGAAGGCCTCGACGATTGACGCCCTGCCCTCCAGCACCATGCCCGCGATGCGCCACTCAGCCTGCCCGGCGAAGCAATCTCCAAACGACTGCAGGTCCTTGCGCCACACCGCATCGGCATAGCGCGCATGCAATTGGCGAATGCCCGCCTCGGCTGCTGCGAATTGCGGCATCGTCTTCCCTCCCTCTCCCGTGGGCGGAGAGAGTGGCAGTTTTACAGGCGCGCGGAAAGCCGCCGTTTCAGAGCGGAATGGCCTCGCCGTGCTCGAGCCGGTGTGAGCAGCCAAGTGCAACCGCATCGTCGCTCTTGCTGAGCGCAGCCACGGTCGCCCAGCCAATTGCCCGCAAACGCGCAGCCACGGCGCGGTCATGGCCAAGCGGCAGGAACAGTGCCTTGCGCTCGGGCATCCCGGCCACGAGCGCATCGATCAGCGGATCGGGATAGAGCGAGAACCCGGCGGCGGGTTCGCCCGCCTCGTCCCCGGCACTGCCCAGGATTTGATATGTGCCGCCACGCCCGAGCGCTCCGGAAATTCCCTCGGCATAGATCATGAAGCCGAACCATGACTGGTATTCGAAACCATGACGCTCCGAAGGATCGAGCGTCAGGCGGGCAGAACCGTCCACGCGTGCGGCGATCTCGCGCAGCCCGGCGATGCGGCTGGCTAGCACGCTTCCGGTATCGAAGGCGGCCAGCCGCTCGATCGCGGTTTCAAACGGCCCGACGGCGTAGAGCAGCGGCAGGTAGGCCTCGCCGCCCGCATCGACCAGCCCGCCCGCGTCCTTCGCGTCGAGCATCTGGCGCACGGCATCGATCTTAGCCGCGCCCAGAGGCAGCGGACCGGCGGACAGCGTATCGACCAGATCGGGCAGTGTGAAGTCGACCGAAATACCGGTCGCCCCGGCTGCACGCAGCGCTTCGATGGCGATCTCTACCAGTTCGGCGGCGGCAGCCACGGTGTCCGTCCCGATGAGCTCGGCGCCGAGCTGCAACCGCTCACGCGTGGGATCGAGCCCGTCGCCCTTGATCGTGACGACCTGCCCCGAATAACACAGCCGCAGTGGACGCGGCGCACCGGCCAGTCCGGTTGCGGCTATGCGCGCGACCTGCGCGGTGATGTCCGAGCGCAGCGCCAGCATCCGCAGCGACGCAGGATCGACGAAGCGGAACATACGCCGCACCTGCACACCCGCCATGCGGCTGGCCAGCGACTTCTCGAATTCGAGCATCGGCGTTTCGACGCGCTCATAGCCATGGCCCGCCATGACATCGAGCGCCGCGCGGCGCACCCGCTGGGACGCCGCCGCCTGCTGCGGCAGCCGGTCCCCCAGCCCCTCGGGGAGAAGATCGCGATCGGTATCCTGCATCATGGCCGCGCCCTTAGCGGGCTGAGGCAGGAATGTCGAATGGGTTGGCGCGCGGTCGTGCTCATCCATACCTGCGAGCCCCGTAACCATTGTTCGAAACCTCCTCCCAATCAAGCCTGCGCCAGAATGCCGCGTCATGAGGCACGACGAACCAGACGATCCCGAGGCCGTTAAACGGGCCGCGCACTTGCCCCCGCGCGGCTTCCCTGACGACGACGAGGAGGAAACCGCCGACGATTCCGCTGAATCGGCCGGTTTTGGCAGTCTGCTGAATATTGGCGCGCCCAAATCCGGGAAGGCGCCGGTCGTCGCGATCGAAGCGGCCGAAATCGCTGCAGCAGCCCGCGATGTCCAGTTGCATGCATCGGGGGATCTTTACGGTTCCGGCGAGCCGTTGCGAGAAACCAACGTGGTAGACTTTGCTTCGACGAGCGCTGGCGAACAGGACCTTTCGCCCGCCGAGGCGGAGCGTCGTCTGAGTGCTTCGGTGGTGAATGCACCGGAACAAACGCCGGATGAT
The DNA here is from genome assembly GCF_022832385.1 of Novosphingobium album (ex Hu et al. 2023). GTDB lineage: Bacteria > Pseudomonadota > Alphaproteobacteria > Sphingomonadales > Sphingomonadaceae > Novosphingobium > Novosphingobium album. The sequence goes on from NZ_JALHLE010000002.1 coordinate 155,934, forward strand.
GTAAAGGCACGGTGCAGGCGGGTCCTCCCCGAAGCCTCTTTCGGTATGGCCGAAGCCGATATGTCCATGAACAGCGGCGAAGCCTCGCAAGTCCCGGAAACAGTCGGGGGTGCGGGAGAATCATCTGATGCCGAGGCAAATATCCCTGCCGACGAAGCCAGCGGCCCCGATGACTATCACAGATATGCGTTGGATCCCGAGCAAGGCGCAGCAGGAGCTGCTGCGAGCATCGCCCTGCTGCACGCAACCGAACCTCCCGCACACGGCCACCGGCTGCGCGCGCAGATCGGCGCGTCACTGCAGCCGGAGGACGAACCCGAAAGCTGGATCATGGGCCTGCTGCGCCGGATTTTCGGCTGGATTTGGCAGTAACGATCTGCACATGGTCCGATAGCGCGAACAACGAGCCATTGTCTGAAGACGCAACACCGCGCCGGATCAACGGATCCACGCTCGCATTCCCGTTTCAGGATGGCCAGACGCCCTAAAGGCCCAGTTCGTACAATGCACGTTCCACCACTTCCCGCGCAGCAGTGGGAGCATAGGGGAACGAGTTGAAGAACATTGCGGCACTGAGCTGCGGATCCTTGCTCCGCGCCTTCCCCAACCACGCTCCCGCTTCCGGCGCATTTCCGGCCAGATGCGAGGTCAGGGCGGCGATCAGTTCGATATGCTTGTGTGCACCCGGCATCTTCGCCGCCCGCACGCCGAAACTGGCAGCCTTCTCGAAATCGCCGAACTGCACATGCGTCAGCGCCCGCGCCGACACCATCGCATAGGCCAGCGGATCGAGTGGACTGAGATCGAGAGCAAGCGCCAGATCGCGGTCCGCCCGTTCGGCGCTGCCTGCGATCGTGCCCACCAGTCCCCGGTTGTACACGCCTTGCGCGTAATTGGGGCTAAGGCTGGTCGCCCGGTCGAACCAGTCGAGACTATCCTGCAGATTGCCATCGAGCCAGCAGCAACGGCCGACATTGAAATGCGCAAACGGATCGAGCCGGTCAGCCTCTACGGCGCGCTGCGCCAGCATCCGGGCCTTTTCTGCCTCTGCCTCGGGATCGCCGCCATAGAGCAGGAACGCGTTCTGGAAATGCGTGAACGAGCGTCCGCCGAGCGCCAGCGAGAAATAGGGATCGAGTGCCAGGGCCTGATCGAACAGGCCTGCCGCCTGCGCGTTGTCAGCCTTGTTGAACCGGTACATGTGATCGAGCCCAAGGTGAAAGGACGACCAGGCGTCCAGTGCGGATGCCGGCCTTCCGCGTGCCAGACGTGCTTCGTTCTGCGGGATCAGCACCGCAAGATTGGTAATCACGTGCGAGGCGATCTCGGGCCTCAGCTGCTGCAGGCCGCGCATCTCGCCCCGGTAGCGCTCTGCCCAGACCAAGCTGCCATCGGATGTGTCGGCCAGCGTCACGCTGACGGTCACATCCGGGCCCGCCCGCTCGATCGTTCCAGTGACACAATAGCGCACACCGAAGGCACGGCCGACGCTAACGGGATCAGCATCGGCGCCGCGGAACCGGAAGCTCGACCCCCGGGCGATCACGAAAAGCGAATGCAGCCGCGACAGGTCCATGATGAGATCGGCGGGCAGGGCATCGGCGATAATGTCGTGCGGCCCCGGCTCACCCAGCAACTGAAAGGGAAGCACCGCCAGCGTCGGGCGCCCATCGCGGCGCTCACTGCCGGCGGCGGCGCGCTCCGGCTCGGTGACAGAGGCCATCAGTCCCGGCACTGCCTGCTCTTCCTGCCGTTCGATGGCCGCCAGCCCCACAAAACGAAAGCCTTTGCCATGGATGGTCCGGATGAGGCGCTGCTGGCTGCCATCGTCGCCAAGCGCCTTTCGCGCCGCCTTGATGCGTGCGGCAACGGCGGATTCCGAAACAATCCGGCCGTCCCAGATCTTTTCGACAAGCTCGTCCTTGCTCACGAGCCGGTCGAGGTTCTGCACCAGAAGGATCAGCAGCGAGAGCACTTGCGGCTCGACCGGGACGCGCGTTCCCGCCGCGCGCAGTTCAAACCGCGCCGTGTCCAGCTCGAAACCTTCGAAGCGGTACGTAAAGGAACCGGATGCCGGCAATCGGGGCTCCTCTTCATGAATATTCACGAAAAGGTCAGACATCTTCACGTCAACGTCAAGCATCGCCTGCCATGACGCTGTATTTCCTGACTATCGGAAGCAACCGATAGAAATCAGATTTTGAGGAGATTGGAAATGCCGCTCGTAACTATCGATGTCATCAAGGACGTGTTCACGCCGGATCAGAAGCAGGAACTGATCAGCAAGGTGACCGAGGCCATGGTCTCGGTCGAGGGCGAAGCCCTGCGGGGTGTGACCTGGGTCCGGATCATGGAAGTCGAACAGGGCGACTGGGCCATCGGCGGGCAAATGCTCGGCGCAGGCGACGTCCACGCCATGGCGGGCAGGAAAGCCGCCTGAAGCGATCGGGAAAGAGGGGCGGCGGCCCGGGTGCTGCCCCCTTCGACCCGCTCTGCATACGAAAAGGGCCGGTGCCTCATGGCACCGGCCCTTTCCGTTGGAAGTTTGATTACCGGCGGATCAGGCGAACTTGAGCGCCTTGACCATCTTCACGCCCGGCAGCGCGCAGGCGGCTTTCAGCACGGTTTCGGGCACTTCAGTATCGACCGACAGCAGCAGCACCGCCTCGCCGCCCGCTTCACGGCGACCGAGGTTGAAGGTGCCGATGTTGATACCATTCTCGCCCAGCAGGGTGCCGATGCGGCCAATGAAGCCCGGAGCGTCCTCGTTGACGATGTACATCATGTGGCCGGCGAGCTCCGCCTCCACCTTGATGCCGAACATCTCCACCAGGCGCGGTTCCGAGTTGTTGAAAAGGGTGCCCGCAACCGAACGCTCACCGGCTTCGGTCTTCACCGAAACGCGGATCAGCGTGTGGTAGTCACCCTCGCGCTCGGTCTTCACTTCGCGCACCTCGAGGCCGCGCTCCTTGGCGAGGTACGGTGCGTTGACCATGTTCACCGTGTCCGACTGGACCCGCATGAACCCGGCGAGGACGGCAGCCACCATCGGCTTCATGTTGAGTTCGGCCGCAGCGCCTTCGGTATGGATCGAGATCCGCGGGATCGAATCGCGGGTCAGCTGGCCCACCATCGAACCCAGCATTTCCGCCAGCTTCATGTAGGGCTTGAGCTTCGGCGCTTCCTCGGCAGAGAGCGAAGGCATGTTGAGCGCGTTGGTGACGCCGCCGTTCACGAGATAGTCGGCAAGCTGCTCGGCCACCTGCAGCGCGACGTTGACCTGTGCCTCGGTAGTCGAAGCGCCCAGGTGCGGCGTGCAGATGAAGTTCTTGGTGCCGAACAGCGGCGATTCCTTGGCCGGTTCGGTCTGGAACACGTCGAGTGCAGCGCCGGCGACATGGCCGGAGTCCAGCATATCTTTGAGCGCGGCTTCATCGACGAGACCGCCACGCGCGCAGTTGATGATACGCACGCCCTGCTTGGTCTTGGCGAGGTTCTCGCGGCTGAGGATGTTGCGGGTCTGGTCGGTAAGCGGCGTGTGCAGCGTGATGAAATCGGCACGCTCGAGAAGCTGGTCGAGTTCGACCTTCTCCACGCCCATTTCCACAGCGCGCTCGGGCGTCAGGAACGGGTCGAAGGCGACGACCTTCATCTTGAGTCCCAGCGCGCGGCTGGCAACGATCGAACCGATATTGCCCGCGCCGATCAGGCCGAGCGTCTTGCCGGTGACTTCAACGCCCATGAAGCCGTTCTTCGGCCACAGGCCCTGCTGGGTCTGCGCGTTGGCTTCGGGGATCTGGCGGGCCAGCGCGAAGATCATGGCGATGGCATGCTCGGCGGTGGTGATCGAGTTGCCGAAAGGCGTGTTCATCACGACGACGCCCTGCGCCGACGCGGCCGGGATATCGACGTTGTCCACGCCGATACCGGCGCGGCCGATGACCTTGAGGTTCTTCGCCGCAGCGAGAATTTCCTTGGTCACCTTGGTCGAGGAACGGATGGCCAGACCATCGTATTCGCCGATGCGGGCGATGAGCTGTTCCGGCGTCTCGCCGGTGATCACGTCGACGTCGCAGCCACGCGCTTCGAAGATGCGGGCGGCATTGGGGTCCATCTTGTCCGAAATGAGGACTTTGGGCTTGGTGGTCATGTTTCAAATCCTATCGTCACCCCGGCAAAAACCGGGAACGTGGGCCGCAACCGCGGCATGCGAAGGAGAGCGGTCCCGGCCTTGGCCGGGACGGCGTTGAATATCAGGCGGCAGCCTTGGTCACGGCGTAGGCGTAGTCGAGCCAGGGCCCGAGCGCCTCGATATCCGCAGTGTCCACGGTCGCGCCGCACCAGATGCGCAGCCCCGGAGGAGCATCGCGGTAGCCGGCGATGTCGTAAGCGGCATCTTCCTTTTCGAGGACGGCGGCGAACTTCTTGATGAAGTCCGCGTCGGCCCCTTCGACCGAGAGGCAGACCGAAGTCTTCGAGCGGATGCCGCTGTCAACCGCAAGGTGGCTGAGCCAGTCGCGCTCGGCGACGATCTTGTCGAGCGCGTGGGCATTGGCGTTGGAACGCGCCATGAGGCCTTCGAGACCGCCCAGCGAACGCGCCCATTCGAGCGCGAAGATCGCGTCTTCGACAGCCAGCATCGAGGGAGTGTTGATGGTCTCGCCCTTGAACACGCCCTCGGCCAGTTTGCCCTTGGAAACCAGACGGAAGACCTTCGGCAGCGGCCAGGACGGGGTGTAGGTTTCAAGGCGCTCTACCGCGCGGGGGCCGAGGATCAGCACGCCATGGCCACCCTCGCCGCCCAGCACCTTCTGCCAGGAGAAAGTGGCGACGTCGATCTTGTCCCACGGAATGTCGTAGGCGAACACGGCACTGGTCGAGTCAGCGAAGGACAGGCCTTCGCGGTCGTCGGGAATCCATTCGCCGTCGGGCACGCGCACACCAGAGGTGGTGCCGTTCCAGGTGAACAGGACGTCGTTCGACCAGTCGATCTTGTCGAGATCCGGGAGCTGGCCGTAATCGGCGCGCATCACCGTGGGTTCGAGCTTGAGCTGCTTTACGGCATCGGTGACCCAGCCCTCACCGAAGCTTTCCCATGCCAGCGTCGTCACGTCGCGGGCGCCGAGCATGGTCCACATGGCCATCTCGAAGGCACCGGTGTCCGAACCGGGCACGATGCCGATGCGGTGCGTATCGGGCAGCTTCAGCACTTCACGCATAAGGTCGATGCAGTACGCGAGACGCGACTTGCCGATCTTGGCGCGGTGCGAGCGGCCGAGCGATTCGGTGGCGAGTTTTTCGGGGGCGTATCCGGGCGGCTTGGCGCAGGGACCGGAAGAGAAATGCGGACGCGCAGGCTTGCGCGCCGGTACCGTGATATCAGTCATTTAAGACTCTCCTTACAGAGAGCACGCGCGGCGTTGGGACCGCGTGGCCCGAAGCCGCATCTAGTGGCCGCCCGTTTTTTGTCAATCGGTTTGCGGTGAACCAGCCGGCCACAGTTCACAGGACGTGGTGGCCGCCTGACCCATTCAGATTGGCACGACAAGCGGCAGAAAGGTCTTGTTAACCACCTGGTGAGACACTGGTGCTCATGCGCAGATACCTGCTCATCCTGCCCCTGATGGCCGCCCTGAGCGCCTGCATGGACGTCCCGCAGGCACAGGCCCCTCGCAAACAGGTGGTGCGTCAATCAACGACGACGTTCAGCCCGGAACCCGAATTCCGGCAATGCCTCTCGGAACTGGGCGCACAGCATGCCTCGTTCACGCCGTTGCCCGACCGGTACTTCGGCGCGGGTTGTTCAACGATTGAGACCGTGCATCTTTCCAGCCTGCAGAGCGATACGGCATCGCTGGACCTGACCAATCTCGGTCCGGTCACCTGCAATGTCGCCACTACGTTCGCGGCATGGGCCCGTTATGGTGTCGATCGTGCAGCGGAACAGATTCTGGGCAGCAGGCTCGCCCGAATCGAAACATTCGGCAGCTACAGCTGCCGCAATGTGGCCGGTACCAGCCGACGCTCAGGCCATGCCACCGCCAACGCCATCGACGTATCCGCCTTCGTGCTGGCTGACGGACGGCGTATCTCCGTGCTGGATGACTGGAACGGCGGCACGCTCGCCGAACAGCGTTTCCTGCGCGTTGTTCACGCCAGCGCCTGCAAGCGGTTCGGCACGACGCTGGGGCCCGACTACAACTCGGCCCATGCCAACCATTTCCACGTCGAAGCTGACGGCGCCGATTTCTGCCGGTAGGCGCGGCCAGAACAGGTCAGGCTGCGATCGTCGTCATCTTGAAGGGAATTTCGAGGTCCAGCTTGACGCGGCACTCGCCTGCGCCCGGTTCGGCACTGAACCACTCGCTCTGAATAACCGCCCGGCAATGCACTCTGGCCCTCCCGAGATTCCAGGAATCCAGCCACTCGCAATAGAGGCTTGAGAGATACCGCGGAAAGTGGCCGACCAGAATGCCGTCCACATAAACCTCGACGCTGACGCGGCCGGGAGGCGCGTCACAATCTCGTGACAGCACGGCAATACACGAATGGCGGCGTCCTGAACGCGCCTTCTCCCGGAAAATCGAGCGGATGCCGGCCTGCCTACGCGCAGTGCCGGCGAGCTCCAGAGCGTATGTTTCGCTCCCATGCAACAGAATCGCCAGACCTTCCGCAGCCGATTCGTCGGGAACAGGCCTGCGGCTAAAGCCGTTCAAGCCTTTGAAAAAGCCTTCCAACATTGTGCGTCCCTTCACGCTCCGTCCGCGACCCAGGGCAGAGCATGTGATGGGAATGTTAGCTTAGTTTCATTACATGTTAACCCGCGCAGCACAGCAATCCACGACGGCAATGAAAAACCCGGGGAACCTTGCGGCTTCCCGGGTCTTCTTCAACCGGCCACTTGCGCGGCTGCAGATCAGATCGGCAGCTTGTAGAAGCGCGCCGCGTTGTCCTGCAGGACCTTCTTCTTCACTTCGTACGAGTAGCCCCCGAGCACGTTCCTGATGTGCTCCTGCACGCCCGGATAGAGCGAAGTCGGGTGCGGGAAGTCGGTTTCGAACATCACGTTGTCGACGCCGATGGTTTCCAGCAGCTGCTTGGGGCCGACCTTCTCGAACCAGAAGGTGCACATAAAGTGGTCGCGGAAGTAGTCCCACGGCTGCTTCTTGAGGACACCGCGCATCGACGGCAGCATTTCCTGGAACTGGTGCTCCAGCGCCTCGACGGCGAAGGGAATCCAGCCCATGCCGCTCTCGATCAGGCCGATCTTGAGGTTCGGGTGCTGGTCCAGACGGCCCGAGACCATCCAGTTGCCGAGCGTGGCGGCATTGCCGATCGAGAACATCGTCGCAACCACCGACAGGATTTGCTCGAACTTGAAGCCTTCCCAGGTCAGCGTGTTCGGATCGATCGCGGCGTTGAGGTGGAAGTTGAGCGGGATGCCTTCGGCATCGATCATCTCGAGGAACGGCGTCCAGTAATCATGATGGAAGCTCGGCACGCCTACGCGCTCGGGGGTGTCGGGCAGCACGAAGCCGCGCAGCCCCATGTCGATGCAACGGCGGGCTTCCTTCTCAAGCTCCGCCTTGTCCCAGAACGGCAGATGCGCCATCGGGAACAGGCGCTGACCGGACTCGTTCTGCCAGTCTGCATTGAAGTCGTTGTAGGTCTTCATGATCTGCAGGGCGAGATCCTTGTCGCCCAGCGTCATCAGCATGCCCGCCTGGGTGATGCCAGAGTTCTGGAAGCAGATCTGCGCATGGACGCCCATGTCGTCCATCGCGGCAAGACGCGGGGCGATCTCGTGACCGCCCGCGTGGCTTTCCTCCAGCGTCGGGAACGACAGGCGGCCCAGCAGCTTGTTGTTGTCCTTGCGGATCACGTTGCCGCCCAGCGTGCCGCAGTTGCGGTCACCGATGTACCAGCGGTCGACGCCGTCGGCATCGCGCTTCACATAGGGCATCTTGTCCTTGTAACCGGCCGGTGCACGGTCGGTGAACAGCGTCGGCGGTTCGACGATGTGGGTGTCGGTATCAACGATCTTGATACCCTCGAGCGAGGGATCGAGACCGCCGGACTGCGTGGCATAATCCACCTCGCGGATGACGCCACCCTTCGTATAGCCCTCAGCGGACCAGTACTTGCGCGCGGATTCGGCCATCTCCTTGGTGTCAGTATCGGCCATTGCGATTCTCCCGAAAAAGTTAATGGGCCTCATTTCGCAACCAGTCCGTCCGAATTCAATCGGATAGCCCAACGCGGGCGCGATGAATGGCCCGTGAGGCTCAGAACGGCCCCGCTGCGAGATCGCCTTTGTTGCCCGCTGCGTGCCGCTTGGGCATGAACCGGGTGGGAGAAGGACTATGACACAGACGCCTACGCTTGACGATATCCGCGTTGATTTCGACGCCCCCGACAATGTCCCGAAGGACCGCATAGTCGAACTTTCCTTTGCAATGGGAGGCGTGCCCAACGACCTCGTCGACCCGTACGAACCGTGCGGCTGGCTGTCCGGGCCTGATATCCCGCGCCTGCTGTTCAATCCACCCAGCCGACAAGGCCTAGGCGCGATCAGCGGCAACCAGCGTGGCAACTGGGTCGTCACGCACTACGAGGACATCAACCGCGTCTATACCGACAACGAGCATTTCTCGAACAAAGGGACAGCGGAATTCCAGCGCCTGATCGGTGAAACCTTTCCTTCGATCCCCCTCGCGATTGATCCGCCGGACCATTCCAAATACCGCCTGTTCCTCACCCAGTTCCTCGGCCCGGCGACAATCACCCGCGTCATGGAGCCGGTGATCCGCGACGTGCTCGACGAAATGATTGGCGAAATTGCCCCCAAGGGCGAAGTCGACATGGCCTGGGATTTCGCCCGTGTATTCCCGGTACGCATCTTCATGGGCATGATGGGCTTTCCCAAGGAGATGTTCGACGATTTCCTCGAATGGGAATGGAACATCCTGCACTCAGGAAACCTTGAGAAGATGCAGTGGGCGCTCTCCAGCGTACTCAAGTTCCTGCGCGGATTCATTGCCGAAAAGGAAGTGAACCCCGATGAGTTCCTCACCAGCTCGATCGTCCACGGCACGATCCAGGGCCGCCGCTTCACCGAGGACGAGAAGATCGGCATGGTCTGGTTCCTGTGGCTGGGCGGGCTCGACACTGTCGCAGCAACCATTGCGCAGATGTACCGCCGCATGGCGCTGCAGCCCGAACTGCAACGCCAGCTGCGAGAGCATCCGGAACTGATTAACGGCGCGGTCGAGGAATTCCTGCGCACCCAGCCGATTCTTTCGTCAGCCCGTACCGCTACCAAGGACTTTGAGTGGCACGGCATTCAGGTAAAGAAGGGCGACAGCTTCTCCTGCCTCAACCCCGCGGGCAACTTCGATCCCGCACGCTTCAAGAACCCGCGCGAATTCGATCCGACCCGGACGGGCAACCGGCACTTCACGCTGGTGGGCGGCATCCATTCCTGCCTTGGCGGCCATCTCGCCCGGCGCGAATTGCGCATCCTGCTGGAAAAGTGGTTCCAGAAAATTCCCGAGTTCCGGATCAAACCCGGCGCCGATACCAGTGTGTTCCCCGGGCTGCTGTCTATCCGCAACCTGCCGATCGTGTGGGATGTCCCCTGAAAGGCGGCATCACCACAGGGCCGGCTTGGCAACCATCAGGTAGAAGACCCCGAGCAAGCCAAGGAATGCGGGCCAGCCGAGGCCGACCCACCACAACATGGTACGGTAGTACTCGGCCCCAAGCGGCGTGCCGCTGTCCCGGGCCGCCTGCGCCAACCGCTGGGCCTTGATCTGCAGGCGTACGACCGGTGCCCAGCAAGCGAATGCCAGCAAGTAGAGCACATAAGTCGCGACCAACCAGGATTCGGTCAGCGAGTAGCCCACGATATACACCAGCCACAGCCCGCTGACAGGCTGGACAACCCCGCTCGTGCCGGTGAATATCCAGTCGGCGAGCACGACCATGCGCCCCACGCTGGCGATCGTGGCGGGATCCCGCGTAAGGTGCGCGTTCCAGAAGTACCATGCCGTCCCCGCTCCGAACCCGAACAGGATCGTGCTGCTCAGCACGTGGATCCATTTGATGACGAAATAGAGTTCCATCATCGCTTGTCCGCGATCGCACCATGCACCGCTATCAGCAGCAGAATTGGCAGGTTCTTGAGCAACGGCCCCAGTGGATCCAGCCACAAGGCAGGCAAGGCGATGCCGATGACCAGCGTATATCCCAGCACAGCGGCAAGCTGAACGGGCGTCGCCCATCGCGCCCGCCGGTCGAAGAGCACCATTGCAGCAATACCGATGTCGAGCAGGCTGCTGCTAATCCGCAAGGGTGCAACCAGCGCATCAGGCAAGCCCAGTTCGGCGGTAAACCGGGCCGTCTGCTCGGCTCCATGCACAAGCCCGAGCCATGCCGATGCCAGCCAAAGGAAAACGAGCATGGCCCTCAACGCAGGTGCAAGAAAGAACAGCCGGGCATGCCAGCGGTCCTGCACTTGCGCCGGGCGATCACGCAGCGCCTGTTCCAGACTTACCGGCTCGAAGCCGATGGCATCTGCAAAAGCCTCGCTGTTGCCCGCGTTTCCAGCAATCATCTGGACAAGGCTGTTGGTCGCAATTGGTCCGTCGCCAGCGAAATCTCCAAGCCGCCCCAACATCCGCATGACAGGCATCGGAACCGTCAGCAAGCGCGCCGTGCCGAAACCCAGCCAGCTCCGGTAGCGTTCCAGCAACTGCCGCAAGTCCAGGGTTTCCGGGCCGACCGGCTCCAGTGTCTGCCCGGTAAAAGCGGTATCTTCGCAGACAATGCGGATGGATCGGGCGAGGTCCCGCACGTGAATGGGCGTGAAGAAGAAATCCCCCTTTCCCGGCAAGGGAACGAAGAGCGGCAGACCAGCCATCCCGCGCATCAGTGACGTGCCCCCATAGCTCCCGTCGCCATAGACCAGCGAGGGCCGCAGGATCGTCCAATCGATACCCGAACCACGAAGCACCTGTTCGCCTTCGAGCTTGGTCAGGGAGTAGTCGGTGGCCACGTCCGGCCGGGCACTGATCGCCGACACCAGAACGACACGCCGCACACCCGCTTCACCTGCCGCAGCATGGAGCGCCTGTGGCATCGCTACATGCACCGCATGCAGATCCCGCCCCCGCAGCAAGCCTGCAGCATTGACGACCACGTCGATGCCTTGCAGAAGCGGCCGCCAGCGGTTCGCATCTGTCGCGCTTGCAAGGTCCATCTCGGCGACAGTGATCGAGGGAAATGCGCGCTCGACCTCTCGGGCACGGCGAACCACGGCCACAACGTCATACCCCGCAGCGGACAGTTCCGACAGCACATGGCGGCCAATGAAGCCCCCTGCGCCGAAGACCATGATTCGCATCGTTTACCCTCTACGGAAGGCCTAGCAGAGGCGAAGTCTTCAGAACACCGTCCGGGCACCACGATCCGATCTGCTTTGGTGATGATCGAGGCAGGAGGCACCGGCGGGGAAACGCATCATCGAAGCGCGTATTGCCGCTCAGGACTTGAGCCGTCACGCCTTGGGCGATTGACCCCAAACGGGCGCCGGCAGACCTTCGATCGTGAAGCAGAAGGACAGGCTCCATGACATTTGAAGGCACTGAACAGTTGCTGGCCCGAACACAGGATTTCGTGAACGAGCACCGCTCGCTCTATCTTCAGTCTGGCGGTGCCATGGGGCACATTTTGGACTTCAAACATGCCGGCGCCCGTGGGCTTCTCCCCTCGCTGCTGCTGAAAACGATCGGACGCAAATCTGGACGTATATTCGTCACCCCCTTGATTTACGGAATCTATGGCGACGAATGGGTCGTTATCGCCAGCAAGGGCGGCGCGCCGGAACATCCCGCGTGGTACCTCAATCTCACGGCACAGCCATCAGCAGGAATGCAGGTCGCCACCCAGGCATTCGAGGTGCAGTGGCGTGAACCCGTCGGCGAAGAGCGTGATGCGGTATGGGCATACATGGCGCACCTTTACCCTCCCTATGGCGATTACCAGAAGGCATCGGAGGGACGCGTAATTCCCGTGGTCATGCTCTCACCGAAAGCCGAATTGGCGCCCTTCTCAGCAGAACTGATCTGACCCCGTGACCCCGATCGAGGAATTGCTGGCACGAGACGAGATCCGTACGCTCAAGGCCCGCTACTTTCGGACGTTCGACACCAAGGACTGGAACGCATTCCTGAGCCTGTTCACGGAAGATGCCACGCTTGAGTTTGATCTCGCCGTTCCGGTGCAAGGCCAGCAGACGCCTTCTGTGCGGCTCGAAGGGCAGCGCGCAATCGGCGAACACGTATCGTCTCCGGATGTCACCGCGCAGACCGTCCACCATGGCCACACCTGTGAAATCGAAATCCTCAGCAGCGACGAGGCACGTGGCATCTGGGCGATGGAGGACATCGTCGATTACGGCCGAACGCTCATCCACGGTTATGGCCATTATCACGAAACCTACCGGCGCACCGGTGCAGGCTGGCGCATTGCATCCGTGCACCTCACAAGACTGCGGTATAAACAGACTCTGCAGGACCGCATCGTGCTCTGATAGTTAGAAGACCAGCGCCGCCCCTTCCACGCCTGCGATCACCCGCCCGGAATCGATGAGCGATTGCTCAGCCGTAAGGAAATGCGCGTTGCCCGCGCAAATGTCACGATAAGCCCGCTGCAACGGGTGGCCATTACGCAGGACCGTAGTGGTGCAAGCGGCATAGGCAGTCTGGGCGATGCGCATGGCTACAACGTAGATATGGCTTGCCGAAAGGCGGCCGTCGAGGCGCAGGTCCTCTGGCACATCCCCGGCACATGCCGCGTCATAGAGCTTGTCGAAAGTCACGCGCAGATAGGCTTCGGCAGCACGTGCGTCGGCTTCGGCAATCGCGATGTCGCGCTGGAACGTCATGGTCTCGCTCATCGTCGTGCCGTCAGGGCGACGGCGGCTCGCAGCATAGGCCATCCATTCCTCCAGCACACGCCGCGTGGCGCCGATGGCGAAGGCACCGTGCGACAGGCATGGCAGGGCCATGAAACCCATGCGGTAGAGTGGCCCGCCGCGCCGCTGGACCGGCGCGCTGGTATTGTGGAAGAAGTCGGCGTGCAACACTTGGTCGTTCACGGCGAAATCGTAGGAACCGGTGCCGCGCAGTCCCATCACATCCCAATTCCCGAGGAACGTCACCGTATTGCGCGGCGCAAGGCCGATCAGCATGACCGGCAAGCCTGCCGCGTTCATCACCGGCTTGCCGTCTTCGTGCAGGACGTATCCGCCCACGAGAAACTGCGCATGGGGGCTTCCCGAGCCGAAGGAATAGCGGCCGGAGATGCGATAGCCCTCGCCTTCGCGCACGGCCTTGCCAGTCGGTGCAGCCTGCCCCGCGGCGTGAACGTAGCGTCGCCCTTCGGGAAAGATCGCCGCCACCGCCCTGTCACCGAGATAGGCGCCCGCGACCGCTCCGCCTGTCATGACCGCATGGGCATACCACCCCGCTGAACCGTCCCAGTAGGAAAACTCTGCAATCACATCGATGATGTCGGACGGATGCGCTTCCGCCCCACCCACCTCGCGCGGCGCCATCATCGCGAAGACGCCCGCCTCGTCCATCAGCCGCACAATCGCGGGATCAAGTTCGTTCGCCGTCTCATGCGCCGTCGCGGCCGCATCGATCTGCGGTCCGAGCGCGCGGATGCGCTCGCGCCAGGTTTCCCCGGAGCGCAAAGACGCCGGTTCGGCCATCATGGTCGCCATGGTCTGTCCTTGTCCTATGCGGGCGTGAATTCGATCGGCAGCCCCTTGATTCCCCAGACACCGGGAAACGGACGCCAGCCGGGGATGCCATCGGCATGGGGACGGCGCATGTGCTGCGCGATCAGGTGAATGCCCTCCTGCAACTGGGCCCGGGCAATGTATTGTCCGAGGCACATGTGCTTGCCCATGCCGAAAGCAACGTGCCGGTTTTCCGCGACAATTGGACGATCAGGGTCAAAGCGATCAGGGTCGGCGAACAGGTTCGGATCGTGCCCGGCAACGTTCAGATTGAAGAACAGGATAGTCCCGGCCGGAATGCGCACATCGCGGTATTCGATGTCCTTCGTGGTGACACGAAACGCGGAACTGGGATTGAACACCCGCAGCGTCTCCTCGACCACGCGGCGGCAATAGTCGAGGTCCTCGGCACAGCGCTCGTAGATCGCGGGATTGTCCACCATGAGGTGCATCATGTAGGTCAGCACGTTCTTCGACGTGTCGTAGCCGGCTACGAACAGGAAGATGATGAGGTCCGCCAGTTGCCGCTCGCTGACATCGCCCTCCGCTCCCGCCTCGATCAGCATGTCCAGCAGGTCGGGTTCCTGCCCTTCTCGTGGCTTCGCGCGCCGCTGGGCGAAGAGGTCATGAGCGAACGCATCGAGATGCTCGAAAGCCGCATCGAGCGCGGGCACACGCGACTTGTCCATGGAAAAGGCCAGGCCCATCGTTTCCATGGACGTGCGTAGTCCCGGTATGACCGAAAGCGGCGCCCCCACCATCTGCGCGGTTACCGCGATGGGGTAGTAGGAGGCGAATTCCTCGAAATCAATCTTCTCGCGAGGCGCCCACTCAGCCAACAGGCGCTCCATCGTCTCGCGCATGACCGGGCGGAGCTGGTTCGCATAGCGGGGCGTGAACTTGCGCGCGAACGTATCGCGCAGGAACTTGTGCTCGCGGTCGGGCAATGCAATCATCTGCTCTTCGGCGAACCGGCCCCACGGCGAGCCGCGGCAGTCCATGATCTCCACGATCCCGTCGAAACTGGGCCGCAGCGCATCGTCGCGCACCATCAGGTCACGAATGGCGTGCAGATCGAAGACTGCATAGCCCTCACTTGTCCGAGCAAGCCAAGGATGCTTCGCGCGGGCCCTTTCGAACTCCGGCCACGGATTTTCGGCAAATTCAGGTGCGCTCCATTCGAGAAAATGGAGATCAAGCGCGGCTACATCCTGCATGACCCAGACCTCTCCCGCTTCGGCCTTTGTTGCAGGCCTAATGCGAGATGGACTGTATCATAGTAGCATGGCAGGCAAAGCGTCTGGACTGGAACGCATGACCGGCTCGTTATGCCTGAACAGGAAAAGATCTATTCAGCTGCGTCGCGGATTTCCGCATCCATGTGATAATCGGGCAAAGCGTCCAGCGCCTGTCGCAGAGCCTCCCCCCAGCCAGTCGAGACAGACTGAAAATAAGGATCTGACGCATCGATACGGCGTTCATGAAACGGCGTAAAGTTGTCGCGCTCTATCACCAGAAGATCGAGCGGCAGACCCACCGAAAGATTGGCCTTCAGCGTCGAGTCGAACGAGACCGTCATCAGCTTGACCGCAGCCTCGAAAGACATCTCGCGCTCGTAGCCCCGGATCAGGATCGGGCGTCCGTACTTCGTCTCGCCAATCTGGAAGAAGGGCGTGTCGAAACTTGCCTCGATGAAGTTGCCTTCCGGATAGATAAGGAACAGGCGTGGCTCCATTCCCTTGATCTGCCCGGCCACGATTATGGTCGCACTGAACGTGCCGGCAGCAGCATCCTGCCCATTATCGCTGGCCCGGGCACTGATCGTGTCCTGGAGGAGGTTTCCCACCATCGTGGCGACCTGAAACATGGTTTCTGCATCGAGCAGCGAGTTATGCCGCTCCGACGGGGTCTTGTTACGCTCCTCAAGCTGGCTGATCACAGCCTGGGTCGTGGCCAGATTGCCCGCCGTCATCACCGCGATAATCCGCTCGCCCGGGATTTCCCAGTGATACATCTTGCGGAAGGTGGAAATGTTGTCGACGCCGGAATTGGTGCGGGTATCGCTCATCAGAACGAGCCCGCGATCCAGCATCATGCCAACACAATACGTCATTACAAAACTTTGCCCCTGCGAACCCGAAACATAGTGCAACCGTCAGGCTGCGCCGCGTTCCGTCAGCCGCCCTGATTCTGTTGTTGCCCACCACTAGCAGACATTTGCTGCTGTTGCGTGCCTACCACCTTCTCATCGACCGACAAGTGGACATCGAGACGGGTTTCCCCGGCTCCCATGGCAATACCCGTAACCGGAGCTGCCTCGCTATAGTCACAACCCGTGGCTACGCGAATATACCGTTCGTCCGGGCAGATCTCGTTGGAGACATCGAACCCGACCCAGCCGAGCCCCGGCACGTAGGCCTCGGCCCAGCCGTGTCCCGCTTCCTGCTCGACCTTGCCGTCCATGCGCAGGTAGCCGCCGACATAGCGCATGGGAATGTCCAGCAGACGCCCGGCGCTGATGAAGATATGCGCGTGATCCTGGCATACGCCCTTCCCTGCCGCCAGGGCCTGCTCGGCTGTCGTCGAGGGATCGGTCGTGCCCGGCACATATTCGACTTGCTCGCCGATGCTGCGCGACAAAGCATGGAGAAAGTTCAGCGTATCGCCGCGATCAGCCTCGATCGAAGCGACCAGTTGCCGCACCCGGTTGCCGGCACGGGTCAGCGGCGTTGCGCGCAGGAAGCACCACAAGGGCATGTGACCGGTGTGCATCCCGGTCACGCCATTGTTATCGATCGTCCGTACGATTCCGCGACAAGTGACGACGACCTCGGGCACACCAGGCTCGATCGACACAAGTTCTGTGTGGTTGTGATGCTGGTCGTCATACTCGGCCTCCGGCTTCGCTCCCGCGAGATCCATGTCCCATTCGAGCACTTCCTGCCCATGCGTCGGCTTGGGCTTGAGCCGCAGCCGCTGCAGGCCGTGCGAGACCTTTTCGGAAAAGCTGTAGCGCGTGGTGTGGGTAACGGTCAGGAGCACGTGTGCCGGTCCTATTCGATAAAGCGGTAGTCGGCAGCAATGGCATTGCCGATTTCGACGGTCTTGCCGATGACGTCCTGCAGGAATTCGTGCAGCCCGCCCTCGAATATCTCGTCGATCGAGATCTGATGCAGCCGGGCCCCGGCATCGCGCAGCAGTTCGTGCGCGGAGACCTCGTGCCCGTATTCCTTGGCAAGGCCCGCCATGTTGCTGCGGATCTTCTCGTAGCAGAACACCAGACTGCGCGGGAACTGACCATCCAGGATCAGGAAGCGGGCGATTTCCTTCGGGTCCATCGAACCGGGATTGAGCCAGGTGAAGGCACGGTTGCCAGCGACCGAGCGCAGCAGCGTTTCCCACTGCACATTGTCGAGGCTCGATCCCACCCAGGCCACTGATGGCAGCAGCACGTAGTACTTCACGTCAAGGATACGCGCGGTGTTGTCGGCACGCTCGATGAACGTGCCGATGCGGGCGAAGTTGAACACCTCGTTGCGCAGCATCGTACCTTCCAGTGCACCGCGGACCAGCATCGACTGGCGACGGACAGTAGTAAGCACTTCGCCCAGATTGCTCTCGCGCACAGGGCGGGACAGCAGATCGCGCAGAGTCATCCACCCTTCGTTGGTGGCTTCCCATACCGAGTTGGTGATGCTGGTGCGTACCACCCGCGCATTTGTGCGGGCGTTTTCGACCATCTGCAGCACCGAGCCGGGATTGTCCTTGTCGCGCAGCAGGTAGTTGAAGACCTGCGGCCCGCTGAAGTCATCGTGGGTCGCGCAATAGGCATCGACCTGGCCGGTCGTCGTCAGAACCGACTTCCATTCCTCGTCGGCCGATTCCTTGTTTCCGCGCGTCAGGGCGAGATGGAACCCCACATCAATCAGGCGCGCGGTATTCTCCGCCCGCTCGAGGTAGCGGTTCATCCAGTAAACGCCGTTGGCAGCTCTTCCCAGCATTACTCGTCCAGTACCCAGGTATCCTTGGTGCCACCGCCCTGCGACGAATTGACCACCAGAGATCCTTTCTTGAGCGCCACGCGGGTGAGCCCGCCGGGCGTGATGTCGATGCCGTCGGGCGAAACCAGCACGAAGGGCCGGAGGTCGACGTGCCGCGGCGCCAGCCCCGCGTTCGTGAAGATCGGCACGGTCGACAGCGACAGTGTCGGCTGCGCGATGTAGTTTTCCGGCTTCGCCCGCAGCTTGGCCTCGAACGCGGCGATTTCCTTCTTCGAGGACGTCGGCCCGATCAACATGCCGTAGCCGCCCGAGCCATGGACTTCCTTGACCACCAGATCGGCAAGATTGTCCAGCACGTAGGCCAGCGCACCCGGTTCCGAGCAGCGCCAGGTCGGCACGTTGTTCAGGATCGGCTTCTCGCCAGTGTAGAACTCGACGATCTCCGGCATGTAGCTGTAGATCGCCTTGTCGTCGGCAATGCCCGTGCCCGGCGCGTTGGCGATGGTGATGCCGCCCGCCCGGTAGACATCCATGATCCCGGCAACGCCCAGCACCGAACTGGGATTGAACGTGAGCGGATCGAGATAGTCGTCGTCCACCCGGCGATAGATCACATCGATCGCCTTGTAGCCCGTGGTCGTTCGCATGGCGACGCGGCCGTCCACCACGCGCAGGTCGCTGCCCTCGACGAGCTCGGCACCCATCTGGTCAGCGAGGAAGGCGTGCTCGAAATAGGCCGAGTTATAGATGCCCGGCGTCAAGACCGCGACGACCGGTCGCTTGCCGCCCTTGTAGGCTGGCGGCGCGCAGGCCCGCAGCGAACGAGCAAGGCGGCGCGGATAATCCGACACGGGACGCACCGGGATCTTGGTGAACAGTTCGGGGAACATCGCCATCATCGTCTCGCGGTTCTCGAGCATGTACGAGACCCCGGACGGCGTGCGGGCATTGTCCTCCAGCACCATGAATTCTTCGGGACCGGTGCGGACAAGATCGATGCCGACGATGTGGGTATAGACCCCGCCGGGCGGCGTGAAACCGATCATCTGCGTCAGGAACGCTTCGTTGTTGCGCAACGCCTCCACCGGGAGACGGCCCGAGCGGATAATTTCCTGCCGGTGATAGAGGTCCTGCAGGAACGCGTTGAGCGCCCGCACCCGCTGCTCGATCCCCCGCGTCAGCTTTCGCCATTCGCGCGCGGTAATAATGCGCGGGATCATGTCGAACGGGATCAGCCGTTCTTCACCTGCTTCTTCACCGTAAACGTTGAATGTGATGCCAATGCGGCGGAAGAAGCGCTCAGCCTCTGCATCCTGCCGTTTCAGCCACGCCGTATCCTGAGAATTATACCATTCGCAGAAATCGGAATAGGCGGGACGAATTGATCCGTCCCCGTTGAGCATTTCGTCGAAATTCGTCGTGCTCGCAGCCGTCATTGTGACTCCCGTTTGTCCATGTGATGCAACATGGAAAGAGACTTGCCAAGCGTTTACGCTGCACTTGCGAAAGAAAATTCAGACGCACAAACGCCGCAAAACCGGACCGATTCGCTCCAGATCGTCAACCCAGCCACGCACCGCTGGACTAACCAAGCAACTGCCTGCTCTCCAGATCCGCTCGAAGCGCTTCTGCGCTTTGGAAATGGTGCACCTGCCAGCCCAGCGCGCGCGCCGAGGCGATGTTGGCGGCATTGTCATCGATGAACAGCATCGCAGCCGGTTCATGGCCGAAGCGGCTGGCCGCCAGGTTGAAGATGTGGGGATCGGGTTTCACCAGCTTCTCATCGCCCGAAACGACGATATCCCCGAACAGATCGAACAGCGGCTCTGTCGCGCGAAACTCCTGCCAGAACGAACTGGCAAAATTGGTGATGGCGAACAGAGGCACGTGCCGCCGCGCCAGTTCACGAACGATCTCATGACTGCCGGGGACGTTGCCGGGAATCGTTTCCAGAAAACGCGTTGCGTAAGCGTCGAGCAGATCGTCGTGACCGGGGAACTGCGCCTTGCGTTCTGCCACCATCTCGGCGAGGTCGCAGCCAGCGTCATGCCGGAAATGCCACTCCTCGGTGACGACGGTGCTGCAGAACCAGTCAAGCCGCTCAGGATCATCGATGAGCTTTGCGAACAGGCTGCGCATGTCCCACTGGACAAGCACCCGGCCTACGTCGAAAACAACAGCATCTATGGCAGACATGACAAGACCCCCGCGAATGGCGGGGGCCTCATACCGTCAACACAATAGCCCGTCCGCCTGTGATCCCCGCCCTGCGGAGGGGATGGGCGAAACGAATCAGCCCTGGCGGGCCTTGAAACGGCGATTGGTCTTGTTGATGACGTAAGTGCGGCCACGGCGGCGGATCACGCGGTTGTCCCGGTGACGGCCCTTGAGCGACTTGAGGCTGTTGCGAATCTTCATCGTGTGTCTCGTCTGTCTGGGCGGTTACCGACCGCCGGAAATTCGAAGTGGCGCCGTTAGTGGCAGCGGCCTCCAAAGTCAAGCACGACACGCCCGGCCCCATGCCTTGCTCCTCCATTCATCTGCTGGCAATCGGCCTGGTCACACAAGGATCATACGGGCGCGACCCCACCGATTTCGGATAAACGATACCAGTTATGTCAAAGCTCAAAGGCGCGGCCTTCACCGCGAGCGTTGCCGCCATGCTGCTGACCTCTCCTCCGGCTCAGGCCCAGCACGCGCCTTGGGGGCCAGGCTGGGGATCGCCCGGCTGGGGATCTCAGGGCTGGGATGGCCCGGTGGATGCGCGGATGCTGCGCAACCACAGCCGCGATTCGCGCGAAGGCCGCGTGCAGGTCAGCCGCTTCGTCACCGCCGCGCCCGCAGCGCAAGAACTCGGACACGGCGCTATCACCGTGGAATCCGAATCAGGCGACGGTCCCTGGATCGGACAGACCGAGCGCGCGGCCTATGAGGCGGCGATCGTCGACGCACTGGTCGGCGCGGGCTATGACACCCGTCAGCCAGGCCATCAGGACGCGCAAGTGGCCAAGCTGCAGATCAGCCGCCAGGTGCTTGTTCCCGCCGAAACCAAACGAAGCCCGGTCAGCGGCAGCGCGGCCGTTTCGGTGGGGTCGCATGGATATTCTGGCTATGGCCTTGCCGTGAATGTGGATCTGACCAAGCCCCTCCCCGCACTCGTGTCGACCCGGCTCGACGCCCGTATTCTAGACAAGGCGAGCGGTCAGGTGCTGTGGGAGGGCTACGCAACGGTCGCGACCTACGAAGGTGACGACGACTGGAACGAAGGCAGGATCGCCACCAAGCTCGCCCTGGCCCTGTTTGACAACTTCCCCAAGGCCGAAGCGATCGTCCCGGCCGGTCAGCCCTCCCCCATCGCCGACGCCGAACCGCCCCGGTGACTTTCCTTGCATCCCCGGCCAGGGCGCGGCAAACCGGCGCCAGGAGGCTGGAGGATGCCATGAAACAGTTCCGTTCTGCCCACCGGCCCGGCCCGTTGACCGGCGCCCTCGTGCTTGCCGCCAGCTTAGCGCTTTCGGGCTGTGTTGCGCCGGTAGGCCCCGTCGAAGTCTCCCGCTTTCACGCCGCCGACACCTCACCGCTCGGGCACGGCACGATCCGCGTGGAGCCCGCGCAGGGTCAGCTAGACGATATGGAATTCCGCGCTTACGCCGGTGCCGTAACGCGGGAACTGGCGAAGCTGGGCTATACGCAGCCTCTGTCTGGAGAAGACCCCGGCAACCAGGTGGCGGTACTCAGTCTGAAACGGCAGCGCTACCAGCCGCAACGCAATGCCAATCCGGTATCGGTCGGCGTTGGCGGCGCCACGGGCAGCTATGGTTCGGGGGTCGGCGTAGGAATTGGTATCGATCTGTCCGGTCCGCCGCCCGAACAGGTCGAAACAAGGCTCGCCGTTACCATCCAGGACCGCGCCAGCGGCAGGCACTTGTGGGAAGGCCGCGCCGCCTTCACCGTGCCCGCCAGTTCGCCAATGGCGCAAACTTCACTGGGAGCCGCAAAAATGGCGGAAGCGCTGTTCAAGGGGTTTCCGGGGCAGTCCGGCGAAACTATCCTGGTGAAATGAACGACATCCAGATCAGCGCCGCATTCGATTCCGGCAATATCGAAGTTCTCTCCATCGAAGGCAACACTGCCCGTCTCGCCATTCGGCGGGACCGCAATTCCGATTTCGCGCAATGGTTCCACTTTCGCGTCAGCGGCGCGAAAGAACGGGAACTCACGCTGATCCTGACCGGTCTCAATGCAACCGCCTATCCGATGGGCTGGCCCGGCTACAATGCCTGCGTATCCGAAGACCGCCAGTTCTGGGGCCGAGCCGAGAGCCATTGGGACGAAGGCCGGGACGGCGGCTCGCTGACGATTCGTTACAGGCCTTCCGGCAACGTCGCGTGGTTCGCCTACTTCGCGCCCTACTCGATGGAGCGCCACCACGACCTCGTGTCCGAAATGGCCGGCGAGGTGGACTACCGCTGCCTCGGCACGACGCTGGACGGGCAGCCGGTCGACTGTCTCGAAATGGGGGCAGGCCCGGTACAGGTCTGGCTCTATGCCCGCCAGCACCCCGGCGAATCGATGGCCGAATGGTGGATGGAAGGCGCGCTGGAACTGCTTGCCGACCCGGCCAATTCGACCGGCCGCGAGCTGCGCCGCCGTTGCCGTCTGCACGTAGTTCCCAATGCGAACCCCGACGGCTCACGCCGCGGCCATCTGCGCACCAATGGGGCGGGCGTGAATCTTAACCGCGAATGGGATAGTCCCACTCCCGAAAAGTCCCCCGAGGTACTGGCGATCCGCAATGCCATGGATGCCAGCGGAGTCGACTTCGCGATGGACGTTCATGGCGACGAGGCGATTCCAGCCGTGTTCCTCGCGGGATTCGAAGGCATTCCTTCACTCAAGGACGAACAGCTCTCCGGCTACAACCGCTATGCCGAATTGCTGGAACGGCGCACGCCCGATTTCCAGACCCGGCTGGGCTACCCCGTCGCCCGGCCCGGCAAAGGCAATCTTTCGATGTCCACGAACCAGCTCGCGGAACGCTATGGCTGCGTGTCGATGACGCTGGAGATGCCGTTCAAGGATCACAATCCGGCGGCCGAGCGCCGTCAGGGATGGAGCCCCGAACGGTCGAAGCAACTCGGCCAGGACTGCATGGGCGCCCTGTTGGAATGGCTGATCGAGCGCGAAAGCCGGGCCTGACGCCCGGCTTCAATCGAGGTTCGCAGGCCCGAAGGCATGCGGCAACAGCGCTGACAGCCGCAGTTCCAACACACCGTCGGCGCCGTCGCACCATATCACCGGGTCGCTGCCGCCCAGTTGCGCGATCTCGTTGAGCACTTGCCGGCAACGGCCGCACGGCGTGACCGTAGGTCCCTCGCCCGGCGCACCGGGTGCACCACCCGTCACGGCCACCGCCTCGAGCTTGCCCCGCCCCACGGTCGAGAGGATCTTGGCAACTGCCACCGTCTCGGCGCACAGCGCCAGGCCGTAGCTCGCGTTCTCGACATTGGCGCCGGTCACCACCGAGCCATCGGCCAGCAGCAGCGCCGCACCGACGTGGAAGTTCGAATAGGGGGCATAGGCCCCGGCCGCCGCCTTGCGTGCAGCCGCAATCAGGGCGTCCCGTTTGCTGTCGCTCATGGCTGCACAACTACCCAGCGCAGATCATCCTGCGCAACCTCGTTCGCCAGACTGGTGTTGGCCGTCCACAAAGTCCAGGGCCGCCCGGCATAGTCCGGCATCAGCCGGTCCCGCACCAGCCACAGGTTGCGGTCCAGCTTGTGGGCGATGCCATAGCGCGCCTCGAACCGGGATGTGACTTTCAGGATCACTGGCTTGCCCGCGTGGGTCTCGATCTGGTTGAGGAAAGTCATCAGCTCGCTTTCGACCTTCGCGTCGCTGACGTGCACCGGGCAATTGTCAGCCAGCATGTCGAGTTCGACCGCCGGGGGCAGCAGCGAGGCGTCGCGCGGCACGGTGGTGACGAAATTCGCTGCCTGCTTGTCGGCCGGCTGGCAGGGATCGTAACGGTGGACCGCACCCACCTGCATCTTCGCGGCCCGCGCCGCATCGAAATTCGCGACAAAACGCGGATCGCGGGCAAAAGCGCTCGCACTGGCATCGATATACGCGAAGTCGACGCCAATCGCCTTGAGGGAATCCCAGTTCACATCGCCGTCGTCAACGCCGATCTCGACACCTTGCATCGGGAAAACCGCACGGTCCGGCAGCCAGTGATGCATCTGCCACCAGGTCCACGCGCCGGCGACCAGCGCCACCAGCAGCAGCACGCCCAAACTCCGCAGCCGGGCAACACCGCTCAGCCGCGCACGTTTGCGCTGTTTCCCTCCCCGCGCTGCCAAAAACCCCCTCCTCAGCCCCGGATATGCAGAACGCAGATCAGCGTAAACAGGCGCCGGGCCGTGGGAAAGTCTGTCTCGACCTTCCCTTCCAGCCGCTCCAGCAGCAGTTCCGCCGCCTCGTTGTGAACGCCGCGCCGGGCCATGTCGATGGTTTCGATTTCCTGCGGTGTCGATTTGCGAATCGCCTGATAATAGCTTTCGCAGATCGCGAAGTACTCGCGGATCGGGCGGCGGAAACGGGCAAGCCCCAGCAGCAGCGTCTCCAGCGGCTCGCCGGCATCGTTCTCGATTTCCAGCGACAGCCTGCCGTCGCTCACGGCCAGCTTGAGCCGGTACGGCCCTTGATGCCCGGCGGCATAGGAGCGCAGCGGCTTGAACACGTTGTCCTCGATCAGGTCGAAGATGGCGATCCGCCGTTCCTGTTCGATATCGGCGTTGCGCCACAGGATGGTCGCCTCGTCGAGTTCGATGTGATTGATCCGCGGGTCCGGCATGATGCGCACCGCCTTTACGCGCTTGCAGCACGCGCGGGCAAGCCCGACTAACGTCCTCCACACCCTGTGGATTAAAAACGACACAGATCGCGCTTGCGAGCGCTGTCCGCCGAGACCATGGTGCCGCGCTTATGGCTCAGGAAGACCTTCTCATCAAACCGGCCGCGAGCGAAGCGCGTACCCTGCCCTCGAACGTCGAGGCAGAGGCCGCGTTCCTCGGTGCTGTGCTGATCGACAACCGCGTGATCGAAGAGCTTCAGACCCAGCTTGGCCCCCAGCATTTCTTCGAGCCGGTCCACGCGCGCGTCTATGAGCGCATCCTGCACCTGCTCGATCGCAAGGCCGTGGTCACGCCTGTCACCCTGCGCCCCTATTTCGAGAGCGACGAGGCGCTCAAGGAACTGGGCGGCGTGGCCTACCTCGCCCGCCTCACCGCCGACGGCCAGGGCCTGCTCGCCCCACGCGAACTGGCAGACCAGATCTACGACCTCGCCCTGCTGCGAGAGCTGATCACGGTGGGCCGGGGCCTCGTCGAAGGGGCCATGGACACCTCCGAATCGGTCGATCCGCAGCAGCAGATCGAGCAGGCGGAAGCGGCGCTCTACAAGGTGGCCGAAGGCGCAGCGACCGCGAACGAGGCCAAGAGCTTCTCCGCCGCGACACGCACCGCGATCTTCAACATCGAGAAGGCGTTCAATTCGGGCGGCAACGTCTCCGGCAAGACCACCGGACTCACCTCGGTCAACCAGAAGATCGGCGGCTTGCACGATTCCGACCTTATCATCCTTGCCGGGCGCCCCGGCATGGGCAAGACCTCGCTGGTCACCAACATCGCCTTCAACACTTCTCAGCGATACATTGACGATACCGTGCGTGACGGGATCGAACCCGCCAAATCGGTAGGCGCACCGACTGCCTTCTTCAGCCTCGAAATGAGCGCCGACCAGCTCGCGACGCGTATCCTGGCCGAACAGTCGGGCATCAGCTCCGAAGCGCTACGTATGGGCAAGATCAGCCGCGAGGATTTCCAGCAGCTGTCCTTCGCGAGCCAGCGCCTCGCCGAACTGCCGCTCTATATTGACGACACGCCGGGCCTCTCGATTGCCGCGCTGCGCACGCGCGCACGCCGCCTCAAGCGCCGTCACAACATCGGCCTGATCATCATCGACTACCTCCAGCTGCTGTCGGGCTCTGGCCGCGCGAACGACAACCGCGTGAACGAAATCTCGGAAATCTCGCGCGGGTTGAAGACGCTGGCCAAGGAACTCGAAGTGCCGGTGATCGCGCTCTCACAGCTCAGCCGCGCCGTCGAACAGCGCGAGGACAAGAAGCCGATGCTCTCGGACCTGCGCGAATCAGGCTCGATCGAACAGGACGCCGACATGGTCTGGTTCGTGTTCCGCGAGGACTACTACGTCAACGCGACTGAGCCAAAGTACCCGGCCGAAGGCGATCCGCAGGACGTGATCGACAAGTGGGAGGCCTGGCGTCAGAAGATGGAGCAGGTCACCGGCCTTGCCGAACTGATCGTCGCCAAGCAGCGTCACGGTTCGACCGGGCGCGTGCGTCTGAAGTTCGAGGCACGGATCACCAAGTTCTCCGACCTTGCGCCGGACGACATGCGGGCGGCGTTCGAAAGTGACTGACCGGGATGCCAGTGACTGACCAGAAGGTCCTGCTGATCGCCGGCGGTTCCGGCTCGATCGGCAGCGCTATTGCGCGCCATGCGCTGTCGCATGGCTGGAAAGTAGCACTGCACGGCCGCACAGCGGAAAAGGTGGACGCCGCCGTCACCGGCCTGTCCTACCTCGGAGAAATCGACGGCTTCCTTGCCGACATCTGGGAAGACGATGCAGCTGAGATGCTCGTGGCCGAAGTGGCGGAGCAATATGGTCGGATCGATGCGGTGATCGACTGCACGGCGACCGGACCAGTGGGTATTACCGGCCTGTTTCCAGAGACATCCCCCGAAGTGTTCGGAGACTTTCTGAACGTTTCGGTCGGTTGGGTCGAGCGGCTGGCCTACGCTTCTCACGATTTCCTCGCACAACAGGGCGGAACCCTGATTGCCTTTGTTTCGGACGCGGGGATTTACGCAGCGCCGCGTCAGGCCCTCATCGGCGCTGCGCGTGCCGGGACGATCGGCTTCATCCGCAACTTCGCGGTGGAAGCGGCACTAGATGGCATCCGTGCCCATGCCATCTCGCCAAGCTATGTAGAGGGCTCGGCCAGCGCCCAGCGGATGGGTTCCGAACGCATGGCCAGCGCCGCGCGACGCGCTGGCCTTGGACTGCCCACCGCAGACGACATTGCTCCGCTCGTGCTGTTCCTTTGCAACGACGGGGCTGCCAAGATCACCGGGCAAGTCATCAGCGTGAACGGCGGCCTGAACGCCTGACAAATCAGGCCGATTGCGGTTCGGCGGCGCCGATGTCTCTCTCTTTAGGACCCAGGCGCATCAGGAGCGCATAAGTCACCAGCGCAACGGCCACCCCGACAAACCAGGCGTAAACATATATCTCCGACCACAAGGCTCCGATTTGGCCAAACTGGCCGGGGAACGACACCTTCAGGAAGCCCGGGACATTCGGCGCCACGCCGAGTACCAGCGCAAACAGCGCCTTCACGTTCCACCCATTACCGTAGTGGTAAGGTCCATCGGTCTGGTAGAGCCCCTCGACGTCGAGCTCTCTGCCCCGCACCAGCCAGTAGTCGGCGATGAGAATGCCCGCGATCGGCCCCAACAGCGCGCCGTAGCCCGTGAGCCAGGTGAAGATGTAACCATTGGTGCTCTCCAGCAGCTTCCAGGGCATCATGAACAGGCCGATGAAAGCGGTGAACAGCGCGCCCGTACGATAGGAGATGCGCGCGGGGTTGAGCGACGCGAAATCGTAGGCAGAGCAGACGAGGTTCGCGGCAATGTTGCAGGAAACCGTGTCCACCGCGATCACAATCAGGCCCATCAAAACGAACGGGCCGGAGAGCGTCCCCGCAAGCTGTACCGGATCCCAGATGGCCTCCCCATAGATCACGACCGTCGCCGAAGTCGTCATCACGCTGATCAGCGCGATAATACCCATCATCGGCGGCAGACCGAGAGTCTGGCCGAGAACCTGATCCTTCTGGCTCTTCGCGAACCGCGTGAAGTCGGGGATGTTCAGCGCCAGCGTGCCCCAGAAACCCACCATTGCGGTCAGCGATGGCAGGAAGACGGCCCAGAACTGCCCCGCCTTGGGGCCGCCATGCGCAAATGCTGAAGGGCTGGAGAAGATCGGCCCCAGTCCGCCCGCTGCATCCACCGCCCACCACAAGAGGCCAAAGCAGGCGACCATCTTGAGCGGGGCTGTCCAGGTCTCGAGACGGCGAATGGTGAGGATGCCCTTTCGCACGAACAGCAACTGAATCGACCAGAAGGCCAGGAACGCCAGCAGCTGGCCTATACCGATCCCGAAGAATGGCAGGTGCGCGCCGCGCAAATCGGAACCGAGAAAAATTCCCAGCAACGTCAGCAGGGCTTCACCGCCGATCCAGGTCTGGATCCCATACCAGCCGCAAGCAACCAGCGCCCGCGCCAGAGCCGGAAGGCGGGCACCGATCGTGCCGAAGGAAGAGCGCACCAACACCGCAAACGGCACCCCGAAGCGTGCCCCCGGATGTCCGATCAGGAGCATCGGCACGAGGATGATGACATTGCCGAGAAGAACGGTCCCTGCGGCCTGCAATGCCGACATCCCCTGTTCGATCAGACCGGCCGCCAGCATCCAGGTAGGAACGGCCACGATCATTCCGACCCACAGCGCCGCGAAATGATACCAGCGCCAGTTGCGCTGATCAGCGCGCGTCGGCGCAAGATCTTCATTCCACAGCGAATCGCCTGCCTGTTGCATTGCTGCCCTCGTCCTGTTCCCCAAACCACGGAGGATGCCGCACTGCAGCAATTCAGCAAGACAGGACGAACTCATTTCCGGCAGACGGACAAAAGTATTGCGATTTCCGGCCTCACAACCGCCTTGCCGGCGTATCCGGGGCCGAACGCCCGGCACACAGGGGTACAGCAAGAGGGCCGCCGTTGCGTCCTTCAAAATATGGGCCGGAGCCGGCGGCAAAGGCGGGCCGTGAAACGGCAAATGTTTTCTGCCGTCCTTGATCTCGATCAATTCAATTGTTGCTGAATTGTAAAAAATAGCTGTTGAGACGCATTCGCATTAGCGATATTGGCGGTGCAACATTCAAAAAACAGTGAGGGATCATGAACATTCGATTCGCTTGGGCGGCCGCTGCCGCCTGCCTTGCGGTGCCCGGAGTAGCCCACGCCGACGAAAACCTGTTGGGTTACAACACCGGGGCCGAAGTCCTGCCCAAGGGATCCGGCGATCTCTATGTCTTCAACACACTGCGTTCGGACAAGGGCCAGGGGCACTACCGCGCTGTCGATACCCAGCTTGAAGTGGAATATGGCGTCACCGACCGGATCCAGTTGTCAGTTGCCGCAAACATCCTTTCGATCGACACGGCGGGCCTGACCATTGACGGCTACCTTCCCAAGCCGATCAACAAGGGGCCGCGCTTCTCCGGCGTCGAATTGAGTGCCAAGTTCAACGTCCTGAGCCCGGCTCTCGACAACTTCGGCCTGGCCGTAATCACCTCGGTCGAAGTCAACCGCCTCGACCCGCACAGTGGCCAGGACAAGCTGGAATACGAAGCTCACACCGTCCTTGCCGCGCAGAAGTACTTCATGCAGGGCCAGCTCACCTGGATCGGCAACATTGGCTTGAAGGCCGGCTACGAAGACCGCAAGGCCATTGCGAACCTGCCTGAGGGTTTTGACTGGCCGACCACCCCGGAAATGGAAATCGAGCTGTCGGTCGGCACCGGCCTGTCCTACCGCGTCGCTCCGAACTGGTTCATCGGTGCCGAAACGCAGTGGGCGTCCGAGTATGAAACCGAAGTCGGCAACGAACGCTGGTCGCTCTTTGCGGGCCCGACCATCCACTATGGCGGGAAAAGGATGTGGGCCACGCTGACCTGGTTCCCGCAGATCACCGGCGGCGGCGAGAAGTACGAAGGCCAGACCGGACACCTTCACCTGATCGAAAAGACGAAAGACGAGTTCCGGCTCAAGCTGGGCTACAACTTCTAAGGAGGCGCAAGGCTATGAACCGCTCGATCTGGACGGCACTGCTGGGTCTTCCTGCCCTCACCGTAGTGTCGGCACCGGCCTACGCAGTCGACTATCTCAACGTGGAGCAGGCGCAGCGGGCCGTGATCCCGAATGCGACCAGCTTTACGGCCTATTCCGTCACGCTTTCCCCGGATCAGCTCAAGCAGATCAAGGCGATTGCGAAAGTGCCGCAGCGCACCGATAAACCGCGTGTCTGGAAAGCTATGGCCGGTGGCAAGCAGGTCGGCTGGGTAATCGTCGACGAAGTGATCGGCAAGCACGAGATGATCACCTATGCCACCGGCATCTCGACGGACGGGCACGTTCTCGGCGTCGAAATCATGTCCTACCGCGAGAGCAAAGGCGATCAGGTGCGCAATGCCAAGTGGCGCAACCTGTTCAAAGGCAAGGCAGTCAGCGACCCGTTCAAGCTCAACCAGGACATTCCGAACATCTCGGGTGCCACCTTGTCGTGCCGGAACCTCACCGATGGTGTGAAGCGCCTGCTCGCACTGCATCAGGTGGCGCTGGGCAAGTCTTGAGCCCGGCGCCTTGCCGACACGCTGCCGCCCGCTTCTCGGCACCTTTGTCGAGGTAACCGTGCCCAAGGGGGCCGCATCGGCGATCGATGCGGCCTTCGCGGCCATTGCCCATGTCCAATCGCTCATGTCGTTTCATGATGAGGGCAGCGACATCGCGCGCATCCGCCGCACACCGCCCGGCAAGCGTGTCGAGGTTGCACCGGAAACGGCCGAAGTGCTGCGCGTCGCGCGCGACCTTCATCAGGCAAGCGGCGGATTGTTCGATGTGACGGTAGGGCACGAACTTGTACGCGGCGGATTTCTGCCGAAACCACGTTTCCGGGCCAAGCGGGGCCGCTGGGGGACCGCCACGGACATCGAGGTGCTGGACAGCGGGCATGTCCGGTGCGCCCGCCCCGTCCTGATCGACCTGGGCGGCATTGCCAAGGGCTATGCGGTCGACTGCGCGGTCGAGGCCTTGAAAGGCGCCGGAGCACCAGAAGGACTGGTCAATGCAGGCGGAGACATCCGCATGTTCGGCGGGCGCCCATGGCCAGTCTCGCTCAGGGATGCGGACGGTGGAGTGCGGAAGGAAATAACCCTGACCGACCGGGCGGTTGCCAGCTCCGCCAATCTGGGAAATCGCCGCCGCCGCTGGGGGCGGGTCTTCACGCCTCACATCGGCTTTGACCGCAAAGCAATCGTCTGCAAGGAGCGCGTGACGGTGGTGGCGGACCGGTGCGTGATGGCGGATGCCATGACCAAGATCGCCATGGCCGACCGCGGGCTGGCGCAGTGCCTGCTTGCGGGACACGGCGGCTATGTGCTGACCGATTGAGACCTGGAGACGATTGCGCAATGCCCAACCGCCGGACCGCACGGCTTGCTTCATGGCAGATCTGGCTGCTCAGCCTCTCGGGCACTGGATTATGGCTGACGGGCGCCGCCTGGCTGCTGCTGCACTATTACGGACAGACCGAAGGGGATTTCGGCCCCGAGATGAACCCGCTTGAACCATGGATGATGAAGCTCCACGGCTTCTTCCTCATTCCCGCACTGCTGGGCATCGGCGGCATGTTCGTCGCCCATATCCCCAAGGGGTGGCATCACACCGCACAGCGTTTTGCCGGGATCGTGTTCAGCGTGGTGCTGACTGTGCTCGTCGTCACCGGATACCTGCTTTATTATGCAGGGGGCGAGACCTTGCGCGAATGGAGCAGCCTGACCCACTGGATCATCGGCCTGACGCTCCCGGCGGCCTTCCTGTGGCACTACATCAACGGCCAACTGGTCCGGCGCCGCCGCAAGGCGCCAGCCGTTCACACCTAGGCAGCGCGGCAGTTCATCCCAAGGTGCGGCGCCACTGCTCCAACCGCTGCACCGCTTCATCAATCACGGCATCGGGCTTGGTGAAACAGAACCGCACGATGTTTTCGGGACGCCCCTCACCTTCGTAAAGCGCGGATACCGGAATCGTCGCGACGCCCGCCTCTGCGACCGCCCGCTGGCTGAATTCCCGATCGGTCATCGTGATCCTCGAGGCGATGAGATCCACGCACAGGAACCATGTCGCGGCATTGGGCAGGACAACAAAGCCTGCCGTCTCCAGCCCGACCTTCAACCGCGTGCGCGATGCGGCCCAGCCAGCACGCTGCTCCGCCAGCATCGCATCGGGCATCGTGAGCCCCTCGGCCACGGCCCATTGCAGCGGCGGCGCGCTGGCATACGTCACGAACTGGTGCGCGCGCGACACCGCCGTCGCCAGCTCTCCCTGCGCGATCATCCAGCCGATCTTCCAGCCGGTGATGCCGAAGATCTTGCCCGCCGATCCGATTTTCACAGTGCGGGCAGCCATGCCCTCGAATGTCGTGAGCGAGCGGTGCGGCACGCCGTCGAAGCGCACGTCCTCCCACACCTCGTCGCTGATCGCGATCAGGTCGTGCTCCACGCAAGCGCGGGCGATCATCGCAAGCTCCGCTTCGCTCGCCACCGTACCTGCAGGATTGAGCGGATCGTTGACCATGACCACGCGGGTGCGCGGCGTGATCGCGCGGCGCAGCGCCGCTTCGTCATAGGCGAAGTGCGGCGGCGAGAGCATCACCGAAACCGGCACGCCCCCAGCCCGGCGCACCATCGGCGCATAGGCATCGTAGGCAGGCTGGAACAGGATCACCTCGTCGCCCGGCTGCACCGTGGCCAGCACCGCGCAAGCGATGGCCTCGGTGGCGCCCGAAGTAACAGTGACCTGCTCCGGCGAAAGCTCCAGGCCCTGCCGCCTTGCGTAATACGCGCAGACGGCCTCGCGCAGTTCGGGCAGGCCAGCCCCGGGCGGATACTGGTTCGACTTTTCGCGCAGGGCCCGCACGGCGGCTTCGCGCACCGGCTCGGGCCCCGGCGCATCGGGAAAGCCCTGCCCCAGATTGATCGCGCCATGCTCGCGGGCCAATCCCGACATCAGGTCGAAAATGGTACGTTCCATCTCCGCATAGACCGGGTGTATCTTCATCGTGGATGCTGCTCCGATGGCGCCTGTGGGCATGGCCCGATAGCCCTGCTTTTCGCAAATTGCACGTAAGGCCGCACGGTCTGTCGAGAACATGGCCGAAGGCGGCCCTATCCCCGAAGCTCGACAACAAGAGCACGGGCGGAAGAGGAAGTGCAAAGATGTCCTACGAGCTGAACCGCAAGCTGGCAGCCCCGCGCGAGCCGTTGCCGACCAATGCCGAAATCGATCAGGTCACCGCCGACATCATTCGCGGCGCGTTCGAGACGGTCTGCTTCGAAGCCGCCACTTATCTGGGGCGCGCCGCCTCCTCGCCGATCATCAACCAGTCGAACGAGCGCAATGCCGCCATCGTCGATGCCCACGGCCGCCTTGCCATGGGCGCGATCGGCACGCCGCACCTGACCTTCGTCAACCAGATGGAAACGCGTTGGGGCCTGATGAATCAGGAGCGCTACGACTGGGGGCCCGGCGACGTGTTCCTCGCCAACGATCCCGATCACGGCGGCGGCCACCTGCCCGACTACAACGTCTATGGCCCGGTCTATGACGACAAGGGCGAACTGATCTGCATCCAGACGCTGCAGGCCCACCAGGGCGACACCGGCGGCAAGGACCCGGGCGGCTTCACGCTGGAGGCGACCGACGTCTTCACCGAAGGCGTGATCTATCCCTGCCTCAAGCTCGTTCACCGCGGCCAGCTGCGCATGGACGTGTTCGACTTCGTGGTGCGCAACAACCGCTTCGCCACTTTTGCGGGCGACATCGCGGCCATGATCGGCGGCGTGCAGCACGCGGTGAAGATGCTGGAGGACCTGCTCGGCAAGTGGGGATCGGACGTGGTCAAGGCCGCGATCAACCATTCGATCGAGCACACCGAAAAGCGCATGCGCGACGAAATCGCGAAGTGGCCCGACGGCACCTATGAAGGCACCGTCTTCATCGACCACGACACGGCGGGCACCAAGGACATCAAGGTCCACGTCGCCTGCACCGTGAAGGGCGGCCAGCTCACCGTCGACCTCACCGGCACCGACGACCGGCAGGACCTCGTCGGCGTGTGGAACACCTTCGCCAATTCGCGCAGCTACGTGATGACGCAGGTCATTACCCACCTCGACCCGACGATCGTGCGCAACGAAGGCATGTTCGACGCGGTGGACATCATCATTCCCGAAGGCTGCATCGCCCAGCCGCCGCCGAACAAGCCCGCCGCGCTCGGCTCGTTCCACCCGGCCTGCGAGATTACCGAGGCGGTCTGCGTCGCGCTCAGCCAGGTCGCTCCGGAACGCGCGCAGCCGCAGCTTTACAAGATCGGCATGCCCAACGCAGTCATCGGTTTCGATGCCAACGGCATGATGTGGATGGATCAGGGCGTCGATTGCCGCTCGATGGACGTCTCGGCGATCCAGGGCATTGACGGCTGGGGATCGTGCCCCAATTCGCTGGGCAACCTGATCCTCTCCGAGGCGGAGGACGCGGAAAGCCGCTTCCCGATCCTCAACATCAGCCGCGAGATGACCACCGATGGCGGCGGCGCGGGCCAGTGGCGCGGGGCGCCGGGCTCGCTCAACGTGAAGCAGGTGCTCAAACCCACTTCGGCCATGGCGTGGATGGTCTCGGCCGATCACCCGCTGCGCGGCATGTGCGGCGGCGATGATGCGATCCCCTATACCAACCACTTCGAAGTGGGATCGCCCAACGAGCGCAAGATCGAACGCACCGCGCAGGACCTGCTGCCGGACGGCGCGGTGATCGCCTACCAGCACGGCGGCGGCGCGGGCTTCGGCCAGCCGCTGCTGCGCGATCCGGAAAGCGTGAAGGAGGACGTGCTCGACGAGTACGTCAGTCCCGAAGCCGCGCGCGCCAAGTACGGCGTGGTGCTGACCGGCAGCCTCGACGACTACACCCTCGCGGTGGACATCGAGGCGACCAGGGCGCTGCGGGCCGAACTCTCGGCCATGGCCCAGGCGGCGGAGTAACGGCGCTCACATTCAATTTGCCGTCGTCCCTGTGAAGGCAGGGACCCATCTGACCTCACGCCATCACGTAAGGCCAGACAGGCCCCTGCCTTCGCAGGGGCGACGGATCAGGGAGGGACGGAGCATCCGGCGGACGCTCCAGCAAAAGGCAAGCACATGACCTATCGCGTTGGTATCGACATCGGCGGCACGTTCACCGACTTCGCCCTGCTCAAGGGCAATGAAGTGATCCTGCACAAGAACCTCTCCACGCCAGAGGATCGCTCGCTGGGCGTGATGGAGGGGCTCGGCAAGCTGGCCGGGAAGGAAGGCCTCGAACTCGGCCAGTTCCTCGGCAAGTGCGAGGCGATCGTCCACGGCACCACGGTGGCCGACAATACCCTGATCGAGATGAACGGCGCCCTCACCGGCCTCATCACCACCGAGGGTTTCCGCGACGAGATCGAATACCGCCGCGGCTACAAGGAAGACATCTGGGACGTACGCCTTGCGCCGCCCAAGCAGATTACGCCGCGCCGCCGCCGCCTGACCGTGCCGGAGCGCATCCTGCATGATGGCACGGTGCATGTGCCCCTCGACGAGGACGCACTACGCGAGGCCTGCCGCAAGCTGCGCCTGCAGAATGTCGAGGCGGTCGCGATCAGCTTCCTGTTCTCCTTCGTGAATCCCGAACATGAGCGCCGGGCCAAGGAGATCGTCACCCAGGAAATCCAGAACGCCTATATCTCCGCCAGCCACGAAGTGCTTCCGCGCGCGCCGGAGTACGACCGCACCTCCACCACGGTGGTCAACGCCTATGTCGGCCCGCGCGTGACCGGATACCTCGAAAAGCTGGTGCAACGCCTCGTCGAGGGCGGGTACCAGAACCAGCTCATGGTCATGCAGGCCTCGGGCGGGGTGATGACCAAGGAATACATCGACGGCGCCCCGATCCGAGTACTGGCTTCGGGCCCCGCGGGCGGCGTGATCGGCTCGGCGCATACCGGCACCGCCAAG
The DNA here is from genome assembly GCF_022832385.1 of Novosphingobium album (ex Hu et al. 2023). Lineage (GTDB taxonomy): Bacteria > Pseudomonadota > Alphaproteobacteria > Sphingomonadales > Sphingomonadaceae > Novosphingobium > Novosphingobium album. The sequence continues at coordinate 191,761 of NZ_JALHLE010000002.1, forward strand.
GGCTGCCCCGACCTGCTCTGCGTCGATATGGGCGGCACCTCCTACGACATGTCGCTGGTGGTGGGCGGACAGGCCCCGGCCGAGGCGGGGTGGAACATGCACCACCGCTACCTGATCGGCGTGCCGATGGTGAAGGTCGAGACGCTCGGCGCAGGCGGCGGCTCGATCTGCCACGTCAACGCGGGCGCTCTCGAAGTCGGCCCGAAGTCGGCCGGCTCCGAGCCCGGTCCGATCTGCTACGGCCGCGGCGGCACCGAGCCGACCGTGACCGACGCGCTGGTGATGCTCGGCATCCTCTCGACCGACGAGGGCTTTGCCGGAGGCAGCTTCTCGCTTTCGAAGAAAGGCGTGACCGAAGCGTTCCAGACAATCGCCGACGAAATGGGTCATGGCGACGCCGAACAGGCCGCGTTCGACTGCTGGCGCGTAGTCAATGCCAACATGAGCCAGGGCGTGCGCCGCACGACCGCCGGCAAGGGCATCGACCCCAAGGACCTCGTCATGCTCGCCTATGGCGGCAATGGCCCGGCCTTCGCCGCGATCCAGGCCGAAGACCTCGGCATTACCCGCGTGCTGGTGCCCAAGGCCTCACCGACCTTTTCGGCGCTCGGCACGCTCGTCGCCAATCCGACGATCGACGAGGAACGCTCCTACATCGCCTCGGCCAATGCGCTCGACGTAGATCGCATCCGCCAACTGTGGACCGACCTGTCGAACCGCGCGCGCAAGTACTTCACCGATGCGCACTTCAACGCGGACCAGATCCGCGTGAACTACCAGCTCAACATGCGCTATCCGGGGCAGAATTTCTCGCTGTCGCTGGATTACCAGAAGGACGTACCGCTGGGTGATCTCTCGTTCATCGGAGACGATTTCGGCGCACGCGCGATCGAGCTGTTCAACCAGCGCCACATGGCTGAATACGCCCACATCCGCGAGCACGAGGTGCCCGAAATCTCGGGCGTGCGCCTCGCCGCCCACGTGGTAACGCCCTCGCCCAAGGCCAGCGGCGGATTCAACCCGAGCGGCAAGCCCCCGGTCGCCGCCAAGCAGCGCCGCGCCAACCTCGGCGAGGGCTTCGCACCGGTGCCGGTCTATCTAGGCAAGGATCTGGAGCCGGGCATGGAAGTGCCCTCGCCTTCGATCATCGAGGAAACCTTCACCACCATCGTCGTCTATCCGGGCTGGAAGGCACAGGTAGACGATGCGGGCGACTACCAGCTGGTGAAGGGGTGAAGTAACGCCCCCGCGTCACGCCGGGGCTTTGCACAAATCGGTATCGCGGTATCCTGCCTCCAATAGTGAGAGGATACCGCCATGCCGCTGCCGCTTGCCATCCATGAGCAGGACCGCCTGCTCTCGCTCAATATCAACGAGGAACCGGCAATCGATCTCGGCCACCTGATCCCGGGCATGAAGCTGTGGCCGCTGTTCCTCGATCCCGACAACGGCACGTGGGTGCTTTACGCGCACTACGCGCCGGGCACGCAGCTGCCCAGGCACTTCCACACCGGTGCGGTGCACTTCTTCACGATGAAGGGAACCTGGGGCTACAAGGAATACCCTCAGGACATGCAGACGCCGGGTAGCTACCTCTACGAACCCCCGGGCACCGTCCACACGTTCCACATCCCCGAAGGTGGCGAGCCGGTGGAAGGCTTCATGGTCGTTTCGGGCGTGAATGTCGTGTTCGACGACGATGGCAATTACCTCTCCACCGATCATGCCGGATCGATGGAGAAGATCTTCCTCGACTGCGCGAAGCAGCAAGGGATCGACATGCCGCGCTACATCCGCCCCTCCGGCCCTGCCTCCTTCACCGCATGAGCCGCACGATGGAAGACGATCTGGCACGCCGCCTGCTGCCGCTCGAAGGCGGCATCAATTTCCGCGACATGGGCGGCTATCCGGTGCGTGACGGCCGCCGCGTGAAGTGGGGGAAGCTCTACCGTTCGGGATCGATGGCCCGCCTGACGCCGGCCGACGAGGCCTATCTCGCCGGTCTCCGCTTCCGTTGCGTCGTCGATTTCCGCAGTGTGCGCGAACAGGAGCACGCGCCCAACAGATGGTGCCCGGCGGCAGGCGTGCCCTACTGGAGCCGCGATCACCGCGAAGTCTTTGGCCAGCTCCACACCATGGCCGAGCGCGGGATCGACAGCGAAGATCAGGCCGTGGCGGTCATGGAGGACGGCTTTCGTCACCTGCCCTTCCAGCAGGCTCCTGCCTATGCCGAACTGGTGCGCCGAATTGCGGACGGGCACGTGCCGATCGCGTTCAACTGCACGGCGGGCAAGGACCGCACAGGGGGCGCCGCAGCGCTCGTGCTTTCGATTCTGGGCGCGGCACGTGAAACCATCGTCGCCGACTTCACGACGACCGAGCGGGCCGTAGACCTGCGCACCGCCTTCGGCGCCAGACCGCAGGACGCCAGTTCGCCCTACGCCCGCCTTTCCGAGCCGGTGATGGCCGCGCTGGCAGGGGCAAGGCCTTCCTATATCACGGCTTTTCTCGATGCGATCGACGAACGCTGCGACTCGGTGGACGGCTATCTCGAAGAGATCGGCGTCCCCGCCGATACCGCCGCGGCGGTGCGTGCCGAACTGCTGGAATAACCCGCCCGGCCCGAGCTGTTGCACGATCGCGCAACAGCTTGCCGAAACGATTACTCTATACACCTTTCGCTAACTTGAGATTCATCGGCAGAAGCCTACATTGGCAGGCGAAAGGACACCTCCCGATAATGAACGACGACCAGCCCAGCGGCAATCCATGGATCAAGAGCCTGCTCGTATGGGGCGGTATCTTCCTCGCGCTCCTCATGGTGGTGTCCATGTTCGGCGCGCGCAGCGAGACCGGCCTGGCGATTCCCTATTCCGACTTCCGCGCGCGCGTCGCCAGCGACAGCGTGGCATCGGTTGAAATCAGCGAGGATCGCATCACCGGCAAGTTCACCAATGGCGACAGCTTCGCCACTGTGCCCGTGCCGGGCGACACCACGCTGACCCAGCTCCTGCAGGCTCATGACGTCAAGTATTCCGGCAAGGAAGCCGAACAGGGCAGCCTGCTGGTCTATATCCTCGCACAGACCCTGCCCTTCCTGCTGATCGTCGGCATTGCCTTCTTCGCGCTGCGTCAGGTGCAGAAGGGGGGCGGTTCGGGCGCGATGGGCTTCGGCAAGTCCAAGGCGAAGCTGCTGACCGAGCGTTCCGGCCGCGTCACTTTCGACGACGTCGCCGGCATCGACGAAGCGCGCGAAGAGCTGGAGGAAATCGTCGAGTTCCTGCGCGATCCCTCGCGCTTCTCCAAGCTCGGCGGCCAGATTCCCAAGGGCGCGCTGCTCGTCGGCTCACCCGGCACCGGCAAGACCCTTCTCGCCCGCGCCATTGCAGGTGAAGCCGGCGTGCCATTCTTCACCATCTCGGGTTCCGACTTTGTCGAAATGTTCGTTGGCGTCGGCGCAAGCCGCGTACGCGACATGTTCGAACAGGCCAAGAAGAACGCGCCCTGCATCGTCTTCATCGACGAAATCGACGCCGTCGGCCGTCACCGCGGCCATGGCCTCGGCAATTCGAACGACGAACGCGAACAGACGCTGAACCAGCTGCTGGTCGAAATGGACGGCTTCGAGGCCAACGAAGGCATCATCATCATCGCGGCGACCAACCGTCCCGACGTGCTTGACCCAGCGCTGCTGCGTCCGGGCCGTTTCGACCGTCAGGTCGTGGTGCCGGTGCCCGATATCGAGGGCCGCGAGAAAATCCTCGCCGTGCACATGAAGAAGGTGCCGCTGGCCCCCGACGTCAATGCCCGCGTCATCGCGCGCGGCACCCCGGGCTTCTCGGGCGCGGACCTTGCCAACCTCGTCAACGAGGCGGCCCTGCTTGCGGCACGCCGCAACAAGCGTCTCGTTGCCATGCAGGAATTCGAGGACGCCAAGGACAAGGTCATGATGGGCGCGGAACGCCGCTCCATGGTCATGACCGACGAAGAGAAGAAGATGACCGCCTATCACGAGGCCGGCCACGCCATCGTCTCGCTGAACGAGGAAGCCTCTGACCCGATCCACAAGGCCACGATCATCCCGCGCGGCCGCGCGCTGGGCATGGTCATGCGCCTGCCGGAGCGCGACAGTTACTCGTACCACCGCGACAAGATGCTCGCGAACCTCTCGGTCGCGATGGGCGGCCGCGTGGCGGAAGAACTGATCTTCGGCCACGACAAGGTCTCTTCGGGCGCCTCGTCGGACATCCAGTACGCCACCAGCCTTGCCCGCAATATGGTCACCAAGTGGGGCATGTCAGACAAGCTGGGGCCGCTGCAGTACGAAGAGCAGCAGGAAGGCTACCTCGGCATGGGCGGCTCGCACCGTTTGATGGCCTCGGACGAGACCAACAAGCTGATCGACAGCGAAATCCGCCTGCTAGTCGACACGGCGCATGCCCGCGCCACCCAGATCCTCAACGACCAGAACGAAGCCCTGCATGCGCTGGCCAATGCCATGCTCGAATACGAGACGCTCTCTGGCGACGAGATCAAGCAGCTGCTCGAAGCAGGCCACATCGACCGTCCGAGCGAACCGCGCGGTCCCTCGGCACCGCGTCCGGCCTCGGGATCGTCGATCCCGAAGTCGGGCAAACGCCTCTCGGGCGGCGGCGCCACGCCGCTGGGCGCCTGACACACATCACCGGGCTCTCCCCTCGGGAGAATGCAGGAGGGGCGCGGAACCAGGCCGGTTCTGCGCCCCTTTTTACTGTGACCAGCGGTGGGTCTCAGCCGCTCGTCTGGGCCATGATCAGGATGAAGAAAATCAGCAGAGCACTCGCCGAGAACCACACCAGCAGCCAGGTCCGCCAAATGGCCCCGAACCGCGAAAGCGCGTAAGTCTCGCGCAGTTGCCGGTACATGTGGAACGGCGGCACGAAGAACAGCACGCCACCCACCCAGGCCACTCCCCCAGCACCCGCCAGCATCGTCACGATCACCAGCAGCGTCATGAAGCACAGCGAATAGGTCACGAATACAGTGTGGTCATATAGATGGAACCGGCGACTGAAGGGGAACAGCAACCACAGGAACGGCACCGAAATCGGAACCAGCACCCAGCTGTATTTATAGGCATAAGTCTGAAGCTTGTAGGCGGCAAGTTCCGGATTGGCCTTGTACTTCCCGAGCGCCTTGTCGATCTGCGGAATATCGCTGTGCATGCCCTGGCCATCGCCCGTCGGAAGACTGACGGCGATGTTTTCTGCCTTGAGTTCCTGCAATGCGGCGAGGGTCTCCGTCCGTTTCTCGATAAGGTCATCCAGCGCCGCGGTCGCCTCCCCCTTCGCGACGGCGGTCGATCGCTGAGCCTCGAGTTTCGACAACTCTGCTTCGAGGCTCTGCGCGCTTTGCCCCACTCCGATAAGGTTGCCCTCTCCACCATGTTCCTCATGGCTTTCCGTGGCATGAAACACCGCGAACATGAGGAAGACAAAAAACAGGAATAGGGCGATCGGCGAAATGTAGCGGGCGCGGCGCCCGTCGATATATTCGCGCGTGAGCTTTCCCGGACGCCAGGCCAGCAACGGCAGCGTCCGCCAGATCTTTCCTTCGAAATGAAAGACGCCGTGGAGGAGATCGTGAAAGAAGGCGCCCAGTGAACGGTGCGCATGCGCAGCCTGCCCGCAGGCATGACAGTGCGCGCCGATCAGCGGCGTACCGCAATTGAGGCACGCGCTTTCATGGGTATGCCCATCGCCGCTGCCCGCAGCGTGCGGTTCGATCGCTTGCGCTGCAAGCGTACCCTGCCCGATCTCCGCCAGACCTTCGCCAATCTCGCTCATGCCGTCCCCTTTGCAGAGGGCAAGGCTAGCTCCAGAACCACCTGCTGAACAGCCGCGTTGTGCGCTGCAGCGCGCTCGTTCCGATCAATGCCTCTCCGCCAGCTTCCTGTCGATTGCATCCCACAACCGTCCGAATGCCTGCGCGGCAGGACTGCTGGGCGCCAGTGCCCCCACCGGTTGCTGGTGAACCGCGCATTGCTCGACAACGCTGGCATAAGGAATGGAGGGCCAGCTGGGATTTGCCTCGTGCGCCTGACGGTGCAGCGCACGGCGCATATCGAGCATGGACAGCACCGGCAGGATAGGCGGATGCCGCTTGGTATTGCCAGCGATCTCCCGCACCACCAGATCGAAGGCCCGGGCTGAGAGCGGTGAAGGCGGCAGGGGCACGATCACCAGATCGGCCGCGCGAACGACTTGCGCGGAAAGTTCATTGATCACGGGAGGACAATCAAGCACGATGCGCTCATATGTCCCTGCGAGCTCCTCGGTCAGCTTCGCGAGCCGTTTGCGCTTGCCGATCTGCGCCAGCTGGGCGTCGACTGCACGGATACTCTCGTCCGCCGGCAGGATATCAAGGTTGGCCCAGGCGGTGTGCTGGATCAGTGCATCGGGTGAACGTTCGCGCGAAAAGACCTCTTCGGCAAGGCGCGAGCCCTTGGCCTCCAAGCCGTAGAGAAAGCCCGATCCGCCTGCCGCGTCCAGATCCCACAGCAAGGTCCTGTGACCGGACGATACGGCGCAGCACCATGCCAGATTGGCTGAAAAGGTCGTTTTACCGACCCCACCCTTGACGCTGTAGATCGCAATGGTCGCGCACGAACCAGACGCATCAGGGGGACCACTCCTTCCGGACGATCCCCCCGTCAAACCGGCAATACGCGGTAAAGTTCGTTTCTTGGCTGCCACAAGGCCTATCGTTGCCTGTCCCTTGAGGACAGTCAACGAAAAGGATCAGCCGTCGTAGTCGCCGCCGATCGAGGTGTTACGCGTCGGCGCCGAGGCGGTGATGCGCAGCGCTTCGGCCGACTGGCTGAGCGAACCGATGTCGTCCATCTCGTCGTCGTCCTCGGGCAGGACGCGCTGCATCGAAGTGACGAGCGCTTCCTTGAGTTCGTCGGGACGGACAGTCTGCTCGGCGATTTCGCGCAGGGCGACGACCGGGTTCTTGTCACGGTCACGGTCGACGGTGAGCTCGGCGCCACCGGAGATCTCGCGCGCACGCTGTGCGGCAAGCAGGACGAGATCGAAGCGGTTGGGAATCTTGTCGACGCAATCTTCGACAGTAACGCGCGCCATGGGCACTCCGTGAAAAAATCAGCTGATCGGAAAGCGAGGCCGATAGGGAACATACCCGCAAGAGTCAAGAAATCTGCGCCCAGATCACGAAACCAGGCCCAGCTCTACGGTCCGGCTCCAGTACCCCCTCCTTCGGCCCCTGAATGAAAATCGTTCAAAAATTTGTCGGCATGCAACTGCGGATGCACGGCTGCCGGGGAGTCCATGCTTCATGGACCGGCCGCTATCGATCATCGTGCCCATTCACAGCTTCGAACCGGGCGGCGTCGAACGTGTTGGCCTCAATCTCGCGCAATACTGGCACAGCGCCGGTCACAACGTGACAGTGGTGCTCGGCCGCGACGAAGGGCTGGACCGGCCGCAGGCGCCGAAGCTGCGCTACAAGGCGCTGCGCAGCCTTGTCCCCACGGCGCATTTCGAAACACTCTGGATGATCTGGAGCCTGCTGGTCCACCTTGAGTCCTCCGATCCCGACGTCATCTTCTGCGCTGGTAACACTTACGCGATCGTCTGCGTCGTGATGCGCCTGATCCTGGGGCGCGCCTGTCCACCCATCGTTGCCAAGATCAGCAACGATCTCGTCCGCCGGGACAAGAGCCTGCCCTACCGTATGGCCTATCGCCTGTGGCTCAGGATTCAGGGTCGCATCTTCGACCGGATCGTCGGCATGGCGCCGCCAATGCGCGAAGAGATTTCCGGATTGATGCAGGTGCCCGATGAACGCGTTGCCATTATCCCCGACCCGGCCCTGTCGCGCAGCCGGCTCGAGCGACTGCTCGCCATCCCGCGGTCCGGAATGCGGTCCGCGAACCTGCGTTTCGTGGCTGTCGGGCGGCTGGTTTCCCAAAAGAACTTTGCCCTGCTGCTCAGGGCGTTTGCGCGCGGCTTCCATCCGGGCGATACGCTGACCATCGTCGGCGACGGGCCGGAACGATCCGGCCTGCAGGCGCTCGCCTCCAAACTCTCACTGCAACGCCATGTGACGTTTACCGGACACCTCCCTTCCCCGGATGCGCAACTGGAGCACGCCGACTGCCTGCTGCTATCATCGAATTACGAAGGCGTGCCCGCCGTCGTCATCGAAGCCATTGCCGCCGGGTTACCCGTCATCGCCACCGATTGCTCCATGAGCATGCCCGAACTGCTGAACGGCGGGCGGGGCGTGCTTGTGCCCTCTGGCGACGACAACGCCCTCGCAGCCGGCATTTCCGGCGCCGCAGCGCTGTCCGAAATCACACCGTCTCACCGCCAGTACGCAGCCAGCTTCGTGCTTGAGGATGCGTGTGAACACTATCTCCGCGTCATGTATGCCGCCATCACGGAAGCTGCCACAGATCGCCAACCGCCCCTGATCCCTCCCCGGAAGGATCTGCGCGTCCCCCCTGGCCCCACACAATAGACCGGAAGGACACTCCGTTGGATCAAAGCCTGACGGTCGAAGCCAGCACGGCCGCCTCCCCACACCTGCGGGATCGGAAGACGATCCTGCGCATCAGGGGAATCGCGATCCTGCCGATGATCTTTACTGCTCTGATCGGAGCAGCCGTCGTGCTGGAACTGCGCGGCATGGATATCAGGCGCGTAGTAAGCCTGGTTCCCCGCTCCCCGTCATTCTGGACAGTCTTTGCCGCTTTCTATCTGACTGGACCTTCCAGCGAATGGGTAATCTACCGGAGCCTCTGGCAAATTCCGGCTGCTGGCTTCATGGCATTGCTTCGCAAGCTCGTCTGCAACGAGCTGTTGCTCGGCTATCTCGGCGAAGCCTATTTCTACACCTGGGCGCGCCGGACAAGAGCGATAACCGCTGCACCGTTCGCCGCGATCAAGGACGTCTCGATCCTTTCCGCGATGGCTGGCAACGGTATGACGCTGGCGTTGCTCGTAATTGCCTGGCCGATGGTACGGTCGACCTCGCTCGGCCTCGACAGCGGTCCCATCGTCATGTCACTGGCCGTCGTGCTGGCCACGTCGATTGCCGCCATGGCCTTTCGCCGCCGCATCTTCTCGCTCGATCGCGGAGAACTGGCATTCATCCTGTCCGTGCACCTTGCGCGGATCGCAATTTCGACTGGTCTGACAGCATGGCTGTGGCACATGGTTCTCCCGGACATCTCGATCACATGGTGGCTGTTTCTCGTCTGCCTGCGCTTATTGATATCGCGTCTGCCGTTCCTGCCGAACAAGGATATCGTGTTCGCAGCCCTCGCCGCCTTTTCACTCGGACATGAAACCGACATTGCAGCCCTGATGACGATGATGGCTTCCGCCATCCTGCTCGCACACGTGGCAGTGGGCGCGGCTGTCGTGGCCGCAGGCGTGGTACGCCCCGAAAACTGAGACAAGTCCATGCGTCATCCAGAGCAAGGCGCAATCACCGGCTCGAGACCAGCATGCAGCAATGCGCCCCCAGACCTCATGCGGACACGGCGTCTCGCCTTGCGGAGCGCGTATCATCTAAGCTGTTGGAAAGATTGGTTGCGGGGGTAGGATTTGAACCTACGACCTTCAGGTTAT
>NZ_JALHLE010000020.1 GCF_022832385.1 Novosphingobium album (ex Hu et al. 2023)
GAACGACTTCTCCAACCTCGGCGACACCTCAACCCTTGCAGATCCCTCCGTCGTCGATAACCTCATCCAGAACAGGCCCTAGGTCGCAGGCAGGCCGCGTAAAAACACCCTGTGTCGCTTCTCAAGGCAACGTGGCGAGGCCGCTCTCGTGCTTGCCCTTTTCCGGAATGAAGACTGAGCGGCAAACGGTGCGGTTCAGTTCGGGTCGGTCTTCGCGTCGCTGACCTTGATGTCCGCAGACAGGTTCTGCTTGGCCTTTCGGCTGGGCAGTTTGGTGAAGCCGCGCACGTCGCTGATCTGGTCGAGGTCGCGCTCGATCATTACCGGGCTGGTCGCATAGGCCGTGACGAGTTCCGCCACCGAACGCAGGGCATGGAGGTGAATGCGCTCGTAGCCGTGGCTCGCATCGATGCCGAAGGTGATCAGTGCCGTGCGAACGTCCGCCCCGGCCTCGACGGCACTGGCGGAATCCGAACGGTAATACCGGAACACGTCCTTCTGGTAGCGGATGTCCTCGTCGCGGCAGATGTGGGCCAGCTTCTTGGTGAGGTGGTAGTCAAACGGGCCGGTCTGGTCGGCCATGGCGATGGTGACGCCGAACTCGTCCGAATTCTGCCCGGGAGCAGTGGTGCCATTGTCAATCGCGACCATCGAGGCGACCTGCGGCTGCAGGATCGAACTGGCGCCCACGCCCACTTCCTCGGCGATGGTGAAGAGGAAGTGGACGTCGACAGGCGTCTCGGCTTCCTCGGTCTGCAGCGCCCGGATTGCAGCCAGCATGATGGCGACGCCGGCCTTGTCGTCGAGATGGCGCGAGACGATGTAGCCGTTGTCGAGAATTTCGGTCTGGGGATCGATGGAGATGATGTCGCCTATGTCAATGCCGAGCTTGGCAAGCCCGACCTTGCCGCGGGCATAGGCATCGACGCGGACTTCGACGTTGTCCCAGCTCACCGGCTGGCTGTCGATCTCCTTGTTGAAGGTGTGGCCCGAAGCCTTGAGCGGCAGAATCGAGCCACGATAAGTGCCTTTCTCGGTGAAGATGGTGCAACGCGCGCCTTCGGCAAAGCGTGATGACCAGTGGCCGATGGGCACGATTTCGAGCCGCCCGTTGTCCTTCAGGTTCTTGACCTGTGCGCCCAGCGTATCGAGGTGGCTGACGATGGCGCGGGCGCCACGCGGATCGGCGCCGCGCCGGACCGCCCGGATCGCGCCTCGGCGGGTCAGTTCGGCGTCGATGCCCATATCGGCGAGTTCGGCCGTCACCAGCCGCACGACATTGTCGGTGTAGCCGCTGGGACTCGGCGTCTTCAGCAGCTTGGAAAGGATGGTGACGAGGTAGTCGGTGTCGATGGCAAGGCGGCTCAAGTCTTATGCTCGCTGGATCTGCGGCCGCTGCGCTGGACACGCGCTTCGGCGGGGAGGGAAAGGGGGAAAAGAAGGTCAACGAAACGCTGGGCGGTCGGCTGCGGCTCATGGTTGGCCAGCCCCGGGCGCTCGTTCGCTTCGATGAAGACATAGTCGGCGAAGCTGGGTGAACGCACCATGAAATCCACCCCGACCACCGGAATGTCGATGGCCTTGGCCACGTTGATCGCGGCCTGGACAAGTTCCGGATGCACCGCATCCGTCACGTCGTGGATGGTGCCGCCTGTGTGCAGGTTCGCGGTCTTGCGCACGAGCAGTTCCACACCTTCGGGCAGGATCGCATCCATGTCGTAGCCGGCCGCGCGCACGATCCGCTTCGTTTCAGCGTCGATCGGGATGCGCGACTCCCCACCGGTGGCGGCCATGCGCCGCCGGCTCTGGGCATCGATCAGCTCGGCGATAGTGCTCGATCCGTCGCCTGTGACGGCAGCCGGCTTTCGGATGGCAGCGGCGACGAGACGGAAGTTGATGACCACCAGTCGCAGGTCCTGACCCTCGAAGTACTGTTCGAGCAGCACCGCGCTCGACATGCGCTGCGCGGTGGCGATCGCGGTTTCGATCTCTTCGACAGTGCGCAGGTCGACCGAGATTCCCGTGCCCTGTTCCCCGCGCACGGGCTTGACCACCACCGAACCGTTGCGCGCGAGGAAGTCCTCGATCTGTTCGCGCGTGCCGTCCCACCCCACCTGATCGGGCACCTTGACCCCGGCTTCGGCAACCACGCGGCGCGAGATCTCCTTGTTGTCGCAGATCGACATGGCGACCGCGCTGGTGAACTCGGACAGGCTTTCGCGACACACCACCATGCGCCCGCCCAGCGACAGGCGGAACAGGCCACCCTCTGCGTCTATGATCTCGACATGGATGCCGCGCCGCCGGGCCTCGTCGACGATGATGCGGGCATAGGGATTGAGTTCGGCGCCTTGCTCCGGGCCGGTGAACAGCTTTTCGTTGAAGGTGTTCTTACGCTTGACCGTAAAGCTTTGGATGCGGCGGAAGCCGAGCTTCTCGTAAAGCGAAATGGCCGCCTCGTTGTCGTGCATGACGGTGAGGTCCATGTATTCGCGCCCAAGGCTCCAGAAATGCTCGGCAAGTGTTCGCGTCAGTGCTTTGCCGATGCCGGCCTGCCGGGCCTGAGGATCGGCGGCGAGGCACCACAAGGAACTGCCCCCGTCGTCGGGGCCGGTGTAGAAGGTGTGATCCACCCCCATGACGGCGCCGAGGATGTCGCCCGTCTGCGGGTCTTCCGCCACAAGCCAGTGCAGCCCGCGGGCTTCGAGATTGTCGTCGAAGAACTCGGGACGGATCACCACCATGTTGCGCGCGGCGAAGATCCGGTTGACCGCCTCCACGTCGCTCCCCGGCCGGATGGTGCGGATCGTGATGCCCGAAGGCAGCGGTTGTTCCTCATAGTCCTCGCGCATGAGGCGGTAGGTGTGCGAGGGATCGAGGAAAAGCTCCTGCGGCGCCGTAGCCAGCAGAACGTGTGGATTGGTGACGTAAATGGCGATGTCGCGGCAATTGGCCTGTTCCTCGCGCAGAGCTTCCGCGAAGTCCGATACCTCGGCAAAGCTGTTGCCGAAGATGATGCGGCCCCAGCCGCACTCGGCCACGGCGTTTTCGGTGGCCGCCCGGTGCGGCAGCACGGCCTGGTCGTGCATCACGAGCCGATCCCCTGCGTTTGCAGCCACATCTCGATCAGCCCGGCCTGCCAGAGTTCCGAGCCCTGCAGTGGCGTGATGTGGCTGGCGGGATCCGCGTAGAGCGTGTCGAGCCATTCCTGGCGGAACAACCCGCGCTCGCGGGCGGCCTGGCTGGAGAGCGCGTCGCGGACCAGATCGAGGTAGGGTCCGGAGATGTACTTGAGCTGCGGGACCGGGAAGTAGCCCTTCTTGCGGTCGATCACCTCGTGCGGGACGACCAGCCGGGCGGCGTCCTTGAGCACGCCCTTGCCGCCGTCATGCAGTTTGAACTCGGGCGGGATCGTCGCGGCGAGTTCGGCCAGTTCGTGGTCGAGGAACGGCACGCGTGCTTCCAGCCCCCAGGCCATCGTCATGTTGTCGACCCGCTTCACCGGATCGTCGACCAGCATGACCTGACTATCGAGCCGGAGTGCGGCATCCACCGGGGTCTCTGCGCCTGCGGCCAGGAGATGTGCAGCCACGAGATCGCGGCTGGCATCGCTATCGGCCAGCCATTCGGGTGCGAGCTGGCGGCCGAGCGTCGCATGGTTGCGGTCGAAGAAAGCGGCGGCATAGGCATCGACTACCGAGTTCGCGCCCGCCACCTTGGGATACCAGTGGTAGCCTGCGAAGATCTCGTCCGCGCCCTGGCCGGACTGAACCACCTTGATGTGCCTGGAGACTTCGCGGCTCAGCAGATAGAAGCCGATGTTGTCGTAACTGACCATCGGTTCCGACATCGCCGCGATCGTGCCCGGCAGGTTCTCCATGAGTTCCGACGAAGGCACGAAGATCTTGTGATGATCGGTGGCGAAGCGTTGCGCGATCAGATCGGAATAGACGAATTCGTCGCCTTTCTCGCCATTGGCTTCCTCGAAGCCGATCGAGAAGGTCATGAGGCCGGTCTGGCCCTGTTCGGCGAGAAGCCCGACGATTACGCTCGAATCGACGCCGCCCGACAGCAGTACGCCGACAGGAACGTCGGCCACCATGCGGCGTTTGACCGCGAGTTTGAGGGCATCGAGCACCCGGTCGCGCCAATCCTCGCGCGAGAGGCCCGCATCTTCGGGGCGACGCTCGTGCGGGGGATTCCAGTAGCACTTGTCCGCGAATCTGCCGTCCGTCTGATAGATGCGCACCGTTGCGGGAGGCAGTTTCCTGACTCCGTTGACCAGGGTCCGCGGCGGCGGTACGACCGCGTGGAAGGTCATGTAGTTATGCAGCGCAGCCCGGTCGATCGACGTATCGAGATCGCCAGCCGCGACAATTGCGGGAAGCGTCGAGGCGAAGCGCAGCCGCTTGCCGACTTGCGAATAATAGAGCGGCTTGATGCCGAAACGGTCGCGGGCCATCGTGACGACACCGCTGTCACGATCGACGATGACGAAGGCGAACATGCCGTGCAGGCGTTCGACGCAGGCAGCTCCCCACGCGTGGAAGGCCTTGAGGATCACTTCCGTGTCGCCGTGCGAAAAGAAGCGATAGCCTCTGGCGATCAGTTCCTCGCGCAGTTCGGGGTAATTGTAGATGCAGCCGTTGAAGACGATCGACAGGCCAAGGTCCGGATCGACCATGGGCTGCGCGGCATGTTCGGAAAGATCGATGATCTTCAGTCGCCGGTGGGCGAGGGCGACTCGCCCCTGCGCATAGACTCCGGCCCCGTCCGGGCCACGTGGTGCAAGCTTTTCCGCCATGCGGGCGACCGCGGCGCTGTCAGCCAGCGTGCCGTCGAAGCGGATTTCTCCAGCCAGGCCACACATGTCAGTGTTGCCTTTCGGAGAGAGAACGGAATGAATTCGAAATTACGAAGTTGCTGTTTGCCTCGACAGCTATGATAGCCTCCTGTGCCGGTTGCCGGAAAATAACGTCTGGGTCGCGCTGATGCGATCTGAAACTGTTTGCGGGCGCGCACTGCCGGCTGGCACCCCCTCAGATGTGTTTTGGGATGGTATCCTCCCGCAACTCGCGAAACAACCCGCAGAGCGGCATTTTGCTTTCAGGAAGGTTGGCTTGGCGTTCGCGCATATACCGCCGCACTTTCAGCAGCCGAAGCCAAACCTTTAGGACTGCGCATCTGTGCAATTCCAGTGCCGGGGGCTTCGCCGTCCGTACTTGCACCACCCATCCATACCTCCATCCATAAATCCTCCACAGTCGGAGGCATCCTGCACTGCGGGTGCAACAGAATGGCAGGGATGGTGATGGACGAACGGCCTTTCTCGGAGCCGGCGCCACGCGGAGTGGCGCCGGATGAGAGCGTCAAGGCGATAACGGTGTTTCTGGCCGGAACGATGATAACGCGCGAGACATCCGCCTCATGCACGGTGCGGAGTGTGGCGCCAGGGCAGGTGATCCTCGAAACCCGCATGCTGGTGGTAGCCGGAGATGACGTTCGCGTTCGCCTGAGCGACGGGCGGCTGCTCCGGGGCGATGTGGAATGGTGCAAGGACGGAGTGGTCTCGCTCCGCCTGACACTTATGCCTGACTGGATCGAGGAATTGTACAGTCGCCGGTCCGCCGCCTGACGGCAGGCAGCAGGCGTTTTCGTTTGGCTCGTCTCGAGTATCCACAATTCCCCCACGATCGCCGCGCAATTGCGCCAGGAGGAAAACGGATGCGCAAGGAGGAGAATTCATGGTTCCCGGGAATGGAGGGCAAGGCCATCACGCCAGCGCGAGTCTGATAGCGATCGCTTCACTGTGCCTCTTGACGGGTTGCGGTGGCGGGGATGCGAACAGTTCTGCCGATACGACGGCGACCGCCACCGCGACGCCAAGCCCGACGCCAACGCCGTCTCCTACTCCCACTCCCTCTCCGACCGCGACAACCGCCACTTATTCGACCGCCTCGGTACTCTGTCCTTACAGCGGCACGTATTCGGGAACCTTTAGCAAGGTAGTGCTGACCGCGCGCTGGGACTGGAACTGCGATGATGCGACCCGCACGCTCAGCGGCAACGGGCTGCCCGATCACGCAACCGGCGAATTTCCCAACAGCGGAAATCCCAATTCGATTACCGCACAGACGGTGAATGCCACGATGACGCTCACGCCCAGCCTTGCAGGCAGCGATACCGACCTGGGCGGGTCGAGAACGATTGCCTACGCGCTCAACAGTGTGAAGTTCGATCCGGCGACGGCCGGCACTTGCGATGGCAGTGCCACCCAGGCGTCCGACTGTGCACTTGATGGCGGCGGTGGCACCTGGAAGATCGAGGCATTGGGGCAGAGCGTGTTCGATTTCGGTGTGGACAGCAACAATGCCCACGTCCAGCCCACCGGCACCTATCACTACCACGGCATGCCCGAAGGGATGCTGACCAATGACGGGGTTTCGGACAGTAACCGCAAGATGGTGCTTGTCGGCTGGGCTGCGGATGGTTTTCCCGTCTATGCACGTTATTGCTACACGGATGCGATGGACGCGACGAGTGCGCTCAAGGTCTGCACCGGCAGCTATGTCGCAGACAGCACGCCCGATACCGGCCGTCCCTCGATATCATGGGTGCCGGAGGGCGCCTTCACTTCGGACTGGAGCTATTCGGCGAAGTCGGGTGATCTTGACGAATGCAACGGGCGTACCGGCGTCACACCGGAGTTCCCGGATGGCATCTACTATTACATGGTGACCGACAGTTATCCCTACTTCAGCCGCTGCGTCAGGGGGACATTGTGATCGGGCGCGGTCCCCTCGTGATCGCGATGCGGCTGGCGGCAGGGAGGCCACGACTTGCGCCAATGGCTCGCGGGCAAGCGGGCTGGAGCGATCCCCTACCAGACGGCCACCCTGTAAGGCGCATGCCGCCGACGAGGGGCTGGTGATCAAGGCACGCGCGCTTGTGCTCGCCTTCGCTGCGTTTCTGGCACTGTTCGCAGTGCCTGCGAATGCGCATCTGCTGCCCCGGCAGAACGCCACGCTTCATGTCGTGGGAGACAAGGGCTACCTTGTCATCGCGGTTCCCGCGAGCGCATTGGCAGGCGCGGACGAAAACCGCGACGGGCTGCTGTCACCGGGTGAGATTGACCGTCATCGCGCCGCCATATCGGCGCGCGTGCGCGCGGGCTTCACCGTGAGTACCGGAGGCCAGACGCTGCCTTTCGCGTTTCTCTGGCTTGCCGATCCGGATGGCGGGACCGGGAACGGAACGGGCAGCAGTTCCGGCGCGCCGTACCTGATCGCCATGGCCGGCGTGCCGCTCGCTGCCAGGGCTGGTCCGCTCACCGTCCGGACCGATCTGTTCGGCACCCGCGCCGGTGAGGGACAGATGACCCTGCGCGCTCATCGCGGCGATGACGTCGAGATCGCCCAGCTCACGCCCATGCATGCAGCTGGCACAGTCTTTCAGGGGACTGCGGGACTGTTTGCCGCCATGGCCGGAACCGGCATGACCCACATCCTGGGTGGCGCGGACCACTTGTTGTTCCTGCTGACCCTGGTGATCGCCGGGGTCACCTGGCGCCAGCTTGCAGCGCAAGTGACGGCCTTCACCTTGGCCCATAGTGCTACCCTAACGTTGACATTGTTAGGTCTTGTCCATGCCGATCCAGCCTGGGTGGAACCGGGCATCGCGCTCAGCATCGTACTGGTCGCGCTGCTCAATCTTGCGGGAAGCGTGCATGGGGCGGCAACGCGCGTTTGCGTGGTGTTCGCGTGCGGCCTGTTGCACGGCCTCGGTTTTGCCTCGGCTCTGGACGGGATAGCCGGCGAGAGCAGCCAGCGGCTGCCGATGCTCGCGGGCTTCAATCTCGGCATCGAGGCCGGGCAGGTCGTGTTCCTCGCGGCACTGCTTGCAGCAGGCTGGGCGCTGCATCGTGTTCTGGTCCGCGCAGGTGCAACCTTGCCCGCGTTGGGGCCGCGCCTTGCGTCCGCCACTGCCATGGGTTTTGGATTGTTGATGATCGCCGGGCGCACTGTCCCTGCAATGGCGGGGCTTGGCCTCTAGGTCCTGACCCTAGCTCTTGGTCGGAGGATCGAAACGGTAGCCCATGCCGTAGACCGCGGCGATGCAGCGCGCCTCAGGGTCCACGGAGGTAATCTTGCGGCGGATGTTCTTCATGTGGCTGTCGATGGCCCGGTCAGAGGATTCGAGAGCACGATCGCCCAGCCGATCCAGCAGTTGCGCGCGCGAAAAGACCCGCCCAGGCTGGCCGAACAGCGCGGCAAGCACCGCGTATTCGGCGGGTGAGAGCGGCAGCCACTCCCCGGCCCAGGCGATGCGCTGCTGCTCGCTGTCGATGGCATAAGGCGCGTTCGCGGCGGCATCGCGGATGACGCGGCCTTCGGCACGGCGGATGGCGGCCGCAATCCGCGCCATCACCTCGCGCGGGCTGAACGGCTTGCAGATATAGTCGTCCGCCCCCGTCTCGAGTCCGCGCAACCGGTCGATCTCGTCCACCCGGGCTGTCAGCATCAGCACCGGTGCCGCGCAGAACTCGCGCAGCGCCCCGCACAAGGTGAAGCCATCGGTACCGGGCAGCATCAGGTCTAGCAGGATTGCTGCTGGCGGATTGGCGCGCGCGGCCACGAGGACATCGCGGCTGTCGGGAAACAGCCGGGCGGTGTAACCCTCGGCATGCAGGTAGTCGCGCAGCACGCCGGCGATCTTGGTGTTATCCTCTACCACGAAGACGGTACGCGCGTTCATTTGCCCTCCTTCCGACACCGGCGCGCCGTGCGCGGCAGGTTGAGGCACAGGCGTAGTCCACCGAGCGGAGAATCTGCAGCTGTCAATGTCCCGCCGTGGGCGAGGGCGATAGCTCTGGCGATGGCAAGACCAAGTCCGCTCCCGCCGGTTTCCCTGTCCCGCGCCTCGTCCAGCCGGAACAGCGGCTCGAACAGGGCTTCGCGGGACTGTGCAGGAACCCCCGGTGCGCTGTCGTCGATGCAGATGACGACCCGCTCGTTCGCGGGGGCCAGCGCAATGCGCACTTCGCCCGGCGAATCGGTGTAGCGCAGGGCATTGCTCAACGCATTGGCAAGAAGCTGTTCGATACGAGCCGCATCCCACGTCACGGGCACAGCTTCGGACCGGCCGTCGAAGTGCAATGCCAGACCGCTGGCTTGCGCCTGGCGGGCAAAGCGGTCGATCGCGGCCCGGCATACGTCGCCTGCATCGGTTGGCAGGAATGTGCAGGGCAATGCATCAAGATCAGCCATGGCAAGCTGATGCAGGTCCTCCACGAGCCGGCCCAGATGCTCGGCCTCCTCGCGGATTGATTGAAATGTCTCGTCGCCGAGTGGCCTGATGCCGTCGTTCACCGCTTCCAGTTCGGCGCGAAGGGCCGCCAGCGGTGTGCGTAACTCGTGGGCAATTTCGGCCAGCCAGCGCCGTCGCGTTTGCTCGAGCTGGCCGAGTGCTTCGGCCATGGCATTGATGTCACTTCCGACAACGTCCACTTCGGCAACGAAGCTGCCGGGTGCCCGCGCAGTGTAGTCGCCCTGGGCAATGGCATCGCTTGCGCGCTGGTAGGCGCTTGCAAGCCGCGCGCCTGCGCGGGCTGCCAGCCATGCGGGCAGAAGGCTGGCGAACAGCAGCAATATGGTAATGACCGTGGCGCCCCGGTACTGACTTGCGAGGAAACGGGCATCGACGCCAAGTGGTGCAGGGCCGCGTGGCAGCAGGACCAGCAAACCAATCGCCTGCCCGTCGAGACGCAACGTGCTGCGGACGGTATGCCGCGGCCAGTGTCCATCGGCAGGGCCGGGCGGACCGTGCAGCTTTGTGCCGTTCCAGTCGTAGACGAACAGGCGGGGCCCCAAAGCTTCGGGAGGAGGTGGCATCCGGCGCTGGCCGTTGACGCTGTGCAAAGGCTTTGCGCCAGGCGGCGGCAGCGGCACTTTGGCTGAGACCACATCGACCAGGGACACATTACCGGATCGCACCGCGGTCACGCCGCCGTCTTCGCGGGCCTGTGCAACGACCTCTGCAGCAAGGTCTTGCAGACGCTCGTTGTCGCGCGCAGCCAGATAGTCCCGGAAACCCCGTTCGAGATTGATCGAGAGGAACGCAGCCATCGCCAGCGCTCCGGCCAGCGCGGCACCTGCAACGCTCAAGAAAACGAGAGTAAACAGCCTGATTTTCATCTGGCTTGAGTGTCCCCTTGGCAGGTGGTGCAGGTCAATCCCTCGCACCTGCCAGCAGACAATGGATAAATGATGGGGGAAAGCAGGGTGCGACCGATCAGGTCATGGCCAAGCAGCCTCGAAAAATTGCAGCGTTCTGTATGTGTTGTCGAAGAGTATGGAAACCATCGATTCCCGTGATGGGAGCGATGGTGCCCGGGGACGGAATCGAACCGCCGACACCATGATTTTCAGTCATGTGCTCTACCAACTGAGCTACCCGGGCATCGCTTCGTGCGGCGGTCCGTGGGGACCGGCGAGCGGCTGGTTGCGGGCCTATGGCGAAGCGCGTCCGGCTTGGCAACCCCCTAATCGAGAGGATTTTTCAATCGTCCTGTGAATTGTCCGGAAAGCTGGGTGGACCGGGCAGCGCATAGCCATCGTCGAGCCATTGCAGGAGATCCCGGTCCCGGCAGCGTTTGGAACAGAATGGCGCGTGTTCGGCCTTGCGGGGCTTGCCGCAGATGGGACATTTGCGTTCGGACTTGGTCATGGCGTGACGGCCTGCGCGAATCCGCCGGTGAGTGCAAGGCCGGGTTCTTCGCTCCATTGCAGCGAGCGGCCGGTCCGGCGGGCGAGTTCCGATTCCCATTGCGGGGTGATCGCGGTGCGAACGGAGGAGGGTACCGTGAGGAGCAGTCTTCCCGGTGCACTGACCATTTCTGCCTGTCGCAGCAGCAGGCGCGCGGCGGCACCTGCCGGGTCGCTGCGGACGCGTTGCAGGATCGAGGGGCGTTCCAGCCGGGAGACGAGCTGGACGAATCCAAAACCGTTCATTGCCGTGCGCTGGTGCGGCCAGTGATCCAGCGCGGCAGCGAGCGCCTCGTCCACCATGCGCCGGTCGTCCTTGCGTTCCAATGATGGAAAATCGATGCCGATCGAGCCGGCGAGATCGAGCTGCCCGATGGCGCGGGCGATCGCCGGGACAGCTGCCAGAGCGAGCGCTCTTGGCGCCTGCGTGCCGTCGATGTCGATCAGTGTCATCGCGGGAGTCGGCGTGACGACGAGCGCGCCGCCATCGAAGGCGATCACGCCATCCAGCGCCTCGCCGATCAGTTCCGGCCAGGGATCATCGGGGAAGCGGCGGACGGTGCGCACGGGCAACCCGTTCGCCGACAGGGATTCGGTCAGAGCAGGGGCAGGACGCACAGGCAGGGAACAGGCGCGCGCCTGCGCGCGTTTGAAACGGCCAGTCTCGGCCATTGCGGAACGCGTTACCTGCACACGTACCGGCGCGCCCTCGCTGGCCGATGCTGCGAGGCCGTCAACCAGCGCTTCCTCACCAGAGGCAAAGCGGACCGTACCGCGCGGCGATCCGGCGCGGCGGGAGACGAGCAGCGCTTCGGCGACTTCTCCGGCTGACAGGTGCCCCGGCCATTCGAGGCGGGCTGCCAATACATCGCCGCCTTCGATCAGGATCGCGCGGCTTTCGCCGATCCCTTCCTCGACCAGCCACTCAGGCAATCGCGAATCCCGCTGATTTCAGCAGGGCCCGGGTCTCGAACAAGGGGAGGCCGACGACGCCTGAATGACTGCCGGAGATCCACGCGATGAGACCTTCGGCACTGCCCTGAATGGCATAGCCGCCCGCCTTTCCGTCCCACTCGCCACCCGCGATGTAGGCGTCGACTTCCTCGCGCGAAAGCGGCTTGAAGCGGACTATGGTTTCGGACAGCCGCTCGCGCACCGATCCGTCGGGCGCCCGCAGGGCAATCGCGGAGAGCACGCGGTGGCGGCGGCCGGACAGCAGGTCGAGGCAGGCGCGCGCGGTTGTTTCATCCTCGGCCTTGGGCAGGATGCGCCGTCCGCAGGCAACCACGGTGTCTCCGGCCAATACGAATGCATCGGACGAGGCTGCGGCGCACGCCTTTTCGCGCGCCATGCGGCGGGCATAGTCGCGCGGCACTTCGCGCGCAGCCGGGGTCTCATCGATATCGGCCGCTGCGATGGCGTCCGGAGTCAATCCCAGACGCGCGATCAGTTCGCGGCGGCGCGGGCTGGCCGAAGCCAGGATCAGGCGGGGAGCGGGGGCGGCGGCTGGCGCCTCCCCGACAGGGGCCTCAGTACTGACCGGGGCCACCGCGACCGGGCATGAAGCGGTAGGTGATACGACCCTTGGTAAGGTCGTAGGGGGTGAGCTCGACGAGGACTTCGTCGCCGACCAGCACGCGGATGCGGTTCTTGCGCATCTTGCCAGCGGTATGGCCAAGGATCTCGTGGCCGTTTTCCAGCTCTACGCGGAACATGGCGTTGGGCAGGAGTTCGACGACCCTGCCGCGCATCTCGAGGAGTTCTTCTTTCGCCATCGGCGATCAATATCCGTTGTTCTGATGTGTCATCGGGGCGCCACATAGCGGCGGTCCGCCGAAAATGGAAGTCTTCGCGGTTCAGTGTGATGAAAGATACGCTGCGACAAAATGTTACGAGGCGTGAACTTGCCCGGCGAAATGGGACAAGGCATCAGCGCAACCGGGATGGGACATGGATGATCTTGGCGGAGATTCTCGACGGTGCGTTCCCTTTCCCTGCTCAGTCTTGCGAGCTGTCTGTGCTGGCCGATGGGCGCATTTGCGCAAGAAACCGGGCCATCTCTGATCACCGACGACGAGTCGAATGACCCTCTGGAGGTCCACGGCAACGAAATCCTCGTCATGGGTGTTCGTATCCGCGGCCAGATCGATGGGCCGCAACAGCCCGTGCAGGTGTTCGATGAAGAGGACATCGCGTCCTACGGCGCCAATTCCATTGCCGAGCTGATCGAAGCGATCTCCCCGCAGACGACGAGCGGGCGGGGGCGTGGCGATGGCCGGCCGGTCATGCTCGTGAACGGGCAGCGGATCAGCAGTTTCCGGGAAATGCGCAATATTCCGCCCGAGGCGATCCGCCGCCTCGAAGTCCTGCCCGAGGAAGTCGCGCTGCGGTTCGGCTATCCGCCCAACCAGCGCGTGATCAACATCATCCTCAAGGACCAGTTTGCAGCCATGACGGCAGCAGGCGAATACAACCGGCCTGATCGCGGTGGTTACGACAACTTCGAGCTGGAAGGCGGCTTGTTCAAAATATCGGGCCCTCGCCGCTACAACGTGACGGCCAAGCTCGACGAAACGACGATGCTGACCGAGGCAGAGCGTCAGGTGAAGCAGGATGCCTCGGCCATGCCGACCGTCGCGGGCGATCCCGATCCCGCGCGGTACCGCAGCCTGGCCAGTGCGGACCACGAATTCTCGCTCGAAGGCACGATGACGCAGGGGCTGGGCGAGAACGGCCTGGGCGGCTCGAGTACCGCCAGTGGTGGCTACACGCACACCCAGACCACCAGGCTCTCCGGCCTCGATACGGTAACGCTGAGCTATGACGGTAACAGCGCCCTGCGTGCCTTGCCCGATCCGCTCACCACGCGCGTGGTGGCGGACGAGTTCGATGCCAGCTTCGGCTACAGCAAGATGCTCGGCAACTGGACCTTCAGCGCGACCGCCGACGGCAGCTATGTCGATACGAACACGCGGGTGGACCGGCGGCGCGATACCTCGGGACTGGTAGATGCCGCTGCTGCCGGCAATCTGGCGATCGACGGCGCATTGCCCTTCGTCCCGGGCGCGGGCGTGGACACAGCCACCAACCGCGCGTTGTCGCTCACCAGCCTCGCCACCCTGTCCGGGAAGGCGTTCCGAACACCGGCAGGTGATGCCAACCTGACAGTCAAGGCCGGATACGACTTCAGCCGAACCCGCAGCGAGGACAGCCGCAATACGATGGGTGCCGTGACGCTGCGGCGCGGAGACCTGCAGGGCGGGCTGAACCTCGCGCTGCCGCTGACCAGCAGCGAATTTCTGGGTGCCGTGGGCGATGTGTCGCTGAATGTCAGCGGCGGGCTCAACCATCTTTCCGATTTCGGGACGCTGACGGACTGGAGCGCGGGCCTCACCTGGTCTCCCACGGATACGTTGACCTTCCAGGCGAGCTACCTCGTCAACGAAGCCGCGCCCTCGCTGGCGCAGCTCGGCGCGCCGACGGTGCTCAACTACAACGTTGCGGTCTATGACTTCACCAACGCGACGACGGCGCTGGTGACCACGACCACGGGCGGCAATCCCGATCTGGTCAAGGAGAAGCAGCGTGACATCAAGCTGTCCGCGCAATGGAAGCTGCCGTTCCTCGACCGCTCGAACCTGATGGTGGAATATTTCCGCAACCGCTCCACCGACGTCACCCAGTCGTTCCCGTTGCTGACGCCCGCGATCGAGGCGGCCTTCGCCAACCGGGTGACGCGCGACAGTGCCGGAAACCTGCTCGCCATCGACCGGCGGGCCGTGACTTTCGACGAAGTGTCCAATTCGAGCATCCGCTGGGGCATCAACCTTTCCGGCAAACTGGGCAGCGACGCGGGCGGGTTCGGCTCGCGCGGCGGCTCGCCGGAAGCTGCGCGGCCCGCCACACCACCGCCGGGCCCTGAAGCCTCGCCGGGAGGGACGCGGAACAGCTTCGACCCGTCTCGCTTCGAGGCCATCCGTACGCAGCTTTGCACGCCCGGTGCAGAACCTGACATGGCGGGCTTGCCGGAAGGGTTGCGCAGCCGCCTCGCCGGCGTGGATGGAAAGCCCGACCCGCAAAAGCTCGCCCAGTTCCGCGAGCGCGCCTGCTCGGCGGATGCCACATTCCGTCCCGGCTTCGATCCCGGGCAATTCGCTCGCCTCCGCGCCGCGATCTGCGCGAAGGGTGCGGTCGAGCTGTCGGCTCTGCCGGAACGCATGGCGGAGCGGCTGCACGGCGAAGACGGCAAGGTCGACGAGGCGCGTCTGGCACAGATGCGCGAGAGGATGTGCAGCGCTGATGGCGGGCGGCCGGGCGGCGCGGCCTCGCAGACACCGCCGGAAACTGCTTCGCGGGCGCCATCCGGTGGAGGCATGCGCGGCCCGATGGCCGGGCCGCCGCGTGGCGGGCGGTGGAATATCTCGATCTACCACACCTGGCGCTTCAGCGACCGCGTGGCGATTGCCGCAGGCGTGCCGGTGCTCGATCAGTTGGCAGGTGATGCGATTGCCGCTGGGGGCGTGGCGCGCCATGCCATCGAGTTCGAGGGCGGGCTGTTCAGGAACGGCGTGGGCCTGCGCCTCAATGGACAATGGACAGCGCCGGCGCACGTCAACGGCAGCGGCTTGCCCGGCAGTTCGGACTTGCGCTTCGGTGCCTACACCGCGGTGAACTTGCGGTTGTTCATGGATCTCGATCAGCAGAAAAATCTGATCGCGAAAGTGCCATTTCTGCAGGGCACGCGCGTGTCGTTCACCGTCGACCGG
Organism: Novosphingobium album (ex Hu et al. 2023); assembly: GCF_022832385.1. Taxonomy (GTDB): domain Bacteria; phylum Pseudomonadota; class Alphaproteobacteria; order Sphingomonadales; family Sphingomonadaceae; genus Novosphingobium; species Novosphingobium album. The sequence goes on from NZ_JALHLE010000020.1 coordinate 15,530, forward strand.
TTGTTCGATTCCCGCCAGAAGGTCACGGACGAGGATGGCGAAGTGCCGATCGCCTATCAGAAGGCTTTCCGCGAACCGCTCGGCCGCGTGATAGGGATCGACCTGCGCAAGCGCTTCTGAGGACAACGCTCCGGCAGGGCTACCGTTTCGCCGTCGCGCGTCCTATCTCGCGGCGATGGCGCGTACTCCTGCCGGAACTCCCGATAACCCCCAGGGTGGCGAACGCTTCAACGAGGAGCGGGCGACCTACACCGTGCGCGGGAGCGATCAGCCCGACCTGCAGGCCGGGGCCGAGGTGATCCGCGATACGGTGCGCACGCTGCCCTCGCGACCGGGCGTGTACCGGATGCAGGATGCACGCGGCGAAGTCCTCTATGTCGGCAAGGCAAGGGTCCTGCGCAACCGGGTGGCCAACTACGTTCAGTGGGAACGCCTGCCGATCCGCCTGCAGCGCATGGTCAGCCAGACGCGCTCGATGACGATCGTCACGACCAATTCGGAAGCCGAAGCACTGCTGCTCGAAGCGCAGCTGATCAAGCGCTTCCGCCCGGCCTACAACGTGCTTTTGCGCGACGACAAGTCGTTCCCTTTCATCCTGCTGCGCTCTGATCACGAGTTCCCGCGGATCATGAAGCATCGCGGTGCGCGCAAGGCCAAGGGTAACTACTATGGCCCCTTCGCCAGCGCAGGGTCGGTCAACACCACGATCAATGCGCTGCAGAAGCTGTTCCTGCTGAGGAGTTGCACCGACAGCTTCTTTTCGCGGCGCGACCGGCCTTGCCTGCTCTATCAGATCAAGCGCTGCTCGGCCCCTTGCGTTGGCCGCATCGATGAGGCGGGCTACGCGGAACTGGTGCAGGAGGCGAAGGACTTCCTCGGCGGCAAATCCAGCGCGGTGCAGCGCAAGATCGAGGCGCAGATGGCCGAGGCCGCCGAAACCCTGGATTTCGAGCGCGCCGCGATGCTGCGTGACCGGCTGCGTGCGGCGACTTTCATCCAGGGCAGTCAGGCGATCAACGCCGAAGGGCTCGACAGTGCCGACATATTCGCGCTCGCCAACCGCAATGGCCAGATTGGCGTGCAGGCCTTCTTCATTCGCGGCGGCCAGAACTGGGGCCACCGCGCCTTCTTCCCGACGCATACCGAGGGGCTTTCGGAGGAAGAGGTGCTGCAAAGCTTCCTCACCCAATTCTACGAGGAAGTGCCGCCCGCGCGCACCATCCTTGTCGACCGCGAGCTACCCGAGCGGGAATTGCTGGCCGAGGCGTTTCGTGAAGGGGCAGGGGGCAAAGTCGAGATTTCCATCCCTCAGCGTGGGTCGCGCAGGCGGCTGATGGAGCAGGCCACGCGCAACGCCGTCGAGGCGCTCGACCGCCGTCTCGCCGAGCGCGGCACGCAGGCGAAGATCATGCGCGAACTGGCGGAGTTCCTCGAACTGCCCGACGTGCCACAGCGGATCGAGGTCTACGACAACTCGCATATCCAGGGCACCAAGGCACTGGGGGCGATGGTGGTGGCGGGGCCGGAAGGCTTCCTCAAGAACCAGTACCGCAAGTTCAACATCAAGTCGGCGCAGACCAACGACGACTTCGCGATGATGCGCGAAGTCATGACCCGCCGCTTCGGTCGTGTGCAGGAGGAAGACCCCGAGCGCACGAGCGGGACCTGGCCCGACCTCGTGCTGATCGATGGCGGCAAGGGCCAGATGAGCGCGGTGAAGGATGCGCTGGAGGAACTCGGCATCGAGGACGTCAACCTTATCGCCATCGCCAAGGGACCGCACCACGGGCGCGAGGGGCGCGAAGTGTTCCACTTCCCCGACGGGCGCGAGAAAATGCTGCCGGTCAATTCACCGCTGCTGTTCCACCTTCAGCGCCTGCGCGACGAAGTGCACCGCTATGTGATCGGCGCCCACCGCGACAAGCGCAGCAGGGCCATCACCGCAAGCCCGCTCGATGAAATTCCCGGCATCGGTCCCGCGCGCAAGCGGGCGCTGCTGCTGCACTTCGGTACGGCAGGGAAAGTGCGCGCGGCCAGTCTGGAGGATCTCCAGCGCGCGCCCGGCGTCAGCGCGGCGGTGGCGCAGACGATTTACGATTTCTACCACCCCGGCGGGTGACGCGGCGAACCGGGCGTCCGTGTCGCGTGCAGACCGCCCGGCTTACCGCTTCCGGTTATTTCAAAATGGCCTCGCGCACGAGCATGTCGCCCATGACGGTACGGATCGAACTGCGGGCCGCCTGTTCCTGGTTGGCCTTGCTCATCGAGCCCCAGATCTTCTTGCCCAGGGAATATTCGTCTGCGGTCGAGTGATCGAATGCGGCCATGTTGGCATATTGGGTGGCGAGGATGATATCCGGTTCGCCTTCGCGCGGATCAGAGACCAGCATGACCTTGTAGTCCATGATATAGCCGGCCTTCTTCATGGCTTCCTGCTGTTCCTTCCAGGGGCCGGCCAGCCAGGCCATGTAATCGTCGAAGTGGCCATCGACTGTCTTGATATCCGCGAAGTCCCACACTGGCCCTTTGTCGAAAGTGGGGCCGTCGTTTTGTGCAAGCGCAGGCGCTGCAATCAGGCTCAGCGCGAGAAATGCCAGTTTGCCATGTCGCATTCTCTTTCTCCTTCTTGATGGAACGCAGTCAACGGCGCGTTCAAGCCGCTTCGAAGGGAGAGGGGTATTGTGATCTGGAAGTGGCATCGCACATCGATGGAAGGAGTTTAGGTGTCGGTTAAATATTGTTCAACGGGATTGTTGTTTACTAACTTTTGACTTCTATCTTTAAGAAGTGCCATATTGAATGATATTGTTTAAATCATTCTGGTCAGGTCCTTTTGTAAGGAAGTAGGGGTGAAGTGATGTGGCGACAAGACTGGACAGCGAGGCCGAATTGCCCCGAGCGTTCTTCATGGCAGCAATCGCCGCTTCCGTCTCAAAAGTCGCCGTTCCGCACACACCGGCACGGCCGCCATTGCGCTAACGACAACTATGTCGGTCACAATCGCCATCGCGGCTCCGAACAGAAGAAGGGTCGGTTGGGAACCAGAATGCGATTTCGTGGTTAAGGCGGACAAAGGTTAATGCCTTCCAGGCGCATGCAGAGATGGGATCGACCCATCCGGTAGGGTCAACAGTATGGAAAAAAGAGAACTTTCGAACGGACGTCGAATTGGCGCGACGCTCAGCCTTGCCAGGCAAGGTGCAGAAATGACGATCGCCGACGTGGCTGCACTCACAAAAGTTTCGTCACGGTATCTCACCGCGATTGAACGCGATGAATTCGATCTCATGCCGAGCCGGGTGCATACCTTGGGTTTCACCAGAGCGTTCGCGAAAGCCGTGCATCTCGATGAGGGTGAAATAGTCGCGGCGCTGCAGGCAAAGTTTCGCGAGAGTGCCAGTGTGGAGCCTTCTCCGTTCTCGCAAAAAGCGAAATCGCGCTCGAAGCGGGATCGGCTTTTTGCAGCGGTGCGGGGTGCCTCGTCATTCCTGCCTCGCCCATTCAATGCGTCTGCCAAAAGAGGCAGGCACTGAATTTGCGGGGCTTTGGACAGGACGAACGGTAGCCTGCCCCGCTTTTCTGACATTCAAACCGTCGGATCGGTCTGCCAAAAACGGGAGCCCGTTACGGGAGAAATTTTTCCACCCGGCCTTCAGGTAGGCCGCAGGTGGGTTAGCGTCCCGCGGTGAGTTTGCGCAGGATACGCCAGCCCGCAGCTTTGCCATGATTGCCTGCAGGCCAGCGTCCGGGCGCGGCAGGCTGGAGCCCGAAGCGGCGCAGCACGCCGTTAAAGGCGCGGGCATCGGCTTCGGCGAAGCTCCATTCGGAGCGCCATGTGATCGACAGCGAAACCGAGGGTTCTGGGCCGTTCCGGACGAAATGCGGCGCCATCACCGGCACGAACAGCGCTTCCCCTGCCATGATCGCGAATTCAGTGCCACCGGTGAGCAGCGCATCGTCCCACCGCAGTTCACGGCCGCCGCCGGTGTGATAGGTCTCATGCACCTCGTCGGGCGCGAAGCGCGCGTCGCCCGCCGGAAACTGGGTCATGACCTTGGACCCGCGCAGCTGGAGCAGGATGTTGTGCTCCGGGTCGAAGTGATAGGGTGTCACGCCGCCCGCCGAGGTGACGAAGACGAACGCCTGCGTTTTCAGCATCCTGCCGGTCCTGGCCTCGATCGCGGGGCGCAGTTCTTCGAGCAGATCGGCCAGCAGCGCGGCGTAGGCCGGGTTCTGTTCGATGTTCTTGATGGCGGCCCAGGATGCCGAGCTTTCGATGTTGCGGATCGTCTCGCCGATCGGGATGTCGGTCGGATCGGGCTTGCCGTCGATGCCCAGTGGCTGATCGCTGGCATTGTACTCGATCGAGGCTTCGGGAAGCGTCTCGGCCAATTGTGCCAGTGCTTCCAGTTCGAACAACGGATGCGCGCCAAGGGCATGTGCCAGCCTGTGCGGAACTTCGGGGTACTGCGCAGCGAACGTCGCGTGGCTCCCGGCGTCAAAAACCGTCCCCGGTGTTATCGTGGCAGTTGCATTCATGGCCTGTTCCCTGCGGACTGGCGCGCGGTTTCCCGGCGGACGATCTGGCGGAAGGCAGCGCGCCTCACGCGGCCGCCGATAGCGATGGATAGGCGCGAGACCTGCCGCCGCTCGCGCCAGATATGGTCGATCATCGGGTGATCGGCCGAGGCGCAACTGTCGCGCCAGCCGACGCCGGGCTGTTCCGGACGGCAGAGATTTTCGCGTTGCAGGAGCACACCCGGTGAATACCGCGCATAGACCTCGTCGAATGCGGTCTTGTAGGAGAAGGCACCGGGCGGCGCGAGGAAAGTGGCCAGCATCGCGATCGGCCTGCCGTCCAGTGTAAGCGCTGCACGTTCGAGGCGGCCGCGCCGGGCAGCGCCGGGCAGGCTCTGGCGAAACAGGGCGGCCGTGCCCTTGTCGCAGGCCAGCGCTGATCCCGCACGGCCTTTCCATCCGGACTGCTCGAGTTTCAGGAAGTCCGCGCACCACTGGTCGATGTCCGCGATTCCTTCGGTGCGATGGAACCGCAATTCGCCGAGGTCAGACAGGCGATTGGCCTGCCGCCGCAGTTCCTTGCGCTTCTTTGTGGCTAGCGAGGCCTCCCAATAGGTCTCGGAGGCAAGATCCGATGCGAGCATGGCCCGTTCTTCGAAATGCACGGTCTCCGCATGCCGGCCGGTTTGCTCCAGTACCGTGTCCAGAGCTGCACGGAGCGGCCCGGGGCCCGTCAGCCCCTGCAGATGAAGGAACAACCCGGTGCCGACGTGGCCGTCCGCCCAGTCCAGTATCGCCTGCCAGAATACCGTCTCCGCGCCATGCCAAACCAGCGGAAGGCCGCAGAAGGCGTTGTCGTGGACCCAGCTTGAAATGTTGGGAATGGGCCAGCGATAATAGCGGCTTGCGCGCACTATGGGCAGTATGCCCGCCAGCTGGCCGTCCAGGTCCAACCGCAGGATCATGACCTCATGCCCGGGGGAAAGGTGGCGCAGCGATGGCAGGAGGTACCAGCTCTCGAAAAACGGATTGGGCTCGCTGGCGTTCAGCGCGAGCGCATCCCATGCCTCGAGGTCCTGCTCGAGGCGGCGCCAGGGCACGCAGGCGAGCCTGCCGGATGATGCGGTGTGATGGCGGAACCCGGGTGTATCCGGAAGAACCGCAATCTGGTCCTGAATACCCACTGCTGCTTGCCTGAAATCGATGGTTGAAGCAGGCAAAGCGGCCTGTCGCGAACGGTGTAGCGAGCGGACCTCAAGGAATGGTTATTGTCCCGCATTTTCGTTGCCAGCGTTATCGCGCACCCGGCAACAAAAAAGGCCTCGCCGGACTATGCCGGCGAGGCCATCAAAGGTTCAGCCGTCAGGGCTGTTATCAACCAGCCGCCATGGCTGCGAGTAGCAGCAGCGCGACGATGTTGGTGATCTTGATCATCGGGTTCACGGCCGGACCCGCGGTGTCCTTGTAGGGATCGCCCACGGTGTCGCCGGTCACGGCCGCCTTGTGGGCGTCGGAGCCCTTGCCGCCGTGGTTGCCGTCTTCGATGTATTTCTTTGCATTGTCCCACGCGCCACCGCCCGAGGTCATCGAGAGCGCCACGAACAGTCCACCCACGATCACGCCGAGCAGCAGCGCTCCGAGCGCGGCAAAGCCGTTCTCGGAACCGGCCACCGCCGAGATCGCGAAATAGACCACGATCGGGGCCAGCACCGGCAGCAGCGAGGGCAGGATCATCTCCTTGATCGCCGCCTTGGTGACGAGGTCCACCGTGCGGGCATAATCCGGCTTGGATTCGTGGGTCATGATGCCGGGGTTGGACGCGAACTGCTCGCGCACGTCGACCACGACGTCACCGGCAGCGCGGCCCACGGCGGTCATGCCCATGGAGCCGAACAGGTACGGCAGCAGCGCGCCGAGCAACAGTCCCACGATCACGTAGGGGTTCTCGAGGCTGAAGTTCACCGTCAGGTTCGGGAAGAACTCCCGCAGGTCGGTGGTATAGGCGGCGAACAGCACCAGCGCGGCAAGGCCCGCCGAACCGATGGCATAGCCCTTGGTCACGGCCTTGGTGGTGTTGCCCACGGCATCGAGCGCGTCGGTCTTCTCACGCACGCTGTCGTCTAGGCCTGCCATTTCGGCAATGCCGCCGGCATTGTCGGTGACAGGACCATAGGCGTCGAGCGCGACGACCATGCCCGCCAGCGCCAGCATCGCGGTGGCTGCATAGGCAATGCCCAGCAGCCCGGCGAGCTGATAAGCGATGACGATGCCCGCCACGATCACCAGCGTAGGCAGTGCGGTCGCTTCCATCGCGATGGCAAGGCCCTGGATCACGTTCGTACCGTGGCCGGTGACCGAGGCCTTGGCGATTGACTTCACCGGGCGGAAATTGGTGCCGGTGTAGTACTCGGTGATCCAGATTATGAGGCCGGTGATGGCAAGGCCCAGCAGCGCGCAATAGAACAGGATGCGCCCGTTGAAGCTGTAGCTGCCGATCGCCGCTTCCATGTCGCCGAGCGTGTACTGCATGGCAAACCAGATCGCCGGAACCGAGAGCACGGCGGTGACGAGGAAGCCCTTGTACATGGCGCCCATGATGTTCTTGCCGCCACCGAGGCGGACGAAGTAGGTACCGATGATCGAGGTGACGATGCAGGCACCGCCGATCAGCAGCGGCGTGGCCATCATCGCCATCAGGTTGTCTGCACTCTTCAGAAGCAGCGCGGTGAGCACCATGGTGGCGCCCACGGTCACGACGTAGGTCTCGAAAAGGTCGGCAGCCATGCCGGCGCAGTCGCCGACGTTGTCGCCAACGTTGTCCGCGATCACGGCAGGGTTGCGGGGGTCATCCTCGGGAATGCCGGCCTCGACCTTGCCGACGAGGTCAGCGCCGACGTCGGCGGCCTTGGTGAAGATGCCGCCGCCCAGACGCGCGAAGATCGAAATCAGCGAAGCGCCAAAGGCGAGCGCGGTCAGGGCTTCGACGACAGTGCGGTCATCACCGCCGACCGTATGCCCGCCCGGACCCGTGAGATACCAGTAGAACACCGCAATCGCGAGCAGCGCGAGACCTGCCACCAGCATTCCGGTGATCGCGCCCGCGCGGAATGCGAGCGTGAGGCCCTGCTGCAGCCCGGTCTGTGCCGCTGCCGCCGTGCGCACGTTGGAGCGCACCGAGATGTTCATCCCGATGAAGCCCGCGACGCCCGAGAGAATTGCGCCGACGACAAAGCCCACTGCCGAAATCGTGCCGAGCGTCACCGCGATGATCACCGCGACAACCACGCCGACCACGGCAATGGTGGAATACTGGCGCTTCAGATAGGCTTGCGCGCCTTCCTGGATGGCTCCTGCGATTTCCTGCATCTTTGCGTTCCCGGCCGGAGAGCCGAGCACCTGGCGACTGGTGACGAAGCCATAGACGATGGCCAGCAGTCCCAGGATTATTGCGATCGTGACTGGATTCACGTAACGCCCCCTTCCCAATATGTTTTCGCTATTTCGACGGGTTTTCCCGCTCGAAGGCGCAAGGGCTATAGACAAGCCGGGGGACTGGCAAGCGGCTTATCGCGGGTTTTGCGTCGTCCTGTGGTCAGCCGGATCAAATGGATCCAGCCGGTCAGTGCCGGTAGCCCAGACGCTCCGGAAGGGAGATGGGACGATCACCATGGAAAAGGGTTAGCCCGGCACCAGCCGATACGGTTCCGATAGCGGTTACCGGGCAATCGAGCGCAGCTGCGGTTTCACGGATTTGCATCGTGTGTTCGGGCGGCGCGGCGAGGAGGAGGCAATAGTCGTCACCTGCCGTCATCGCCTCGAGCCGTGCGTCGAGATCGTCACCGGCCGTTTTCCGGAACGCTGCGGATAAAGGGACAAGATCGGCAGCGATGCTGATCGCCACGGCGCTGGCATCGGCCATGCGCTGTCCGTCGATCAGCAGTCCGTCCGAGACGTCCATCATTGCCGAGACCCATGGGGCAAGTGCCGGACCGAGACGGGTGTCAGGTGAGGGGCGCCGGTAGCGCTCCGTCAGCCATTCGCCTGCTTCGGCTTCGGCGGCACGTCCGGTTAGCACCGCGAGGCCCAGCCCCGAGTCACCGATCGTACCGCTGACCCAGACCCGGTCGCCCGGCTGCGCGCCACTGCGCGAGGGCACGGCACTGCTGGTGCGTCCCAGCGCCGTCAGCGAAAAGCTGCGCGGTGCGCCTTCCGGCATTCGGACTGTATCACCACCGAGCAGTGGCAGGTTGAAGTGCGCACAGGCCTCCGCCAGCCCGTCGAGAAACGCACTGTCCCACTCGTCATCGCCCAGTGCGTGCGAATAGAGACACCCGAGCGGCTCTGCTCCCTTGGCCGAAATGTCCGAGGCATTCACTGCGACGAGCTTCCACGCTACCGAGGCTGGAGGATCGCCGGGCAGGAAATGCACGCTTTCAACCAGCGTATCGAGTGTCAGGACCAGCTTCTCGCCGCCAATCTCGATAACGGCAGCATCGTCCATCAGCCCGCGTGCGCCGGGGGAACGGGCGATGCCGCGCAGGGCCTCGATGAGGGCGAATTCGGTGGTCACTGCGCTTTCCTTCCCGCATCGGCCGGGAAGGTCAATGCATCAGGAACGAACTGCCTTTGCGACGGCATCCAGCACGCCGTTGACGAACTTCGCCTCGCGCGGCTGGAAAAAGGCGTGGGCGACGTCGACGTATTCGCTGATTGCGGCGGCGGCGGGCACGTCGGCCCGGGCCATCAGTTCGTACGTCCCGGCGCGCAGGATCTGCAGCATGGTCTTGTCGAGGCGCTTGAGCGACCAGCCTTCGGCCAGCTTGTTGCCGAGCAGATCGTCGATATCCTCGCGCCGCGCGATGGCGCCCTTCACGACATCGTCGAAGAAGGCCACTTCGGCCTTCAGGTACTGTTCGTCGTCGATCACAGCGCCAAGGCGGTGGCGATGGAACTCGTCGAGCAGGGTGGGCAGCGGGGTGCCTTCCATCTCGAACTGGTAGAGCGCCTGAACCGCACCGAGACGGGCTGCAGTGCGGGCTTTCTTGGAAATGGTCATTGGCCGAGCCTTACGGAAATGGAGCGCGCGTGCGCGGGAAGCCCTTCCGCATCGGCAAGGGCCACGGCGGCGGGGCCAATGGCCTCCAGCGCCGCAGAATCGAGCTGGATGAAGCTGGTGCGCTTCATGAAATCGAGAACCGAGAGCCCCGACGAGAACCGCGCACGGCGCCCGGTGGGCAGCACGTGGTTGGGTCCGGCGACATAGTCGCCGACGGCCTCTGGGGTCATCCGGCCGAGGAAGACGGACCCGGCATGGCGGATCTGCTTCATCAGCGCCTCGGGATCGTCGGTGGCGATCTCGACGTGCTCGGCGGCCAGCGCATTGGCCAGCGCGGGAGCCTCGGCAAAGCTGGCAACGTCGATGATCACGCCGTTGGTTTCCCAGCTGGCGCGTGCCGTGGCCTGCGTGTGCAGGGCGGTCAGTTCGGTTTCCACGGCCTGCTCGACGGCATCGGCAAAGGCCGCATCGTCGGTGATCAGGATCGACTGCGAGGTCGGATCGTGCTCGGCCTGGCTAAGCAGGTCGGCCGCGATCTTGCGCGGTTCATTCTGTGCATCGGCGATCACGAGGATTTCGCTGGGGCCGGCCACCATGTCGATGCCAACGACGCCGTAGAGCTGGCGCTTGGCTTCGGCGACCCAGGCATTGCCCGGTCCGGTGATCACGTCGACCGGCGAAATACGCTCTGTACCATAGGCGAGCGCGGCCACGGCATGGGCCCCGCCCACGCGCCAGACTTCATCGACACCGGCAAGATGGGCGGCGGCGAGGACCAGCGGGTTCACTTCGCCCTTGGGCGTCGGGGTGACTACGACGAGCCGCTCCACGCCCGCGACCTTGGCGGGAATGGCGTTCATCAGCATCGAGGAGGGATAGGCCGCGCGTCCACCCGGGACATAGAGTCCGGCGGCGTCGACTGCCCGCCATGTCGCGCCGAGGCGGACACCAGCGGCATCCGTATAGTCACGATCTTCAGGTAGCTGGGCGGCGTGGTAGGCGCGGATGCGCTCCGCTGCGAGCTCCAGCGCGGACCGCAGCGTGGGATCGAGATCGCCGAACGCCTTGCGGCAGGTCTCCGCATCGACCTGCCAGCCGCTCTGGTCGAGATCGTGGCCGTCGAACTTGGCAGTCAGTTCACCGAGAGCCGCATCGCCGCGCTCGCGCACGTCCTGCAGGATGGCTGCGACGTCGGCAGCGACATCGACCGCGCTTTCGCGCCGGTCGGCGACGACGCGGGCGAAGGCCTCGGCAAAGCCGGGATCATTGGAGGACAGCCGCAACATTACGCGGCAGCCTTCTCGCTCACCAGCGCGCGGAACGCCTCGACCAGCGCGGCCACGCGCTCGTCGGTCTTGAGTGCGGCGCGGTTGACGATCAGCCGCGCGGAAATATCGAGGATGCGGCTCGTCTCGACCAGCCCGTTCTCCTTGAGCGTGCGTCCGGTGGAAACGAGATCGACGATCCGGCTCGACAGGCCCAGCGACGGCGCCAGTTCCATCGCGCCGTTGAGCTTCACCACCTCGGCCTGCACGCCCAGCTTCTCGAAGTGGCGGCGGGTGAGGTTCGGGTACTTGCTGGCAATGCGCAGGTGCGAGGGCAGGGGGCCGCCCACTTCGCCCACGGGCTCGGCCACCGACAAACGGCAGTGCCCGATGTCGAGATCGACCGGCGCGTAGAGGTCGGAATAGGCGAACTCTTCGACCACGTCCGAACCGACGATGCCGACTTGCGCGGCGCCGTGCGCGACGAAGGTCGCGACATCGAAAGCGCGCACGCGGATCAGGCGCATGTCGCTGTTCTCACAGGCGAAAGACAGCGCGCGCGATTTCTTGTCGTGGAACTCAGCGTCGGGCACAACACCGGCGCGCGCCATCAGCGGCAACGCCTCGTCGAGGATACGCCCCTTGGGCACGGCAAATGTCAGCGGTTTCGGCATGGTGCGCGCATTTAGGGCGCAAGCGGCAAAAGGGCAACACGCGATGCCCGATGACAGTAACCGGGGTTATTCGCCCGGCGCGCGGGCCTTGATGGCGATGGCGTGGACGCGGTTTCCGGGAAGGTCGCCTAGCGCCGCATTGACCATGCGCTGGCGCTGCAGGCGCGAGACGCCATCGAATTTCGCGCTCTCGATCACGATCGTGAAGTGCGATTCGCCGGTGCCGTCATCGCCCATATGGCCGCTGTGGCTGGCGGAATCGTTGATGATGTCGAGCGTGGCGGGGTCGAACGCGGCAGTGAGCAACTGCCGCATTTCCTGTGCGAGGGGTCCGGTCATGTCTTCCATTTAGGAGCTCGATCCCCCATCTTGAAGCCGGTGAGACAGCAAAGATTTCATGGACGCACAGAATCCGGTGGGCGCGAATGCAGCTGGCCGGGGTGCGAGGAGGCGGGCGAGTTCCGCGCGCCGGGCGGGCGTGCGGCCGGTTTCGACGGGCCGGGCGATTATCGCTGGTTCTGCCTTGGGCATGTTCGCGAATTCAATGCGGGCTACGACTACTTCGACGGCATGGACGCGGAGGAGATCTTTCGCGCCCAGTCGCCGCTGCACGGCTGGGAGACGCAGACCCGCGCCTTCCGGCCCGATGCCGGTGTCGATGGCGCCCCGCGCTGGGCGGACTTTTCGGATCCGCTGGAAGCGATCAGCGGCCGTGCCCGCGCGCATGTGAAGCGCCGTCAGGCGGACATGAAGCCTGAGAACGCGCGCTTCACGCCTGCGGAAAGAGCCGCACTCGAAGTGCTGGGGCTCGACGGAAGCATTGACCGCAAGGGCTTGCGCCTGCGCTACACGCGCATGCTGCGCCAGTATCATCCGGATCACAACGGCGGCGACCACAGCCATTCGGAGCGGTTGCAGATGGTGGTGGAAGCCTATCAGGTAGTGAGGAAGGCGGCGGCGCTGACATAGGCCGCGCTGCCGCTTTTCCGATATTCTGGAAGCTCTATTCTTCTGCGGTTGCAACCTGAACGTTGTGTCCGATCGGTCCTCGATTCTCGCGCTGGCGCTCGATGATCGTTCCGAGCTTGAACGGCGAGAGGGCGTCATCCATCCAGTGCGGCTGATTGCCTGGCAGGCCGTACCGCGCAGGCCGGGCCGAGGGGATCACGAGCGTGCCGAACATCCAGTCGTAAATGGCGAGAAACACGCCGTAATTTCGGTAATTGGCGCCGTTCTTGCCGAAGCCGTGATGCGTGTGATGCACGCCCGGCGTGATGACAACGTGCTCGAATGCCCGGAAAAAGGGCGCGGTGAAGCGATTGTTGCGCAAGGTGTCGTCCCAGCGGAAATCGCTGTGCGTGACGATGCCCCACAGCATGAACACACCCAGCATCGCGCCGGTGGCATCGGTCATGCCCAGGTAGAAGCCCAGCGTCGCCACCCACGGCAGTCCGCCGACCAGCCCCCAGAACGGGCTGACGCGAAAGTTCAGCAGCACGTTGACATACCGCGCCGTGTGATGGGTGCGGTGCATCCGCCAGAGCCAGTCGAGGACGCGCGATCCCTTTACTTCGTGGCATGCGCGGTGAACGGCGTAGTTCGCGCCTTCGGCGAGAAGCAAAAGCGCGATGAACGCCGGCCAGAACGGGGCGCCTGCCAGCAGACCCTTGCCCGCGGGCAGGGCAAGGCCAACAATCGTAGAGAGGACGACCGCGCCGAACGGACGCAGCAGCAAACCGATCGAGATGCAGGATGTGTTGAGCAGTACCTCGTCGCGGGTGTAGATACCCTTGTGCCGCCCGGCGACTATCTCGGCGGCGAGCACGGTGCCCGTGATCGCAAGAGACCAGGTTACAGCCGACATCATCATCGCATTTCTCCCACGCGTCCTGACGGAACTTATGCCGCGCAGAGTGATGCTGAATGGGATTGCATTCAATACATTGTTACGACAGAAATGATGCAAAGGATGCATCATAATGCTGGACCTGAGACAACTTACCTATCTCATCGCGGTTGATCGGCGGCGCTCCTTCGCACGCGCCGCAGAGGATCTGGGCATGTCGCAATCCGCGCTCAGCAGGGCGATACAGGCGCTCGAATCGCGCCTTGGGGTCCGTCTCTTCGATCGTGACCGGGCAGGCGTGCTTCCCACGGAGCAGGGCCGCGAGGTTGTTGCCATGGCGGCCGATCTGCTTGCCGCGTCAGGGGATCTTGAGCGTCAGGTCAATCTGATGCGTGCGGGCGGAACCGGTCGTATCCGCTTCGGTCTGGCGCCACTGCCTGCGCATGCGCTGCTTCCCGCGATCCTTGCCGAACGCATCGCGACCTTGCCCGATCTTGCCAACGATGTGGTGGTTCGCAACGTCAATGCGCTCTGGCCGCTGCTGCTGGGTGGCGAGATCGAGTTCTTCGTGAGCGCAGAAGGGCAAGTGCCGGAAAGTCATGCCATTCGTGCGGAGTCGCTCGGGGCATTTCCGATCACGCAAGTGGTTCGTCCCGGCCATCCGCTGCTGTCCGGGCAGGATGACGGCAAGCCCTACCCTGTGCTCCTGTCCAGCAGCACCGGCCTGATGGCGCCATCCACCATGCAGCCCGCCGAAACCGGGACGGCTCATATCATCGAGGATTTCAACACGCTGGTTGCAGCGACTCAGGGTACCGATGCCATCTGGCGGACCTCAGCCTATGCGGTGTGGCGGGAATTGGCAGCCGGTACGTTGTGCGCCCTGCCTCATGCGGGAGGCGATGCACCGCGCCGGATGCGCATGATGATCTACTCGCTTGCCCGGCGCAGCATTTCACCGGCTGCCCGGGGGTTGCGCGATGCCTTTGAGAAAGCTGTCACCGCGCTTGCAGCGCAAGCTGGCGATCCCGCCTGAGAAGGTGCGTCAGCCGCTGCGCAAGGCCTTCCATCGCGCCGCGCCATCCTCACCGTAGATCCGCACCACGTCCTTGCCGGAGTAGAACACCGGGAACTGCTCCGAGCCGTCCGGGATCACCACCCACGGTTGTTTGCTGTCGGTAAAGATATGCACATCGGGCGGACAGGCGTCCGGATCGTCGAGCGTGCCTGCTCGGACGAACGCCGCCTTTTCACCGGCACCGCCGTAATGGCTCCATACCGCGACCTTGCAGGAGGGACAGCGGAACACGGCCTGTCCCTTGCCGCTGGCGGACGGCGTGTCGATCCGTTCGGGCGCTTCGCCCAGCAATTCGACAGCATCGGTCTCGATCACCGCATTGAGGGCAAAGGAGGCACCGGTTTCACGCTGGCACCAGCGGCAATGGCAGCAGTGCACGACGATGGGTTCAGCCTTCAGCCGGTAACGCACCTTGCCGCAGTCGCAGCCGCCTTCCGCGCTCATGCCGCTTCCCTTTCGCAGATCTCTGCCAGCTGGGCAGCGCAGATGGTCCAACCGTCGATGAAGCCCATGTCTTCGTGCTGCTTGCGGGTGTCCGCGTCCCAGTGACGGGCACGGGCCGTGTAGCGGGTGCCATCTCCCTCGGGCTCGATCTCCCAGATGCCTATCATGAACGGGCCGGAAGGCTGAAAATCCGCAGTCACTGCATCCGTCGTCACAAAACGGCGGCCTTCGTCGAATGCGAGGTAGATCCCGTTCTGCGGCATCTCTTCCCCATCCGGGCCATAGAATGTCATGTTGCACACGCCGCCGGCGCGGCGGTCCTGCTCGTCGACTTCGGCGCGCCATGGCCTGGGGCACCACCACTCGTTCTGCCGCCTGGCCAGGACTTCCCAGACCTTGGATGGCGGTGCCGAGATAAAGCGCGTGATCGACAATTCGTTGTTCTGGCCTTCCTCAGGCATGACATTCTCTCCTTCAGTCGCGGTCTGGCGCCCCCAATGGGAAAAACGGACGGTAAGGCCGGGCATCCTCCACGCACTGCGCTACCGGAGGCAGCTGCAGCAAGTGCGCGCGCCAGCGCCTGAGGCGCGGAAACTGGCTGGAAATGGGAGAGACCCAGTCGGCATAGAACAGGGCCGGGGCCGCCGCGCATTCGATCAGGGTTACGTGGTCCATGGGCGGATAGAACTGCAGCCAGCCTTCCAGCCAGGCGTAGGAGCGTTCGAGCTTCCCGCGTGCTTCCGCCACACGTGCCTCGTCTGGGTTTTCGCCGTCCCGGATGTATTCCTGGACCACCTGCGACATCGGTTCCATCACGTAATTGTCGAACATCCGGTCTAGCATGCGCATACCGATGGCGGCGTCCGGATCGGCGGGGATCAGCATGTCGGACGCATGGTGATGCGAAAGGTATTCGATGATCGTGGTCGATTCGAACAGCATGTTCTCGCCGTCGCGCAGCACCGGAAACTTGGCGAGCGGCCCGGCGGACTGGACCACCTCCACGTTGTCGGGATGCTCCGCGTCGACGATGCGGAATTCGAATTCCAGCTCGGCCGCGTAGAGCGCAATCAGCGCCTTCCACGTATAGGACGAGAAGGGATGGCCGAACAGTTCGAGGCTCAAGCTGTCTCTCCTGCACGCGCCGCTTCGATGGCGGCGATGTCTATCTTTTTCATGGTCATCATCGCCTGCATCGCGCGGCGGGCGGCATCACGGTCCGGATCGCACATGGCTTGGCTGAGTGCCCGAGGGGTGATCTGCCAGGAAAGGCCCCACTTGTCCTTGCACCAGCCACACATGCTTTCGGATCCGCCGTTACCGATGATGGCATTCCAGTAGCGATCGGTCTCTTCCTGCGTATCGGTAGCGATCTGGAACGAGAAGGCTTCCGAATGCGAGAACTGCGGCCCGCCATTCAAGCCGATGCATTCGATGCCCATCAGGGTGAATTCCGCCACCAGGACCGCGCCTTCCTTCCCATCGGGATAGTCGCAGGGCGCGCGCTGGATGGCGGTCACCCGGGTGCCCGGGAACGTCGCCGCATAGAACTCCGCCGCTTCCTGCGCCGTGCCTTCGTACCAGAGGCAGAGGCGTGCCTTGTCAGGGGCGTCGTGCGCGGTCATTTCTTCATCTGCGCGATCAGGGTGTTGTCGACCGCTTTGGCAGCCTTGTAGCCTTGGCGCGCCTGACAGCGTTCCGCAAAGGCCACGAAGGATGGCAGTGGTGGCAGGATGCCGAAGTTGAGCCCGAAATCGACAGAACTGCCGACATAGACGTCTGCCATCGTGAAACGGTCGCCGCAGATCCATTCCACCTTGGAAAGATGGCCGTCCAGCGTGGTGATCGTCCGGTCGAAATTACCCCATCCGGCCATGCCCTCCTGCTCGGGCGTTGGCTCGAACTTGAAGCTGCGCGAGGTGATGGCCTGATCGAGCGGCCCCGCGGCGAAAAACGTCCAGCGGTAATAGTCCGCCATTTCCGCATCATTTGGCAGCAGGCCCGCTTCCGGATGCATTTCGGCGAGATAGAGGCAGATCGCCGCCGCTTCGGTCACCACCCGGTCTCCGTCCTCCGCGTGATGGATGAGGGTGGGCACTTTGCCCATCGGGTTGGCGGCGAGGAACGCGGCAGACTTGGCCTTCCAGTCGACAAGGACCTGTGCGTAATCGGATCCGGCTTCATGCAGCGCCCAGCGGACGATCTGCCCGCGCGACATGGGGTTAGTGTAGAAGGTGTAATCAGCCATCGTTTTGCCTCCCGCAATTCAAAGGAACGTATGGAGAACGATGCACCCGCGTCAAGGGGGCGCTCTAATTGTGCCGAGGGCCAACAAGGCCGAACGTGGCGCCTTGGGGATCTACACCGCTGAGTGCGAACTCGCCTCCCGGGATCTGGTCCGGGCCGTTGATCACGGAGCCGCCGCCCGCGCTGACGGCGGCGATCGCGCGATCGATGTCGTCAACGCCAATATAGTACGTCCAGAACGGCATGGGGGCCTGAGGCATCCGGGCCATCACCGCGCCGATGCCGTCACCGCCACACTGAATGAAGCGGTACGAGCCCAGCGGCCCCATGGGCATTTCGCCTTCCTGGCCCCAGCCGAAGTGATTCTGGTAGAAGGCAATTGCGGCATCGGGATCGTTCGCCATCAATTCGTTCCAGCGGACGTGCTGGGCCTCCATGGGCGAGAACACGTCGCTCGTCGCGCCCGGATCGCCCGCAGGCGGGATGGGCGTCATCACGTAGAACGGCACGCCTTCGGGATCGGTGACGAGCGCGAAGCTGCCCACCTCGATCGTCATTTTCGGCATCATGACCTTGCCGCCATCGGCCACGATCGCCGCGACGGCGGCATCGACGTCCGCGACATGGATGTAGCCCAGCCAGCAGGGCCGCGCGCCGCCTGCGCGCATCTCGTCGTTGAGCGTCAGCATGCCACCGGCACTGCCGCCATCGCTGCGGGTGATGTGGCGGTAGTCGATGCCGGCCGCCTGCGCGCTCCCGCTGCTGACAGTCCAGCCTACGACGTCGCCGTAGAAGGCTGCGGCACCATCAGGATCGCTGGTCATCAGTTCGTACCAGATGAAGCTGCCTGTTGGATTGGCCATGGTCATTCTCCCGTGGGGGCCGGTTCGCGATAGCCGGCAAGCTGGTCCGCCAGCGCGCGTTGAAAGGCGGGGCGCGCCTCGGCGCGGGCCTTGAATGCGGTGAGGGCGGGGAAGGCGGCCAGCATGTCCGTATGGTTCAGGTTGCGCAGGACGCAGGCCATCATGATGTCGGCGATGGAGAAGGTCCCGGCGAACCAATCGCGCTCGCCCAGCGCCGCCTCGGTGCTCCTGAGCCGCCGCTCGGCCAGGGCCGCGAACGAAGGCCGGGCGTCGGGAATCCAGGGCTGCCCGGCAAAGAAGAAATCGAGATTGATGATCTGCATCAGCGCCGGCTCGACGCTGTTGAGCGCGGCCAGCAGCCAGCTCGTGGCGGCCCAGCGCTGCGCCGGATCGCGCGGCAGCAGGCGTTCGTCCTGCTCGCCCAGGTAGAGCAGGATCGCGCCGCTTTCGAACAGCCGCAATTCGCCGTCGTCGAAGGCGGGGACCTGCCCGAACGGCTGCCAGTCGTGATAGCCGTCGGGTTTGGGCTTCATTGCATCGAGATAGTGCAGCGCATAGTCGCGCCCGATCTCCTCCAGCGCCCAGCGCACACGGAGGTCGCGGACGAGCCCCTTGGCGAAACCGGGCACGTTGTCGAAAGCGGAAACGAGAGTGGTTGCGGCAGTCTGGACCGGCATCGTGATCTCCCCAGTGCGAATCGATATTGCCTTACGGTGCCTCATGGGTTACGAAAAGCAACCATGAAGTTGCAAAAAGAAACTGATACAGGTCGGGCCGTTCACGGCAAATGGTATGGCGATGCCTGCGCCGCCGCTTTCGGCATGGAGCTGATCGGCGAACGCTGGACGCTGCTGGTGATTCGCGAGCTTATGCTGGGCGGGCGGCGGTTCAGTGACATCCGCGCCAGCCTGCCCGTGCTCAGCGCCAAGACGCTGACCGAGCGGCTCGAGACCCTGCGGGGCCTCGGCATTGTCGAGAAGGCGCAGCTGCCGCCGCCGTCCTCGGCGCAGGTCTACCAGTTGACCGAATGGGGGCGCGGGCTGGAGAAAGTCCTGCAGGAACTCGGCCGCTGGGCGCTGCGCTCGCCGCAGCACAACCCCGCGTTGCCGCTCACCCCGGTTTCGCTGATGCTCTCGATGCGCACCTTGCTGGACCCGAAGAAGATCGGCGATCTGGAGGCATGGGTGGCCTTCGATGTGGGCGGCGACCACTTCGCCGGGCGCGTGCGGCATGACGGTCTGTCGATCCACCCCGCGGGCGATGGCATGATGTCGCCCGATATCCGTTTCAGCGCGGAGAGTCCCTCGGACTTCCTGCCGGTATTCTACGGCAAGAAGACGCCTGGAGAGGCGGGTAACAAGCTCAAGGTCTCCGGCGATCCGGATACGGTGCAGCGCTTCCTCGATCTCTTCGCGATGCCGGAGAAGGTGGGCGGCTGACCGTCCCCTGCACCCCCGCTTTTAAGAACAGGTCAAGCCGCCATACCGCCAAAGCTTATTGCGATGCAGCGCCGCGTCCTTTAGGCGGTAACCGCGATGACTGACTCTGCCTACTCCAAAGCCGAAAACCGCGACGCCACCGTTCTGGCCGCGCCCGACATCGAACTCGACGTGCGCGAGACCTTCGGGATCGACATCGACATGAAGGTTCCCGCCTTCTCGGTGGCCGACGAGCGCGTGCCCGATCTCGACGAGACCTACGTCTTCGATCCGGATACCACGCTGGCGATCCTCGCGGGCTTTGCCTTCAACCGCCGCGTGATGGTGCAGGGCTACCACGGCACCGGTAAGTCGACCCACATCGAGCAGGTCGCCGCCCGCCTGAAATGGCCGTGCATCCGCATCAACCTCGACGCGCACATCAGCCGCATCGACCTGATCGGGCGCGACGCGATCGTGCTGCGCGATGGCCTCCAGGTCACCGAATTCCGCGAGGGCCTGCTGCCCTGGGCGCTGCAGCACCCGGTGGCGCTGGTGTTCGACGAATACGACGCCGGCCGCCCGGACGTGATGTTCGTGATCCAGCGCATTCTGGAGACCGAGGGCAAGCTGACCCTGCTCGACCAGAACCGCGTGATCCGGCCTGACAAGCACTTCCGCCTCTTCGCCACCGCCAACACGGTGGGCCTCGGCGATACCTCGGGCCTCTACCACGGCACCCAGCAGATCAACCAGGGCCAGATGGACCGCTGGAACCTCGTCGTCGGCCTCAACTACCTGCCGGCCGAGACCGAAGTCGCCATCGTCACCGCAAAGGTGCCGCAGATCGACGCGGGCACCATCGCGCAGATGGTCAAGGTGGCCGACTTCTCGCGCCAGGGCTTCATGAACGGCGACATCTCGACCGTGATGAGCCCGCGCACGGTGATCACCTGGGCGCAGAATTCGGCGATCTTCAAGGACGTCGGCTTCGCATTCCGCCTCTCGTTCCTCAACAAGTGCGACGAGACCGAGCGCATGCTGGTCGCCGAATACTACCAGCGCGTGTTCGGGCAGGACCTGCCGGAGAGCGTTGTCGGCAAGGCTTGAGGGGGGAGACTCTCTCTGCGGGATGTCAGCGGTGCGCTACTTCTGCTTGGGTGTAGCGTCGATGCGTGTTCTAAACGCATTTCAACGTTGCATCCTGTTAAGTGCCGCGAGCATGCCTCGAAGCTGCCCATCCAAACGTTGACGAGCAGAGCGGAGTTGTTCCAGCAGCAGAGCTGCTTGAGTAGCCGTTATACTCACGTTGCTGCGCTTAATTATTCCGGCGCTGAAGTTCGTCATGTGAAGGGTAATGAGCCAATCCCCATTGTGACCGAATGATAAATCACTGACCCCGTGACACAAATAAGTTCGATAACGATGGAATTCGTAAAATTCCTCCAAAACGTCAGCTACTCGGCACCCCACATCGCTCAAAGGGCCGTTCGAACCAACGACGGCTCTTAGTGCTTCAAATCGCTGACCTACCAAATGAGGCAAAAGGCTCCGGGCTCCGCTAGAAGCAATTTCAGAAAGAGTAGCGAGCGCTTCAGCGACGACCATTTCCGCCATTGCAAACTCTTCTATGTACTTTCCTTTCCAAGAACTGATGTTGTCGGGGTGTAACGGTGTCTGAATGTCGACCTCCTCAGGCAGGTGCTATAATGGTGAGATGCCATGAATTGGTTATTACCCGCGCTATGCGCAACTTAGTCAAGCTTTGACGAGCACTGTTCGGCCGCTTGTCGGATCCTGTCGAGATACGGGAACTGAATGCACGCAAACAATCGGGCTGCGAGCTGCATTGGAAACCCAAACAATTGTTTCCACGAGACAGGATTTAGGTCGAAAAAGTTGTCAAAGAGCAGCCAGCGTTAAACCCATTTTCCTACACACCCCCGCCTGCGGTATCCTCCCCGGATGCCCCACACCGCGCACCCCCGTCCGCCCCGCCGTTCCAATGCCGAGTACCGCTGGAGCCGGCCCCGCATCCACCTGTTCCTGCGCGCACTGGCGGCGGGCGGGTCGGTCGCGGCGGCGGCGCGGGCGGTGGGGGTAAGCCGGCAGTCGGCCTATCGCCTGCGCCGCCGCCTCCCGCCGGACTTCGCCAAGGTCTGGGACGAGGCGCTGCAGATCGGCACGGAGATGCGGCAGGCCGGGCTGCGCTATGACGCGCAAGGCGACACATGGGTGCCGCAAGGCGACACATTGCGAATGCAAGGTGACAGGTCCGGCGCACAAGGTGACACTTCCCGCGTGCAAGGTGACACGTTTCCGGCACAAGGTGACACCGTAAGGCCCAAGGTGACAGGTTTTTCCTCTGGACCGTGTCACCCGTGTCAACCGGGTGTCAACTTATGAGGCCGGGGAGCAGGAAAGGACAACCGCGATGCCCGTGACGATCACGGCCTTTGCCGCCAGTCCCGATCGCGGGCGGGGCATGGCGCGCGACATGCCGGTGCGCTGGGCGCTGGAGGAAGTGGGCCGGCCCTATGAGGTGCGCCTCGTCTCCTTTGCGGAGATGAAGGAGCCCGCGCATCTGGGCCTGCAGCCCTTCGGCCAGATCCCCACTTATGAGGACGGCACCGTGGCGCTGTTCGAATCGGGCGCCATCGTGCTCCACATCGCGCAGAGCCACGCGGGCCTGCTGCCCGAAGAGCCCGGCGCGCGGGGGCGGGCGATCGCGTGGCTCTTTGCAGCGCTCAGCACCATGGAGCCGCCGGTGCTCGACCGCGAGACGGCAGGGTTCCTCGAAGCGAGCGAGCCATGGCACGCGGCGCGCCAGCCCCTGCTCGAAAGCCGCATCTGCGCCCGCCTCGATGCGCTGGCGGCCAGTCTGGGCGAGGCGGAATGGCTGGTGGACGGCGCGTTCTCTGCCGGGGACCTGCAGATGGTCACCGTGCTGCGCAGGCTGGGCAGCTCCGGACTGCTAGATGGCTATCCCACGCTTGCCGCCTATGTCGCGCGCGCCGAGGCCCGCCCGGCCTTCCAGCGCGCCTTCGCGGCGCAGCGGGCAGTGTTCGAGGCGAGTGGGGGCGGGTGAGGCGCAGCTAGCGGACCGTGAAACCCGAATCCCACTCCGCTCACCCTGAGCTTGTCGAAGGGTTTTGGCCCGGGCGCTGCGCCAGCGTCCTTCGACAAGCTCAGGACGAGCGGGGTGTGGGGCAAACGGAATGCGGGTTGAATTCAGTCCGCCGGATAGACCGCCCGCACGAAGTAAAGCCCGTCGGGCGGGGCGTTGAGGCCAAGGGCCTGCCGGTCGCGCGCTTCCAGCGCCTCGCGCACCTGCTCCTCGCGCCAGCGGCCCATGCCGACCATGGCAAGGCAGCCGGTCATCGAGCGGACCTGATGGTGGAGGTAGCTGCGCGCCTCGGTCTCGATCAGGATCTGCTCGCCCTCGCGGCGGACGTCGAGCCGGTCGAGCGTCTTGAGCGGGCTCTGCGCTTGGCAGTGGACCGAGCGGAAGGTGGTGAAATCGTGCCGCCCGACCAGGTATTGCGCGGCGCGGTGCATGGCTTCGGCATCGAGCGGCTTGGCGACCTGCCAGGCCTTGCCGCGCTCCAGCGTCAGCGGCGCTCGGCGGTTGACGATGCGGTAGATATAGGCGCGGCCCACGCAGGAAAAGCGGGCGTGCCAGTCGTCCGGCACCGCCTCGCAGGCGGTCACCGCTACCGGGTTCGGCCGCATCCGGGCATTGAGCGCCTCCATCAGGCGGAAGGGGGTGAAGGGCTTGGCCACGTCGATATGGGCGCGCATGGCAAGTGCGTGTACGCCGGTGTCGGTGCGCCCGGCGGCGTGCATGCGCACGTCCTCTCCGGTGACGGCATGGGCCGCGTCCTCGACCGTCTGCTGCACCGAGGGGCCATGCGCCTGCCGCTGCAAGCCCATGAACGGGCTGCCGTCGAATTCGAGAGTGAGGGCAAAGCGGGTCATTCCGCCTCGCCGATACAGGACTGGCGCGATCCTGCAAACGGCTTGGCGCGGAGGCGGGGCGATGGCACCATGGCGCGGTTATGGGAAAGGAGCCGGTGATGGCCGACACGAAAGACCGCCGTTTCGAGATCTTCCGCGGGGCCGACGCGCCCAGCCTCGATAAATGCGGCTGCATGACCTACGAGGGCGAGGCGCCCAATCTCGCCGCGATGCAGCCCCGCTTCGCCGAGGCTGTGGAGGCGAGGGGCGAGTATAACGACGTGCCCTACCGCCGCGAGAACATGAGCCTCGCCCGGTTGTGGTTCAAGAGCAACTTCCCGCTGCCGCTGCACACCCACGACAGCGACTGCCTCTATTACATCGTCGCCGGATCGGTGCGGATGGGCACGCAGGTGCTGGAAGCGGGCGACGGCTTCTTCGTCGGCGCCGAGGTGCCCTATGCCTATACCGCCGGGCCCGAAGGCGTGGAGATCCTCGAATTCCGCAACACCGGCAGCTTCAACATCAAGGTGAAGGACAAGCCGATGGAGGCCTGGGAAAAGACCGTCGACGCCATGCGCGAGGCGAGCAGGAGCTGGGCCGACGAGCAGCCCCCGGTGCGCAAGGTGTGGGAGAAGGCGTGAGGCCTGATGGTGGTCTCTCACAACCCCGCTCGGCCTGAGCCTGTCGAAGGCCCGCACGCAGCGAATGGGCCTTCGACAGGCTCAGGCCGAGCGGAACTTGGGTCGGATCAGCCGAGCCGCGTCCCCGCCGGGATCGGCCGCCCGCGCAGCAGATCGGCTGTGTCCATCGCGGGCTTGCCGGCGCGCTGGATGCGCCTGACGCGGATGGCACCCGACCCGCAGGCCACGGCGAGGGCATCGTCGAGGGCAGTGCCGGGTTCGCCCGAGCCCTCGGCCACATCGGCGGCAAGGACCTTGTAGCGCTCGCCGCCGAGTTCGAAGAAGGCCCCCGGAGCGGGCATGAAGGCGCGGACTTGGCGCTCCACGGCGTCGGCGCTCTGCGAGAAGTCGATCCGGGCCTCGGCCTTGTCGATCTTCCTGGCGTAGGTAACCCCATCCTCGGGCTGGGATACCGGGCGGTGGACCTTGAGGTCGCGCAGGGTGTCGATCAGCAGGCGGGCGCCCTTGTCCGCCAGCTCGGCGGTCAGTTCGCCGGCGGTCTTGCGGTCGATGGTGGTGCGCAGGGTGGAGAGCATCGGGCCGGTGTCGAGCCCGGCCTCCATCTGCATGATGGTGACGCCGGTGGTGGGGTCGCCCGCCAGGATCGCCCGCTGAATCGGCGCCGCCCCGCGCCAGCGCGGCAGGATCGAGGCGTGGATGTTGAGGCAGCCGAGTCGGGGCGCATCGAGAATCGCCTGCGGCAGGATCAGGCCGTAGGCCGCGACCACCGCGACGTCGGCCTCCAGCGCGGCGAATTCGGCCTGCTCCTCGGCGCTCTTGAGCGAGACGGGATGGCGCACTTCGATCCCGCGCGCCTCGGCTTCCTTGTGGATGGGTGAGGGGGTCAGTTCCTTGCCCCGCCGCCCGCCGGGACGCGGGGGCTGGCTGTAGGCGGCGACGACTTCGTGCCCGGCCTCCACCAGCGCGACGAGCGCGGGCACTGCGAAATCGGGGGTTCCCATGAAGATGATGCGCATTGTGGGGAAGTCTCCGGGTGTCTTTCGCTTGGGCTCGCGAGGCCCTATCTGCCTAGGCATGGCATCGCAAGAGATCGAGACGCTCACCGCCGCCCTGTCGCGCCTGCCCG
This sequence comes from Novosphingobium album (ex Hu et al. 2023), assembly GCF_022832385.1. Classification (GTDB taxonomy): domain Bacteria; phylum Pseudomonadota; class Alphaproteobacteria; order Sphingomonadales; family Sphingomonadaceae; genus Novosphingobium; species Novosphingobium album. Next base: position 40,666 of record NZ_JALHLE010000020.1, read on the forward strand.
GCCTTGGCCCGCGCTCGGCCCGCCGCGCCGTGCTCTGGCTGATCAAGCGGCGCGAGACGGCGCTGGTGCAGCTGCTCGATGCGCTGGCCGCCGTGCGCGAGACGCTGGTGGAATGCGAGACCTGTGGCAATGTCGATACCGCCAATCCCTGCGGCATCTGCACTGACCCGCGCCGCGATATGCGCTCGATCTGCGTGGTGGAGGAAGTGGCGGACCTGTGGGCGCTGGACCGGGCCAGGCTGTTCACCGGGCGCTACCACGTGCTGGGTGGGCGGCTCTCCGCACTTGACGGTGTGCGGCCGGAGGACCTGACCATCGACCGCCTGCTCCAGCGTATCGGTGATGGCGGGATCGACGAAGTCCTGCTGGCGATGAACGCCACGCTCGAAGGCCAGACCACGGCGCACTACATAGCCGAGCGGCTTGAGGCCTATCCGGTGCGCGTGACCCAGCTCGCGCACGGCCTCCCGGTTGGCGGCGAGCTGGACTATCTGGACGAGGGCACGCTGGCCCAGGCGATCAGGGCGCGTCGGCCTCTGGGATGACCACCGGCGCCATGCCCTCTTCGGGCGCGGGCGTTGGTTCAGGTGCTGTGGGCTCTGGCGTTGTGGTGTTCGGAACCGGCGTGACGGGGATGCCCGGCGTGATCCCTGCCTGAATCAGCCAGTAGGCGATACCGTCCGCGGTGGCCTGCATCCCGGCCTTGTTGAGGTGCCACTGCAATCCCTGCTTGCCATCGTAGCCTTGCGGCGAGCCGATCATCCAGGGTTCGGGATCACACGGGGTGTGCGTGGCGGAGGCCTGGTTCATTTCGACAACGAGGGCGCCATTGGTCAGGGCGACCCGGCCGGTGATTTCGGCAAGCCGCCTGCCGATTTCGCGAATGATCGTGGCGTTCTCTTCGCTGACGGGGGTAACGGCACATAGCGAACCTGCAGGCGGCAGGGGCGCGAGATATTGCACGAACACCAGCCGGGCCTCCGGCGCAGCGGCACGCACGCGGCGGGCGATCTCGTTCAGTTGCGCCTCGTCACGGGCATAGTCGGCTTCGGTAGGCACCTTGACCGGCGCGCAGGGCTTGGGCTTTGCGCCCGATGCCGCAAGGGTTTTTGCGTTGAAGTCGCAAGTTGCGTTGAAGAGATTGCCGACATAGTTGAGGTCGTTGCCGCCGATGGTGACAGTGACCAGCCGTGTATCAGGCGTGATCCCGTCGACCTGCGGCGCAATGTCACCCCAGGGGCCGAGAATATGGTTAGTCGTCGCGCCTGAGCAGCTGCGGTCGATCAGTACCATGCCGAAGCGTTCGGCCAGCAGTGTGGGATAGTTGTTGAGGCTCTGCCCGCAACGAGCGGGCGCGCCCGGCTTGCCCGGAGGAAGCAAGGGACCGGCCGCGTAGGACGACCCCATCGCCACATATTTCGCGCCTTCAAGCCCCTGTTCGACAGTTGCGGCGGCCTCGGCGATGTCCGCTTCCTTCGCCACGGCGGTAAGAGCGGTTCCGAAGCCAAGCAGCAACGCGGTACTGGCCGAAGCGGAAACGAAAAACGTCTTCATCACTTCACCCAGTCCAGTCCGATTTCTTCGAAGATGTCGCGGGCGTCGGCCCAGTTTTCCTCTACCTTCACGTGCAGGAAGAGGTGGACCTTGTGGCCCAGGATTTCGGCCAGTTCGTTCCGCGCCGCTTCGCCGATGGCCCGGACCTTGGCGCCGCGCTTGCCCAGCACGATTGCCTTCTGACTGTCGCGCGCGACGACGATCTGCTGACGGATTTCCACCGAGCCGTCACGCCGGTGAGTGTAGCTCTCCGGGCGGACCGCAGTGTCATATGGCAGTTCGTCGTGGAGCTGCTTGTAGAGCTGCTCGCGCGTGATTTCGCAGGCAAGCAGGCGCTCGGAAGCGTCCGAGACCTGATCCTCGGGATAGTGCCAGGGGCCTTCCGGCATCAGCTCGGCCAACCGGGACTTAAGCTCGGGCACGCCGTCGCCGGATAGCGCCGAGACGAAGAACACCTCGTCGAACGCCGCTTTACCGGTGAGTTCTTCCGCCAGTACCAGCAGCGGCTCCTTTGCGCTGGCGTCCACCTTGTTGAGCACCAGCAGCTTGCGTTCCGGCCGGTCCTTGAGTGTTTCCAGCAAGGGCTCCAGTTCATGGCGGCGCTGCTTGACGGCATCGACCACCAGCAGAATTGCGTCGGCTTCCTGCGCGCCTTCCCATGCAGCGGCGACCATCGCGCGGTCGAGCCGGCGCTTGGGCGCGAAAATGCCGGGTGTATCGGCGAGGATGATCTGTACTTCGCCTTCCAGCGCAATGCCCATCAGACGCGCGCGCGTGGTCTGCGCCTTGGCCGAGGTGATCGCCACCTTCTGCCCGACGAGGGCGTTGACCAGCGTTGATTTACCCGCATTGGGCGCACCGATGACGGCGACGAGACCGCATTTTTCGGTCATGCTTGGATATGGTCCTGTTCGTGATGTCGTTGGGAGGATGGCCTCTCACCCGACAGGCGCGGACATGGTCTTCCGGCCATGCTCCGCTCATTCCGGGCTGGGCTGAGAATGCCTGCACACGGCGGAAAACTCAAGCGAACTTCCTCATGAATTCCTCGGCCGCCTGCGTCTCGGCATCCTGCTTGGAATTGGCGGTCGCTTGCGCGGAGCCTACGTTGTGCACGCTTACCTCGACGGTGAAACGGGAGGCGTGATCAGGGCCGGAACGGTCGACGAGGCGGTATTCGGGCATGCGGCGGCGGTTGCCGGCGGCCCATTCCTGCAGTGCCGACTTGGGATGCTTGCGCTTCCCGGTCTTGCCGGTGAGAGTATCCGCCCACAGGCCGCGAACCATGTCGCGTGCTGCAGCGAAGCCGTGCTCGGTGAAGCAGGCGCCGATCATCGCCTCCATCACGTCGCCCAGGATGTTGTCCGAATCCTCGCCGCCGTCGTCTCGCGCCTGTTTGCCCAGCCGCATGTGCGGGCCGAGGCCGATATCGCGGGCAATGTGCGCACAGGTCGCGCGGCTGACCAGCGCGTTCAGGCGCTGCGAAAGCCGCCCTTCGGATTCTTCGCTGTTCTGGAACAGCCATTCCGCCACGGAAAGGCCCAGCACCCGGTCACCCAGGAACTCGAGCCGTTCGTAGTTGCGCTTTTCGCCGGTGGAGCCATGGGTCAGTGCCGCGAGCCAGAGTGCTTCGTCGGCGGGCGCGTGGCCTGAATGCCGGGTCAGGAAGGCGCGGGTCTTGCCGTCAAGCATGCTCGTGAAGCACTTAGAACGTGCCTCCGATACGGCTCCAGCGCGCGGCGGTGAACCAGGTCCAGGGCTTGAGCCATTCGGCCGAACCGTCAGTGGAGAACATCATCAACGCGGCCTTGCCGACCAGGTTGCCCTGCGGAACCATGCCAATGCCTTCACCCTCGATAGCCGGGAAGCGGCTGTCGAGCGAATTGTCGCGGTTGTCGCCCATCAGGAACATGTGATCCTCGGGTACGATGAATACGCCGGTGTCATCCTGCGGCGTGCGTCCCAGATCGAGCACGTTGTAGCTCTTGCCGTTGGGAAGAGTCTCGCGGAATTGCGGGTAGTGGCAGGAGGCGGTGCCATCTTGAGCGGTGCGTTCGAATTCGGGTGTATAGCAATGTGTGTTGGGCGTGACCGGCACCACGAAGTCCGCCACCGGCTCCTTGGGAACGGGCTTGCCATTGAGCCATACCTGTCCGTCCTTCATCTGCACTTCGTCACCAGGAAGGCCGATGACGCGCTTGATATAGTCGACGTCGTTGCCCGGAGGAGCCTTGAATATCACCACGTCGCCACGCTCAGGCTGGCTGGCGAGTACGCGCCCGGGAATGAGCGGAGCACTGAACGGAAGCGAGTACTTCGAGTAGCCGTAGGACCACTTGGTTGCGAACAGATAGTCTCCGTCCAGCAGCCGCGGCAGCATGGATTCGCTGGGAATATTGAACGGCGAGATGATGAAGCTGCGCAGGACCACTACGCCCAGCACCAGCCAGAACAGGAATGAGAAGAACCCTTCGTCCTTCTTCCCGTGCGTTTCGGCAGGCTTTCCGGCAGAGGGCTGTGCGGTCGGGCTTTCGCTCGCGCTGGGGGTGTCGCTCATCCGCAAACCCTTGTTACCCACGGTGCCTCACGTCAAGTGCGATCCCGCCCAAGACATAACAGGGATCGACATTTGAACAACTCGGGCTTGGATTTAAGGTAACCAAACCGCATAAAGCAGCCATCTGTTTGCAGGAGTTACGACGTATGAGTGAAGCGGTCTGGAACAAGTTGAGGGGCCTGGACAAACCACAGCTGGTCCAGCTCTTCGCGGATGACCCTGACCGTCTTGTCACCTACGCCACTGCATTCGAGCTTGGCGACGAGGAAAACTCCTGTGCGATCAGGTTCGACTGGTCGAAGACCCATCTCGATGCGGCGCACGTCGCGGCGTTCGAGGAACTGGCTGCCGCCATGGATTTCACCGGCCGCCGCACCGCTCTTTTTGCGGGTGAAATCGTCAATCCCACCGAAGGCCGCGCGGCCGAACACACCGCCCAGCGTGGTGTCGGCAAGGAAGAGAGCGTAGCGCTAGCACACGAGAATCATCACCGGATGGCGGCCATCGTGGAAGCCATCCACCGGGGCGCGATGGGAGAGGTGAAGCATCTGATTCACATCGGCATCGGCGGATCGGCGCTCGGACCGGCGCTGGCGATTGATGCTCTGGCGCGCGACGGGGCGATGGTCGATGTCCACGTCGTATCCAACATCGACGGCTGCGCACTCGAGCAGGTGTTCGCGGCGTGCGATCCGGCCACGACCATGCTCGCGGTCGCCTCGAAAACCTTCACCACCATCGAAACGATGACCAACGCCGAAAGCGCGATCGTATGGCTGCGCGAAAATGGCGTTGATGATCCCTATGGCCGCGTCGTCGCGCTGACGGCCTCGCCGGAAAAGGCGATGGAATGGGGTATCGACGAAACCCGAATTCTGCCATTCTCGGAAAGCGTGGGTGGGCGCTATTCGCTGTGGTCTTCTATCGGGTTCCCGGTGGCAATGGCACTGGGCTGGCCCGATTTCGCGGAGTTCCTCGCGGGTGCCGCGGCAATGGACGAGCATTTCCGCGATACTGACGGCATGGCCAACCTGCCGCTGCGCGCGGCCTTCGCAGACCAGTATTACACCCGGCTCCGCGGCTGCCAGACACGCGCCGTTTTTGCTTACGACGAGCGGCTTGCGCTGTTGCCCGACTACCTGCAGCAGCTCGAAATGGAATCGAACGGCAAGAGCGTGAAGGCGGACGGATTGCCCGTCGATGGTCCGACCGCGCCGATTACCTGGGGTGGAGTGGGTACCGATGCCCAGCATGCGGTGTTCCAGCTGCTCCATCAGGGGACGAACCTCGTTCCGGTCGATTTCATCGCGTCGATCGCTCCGGGCCACGATCTCGCCTTCGCGCATCACCGGATTCTGCTGTCCAACTGCTTTGCGCAGGGGGCTGCGCTGATGGCCGGCAAGCAGAGCGATGATCCGGCGCGCGCATATCCCGGTAACCGGCCCTCAGCTACGATCCTGCTGGATGAAGTGAGCCCGGCCACGTTCGGGGCGCTGATCGCGTTCCATGAGCACCGCACTTTTGCCAATGCCGTGCTGATGGGCATCAATCCCTTCGACCAGTTCGGCGTCGAACTGGGCAAGGAAATCGCCAAGCAGATCGAGACGGGAGGTACCGCGTTTGACCCCTCGACAGAGGCGCTGCTCGAACTGGCGGGGATAAAGTAGCCGGTCGCTGCCCCCATACAGCCCTCGATGGGCGAAAATTAGCGACTTGGAAGGGATACCCGTCCATTGTGATCCGGCGCGCGACTTCACGAAAGGAAGGGCGCGCCGGTAGAACTGGGAACAGGGGACGCCCATGGCAAGGGCATTGATGAATTGGCGCGGTTCGGTGGCGGCGGGCGTCCTGACTTTGGCGCTGGCGGCTTGTGGCGGCGGCGGCGGGACGGTGAACTCTACACCTGCGCCGACGCCAACGCCTGCTCCTACCCCCACTCCGACGCCAACCCCGGCGCCTACCCCGACCCCGAGCGTCTCTCCGCCAGCGGGCTATGTGATCGTGCCGCAGGGCCAGCAGCCGGTCCGGTCGGCCGAGGATGACACGGAATACCGACGCAACTACGTCTCGTTCGAGTATGTCAACGCGCTCTATGCCCTCGACAACGGCTGGACCGGGCAGGGCGTGCAGGTCGCCGTGCTCGATGACGGCGTCAAGGAAGTGCCCGAACTTGCGGGCAAGATCTCCAGCCTCAGCCGCGACTATGGTACTGTCACGCAGAACGGAGTGACCACGGATCGCAACGTGATCGGTGACGACTACTCCGATCACGGCACGATGGTCGCCGGCGTCATTGCCGCGGCCAACAACGGCACTGGCGTTCAGGGCATCGCGCCGGGCGCGGAGATCGTGGCGCTGCGTATCAGCGAGATCGATCTCGATGCGACCAATCCGGATGATCAGGAAACCCTGGGTATCGGGCTGGCGGAAGCGATGAACTATGCCGGCAGCCAGGGCATCAAGGTCATCAACGCTTCGATCTCCAAGGTCGATCCCGCGACGCCCAGCCCCGGTTGGGCACAGGCCGTGGCTGATTATCAGCAAACCGGCGGTCTGTTCGTCAACGCAGCGGGGAACGAAAGCGCGGCCAATGCGGACGGCTATCTGGACCTCAATTCGGCAAACTCGCAAAGCTGGCTGTTCGTCGTCGCGCTGGCGGACACGCAGACAAGCTATGAGCTGGCAGATTATTCCAATCAGTGCGGCACGACGGCCATGAACAACTGCGTCGCAGCGATGGGCACCAATGCCACGCAGGCGGTTGATGGGTCGCTCGTGTGGTTCAGTGGGACCAGTTCCGCCACTCCGCAGGTGAGCGGGCTTGCCGCGCTGATCCTCAGCAAATGGCCGCAACTTTCGGGGATCGAAGCGGGGCAGGTGATCGTAAACACCGCGCGCGATATCGGTGCGGCGGGCGTCGATCCGGTCTTCGGGCATGGCCTTGTCGACGTTCAGGCCGCGCTTTCCCCGGTTGACCCTACCTTGTCGAATGGCGTGACGCAGACCGCCGCACAGGGATCGGTTATGGTCGTGCCGCCAGCCGTGGGCACTGCGGGGTTTGCCCGCCGGGCATTGGGCAGCGTGACAGTGCTCGACGCTTATGGGCGCGACTTTGCGGGCAATCTGTCGGGACTGGTCGTCAGGCCGGGCAGTGACCGTGCATGGCTGGACCGGCGGGTGGAGGTGCAGGCGAACGCAGGTTCGGCTTCGTTGGTGACGCCACAAGTCAAGGCGAGCGTCGGGTTCACCAGCCTGCGTACAGGGCCGGGTTCTGATGAAGTGCGTACCATGTTGACCAATGGCCAGATTTCGGTGCGCAGCGGCAAGGCGTGGTTCATGGCCTCGCTCAATTCGAGCGATTCTGTCACGGACGAGTTCATGGGGCTTGCGCCGAGTTCGGATGCGGTGTTCGCCTATTCGCCGGTGGCTGACATGTCGGTAGGCGTGCGCCATCCGTTTGCCGGCGGGCAACTCGGTCTGGAGGCCGTCGGCGGCAACGCAGGATACGGCTCCGCGAGTGGCGCAGTCGTGTCGTGGGGTAAGGCGGGGGCCCGGTTGAAGGCCGGGATTCTGGATGAAAATGGGGTCGTGTTCGGCACGCCTACGGGAAGCGGCGCCTTGCGCTTCGGCGACGGCGCGCAGACAATGTTCGTCGAAGCCTCGCATCAGGCCAGGTTGGGCAAGTGGACACTCAACGGTTACGTCAGCATGGGGGCGACACGGCTCAAGCTGGCGAATGACATGCTGCTGACCCATGCCGATACCCTTGTCACGAACCGTTTCGGCGTGACAGCCAGCCGTCCGCTACTGAAGGGGCGGGTCAGCTTCGGCGTCGTGCAGCCTCTGGCTGTCGTATCCGGCAGCGGGGTCTATACCGTGGGTTCAAGCTACGATCTGGCCAGCCGTTCGCTGCTTTTCAGCAATCGGAGTGTCGGCTTCACGGGACGCATCGATCCGCTGCTTACGCTGGGCTTCCAGCGTGGCGGACAGCACTCGCAATTGCGGGTGGGGATTGCCGGCAATGCCGACGCGAGCGACGTCCGCGCCCTCGGGACCTGGCAGCTTACACTGCCGTAACGGCATGCTCGCCTTTTGCGGCTTTGTGAAAGCCGGTTGGCAATCGGCTGTGTCTTACCCATATGCGCCCGCGACCGTCCCCGAGGACACGCGACAGGAGCAGCCGCATGGCCGATTACGATTACGACCTCTTCACCATCGGCGCCGGATCGGGTGGCGTGCGGGCCAGCCGGGTAGCGGCGGCGCATGGCGGGCGCGTGGCAGTGGCGGAAGAGTTCCGGGTCGGCGGCACCTGTGTGATCCGGGGCTGCGTGCCCAAGAAGATGCTCGTCTATGGGGCCCACTTTGCGGAAGATCTGGAAGACGCCAAGCATTTCGGCTGGGAAATCCCGGAGGCGAAGTTCGACTGGGTGAAGTTGCGCGACAACGTCCTCAACGATGTCGACCGCCTCAACGGCCTCTACACGCAGACGCTCACCAACCATGAAGTCGAAATCTACCACGAGCGGGCAACCATCACCGGTCCGCACGAAGTGACACTTTCCAGCGGTGAGAAGAAGACTGCGAAGTATATCCTCATCGCAACCGGCGCGCGGCCGCACGTGCCGTCATGCCCAGGCCATGAACTGGGCATCACCTCGAATGAGGCTTTCCATCTCGATGCGATCCCGGGCCGGGTGCTGATTGCCGGGGCCGGATACATCGCCAACGAGTTCGCGGGCATCTTCAACGAATTCGGTGCGAAGGTGACGATCATCAACCGTTCGGACCAACTCCTTCGCGGTTACGATGAATCCGTGCGCGACCGTCTGCTCCAGATCTCGATCGCCAAGGGCATCGAGTTCCGATTCAACGCGGAGTTCGAGAAGATCGAAAAGAATGACGACGGCTCGCTCAAGGTCTCGATGACCAACCACGACCCCATGGACGTGGACTGCGTGCTTTTCGCGACCGGCCGCGTGCCGAACGTCGATGGGCTTGGTCTGGAAAACGCCGGCGTCGAAATCGACGGCAAAGGCGCGATCAAGGTGGACGAGCATTCGAAGACCAGCGTCGATAACATCTACGCCGTGGGTGACGTGACCAACCGTGTCCAACTCACTCCGGTAGCGATCCGCGAGGGGCAGGCCTTTGCCGATACCGTGTTTGGCGGCAAGCCGTCGACGGTGGACTATTCCTGCATTCCTTCCGCCGTGTTCAGCCATCCGCCGATCGCGGGTGTCGGCATGACCGAGGATGAAGCGCGTGAAAAGCTGGGTTCGATAAAGATCTTTACCAGCGATTTTCGGCCGATGAAGAATGTCGTCGCCCATCGCGACGAACGTTCGCTCTACAAGATGATCTGCGATGCAGAGACCGAACAGGTCGTGGGCCTCCACATGATCGGCCCGGAATCGCCCGAAATCATGCAGGCGGCCGCAATCGCGGTGAAGGCGAAGCTGACCAAGGTGGATTTTGACGCAACGGTTGCGGTTCACCCGACGATGTCCGAGGAACTCGTGCTGCTGAAATAAGGCATGCCAGGGCGGGGACTTGCATGATCGGGTGAGGGGACTATCCCCGCACCCATGCGAATGACCCGATGGATCGCCACGACTCCGCTCGCGCTGCTTGCAACCCCGGCACTGGCGCACGGCGGGCATGTCCATGCCGATGCCAACCCCTGGACGCTCTGGCAGCTTTCGCCTGAAATCCTGCTCGGCCTGGCGATTGCCGGGCTGATCTACTGGCGCGGCAGCCGCCATGGGCTCGTTGACGAGCGCTGGCGTATCGTGGCGTTCTTTGGCGGCCTGCTGGCGCTGTTCATCGCGCTGATCTCGCCGGTCGAGCGGCTGGCGGACCACATTTTCGCGGTTCATCAGGTCGAGCACATGCTGCTGCGCACGGTCGCGCCAATGCTGCTGTTCCTCTCGCGCCCGCAGGCCGCGATGGTACGCGGGCTGCCCAATGGTGTGAGCAAGTTCTTCGCTGGTACTGGTTGGCTGCGCAGGATCATCGACGTTCTGCGCTTTCCGCCGGTCGCGACCGTGCTGTTCCTGTTCGCCAGCTACTTCTGGATGCTGCCGCATTTCCACGACATGGCGATCCTTGACGAGCCGATCCATTATATGTGGCACATCAGCCTGCTGGTGACGGGTTTGCTCTTTTTCTCGGTGATTTTCGACCGACGCACGGCTCCTCAGGGCCCCGGTCTGGGCACGCGGCTGGGCATGTTTGTCTTTGCGGCGCTCGGCAACATCGTGCTGGGCGCGTTCCTCACCTTCAAGACCGTGCCGCTCTACGATGCCTACATCGCACTGGGCCATATGTGGCATGTCTCCATGCTCACTGACGAGCAGACCGGCGGGATCATCATGTGGATTCCGGGCACGATGATGTTCGCGGTAAGCGCGATACTGGTGATCCACCGTTGGGGGACGGAAGAGGACCGCGTGGTGTCCCGGCGAATGCGCACCGGCCGCGAGATGACTGCCGCAAGTGCAGGGGCAAACCGGACACTCGCCCTCGGCCTAGTGGGCTTTGCGGTTGTGCTTCTGGCGATCGTTTTCAGTGTCGTTGCGGTGATCGATCATCCGCACAGCAAAGCCCGCGACTTCGGGGCTGCAGGACAGATGTGGGGCTGAGCCGCACTTGCGCAACACTATGGCGCAAACGGCCGGATCGGCGTTACGATTTGTTTTAATCGGGCGATTAAAACGGTTGACCTGAGCGCATCAACCTGCCTTTAGCGGTGCCAGCAATTCATGCTGAAACCACCGCGGACAAGGGAAGCCTGATGTCAGCCAATATCGCCGAAATGGAAAGCCGCCGCGCCGCCGCCAAGATGGGTGGCGGGCAGCGCCGCATCGATGCACAGCACGCCAAGGGCAAGCTGACCGCCCGTGAGCGTCTGGAAGTTCTGCTCGACGAGGGCAGCTTCGAGGAAATGGACCTCTACGTCGAGCACGATTGCGTCGATTTCGGCATGCAGGACCAGAAAATTCCTGGCGACGGGGTGGTTACCGGCTCCGGCACCATCAATGGCCGTCTGGTCTTCGTTTTCTCGCAGGACTTCACTGTGTTCGGTGGTTCGCTTTCGGCCCGTCACGCGCAGAAGATCTGCAAGGTGATGGATGCGGCGATGAAGGTCGGTGCGCCGGTTATCGGCCTCAACGACTCCGGCGGCGCGCGCATTCAGGAAGGCGTGGCTTCGCTCGGCGGCTATGCCGACGTCTTCCAGCGCAACGTGCTTGCCTCAGGCGTGGTGCCGCAGCTTTCGCTGATCATGGGGCCCTGTGCAGGCGGCGCGGTGTACTCGCCTGCCATGACCGACTTCATCTTCATGGTGAAGGACAGCTCGTACATGTTTGTGACTGGTCCGGAGGTGGTGAAGACCGTCACCAACGAGATCGTCACGCAGGAAGAACTGGGAGGCGCCATCACGCATTCCAGCAAGACCTCGGTATCCGACCTCGCGCTGGAAAACGATATCGAGGCGCTGCTGGCCGCGCGCGATTTCATTGACTTCCTGCCCTCGTCGAACCGCGACGAAGTGCCGGAACGCCCCTGCGCCGATCCGTGGGATCGTCAGGAAAGCAGCCTCGACACGATCATCCCGCCGTCGGCCAACCAGCCCTATGACATGGCCGAGATCATCCGCAAGACGCTGGACGAAGGCGAGTTCTTCGAAGTCCAGCCGCTGCACGCGGGCAATATCCTGTGCGGTTTTGGCCGTATCGAAGGCAAGACCGTAGGTGTCGTCGCCAACCAGCCGATGGTATTGGCGGGTGTGCTCGACATCAACTCGTCCAAGAAGGCCGCGCGTTTCGTGCGCTTCTGCGATGCCTTCAACATCCCGATCCTGACCTTCGTCGACGTTCCGGGCTTCCTTCCCGGCACCGATCAGGAACACAACGGTATCATCAAACACGGCGCCAAGCTGCTGTTCGCCTATGCCGAAGCGACCGTGCCGAAGATCACCGTCATCACCCGCAAGGCCTATGGCGGCGCCTATGACGTCATGAGCTCCAAGCACCTGCGTGGCGACCTCAACTACGCCTGGCCGACCGCGGAAATCGCGGTGATGGGTGCGAAGGGCGCGGTGGAGATCATCTTCCGTGGGCAGGATGCGGACGGCATCGCCGCCAAGACCAAGGAATACGAAGACCGCTTCGCCAACCCGTTCGTGGCCGCCAGCCGCGGCTACATCGACGAGGTGATCTACCCGCATTCGACCCGTCGCCGCATCGCGCTGGGCCTGCGCAAGCTGCGGAACAAGGCGCTCGAGAACCCCTGGAAGAAGCACGACAACATTCCGCTTTGACGTGGTTGGCTATCTACGGTGCTGGCTTCTTGGCCTTGTTTGCAGCGTTGGTCTTGTATGTGAGAATTTTAGCGGAGGACGCAGAACGGAACGGCGAAATCAGATGGCGTAGGGCGGTGGTGAAACGTGATGAAGATCCGCAAGGGTTTCGTCACCAGCTTCTCTGGCTCAAAGCTGTGCCGTGGATTGCATTGGTAACGATTTCGTTCGCGGCCTTGGTCGCTGGAGTTTTGGCCTAGCGCCATGAGATGAGTGACATTTTGGCGAGTACCGCGAGCGGGGGCTGTCTGAGATGGAAGCCCCCACTTGAAAAACGGATAGAGGATTGGAAGTCAGGTCATGGAAGATATCTACATCGTCAGCGGCGTGCGCACGGCAGTCGGCGACTTCGGCGGATCGCTGAAGAGCTTTTCGCCCTCCGATCTCGGCGGCATGGTTGCCACCGAAGCGCTCAAGCGCGCTGGTGTTGAGCCCGAAGCCGTAGAACACATCGTGATCGGCCAGGTCATGCCCAACAGTGCGCGCGACGAGATGCTGAGCCGCGTCATCGGCATCAATGCCGGTGTCCCGCTCGCGACCCCGGCGCTGACGCTGAACCGCCTGTGCGGCTCGGGCGTGCAGGCGATTGTCTCCTCGGCGCAGATGATGAAGCTCGGCGAAGCGAAGATCACGCTCGCCGGCGGCGCGGAATCGATGTCGAACGTGCCTTATCACGACCATGGCGTGCGCTGGGGCAAGAAGATGGGCCCCAACGTGCAGGAAGACGCGCTGACACTCGGCCTCTCGGACGCGATTGGCGGATTCCACATGGGCATCACTGCCGAGAACGTCGCCGAACGCCATCAGGTGACGCGTGAGGACATGGATGCGCTCTCGGTCACCAGCCACCAGCGCGCCTCGCGCGCGATCGCGGAAGGCCGCTTCAAGGAGCAGATCCTTCCGGTCGAAGTGAAGACCCGCAAGGGCGTGGTCGTTTTCGATACCGATGAGCACGTGAAGGCCGACACCACCATGGAAGTGCTCGGCAAGATGAAGCCGGCCTTCAAGAAGGACGGCAGCGTGACGGCCGGTAACGCCTCGGGCATCAACGACGGCGCTGCCGCCGTGGTTCTCGCGACCGCCAGCGAAGTCGAGAAGCGCGGCCTCAAGCCGATGGCGAAGATCGTTGCCTGGGGTCATGCTGGCGTCGAGCCCGAATACATGGGCGAAGGCCCGATCAAGGCAGTGCCGATCGCGCTGGAACGCGCCGGGCTGTCGCTTGACCAGATCGACGTGATCGAATCCAACGAAGCCTTCGCTGCTCAGGCCGCGGCCTGCGCCAAGGCGCTCGGCTTCCATCCCGACAAGGTTAACCCGAACGGTTCGGGCGTCTCGATCGGCCATCCGGTCGGCGCCACCGGCTGCATGCTCACCATCAAGGCGATGTATGAGCTGAAGCGTACTGGCGGCAAGTACGGCCTCATCACCATGTGCATCGGTGGCGGGCAGGGCATCGCCATGATCATCGAAAATGCGGAGTAATCTGCCATGAAGCTTGGACGCATGAACCACATCGGCGTCGCCACACCCGATCTCGACGCCTCGATCGCGTTCTACCGCGATGTGATGGGTGCCACCGACATCACCGAGCCCTTCGTGCTCGACAGCCAGAAGGTGCGAGTCTGCTTCGTCAACACTCCGGGAGAGAACGGCACGGCGGGTACGCAGGTCGAACTGCTCCAGCCCACCGAGGCGGACTCGGCGGTCGGCAAGTGGCTCGAGAAGAACCCGCTCGGCGGCCAGCACCACGTTTGCTACGAAGTGCCCGACATCATGGCCGCCAAGGCGTGGTTCGAGGGTATGGGCAAGCGCGTGCTGGGCGAACCCCGTATCGGCGCCCACGGCACCATGATCTTCTTTGTCCACCCCAAGGACATGGGCGGACAACTGACCGAGATCATGGAAACGCCCAAGCACGCCCACTGATAGACACGACGGGCGCCGCGGCGAGGGACGCGGCGCCGGACTGAGGAACCGGACACATGGCAGACATCAACGACTGGAAGGCTCTCGCGGACAAGGAGGTCAAGGGCAAGGACCTGACCTGGAACACCCCCGAGGGTATCGCGGTCAAGCCGCTCTACACCGCCGAGGACGTGACGACCGATCCGGGCCTGCCGGGTTTCGCGCCGTTTACGCGCGGGGTGAAGGCTTCAATGTATGCCGGACGCCCCTGGACCATCCGCCAGTACGCCGGTTTCTCCACCGCCGAGGAATCGAACGCCTTCTATCGCCGCAACCTCGCGGCGGGGCAAAAGGGCCTGTCGGTTGCTTTCGACCTTGCCACCCACCGTGGCTATGACTCTGACCACCCGCGCGTGGTCGGTGACGTCGGCAAGGCGGGCGTGGCCATCGACTCGGTCGAGGACATGAAGATCCTGTTCGACGGCATTCCGCTCGGCGAAATGTCGGTCTCGATGACGATGAACGGCGCGGTGATCCCGTGCCTGGCCTTCTACATCATCGCTGCGGAAGAGCAGGGCGTTAGCCCCGACCAGCTTACCGGGACCATCCAGAACGACATCCTCAAGGAGTTCATGGTCCGCAACACTTACATCTATCCGCCCGAACCCTCGATGCGGATCATTTCGGACATTTTCGCCTACACGGCGGACAACATGCCGAAATTCAACAGCATTTCGATCTCCGGCTACCACATGCAGGAAGCCGGTGCGACGCAGGTGCAGGAACTCGCGTTCACCATCGCCGACGGCATGGAATATGTTAAGTACGGTGTCGCCTCGGGGCTCGACATCGACAAGTTCGCGGGCCGCCTGTCGTTCTTCTTCGCGATCGGCATGAACTTCTTCATGGAAATCGCCAAGCTGCGCGCCGCGCGCACGCTGTGGTACCGCGCCATGACCCAGCTCGGAGCCAAGTCCGAGCGTTCCAAGATGCTGCGCACGCACTGCCAGACTTCGGGTGTGTCGCTGCAGGAGCAGGACCCCTACAACAACGTCATGCGCACCACGATCGAGGCGATGGCTGCGATGCTGGGCGGCACCCAGTCGCTCCACACCAATGCTCTCGACGAGGCGATCGCGCTGCCGACCGACTTCTCGGCCCGTATTGCCCGCAACACCCAGATCGTCATCCAGGAAGAGACCGGCATGTGCAATGTCGTCGATCCGTTGGGTGGGTCGTACTACATCGAGGCGCTGACCAAGGAACTGGTTGACAAGGCCTGGGAAATCATCGAGCGCGTCGAGAGCGAAGGCGGCATGGCGAAGGCCGTGGGCGCTGGCTGGCCCAAGGCGATGATCGAGGAAGCCGCCGCTGGCCGTCAGGCCCGCGTCGACAAGGGCGATGATGTCATCGTTGGCGTCAACAAGTACCGCCTGGCGCAGGAAGATGCGCTCGAAACGCTCGAAGTCGACAACCATGTTGTCCGCGAAGCGCAGATTGCGCGCATCAGGAAGACCCGCGCGAACCGCGACGAGGCCAAGTGCCAGGCGGCGCTCAAGGCGCTCGCCGAAGGCGCCAAAGCCAACGGCAACCTGCTCGCACTGGCGGTCGATGCTGCGCGTGAGCGTGCGACGCTGGGTGAAATCTCCGATGCGATGGAAGCCGCTTTCGGCCGTTACGGCACCACGCCGACCCCGGTGAAGGGCGTCTATGGCGGCGCTTATGCCGGCGACAGCCGCTACCAGCAGGTTCTGAACGGCGTTGATGCCGTGACTAACCGCCTCGGCCGCGCACCCAAGCTGTTCGTTGCCAAGATGGGGCAGGACGGTCACGACCGCGGCGCCAACGTGATTGCCTCGGCCTTCTCGGACATGGGATTCGACGTTGTTTCCGGCCCATTGTTCCAGACCCCGGAAGAGGCCTGCAAGATGGCGCTCGACAACAACGTCGATGCCGTTGGTGCCAGCTCGCTGGCCGCCGGCCACAAGACTCTGATTCCCGAACTGATCGGCCACCTCAAGGAAGCCGGCCGGGCCGACATCAAGGTTGTCGCCGGTGGCGTGATCCCGCCGCAGGACTACGACTTCCTCAAGAAGGCGGGCGTCCAGGGCATCTACGGCCCCGGCTCGAACGTGGTCGAATGCGCGGCCGACATGCTACGCCTGCTTGGCCACAACATGCCGCCGGTTGGCGACGAGCTGGAAGCAGCCGAGTAAGGCGAGCCCGGATCGTGTCTTCCCGTTGTTCCGTTGAACTGCCGGTAACCGGCGCGCGGGTCCTGGGCCTGCGGCGCCGGACCGTTGGCCGCATGGCGGGAAGCGGGTGGGCCGGCCGGGCTCTTGCAGGATCGGCCAAAGCCGAACTGGAACCGCGCGACGCTTCGCATTATGGCGCACATGTCGCCGGTATTGCGGCCTGAGGAGGGGATCATGACGCACAAACTCGAGACGATGACAGTTCACGCGGGCTGCGAGCCCGATCCGGCGACCAAGGCCCGCATCACGCCGATCTACCAGACCGCCAGCTACGTTTTCGAGGACGTCGATCACGCCGCGCGGCTGTTCAATCTCGAGGAATTCGGGAACATCTATTCCCGCATCATGAACCCGACCAACGGCGCGCTCGAAGGCAAGATCGCGGCGTTGGAAGGTGGCGTGGCTGCGCTGGGTGTGGCTTCGGGCCATGCTGCGCAACTGCTGGTGTTCCACACGTTGATGGAACCGGGCTGCGAGATCGTCGCGTCCAAGAAGCTCTATGGCGGCTCGCTCAACCAGCTGGGCCAGTCGTTCCGCAAGATGTCGTGGGAGACCACATTCGTCGATGCGGACGATGCGGCTAACGTAGCCGCTGCCATTACCGACAAGACGCGCGCCGTCTTTGTCGAAAGCCTTGCCAATCCCGGCGGCGTCGTTACCGATCTGGAGGCCATCGCCAGAGTCGCGCATGACGCGGGCGTGCCGCTGATAGTCGACAACACGCTGGCGACCCCGGCCTTGTGCAAGCCGATCGAATTTGGCGCCGACGTGGTTGTTCACTCGGCGACAAAGTTCCTCAACGGGCATGGCAACTCCGTTGGTGGTCTTATCGTGGATTCGGGCAAGTTCGACTGGATGGCCTCGGACAAGTTCCCGACGATCAGCGAACCGAACCCGAGCTACCACGGCATGAATCTGGGTGAGGCGTTCGGCAATATTGCCTTCATTATCGCCTGCCGCACGCTGGGTCTGCGCGACCTTGGTCCCGCGCTGGCGCCGATGAATGCCTTTCTTGCGCTCACCGGCATGGAAACGCTGGCGCTGCGCATGGAGCGGCACTGCGTCAATGCGATGCACCTCGCGCAGTGGCTGCAGGCGCATCCCAAGGTGGCATGGGTGAATTATGCGGGCCTGCCCGAAAGCCCCTATCACCAACTGGCGCACAAGTACCTTGGAGGCAAAGGCGGCGCGGTATTCACCTTCGGCGTGAAGGGCGGCTATGACGCGGGCGTAAAGCTCGTCTCGCAGGTCAAGCTGTTCAGCCACCTTGCCAACATCGGCGACACCCGGTCGCTGATCATCCACCCCAGTTCGACCACGCACCGCCAGCTCGAGGAAGGCGCACAGATCGAGGCGGGTGCTGGCCCCGACGTGATCCGCGTTTCGGTCGGCATCGAGCATATCGACGATATCGTGGCCGATCTCGCACAGGCCCTGGAGCACATCTGAATTGACGACCGAAGCCCCCCGTACCGAACCCCGTAACGACTGGACGCGCGAGGAAATCGCGGCGCTGTTCGACCTGCCGTTTACCGAGCTGGTCTTCCGCGCTGCCGAGGTTCACCGCGCGAACCATCCGGCCAACGAAGTACAGCTTTCCACGCTGCTTTCGATCAAGACGGGCGGCTGCGCGGAAGACTGCGGCTATTGCTCGCAGTCGGCTTCGGCCAATTCCGGGGTTAAGGCGACCAAGCTGATGGACGTGCAGGCCGTGCTGCAACGCGCGGCGCAGGCAGCGGATCAGGGCTCCACCCGCTTCTGCATGGGTGCTGCCTGGCGCAACCCCAAGGACCGCGACATGCCCGCCATCATCGAGATGGTGAAGGGCGTGCGCGAGATGGGCATGGAAACCTGCATGACGCTGGGCATGCTGACGCCGCAGCAGGCCGACATGCTGAGCGAGGCCGGGCTCGACTACTACAACCACAACATCGACACCTCGCCCGAGCGTTACGGCGAGATCACCACCACGCGCACGATGGAGGACCGGCTCGATACGCTCTCCAATGTGCGCATGGCCGGGATCAACGTCTGCTCGGGCGGAATCGTCGGCATGGGCGAGACGCGCGAGGACCGCGTGGGCTTCATCCACACGCTCGCGACGCTGCCCGATCACCCGCAGTCGGTGCCGGTGAACGCGCTTGTCCCGGTCAAGGGCACGGTGCTGGGCGACATGCTGGCCGACACGCCGCTCGCCAAGATCGACGACGTGGAATTCGTGCGCACCGTGGCCGTGGCGCGGATCACCATGCCGCACTCGATGGTACGCCTTTCGGCCGGGCGCGAGTCCATGTCTGAGATGACGCAGGCGATGTGCTTCATGGCCGGAGCGAACTCGATCTTCACCGGCGACAAGCTGCTCACCGCGCCCAATGCAGGCGACGACACCGACGCGGCGATGTTTGCGCGGCTTGGCATCAAGCCGATGGCTATCAGCGAAACACAGGCCCAGGTGGAAGCGTCGCGCATGCCCAAGGGCTGTGTGAAGCTGGAGGCTGCGGAGTGAAGAAAAGCACGCTTGTGGTTCTGGGTTTGCTTGCTGTCGTCACGACAGGGTGTGAAACTAAGACTGATACTGCTTTTACTCTCTACCGTAACTCTCCACTGGCTTCGGGAGAGCGAGTCCATTTCGCCTCATTCGATGCTGCTGAAACTACCGATTTTAATCGTGGAAATTGCACTATGGCTGCAAGGCTTCTGAACGCCAACGTAGCTTCGTCCGCCCGAGAGGAAGGCAAGGAGCCATACGAAGGTGTCGGCTTTTGGTGTGAATCCGGACCCTACAAGAAAGAAGGCAGTGTCCCGTCTTCATTTGAATCAGCATTTCCTGCGTCTTCTGACGGCCCATTGAGTTGGTGACAAACTGATGTTCAAGAAAATCCTCATCGCAAACCGTGGCGAGATCGCCTGCCGCGTCATCAAGACCGCACGTCGCATGGGCATCCAGACGGTGGCTGTCTATTCCGACGCCGACGCCCGCGCCCCATTCGTGCAGATGGCCGACGAGGCCGTTCACATCGGCCCCGCACCTGCCGCGCAGTCCTACCTGATTGCCGACAAGATCATCGCTGCCTGCAAGCAGACCGGCGCCGAAGCGGTCCACCCCGGCTACGGCTTCCTCTCGGAGCGCACCTCGTTCGCCGAGGCGCTGGCCGCAGAGGGCATCGAGTTCATCGGACCGCCTGTAAACGCGATCGCCGCAATGGGTGACAAGATCGAGTCCAAGAAGCTCGCCAAGGAAGCCGGTGTCAATGTCGTGCCGGGCTATGTCGGCGAGATCGACGACACCGAGCACGCGGTGCGCATCTCGAACGAGATCGGCTATCCGGTAATGATGAAGGCCTCGGCCGGCGGCGGCGGCAAGGGCATGCGCCTTGCCTATTCCGAGCAGGACGTGCGCGAGGGCTTCGAGTCCGTGAAGCGCGAGGGTCTGAACTCGTTCGGCGACGACCGCGTCTTCATCGAGAAGTTCATTCTCAACCCGCGCCACATCGAGATCCAGATCCTCGGCGACAAGCACGGCAACATCCTTTACCTGAACGAGCGCGAATGCTCGATCCAGCGCCGCCACCAGAAGGTGGTCGAGGAAGCGCCGTCGCCCTTCGTCACGCCCAAGATGCGCAAGGCCATGGGCGAGCAGTGCGTCGCGCTGTCGAAGGCAGTAGGCTACTATTCGGCGGGCACCGTGGAACTGATCGTCTCGGGCGCCGACCCGACGGGCGAGAGCTTCTACTTCCTCGAAATGAACACCCGCCTGCAGGTGGAACACCCGGTCACCGAAGCGATCACCGGGGTCGACCTTGTCGAGCAGATGATCCGCGTCGCTGCCGGCGAGAAGCTGGAAATGACGCAGGATGACGTGAAGATCGATGGCTGGGCCATCGAGAACCGCGTCTATGCCGAAGATCCCTATCGCGGCTTCCTGCCCTCGACGGGCCGTCTGGTGCGCTATCAGCCGCCGGTCGATGGCTGGACCGACGACGGAGCCGAGAATGGCCGCCGCGGCGTCGATGGCGTACGCGTGGATGACGGCGTCTATGAAGGCGGCGAAGTCTCGATGTTCTACGACCCAATGATCGCCAAGCTGATCACCTGGGGCGAGACGCGCGACGAGGCGGCCGACAAGCAGATCGCCGCGCTCGATGCCTTCGAGCTGGAAGGTCTCGGCCACAACATCGATTTCGTTTCCGCGATCATGCAGCACCCGCGCTTCCGCTCGGGTGAGCTGACCACCGGCTTCATCGCCGAGGAATATCCCGAAGGCTTCCACGGCGCGCCCGCGTCGGACGAACACAAGGTGAAGCTCGCTTCGGTTGCCGGGTTCGTTGCTGCAGCTCGCGCAGACCGGGCGCGCCGCGTCGATGGTCAGCTGGCCACGCCGCTCGATCCGCCGTCGGACTGGACCGTGACAATCGACAAGGAAGCGTTCGAAGTCGTGATCGACGAGGACATCGTGACCGTGAACGGCGCCGAAGTCGAACTCGAACTGGAATATACGCCGGGTGACCGCTTCATCGACGCCGAAGTCGATGGCGAGGACATCA
Source organism: Novosphingobium album (ex Hu et al. 2023) (assembly GCF_022832385.1). Lineage (GTDB taxonomy): Bacteria > Pseudomonadota > Alphaproteobacteria > Sphingomonadales > Sphingomonadaceae > Novosphingobium > Novosphingobium album. The sequence continues at coordinate 61,840 of NZ_JALHLE010000020.1, forward strand.
CGATCAAGGTCGAACTCACGCGCACCGGCTTCAAGATGACTACGCGTGGCGCGATCCACCAGATCACCTGCCTGCCCACCAGCATCGCTGCGCTGAGCAAGCACATGATCGAAAAGATCCCGCCGGATCTCTCGCGCTTCCTGATCTGCCCGATGCCCGGCCTGCTGGTGTCGCTGAACGTGGCCGAGGGTGATAAGGTCGAGATCGGCCAGCCGCTCGCGGTCGTCGAGGCGATGAAGATGGAAAACATCCTGCGCGCCGAAAAGGCAGGCGTGGTAAAGTCCGTCAGCGCCAAGGCCGGTGAAAGCCTCGCGGTCGACGCGATCATTCTCGAGCTGGAGTAAAGCTTGCACCTCGATCATGACCCGGCCGCGCCTGCGGGCAGTGAAATCACGTTCGACGACTTCCTGAAAGTCGACATTCGCGTGGGCACTGTCATTGCAGCCGAGGTCTACGAGGGCGCGCGCAAGCCGAGTTACAAGCTGCGGATCGATTTTGGTCCGGGCATCGGAGAGAAGAAGAGCGTCGGGCAGGTTGCCGCGCTCTATTCTCCCGGGGAACTGGTGGGGCGGCAGGTTGCTGCTGTCGTGAATTTCCCTAAACGGCAGATTGGCAAGGCACTCTCGGAGGTGCTGACCCTGGGCTTCGCGGACGAAGAGGGGCGCGTGACACTTTTTTCGCCCGACAAACCGGTCCCCAATGGGTCTCGCCTTTTCTGATGACGGGCTTTGCGCAATTGCTTGGCGGCGCGCAGCTGTTCGCCAATGGCTTCGCTCTTGATGTCCCTGAAACCTGGCATCAGGGGCGTACGGCCTATGGCGGGTTTTCCTCCGCGCTGGCGCTGGCAGCCGCGCAACAGGTAGGCGGGAAAAGTCTTCCGCCGCTGCGTTCTGCCCAATTCGCGATGATGGCTCCGGTCAATGGGCTGGTCGAGGTTCGCGCAAGGGTGGAACGGGCAGGGCGTAACGCGACCTGGATTGCCACCGAAATTCTCGGGGAGAAGGGGCTCGCGTTCACGGCCAACTTCGTGTTCATGGGCGCTGTAGAGAGCACGCTGCATCTCAACGAACGGCCGTTGCCAAGAGATCTTGTAGCATTGGAAAATGCGGCGCCAATCACGATAACGCGGCATACGCCTGCTTTCGTCACCAACCATTTTGAAATGCGTCATGCCCTGCCAGCGCATGACAGTCCACAGCCCGAAATCTGCCGCTGGGTGCGCCTCGCCGACGGCCAGGGGCTCGATCCGATGGTTTCGCTGGTGTTGCTGGCGGACGCGATTCCGCCAGGCGTCATGCCAGTCATGTCCTCCATTGTTCCAGTCTCGACCATGCACTGGCAGGTCAATCTGCTGTCGCCGTCTCCGGTGACGGACAATGGCTGGTGGCTGCTCCGCTCTGTAGGCGACTATGCCGAAAAGGGCTGTTCCAGCCAGCGCATGGCTATCTGGAACAGCGATGGCCTGCCGGTCATGGCCGGGATGCAGTCCATCGCCTTGTTCGGCTGATCCTGATCAGCCATCAACAGTCTCGGCGCTGCCCAGCAGCCGGTCTGCCAGGAACAGCTTGAACGCCCCGAAAAAGAGGAAGGCCACTGCGGCCGAGGCAACGTGGATCAGCCAGAACTGCGTCACCGGCATCGCTTCGAGAAGCGTGCCGAGCTTGCCCACCGCCAGGTTCGCCCCAAAGAACGACAGGTAATAAATCCCGACGATTGACGCGTTGAGCGCACGCGGTGCGAGCCGGGTGAACAGGGCGAGGCTGACAGGCAGCAAGTGTGCGAAGCCGATCGAGTTCACGAGATGGAAAATCACCGGCCAGAACAGTCCGATCTTGCCCGAACCTTGTGTCGCGGCTGCGACGTAGAGGCACAGACCACCGCCGATGATGAAGGCACAGCCGATGATCATCTTGGTGAGATCGTCCGGTTCCCGGTTCGTGCGTTTGCCGAACCATGCCCAGAATGCAGCAACCCCGACAAGCATCGAGAAGCTAAGAGTCGCGTCGATCGTGATCATCCAGCTCGTGGGCAGCGTGGTGCCCATGAAGGTCAGCTCAAACTGCTGGTCGGCCCAGACGAGATAGGCATTGAAGATCTGCTGGTTGGTCAGCAGCGATACGGCCATGATCGGCACCAGCACCAGCACCGCGACCAAGCGCGGACCATCGCCGGCCTCGAACCGTGCCCGCGGTTTGGATGACTTGTCACCCTTGCCTGCGTCGGCAGGGAGCCACGGCGTTGCATAGAGATAGAGAAGCAGGCCCATGACCATGACCACGCCTGCGCAGCCAAAGCCCCAGTGCCAGCCCACTTTCTCGCCCAGCGTGCCGGATACGAGTGGCGCGATGATCACCGATACATTGATGAAGATGTAGAAGATCTGGAACGCCATCGCGCGGCGCTTGTCGTTCGGGCCGTAGAGTTCTCCGACCTGGCTGGCGATGTTGCCCTTGAACAGGCCCACACCGATGACGAGCGCCGCCAGCGCGAACAGGAAGGCCCCTTCGAAGGCCATCAGGAAATGGCCCAGCGACATGATGAGGCCGCCCGCGATCAGTGCGGTGCGGCGGCCGAGAAATAGGTCGGCAAGGATACCACCGACGATCGGCATCAGGTAAACCGTCGCGGTATAAGTACCGAAGATCTCCGATGCGAGTGGCTGCCCTTCAAGGCCCGGGAACACGTGGATCTTGAGCCAGTCCAGCCCGATTACACCCTCCTGATGGCCGGGCAGCAGCAGGTACTTGACCATGTAGAGCGTGAGCAGCGTTTGCATGGAGTAGTACGAGAAGCGCTCGCAGCCTTCGACCAGACCGAGCAGGCCCAGGCCCTTGGGATGGCCCAGGAACGCACGGTCGTCCCGCGCGGCTTCCTCGGGAAAGTCGAGTTCCGGTGTGGCTTCCGCGACTGTCATGATGCTTGTTCTCTCGACCCGTAATTTTCTTATCGGTTTGCGTAACACAGATACGCCAACGCGCAATGTCACGTTGACGTCAGATCGTCAAATTCTGGAACATGCCACGAAGAAAATGGCGGCAGGCACGATCGGCCTGCCGCCAGAACGCTGCGCCGGGGGATTCTGGATCGGCGCACCGGCTTCTCGCAGGGTCCGCAGGATTTCGGCTGCGAGAGACGCCCCCGGACTTAAAGCCGAAGCGTGTGACAATCTTAGCATCGCTCATCGCGCTCCGCCCCGGAAACGGCACGGCATGGCGAATGCCGGATGCGATCAGCTTTCGCGCGCCAGTTCCGAGTCGAGGAACGATCCGACATCATCCAGCGACACGTCTTTGGCCAGATAGGTCTGGCCGATGCCTTTCATGAGCAGGAACGGCAGCGTGCCCGCGTCCATCTTCTTGTCGTGGAGCATGTGCTTCACGAGCCCTGCGCCATCGCAATCGAGGCCGAGAGTGGCAAGGCTTGCGGGCAGTCCTACGCTGCCAATATGCTGGGCGACATGTTCTGCGCTTGCACGCGGCATCAGCCCCCGGTGAGCCGAATAACGGGCCGCCAGCACCATGCCCAGCGCCACGGCTTCACCATGCAGCAGGCGCGGGGAAAAGCCGGTTTCAGCTTCCAGCGCATGGCCGAAGGTATGACCGAGATTGAGCAAGGCACGTTTGCCGGTGGTCTCGAACTCGTCCTCCGCCACGATCCGCGCCTTGGCCGCGACCGAATGGGAGACGGCGTATTCGCGCAAGTGACTGTCGCCTGCGATCATCTTCGCGCCGTTGGCATCGCACCAGGCGAAGAAGTCGGCATCGTCGATCAACCCGTACTTGATGACTTCGGCATACCCTGCGAGCAACTCGCGCTCGGGAAGGGTTTCCAGTGCCGACAGATCCGCCAGTACCAGCGAGGGCTGATGGAACGCGCCGACAAGATTTTTGCCTGCGGGCGTGTTGATTGCCGTCTTGCCGCCGACGCTTGAATCGACTTGCGCGAGCAGGGTGGTGGGCACCTGGATGAACTTGCAGCCGCGCTTGAGCACGGCTGCACAGAAACCTGTAAGATCGCCGATCACTCCGCCGCCCAGTGCGACGATGTGGTCGTTGCGCTCCACTTCCTGGGCGAGCAGCCAGTTTACTGTCGCGGCGAGTTCGTCCCAAGACTTTGTCTGTTCGCCCGGCGGCAGGATGCGCCAGTGCGGCTCGTGGCCGTTTTCGCGCAGGTTCGTCTCGATGACCTCACCCCACGCCGCGTGGACATTGGCATCGGTGATGACCGGCACGCCGCGCTTGCGGAGGCGTCCGCGGCAGTGCGGCACGAGTTCGGCGAGTAGTCCTGCGCCCACGCGGACTTCATAGGGGCGTCCGGCAATATCGACGGGGATTACAGCCATTGTGAAACTCCCTGCAGCACCTTGTTGATGGTCTGGACGTGCGGGCCGCTGCCGCTGAGCACGTGGATCGGCGCCTGCGAATAATGCGGCCGCCGCTCCTCGCGCAGGCGCGTTAGGGTCTCGCGCGCATCACCCTGCCTGAGCAGCGGACGGTTGTCCTTGCGCGCAGTTCGTTCGACCAGCGTATCGATTTCGCTGTCGAGCCAGACGGTAATGGCTTTGTCGAGGATCAGCGCGCGGGTTTCCGGATTGCAGAACGCACCGCCTCCGGTGGCGATGACGATGCGCCCACCAAGATGCTCTATGCTTTCGCTCATGAGCCGGGCGATCACCCGCCGCTCACCGTCACGGAAATAGGGCTCTCCGAAGGTGTCGAAGATTTCGGGGATCGTCATCTGCGCCGAGCGCTCGATTTCCTCGTCGGCATCGACGAACGCACAATCGAGCAGCGAGGCGAGGCGCTTGCCGACGCTCGACTTGCCCACGCCCATCATGCCCACGAGCACGATCGGACGGTCTATGCGCTGCGCCAGCTCGGCGATTTCCTGTGCGGAAAAGCGGGTTTGTGGAACGTCCATTGCCCCACCGCCTATAGTTGCGCTAGGTCGCAGCGCAAGCATCGGTGAAGGAAGGCGAGTGACAATCGAAATGCGCGGACGCGGGTTGCAGTGGGCTTTGGCTCTCGCCGTTTCGCTGGCTGCCGTTGCCCTGGGCGCCTTTGCGTGGATCGATGGGGGAAAGCAGCCCGTGCACGACATCGTGATGCCGGTTGCCGTTCCGGAGTTGCCGCAGTGAGGAGCGTCTATCTGCTCGCTGGTGCGGCACTGGCACTGACGTCCGTCTGGGCCGTCGCGCAGGACGCGCCCGAATCGCTGCTTCCCAAGATGTTCCAGGAACCGGCACCGGCAACTCAAGCGCCGCCGCGTCCTGCTCCGGCTCGGCCCGCTGCCGTTCAGACGGCAAGCCCGGTCCGTGCGGAATCGACACCGGTGGTTCAGGCTCTGCCCACCGCCGGCAGTACCGAAGCCGCCGTGGATGGCAGCGCGGGCGAGGGCGCGGGGCTGAAACGCATTCCCACTCTCGAAGAACTGGCGAAGATGGCGCCAGACGAGTTCGAGGACCTGCTCGGAAGCAATGTAGTGTTCGACACACCACCGCAGGCGCGCCGGTCGATGGAGCGGGCGGGGTTACTCGATGAAAGCGAAGGTGGTTTGCGAGCCGATTCGCTGGCAGGGCAGAACGCCGGTCTCATCCAGACCGTGCTCTTGGGTGACAACGGCAAACTGGTGTCGCGCTGGGGACACATTCTCCTGCGTCGCGCACTTGTCTCCCGGCTGCAGCCGCCAGAAGGCATGCCCCCGCAAGACTTCCTCGCGATGCGTGTCGGCCTGTTGTTGCGCATGGGCGAAACTGACGCCGCGCGCGCTGTGCTGCAGGATATCGACATTGCAGACTATACGCCCGCAGTGGCCAAGTCAGCCCTGGACGTCTATGAAAAAACGGCCGATTTTACTGGCTTATGCCCTGTCATGGCCACGCAGGGAGACCTGCAGGACACACCAGAATGGAACCTGGGCAAGACGGTGTGCATGGCATTCCGGGGCAATGGTGCGGGCGCTCTCTCGGCACTCGACCGGGATGTGTCGCGCGGGACGTTGCCCAAGATCGATCTGCTGCTGGCGCAGCGCTATGCTGGCGCTGCAGGCAAATCCCGCCGAGCCGTGACGATCGAGTGGGACAATGTGCAGACGCTGACGCCGTGGCGTTATGGCATGGCGATCGGCGTAGGGCTTGAACCACCGACGCAACTGATGGACGCCAGCGGCCCCGAATACAGCTATGTCACGGCGCTGGCGCCGATGGTAGGGCTGGAACGTCGAGCTGCGGCAGCCGACCGGGCCGGTGCCGTTGGTATCCTTTCCAATGCGGCAATGGTCGATCTCTACGCGCAGATTTATGCCGATCCGGGCGTTACCGGTGATTGGCAGGATCGCGCCGAGAGCTTGCGCGATGCCTATACGCAGCAGGATGCCGGAGCGCGTCTGGTTGCCATGCAGACGCTATGGAATGGCGCGGACACGGCTTCGGTGCGCTATGCGCGGCAAGTGCTTACGGCGGCAGCAGCAGCACGCATGCCTGCCAGCCCGGATATGGCCGACGAGGCCGCGCCGCTGATTACGTCGATGTTGTCTGCCGGATACGATGCGAACGCGATGCGTTGGACCGGGGTGGTGCCGTCCGGCAGCCAGAGCTGGGGGTTGCTTGTTCTCGCTGCGCGGGGGCGAACACGGTCTGTCGACACAGGAGCGCTCGACAAGTTTATCGACGCGGACGAGAGCGAGGACAAGCGCAAGGCTGCCTTTCTCGTAGCAGGGCTTGCGGCGCTCGACCGGCTTGGAGAGAACGACGCCCGCCGCTATTCCAACGACCTTACGCTCGGCCTCGGGGACAGTACTCGCTGGACTACGGCCATCGACAGCGCTGCCCGGCGTGACGATGCGGCGAGTGTGATCATGCTGGCCGGGTTCGGTATGCAGGGAGCCAACTGGCACCGCATGACGCCCCGGTACCTGTTCCATATCGTCTCCGCGCTTCGTCAGGTCGGGTTCGAGGGTGAAGCGCGCATGATTGCTGCGGAAGCCGTTGCCCGGGCCTGATCGCCTGACGGCGGGTGAAGACCTTGCCGAACGCTTTCTGGCGATGCTGGCCGCCGAGCGCGGAGCTGCTGCAAACACGCTGGCGGCTTATCGTCGGGATCTCGAAGCCGCGCAGGTTGTGCTGGGCGATCTGGCTTCCGCCGATGGTAGCGCGCTGAGCCGGCTGGGCGAAGCCTGGAGGGGACTGGCCGCATCCAGCCTGGCCCGCAAATGCTCTGCGCTGCGCCAGTTCTACGGATTTCTGGTCGATGAGGGAGTGCGTGAAGACGATCCGTCTGGTTCACTGCCACGCCCACGAACCCGGCGGCCGCTGCCGCGCGTGCTAGGGCGCGGGGACGTCGAACGGTTTCTGGCGCGGGCTGAAGAAGACGCTTGTTCGGACCGGCCGGATTCGGTCCGCCTTCTGGCCTTGCTGGAATTGCTCTATGGATCCGGCTTGCGCGCCACCGAACTGGTATCGCTTCCGGTTGCCGCGGTGCCGCGCGATGCGCCGTTCCTGCATGTCACGGGGAAGGGCGGCCAACAGCGTATGGTTCCCATCAGTGGCCGGGCGCGCATGGCGCTTTCACGTTGGCTGGCGGTGCGGCAAGGCAACTCGAAGTTCCTGTTCCCGTCTGGTGGCGCCAGCGGCCACCTGACGCGCGTGCGGCTGTTCCAGCTCCTTCGGGAGCTTGCGGCACGGGCCGGGCTGGATCCATCGCGTGTTTCGCCCCATGTGCTGCGGCATGCATTTGCGACGCACCTTTTGGAAGGGGGCGCGGATTTGCGGGTGCTGCAGATGCTGCTGGGCCATGCCGATATCGCTACGACCCAGATCTATACGCATGTGGACAGTGCGCGGCTCGTGGCGCTCGTCAATGCGCGTCACCCTCTGGCGGAAAATCTCCCGGGAGTGCCGGAGTTGTAAGTTTGAGCGACGCCGCTGCAGGCCTGGAAATTTTTATCGGATAAAAGAAAAGGGGCGGCAGGTTGCCCTGCCGCCCCGATTTCTGAGCCTTGTCGGCGCCGGATCAGTTGGTCGCGGCCATGCTCGACGAGGTCTTCTCAAAGGTCGCAGTCAGCTGCGAGCCCATGCCCTGCATGGCGGCGATCGCGGCGACGGCGATGAGAGCGGCAATGAGGCCGTATTCGATAGCGGTGGCGCCTTCTTCGTTACGGCGCAGCTTTGCGAGAAACTTCATGATGTGTCTCCTGATGATGCAGTCTAGTGTACCCGATCCGCCGCGCATCTTCCTGACTGCTCGCGCTTTGGACATCCTGTGACTACGAGAAATGTCTTGAGAAAAACTTAAGTCCGGAATGAACCTTTATTGTCCGCCGATGGCATTTGACGATTTGGTGGAGACATCGTTCCACATGCCGACAGTTTCATCGGCGACCCCTTGCAGGGCAACGAACATGACAAGCACGATCATGGCGAGAATGATGCCGTATTCGACAGTCGATGCGCCTCGCACATCGCGCAGAATATTCGAAAGTCTCCGTAAGCGTGCCATGCCACCCTCTGGTTCGCGCCGGGGTTCTTGAAATCCCACGAAGGCGTTAATTAGTTTCTAACGGCATCGGTAAAATTGGAAAAATTCTTGACACCTCTGCTCGTCACCGCTGTCGCTCTGATCGAACCCGACAGCACCGTTTTAATGCAGCAGCGCCGTTTCGCGGCGGTGCATGGCGGCCTATGGGAATTTCCGGGCGGAAAGGTCGAACCGGGCGAAACACCTGAAAATGCGGCAATTCGTGAGCTTCATGAGGAACTGGGTGTTCGGATTGACCCAAGCGCGCTTTGTGCGGTCGGCTTCGCCAGTGGCCTGACTGTCCCTTCGCAGAAGAGCGTTCAACAGGCAAAACGGCCGCTTGTCATACTTCTTTACGCTTGCCGCACATGGCAAGGGGTGCCCCGGGCGCATGATGCCGAAGCGCTCGCGTGGCACCGGCCTGATGCCATCGCGTCGCTGGATATGCCACCGCTGGATTACCCGCTCGCAGAGGCGTTGATGCGTTATCTCGGCATATATTCTCCGGGGTAAGGTGATATAGGCGTTGACCGCGGTCGAATCCCTTTCTAAAGGCGCACCTCCAACGCGCCCGTAGCTCAGCTGGATAGAGCATCAGACTACGAATCTGAGGGTCGGACGTTCGAATCGTTCCGGGCGCGCCAACAACTTCCGAGCAGTCTTTTGCAGGCTGTGACGAGGTGGAGATGGGCACATGCGCGCCCGTAGCTCAGC
>NZ_JALHLE010000021.1 GCF_022832385.1 Novosphingobium album (ex Hu et al. 2023)
TTCGAATCGTTCCGGGCGCGCCAACAACTTCCGAGCAGTCTTTTGCAGGCTGTGACGAGGTGGAGATGGGCACATGCGCGCCCGTAGCTCAGCTGGATAGAGCATCAGACTACGAATCTGAGGGTCGGACGTTCGAATCGTTCCGGGCGCGCCAACAACTTCCGAGCAGTCTTTTGCAGGCTGTGACGAGGTGGAGATGGGCACATGCGCGCCCGTAGCTCAGCTGGATAGAGCATCAGACTACGAATCTGAGGGTCGGACGTTCGAATCGTTCCGGGCGCGCCACATCTCCCTGAACAAAAAAGCCCCGCCAATGCTGGCGGGGCTTTTTTGTTCAGGCCGCCAGCGCGGGTACTTCAGGCTTGGTTGGCGCGGGGCTCTCCGTGAACGCTAAAGCCGTGTGAAAGGCCGTGATACAGCTTCTCCCGGCAGACCAGCTTGCTGACGGCATCGGCGATAATGGCAGTGGCGAACAGCGGTAGGATCATGCCCCTGCTGGCGGTGGTTTCCATGAGAATAATAACGGCCGTAAGGGGGGCACGTACCACGCCAACGAAATAGCCCGTCATGCCCAGCAGGATCACCGCCCCCATGGGATCGTCCGGGAAGCAGTACGTCAGCAGTTGGCCCACGCCCGCTCCGACTGACAGCGAAGGTGCGAAAATGCCGCCTGGGGCGCCGGAAACGGCAGTGGCAGCCGTTACCAGCAATTTGGCCGGGCCAAACCACGCCGGGGTACTTTGGTGGCCTTCGACCATCTGCTTGGTCACTTCGTAGCCGGTGCCCCAGGTCGAACCGCCGCTCATGACACCGACGACGGCGACAATCATCCCGCAAATCAGCGCCAGCAGGATAGGCCGCTTGCGGAAACCGGAGAACCAGCTGTGCCCGCTGCGCGCGAAGGCCAGCAGCGTGCGCGAAAACAGTCCGCCGAGCACGCCGCCGAACACGCCTGCAACAGGGGCAATGATCACGACTGAACTGACGTTCAAGGTATCGCGCATTACGCCGAAATAGATGTAATCGCCCGAAAGACCGAGGCTGACGAGGCCCGAGATCACGACTGCACCCATGACGAGGACCGCGACGCGCTGTTCGAAAGCCGCCGCGAGTTCCTCAATGGCAAAGGCGACACCGGCAAGCGGTGTATTGAAAGCGGCCGCGACGCCCGCTGCGCCACCCGCAATGAGCACACCGGCGGTCATCGGTACGCGGAACAGGCGGTGGCACACGATCATGATCGCTGCGGCTACCTGGACGGTAGGACCTTCGCGCCCCACCGATCCGCCCGCAAGCAGCATGACGACCGTTAGCAGCAGCTTCGCAATTGCCGTCGGCATTGAAAGCAGTTTGGTGTAGGCAAGGTCCAGGTCCTTCCCGGCCGCCATGACCTGGGGAATGCCGGAACCGCGCGCATCCGGCGACCAGCGTTTGGTAATCCATACCACCGCCACGAATACCGCAGGGGTCAGCACCAGAGGAGCATACCGGTTCTGCGATTGGAATTCGTTGAAGATCCCTTGCGCCTTGTCACCCATCCAGGCGAACACGATCGCGATCAGGCCAAGCGAAATCGCTCCAATGGCCGTTGCGGCGCGGCGACGCGCCAGGGCAATGTCAAAGCCGGGAATGGCTTGGAAGACGGCTTGGATTCGCTCCCGGGAGGTCAAGGTGTGTCCGCTCGCTGCATTTTGGGGGTGATGCGCGCGGGAACGCGCAAGGCCAGTGCTGCCGCCCTATTGCGTCAACCCTGCCGCGAAGAGCAAGGTTTTTCCCTGAAAAATCTCAGCGCACGCGAAGTGCCCGCTCAGGCAGGGCAGTCTGAGGAAGTCTTTCAACGCGTAAGGGCCGGAACGACGGCTGTCGTTCCGGCCCTAAGATCATGCGTACCGGACGTTGAGCGGTGGACTTACTCGCTCGGGGCGTCCGTAGCAGCGGCCTCGCCAGAGGCGGACGCTGCCGCATCGTTGCTGGCCTGCGCAGCAGCGCTGGCGCCGGTCTGCTCGGCGAACGCGGCAGCGGTCATGCCGAGCGTCAGCGAGTCGTTGACGAGGCCGAGATAGGATTTCTTGAGAATGACCGACGTGCCGCTGCTGAGCAGCACGGTCACATCATCGCCCTCGATCTTGGAGATCGTGCCGAGCACAACGCCGTCGCTGCTCTTGATCGGCGCGTCGACGACCATGGCGGCGTCCTTGGCAGCATTGGTCTCGGCCTTGGCGCCGTTCACCGCGGTTTCGAGTTGAGCCTTGGTCATGCCGATGGTCAGGCCCTTCTCGCGCATGGCGAAAGAGCTGGCGGGCAGGCCAGCACGAGCGGCACCGGTGTTCACGGTTATCACACCGTTCTGCACGGATTCGACCGTGCCTACCTCGTTACCTTCGGGGCCGTAGACCTTGGCACCCACCGTCGGGGCGACGGCTGCGGCTGCGTCCTGTGCCGATGCGGCGACAGGGGCCAGGCTCGCAGCTGCAATCGCGGCGGCGATGAGGGATGTTTTCATGTTGTACTCCTCTTCGGTACGGGATCTGGGCGAGATCCCGGAACATGCCTCCCTGTGATGCGGGAGGACTCGAAAGGTGGCCCGGAACAAAGGGTCCGGACGGCGACCCGGCCCAGTGGACCGAGGGGCGTTCGCAGGCGTGATCCACACGCTGGATTGCGAACAGGCTGGTGCGACGATTACGCGCCCGTAACCGAATGGCTGCTGAACGGAGCCAGATCAACGATGAAATGACAGTTTTCCGCGCCGATTCGCTATTTTTTTGTGCAATGCGGCAAAAATTAGCGGATGCGAACGCGCCGGTAGCTCTCGTCATCAGGGTAGCGGCCGCCCGGATCGACCATGATCCCGAGCATGCCCTGCGACCAGTCCGCCGAATCCGGATATTGGCGGAACCAGTCGGTGACGACGAGGCGGCGGGCGATGCGCCATTCGTCATCGCGCTTTTCCAAGCGGTCGAGATAGCGCCCGGCGCCGATGACATCGGACTTTTCACCATCCGGGAGGTTCACGCGGTGGATGCCGTAGAAATAGCTTTCGGCATCGGCGGTGTCGCCGTCGAGCGTGATTAGCACATTGCTGATCATGTGCATGGTCTGGTCCATCGATCCCATGATCGGAAACGACCAGGAGATGAACTCTTCGGCATTGCCGACAAATCCCATGTGCTCGTCGATGCAGTCGGGCCAGTAGGCGGAGCGCACCATGTCGGCATCGAGCCGGTCAACCCCGCGCGAATAGCGGTAGAGGCATTCGCGGATCGCTTCGCGGTCGGCCAGTTCCTCAATGATCCGAGTCACCTTGGTGGTCATCAGGTATCTCCCTCGTGTGGTTCTAGTTCGGGCGAAGGCTCGGCGATGAAACCGGCGGGCGCAACCGCGCGAGGGCGTTCGCGCACCTGGAGGCAAACGGGAGTGCCTCGCGATATGACGTTTAGCGGGGGAACATCAGGCGGCATCGGGGCTTGATCATGCGAAGTGACTGATCCAGCAAGGCAAACGATGGAAGTCGACCAAAGCGAGGATGCCGGGCAGGGGAACCGGGCCGGAGAGCCGGTCTGGCGCTATGCCATGGCGCGGCGGGCATATCTTGCGATCGACGCGGCAGAGTACTTCGGCATCATTCGCGAAGCGATGGATCGGGCGGAGCAGCGCATTTTCCTGATCGGGTGGGATTTCGATTCTCGCATCCTGCTGCCCTCCGGGCGGCGCTGGTGGCAGCGTGGCCGGAAGAAGCGCTTTCCCGCCAGGCTGGGATCCTACATCCTGTGGCTGGTCAAGCGGAACCAGGCTCTCGAAGTGCTGCTGCTCAAGTGGAACTTCGCTTTGGTGAAGTACCTGTTCCGGGGAACCATGCTGTTCGATCTGGTGCGGTGGTTCCTCCGCAATCGGATCGATTTCAAGTTCGATTCGGCGCACCCGGTAGGATGCAGTCATCATCAGAAGATCGTGGTGATCGATGACGTGTTCGCGGCCTGCGGCGGCATCGACATGACCTCGGAACGCTGGGATACGCCGGAACACCTACCGCACGATCCCCGCCGGCGTCGCCCTTCGGGCAGAAACTACGGCCCCTGGCACGACATTACGATGGTCATGGATGGCGATGTTGCGATTGCGCTCGGGCAACTCGGTCGCGATCGCTGGCGCGCCGCCGGCGGTCACGTGATTCAACCTTGCGCACCCCAGGAAGCCAGCCCGTGGCCGGACGATCTTGAGCCGGAATTCGAGAATGTAGAGATTGGGATCGCGCGAACCAGCGCCAAATACGGGGCATCGCCGCAAATCTGCGAGATCGAACAACTGTTCGTCGAGCAGATCCGCAGGGCCCGGCACTTTGTTTACATTGAGACCCAGTATTTCGCATCGCGCGCAATCGCGGAAGTGATCTGCGAACGCCTGCTTGAGACCGATCCGCCGGAGATTCTGGTGATCAATCCGCTTTCAGCACAAGGCTGGCTGGAGCAGGTGGCAATGGATACGGCGCGCGTGGAACTGCTCGAAACGCTGCGTCATGCCGATGGAAATAAGCGCTTCAGTATCTACCATCCCGTAACCAGCGACGGCTCACCGATCTACGTCCACGCGAAGCTGATGATCATCGACGACGAGATACTGCGTGTGGGATCGGCGAACATGAATAACCGGTCAATGGGGCTCGACAGCGAATGCGACGTGTTCATCGACACGGCGCGGCCTGCCAATGCCCATGCCGGCCCGGCCATTTCCCGGCTGCGCCTGAAACTTCTGGCCGAGCATTGCGGCACCAGTGAGGAGACCGTGCACCGCGGAATTGACCGTTACGGTTCGATGGCCGGTATGATCAATTCCCTGTCTGTTTCCGGCAAACATCTGGAACCCTTACCCTTGAAACATCTGTCGGAAGCTGAAAGAGCGCTTGGCACAAGCGGTTTGCTCGATCCGGAACGCCCCGGCGAAATGTTCGAGCCAATCGAAAGGCGCGGGTTGTTCCGCAGGAAGGGGCAACTCATGCGTATGCGCCTGATGCAGAGATTAAAGAGGAGTACGAGGGGATGAGCAGCCTGGTTGGCCCCGATGAAGACAACCCGCTGGGCAAGCCGCCCGTACCGGAAGATGTGCAGGATGCGATCCGCACGCTGATTCGCTGGGCAGGTGATGATCCGACGCGCGAAGGCCTGATCGATACGCCCAAGCGCGTGGCGCGGGCCTGGCTGGAATATTGCCAGGGCTATCAGGAAGAACCGGCGATCCACCTCAGCCGCATCTTCGAGGAAGTGGGCGGCTACAACGAGGTTGTGCTGCTCAAGGACATTCCCTTCCAGTCGCACTGCGAACACCACATGGCGCCGATCATCGGCAAGGCCGCGATCGCCTATCTGCCACGCGATCACGTGGTGGGTATTTCCAAGCTCGCTCGCGTGCTCCACGGCTATGCCCGTCGCCTGCAGATCCAGGAGCGCCTGACTGCCGAAGTCGCGCAATGCATCTGGGACAACCTCAGGCCACATGGCGTCGCGGTGGTAATCGAGGCGAGCCATGCCTGCATGACGGCGCGCGGCGTGCGCACGCCCGGCGTCGGCATGATCACGAGCCGGATGATGGGCACGTTCCTCGAGGACGAGCGCTCACGCAAGGAAGTGCTCAGCCTGATGGGCTATTAAAGCCTGCGGACTTTGGCCGGAACCTTTGTATAAGTCTGCTCGTTCGTGGCGCCCCGGCTTGGGCTGTGGGTAGTGCCCGCAGCATCCGGAGCCGTTGAGTGCAGGGACCCTTCGTGCAGGACGCCGGCGCAACGCGATCCAGACTTGGCCGCGGATTGTCTTCATGGTTGCTGGCGCTGGTCCCCGCCGCCATGCTCCTCGCCCTGTTGTCGCGACGGGTCTGGGATGTCGACATCTTCTGGCAGCTCAAGCTGGGCGAACTCATTCTCGCACACCATGGCCCGATCGATACCGAGCCATTTTCCGCGCTGCATCTGGGCGAGCCGCTGACAACGGTATGCTGGCTGGGGCAGGCGATAATGGCGCAAGTCCGGCTTCTTGGTGGTTGGGGCCTGCTCAGGGTCTTCGATGCCCTGTGCTGGCTGGGTGGCCTCTGGGCTCCGGCAGCCGCCTGCCGCGTGCGGGGGGCTCGGCTGGATGCGGTGATGCTGGCGCTGCTGCTGGCGTTCTTCACTTCCTTTCATATCGCCAGCATTCGGCCACAGAGTTTCGCCGTTCTTTGTTTCGGCCTGCTGCTGGCACTGCGGCGGCTCGATCCCGGTGTGCTCAATACAGTCTTGCTGGGCACGCCGCTGCTTGTGCTCTGGCAAAACCTGCATCCCTCGGTGAGCGTGGGCGTGCTGGCCATGGGGGCGTCGTCCGTGCCTGGGTGGCTGGGCTGGCTGCGAGACCCGAAACATGCCGTGCCATGGGCGCCGACGCTGCTGGCCCTGATCGGCTGCGCGGCAATGTTCACCACCCCTGACGGGTTCGGGATTCTGGATATCTCTGCACGCAATGCGGAAGCCAGCATTGCGATCGGTGCCAGCGAGTGGCTGCCTTTGTGGATACCCGCCAACCGCATGACTGCGATCCCGGTCGTGACTGTGGCTGCGACGGCTTTTCTGCTGGTGTGGCGTCACCGCGAACGAACCGATGCCGGAGAACTGGCGGTCGCGCTTGCCGTGCTGATACTTACCGTCACAGCCTATCGCTTCGTGCTGTTCTGGGCAGCAGCGATGGTTCCGGTGATTGCCCGGACAGTTTCGGCACCACAGGCCCGGCCCGAGTGCAACGGTCTGCCACGGGGCGTAATTGCAGGCCATGTATTGCTGGTTGCGGTTCTGGCGCCAGTGGTTCTGCCAACCCGATTCATGCCCGGCATTCCGCTGGAGGCTCTCGCCAGTCTAAAACAGGAACGTGTGCGCGGCACGATCTACGGCGATTTTCCGTTCGGCGGGGCCATCATCGATGTGGGGTACCCGGCATGGCGCGTGGCTTATGACGGACGCTACTACCGTTATTCCAGCGAAGAGTGGAAATACAACGGCGGGATCGAGAACGGCTTCGTCCCGCTCGTTGACGTAGTGCGCAAGTGGCGTCCGGTAGCCTTCGTCCTCAACGCTCGACATAATGCCCCGCTCGCAAACGAGCTGACCCGCAACCGCAAGTGGCGGCGCATCTATGACCGCGAGGGGATAGTCGTTTACGTACGCAGAGGACTCAGGCCCCGCGCGTGACCGGTATCAGGGCGCCGGTTACCGAACGCCCGCTGTCCGAAGCGAGGAAGCCGATGACCTCGGCGATCGCGGCGGGCTGAACCCAGGTCGAGAAATCGGCGTCAGGCATGTCAGCGCGGTTGGTCGGCGTGTCGATGATGCTGGGAAGAATGGCGTTTACGGTGACACTCGATCCGGCAAGCTCCTCGGCCAGAGCCTCGGTCATGCGGTGCACGCCTGCCTTCGAGGCCGCGTAGGCACCCATGCCCATCCCGGCCTTGACGGCGCCGCCGGCACCCATGTTGACGATACGGCCAGCCGGGGATTTCTTCAGTTCAGGCAGGGCGAGCTGGGTGATCGTTGCCGCGGTCAACAGGTTCATGGCCTGCATCTTCGTCCATGTCGCGATCGATCCGCCTTCCAGCGTTTCCCACATGAAGCCGCCGGCGACATTGACCAGAATGTCGATCCCGCCGTGCGCAGCCACGACTTTGTCGAGTGCGGCTGCGGTAGCATCCGCATCGGCCAGGTCGACACCGCCGATATCGAGCGCGCCAGCCAGCGTAGTCTTCGCTTCCGGCGCAAAATCGAGACGCGTAACTTTGTCACCAGCGGCAGCGAAATGGCTCGCTACTGCCTGCCCAAGAACACCGAATCCACCGGTGACGATAACCGTACGTGCCATGAGAACTCCTCGCTTTGAGGCAAAGCTAACGGTGAGGGATCGCAGGGGCAAGCGAACGGCCGATGCCAACGCCCCGCCGATGTTGTGTGAAAAAAGAAAGGGCGGCCCTCCGCAAGGGGGGGCCGCCCTTTCCGCAAACAGGTCGGTTCGCTCAGAGCTGGCCGAGCATGTATTCTGCAGCACTAACTTCAAAAGTACCCGGCGCTTCGACGTTCAGTTTTTCGACAACGCCGTCTTTTACCACCATCGAGAAACGCTGACCGCGGCTGCCCATGCCGAAGCCCGAACCGTCCATGACGAGGTCTACCGCCTTGGCGAAATCGCCGTTGCCGTCCGCCAGCATGGTGACGTCGGAAGAGCCGGCGGCCTTGCCCCACGCGCCCATCACGAAAGCGTCATTGACGGCAGTGCAGACGATCTCATCAATGCCCTTCGCCTTCAGTTCACTGGCTTTCTCAACGAAACCCGGAAGATGCTTGGCCGAGCAGGTCGGGGTGAACGCTCCGGGCACCGAGAACAGGGCGACCGTCTTGCCGGCGAAGTAGTCGGCGGTCTGAACCGGCTCGGGGCCGCTTTCGCCAGCCTTCATCAGCTTGACGTCGGGCAGCTTGTCTCCAACGGCGATGGTCATGGGATGCATCCTTTCCTGCAAGTGAATCGCAACGCGCGCAGATATAGGGCGTGGACGGATTACGGCAACGCCCCGTCATGTTGAATTCCGTTTTGCGCTGCACCGTAACGATGGCGCCTTACAGCAAGTCTTGAAACCAGCAGTAGACACGACAGCCGGTGCTGTCTCCACCTCGGAGACAAAGTGTGCGGCCATGTTGGCGACAGGCTTCCGGCCAGCTCTGGCACATGCGCTGCGGGGCTGTGGTACAACGCCATTGCCGAAACGGGACCGTCGGGGCCGATTTGGCAGCAGTAGGGCAGCGGCACCTTCTCGTCATCATATAAAGATATCTTTATATTTGCTTCGCGCGGCCGTTATGGATAGGGAGCTTTCATTGCCGGTGCTCCGTTTTGCCTTGTCCGCGGGAAACGTGGCACCGTTCTTAAATTGACCCAGGAGTTCGCGCCCGTGGCCCACGCCAAGACCGCTGCACACGATTACGCCATAGCCGATATCTCGCTTGCCGAATTTGGCCGGGACGAGATCGCCATTGCCGAAACCGAAATGCCTGGCCTGATGGCCCTGCGCGAGGAATTCGGCGCGGCGCAGCCGCTCAAGGGCGCGCGCATCACCGGCTCGCTCCACATGACGATCCAGACCGCCGTGCTGATCGAGACGCTGGTCGCTCTGGGCGCCGAAGTGCGCTGGGCCACTTGCAACATCTTCTCGACGCAGGACCATGCCGCCGCAGCCATCGCTGCGCAGGGTATTCCCGTCTTCGCGGTGAAGGGCGAAAGCCTGGCCGAGTACTGGGACTATGTCGGCAACATCTTCGACTGGGGCGATAACCAGACTGCCAACATGATCCTCGATGACGGCGGTGACGCTACCATGTTCGCGCTGTGGGGCGCGCGCGTGGAAGCGGGCGAGGCACTGTTCGAGCCCTCGAACGCCGAGGAAATTGAATTCTGCCGCGCGCTCAAGGAATTCCTGAAGCGCAAGCCCGGTTACCTCACGATGTCGGTCGCGCACATCAAGGGCGTTTCGGAAGAAACGACGACCGGCGTGCACCGTCTTTACCAGATCGCCAAGGACGGCAAGCTGCCGTTCCCCGCGATCAACGTGAACGACTCTGTCACCAAGTCGAAGTTCGACAATCTCTATGGCTGCAAGGAATCGTTGGTCGACGCCATCCGTCGCGCCACCGACGTGATGCTGGCCGGCAAGGTGGCCTGCGTCGCTGGCTTCGGTGACGTAGGCAAGGGTTCGGCGGCTTCGCTGCGCAATGGCGGCGCCCGCGTGATGGTGACCGAGATCGATCCGATCTGCGCACTGCAAGCGGCGATGGAAGGCTACGAAGTCGTCACCATGGACGAAGCCGTGAAGCGTTGCGACATTTTCGTGACCGCCACTGGCAACGAAGCGGTGATCAGCGGCGACCACATGGCGCAGATGAAGGACAAGGCCATCGTCTGCAATATCGGCCACTTCGATTCCGAGATCCAGATTTCCGCGCTCGACAACTACGTGTGGAAGGAAATCAAGCCGGGCACCGACCTCGTCACCTTCCCGGACGGCAAGCAGATCATCGTGCTCGCCAAGGGCCGTCTGGTCAATCTGGGCTGTGCTACCGGCCACCCGAGCTTCGTGATGTCCGCCAGCTTCACCAACCAGACGCTGGCGCAGATCGAGCTGTTCACCAAGAACGGCGAATACGAGAACCGCGTCTACGTGCTGCCCAAGCACCTCGACGAGAAGGTGGCGGCGCTGCACCTCGAAAAGCTCGGCGTGAAGCTGTCCAAGCTTTCCGATAAGCAGGCTGCCTATATCGGAGTGCCGCAGGAAGGCCCGTTCAAGCCGGATCACTACCGCTATTGATCGCGTCCGTTACGGCTCATGCCCATGAGCCTGTTGTGAAAAAGGCCCGGAGCAGCATCGGCTTGCTCCGGGCTTTTTTGCAGACAGGTTCCGCAATATTTGTCCAGGCCGGCCGTATGGCACGGTGGATTGCGCGAAGTTCATGTCGACCGCCCATTGTCATGGCGCGCTGTCGGCACCATAGCCGGATTCAATGGACCTCGAACGTTTCCTGCCTTTGTTGATCGGATTGCTACTCGGCGCCTGGACGCTGGTCGCTGCATGGGCGGTGCTGGCGTCCCGAGCGCGCGAAAAGCGCACCGAAGGCCAGCTCCGCTCGGCGCGGCGTCTCGCCCGAATGGTCGAGGAATCGCCAGCCTTGCCGCTTCTGGTGCGCTCCGATGGGCGCATCGAGGCAAGCCCGCGTCTGGCGCAGTGGCTGGGGCTCGACGCCATGCCGCATTATCTTTCCGAGCTGGATGGCGGCGGGCGCGGGCTGCCGCGGGAAAAGCTCGATGAACTGACCGAGGCGGTGCGCCGCTGCCAGAAGACTGCGGCTCCGTTCCGCATGGTCATGACGCCCGAGGGATCGACGCGCAGCCTCGCATTGCGCGGCCATCTGGCCGACCCGCAGGTTTCTCCCGGCGGAGCGGCACTGGTGTGGATTTTCGATTTCAGCGATAGCGAAAGCGAACTCGCGCGCCTGCGTGAAGAGGCGGCGCGGGCGCAGGGAGACTTCCATGCGCTGGTATCGCTGATCGAGGCTGCGCCGATGCCCATGTGGTTCCGCAGACCTGATGGGGAAATCCAGCTGGTCAATTCGGCCTATGTCGCTGCCGTTGGCGCGGCGAGCGCCGAGGCGGTTGTCGCGGGCGGTGTGGAATTGATCGAAACGGTTGATGGCGTGACTCCAGCCCAGGTCGCGCAGCAGGCGGTGGAAAACGGAGCCCCGGTCGAGCGTGTTGTCCACACGACCATCGGCGGACAGCGCCGCGCGCTTCGTGTCAGCGATTTACCGCTGGGTGAGGACGGCATTGCCGGCTACGCAGTGGACATCGAGGACATGGAGGAAATGTCCCGCTCGTTCCGGGCTTTCCGTGAAGCACAGCGAGCCATGCTCGACCAGTTGTCTGCCGGGGTGGCGCAATTCGATGCGAAGCGCCGTCTCACCTTTGCGAACCAGCCTTTCCAGAGGCTTTTCAGCCTGTCGGCGCGGTCGATGCAGGATCCTCCTGCGTTCGAACGGTTCCTTGATGCGGCGCGCGTGGCAGGCCGTGTGCCTGAAGTGCGCGACTTCCCCGCCTGGCGCCGTGAACGCGCAGCCTGGTTTGCAGCAGGCGATACGCATGAGGAAGCCTGGTCGCTGGCCGACGGTACGCATCTGCGCATCGTTGCTCAGCCGATGCCAGACGGCAGCCTGCTGATGATCGTCGAGGACCGGACCGAGCAGTTGCGGCTATCCGCTGTCCGCGACACGCTGCTCCGTACGCGCACGGCGACGTTCGACAGCCTGTTCGAATCGATCGCCGTTTTCGCGCCCGACGGACGAATGCAGCTCTGGAATCGCCGTTTTGCCGCCGACTGGGGGCTCGACAGCGATTTCCTCGACACCCACCCGCACATGGAGGCTCTGCTCAAGAAGATCGCCTCGAGGCTGAAGCGACCGGTAGAAGCCGAAACGGTGGGGACGGTGGTGCGCGCCGCCACGCTCGACCGCACCCAGAAGGGCGGCCGTATCGCGCTGGCCGACGGGCGGATGCTGGAGTTCGCCGGGGTGCCACTGCCCGACGGCAACGGGCTGCTGGCCGTCCTCGACATCACCGACTCGCAAAAGGTTGAGGATGCACTGCGCGAAAGCAACGCCGCGCTGATCGAGGCCGACGCGATCAAGACCAGGTTCCTGGCGCACATGAGCTATGAACTGCGCAATCCGCTGAATTCGATCGGTGGCTTCGCGGAAATGCTCGAACATGGTCTGGGCGGCGAACTGACTGAGCCCGGCAAGGACTATGTCGCTTCGATCCTGCAGGCTTCCGGGCAACTGGGCGAGCACATAGACAGCCTGCTCGACCTTTCGCAGAGCGAGGCGGGAATGCTGCCGCTCAAGCGCGAGGACATCGAGGTCATGCCGTTCCTGCGCGGGATCGCCGAGGAACGCGCGGCGCGGCTCGAAAAGGAAGGGCTGGTCCTCGATTTGCGTGCCAGCGGGCTGATGCGTCCGCTGTCGGCCGACCGGCGCCGTCTGGCGCGTGCGATTGGCCATCTGCTCGACAATGCCATTACAGCCAGTCCGCGTGGTGGCCGCATCGTCCTGCAAGCCTCGCGCCGCAAGGCGGGTAACGAGGACTTGGTGCAGATCCTCGTGCAGGACAAAGGCCAGGGCATGGACAGCCGCAGCCTTGCCCGTGCGCTGGAAGGCATGAAGGTAAGCCCGGACGGAAAACGCGTGGAACGACGGCAGGGACTCGGTCTGCCGCTTGCCCGTCAGCTGGTCGAGGCGCACGGGGGGACGCTGAAGCTCGTCTCCGAACCCGGACAGGGCACCAGCGTGACCGTTGAACTGCCGTGAAGGTTTCGCTTCCAGATCTTGCCGCGATGAAGCGTTTCGGGCGTGAGATCGCCGAAGCGCTCAGGCCCGGTGATGTCGTTGCACTGACCGGGGGGCTTGGCGCGGGCAAGACGACGATCGCGCGCGCCATCATCGCCGGGCTCGGTCATCAGGGCGAAGTGCCTTCGCCGAGCTTCGCGATCGTCGAGCTCTACGAACCGCCGTCAGTTCGGCTGCCGCTGGTTCATGCCGATTTCTACCGCCTGTCCCGGCCCGAGGAGGCCGAGGAGATCGGTCTCGACGATTATCGCGAAGGGGCAGCGCTGATCGCCGAGTGG
Organism: Novosphingobium album (ex Hu et al. 2023); assembly: GCF_022832385.1. GTDB lineage: Bacteria > Pseudomonadota > Alphaproteobacteria > Sphingomonadales > Sphingomonadaceae > Novosphingobium > Novosphingobium album. The sequence goes on from NZ_JALHLE010000021.1 coordinate 13,225, forward strand.
CCCGATCATGCGGGCGGCTTCGCGCATGAGCCTGGATGCCTTTCGATCTCACTGGAAGTTCTGGATGACGGTCGCATGGCCATTGTCGAGGGTGGGGACGATTGGCTAGGGCGAATGCCGCAATGACAACGATTCCATCCAACCTTCCCGCCGATCTCGATGCTTTCCTTGCCCATGCGGGCTGGGAAGGTGCTGTGGTGGAGGCACTGCCCGGCGATGCGTCCTTCCGCCGCTATTTTCGTATTCGCAGGCCAACCGGCGAAACCGCCATGCTGATGGACGCACCGCCGCCCAACGAGGACCCCGGACCGTTCCTGCGCGCGGCACACTGGCTGGACGCCAACGGCATGCGAGCACCCCGCATCTTCGCCGAGGACGCGGCACGCGGATTGGTGCTGCTGGAAGACTTCGGCACCGCGCGAATGCGCGACTATCTTGACCAGTGGCCGGACGATGAAGAGGTGATCTACAAAGGTGCGGTGAACGCGCTCGTGCAGTTACACGACTTGCCGCCCGGTCCATTCCTGGATTACTCGATGAGCGAGTACCAGCGCGAGGCGCGCCTGTTCATTGACTGGTATTGCACTGCGCAAAATCTCTATGTCGATGTGAACGGCTTTACGGCGGCTTGGGAAGCGGTGCTGCGCGACCTGCTTCCGCGCCAGCGCCCCGGCGTCACAGTGCTGCGCGATTACCACGCAGAGAATATCATGCTGCTGGGCGCGCTGGAGACGCAAGGGCTGCTCGATTTCCAGGATGCGTTGGTGGGGCACCCGGCCTACGATCTGGTGTCGCTGCTACAGGACGCACGGCGCGATGTGTCTCCCGAGCTCGAAGAGCGCATGATAGAGCACTATGTGCGCGCGTCGCTGGCGGAACCGGAGCTGTTCTCCGCTGACTATGCGCGGCTCGGCGCACAGCGGAACACCAAGATCATCGGTATCTTCGTGAGGTTGTGGCGCCGGGACGGCAAGCCTCGCTATCTGGAACTGATCCCGCGCGTCTGGGCGCTGCTGGAGAGGGATCTGACGCATCCGGCGCTCGCGCCGGTGGCGGCGTGGTTCGATGCCAACATTCCTGCGGAATTGCGCGCGGTTAATGGAGGGGCATTCGAGCAATGACCGGAAAGCCCCTCGCCAGTGATACCGCGATGATCCTTGCCGCAGGCCTGGGCAAGCGTATGCGCCCGCTCACCGCGGCCCAGCCCAAGCCGCTGGTGCGCGTGGCCGGCAAGTCGATGATAGACCACGCGCTGGACAAGCTGGAAAGCGCGGGCGTTGCTCACGCGGTGGTGAACGTCCATTATCTGGCCGATGCGCTGGAAGGCCATTGCACGGTTCGCAGCCGTTTGCCTGACATCCGGATTTCGGACGAGCGTGACCAATTGCTCGAAACCGGCGGCGGTATGGTCAAGGCCGCACCGATGCTGCCCGATCCGTTTTTCTGCCTCAACAGCGACAACATCTGGCTGGATGGGCCGAACGATGTGTTCAAGGAGCTGTCACAGGCCTGGGACCCGGAGCGGATGGATGCGCTGCTGCTTCTCGTTCCGCACCCGCGGGCGATGAACTACCGGGGAGAGGGGGATTTCCACCTCGATCCCCAAGGCCGCGTGGCGCGGCGCAAGCGCGGATACGTCGCACCGTTCATCTTTACAGGTATCCAGATCGTGTCGCACCGCCTGCTGCGCGATGCACCGGAAGGGCCGTTCTCAACGAACGTCCTGTGGAACCGCGCGATCGAGGAAGGCCGCCTTTACGGCGTTTCGCATATGGGCTTGTGGTTCGAAGTCGGCACGCCCGGCGCAATCAAGCCGACCGAAGAATGGATGACCCGTGCCTGAGAGGGCGGGGCCCAAGGTTTATTCCATCGCTGCTCATCGTGGTTTTGCCGATGCCCTGGTGGCAGGGCTCGTCCCGCGCTACGCCGAACCCGATCTGGGACTGGCCCGGCTGACCCTTCTGCTGCCAAGCCGCCGTACGGTGCGCACTGTTACCGAGGCTTTCGTGCGGCATTCCGGTCAGGGCCTGCTGCTGCCGCGCATGGCCGTTGTCGGCGATCTCGATCTGGACGAGACACTGGGGCCGCTGCTTGATCCGCTGGGCGCGGCTGATATTCCACCTGCCGCCGATTCCACACGCCGCTGGCTGCGCCTTGCGCACTATCTGCGCGAAGTGGAAGGCGACAAGGCCGGGAAGGGCGCGGCCCTGTTGCGCCGCGCGTGGGAAATCGGGCGCACCATGGACCGGTTGCTGGTCGAGGGCATCGCGCCGATCGATCTGATGTCGGAAAAGGTGATCGGCCTGGTCGGTGATCTCGCCGGTCACTGGAGCGACAACACCCGCACGTTCCTGATGGTGCAGCAATACTGGATTGCGGAACTCGCCGAACGCGACCAGATCGATGCGCCGGAGCGCCGCAACCGTTTGTTCGAACACGCCGCGCGGCGCTGGCGCGAGGAGCCGCCGCCGCACCCGGTCGTCGCAGCGGGAGTCACCAGCGCCTCGCCCGCGCTGGCGAAATTGCTGCGCGTGGTGAGCGAGCTGGACCGCGGCAGCGTGATCCTGCCCGATCTCGATCTGGCCCTGGCGCCCGAGGTTTGGGAAGAACTCGGCACAGCCGGGGCGCCCGCCGAAAAGGACGATCCGCCGTTCGGCCGCCACGATGCAGTGACGCATCCGCAATATCACATCAAGCTGCTGCTCAACCGCATGGGCATCGCCCGCGCGGAAGTGCAGCCCTGGCACCGCTCGGGCCTCTCCGCCGCGCCGCCGGTGCGCAGCAAGGTGATTTCCAACCTGTTCCTGCCGCCGCGCGCCTCGGCCGCGTGGGCGGACCTGAAGCCCGAGCACCGCCGCCTGCCGGGGGTGCGGCTGATGGAAAGCACCCATCCGGGCGAGGAGGCGCAGGCGATTGCCGTGCTGATCCGCGAGGCGCTGGAAGTGCCGGAACGGCGCGTCGCGCTGATCTCGCCCGACCGGGGACTGGCCGCGCGGGTGGTGGCGCACCTGCGGCGCTGGGGCATCGAAGCGGACGACACGGCGGGCCGCCCTCTGCCGCAGATGGCCGCCGGGCGCGTGCTTTTGCTGCTGGCCGAAGTGCTGGCGGATCAGGCCGCGCCAGTGCCGCTGATCGCGCTGCTGGCCCATCCGCTGGCAGGCGGCGGGGAAGGGCGTGCGCGGTGGCTGGAGAATGCGCGCAAGCTGGACCTCGCCTTGCGCGGCCCGCGCCCGGCGGCCGGTCTGGAGCCGCTTGCTGGGATCGCCGCAGAGCACAAGCTCGGCGAATGGTGGTGCACGGTGGAGGCGGTCCTGTCGCCCCTGTTTGCGTTCGGAGAAAGCGAGCCTTTCACCCGCCTGCTTGGCGCGCTGGCCGATGCGGCGGAGGCCCTGTGCGGCGAGGCGGTCTGGGCCGGGCCCGATGGCCGCGCGCTGGGCGCTTTTGTCGAGGAGTTGCGCGAAGCGGCGGATGCCGCCGGAACCCTGCTCGATCCGCGCGAACTGCATGCGGTCCTGCGCGATGCGATGGACCGCGTATCGGTGCGCCCGCCATGGGGCGGGCATCCGCGCGTGGCGATCTACGGCCTGCTTGAAGCGCGGATGAGCCGCGCCGACCTCGTGATCTGCGGGGGGCTGGCCGAAGGCGTCTGGCCGGCCTCGCCTGCACAGGATTCGCTGCTGCCGCCCGCCGTGCTGCGCGCGCTCGGCGTGCCCGGCGCCGATTTTCGGATCGGCCTTGCCGCGCATGACCTTGCCGCCGCACTGGGCGCGCCCGAAGTGGTGCTGAGCTGGGCGCAGCGCGACGAGGGCGGACCGGTTATCCCCTCGCGCTTCGTGCTGCGTGTGCAGGCAATGCTGGGCGATCAGGCCGGGCGTCATGACGAAAAGGAAGCGCTTCGGCTGGCCCGGCTGCTCGACGATGCTGCGCGCATTCCGCCGCATCCACGCCCCCAGCCGATGCCGTCTGCAGAAGAGCGCAAGGTGGATGTCTCCGCCACCGGGCTCGACCGGCTGCGCGGCGATCCCTACCAGTTCTATGCCAGCGCCATTCTTGGCCTGCGCAGCCTCGACCCGCTCGATGCTGAGCCCAGCGCGGCGTGGAAGGGCGAAGTCGCCCACCTCATCATGCAGCGCTGGCATGAGGCGGGCGAGCCGCCGGGCGGCCTCCACGCCATCGCGCAGCAGGTTCTGACCGAAGCGAACGCCCACCCGCTGATGCGCGTGCTGTGGTGGCCGCGCCTCGCCGCTGCGCTGGAGACCTTCGAGCGCATGATCCTGGGTGCCAAGGCCGAAGGACGCGAAGTGCTCGGCGTGGAGCAATGGGGCGACATGCGCTACCGCGACGTGCGCATCCATGGCCGCGCCGACCGCCTCGACCGCAAGGCCGACGGCACGCTGGCGGTGGTCGACTACAAGACTGGCCAGCCGCCCTCCGGCAAGCGCGTGGAGGAAGGTTTCGCGCTGCAACTGGGGCTGATCGGCCTGATCGCCGAGGCGAATGGCTTCAAGGGTATCGAGGGAGACGTCACCGGCTTTGAATACTGGTCCATGGCCAAGGCCAAGGACGGCACGATGGGCTATCAGTTCGAGCCGGTGCAGGAAGGCCGCAAGAAATCCGGCCTTCCGCGCGACGAATTCCTTCCGGCGAGCGAATTCTTCCTGAACGATGCGCTGGACCGGTGGATTCTGGGCACCGAGCCCTTCACCGCGCGGCTGAATCCCGAACTCGGCAGCTATGCCGACTACGACCAGCTCATGCGCCTTGATGAGTGGTTGACGACTCTGGGCGACACCGGCGCGGAGGACACGGCATGAGCGGCGCGGCCACTGTCCACCCGCTGCATGGGAACCAGCGTCTTGCCGTCGATCCGCGCGAGACAGTGTGGCTCTCGGCCTCGGCGGGCACCGGCAAGACGCAGGTGCTCTCCTCGCGCGTGCTGCGCCTTCTGCTGCAGCCGGGGGTGGAGCCCTCGCAGATCCTGTGCCTCACCTTTACCAAGGCGGGTGCCACCGAAATGGCCGCGCGCATCAACGGCACGCTGGCCGAATGGGTGCGGCTGAGCGATACGGACTTGTTCGTGCGGCTTGAAGCCATCGGTGCCCCCGCCGATCCCGGTACACTGGCCCATGCGCGCACGCTGTTTGCCGCCGTGCTCGATTGCCCTGGCGGCGGGCTTCGGATCGATACCATCCACGCCTTCTCGCAATGGCTGCTGGCAACATTCCCGCAGGAAGCGGACCTGATCCCCGGCAGCCGCCCGATGGAAGACCGCGAACGCGTGCTGCTGGCGCGGCAGGTGCTGGCGGACCTGCTGGTCCATGCGGAAAGCGATCCGCTGGGCGATCCGCAATTGCTGCGTGCCGTGGAGGATCTGTCGCTGCGGCATGGCCCTGATGCGGTGGAAGGCTACCTGCTGCGCTGCGCCTCGGCGCGCGAGGCATGGATCGGGCCCGGAAGCTGGCAGGCGAGCGACATGCGCCTCAACGTGCTGCGCCTGCTGGGTCTGCCCAGCGATGCCGGCGCGGACTGGCTCGCGGCGATGTGCGGGGATGAGGCGTTCGATACCCGCTCGCTGCGCCGCTGCATGGAAGTGAACCATGAATGGGGCACCAAGACCGGGCTTGGCGCGGTCGATGCCATCAGCGAATGGCTGCTGGGTGATCCGGTGCAGCGTCTGGAAGGCATCGCCGCGCTGGCGAGCGTGTTCCTGACGCAAAAGGGAGAACCGAAAGCCAGTACTTCGCAGACCAAGCTCGATCCCGCCTATCCCGACTATGCTGCCCGCGTCGTCGAATGCATCGCCCGTGTGCGGGCCGCCGCCGCGCTGCTGGCGCTGGCTGAGCGTCTGGTTCCGGCACTGCGTCTGGGCCGGGCCTTTGCCCTCGCGTGGGACGAAGCCAAGCAACGCGAGGGGCTGATCGATTTCGACGACCAGATCCGCCGCGCCGCCGATCTGCTTGGCAGGAAGGATCAGGCCGACTGGATCCGCTACAAGCTGGACCGCCGTTTCGACCATATCCTGGTCGACGAGGCGCAGGACACCAACGCGGCGCAGTGGGACATCATCTTCGCCATGGCGGAGGAGTTCTGGGCAGGCCTCGGCCAGCGCGGCGATGTGATGCGCACGCTCTTCGTGGTTGGCGATTACAAGCAGGCGATCTTCCGCTTTCAGGGCACCAGCCCGGAAAACTTCCGCCGCGCCGCCGACCGGGTGCGCCGCGAAATGCTCATGGCGGCGGAGAATGCCGAAATGCTGCGCAGCAACGATCGCGCGGGCAAGCTGATCGAGCTGGGGCTGGACCGCAGCTTCCGCACCGCGCAGCACGTGCTCGATTTCGTTGACCGCGCGATTGCCGGGATTGGTCCGGCCAGCTTTGGCCTCGACCATGCGCCCGAGCGGCACGAGGGACAGGATCGTCCCGGTTATGTCGGCCTTTGGCAACCGGTCAGCGAAACCGCGCAGGACGCCGAAGAGGACGAGGATCAGGAAGAGGGCACGGCCCAGACCTGGCTCTCGCGTCCCGACCGGCGCATGGCGGACAATATCGCGCGGCAGGTCAGGGCCTGGCTCGATCCGCTCGGGCCGGGATTTACGCTGGTCAAAGGCAAGCCGCGCCGGGCCACGGCGGGCGACGTCATGGTACTGGTGCGCCAGCGCAAGGAACTGGCCGGGCTGATCGTGGCGCGGCTTCATGCGGCGGGCGTGCCGGTGGCGGGCGTCGACCGCCTGCGTCTGGGCGCGCCCTTGGCGGTGAAGGATCTGGTGGCCGCGCTGCGCTTTGCGGTGCAGCCGCTCGACGATCTCAATCTTGCCAGCCTGCTGGTCTCGCCGCTGATCGGGTGGAGCCAGGAGCAGTTGCTGCAGCATGGCTACCGCCCGAAACACACCCGCTTGTGGGATCACTTGCGCCGCTCGCGCGAGGGCGATGTGGCGGCCGCGATGCAGCAACTGGGCGACCTGCTGGCGCTGGCCGACTACGAGCCGCCGCAGGAATTGCTGCACTGGCTGCTGGTGGGGCCGTGGCAGGGACGGCGCAGGCTGGTCGCCCGGCTCGGCACCGAGGCGAACGATCCGATCGACGAACTGATCAATGCCGCCAAGGCCTATGTCGCCACCGATACGCCCAGCCTTGCCGGGTTCCTCGCCTGGTTCGATGCGGGCGACGGCGAACTGAAGCGCGAGGCCGACAATGCCGCAGGGCTCGTCCGGGTGATGACGGTGCACGGCTCCAAGGGCCTGCAGGCGCCGATCGTCATCCTGGCCGATGCCACGGGCAATCCCGAAAGCGCGCGTGAGCGCGGGCTCGACCTGCCCGATCCGGCCAACGAGACCCGCGCGATCCCGCTGCCGCCGCTCTCGAAGGAGGAAAAGCAGGGGCGGATTGCCGAACAGATAGAAGCAAACCGTCAGGGCGACGAGGAAGAGCACTGGCGCCTGCTCTATGTCGCCATGACCCGCGCCGAGGAAGCGCTGTTCGTGGGCGGTGCGCTTAGCCGCCGCGACAAGGACGGACCGCCGCCCAAGAGCTGGTACGCGCGCCTGCGCGAACTGTTCCCGCCCGAAGCGGAGATCGAGGATGCCATCTGGGGCACGCGCTGCGAACATGGTTCGCTGCCTGCTTCCGTCGCGGCCGAGACCGGCGCGCCCGAATTGCCGCTTGGTGAGCCGCTGCCTTCGTGGCTTCGGCGTGGTCCGCCCGCCGAACCGCGCCCGCCGCGTCCGCTGGCGCCATCAGCGCTGGGTGAGGACGATGCGCCCGATCCGCCATTCCCGCCCGGTGCAGGCCGGGAAGCGGCCCGGCGCGGCACGCTGGTGCACAAGCTGCTGGAACGTCTTCCCGAAGTCCCTGCGGACAGCCGTGCCGAGAGCGGCAAGGCATGGCTGGCGCGCAATGCCGCAGATCTGGCCGAAGCCGCGCGCGAGGCGCTGCTGGAAACGGCGATGGACGTGCTGACCAATCCCGACTGGGCTGATCTGTTCGAGCCGGGAAGCCTCGCCGAAGTGCCGGTAGCCGCCGTCGTCGGCGGTCAGGTCGTGGCGGGAACGATCGACCGGCTTGTCGTAGAGCCCGGCCGTGTGCGGCTGATCGACTACAAGACCGCCCGCCGTCCTCCCGAAACGCTCGATCAGGTACCGCGCGGGGTGCTGCGGCAGATGGGAGCCTATGCCGCTGCCCTCGAAACCACCTTTCCGGCGCGCACGGTGGAAGTGGCGCTCCTCTACACTACCGCGCCACGCCTGATCACGGTTCCGGCAGATGTGCTGGCCGCACACAAGCCGGATTTGGCCCCCGGTGAGTAAAGCTTTCGCGCTCAGCCGTTGCGCCGGGCGGTTTCGTCTCTAGATTGCAACCAACGCGATATCCTCAGGAGTCTCTCAATGCCCACCATTGCCGTCACCGATGCCAACTTCGAGGAGGAAGTTCTCAAGTCCGACAAGCCCGTGCTCGTCGATTTCTGGGCGGACTGGTGCGGCCCGTGCAAGATGATCGGCCCGGCTCTGGAGGAAATCTCCGAGGAACTGGCCGAGCAGGTGACCATCGCCAAGATGGATATCATGGCCAACAGTGACACGCCGATGCAGTTCGGCGTGAAGTCGATCCCCTACCTCGTGCTGTTCAAGAACGGCGAGAAGGTGGCCGACAAGCTCGGAGCGGCTCCCAAGAACGCCCTCAAGGGCTGGATCGAAGGTTCGCTCTGACAGCCTGAATTCATGCGGCCATCCCGGCCGTTAAGAGCCCCTCCCGCCACATGGCGGGAGGGGTTTTTGTTTGCGGGTTCTATCAACCCAGCGCAGCGAGCCGCTCCGCCAGATCGTCGAACAGTGCTTTCGACGAAGCCCCGATCATTCCGCGACGTTCGAATTCATCTACCCGGTAGGGCGAGCCGTCCGGCCGCGCGCAGAAACCGCCCGCTTCGTTGAGGAACAGCGCGCCGGCAGCGTGATCCCAGGGCAGGGTGCGCTCGAAGACTGACAGGTCGTTGGTGCCCAGCACCAGCCGCGGGTACTGTTCGGCGGCACAGCGCGGAATGTCGACAAGGCGGTAGTGCGGGGCAATGTGTTCGCGGATCTGTTCTCGGCGTGCCTGTTCGAGGAACACCATCGAAATCGCGGCAACGGGGGGCGTTTCGCCGCTGGTCGTGGCTGAAACGCGTTCGCCGTCGATCCATGCGCCGGTGCCCTTGCCCGCATGGCAGAAGCGTCCGGTCAGGCAGTCGAGGATCCAGCCGCCCAGCGTATCGCCCTTGTCCGCCAGTGCGACGAGCACACCGAACGGGGGATTTCCGGCAGCGAAGTTGTTGGTGCCATCGAGTGGATCGACAATCCAGCACAGCCGGTCCTTGAGCCGGTCCATCACGCTGGCATCGGCAAAGGTGGCTTCCTCGCCGACCACGGCAGCCTCGGGCAGCAGCGCGGAGAGCCGCGCTGTCAGCAGGGCTTCGCTTTCCTTGTCCCCGATCGTCACCACGTCGTCGGGCGCCTTGGCGTCGATCTCCGCGCTGGAGAGTGACTGGTAGCGCGGCAGGATCGCGCGTTCGCTCGCCTCGCGCATGATTGCCTCGACGGCCTTCGTAAGGGCGGGGGTGATCATGTGAGCGGGATCATCACCTGCTGCGCGAAACCGGGGCGTGTCCTGATGCGCCCGTACCAGTCGGAAATAGCCGGAAATTCAGGCTTGTCGAACGGCAGGCTGAACCAGGTATAGGCATAGACGCCCATCGGGATATCGCCGATGCCGAATGTGCTGCCGGACAGCCAGGGCTTTTCGCTGAGGTAGCGCTCCATGACCGCGAGATGTTTCGCACAGGCGGCCACGCCTTGCTCGATGGCGGCCATGTCCCACTGATCCTGCGGTGTGCGTGCAAAGCTCAGGAACGGCACGCGCTGGGCATCGGCATAGGTTATCTGCCAGTCCATCCAGCGGTCGCCCATTGCGCGGTCGATGGGATCGGCGGGGAACCAGCGCTCACCGCCATATTCGGCGGCCATGTAGCGCAGGATGGTGTTCGATTCCCACAGTACGACCTTGCCGTCCTCGATCATGGGGATCAGGCGGTTGGGGTTCTTGGCGAGGTAGTCGTCGGTATAGCCGAACTGGCCGCCGATATCGCGGCGTTCGTAAGCCAGCCCGAGTTCCTCCGCGAACCACGCCACTTTCTTGACGTTGTGCGAGTTCAGCCGGCCCCAGAGGGTAAAGAAGGGCGCGGGCATCAGCTGCGGTAATCCGCGTTGATCGAGATGTAACCGTGCGTGAGGTCGCAGGTCCAGACGGTGGCAAGGCCGTCGCCAAGGCCGAGATCGACTTCGATCGTCACGTCGTGACCCTTGAGATGTTCCGCGACGGGCGCTTCGTCGTAATCGGCGAGCGGCAGGCCCTCGAGCGCGGCCCAGGTGCCGCCGAAGCCGATCGAGAGCTTGTCGCGGTCGGCGGGTTCGCCTGCCTTGCCGACAGCCATGACCACGCGGCCCCAGTTGGCATCCTCGCCCGCTATGGCAGTCTTCACCAGCGGCGAGTTGGCGATGGCAAGGCCGACCTTGCGCGCGCTCTCGTCCGAGACCGCGCCACTGACGGTCACGGCGATAAATTTCTGCGCGCCTTCACCGTCACGCACGACGAGGTGGGCAAGTTGGCGGCATACATCATGAATAGCGGCGTAGAAGGCGTCTGCGCCCGGGCTTTCGAACGAGGTGAGCGGCGCGTTGCCGGCCTTGCCGGTGGCGAAGGCGAGGACGGTGTCGCTCGTCGAGGTGTCAGAATCGACCGTGATGCATGAGAAGGTGGCAAGGTTAGCGGCCGAGAGGCATTCCTGCAGGAATGCCGGATCGACGGCAGCATCGGTGAACAGGTAGCCGAGCATCGTCGCCATATCTGGCGCGATCATGCCCGAGCCCTTGATGATGGCGCTGATCGTCACCTTGGTATCGCTCACCATGGCCGTGGCCGTCGCGCCCTTGGCGAACGTGTCGGTGGTGGCGATGGTGTTGGCCGCCTCTTCCCATGAGCAGGGCTCGGCGGTCAGCGCCTTCGCGACGCCCTCGCGCGCCTTGTCCTTGGGTAGCGGCACGCCGATCACTCCAGTGGAGGACACGAAGACTTGCTCCTTGGGACAGCCAAGGTGGCCGGCAACCTGATCCATGATCTGTTTCACCGCTTCGCGCCCGCGATAGCCGGTGAAGGCGTTGGAATTGCCCGCGTTCACCACGAGCGCCCGGGCCAGGCCCTGTTTCACGTTCTCGCGGCCAAGCTCTACTTCGCTCGAACAACACAGGTTCTTCGTGAACACGCCGGCGACAGAGGTACCTTCCTCAAGCGTGACATAGGTAAGGTCACAGCGTCCCCAGTCCTTGTATCCCGCGCGCACCACGTGCGGGTTGACGCCCGCGATCTGCGGCAGGGCGGGGAAGGGTGTGGCGAGCGGAGAGACAGGATAAGCCATGGCGCAAGCGCGTAGCGCATGACCGTGGCACGTCAAGCGATGATCAATCGTGCGCAAATTGCGGTCGGTAGTGGACTATTCAGCTTGTCCCTCTTATCTGACGCCCATGGCCAACCGCCTGCTTCTGACCCTGCTTGCCCTGCTGACGGGCCTTGCCGCGCAAATCGGCCCGGCCGAGGCGTGTGCGTCGCGGGTTTCCAGCATGCAGGTCGCGGTGCTGGGAGAGACTGCCCAGGCCAAGGCGCCGCGCGCACCTGTTGCGCTGGCCCGTCTGCCCGAACCGGGCCGCCTTAACACCCGGCGTCATGCCCCTGCGCTCACGCAATTGCCCGTGGCCCGTGCCGTTGCGGCAGTTTTTACCGGAATAGACCGCGCCCGCGAATAGCGGCTGCATGCACACCGGCTTTCGCGTTTCTCGCGAGTTTTTCGGCGCGCCCATGCTCTCGGCAGGCGCGCAACCGAACCCATACACAATCATTAAAGAACAGGGATTCCGCCCATGCTCGGCGCCATCGTCAAATCCATCTTCGGCTCGTCCAACGACCGCTACGTCAAGTCGCTCGACAAGATTGTCCAGCAGATCAATGCCTTCGAATCCTCACTGGAAGCGATGAGCGACGAGGAACTGGGCGCCCAGACGGTCAAGTTCCGTGAACTTCTGGCAGGCGGCTCCACCCTCGATCAGATCATGCCCGAAGCTTTCGCAACGGTGCGCGAAGCCTCGAAGCGCGTGTTCGGCATGCGCCACTTCGACGTGCAGATGATCGGCGGCATCGTGCTTCATCGCGGCGAAATCGCCGAGATGCGCACGGGTGAGGGCAAGACGCTCGTCGCCACCACCGCGACCTATCTCAACGCGCTGGAGGGCAAGGGCGTGCACGTCGTCACCGTGAACGACTACCTTGCCCGCCGCGACGCCGAGCACATGGGGAGGCTGCACAACTTCCTCGGCCTGACGATCGGCGTGATCGTGCCGAACCTCAACGAGTACGAACGCCGCGAGGCCTATGGCGCCGACATCACCTATGGCACCAACAACGAGTTCGGCTTCGACTACCTGCGCGACAACATGAAGCACGAGCGCAGCCAGATGGTGCAACGTCCCTTTAATTTCGCGATCGTCGACGAGGTCGATTCGATCCTGATCGACGAGGCGCGCACGCCACTGATCATTTCGGGCCCGACGGACGACAAGTCCGAGCTCTACATCGCGGTCGATGCGATCGTGAAGCAGCTGGCCGACGAGGACTACGAGAAAGACGAGAAGACCAAGAACATCACGCTGACCGAGGACGGCGTGGAAAAGGCCGAGCGTATCCTCGAGAACGCCGGGTTGCTTGTCGGCTCCAACCTTTACGACGTCGAGAACACACAGGTCGTCCATCACCTCGACCAGGCGCTCAAGGCGGTGGTCATGTTCAAGCGCGACACCGACTATGTCGTGAAGGACGGCAAGGTCGTCATCATCGACGAGTTCACCGGCCGCATGATGGACGGGCGCCGCTGGTCGAACGGCCTGCATCAGGCAGTCGAGGCCAAGGAAGGCGTGAAGATCGAGCCCGAGAACCAGACGCTCGCCTCGATTACCTTCCAGAACTACTTCCGCATGTACCCCAAGCTTTCGGGCATGACCGGCACGGCGGCAACCGAAGCGGCGGAATTCTACGACATCTACAAGATGAACGTGGTCACGATCCCGACCAACCTGCCGATCATGCGCGTCGACGAGGAAGACGAGTTCTACAAGAACACGCTCGATAAGTTCGGTGCCATTGCAAAGCTGATCCGTGAGAAGCACGAAAAGGGGCAGCCGGTCCTCGTCGGCACCGTCTCGATCGAGAAGTCGGAACTGCTCTCGGACTTCCTCAACAAGGAAGGCGTCAAACACTCGGTCCTCAACGCCCGCTTCCACGAGATGGAAGCGCATATCGTGGCGCAGGCGGGGCGTCTTGGCGGCGTGACCGTCGCCACCAACATGGCGGGCCGCGGCACCGACATCCAGCTTGGCGGCAATGTCGATTTCCGCGTCGAGGACGAGCTAAAGGACATGGCAGAGGGGCCCGAGCGCGAAGCGGCGATCGCCCGCATCAAGATGGAAGTGGCCGAGGAAAAGCAGAAGGTGCTCGACGCGGGCGGCCTCTGCGTGATCGGCACCGAACGCCACGAGAGCCGCCGTATCGACAACCAGCTGCGCGGCCGTTCGGGCCGTCAGGGCGACCCGGGCCTGTCCAAGTTCTATCTCTGCCTCGAGGACGACCTGCTGCGCATCTTTGGGCCCGATACCCTGTTTGCCAAGATGATGAACAGCAACCTGGCCGACGGCGAGGCGATTGGCTCCAAGTGGCTCTCTAAGGCCATCGAGACCGCGCAGAAGAAGGTCGAGGCACGCAACTACGAGGTTCGTAAGCAGGTCGTCGAATACGACGACGTGATGAACGATCAGCGCAAGGTGATCTACGAACAGCGCGCCGACATCATGGACGCCGAGGCGGTGGACGATGTCGTCGTCGACATGCGCCACGACACCATCAATGCGCTGGTCGCCGACACCTGCCCGCAAGGGTCTTACCCTGAGCACTGGAACATCGAAGGGCTGAAGGAAAAGGTGAAGGAAAACCTCGCCATCGACATTCCCATCGAGGCGTGGCTCGACGAGGCGGGCATCGAACCGGAAGTGGTCGAGGAGCGGATCACCGAACTGGCCGACGCCCACATGGCGGCCAAGATGGCCCAGGACGATCCCGCAATCTGGCGGCAGGTCGAAAAATCGATCCTTCTGGATCGTCTCGATCATTACTGGAAGGAACACCTCGCCACGCTCGACGCCTTGCGTCAGGTGGTCTTCCTGCGTGCTTACGCTCAGCGCACGCCGATCAACGAATACAAGCAGGAGGCCTTCGGACTGTTCGAGCGCATGCTCGATACCATCCGCGAAGACGTGACGCGCATCCTGTCGGTGAGCGAGTTGCGCATGCCCGAACCGCAGGACCTGCCCGAACTGCCGGACTTCCTGACCGGTCATATCGATCCGCTGACCGGATTCGACAATTCGGATGATGCCGACGGTTCGGGCGGACAGGCGGCGCTGTTCGGTTCGCTGGCGGGCAGTCCGCAGGCAGCGGTTGGCCCGGGGGCGAGCGGCGAAAACCCCTATGCGGACCTGCCGATCAGCCGGAACGCCCCTTGTCCCTGTGGCTCTGGCAACAAGTACAAGCACTGCCACGGCGCGTTGGTCTGAAGCACAATCCCTGCCGTTTCTGGGAAACGTGCGGCGCGACCACACAACTTGCCCGTGACGCCGAAAGGGCAGTGGTTGTATGTATCGATGAGCCAGCATGAAGTCTGCACTCCGGATGTGGGTAAGTATCGCAGACGGTAGAATTTTGCCTCAACTCATGGTTAATTGATCGCTCACATGTCGGTTTGCTGAAAGATCAGCAAACCGACGTTGAGGGCGGTTGACATGCCATTTGTGCTCAAAGGCAAATTGGTCGGTCGGCAGGGTGCTAACCTTCAACCTGCCATCGCGGCAGTCACTGTTGTGGCCGTGGCTGGCATGGTCTTGGCCATCAGTCCTTCTTCTGCACTTCGCACCAAAGTGCAGGATTCCAGCCCCCGGGACGTAGGCGTCCACGCAGCCGCACGGACAGTTGCGAAATCGCCGTCCAATGGCGGCCTTCCGAACCCGCCAGCGTCGAAGCATGGCCTCGCCCATCCGGCTTCAACCTTCGTCGCACCGGTTCCTGCCGCCGCCGTGCAGGATGCGCGGACTCCGCAGGAGGTACAGTCGGCGCAACGCATATCTCCAGTTCGCCAAAGGCAGGAATCCTCGCCATCCGGGCCGGCCCAGCTTGAGCTGACTGTGGTTCCGGCGGCTCCCCCGGAGCTGAAAGATAGCGTACCGACACCGGCCCTGACGTCGTCAGCCTTGGCTGTGTCAACTCCGGATGCCGCACCTGAAACGGGGCTGGGGGGGGAGGTGCCGCCGACAGGGAATACATCTGCAGCTGCAGCGACCATCGAACGGCCGAGCCTTTCCGAACAGGCAGTGACGGCAGTGATGCCCGCTCCATTGCCTGTCGATGTCGTGACGGCAGCGCAGCGTCCCCTTGTGGCATCGGTACGAATGCCGAATGGTCAGGTGCCTGCCGTGAGCGCGGATGCGCTGCAGTGGATCATCTCCGGCACGGTCGAAGACGATGATCGCATTTTCAACCGCCAGCCTTCAGATGCCAGACTGGCTGACAACGATACCTCATTGACCGGTGATACTGATTCCAATCCGGCGGCCTCTCTTCAGGCGGTCAGGGCCAGAGTGGAAGAAGGCATAGCGAAACGGACGGAACGCGATGCTAAAGTGGGTGCTGGACCTGACACCACCCACGACCCCGTTGCATTGGCCGAAAATCTGGCGATGGATAAGCGCGGTGAACCACTTGGCGGCATGGTTGAGGCCGCCAGAACGGCGCCGACTCCCGGCTATGACAACGCGAACCTCGATCCTTCCGAAGAACTTGTGAGGGAACGACCGGCCACGGTTGCACCGCGAGAGCAGGCCCTGTCCCAACTTGTCGTCATCTCGCAGGATGCGCTGGCCCGGTCCGCCCATCAAGACGGCAAAACCAGATCGGAGCGGCGGACCACCGACGCGTCCGACGAGGTTTTACAGGCGGATGACCCGGTTGATGTTGCACCGGTTGCTGCATCGTACAAGCAGACTTCCGCGGGTGTAGAAGTCACATTGCCATTGCGGGTCCACGGTGCCCGCGCGGGCTCGGTGACCCTCCTGATAGCAGGCGCTACGGCTGGCCATGCCGATGTCGTGCACAAGGAATTCAGAATAAGTCTTGCAAGCGTGCTCGACGCCTTGCGTCCCGACATGGATCCCGTGACATACGCAAGGCTTCGCAGTTCCCCGAATGCCGACGAGCTTGTAACTCTCAACGATCTCAGGGCCGTGGGATTGACCGTGGGCTTCGACAAGAACGGCAACTTGACACTGGGATAGCCTGAAATGCTCCGACAATGGCGTATTTTATGCCCCACTGTCGCCGGTCCGGACAGGACTGGCGCTTGAACTGGCCCTGAATTCGACGAGACGGATAGACCTCGCGCGAACGGGATCCATGCGCACCTTTAGGCGCGAAACGGCGCGCTTTGACCATCTCAGGCGCGTTATCCCGTTGGCCAGCGGCCTGGCCTGTGCGAGTGGATGCCAACGGTCAGCGCTCAAGCCTTCAATGGTCACCGACACAGGTGCAGAAATGCTATGGCCATCGTCGAAAAAGGCGAGCTCGGCAGTGTCAGCATCGACCGGTTTGCCGAAGTTTACCTCAAACCATTGCGAATCGTTTGAAGGCGCGGAAGTCCAGCCGTTCGGGAGTTCGGGAAAGAACCAGAGCCTCCCGTCGATCGCATCGTGCAGCATTTCCGGGTCCGCATTGCTCGACGCGCTGGCCATGGGGAACTGGCCGCGTACGAGCTGCACTGCGTGGTTTATGGGCCGCACAATCGGTGGGTTGGGGGTCCGCACTACCGGTATCGTAAGGCGGTCGAGGTCGGCCCGCCGGGCCACTTCCTTGCCATCGATTTCGACGGATAAACCCGGCCCTCTGCCATAATGCGTTCCATCTGCATCCCATGTCACGGCGATCTTGTGGCCGTGGTAGGGCACATCCTCGGCACGGAACCAGGCGAGGGTCTGAGGATCGCCCGCTGCAGGAAGCAGCGGATTGACTTCCAGCACGTCGTCCGCGCGCGGACGGATGCCCACGAGGCCCGACAGGATCAGGTCGATATAACCCGAATGGAAATAGTGGTGACTGCGGTCCAGCCCGACGATCGGTTTTCCGGTGGCCGGATCGTAGTCTTCCTCCAGATCCAGCTTGCTTCCCTGATAGTGCAGGGCGGTATATTGCCGGAGCAGGCGCATGTAGTCGCTGCGAGTGACCGGGCCGGTGTCGCCGTAGTGGTCGAGAAGGTTGGCCATGGCGGTGAGGACCTGCGTTGTCTGGTAAGGCCAGACCGGGCCGTTCCACTGGCACTCGCGCGCTGTGCCCAGATAGCGGTACTGGCGCATGTAGTACGGATAACTCTTCTCGACGGTGCGCATCCCGGCTTTCCCGGCCAGCGATTCCGGATCGAGCAGATGCGCCCACGCCTGTGCGTACCGCGGATCGTCGGGCACGAGATCGAACATCCAGGGCAGGTATCCTGCCAGTTCGCGCGCTCGGATCGGTTCCCAGTATTTTACATGTTCGTTGGTGGTCTTGTAGCGGTCGGTAAAATGAACGAGTGCGGGGTTCCACAGGTCGGCCAGCATGCGGGTTCGCAGTTCATCGGCACGGTCTGTGAAGAACCGCGCGAGTACCTTGTCTCCGGCCAGTTCCGCTATCTTCGCAATCGCGCGGGCATTGGCGGTCATGTAACTGTTGATCGTTGGGCGGAAGGCGTCGCCGCCACGAAATCCGTCCTCACCGCCCGAGGCATCTATTGAGGACACGGTGTATTCGGTCGCGTCGAGCAGGGGCTCTATGAAGTAGAGGCCCTTGGTGAAATCAAAATGATCGTCCCATAGTCCGTAGATGTGGCGCATCACCGCCAGATGGCGGATCACGGCGGCGCGGTCTCCATCGACAAGGTAACGGCCCCAGACGGAATCGGCCATGTAGTCGCTAAAGTGGCGGTCGTTGCCACCCTCGTACATGAAATTGACGTAGTCGTCTGTAAAGCGGCGGTCGTTCAGCCAGCGCCCCTCGGCAATATGGAAACCGGTGGCGTCGTTGAGGCTGGCATAAGGTTGGCGCTGCCAGGCCACGTCGTCGGCAAATTCGGTGGTGATGTAGCCGAGCGCGCCGAGATCGCGCTGGTGCGCGCGGAATAGCGACCAGCGGTAGTAATAGACCGCATCGATCCGGCGATCGGCGCTTTCGAAGAAGGGAATGCGGTCGACGTACCAGGGGGCGTCATTGCCGAAATGCACGCGGGCAATCGCAGCATGGTCCAGCATCGGCCGAGCGGCCTGGGCATGGACTGGCGTCGCCGGAGCGGAAACAGAAGGGCTGGCGACCGTCGCGAGAACCGCCGCAGCGGCAAGCATTGGGCGAAATGTCGCAAGCATTGATGCCCTTCTCCCGATTATCCTTGCGGAAGAAATGGAAAAGCGGCCGCTTCCCGGGGAGTGTTGGGAGAGGAGCCCGGGAAGCAGCCGCTTTAGGCCGGCCGGAACGCGCGAATGGCAGTGGCGTTCCGGCCGGTCATGCCGTCAGTCGAAGGTGAAGCGTGCGCCTACGGCAAAGGTGCGGGCCAGCTGTAGCGTGCCGAGGTTGAACTGCTGCGCATTACCCACGTCGCCGAACTTGTAGTAGTTCTGCTGCTTCGACTTGGTCAGGTTGGTTGCATCGAAGGTCAGGCCGATGCGGTCGGTCACGTTCCAGGTGAGCTGGACGTCGAGGCTTTCCTCCGGCTTGAACCACACGCCGATCGGGTTGGCGAACAGGCGTGCTTCGTTGTTGTGCAGGAACCCCTGACGCCAGACGTAGGAAACGCGGGCGTTGAACGGGCCCCGATCATAGGCCAGCGTCGCGTTATACGAGAACTTCGAGACGTTGAAGAACTGCGACGTGGTCTCGCCGGTGATGTTGCCGGCAGAGTCCGTCATCGGGATGTTCTGCTTCGAGTCCAGCACGGTCAGGCTGCCCTGGAAGCCAAGGCCGTTCAGGATGCTGGGCAGGTAGTTCGGGAAGTAGGTCATCCCGACTTCCACGCCCTTGAGCACGCCGTTCGATGCGTTCACCGGACGGGTGATGGCGAAGTAGTCCGTCGCACCGGCGACGATACCGTTGTTCGGGATGTATTCCATCACGGTCAGCGGCACCACTAGCCCCTGGATCTCGCGCCGGAAGCCAGTCACGTAGATCGCGCTGTTGCGTTCGAAGTACCACTCGAGTGCGAGGTCGTAGTTCTTCGAGTGCGTCGGCTTCAGGTCGGCGGTGCCTGCCGAACCGCTGCCGTAGCCGACATTGGTAAGATCGCCCGTGAGCGAATAGTTCGGGTTGATGTCGCCGAAGTTCGGGCGACGCAGCGTTTCACCGTAATTGAAGCGCAGGCGCAGGTTTGGCGTGATCTCGTACTTCGCCGTGAAGCTCGGCAGGAACTTCTCCGACTGGCTACCCGAACGTGTCTGGGCGCCGGCGTTGTAGCGGTCGAAGAAGTTCGAATCCGTAGTCACCGCGACGTAGCGCACACCGCCTTCGAGCTGCAGCGGGCGGCCGAAGATCGACACTTCCGCATCGGCCATGACATAGGCGGTCATCGTCACTTCGTCGATGTCGAACGTCTTGGCCAGCGACAGGGCGTCCGAGGTGGGCAGGCCGTAAAGCCCGCGCACGTAGTCGGCGTTGCCGGCAAGCCAGCTGCCGCTAGGGAGAACCCAGCTGCGCGGCACGTCGGCAATGCCCTTCATGAAGCCGGAGTTGGTGAACAGCGCTTCTTCAGGCAGGGTCGAAAGCGAGGCGCCGAGATAGCCATCCTGGGAGCGGACATAGCTCGAAGCCTTGCGGTCGTCGTAGCGCAAGCCCGCCTTGACGCGGCGGATGAAGCCTTCGTCCCAGGTGTAATAACCATCGAGCGTGGCCGTGATGGCGCTGCCCTTGTTCTTGTTGGCGTTGTCGTAGAACTGGGCGATGTTCCAGACGCTCGGATCGGCGAGCAGGGAGTCGTCGGCAAAGTGGTACGACGGGATGCCGCCGCCGGCGTTGAAATCGGCAGTGATCTGACTGGCCACGCGATCGGTGCGCATGGCGAGGAACGAGGTCTTGTTGGTGCTGGTCTGGTACGCGACGTCACCGACGATCTTGCCGCGGTCGCCAAGATCCCACTGCCCGTTCAGGGCGTAGACGTAGCTGTCGGTGCGGTTGGTGGCATAGTCACCGCTGTTGAAGCCGTAGACGTCGTCAACCGTGCGTGACTTGACGATGTTCGTGCCGTCGTAGAGCTCGACCGGTCCCGGATTGCCCCACCAGTCAACGAAGCTGAATTGCAGCGAGTTGAATGTGTGGCCTCGGAAGCCTGCATAGAACACTTCGGCGGTGTAGACCGAGCTGGAGTTCGGAGCCCACTGCAGCGCGATGTTGGCCGACGGGCGCTCACGCTCGCCGTAGAGGTCGGACGAGAAGACCGCGTCGCGCGACAGGTAGTATGGGACGTCCACGCCGTTGTAGTTGATCGTCGATCCCGGCTCGGTCGGCAGGCCGTAATCGAGGCCAGGCTGCCAGCCTGAGAACATGCGCTCGAGCGGGCCGAGGCCCGAACCGGCCGGCGGGTTTTCGGTCGCGAAGGGAACGAACGCGCCGGCCGTGGTCGACATGTTGCGGTATTTGGTCTTGCTCCAGCTGACGTTGGCGAGGAGGCCGATGTCACCGATGCCAGTTTCCCAGCGGTCGCTGACCAGCAGGGCGACGTTCGGGTTATAGGTGTCAGCCTGTTCGTTGTAGATGCCACGTGCAAGGCCCGAGATGGCAAAACCGTCGAAGTCGAACGGGCGGCGGGTCTTGACGTCGATCTGGCCGGCAAGACCGGTCTCGATCTGGTCTGCCGCGCGCGTCTTGTAGATGTCGATCTGCTTGACGAGGTTGGCGGAGATGTCCTGCAATGCAAACGACTGGTTAGCCGCAGTGAAGACGTTGCGACCATTGAGCGTGGTCAGCGGATCGGCAAGGCCGCGGATGGTGATGGTCGCCGCTTCGCCGCCGGCGCGGTCGGTGACCTGCACGCCCGTCACGCGCTGGAGTGCTTCGACGACGTTGTTGTCCGGCAATTTGCCCACGTCCTCGGCGACGATCGAGTCGACGATCTGGGTCGATTCCTTGCGCACGTTCAGGGCACCGATGATCGACGCCTTGACGCCGGTGACGATGATCTCTTGCGCGTCGGTGTCGGAAACCCCGCTGTTGGCAGCGTCCTGCCCATGGGCAGCGCCCGCCAGGGTGAGTGCAAGAACGGACGTTGTGCAGAATGTGATTGGCTTGAATGCCATGATCTACCCTCCCAATGAGGCTGGCCGGTACCATGCCTCTTCAAACCTTGGCGCCCTGTTATTTGTCGGAGTTATTTAGCGCAAGGAAAAAACGCACTTCAGACAAGAAACCTTTCGTTGGTGTGTCGTTCTCGCCGCAGAAGTGCGTTTTTGGGCATTTTTTGTCCGAGTTGTTTGCAATCAGGAAGCGCGCCAAAGGGTGGCGGAATTGCTGGCAGGAGCGAGTTTGAGACCATCGCCGCCCGGAGCGATGGCCCTGCCCGGAAAGGCCGCCGATTCGAACCGGACGCTGTCCTTTGTCCGACCTGGGATTCGCCTGAACAGGCTTGCCGTAGCGGTGCCGTTTGTCGGGACTAAAGAGACGGTGCCGTCAGGCGCTGCATTCAGACATTGGTCGCGCAACAGGATCGGGGAGAGGCGTAGTGTGCCGCCTTCCGCGGGAAGCATGCGGAACTGTGTCTGCGGCAACGGGGCAGCGCCGGCGAAGAGGCGCGTGCCGTCATGAGCTAGCCAGGTATTGGGGGTCGTTGCGGCTTCGAAGCGATCGGGCAGGGGGCCATTGCCGACTGGAACGCCGAAATCGGGATTGCCGTCGGCATCGAAATAGAGCCGCTGCACGCGGGTGTGGCGGTCCGGGTTGAACAGTGGATCGCCCTCGATCTGCGCGTAGTCGCGACCGTGATAGACCAGTATATCCCGGCCTTCCTCATCCACCGTGAAGCTGTTGTGGCCGGGGCCGTAAACCGACGTCGCCTCGCAGGTAGTGAACACCGGCCTGGGGGATTTGGTCCAATTGCGCAGGTCCATGATGTCTGCATCCGCATCGGCGGTCAGCAGGCCGAGGCAATAGCGGGCATCGGTCGCGCTGGCCGAGTAGCTGATGAACAGCTTCCCGTTCTTTTCCAGCACGGCGGGGGCCTCGTTGACCTTGAAGCCGAGGATTTCCCAATCGAGCGTCGGCACAGTAAGGCGCGCAGGCTTGGCCGCGAGCGTGAGTGCGGACGCCATGGGGGCGATATAGAGGTTCGAATTGGTCTCGATCCCCGGTTCACGTTGGGCCCAGGCGAAATAGCGGGTGCCCCGGTGCATGAACATGGTGGAATCGAGGTTGAAGCTGTCCCACGGTGCCTGGAACTGACCAAGTACCGACCAGTTGCCGCGCATCGGATCCGACCCATCGCAGACGACCGCGTAAGTGCGGATGCGGAACACGTCCTCGCCGCCGCCGCTGGGGCCCGCCGCGAAGTACATCACCCAGCGCCCGTCGACGAGATGCAGTTCCGGGGCCCAGATGAATCCGGACATCGGCCCGCTGGCCTCGTGGCGCCACAGGACGCGCTCCTCGGCATCGGTAAGCCCGGCCAGCGTACGCGAGCGCCGCAGGACCAGCCGGTCGTATTCCGGCACCGATCCGGTCATGTAGTAATAGCCGTCATCGTGGCGGAAGATCTGCGCGTCGGCTCGCTGCTTCACCAGCGGGTTGACGATGCCCGAAGCGGAAGGCGCGCCGGTCGCGGGCGTGCTTGCCATCATGGTCTTGCCGGCCTGCGTGCAGGCGATCGGCATCATGGCCGCACCGGCAGCGAAAGCGCGTCGCGATAGGTTGAATTGCATGTCGTCCTCTCCGGGTGGGCCGTTCGAACCGGCCTTCAAAAAAGGACACCCCGGCCCGGGGGAGCCGGGGTGTCAGCAGGTGGATCAGTATTCGGCGACCGGCCAGCCGTCCGCGCCCCAGCGGACGGGTGCGATGCGCAATGTCGGCTTGCCCTCAGCCTGTTTGTCGTAGGCGTGGTAGGCGACATAGGTCGTCCCGTCGGTATCGGTGAAGACCCCTGCATGGCCGGGGCCGCGGAAACGTTGCTGTTCCTGCAGGTCGGCCCGCAGGAAGATCGTGCCGCCGCCCATCATGGCCTCGCTGCCGTCTTTGCCGAGATAAGGGCCGGTGATCTTCCGCGAGCGCGAGACGACGGTGAAGTAGGTGCTGTTCACGCCCTTGCAGCAATAGTCGAAGGAGGTGAGCAGGTAGTACCAGCCATCGTGCTGGAAAATAAACGGGGCCTCGATAGGATCGGGCGCACCGGCCGGGACAAGGCGGCGGGCGATGGAATAAGGCTCGGTGCCGGGCCTTGGCTTGCCGGTGGCCGTGTCGAGCGGGAACAGCTTGATGCCGGTCCAGAAGCTGCCGAGCGCCAGCCACTGCCGTCCTTCTGCATCGGCAATGAAGTTCGGGTCGATGGCGTTGAAGTCATCGTCGCGCGTGGACATGACGACGAGGCCCTGATCCTTCCAGCGGTAGTTCTTCGCCTTGGGATCGAGTGTCGCATTGGTGGCAAGGCCGATCGCCGACCGGTTCGAGCCGAAGGTGGAGACCGAGTAGTAGAGCCGGTATTCGCCGTTCACATAGGAGATGTCCGGCGCCCAGATGCCTTCGGTGCCGGGAATGGCCTTTTTCGCCCATTCGGGGATCTCGGCGAAGACCGAACCGGCGTCAGTCCAGTGCTGCAGATCCTTCGAGGTCTTGATGCCGATGTAGCGCCCGACGGTGCTGAACACGTAATAGGTATCTCCCTCGCGGGCGATGACCGGGTCATGCACCGTAAGGTCGCCCGAAAGCCGGGAATTGAGCGTGCCGGTTTGCGCCGTTTCGGCTTGCGTGGAGGCCGCTGCGGCAGGGGGGAGAGCAGCGGCTGCCAGCAAGACGCCGAGCCACAGGGAGCGGCCCGGCAGTACCGGCCACTCCCTTCTTACCTGGACGATGTCCCCGCTCATCGCAGTTTGAGCGTCACGACCGACTTCGCGGGCAGGGTGACGACCAGTTTGCCGCCCTTAATCCGTGCCCCCGTGAACGCGGCGGGCTTGACCACGCCGGGCTTGTCGAAGGTGTTGTGCGAATTGATCGCCGGTGCCGTCAGGATCGTGCCGGTCACGCCCGATGCCTTCACACCGTCGAGGTTGATGGTCACGGTGTTCGGCTTTTCAGGATCGGCGTTGGACAGGCCGACGTGGATCTTGCCGTCCTTCGCCTTCACCGCCGAGCCGCTAACGGCCGGAACCGTGTACTTGTCCTTGGTATAGGTCGGCGTTGCGATGTCGATCGGCAGCACCGTGGCATCCTGCCAGGGCTTGTACATGTCGAAGACATAGTAGGTGGGCGTGAGCACCATTTTGGCGCCTTCGGTTAGGATCATCGCCTGAAGGACGTTCACCATCTGGGCGATGGCGGTCATCTTCACACGGTCCGCGTGCTTGGCGAAGATGTCGAGGTTGATGGCGGCGATCAGAGCGTCGCGCAGGGTGTTCTGCTGGCGCAGAAAGCCCGGATGCGTACCGGGATCCTGAGCGTACCAGGCACCCCATTCATCGACCGCCAGGAAGACCCGCTTTTCCGGATCGTACTTGTCCATGATCGCGGAGTGCTTTGTGATTAGCTCGTCCATCCGCCAGGCTTCGTGGAGCGTGTCGGCCCATGCGGTCTCGTCGAAATTGACGGGATCGGCCTTGGGCGGCCAGCCGCCTTCGGGCAGCGTGTAGTAATGGAGCGAGAGACCGTCGAGCAGCGGGCCGGCGACCTTCATCAAGGTCTCGGTCCAGTTGTAGTCATCGACATTGGCGCCGCTGGCGATCTTCAGGATGTGGGTGCCCGCCGGTGCCTTGACGAACGTGGCATAGCGGCGGGTGACGTCGGCGGCATATTCGGGGCGCATGTTGCCGCCGCAGCCCCAGAGCTCGTTACCGATGCCGAAGGCGGGGACTTTCCAGGGTTCCTTGTGGCCGTTTTTCGCACGCTCGTCGGCGAGGGTTCCGGCCGGGGCGGTCATGTATTCGACCCACTCGGCCATCTCGCGTGGGGAACCGTCGCCGACATTGCCCGAGATATAGGCCTCGGCGCCGACCTGCCGCAGCAGTTCGAAGTATTCGTGCGTGCCCACAGTATTGGGCTCGGTCACGCCGCCCCAGTGGGTGTTGACCTTCACCGGACGCTCGTTCTGCGGGCCAATGCCCTCGCGCCAGTGGTATTCGTCGGCGAAGCAGCCGCCGGGCCAGCGGATCACGGGAACCGAGAGTTCGCGCAGGGCGGACACGACGTCGTTGCGGAAGCCGTTGGTGTTCGGGATCGGGCTGTCCTTGCCAACCCAAAGGCCGCCGTAGATGCCGTTACCGAGGTGCTCGGCGAACTGGGTGAAGATCCTCTTGTCGTAGACGGGGCCGGGCTTGCCGGCGTGGATCTCGGCGGTTGTCGGCTGGCCGTTGGTGTCCGCGTGCGCGGCACCGGCACCAATACTAACCAGCGCTGTGGCGCCGAGCAGCGCGGCAGCGGCAGTGTGTCGCAGGGTCTTGATCATGGTCTCGTATCCCCTCCCGGAGGATCAGTCGTGAAAGGCTTCAACAGGTTCGCGGCGGCCGCGCAGGAAGGCGTCGGCAACGAGGCGGAACGGATCGATGTCGACATCGCTGCGCCCGCCGCGGATGAGGTTGGCAAAGCGCGAATAGAGGCCGGGATACTCCAGGTCTTCGTTGTGCTCGGTGCCTGTCGGCGTCGTCAGCACGGCGCCGCCTTGCGAGAGCTTGAGCGTGCCTGCATCGGTCTCGACGATGATGTCCCAGCTTTGCGGGCCGGTCTGTCGCCAGTCGAGGTCCATGTGTATCTCGGCGCCGCCGCTATCGCACATATTGAGATCGGCCGCGATCGGTGCCGCGCGGTTCACGGGAATGCTCAGCGTTGCTGCCTTGAGGAAGACCGGACGCGGCAGGATATGCGTCAGGATCGAAAGGGCGTTGATGCCCGGGTCGAACACGCCGAGTCCGCCCGGTTCCCAGATCCACGCTTGGCCGGGATGCCAGACGCGCACGTCCTCGCGCCAGACGATCGAAACTTTCTCGATCCGACGCTCGGCGAGCCAGGCGCGGGCAGGCGCAACGCCGGCCGCAAAGCGCGAGTGCCACGAGGCGAACAGGGTAACGCCAACCTTGTCCGCGCGGTCGCGCAGCGCGACCACCTCGGACAAGGTGGCGCCGGGGGGCTTCTCGAGGAAGACGTGGATGCCGCGCTTCAAAGCCTGAACGGCAAGGCCGTAGCGGACCTGAGGCGGAGTGCAGAGTGCGACCGCATCGATCGCCGGGCCCTTTTCCAGCAGCTCTTCCAGGCTGGCGAGGTGCGGAATGCCTTCCTGACCGGGATCGTGCGGACTGACGG
Source organism: Novosphingobium album (ex Hu et al. 2023) (assembly GCF_022832385.1). Lineage (GTDB taxonomy): Bacteria > Pseudomonadota > Alphaproteobacteria > Sphingomonadales > Sphingomonadaceae > Novosphingobium > Novosphingobium album. The sequence continues at coordinate 39,894 of NZ_JALHLE010000021.1, forward strand.
TGGCCGCCAGGCTGAACGCGGGCGTTCCGGCAATCGCTGGCAAGTGCTGGTCTCGGGCGATCTTGCCCACGCCGACAACGGCAATGCGGATCGGGTCCATGGTTCAGAGCACCTTCACCGCTACGCTGCGCGTTTCGGCGCGGCTCAGCGGATTGGCTAGCGGGAGCGTGAACGGCGAGGCCGAGATCTCGAATACGTCACCTTCCTGCGTCGTCACGCCATCCGCGAACGACAGGGTAGCAGTGCCGTAGAAGTGGACGTGAACGTCGCCGGGGCGGCAGAAGAGATCGTACTTGAAGTGGTGCTGTTCCAGATTGCCCAGCGTGTGCGACATGTTTGCCTCGCCCGACAGGAACGGCTTTTCCCAAAGTACCTTGCCCTCTCGCAGAATTCTGCTGGTGCCCTCGATGCTGTCAGGAGGTGTTCCGATCAGCAGTTCGGGGCCCAGCGCAGCCTGCCGCAGCTTGGAGTGTGCGAGCCACAGGTAGTTATGGCGCTCGGTCACATGGTCGCTGAACTCGTTGGCGATCGCGAGGCCGAGGCGGTAGGGCGTGCCGTCTTCCCCGATCAGGTAGACGCCCGCCACTTCGGGTTCTTCGCCGCCGTCCTTGGCGAAGGACGGCATGGTCAGCGGATCGGTCGGGCCGACGAGCTGCGAGCCGTCGCCCTTGTAAAACCACTCGGGCTGCTGGCCCACTTCGCCAGCGGCGGGCTTTCCACCTTCCAGCCCCTCGAGGAACATCCGCATCGAGTCGGTCTGATGTTCGCCCGATGCCGCGGCCTGGTGCATCTTGTTGCGGCCTTCAGCGGAACCGAGGTGCGTCAGGCCCGTGCCGGTCATCAGCAGGTGCGCGGGGTCTTCATGGTCGATCGGGGCCAGCAGATGGCCTGCGGCAAATTCCGCAGCGATGTCCACGGCGGCGCCAGCCGGGCAGGCCTTGGCGGCCTGCGCCAGCGTTACGCCAGCGGCAATGGCGCGCAGCGCGAGTTCGCGAACGTTCGTGACGCCTTCAAGAATGTGGGCGGCGTCACCCTCGGCGAGGATAACGGAGCGCGAGCCATCAGGCGCGCGATGCTGAAGCAGGCAAAGATAGGTCATGGGTCTCTCCCAGCCGCGGCGCGCCGTTTCTGGGGAGCGCGCCGCGGAAGTTGTCTAACGTATCAGGACAGCGTGAGCTTGCCGTCGATCAGGCGCGGTGCACCGTCGCCATAAGCTTCGTCGCGCAGTTCGGGCGGAAGCACGGGCTGGGCGAGGTTCTGGTAGCTGACCGGACGCAGGAACCGGTCAATGGCAAGGCTGCCAACCGAGGTCGTGCGCGGGTCCGAGGTCGAGGGGAACGGGCCGCCGTGAACCATCGCATGGCAGACTTCGACACCGGTAGGCCAGCCATTGGCGAGGATGCGGCCAACCTTGCGTTCGAGCACGGGCAGCAGGTGTGAAGCCACGGCTTCGTCTGCCTCATCCATGTGCAGCGTCGCGGTAAGCTGGCCTTCCAGGCCCTCGAGAACGGCCTTGAGTTCGGCTTCGTCCTTGCAGCGCACGATCACCGAGGAGGCACCGAAAACTTCATGGCCGATGGCCTTGTCGGCGAGGAACTTTTCAGCGGAGGTCTGGAACAGGAAGGTGCCACCGCAGGTGCGGCTGCCTTCGTCGCCCTTGGCCAGCGTTTCGACGCCCGCCGTTCCGGCCAGCGCTTCGACGCCTTTGGCGTAAGCAGCGGCAATGCCGGTGGTCAGCATGGTCTGCGGCTTGGCCGCCGACACACCGCTAGACGCGGCGGCAATGAAGGCGTCGAGGCCTTCGCCTTCGATAGCCAGCACGAGGCCGGGATTGGTGCAGAACTGTCCGGCGCCCATGGTCAGCGAGCCGACGAATGCTGTGCCCAGTGCTTCGCCGCGTGCCTTCAGCGCTTCGGGCAGCAGTAGGACGGGGTTGATGCTCGACATCTCGGCGTAGACCGGAATCGGCACGTCACGTTCCTGCGCCAGCTTGGCCAGCGCAAGGCCGCCCGCGCGCGAGCCTGTGAAGCCCACGGCCATGATGCGGGGATCCTGCACCAGCGCCGCGCCGAGCTCGTTCGACGGCCCCGTGAGGTGCTGGAATACGCCGGCGGGAAGCCCGCAGGCGGCAACCGCCTTGCTGATCGCCTGCGCCACGAGCGCGCCGGTGATCGGGTGGGCTGGATGACCCTTGACCACGACCGGGCAACCGGCCGCCAGCGCCGAGGCGGTGTCACCGCCAGCGGTGGAAAAGGCGAGCGGGAAGTTCGAGGCGCCGAAGACGGCGACCGGGCCCACCGGGATCATTCGCAGGCGTAGGTCGGGGCGCGGCAGAGCGCGCTCGGGCAGGGCCGGGTCGATGCGCAGCTGCAACCACTGTCCCTTGCGCACGACATCGGCGAACATGCGCAGCTGGCCGCAGGTGCGGCCGCGCTCGCCTTCAGAGCGCGCACGGGGCAACCCGCTTTCGGAAAGGTAGGCCTCAAGCAGCGGCTCGCCGACCGCCATGATCTCGTCGGCGATTCGCTCGAGGAATGCTGCGCGCTCCTCGCGGCTGGTGGCGCGGTAAATATCGAACGCAGCATCGGCTTCGCCGCAGGCAGCCGCCACATCTGCGGGGCCGTGAACCTCGAAAGCGGCGCCTTGCGGTTCGCCGGTCTCGGCAGCCATGGAACGGAATTCGGTCATCTGGGATCTCCCTATTTACTCCGACATATTCCGTGACGAGGATAAACGCAATGTTTGTCGTTCCTTCCCGGTGCGAGGGCTGTTAGGCTTGGGAATGGAGGTGGCAGAAATCGTGACAGACGCTGGCATTGCAAAAGAAGTTGAGGGGGCCAAGGCGGCGAAGGCCGCACGTGGGCCGGGACGGCGCCTGCACGGTGCCATCGCCCACAAGCTGGGTACGGACATCTTGTCGGGCAAATATGCGCCAGGCGATATCTTGTCCGGCGAAGTGGCTTTTGCTGAAGAGCTCAAAGTTTCACGCAGTGCTTATCGTGAAGCAATTCAGGTGCTTACTGCGAAAGGGCTGGTGGCCAGCCGTCCGAAGGCCGGCACTCGTGTTCTGCCGCGCGACCGCTGGAACCTGCTGGATCCGGAAGTGCTGGGATGGGCTTTCGCCGGAGAACCTGATGTCGAATTCGTGCGCAGCCTGTTTGAGCTTCGCGCCATTGTCGAGCCTGCTGCCGCGCGGCTCGCAGCCTTGCGGCGCGACAAGGCCGATCTCAAGATCATGAAGGATGCGCTGGCGGCCATGCGCCAGCATACGCTGACAACGGAGGCCGGCCGGGCGGCCGACCGCGATTTCCACAATGCGATTCTTCACGCCACGCGCAATGATGCGCTCATGGTTCTGAGCGCCAGCATCGGTGCGGCAGTGAACTGGACCACGCAGTTCAAGCAGCGCTCCCGCGCGTTGCCGCGCAATCCGATACCCGATCATGCGCGCGTCTACGATGCCATCGCGGCAGGGAATGCCGATGCGGCGGCTGAGGCGATGAACGTGCTGGTTGATCTGGCTCTCGACGATACCCGCAGCGCCATGGAGCAACCAGCAGGCGCCTAGGGCGCCATCGCGGCAAGCAGTGGCCATTGACAGAAAAACGGCCCCGGCATCGCTGCCGGGGCCTCTTTAGTTTGAGGGATTGCTGGGGGAATCAATCAGGTTCGACTGCGACCAGATCGGGCTCGATATGGGTCGGCTTGCTGCCCCACAAAGCGTAGAACAGCACGTAGAGTTCGCAGACGGCGGTCAGCAGGAACGAAGTCTGCAGGCCGTAGGTATCCGCCATCCAGCCCTGCACCGCGACCAGCGCGCCGCCGGCGATCGCCATGACGAGCAGGCCCGAGGCTTCTTCGGTGAGCGGTCCAAGGCCCTTGATGCCGAGGGTGAAGATGGTCGGGAACATGATCGAGTGGAACAGGCCCACCAGGATCAGCGACCACATCGCCACCGGGCCGTGCGCGAAGACAGTGATCATCATCACTACGAAGGCGCCGATCGAAAAAAGGGCCAGGACCTTGGCGACATCGAAACGCTGCATGATCGCCGAGCCGGCAAAGCGGCCGACCATCATTCCGCCCCACAGGAACGAGAGATAGTTGCCTGCCATTTCATGCGTCATGTTGCCGATGTCGGGACGGCTGACGAAGTTGATGAAGAGGTTGGCGACGCCGATTTCCGCGATCAGGTAGATGAAGATGGCGGGCACGCCGAAGACCAGGTTGCGGTGCTTGAGCAGTTCAGGATTGAGCAGCCGGGACTTCCTCTTTTCGCCGTTCCTGCCGCTCGTCATCACAGGTAGCGGGAAGCGCGCGATGACTGCGGCGAGCACCACGAGGACCACCGCGACAAGCCCGTACGGCAGGATAACCGCGTGGGCATCGGCAAGGCGTTCGGCTTCGGTCAGGACCGTGCCTGCTGCTGCCGTGCCGCTCTTTGACCGGCCAAGGATCAGGTAGGCGCCGAAGGCTGGGGCGAGCATCGTGCCCGCCGAGTTCATCGCCTGCACCAGATTGAGCCGTGAGGAGGCGGTTTCCGGCTTGCCGACGACGGCCACATAAGGGTTCGCCGCCACCTGCAGCAGGGTGATGCCCGACGCGATCACGAAGAGCATCACCAGCGTCACGCCATAGGAAGGAATGCTGGCTGCCAGCATCATGCCCAGCGCGCCGGCGGCCATGATCAGGAGGCCGGTGACCAGCGATTTCTTGTAGCCGATCCGCTCAATCAGCAGCGCCGATGGAATCGAGGCGAAGAAATAGGCGATGAACCATACCGATTCGATCAGGGCTGCCTGAAAGTAGGTCAGTTCGAACACGCTGCGCAGGTGCGGCAGCAGCGTATTGTTGATGACGGTGATGAAGCCCCACATGAAAAAAAGGCTCGCAAGCAGCGTCAGAGCCGGGCCGTAGCGGACTCCCTCGTCTTGGGAAGCTGCGGCGGGCGTGCCTGCTGAAGAGACCACTGATGGCATGTCTATCCTCTCGATCAGGGCGCGGCCGCGTCGATTGCGAAGCTGCTTGCGCTCTTTATATTTGTCGGACTATATGCGATGCGACGGCCCGTCAATGGGGCAGCATAATTCCAAGCACGATTGGGAGCACTTTGGGAATGAGGAATCTCTCCAGGAACATGGCTGGTACGGCGGTTCTGGCGCTGTCCGCCACGCTGAGTGTACAGGCTCTGGCTGCCGAAGCGACTCAGGTCCCGGCGGGCAAGCTCTCCGACGGAAGCGAAGTCACGGCAGTGACGCTCAAGGCGGACAACGGCGTTTCCGCCACGATCCTGACGTTCGGTGCCACGCTCGAAAAGTTCATGGCTCCCGATCGCGACGGCCAGCTGGCCGACATCACCCTCGGCTACGACAAGCTGGCCGACTATGAAGCGCGTCCGAACTACTGGGGCGCGACCATCGGCCGCTATGCCAACCGCATCGCCGGGGGCAAGTTCACACTCGACGGCAAGAGCTACCAGCTCCCGCAGAACGACGGCGAGAACTCGCTGCATGGCGGTGGCAAGGGCTGGGACGTCCAGAACTGGAAGATTGATTCGATCAAGTCTGGTCCGGTCGCCAGCGTCGTCTTCTCGCTGATCAGCCCCGATGGGGACTCCGGCTATCCGGGGACGGTCAAGGCCAGGGTCACCTACACCCTCGATGAATCGGGTTCGCTGTGCATCGCGTTCGATGCGTCGACCGACAAGCCGACGGTCATCAACATGACCAATCATGCCATCTTCAACATGGCGGGCGAGGGCGCGCCGCAGGGTGCCATGCAGAACGTGCTGACGATCCCGGCGAGCCACTACACTCCGATCGATTCAAAGCTCATCCCGACCGGCGAACTGCGGCCGGTCGAAGGCACGGTGTTCGATTTCCGCAAGGGCAAGGCGCTGCAAGACGGGCTGCGTGACGGCAATGACCAGCAGATCGTCTATGGCCGCGGCTTCGATCACAACTTCGCGCTCGACAAGGGCGTGACCAAAAAGCCTGAACTTGCTGCTCGTCTGGAGGACCCCGCCTCGGGCCGCGTGCTTGAAGTGCTAACCACCGAGCCGGGCGTGCAGGTCTATTCCGGCAACTTCCTGGACGGAACCTATATCGGCAAGCAGGGCCATCTTTACCGCATGGGCGACGGCATTGCGCTCGAACCCCAGAAATTCCCGGATTCTCCCAATCATTCCAATTTCGTCTCGGCGCGCGTCGATCCGGGCAAGCCCTACCGGCATGTCATGATCTACCGCGTGTCCGTTGACCGTTGATCGAGACGACCACTGATATGACTGATACGCAAAAGCCCAAGCTGCGCTCGCGCGCCTGGTTCGACAATCCTAACAACATCGACATGACCTCGCTCTATCTGGAGCGGTATCTCAATTTTGGTCTCAGTCTCGAGGAACTGCGCTCGGGCAAGCCGATCATCGGCATTGCCCAGTCGGGCAGCGACCTTTCGCCCTGCAACCGCCACCACCTCGTGCTGGCCGAGCGAATCCGTGAGGGCATTCGCGAGGCGGGCGGCATCGCCATCGAATTCCCGGTCCATCCAATTCAGGAAACCGGCAAGCGTCCGACCGCCGGGCTCGACCGCAACCTCTCGTACCTCGGCCTTGTCGAGGCGCTCTACGGCTATCCGCTCGACGGCGTGGTCCTGACCACGGGCTGCGACAAGACCACGCCAGCCATGATCATGGCTGCTGCGACGGTGAACATCCCTGCGATCGCATTGTCGGTTGGCCCGATGCTCAATGGCTGGCACAAGGGCGAGCGCACCGGTTCGGGGACGATCGTGTGGAAGGGCCGTGAGATGATGGCCAGGGGAGAACTCGACGCCGACGGCTTCGTCAAGCTCGTGGCCTCGTCGGCGCCCTCCACCGGCTACTGCAACACCATGGGCACGGCGACGACGATGAACTCGCTGGCCGAGGCGCTGGGCATGATGCTGCCGGGCTCGGCGGCGATCCCCGCGCCGTACCGTGACCGCCAGGAATGCGCCTACCACACCGGCAAGCGCATCGTGGACATGGTGCATGAGGATCTGAAGCCCTCGGATATCCTGACACTCGATGCCTTCCACAATGCGATCGTCGTCAACGCCGCGATCGGGGGGTCGACCAATGCGCCGATCCACCTTGCCGCCATCGCACGCCATATCGGTGTCGACTTGCCGCTCAAGGATTGGGAAACTTACGGCCACAGGATACCGCTGCTGGTGAACCTGCAGCCTGCCGGCGAATACCTCGGCGAGGACTACTACCGTGCTGGCGGCGTGCCGGCGGTGGTGGCCCAACTGATCAAGCAGGGGCTGATCGTTGAGGGTGCGATGACCGTCAACGGCCAGACCATGGGCGACAACTGCCGCGACGCCACCATCGAGGACGAGCGCGTCATCAAGACGTTCGACCAGCCTCTGGTCGAAGAAGCGGGCTTCCTTGTGCTGTCAGGCAACTTGTTCGACGCAGCGATCATGAAGACCAGCGTGATCTCGGACGAGTTCCGCCAGCGCTATCTTTCAAACCCTGACGATCCGGACGCCTTCGAGGGCCCGGCCGTCGTGTTCGACGGTCCTGAGGACTACCACCACCGCATCGACGATCCGGCGCTGGGGATCACGCCCGAAACGCTGATGTTCATGCGCGGTGCCGGTCCGATCGGCTATCCCGGTGCGGCAGAAGTCGTGAACATGCGCCCACCGGCCTACCTCATCACTGAAGGCGTCACGGCGCTGCCGTGCATCGGCGATGGCCGCCAGTCCGGCACCTCGGGCAGCCCCTCGATCCTCAATGCGAGCCCCGAGGCCGCGGCAATGGGCGGTCTGGCACTGCTTGAAACCGGGGACCGTGTGCGCATGGACCTGAAAAAGGGCACCGTGAACGTCCTCGTTTCCGATGAGGAACTGGCCGCACGCCGGGCTGCGCTGGAAGCGAAGGGCGGTTACGCCTATCCTGCGTCCCAGACGCCCTGGCAGGAAATTCAGCGTTCGGTTGTTGGGCAGATGGACACGGGTGCCATTCTCGAAGGCGCCGAGAAGTATCAGCGTATCGCCCAGACCATGGGCCTGCCGCGCGACAATCACTGAGCCGGACAGGGCACTGAAGGGAGAGAGCGTCGTGGCCGAATGGCGCAAGATCGAGCGCGACGTGCGCGACATGCTGGGCGAAGGCACGCTCTGGAGCGCGCGGGACAATGCGGTCTATTGGGTCGACATCCTGGCCCCCGCGCTCAACCGGCTGTCACTGGCCGATGGCAGCGTGGAGCGGTGGGACATGCCCGAACCGATCGGGTGGGTCGTGGAAAATGCAGCTGGAGATCTGATCGGTGGTTTTCAGAGCGGTTTTGGGCGGATTTCCGCTGATCGCTGCGCCGTCCATCACATCGCTGTCCTGGAGCCGCATTTTCCGGGCAACCGCATGAACGACGGAAAGGCGGACCGCCACGGCGCAATCTGGTGCGGCACGATGGACATGGCCGAGGAAGAAGCCCGTGGTTCGCTCTACCGGCTCGATCCGGATGGTACCTGGCAGGTGATGGACCGCGACTACATGGTCCCCAACGGCCCCGCGTTCTCCGCCTGTGGGCGCTGGCTCTATCACTCGGATACGGCAAAGCGCACCGTCTACCGTTTCGCGATCACGGATAAAGGGATTGCGCGGAAGGAGTCCTTCATCCAGTTCGGCGAGGACGATGGCTTCCCCGACGGCATGACCGTCGATCGCGAAGGCTATCTCTGGGTTGCGCACTGGGACGGCGGACGTATCAGCCGCTACGATCCGGACGGCGAACTGGATCGCGCCATAGACTTGCCGGCACGCCGTATTACCAACATCACTTTCGCCGGTGAGGCGCTGGATCGCATGTTTGTCACCTCGGCCGCCATAGGTTTGCCGGAGTCCGAATTCGATGGTGCATTGTTCGAGGTGGAGAGCGGCGTCACCGGCATGCCGACAGCAATTTATGGCGGTTAGATCCAACCTAGTTACTGCAACCGCGCCGTTATTGAGCAGTCGTGCGTGCATGGCTCCCGCTACCTGGTGGTCCATGTTGACTGGTAGTGTCAGGTTGCTTCCGGTGCGGCGCGATCTTGTTGTGCCAGCTGTCGGGCCATCAGCTGGCACTTCCGTGCCACTGACAGACACGGATACGCACAGCTCAGAGGCAAACTGCAGCCGTCAGAAGTCCATCGCAGCAAACCATTGAATTCCGTCTTTTGTGGCGCAATGGTGTCGTCTGAAAATTGCAGGCTTCCAGACTTCAGTCTTGATGGCCCGCCCCGCAGGACAACGATAAGGGCTGGGCGGCGAGGACGAGCGCTCATCGTCGCAAGAACTGCGGCCAGCTTTGCCAGACACTCTGGACGAGTCCCTGGCGGCCACATCTAGGCACTTTTCCGTTCGTTTTGTCCGGCGCGGTCACGCCACCTTGGGGATTGCGGTGCTGGTCGAGCCTGCCATTCTGCCAATGGTCGGAGAGATGTTTTCCAGAACGGCCACATCGATGGAACCCGGTACCCCTTCGAGATCAGAAGATCTCACATGCCGAAGGAATTGGTCAACCTGCGTTTGCAGAATGATGGCTTGTTGTTCGAGTTCGGTCGAGGAAGTCAGAACCTGCGATGCGGCCGCTCCGGTCGTCAATGACGTCTCGCGGACATGCGCGATATTGGATGTCACGTCGTCGGCGCTGCGGGCGGCTAGGTCAATGCTGCGTGCGAGATCCTGTCCTGCCACCGATTGCTGGTCTACGGCAGCCGCGATCGAAACCGATGTCGCTTCCAGTTCTTCGATGTCCTTGCCGATCGCGTGCAGGGCCGCGACACTGCAAGCTGTCGATTCCTGAATGTCGCGGATCTGCTGTGCAACTTCCTCGGTGGCTTTGCTGGTCCGGTCGGCGAGTTCCTTGACCTCGGATGCGACGACGGCGAACCCACGCCCGGCTTCCCCACCACGGGCGGCTTCAATGGACGCATTGAGTGCCAGCAGGTTGGTCCTGTGCGCGATGGTCGAGATGAGTTTCACGATTTCGCCGGCCTGCTCGGTGGAAAGCGACAGCGCCAGAATCGTCTCGTCGGCGTCGCCGGCGGTCAGGGTCGCCTTGCGGGCCAGTTCCGCAGAGGTCGCAGCCTGACGGCTGATCTCGTTGATCGACATGGCAAATTCGTCGCTCGCCGCAGCGGCGGCCGTCACCCCGGTGGAGGCTTCGTTCATCGCGGCCGAGACTTCGCCGGTCTGCATCGCCGATTGCTCGGCGGCAGATGCCATCGAGGTGGCCGTCAGCTGCAACTGGGTGGATGCCGCCGCGACGCCGCTGACGATCTCGCCGATGGTCTGTTCGAACTGATCGGCTAGCTTGAGCAGGGACGCTTTCTGCTGCTCCCGCATTTCCTGCCGCTCGCGCTGTGCCTCCTTCTCCCGCTCGACATCCGCCTTGGCCGCTTCAACAGTATCCGCACGCATGCGTTCAAGCCGAAGATAGCCGCGCCGGAACACCTCGAGCGAGCGCGCCATGTCCCCGATCTCGTTGGTGTCGTCGGTTCCGGGAACCACGATGTCGTTGTCCCCATCGGCCAGCTTGAGCATGGCTGCGGTGATATCCTGGAGCGGCCGGGTAATCTCGCGACGCGCCAGACCGAGCGCAAGTGCGCCGTTGACTGCCGCTGTCAGGGCGAAAGCGAACATAGCCCATTCGCCCCAAGTGACGATGTCATGGCTGCTCTTCCGGCTGGTTACGGCATTAGAAAGGAGAACGCTCCGAAGCTCGGCCGCCTTGCGCGAAAGTTCGCCGGCTTGCTCTGCATTGCTCGAAGGCTGGCTGCCGGAATGCATTCTGGCGGAGAGTTCTGTCAGTCCCTCGTCGAGTTGGTTGAATGCCAACGCGATGCCGGGGGTGGCATCGCCCACACCAAGGCGAGCTTGATCCAGCTTGTCGTTCGCTCCGTTCAGCAAGGTCTGGACAGAGCCGAACTGCGCGGCATCGCCGTTTCTTCGGGCGGGCTCGATCTGCTGTGCGGCCGCACCGATGTCGCTTTCGGCCTGGGACACGAGACGGGCTGCGCCGTTCAGTGCGGTATAGGCCTGCGTCGCGCTGTCGATCTTCGAAAGAGCGGCCCAGCAGGCTATGGAAATTATCACCGAGAGCCCGAGGAATACGCACATCACGATGCGCATCTTCGTGGCAATCGATTGGCGGCTGAACCAATCGCGCTTTCGCGCAGGCATCATATCCGACATTGAAGAATCCCCCGACCGGCAACCCACCGCCTTTGGTCCGAATTATTTCCGGCACCTTATGCGCGGGCACTTAAGCAAGAATTAAACGCCGCGGCGCCTTTCGCTGCCGTGCGGAACGCGTCAGCCGGCGGCTCTGCGACTACTGCAGGAGCGCTGCTCAGCGGGTTCAAACGAGGCGTGCCGGTACAGACCGCGCAAGGTGCGATCAGGGGCGATGCGATCGGTTTGCCCGATGGTGGTCTCGCCTGCTCCCAACATCAGCCATCCATCCGGCGCCAGCGCCGACGCCACCCGGCCGAAGGCCCGCGTGCGGGTAGCATCATCGAAATAGAGCAGGACATTCCTGCACAGCACGATGTCAAAACTACATGGGTTTGGCAGCGGGTCGAGCAGGTTGTGCTTTTCGAAGCGCACCATCCGCCGCAACTTTTCGCGAGCACGCCAGCCTTGCGGCGTTTCATCGAACCACTTGACCATCTGCCCCACGGCAAGGCCGCGCTGAATCTGGAAGGGCGTGTAGCAGGCGGCGCGGGCATTGGCGATCACGGGTTCGGACACATCAGTCCCGAGAATGTTGATCGTCCAGCCTGACCAACGTGCCTCCTGCTCGGCGAAGAGCATCGCCAGCGACAGTGCCTCCTGCCCGGTCGAACAGCCCACTGACCAGACCGCAAGAGTGCGCGTCGAGGCGCGTGTGCGGGACAGTTCGGGAAGGACATGGTCCGCCAGCAAATCGAACATCGCACGGTCGCGAAAGAAGTAAGTCTCGTTGTTCAGAAGGGCTTCCACCAGCCTGTGTGCCTGTGGCGACCGGTGTGAGGAAGCCAGCATGGCGATCAGGTGATCAAGGTCGGGAATGCCGAATTCTCGGGAAAGCCCGGAGAGGGCAGTTCTGATACGCCAACGGCGGCTGGCGGGAAAATCCTGGCCAGTCTCCGCCCTCAGCAAGTCCGCGAGAATGCGTTTGGATGCTTCGCTTACTTGCACGCGGTCAACCCGATGCTGGCAGCAATACGACTGGCAATGCCATCGGGCGGTAGGATGGCCGAGGCCAGCCCGGCTTCTGCCACGGCACCCGGCATTCCCCAGACCGCCGAGCTTTCTTCGTCCTGCGCCAGCATCGCGCCGCCTGCGGCGACGATCCGCGCGGCCCCGTGCACGCCGTCGCGCCCCATGCCTGACAGCACGACGCCAAGTGCCCTGCGGCCGATTTCTTCTGCCAGCGATGTGAACATGGGATCCAGCGACGGTGTGCATCCACTTTGCGATGGCGTGCGATCGAGGCGCACGACGAGCCGCCCGGCGTTGCTTCGGAACCCCAGATGCGCATCACCCGGTGCAATGATGATCCGATCAGGTTCGACTGCCATGCCTTCCCCGCCCAGCAGTGTCTCGCATCCCGATGCACTGGCAAGTTGCCGGACAAAAGCCGGCATGAAAGCGGAAGGCAGATGTTGCGTGACCAGAATGGGAATACCCAGTCGCCGTGGCAGGGCCCTGAACAGACTCGTCAGCGCATGAATGCCTCCTGTAGATGCACCGATCGCAAGGGCGCCGACAGGCTGTCTGAGGGCAGGGCGGGTCCTGGGTATCGCACCGACCGGCGGCGGCAGATCATGCCGGACGTTTCTTACCGGTCCCAGGTCGCGAATCTTTTGAATCAGGATCCTGCGGTAGCTGTCGCGCGAACTGCGGGCATCGGGCTTGGGCAGCGTATCCGCAGCCCCCAACGAAAGCGCCGCCAGAGTTTGTTCGGCGCCGTCCACTGTAAACGACGAGACCACCAGAATGCGCGCGCCGCCGGCCCGTTCGATAATTTGGGGCAGGGCCTCCAGCCCTCCCATGCCCGGCATGTCGAGATCGAGCAGAATGACATCGACACTGCAGTCACGCAGCATTTCGAGGGCATTTTCGGCCGTGCTGGCGGCTGCGGCCACTTCAAGCCCATCGGCACTTTCCACCATGCGCCTGAGCGCCGTGCGGGCGACCAGCGAGTCGTCGACGATCATCAGCCTGACCGGCAGGACCGGCGGTATTTTTCCAGAGACTTTTCCGGCCGCCGCCCGCACCATCGCCAAGGAACTCAGGCAGCGCCGACAAGCTGGAGCTTCATGTGCAGCGTTTCGTGATCGAAAGGCTTCATCACGTATTCGTCGGCCCCGGCCTCGATGGCGGTTCGGATATGCTCACTGTCGTTCTCGGTCGTGCAGAAAACCACCTTGGGCTGGCTGGTATGGCCTCCCTGCCGCAGCAGCTTGATGAATTCGAGACCGTCCATGATCGGCATGTTCCAGTCGAGGAGGATGAGATCGGGCATCGCCTCTTCGCAGCGATCAATGGCTTCCCGGCCATTCGCAGCTTCTCGCACATCGAAGTCCAGGGATTCGAGCGAACTGCGCAGAAAATTCCGGATCATTCGCGAATCGTCGACGATCAGACACGTCTTCATCGGTGCGCCCCCTTCCTCAGGATGCCAGAATTCATGGCCTAGGCCTGCAGACGTAACCAACCGCTTAAGCCGCGCGCGTTTCAGGAATGCCTTCGATCAATGCGGCGACATCCAGCAGCAGCAGTGGCCCCTCTTTCGTTTCGACGATCCCGTGCGACATCCCTTCCCAGTTACCGCCATGCCGTGCGCCTGCGGGAGTGGGATCGGACAGGGCCTGCGCAACATCCTCGACGTTATCGAGCAGCAGCGCGTACGCGTGCCCATCGTGAACGGCAATGGCGGCCGAAGCTCCGGCCTGCCGCTGGCCCGAATGTCCCAGGCCCAGCGCACATTGGCAGTCGATCACGGTCAGAACACGGCTGCGCAGGGTGGAAAGGCCCGCCACGTGGGCGGGGCTGCGCGGCACCGGGGTCAGCAATTCGAGTTCGGCCACCGACTCGATATCGTCGACGCGCAAGGCCACTTTCTCGCCGGCAATTTCCACGATGAGAAGCAACGGATTCATTGCCCGCTCCCACCGGTGGAAACGCGCAGCGCTGACAGCAGCCCGGCGTGATCGTAGCGATAGATGCTGCCAGGCTCGTCCGGTGGCTCGCCAGGTGTCGCACGGAGCCGGATGACCTGCCGTGCACCGGCAGGATGAAGTGCATCCGGCATGGAGAGGATCGCGAGATCCATGTCCGCTTCACCGGCCCCGGCAATGCGATACCCTGCCGCCTCAACGATCGGCCTCACGAAGTTCTGCAGCCAGGGATCGTCTGAGGCCAGATGACAGGCTGGCCGCCTGTCTCTTGCCGGTGCGGACGCGTGGCGGGCAAAAAGCTTGTAGGGAGAAATGAGCGTCGTTGCCTCTGCGTCGACCAGAAGAACTCCCTCCGTCTCGCTGGCGGCATTGGCTGCGACAAGAGCCGCATCGACATGCCGGACCCCAAGAGCTTCTCGGATCCCATATCCGATTTCGCGTTGCCCGTCCGTGAGCAGGAACAGCCGCAGCGCATGGTCCGGAAGCAAGCCCCCAGCCGTTCCCGCCAGAGGCAGGACCCGGTCTCCAATGACCACCAGCGTTAGGTCGTCTTGGATTTCCAGGGCTGCAATTCCGACTTCCTCGAGACGGTCGACGACAGCCATCGGGATGGCCTTTCGCTTGCCGTCTAGGCCAATGAACAACAGCACGGGCGTCTCGCGTACGGGTGCGGCAGCCTCATCCGTATCGGCCAGCCTGTCGCTGTGCTCCAGCGCATCCAGTTTCAGACCGCCGGCCTTCGCCAGACCTGCCACTTCGAGGAGGAGAGTCGGATGGCCATCGTCGGTCAGGGTGGTGCCGGCATAGAGCCCCGTTGCGATGATGGCGGGCGCCGCGGGCTTTACCACCAGTTCCTCATGGTTGTGCAGGCGATCGACGGCCAGCGTGAAGAGCTTTCCGTCGGTGAGCCGCAGCACGACAAGCGTCCGCTCGTCGCTATCGACGGCGCTTTCCAGATCGAGCAGGTCTGACAGTTCCAGGCCGGGCAAACGGCGGTTCCGGATCTTCGCCAGCATTGCGCCGCCATGGCGCGTGACTTCCACGGCACGGCTGCCGATTTCCACGATCTCCTCGACCGAGGATCGCGGAATGGCGAAACGCTGGCCACCGCTGCTCACGGTCAGTACGGGAATGATCGTCAGGGTCAAAGGCACGCGCAGCGACAACCGGGTGCCCTGACCCGGTGCGCTCATTACCTCCAGCGCCCCGCCCACCCGTTCGATGTTCGCGCGCACGACGTCCATGCCCACGCCGCGTCCGGAAATGGCGGTAACCGCCTCTGCCGTGGAAATGCCCGGCTCGAAGATCAGGGCGACCCGCTCGCCGCGGGAAAGGCCCGCCGCCGCAGCAGCATCGATCACGCCGTTGGCGATGGCCTTTTCCACCAGCCGGCCATCGTCGATGCCTCGTCCGTCGTCCACGATGTCGATCAGGATCTGGTTGCCCGACTGGCGCGCCGATATCGAAAGCAGGCCGGTTTCGCGCTTGCCGCTTGCCCGCCGGTCCTCCGGCTTCTCGATGCCGTGATCGACCGCATTGCGGATGATGTGGGTCAGCGGGTTGCGAATGATCTCGATCATTTCGCGGTCGAGTTCGACCTCGCTGCCGTCGACCTCGATCTTCACTTGCTTACCGAGTTCCGCGGACAGGTCGCGGGCAAGCCGGGGTAGCATAGAAAACAGACCTTCGAGCGGCTGCATGCGCGTCTGCGTCATCGCGTCGCGGACATCGGCGATAATCGACGAGAGGCGCTCGAATGGTTCGTGCAGGACCGCTTCGGCAGAGCTTTCGCGCAGCCTGCGGGCCAGATCGTTGCGCGCCAGAACCATGTCCGAGACGCTGCTCATCACCCGGTCGAGCAGTTCGACCGGAAGCCGGATCGAACGCCGCCCCTGCGACGCATCGCGCGGCTCCGTGCCGTCTGCCGCCTGAAGGGACTGGAGCGTCTGGACCGGCAATTCGGCCTGTGGTTTGAGCGCAACGATAAGGGCGTCATCGCCACCATCAGGAAGCTCGCCGCCACCTTCGATCGTGTCGACCATGTCTCCGATCCGGTCGACGATCGCCAGCACTGCGCTCACAAGGGCGAAGTCGGGTTTGCGCCGATCGGCGCGCACATCCGCCAGCACGTCCTCGACAGCGTGGCTCAGGGATTCCAGGCGCGGGAAATCAAAAAAGCCGCAGTTGCCCTTCACCGTGTGGAAAAAGCGGAAGATTGCATCCAGCCTGGCGCGGTCGCCGGGATCGTCCTCCCAGGCAACCAGCTCTCCGCCCAGCGCTTCGAGCATTTCGCGCGTTTCCGCCAGAAAATCGGCAAACAGGTCGTCCATCCATGCCCCCCGGATCGGCAGGCTTATGAAGGCGAATGTTTTAACCAAGCGTTAGAAGTGTCCGAAGATTGTAAGGCCATGGCCGGAAAGGTGAATCGGCGTTGGTGAACGGCGTTTCCATTTCAGCAAGTATTTCACCCTAGCTTGACGCAAGCCGGAGAGGGGGGCGTTTCACATTGATCGAAGTTGAAGTTCAGAACGAGACGCACCAGAACCAGCAGTGCATCCGGTTTTCTGCCCTGCCGCGCATCGGCGAAGGGCTCAGGCTGCTTGAACCGGATGGCTTCTGGACCTCATACGACATCATAGATCTCTGGTACCAGAAGGCCGAATTCGGGGACATCTGGGTGCCGTACATCCATGTCCGCATGACGCCGTCGGAACGGGCGGAAAAGCCCGAGGCGACCCCCGTCGCGTGCCTCGACGACCATCAGGACGTGATAGATCAGACCAAGACGATCGCTCGCATCCTGAGCGATCATGAAAATTCCTGAAAGAGAGGAGACGCGCCGTGCTTGAGGGCCTGATCAAACGTTCTCGCGCGCAGGGCCGGAATGACGGCAGCGCGGCCGAAATACCTGCAGCGTTGCCGGAACCCCTGCACGACCGTCGCTGCCTCCTTATCGATGACTCGCGCGTCATCCGCAAGCTGGCCCGCCGCATTCTGGAAGGCCTGGGCTATACCGTGACCGAAGCCGAGAACGGCGAAGAAGCCCTCGCCAAATGCCGGGCCGCCATGCCGGACCTTATTATCGTCGATTGGAACATGCCGGTCATGGGCGGAATGGAATTTGTGACATCGCTGCGCTGCATGCAAGGTGACCGCAGGCCCAAGATCATGTTCTGCACCACGAATTCGGACACGGCTGACATTCGAAAAGGCATTGAGGCCGGCGCCGATGAATACGTGATCAAGCCCTTCGATCAGCAGACCCTGCACGCGAAGTTGCAGCGGATCGGCGCAGCATAGAGGCTGATATCTGGCTGCCGCACGTGAAGAAGTTGCCTGAACAACGCCGGCCACTTCGGCATTGCAGCAGTCGCGTCATGCTGTGATGACAGGCGTATCGCAGCGGTCGCGATGGCCCTCGCTGGTCACCTGCCTGAACAACTGCCCGGCCTCCCCACATCCTCCGGTAGTCGTGCGTATACGCGGTGTTCACGATCTAACGGACTCTACAGGTTTGCCTGTCGGCCTCCTGAATTTCGCAACGGAATTGAGCCCGATCCAAAAATGCCGCACGGATGCAATAATTGCAATTGGCAGAACTTTCTAACCTAGGTTAGTAATAATGCAAGTCCGACAACAGAGATTCGGTCTGCTCAAATACCCATGGAGAGATTCACAATGAAGAAGATTGGTTTGCTAGCCTCGATCGCAACAGCTGCCACCCTTTCAGCTGTTCCCGCCGCAATTTATGCCGAAACGACCCAACCCGTTCGCGAAGTCACTGAAGCTGCCGCCGAACCTGTCCAGATAAATACTGGCATGATGCTCTACAGCTCCACCGGTAACCGCGTTGCTCCGATCTACCGTGTCACCGCCGATGGCAGCCCGCAGCTCATTCTCAATGGTCGCCTTGTCACGGTCCCGGCCTCGAGTCTGACCATTGTCGACGGCAAGGTCACATCGTCATTGACCAAATCGGAAATTGCCAAAGCCAAGTAAACGGTATTCCATCCTCCCTGTCGCGCATCGATGGGGAGGAGCTGCCAGCACAGCTGTAGCTGTGGGATCACAAACCCTTCCGTCCGCATCTGATGGCGGTGCCAACGCCCCGTTTTCTCAAGGAGGGCAGTGACGATTGGGAGCGTCCCATATCCCATCCAGGTTCTCCGGGGATTGCCCTGACATTGGCAGATGTTTCACGGTAAGGAAGTGGCGTCGTTATAGCCTCATCAGCATCTTTGGAACGGCTTTGCCCGTGTTGGCTTGCCTTCATCTGGCAATGAGGGGGTCGCTTTGATCACTAGCAGGTTCATTATTTGCTTATCTTGTGGATTGCGCGTCGAACGCCAGATTCAGCAGCACGGCAGCCAGGGTGGTCAGGACAATGCCTGAGTGAAACAGCGGCCCCAGAGCCTCGGGCATGGCCTGGAAGAACGTGTTTGAGAGGACCGGGATGAGGCCGATCGCGATCGATACTGCAACCACGAGCAGACGCGGCTGGGTTAGCTCTTCACTTGCAATCACGCGAATGCCGGTCGCAGCAATCGTACCGAACATGACCAGTCCCGCACCGCCGAGAACCTCGACGGGGATGGCAGCCGCCACGGCCGCGAATTTCGGACATAGGCCCAGCAGGATGAGGATAACGCCAGCGCCAGCGACAACGAAGCGCGATCGCACACCGGTCAGCGTCAACAGTCCCACGTTCTGGGCATAGGAGGTGTAGGCGAACGTGTTGAATGTGCCGCCGATGATCGTGCCCAGAGCATCGGCGCGTAATCCCCGGGTCAGTGCGCGCGCATCTGCCGGCCTGCCGACGATCTCGCCAGCAGCCAGGAACATGCCGAAGGACTCCACCATGACGATGGTCATGACGAGACACATCGCTGCGATCATCGGAAACTGGAACGTCGGCATCCCGAACTGAAAGGGGCGGACTACGGCAAACCAGGGTGCGGCGGCCACGTCTGTGAGGTCAAGCTTGCCCACCGTCATAGCCACGGCTGAACCGGCCACCACGCCGAGGAGGACGGCCGCCGACCTTACCAGCCCGCTTCCCAGCCGGGTCAGGGCCAGAATGGCAAGGAGTGTCGCCAAAGCCAGTCCAAGACCCGTGAGCGCCCCGAATTCAGGAGAATCCGGCCGCCCGCCACCGGCCCAGTTGATAGAGACGCGCATGAGGGATAGGCCGATCATAAGAATGACACATCCCGTCACATGCGGGGGAAACCATCTGGAGAGGCGGCCAACAAGCGGAGCAATTATCATGCCGAACACCCCCGAGACAATCACCGCTCCGTAGATCGTCGTCAGGATCGCGCCGGGTGCGCGTCCCGCGGCAAGACCGGTGCCGATCAGGGCGAGCATTGGGCTGACCGAAGCGAAGGTGACGCCCATCATGATCGGCAAGCGAATGCCGACCCCCGGTAATCCGAGGGTCTGGATCAGCGTGGCGATCCCGCAGGCAACCAGATCCGCACAAACGAGCTGGGTCAGGGACGCGGCATCTAGCCCGAGCGCCCGTCCCACGACGATGGGCACTGTCACAGCCCCGGCGTACATGATCAGCACATGCTGGAGTGAAAGGGGGAGTAACCGCGACAGGGCGGGCACGGCATCGACGTCGTCCGGCGGCGATAATGACGGTTGGGCGCCCGAACGTGCACTTTTTCCCTGGCGCACTGATGTGCAATCGAGGCTATCAGTGTCCATCATGTCATTACTCCGCAGCGCTCTCATCTATTTCGACCAGGCGGTCAAAGACCGATCGATCCGCAAGGCGGCCGACAACCTGAATATCACTTCGTCCGCGATAAGCCGTCAGCTCCAGATTCTCGAGGAAGAGCTCGGGGTTGAGCTGTTCGTTCGCATGCCGCGTGGCATCCGGCCCACCGCGGCGGGGGAAAGCCTGCTCGCCTACGTGAGACGATGGAACCGGGATTCCGAGCAACTTGACCGCGAAATTGCCCAACTCAAGGGTGGCGTAAGAGGCACGATCCGCATCGCGGCGGCCGAAAGTCTGATCGAGGAAATCGTGCCGCGTGCCATGGCGCGGCTGTCCGAACGTTTCCCGCTCGTGGATTTCACGCTCATCTCCGGCGACAACTACCACATGCGCAACACCCTGCTGGCCCGCGAGGCGGATGTGGTCTGCGCATTTGATGTGACCGACAGCGGGCCCACGCGCGTTGTCGCCACTATGGAGGCACCGATGGGTGTCGTGCTTCCGGTCGACCATGCTCTGAGCCATCAGGAACAGATCTCGCTTGCGGACTGTGTCCGCTACCCCATCGTCGCGCTCCCGGCCGATTGGCTCGTGCATAGCCGCATCGGTGACCTGTTCGACCGCAGTCGCGCGCCGCTGCGCATCGTTGCCCGGGTCGAGCGTGTCGGAATGCTCAAGAGTCTGGTCGAGGCAGGCATAGGCATTGCCTTTCTCTCGCGCGTCGGCCTGGCGCGAGACATAGACAAGCGCCGCCTCGTCTGGCGGCCTCTGGTGCCGGGGGCTGCCGCCCCCGGCGTCGTATCCGTCCTTGTCCCCCGCGGCCAGGTGCCTGCAGCCCACGTATCCGCGTTCGTGGACGTGCTGCGCGATGAACTTCATTCGCATCTGCGCTAGCGACCTGACCGAAAGCGGGGCGATTTTCAGAACGCGAAAGTCACGCGGCCAATGACCGTGCGGGGCGGAACCTTCTGGTCGAAGGTCGAGTAGACGCCGAACACGTCGGTGAAGCGCGCCGCCGTCGCATTGGTGTCGAACAGGTTCTGCGCGATCAGATCGACGGAAATACCGTTGGCGAGATCGACGCCGGCCGACGCGTTGACCTGCGCATAGGCAGGGACCCTGTCCACGGCGGGATTGTTGAACATGCGCGACTGCAGGCTGGCCCGGTAGATCAGCGTCAGCGCCGCACGTACGGTCGCCGTGTCGCTAAGCTCGGACTTGTACTGAGCTGAAAACGTCCCCGAGAACTTGGGCGTCTTGGCAAGTTCGTTGCCCTTCAGGTCCTGCGCGGCCGCCGCACGGGCCAAAGTGACTGCCGGCGCGAACTGGTTTAACTTCTGCACAACCACGAGATCGTATTCCGCCGCGGCTGCAGCGAGGTTGTCGAGTGCGATGAAGTGCGAAGTGATCTTCGAATCCAGCGCGGCGGCAGTCCCAATCAGGCTGAACGTGTCGGTCACTGCCCACTGCACTTCCGCCTCGAGGCCCAGGACGCGGGACTTGGGCACATTGACCACGCCGCTCGCCACGTTGCGCGGATCCGTGCTCTGCGCCTGGAGGTTGCGGTAATCGTAATAGAACGCCGCAAGGTTCGTGCGAACGCGGCCGTCGAACAGGTCACCCTTGAAGCCAAGCTCGTAGGCGTTGATGGTTTCCGGCTTGAAGCTGGCGAACACAAGGTCATCCGCGACGTCAGGCTGGCCGAAGGTGAGGTTGTTGCCGCCCGGCTTGAACCCGCGTGTGTATGACGCGAATACCATCATCCCGGGCGCCACGTCGTATTCGAGCGCAAAACGGCCTGTGACCGCGGTGCTGGTCTTGGTTACGTCAGCGGTCGGCGCGTCGCGAAGGATGTTGAAGAAGTTGTAGTTCAGGTTGTGCGCCGTATCGTGGGTGTAGCGCAGGCCGGCAGTCACGCGCAGGGAATCGCCGACGTGGTAGGTTCCCTGACCATAGAAAGAGTAGGACTTGCGCGACGGGAAGAAGTCGCTCTGGAATCCGACATCGGCACCGAAAGGCGGAATGCCGAAGACGACGGGGTTATAGGTTTCCGTGAAGGGATCAAGGATGCCGTTGCGGTTCTGGTCAACCCGCTCGAAGGTGTGCGCTTCGATGTCCTGCTTGAACCAGAAGGCGCCCAGGGTCCAGTCGAGGCCCCCCAGGATGGGCTTGCTCGAAACCAGGTTTAGCTCCGACGTCCACGACTTGTGGTACTGGTTCTGTGCCTGCTCGTAGCTGCGGCGCAGCACCAGCGGGCTGACAAGGTTGACGCTGGTGAAGTCGTTGTCGCGCGAACGCACGATTTCGGCGGTCTGGTAGGAACCGAGATATTTGATCGTGAACGCCGGCAAATCGAGTTTCACGATCCCGCTGTAGAGCGCGGTGTCGAGGTCTGTCTTCGAGGGATCGTCCTGCGACAGGCGCCGCGCGCCGGGGGTCGGATCGAGAAGCCCGAAGCGGGCGGCGCCATTGACGTGACTGGCGTAGTGCTGCGCCGTGAGGTTGATCGAGAAATTGCTGGCCGGCTGGAAAAGCGCCTGGACGCGCCAGCCGGTCTGGTTCTTGTCGTCGAGCCGCTGGCCGTTGAAGACGTTGAGCGTGGTGCCATCCTGGCGCAGGTCGTTGATCGCGCCGCGGATCGCGAGCATGCTGCCGACCGGCACATTCAGTTCGGCTTCCAGCTCGCGGTAGTCGTAAGAGCCATAGGCGCCCGAGACGCGGCCCGAGATGCGGTCGAGCTCGGGCTTGCGGGTGATGATGTTCATCGCGCCGCCGGTCGAATTCTGGCCGAACAGGGTACCCTGCGGTCCGCGAACGACTTCGATGTGGTTGACGTCGAGGAAGCTTGAACCCAGCGCGAATGGCGAGACGATGTAGACGCCATCCTGATGGAACGAGACCGAAGGCGCAGCCACGTCGTTCTGATTGGCTTCCTGCCCGACGCCGCGGATCGAGATGGTGACACGGTCGCCGCCTTCCGCCGGGCTGACTGTAAGTCCGGGAGCAAGGCCGCTCAGTCCCACGAAATCCTTGACGTTGTTGGCTTCAAGGGAGTCACTGGTGATCGCAGAGATTGCTTGCGGAACATCCTGCAGGTTCTGTTCACGCTTTTCCGCCGTCACGACGATGTCGCCGAAATAGGCCGTGCCGTCACCGCTTGGGCTTTCCTGCGCCGAAGCTGGCGAAAAGCAAGCGAGCGCGGTCGTACCGGCCAGAACGGCCGCAAATTTCTTGATCATGTCGAAACCCCCCGGACGAGGAGCACACTCCGTGCGCTCGTCAAATGCAGCTGGAATTATTGCTAGACGAGTGCCCCGCGGCGAACATTGTTGCTTGCCACACCCGTCGACGGGCAATTAGCGCCCGCAGCATTTTCACAAAAGTGTAGAATTCCGTTCGCAGCGTTCGCAAAAAGTATGCGCATGTATGCCCTCTGGCCGCAACGGGTCGAGCAAGGTCTATATGCCCTACAGCGCATGGGACGGCGGCAATCGGCGTGTAACATTGGTGGAGAGACTGCATGACGGAACGGCAGAATTACCGGGCTTATCAACCGCGAGTGGACTTTCGGGTTCGTCCCACAAATCCGGCATGACGGTGAACCTGAGGGCGGTTATGGCAATGTCCGCAAACTGGGATCCAAAAATGTCCCTTGAATGAACCTGGACGACGAATTGAAAGATCGGAACTGTTGGCCTGGTTGCGAGGTGTGCTGATTTCTGCAACGCCTTGCCCGGATCATTGCACTCGACGCAGCGTGATGTTTCACGCACATGGGGCTCGCGGAGTATTGCGTGCGCGATCCGTTTCCCCGTTGCCCGGCGCTGCATGAGACTGTCCGTTCCTTCTCGTGAAGGACGCTTGTCCAAATGGGGACAGTCACGTCGGGAGATTCCGATGACACTTCCGCTTGTCGATCTGTCCGCGTCAGCGAATGCGGGCAATGCCATTGACGCTGGCCTTTCAACATACGGCTTCCTGCAACTCGCCAATATCGGGATTACCTCCGCCGAACTGGATGAGGTATTCCGTGCAAGCGAGGCTTTCTTCAAAGGCCCCGCAGTCATCAAACAGCAATGCGCATATCGCTCGGCTGCGGAGAATTTCGGCTACCAGGGCCTGCTCGAGGAAAACCTCGATCCAGGGGCGCCGGCCGATCTCAAGGAGACGTTCACGATGCGCAACATCGTGGCCAATCCGCCGCCGCGGGAGCGCTGGCCCTCGGACGCGTTTCGCGAGATCATGTGCCGATTCTACGCTCATGCTCTCGCCTGTGCCCATGACGTCCAGCGGAGAATGGCCGTCACGCTGGGGCTGCCGGAAGATCATTTCACGCGGCTCCATTCCGGGCAGAACGTCACGTTGCGCCTCCTGCATTACCCGGCAAACGCGGCGCTTGAGTCACTTGTCGAACCCGACCCGGCGCAATTGGGCGCAGGCGCGCACACCGATTATGGCTTCATGACCCTGTTGTTCCAGCACGGCGTCGGCGGTTTGCAGGTCCTCGACAGAAACAACGCATGGATTGACGTGCCGCCGCGGGACGATGTTGTGGTCGTCAATAGCGGCGACATGCTGGAGCGCTGGACTAACGGCAAATACAAATCGACCATGCACCGCGTAAGGGCCAAGACCGGCGACCGCGACCGGCTGTCCATCGCGATCTTCATCGACCCCGACACGGACGCGCTGATCGAGGCACTGCCCAGTTGTGTTTCGTCCGAAAAGCCTGCGCGTTTTGCCCCGATCTCTGCCGGGGCGCATCTGCAGGCGCGGCTGGAGGCGTCGCACAAGGGAAGGTTCACGCAATGAATGGTGCGGTTCGCAGCGCAGTGCGACGGCGGATCGACCTGCCTTTGCTGGCCGCGGGATCGGCGGCCTTTTCCGTGTCGACCATGTTCAGTTCGATGAAGCCGGTTCTGATCACGCGCTTCGTCGAACAGGCCCACTATTCCTCCAGCCTTGCGGGACTTGCGGCAGCCATGCCGTTCGTCGGCGGCATCGCCTCCTCCGTACTGATGCCCTGGCTGTTCCGTCATGTGGGCGCACGCTCGGCGATGGTAGTCTTCGCGACCGGCCTTGCGCTTTGCGAGGCATGCAATGCGCTGATCTTCACCATGCCCGTGCTGATCCTGCTTGGTCAGTTCCTTGCCGGCATTTGCGGCGGTGTGCTGATGGGCATGGCCTCGCGCCTGATTGCGGTGTCCGATCGTTCGGAGCAGAATTTCGGCATCGTGGACATGGTCGGCGTGCTGGCGATGTCCTTCATGATCGCCGGTTTCGGCTCGGCGGTCGAGTGGGACGGGTTGCGCGGTGGCTTTAGCGCTGCCGCTGGTCTCTGCGCGCTTTTCACTATGATCATTCAGTGGTGCCGCGCCGGCCTGCCCAAACCCCACGGCCCGGCCGAACTCGACCGCGCCCCCCCGTTTACCATCAGCTGGCGTGCGGGGGCCATCATTGCCATGGGCGTGCTGTTCGTGACGTTCAGCGGCCTTGGTTTTGCCTTCATGATCACTGTCGCCCGCAATCTCGGCATGACCTATGACGAGGCCAGCTCCGCGATCGGGGTAGTCCTGTTTATCTCCGCCTCCGGTTGTCTGATTGGCGGATGGTGTGCCGCGAAATTCGGACCCAAACTCCCGCTGATCGCAGCCTTCGCAGTCTGTGCCCTCGGCTGGCACACCGCCTTGAATGCCAGCAGTCAGTGGGCGTTTCTTCTCGGCCTTGGCCCTGCGATCTTTGCCCTGCAATTCTGCTTTCCGGTGTTGCTCACCTTGGCAGGTTCTTTCGACAACGAGGGCCGACTGGCTGCCATAGCAGCGCCGATAATTGTCAGCGGCTTCGCCTGGGCCGCAATTCTGGCCGGATTTCTGGTCGATCTCCGGGGCATTGGCGTACTTTCCGCGGCCAACGCGGCAGGTATGGTTTTGTGCACCCTCCTGGTGCTCGGAGGCACATCCAAGCCCTCATCCCAAAAGCCAAAACAAATGGCGTGACATATCCCTCTCCTGAATTAACTCACAGAAACAGGAATTTTTTTTCACATTATTGAATATCTGGAAAGGTTCTCAACCTAATTTTGACGCCTGGCTCAGGCGCACTTTCGAGTGAGAATGGGTTGCCACGTTGATCATCCTTCAAAGGAACGAAGGATTGAGAGTTGAATTTGGGAATCGCGGTACCAAAAACCTTCGACACTAGACTTCAGGCCATTCCAGAAACGCGATTTGTACCTGGTCAGTACGCAATCCATTTCGTTTCCGTCATTGCATATCAAGCATTCGCGGCGTGCCCTGTCTGATGCGAAGGATATCCGGCTTGATCATATGGCGCCGCCGCGAGCCTAGGGTCAGGACCAATTATTCAGCGTAGTTGATGAGCCGTGATCCAAGTCTGACAGAGCTTTGCACACCGATGTCGTCCGCGTTCGAGCCTACGCCGATGCGATAGGTCCCGGCAGTTACGCGCCATCCATTCTGTTTTTCATCGAATTCGGCGATGAGGCGTGGATCGATGTCGAATTTTACAGTCGCGGCCTCGCCGGGTTGCAGCGCAACTTTTTTGAAGCCCAGCAATCGGCGCGCTGCGCCGCCGGGCTTGTCGATCAGGTAAAGCTGCACGACATCGCTACCGGCGACTCTGCCGGTGTTGCGAACGGAGACTGTGGCAGAGACGTCTTGCGAAACGGATAGGCGGAGCATCTCGTGGCTGAAGCCTGTGTAGCTGAGGCCATAGCCGAACCAGTAGCGCGGCTGCTTGTGCTCCCTAGCGTACCAGCGGTAGCCCACGTCCGATCCCTCGATGTTGTAGTCTACATCGACCTCGGTTCCCTCGGGCTGGTCCCAGCCGGGGACCACGGGCCGGGGAAGCTGGCTTTCGTCCATCGGCCAGGTCAGCGGCAGACGGCCGGATGGGTTAACCTCGCCGAACAGAACGCGCGCGATCGCCTCGCCGCCCTTGCTTCCCGAGTACCATGCCTGGATGATGCCCTTTACCTTGGTGGCCCATGGCATGCGGATCGCATTGCCGGTCTCGAGCACCACGATCGTGTTGGGATTAGCCGCCGCGACGGCCTCGATCAGCGCGTCCTGGCCATAGGGAAGCGTCATGTCCGGGACATCATCGCCTTCGCCCGAGGGCTGGTAGACAAAGACGATGGCCACGTCGGCCTCCTTGGCGCTGGCAGCAGCGGAACTGGCATAGAGTCCGTTGTCATAAGTGACTATGGCACTGCCTTTTGCAGCCTGTTCGGCAGGATAGATACCGACGGCCCCGCTCTTGGGCGCGCCCACCATGTCTCGGATGGCCGCCAGTGGCGAGGACGGGTGGAATACCACGCTGGCAAACGACGCCATGAGTCCTTCGCCACCGATCGGGACACTGCGCAGCGGGAATGGGCTGGTTCGAAAGGGCGAGTTCACCTGCGACGAGCCGGTGCCTGACGGTACGCCGGCGTCGGCGTGGCCACCGATCACGGCGATACGCTTGGCCGTCTTTGCGAGAGGCAGGATGTCATCGCCGTTCTTCAGGAGCACGATACTCCCTTCGGCCTGCGCCAGCGCGATCTTGGCGTGCGCTTCAAAATCGATCAGGCCCTTGACAGGCGGATTGTCGAACAGGCCGTGTTCGAACATGGCATGAAGGATCCGGCGCGCGGCATCCGTAACACGGGCTTCCGGTATCTTGCCGGAAGCCACGGCCTCTTTGAGCGGCTTGTCGAACCAGACCTGCTTGTCAAGTTGCTCACCAGATTGCTGATCGAGTCCGTGCGGGAGGGCATCGAGTGAATGAACCGCGCCCCAGTCCGACATGACCCAGCCCTTGTAGCCCCAGTCCTGTTTCAGGGTCTTGTTGAGCAAATGGTCGTTCTCGCAGCCGTAGCTGCCGTTGATCATGTTGTACGAGCACATCACCGAACCGGGGTTGCCCTGCTCAATCGCGATCTCGAATGCCAGTAGGTCGCTTTCGCGGTGGTTGGCTTCACCGATGACCGAGTTGGCCGTCATGCGCAGGTGCTCCTGGTCATTCAGCGAGAAATGCTTGACCGTAGAGACAATGCCCGTCGACTGGATGCCAGCGATCGCCGCGCCGCCAATCATGCCGGCAAGCAGCGGATCCTCGCCGGCATACTCGAAATTGCGGCCGCCACGCGGATCGCGCAGCAGGTTCACGCCGCCGGCGAGCTGGACGTTGATGCCTTTGGCTCGCGCCTCGTTTCCTATCATCGCGCCACCGCTTTTCGCGAGGGCGGGATCGAAACTCGCCGCCAGTGCGAGACTCGATGGCAACGCGGTAGACATGTCCTGCTGGCCGCGCACGAAGCCGGGATTTGTTACGCCGAGGCTGGCATCGGACTCGTTGAGTGCAGGAATACCAAGCCTTGCATTCCCGGGAATGAAGCCTGCTGACCCGATCGCGCCGTCAGGTAGTTTCGCTCCGGGGCCGAACAGCATGGTCATCGGGCCGTGAAGCATTGCAATCTTCTCGTCGAGTGTCATCTGCGCCAAGAGCAAGTCGGCGCGCCGCGCGGCGGAAAGCTTCCTGTCCATCCAGGGGCGGGCCCCGGCTGACGCAGACACTGCCGCAGTCTGAGCGGACACCGGTCGAGCAGGTGCGAATGCGGCAGCCAGGACCGCGACGAGCGCGGTTCCGGCGATGAGCGCGGACTTCATGAAAGGTAACTCCAGATGTCTTGTGAGGTGTTCAATGCGACGGCTTTGGCATCGCCAGACGTGTCCGTCGTCAGAACATTTGGCGCAGGTCGCAGCTTAG
>NZ_JALHLE010000022.1 GCF_022832385.1 Novosphingobium album (ex Hu et al. 2023)
GCCTCTAGTCCGCCAACTTATCGTTCAGAACATCTGCAGGCCACCATGTGAGCGTGTGCTCGTCATGCGCCGTCGTCCATACGCCCGCACCGGTATAGCGCAGCGCCCCGCTTCCGGCCGCCGCACCGATGCGAGCCTTGATGGCGTTTGTCCTGGCATCGATGACCGCAAAGACCTGATCATCGGTCGTCCGCAGCCAGACTTTGCCGTCACCCGTATCGATATCGCCCCACTTGAGGTTATCGCCGACCTTGATGCGGTCCGTGACCTCGCCGGTCTCGAAATCCACGCGCGCGACCGTGCCGTCCCCCTGCTCCTGCACCCAAACCGCGCCTTCGCCCGCGACGAGGAAGCCCGGCTCCTTGCCAAGAGGCGTCTTGCCTGCGACGCTATTGCTTTCAGGATCAATACGCTGCAGCGACTGCTGATTGGCACTGACGGCCCAGAGCGAACCGAGACCGAAGGACAGGTACCAAGTACCGGGATCGACGGTAATCTTGGCAACAACCGCGTTAGTCTCAGGATCGATGCGCGAGATCACGCCCTTGTCGTCG
Organism: Novosphingobium album (ex Hu et al. 2023); assembly: GCF_022832385.1. Taxonomy (GTDB): domain Bacteria; phylum Pseudomonadota; class Alphaproteobacteria; order Sphingomonadales; family Sphingomonadaceae; genus Novosphingobium; species Novosphingobium album. The sequence continues at coordinate 555 of NZ_JALHLE010000022.1, forward strand.
CTCGCTACCCAGATCGATCCGGCACCCGACGCGACGTTAAGTTCACCCTTGGGGTTGGCGATACCGGTAGGAATGGTAGCGATCTTCTGCGCGGTGCGGATGTTGATCCGGACAACCGCACCCTCCTGGCAATCAGCGACCCAGAGCGATCCGTGCGAGATCGTCATGGCACCGCATGGACGGGTCATCGGGACCTCGGCCAGCTTGCCATAGCGCGACCATGCCTCGACGCGGCCCTTGTTGGTGGTCCAGACTGTATCGCCGTCAACCGCAAGGAAATCCGCGAAACCCGGGATCGAAATAACCTGTTCGCTTCCCGCGAAGGCAGGTGCAGAGATTGCGGCAAGGCCCGCAGTGGCTGTCAGAAACGTAAGCTTGAGCTTGTCCATCTTGTCCCCCTTGGGTCGTGCCGCAATCCTGTGACGTTCTGAATTAGCTTGCGAGCTGTGCAATGTAGTTGCGCCAGCCGCCCAGAGCGGTGATGTCCTCCGCGCCGATCGTCGCGCGCGGCTCGGACACGAAGCCCTTGACGCTGGTACCATCGGCCAGCGTCACCGTGCCGATCGCCAGCGGCGCGGGTACTTCTGCGACGAAGCTGCCGAATTCGGCAACGCCCAGCTCGTAGATCTCGACCGGAATGCCTGCGCCATCCTCGGTGTAAACGAGCGCGGGCTTGGGCGGCGTGCTTTCCGCCATGGCATAGAGCCGGTAGGTCGGCGCGGTCTCGAACGCGCCCACGAACGTGGCATCACGCGAGGTGAGCTGCCAGTGGAGGGGCATGTCCTTCAGGTGGGCGCCGACGACGGCAAGTTTCACTGTCTGCATTTTTCCCTCAAAGTCGAGTGGTGGCGGGGACGGCAGATCCGCGACCGAAAGGTACGCGTCTGCCGCATCGAAAAGGGCGCGGTCGGTGTCGGCCGGGCCGATCAGGGTAATGCCGAAGCCGGTGCCGTTGTCGCGAATGCCCGCAGGCACGGCGAGCGCGGACATGTCCAGCAGATTCACGAAGTTGGTGTAGGCCCCCAGGTTGCTGTTCAACGCGACCGGCGCCTCAAGCATTTCCAGGACGCGGTAGGTCGAACCAGTCGTCGGGAACACCATCATGTCGATGCTGTCCCACAGCGTGTCTGCATAGCGCTTGAGTTCGGCGAGACGATAGATGCCGTTGAACAGATCTACGGCGGTCATCGGCAGCCCGGCTTCGACCACCTCGCGAACGGTCGGATCGACCGCGTAGGGGTTGGTCTTGAGGATGTCCTCCATCGCGGCGGTGCGCTCGGCGACCCAGGGACCGCCATAGAGCAGAAGCGCAGCTTCCTTGAGCGGTTCGTAGTCGATCTCCACGATTTCGTAGAGACCGCCGAGCTTTTCCAGCGCACGGTCGAAGAAGTACTCGGAATCGGCGTCGCCGAAGAACTGGCGCTGGTCGCGGCGCGGCACGCCGATCGTTTTGGGCGCAAGCGGCCGGTTGACGAGTGCCTTCGAGAAGGGATCGGCCTGATCGAAACTGGCCACCACCTCATCGACCAGACGGGCATCAGCCGTATCGTCGGTGAACACGGTAATGCAATCGAGCGTGCGGCAGGCCGGAACGAGGCCCCGCGTGCTCCACCGGCCCTTGCTGGGCTTGAACCCGATCAGGTGGTTGAAAGCGGCCGGCACGCGGCCCGAACCTGCGGTGTCGGTTCCGAGGGCAAACGGCACCAGCCCTGCGGCGACTGCCACCGACGAGCCCGAACTGGAACCGCCGCTGACATACTTCAGGTTGTAGGCATTGCGCGGAATACCATAGGGGCTGCGCGAGCCGTTCAGTCCGGTGGCGAACTGGTCGAGATTGGTCTTGCCAAGGCACAGCGCGCCCGCCGCCGTCAACCGCTCGATCACGCCTGCCGAGGCTTCGGGGCTGTACGCGAAAGCCGGGCAGGCTGCCGTGGTCTCGAAGCCCTCGACGTCGATATTGTCCTTCGCGGCGAAGGGCACACCGGCCAGCGGCAGCGTTTCCCCCGAGGCAATGCGGGCATCGACGGCACGGGCGGCGGCAAGGAAATCCTCACGCGCCGCCCGGCTTATCCAGATCTGGGGCTGAACAGCATCGTAGGCCTCCGCGCGCGCCAGCGTTTCCTCGGCCACGGCAACGGCGCTCGTGCGGCCTGCATTGACGTCGGCAGCAATCTGCGTGGCACTGCGGCGGTCGAGCGGGATCATGAGCGCCTCGTCAGCGCCAGCATGGGCGAGCCAGGTTGCAAGGACTTTCCTTCCTGCATGTAGAGAACGGCGACGGTTCCGGCGCCGGTGCTTTCCACCGAGGCTTCCATCTTCATCGCTTCGATGACGGCGATCTTGTCGCCCACGCAGACTTCGTCACCCGCCGCCACCAGCAGCTTGGACACGATGCCGCCGTAAGGCGCTTCGAGAAGGTCTGCGCCGTCGGGAACATCAATGGCAGTGACCGGCACGTCCACGGCCTCTTCGGCGGCGCTTACGCGGTCGAATTCGCCGCGGCGCTGCCATTCGGCGCGTTCCTCGTCGAAGGCTGCCTGACGGCGCCCCTCGAACTCCGCGATCGACTGCGCATTTTCGGCAAGGAAGGCACGGTAGTCGGCAAGGCGGAATTCCGACGGCTCGATCCGGATCGAGCGCCGCCCGTTGGGGAACTCCCGCCGCCAGTCGACAAGCTCATCCGCTGTGACCGGATAAAACCGGATCTGGTCGAAGAAGCGCAGCAGCCACGGTCTTCCTTCGACGAAGGCATCCGTCTGACGGTAGGTGTTCCACACCTGGATGGTACGGCCGAAGAGCTGATAGCCGCCCGGCCCCTCCATGCCGTAGATGCACATGTAGGCGCCGCCGATGCCCACGACATTGGGCGGCGTCCAGGTACGCGCGGGGTTGTACTTGGTGGTGACGAGGCGATGACGCGGATCGACTGGCGTTGCCACCGGCGCGCCCAGATAGACGTCGCCCAGCCCCATCACGAGATAGTTGGCGTCGAAGATCACGCTTTCCACGGCATCCGCATCGGGCAGGCCGTTGACGCGGCGGATGAACTCGATGTTGTCCGGGCACCAGGGCGCATCGTCGCGGACGGCGCTCATGTACTTCTGGATCGTCTCGATTGTTGCGGGATCGCGCCAGCTCAGCGGCAGGTGGACGATGCGCGAAGGGATCGAGAAATCCTCGAGATCACCCAGCCGTTCCTCCGCCTCGATCAGCACGTTCAGCGTCGCGGCCTGATCCATCGCTTCGCCGTCGAAGTGGACCTGCAGCGAGCGGATGCCCGGGACGATGTCGATGATGCCGGGCAGCACCAGCCGCTCCAGCTCGGTCATCAGGGCATGGACGCGGATGCGCAGTTCGATGTCGAGAACGATATCGCCGTATTCGACGAGGATATTGCGATCGCCCTGCTGCCGGTAGACGGTGCGCGGACGCCCCGGTCCCGACGGAATTTCCGCGAGAATGGGACTGAGCGTCTCCACCGCGCGGGTGGGCAGAACCTCGGCGGCGGTTCCGTCCGCAATCAGCTCGCGCTGGGCGGCATCGGCCGCCATGGCGTCGTCCATCGTCACCGGCGCGAAGCGCAGCTTGTCGCCGGGTGTCAGCTGCCCGATCTTCCAGCGATCGGCCGCGATCACCACGAAGGGACAGACGAAGCCGCCCAGCGAAGGACCGTCCGGCCCGAGGATGATCGGCATGTCGCCGGTGAAGTCGACTGCGCCGATGGCGTAGGGATTGTCGTGGATATTCGACGGGTGCAGGCCCGCTTCACCGCCATCGGTCCGCGCCCAGTGCGGCTTGGGGCCGATCAGGCGAACGCCGGTGCGGTTGCTGTTGTAGTGGACCTGCCACTCGGCCTCGACGATCGTCGCGATATCTTCATCGGTGAAGAAGTCTGGCGCGCCGTGCGGGCCGTAGAGCACACGCAGGGTCCACTCGGTCGACACGTCGGGCATTGCCAGCGAAGGCAATGCCTCGCCCGTCTCCTGACGCGCAAGGTGCAGGGTATCGCCTGCCAGCAGGCGGCGGGCGGCCGGGCCGCCAAACTGCCCTAGCTCGAAAGTGCTGCAGCTGCCCAGATAGGGCGCCACGTCGAGCCCCCCAGCGAACAGGATGTAGCCGCGCATGCCGCCGCCGGTGGAGCGGCCCATGGCCAGCGTCTGGCCCGCCTTCACGTCGAGCGGCACACCGCGCGGCACCGCCACGTCATCGAGCCGCGCGCCGAAATCGGCGCCCATCAGGCAGATACGGGCAGGCGACACGAAGGAGAGCGTGGGCCCCGTAACGGTGACTTCCAGCCCGGCCATGCCTTCGGGATTGCCGAGCAGCCGGTTGCCGAGGCGGAACGACTGATCGTCCATAGGACCCGAAGGCGGAACGCCCACGGCCCAGTACTTCTGCCTGCCCGGCCAGTCCTGCACGGTAGTGGCCGTGCCGCCGCTGATCACGCGCACGCACTGCGGGTCGTAGGCGATGGTGTCGAGCACACGGGTGGAAACCTGGCCGCTGACGAATTCATCGGAGCGGGTGACGTCACGCAGCCAACGCAGATTGGTCTCGATGCCGTCTATCCGGGCCTCGTCAGCCATGGCCTGCGCCGCCTCGACCGCCTCTTCGCGGCTCGGCGCATGGACGATCAGCTTGGCCAGCATGGGATCGTACCAGGCGGTGATCTCGCTGCCTGCCGCCACCCATGTTTCCACACGAATGCCTTCGGGGAATTCGACATTTGTCAGCGTGCCCGTCGTCGGACGATAGTCGAGCGAGGGGTCCTCGGCGTAGAGGCGCAGCTGCACGGAATGGCCCTTGGGCGCGCCCAAGGGCTCGTCGAGGAAGGCGTAGTCGCCGGCAGCGCCGCGCACCATCCATTCGACCAGATCGACACCGTAGACTTCCTCGGTCACGCCATGCTCGACCTGCAGGCGCGTGTTCATCTCGAGGAAGAAGAACTGCTCCTTGTCGGCATCGTAGAGGAATTCGACGGTGCCTGCGGAACGGTAGTTGGCTGCCTGGCCTAGGCGCACGGCCGAAGCAATGAGCTCGGCGCGCACGGCCTGCGGCAGGCAAGGCGCAGGCGATTCCTCGACGACCTTCTGGTTGCGGCGCTGGAGCGAGCAGTCGCGTTCGCCCACGGCGACGACCTTGCCCTGACCATCACCGAACAACTGCACCTCGATATGGCGTGCGCGGCGAATGAAGCTTTCGAGAAACACGCCCGCATCGCCGAAACTTGCCATGCCTTGACGCTTGACGGCCGCGAAGGCCTCGCGCACGCCGGCCTCGTCCTCACACACGCGCATGCCAATGCCGCCGCCGCCGGCGGTGGCCTTGAGCATGATCGGGTAGCCAATTTCGGCAGCGGCGCGGACCGCGTCTTCCTCGTCGGTCAGCAGATCGGTGCCCGGCGCCAACGGCACGTCATGCGCGGCGGCCAGCGCGCGGGCCGAGTGCTTCAGGCCGAAGGTCGAGATATTTTCGGGCGTCGGCCCGACGAACACGATCCCGGCATCCGAACAGGCCTGCGCGAATTCCAGATTTTCCGAAAGGAACCCGTAGCCCGGGTGGATCGCACCCGCGCCCGCCTTCTTCGCCGCATCGATGATGGCAGCGATGTTGAGATAGCTCTCGGAAGGCCGAGCTTCGCCGATGCACACGGCCTCGTCGGCTTCAGAGACGTGCAGCGAACCTTCGTCGGCTTCCGAATACACGGCCACCGAGCGCAGCCCCATGCGCCGCAGCGTGCGGATAATGCGGGTGGCGATCGCGCCCCGGTTCGCGATCAAGACGGTATCGAAACTCATCCGGCGACGATCATGCGCACGGGGGTGGGATTGAAGCCGTTGCAGGGATTGTTGATCTGCGGGCAGTTGGACACCACCACGATCACGTCCATCTCGGCCTTGAGGTCCACCGTCAGGCCCGGCGCGGAAATCCCGTCGACGATGCCCAGCGAACCATCTTCCTCGACAGGAACATTCATGAAGAAGTTGATGTTCGAGACGATGTCGCGCTTGCTGCGCCCCTCGATGAGGTTCGCCTCGAGGAAGTTCTCCACGCAGGCGTGCTGCGCCTTGGTGTGGTGGCCATAGCGCAGCGTATTGGACTCGCACGAGCAGGCGCCGCCGATGGTGTCGTGATAAGCGACCGAGGTAGCCGCGATCGTCATCATCGGGCGGCCCTCGTTCGACCGCAGAACCGTGCCAGTGCGCAGGAACAGGTTGCCCTGCGCCGAAACGGTATCCTGCGCGCTGTAGCGTTCGGAATCGTCCGCTTCCGCATAGAGCAGGAAGTCGACGGCCTGATTGCCTTCAAGATCGACGATGCGCAGGGTCTGGCCCGCAGCGATGTGATGCAGCCAGGGTGCCCGCGCGGGCACGATATCGTCATGGATCACGGCGCCGGGGAGGTCAGCCAGATAGGGGTCGGCGTTCATTGCGGCCTGTCCTTTCAGCGACGGAAGTAGTCTTCGACATTGAGGAAGGCGCGCAGGCCTTCCGGCGTAGCGGTGCGGACAGCATCGTCCTCCGGCGTGACCGGGCCGCGCCAGGCGGAGGCGCGCAGCGGCGTGACCGTCCAGTCCTCACGCGGATCGAGGACGTGGGGGCAATTCGCGATAACCACGATCACATCCATTTCCGCGCGCAGCACCACGCTGCGACCCGGCTCGTAAGGGCCGACCTGCGGGGTGATGGTGCCGTCCTCCTCGATGCGGGTGCCCTTGAAGAGGTTGACGCAAGGGTGCACGTCGCGCCGTCCGAGACCGTGCTTGGCCGCACCGAGCAGGAAGCGGTCACGCCCGTTGGGATAGGCACCGCTGTTACGCCCTTCTCCATACTTGGCCGTATTGGTCGCGGCATTGGACGTGCCGCAGAAAGTATCGTGCGTGCCCGCGCCGTCTTCCAGAATGCTCAGGAGAACGCGCCCCATGTCCGACAGGAGCAGCTTGCCCTGCCCCAGATAGGCGTTCCACTGCACCTTCACGGTGTCGGCGACGTTGAGCCGCTCGGTTGGCATTTCGGCGTTGAAGACGTTGAGCGAAGCGCAGGCATCGCCCTTGAGGTCGATCAGGCGCAGCCGCGTCCCGCGCAACAGCCGCCGCGTGGCATAGCCGCCTGCTGCGATCGTTTCTTCCCAAAGCAGGTCGTCCGCGCCAACACCGGCGGGCAAATCGCCTGCCACCGGCGGCAGCACCGGCATGCTTTCGACGACGGTGCCTTCCATGGCGCGGGCGTGATCCCGCGCCGCCAGAGGATTGGCCAAAGTCCCGGTCATGCGTTGGCTCCGATTGAATGAATGTGACTGCCGTCCTGTTTGTGCAGCGGCGGCAGAAGAGAGGTCGTGGTGACAAGCTGGAGTTGCTGGATTCCCCGGATGCGCCGAATGGCATCGCACAGTTCCTTCAGCCGGACGGCCGGCCCCTGCACGAGCAGCACTTCGAGAGACTTGTCGTGCTCCAGGAAAACGTGCTGCGAGGAGATGACCTCCTTGAGGTAGTTCGCCTGTGTCTGCGAAAGCTGGTGCCGCACCCGGCCCCGCTCGCTGCGGTAAACGATGGTGACCGTACCGGCGAGCATCTCGTCCGGACGGGTGAGCGATTCATGCTCCGCAAGGGCATGACGGATCAGCTCGGAAATGAGCTGCGAGCGTGAGGGCAGGCCACGTTCCGCCACCATCGTGTCGAGCTGTCTGAAGAGTTCTGCCGGTAGGCTCATGCTGAGCCGGGCCAGGCTTGTGGATTCGGAGCTCATGCCCTTCACCTCTCAGTTATTACCAATTTAGTCAATGGTAATACCACCATCTTCGCAGATAGTTCGATCAGCCCTGTTGTTCAGGGGGATGTCGTACACCACGGTCGCACCGTAACGATGCGGCGCGTGCGGATCGTGCCGGCGCTTGTCGAGCGTGAGGACCCGCGTTCCGAGCGAGAACGCCTCGCGAATGTCATGGGTGACCATGACGATGGTCAGCGCATAGTCCTGCCAAAGTTTCGTGATGAGTGCATGCATATCGGCCCGGATACCGGGGTCGAGCGCCCCGAACGGCTCGTCCAGCAGCAGGATGCGCGGCCGCATGACCAGTGCCTGCGCAATCGCCAGCCGCTGCTGCATGCCGCCCGACATCTGCGCGGGATAGAGATCGAGACTGTGCCCGAGACCGACGGCCTCCAGCATGGCGACCGCTTCGTCCCTCGCCTCCCGCCTGGCTGCGCCGAACAGGCGCGCCGTGAATGGCGCCCGCGGGCATTCCAGCCCCAGCATCGTGTTGCGCAGAACCGACAGGTGCGGAAACACCGAGTAGCGCTGGAACACCACGCCGCGATCCGGACCGCACTCCGGCGCCAGAGGCTCGCCGTCGAGCAGGATCGTCCCGCGCGTCGGGGCTTCCTGCCCGAGGATAAGCCGCAGAAAGCTGCTCTTGCCCGCGCCTGATGGCCCGACAATGGACACGAAGGACTGAGCTTCGATATCGAGATCGAGTTTCTCGATGACGATACGGTCGCCGTATTCGACCCAGACGTCGCGAAGGCTGAGAAGCGCGCTCAATGGCTTGCTCCGTGGGCCCAGGGGAACATGCGGCGGCTCGTGAAGGTGAGCGTCGTGTCGATGACGATCGCAAGCACCGCGATCCAGGCAACGTAGGGCAGAATGATGTCCATCGAGAGGTAGCGGCGCACCAGGAAGATGCGGTAGCCAAGCCCAACATCGGAGGCGATCGCCTCCGCCGAGATCAGAAACACCCATGCCGGGCCGAGCGCCAGACGCATCGCGTGGATCAGCCGCGGCATGGCCTGCGGCAGCGCCACCCGGATCATGACCTGCCAGCTGCTTGCACCAAGCGTTTGCGCCTTGATGATCTGTTCTCTCGGCAAAGCGGTGACATGATCGGCGACATCGCGGATCATGACCGGTGCAATGCCGATCACGATGAGCCCGACCTTCGCGGTCTCGCCCAGACCCAGCGCAATGAACAGGATGGGCAGAAGGGCAATCGGCGGAATGACGGCGATACCCGTAACAAGCGGCCCGAAGGTTGCGCGCACCGGTGGAAGGATCCCCAGCGCCAGCCCCACGACGAGCGCCATGAGTGTCGCGATTCCGAGGCCGATCCCCAGCCTCTCGAGACTGGCCAGCGTATCCGCCCAGAAGATCAGTTGTCCCGAAAGCTTGTCCGGCTCGAAAATGAGCGCGGACATGCTCTCGACCATGGCCCCGGGCAGCGGCAGGATCTTGTCTGCGGGGTTCTCGGCATGGCGCTGTGCCGCCATGACCAGATAGACCAGCACCAGAAGCAGGATCGGCAACGCACCCAGAAGCAGCCGGTTACTCCGGCCGACCTGACGATTCACCCAACGCATTTTACAACCCCGATGAGACTGAACAGGGACGCGCGATCAAAGCTTTCCGTCGGCCGCCATCTTCATGAAGCTGTCGTCGAAGCGCAGCGTCACATTTTGCGTGTCTCCGAGCGTCTTTCCGCCCGGGAAGGACATGCCCACAGCGTCGGCGGACTTCGCCGCACCGAACAGCCCCTTGGAGAAACTGAAGTCACGCACGCGCGTCATTGTCGTGATCAGCGCCGGATCGTCCGTCGCCGCAACCGCCTTGGCAGGATCGGCATAGAGATAGGTCGTGCTCAGCTGCCCATCGAACGCCTCCGGCGTAGCACCGGCCAGCTTGGCCATCGCCGCACGGGCTTCCTTGCCCTTGGCATCCTGCTGCTGCATGAGCGCGGTCGTTTCGTACCAGATCCCGGCCAGAGCCTTGCCCAGGTTAGGGTTGGCCTTGAGAGTCTCGGTGTCGACCACGAGAAGGTCGAGGATCTCGCCGGGAATATCGGCGGAACTGAACACCTCGTGCGCGCCCGGCAGATCCTTCATTGCGGAAAGCTGCGGGTTCCACGCCACTGCGGCAGTGACGTCGGGGCTGGCAAAGGCACCGACGATGTCCGCGTCCGCGGTGTTCACGGTCTTGACGTCGGTCAGCGACATGCCGACCGAGTTCAGCGCGCGAGCCAGCAGGTAATGCGAAACCGACAGTTCGACCAGATTGATCGACCGGCCCTTGATCGCCTTGAGATCGTCGGAGCCCTTCAGCAGCACGCCGTCATTGCCGTTCGAATAGTCACCGACGATGATGGCACTGGTGTCCTTGCCGCCCGCGGCCGGGATCGTCAGTGCGTCCATGTTGGCGACCGTCACGCCGTCGAGCTTGCCGGCAGTGTACTGGTTCACCGATTCGACGTAGTCGTTCACCTGGACGATGTTGATCTTGAGCCCGTACTTGTCGGCCCACTTCTTCACGATGCCGGCCTGCTGGGCATATGGCCAGGGCATCCACCCGGCATAGATCGACCATCCAATGTTGAACTCGGTGCGCGGCGCCGGCGCTTCACCTGACGGCTTGGAGCAGGAAGCGGCAAACAGCGCCCCTGCCATCATTGCAGCGCTGGCCACTTTCCGGATGGATACGATCATGACTCGGTCCCCTTTCGCAATGCAGCATTGCGTCATTTGCAGGGCTTGTCCATCTGAAAATTATTACGCAAGAAAGATTGTGTAATACCCTGACGCCATTGAGCGCGACGAATCATAAGGCTTGGCGGGCGAACGCCGCACGGAAGCCCATTAGTGCGGCTGACCGTACCGCTGCGCGGCTGGAATGCAGGAAACGGCAGCTGCACCCCGCTAGGCAGCGACTTCCCTGCTCTTCTGGCTCTTGCGAGGCTGCACGACGTCACCGTCATCCACACCCTCCTGCTCATGAAGCGGCGGGAGCAACGCAGTCGTGGTGACAAGCTGAAGCTGTTGCACGCCACGAATGCCGCGCAACGAATCGCACAGCTCCTTCAGCCGCACGGCAGGCCCCTGCACCAGCAGCACTTCGAGCGACTGATCATCCTCAAGGAACACATGCTGGGACGAGATCACTTCCTTCAGATACTCGACCTGGCTTTCGGCCAGTTGCTGCCGCACACGACCCCGGTCGCCGCGGTAAACGATCGTAATCGTCCCCGCGAGCATCTCCTCGGGATGGGTCAGCGCTTCGTGTTCCGCCAGCGCATGGCGAATCAGTTCGGCAATAAGCTGCGATCGGGACGGCAGCCCGCGCTCCTCGACCATCACGTCCAGTTGACGGAACAGGTCCGCAGGGAGGCTCATGCTGAGCCTGGCGAGACTGGCGGGTTCGGTGCTCATTGGTCTCCCAACTATTGTCAAAGCCCTCTGTTGCAGCATTTTTGTCTGCACCTGCGGGGGGCCAACCCACCCTGCCCGCATCCAGGGCCGAAAATCAAGGATTTACCGCTCTAACATTATTATCATGCACAACAATTGTAATATTAAATTTCTGAGAGCAGAAAGGCTCCGCGCGCGCCGAGAATGCGAAGAACCCTTCTTGACCGGCCCCGTTACGAATCAGTGACACTCTGGCCACTCCCCCAGCGAAAAACGCGACGCACATAGCCAGCGCGAAGAACTGGCCTTGAGCACGCCGAGACGCAAAATCATCAAAAACCCTTGTTTTTACGGGCTTGTTTTAAGCTTGCGATGCGACTGGGACCACCCCGAATTAATACTCTTGACGCAATCTGTAATATCAATACCGTGTGTCAAGTCGCCGGTCAGAGCGATGTCATACGGGAGAGAAAATCTGAAACATTGGGCCGCATGCGGCTCGATAGGGAGATTTTCGATGGTGCAATCGCCGGCCTGCAATCCCGATCTCTCCGGTGACGAGAAGTCGTTCGCCGACGTCGCCGGGCAATCCGGCATGACGCACGACGTCAAGGCTGGCCGGGCTAGGAAGCTTCTCGTGGATCTTCTGCCGCCTGCGACCGTTGCAGTGGTCGTGTTGTTCTGGATGTTCGGTCCCAAGGCGTGGGTCGACAGCCCGTGGAGCCTCGTCATATCCGGCGTTGTCACAAGTGCATTTCTGCAGGCGCTGGAATTCCTGTTCGAGCGCCACGCCGGCTGGCGCATGAACTGGCGCGAATTTGCCACAGACCTGTTCTATGTAATCCTGAGCTACACGGCCATTTCGTGGGTCACGAACGCGCTCGCGGAAGAACCTCTGGCAGCGGCAAAGGAATCGCTTGGCATCACCACGGACTGGGCGATGCATATGCCTTTCCTGCTGCAAGTGGCCCTGGTGATCTTCCTGATCGAGTTCGGCCAGTACTGGATGCACAGACTGATGCACAACTCGCATCCGTTCTGGCTGACGCACGCACCGCATCACCACATCACCCAGCTGAATGCGATGAAGGGCTACGTCGGCAATCCCATCGAACTGTTCCTGATCAGCCTCAGCGTGGTCGGCCTGTTCGACTTGTCACAGACCGCAGTATTCTGCGCATTGAATGTTCTGGGCGTCATATCCGGTTATGCTCACGCTAACGTGCGCTCCGATCCGCCGCTGTTCTACTCTTTCTTCTTCACCACGATCCGGCACCACAGCCTGCATCATTCGGTGGATTATGAATCGACCCGCTGCAACTACGCGAACTCGCTGATCGTCATCGATCGCGCGCTCGGGACGTATCGCGAAGGTGAATCGGCAATCGTTGGGCAAGACCAGCGCAAGCGCCTGTCCATCTGGGAGCAGTTCCTGTTCCCGTTTCAATCAACCATCGACCGCATAAGCGCAAAACGCAACCAACGGGGGTCCACGGCCCACTGACCATCGAAGCATGGCGCCGGCGCAATCAGTCACAAGCCGACGCCAGACTTCGGGAAATACAAGCAGCAGGCGCGCCAGCCCGGGGACCGGCCCAGCACCGGTGGGATGACGCGCAGAGTTCTCAATGCAGTGATTTAGCTCAGGTTCTGGCGCAACGAAGTCAGGGCACGGGTGAACTTTGTCCAGATAACAGGGGTTAGCAAATGACATATCGCGCAACACTCAGGGCAGGTCTTCTTTCGGCCACCTTCTTCTCCAGCGTCGCACTCGCTATGCCTGCTCTGGCCGCCGATGCGGCAGATGCGGTTGACGCCGACGCCGGTTACGACGACGGGGCCATCATCGTTTCAGCGACCCGCCGCAACACCACGCTCATCGAAACGCCGATCAACATTTCCGCAATCGGCTCGGACGAACTGTCGCACGAACGCCTTGACGACATGCGCGATCTGAGCGCCTTCACCCCCGGCCTGACCGTCGCCGACAACGGCCCGCGGTCTTCCGGCACCGTCGTCATGCGCGGTCTCTCGGCCGACGACACCGCTGCCGGCGGCGGCGACAACAGCAACAGCGCCATCGGCATGTATCTCGGCGACGTGCCGATGTACTACGACTTCAAGCTGATCGACATGAGCCGCGTCGAAGTGCTGCTCGGGCCGCAGGGAACGCTCTATGGTCTCGGCACCCTTGCCGGCGCGATGCGCTACATTCCCAACCGTCCCGACCCGACGAAGTTCTCGGTCGAAGCCAGTGGCCGCGTCTTCGACATGGCCCACTCCAGCGACGTCGGCTATTCCGGCTATGCCACGCTGAACATTCCCCTGGCCGAGAAGATCGCGTTCCGCACCACCACGGGTTACTATTCGACCCCGGGCTTCATTGACTATCCCTATCTCCTGCAGACGCCGAGCGTCTCGCTGCCGCAGCCGGGCGGCGTCGACAATCCGCTGGGCACCGATCAGGACAAGGCCGACAACTTCAAATCCGCCAAGGACGTGAACTACGATCACACCTTCACGTCGCGTAACCAGCTGGGCTTCGTCGATGACGACTTCCAGGTCTACGTGACCTACGCCTACCAGAAGACCAAGACGGGCGGCCGCCAGGCCACTGGCGGCGGTGTGGTCGGCGAAGGCAAGTATCAGGCCCCCTGGCGCTACCTTGAACCCGCCACGCGCGAAGGTCAGCTGCTCTCGCTCGAAGCCACCGGCAACGTGGGCGACTTCATGGATGTCGTCTTCGTCTCGGCGTACACCCAGCGCAAGACCTCGTACCGTGGCGACAACACCGACCTGCTGCTCGACCTCGACTACGACTATGAACTGTTCCCGGCTTTCTCGAGCTACAACCAGTCGCATCAGAAGGAACACGAATTCACCAACGAAGTACGCCTGGTCTCCACGTTCGAGAGCCCGCTCAGCTTCGTGGCCGGTGCGTTCTGGAACCGCCAGAAATACGCTTCGAACTACGACGAATACACGCCCGGCTTCGGCGCCTGGGCCCTGGTGAACTGGGGCGTCGACATCGGCACCGAAGACCACGAATACTCGTCCTACGTCCGCACCAAGACCGACGAAAAAGGCCTCTACGGCGAAGCGACATGGCACTTCACGGATGACCTGCAGGTCACCGGCGGCCTGCGCTACTACAAGTACACCGCCGACATCGACGGTGGCAGCTACCTGCCTTACTGGCAGAGCACTTACCGCTCGCGCTCGGGTTCCACTTCGGACGACGGCCTTGTCTACAAGGTCAATGCTTCGTGGAATGTCACTCCCGACTTCATGGTCTACGGTACCTACTCGACCGGTTACCGCATTGGCGGCGTGAACCGCGTAGCGCCCTGCGTGCTGCCACTCGACACCACGAAACAGAATCTCTGCGCCCTTCCCAACGAACTTTCCTACGGTCCGGACAAGGTGAAGAATGCGGAAATCGGCATTCGTGGACAACTGTTCGACAAGAAGCTGTCGTTCAGCCTGTCGGCCTACCACGTCGACTGGAACGGCATCCAGCTTTCGGGCCAGACCGTGAACGGCGCCATCGGCATCACCGTGAACGGCGGCAAGGCGGTCTCGAAGGGCATCGACTTCTCGTTCAACGCCAATCCGTTCCCCGGCTTCAACCTGCGCGGCAACTATTCGTACATGGATGCGCACCTGACCCAGGCCGTGCCTCAGCTGCTCTCCGTGGCGGGAGGCGATCTCGTCGATGTCTATGCTGGCGATCGCCTGCCGGGCTCGACCAAGAATTCCGGCGCACTGGGTGCGACCTACGAATTCCCGGTCGGCCTGAACTCGATCATCATGGGCTGGACGGCCACCTACATGGGCGGCATCTACACCCGCACGGGCCTGCGTGGCGGCGGCGAACGCCTGCCGTCCTACGTGATGCACCGCGCCACGGTGACCTACAAGGCCGAGAGCTACGAAGTGTCGCTCTTCGCGAACAACGTGTTCGACAAGTACGCGATCACCGGTGTCAGCAACGACCTGACCCGTTACGGTCTCGTCAACGACGGTGTCATCTCGCGCTACTACGCACAGAGCGTCGCCACGCCGCGCGTGATCGGTCTGGAAGCACGCATCAAGTACTAAGGGCTCTGCGGGTCGCACCCAGTTGCCAACGCTGGAAGGGCGGCATCGCACAAGCGGTGCCGCCCTTTTCACGTCCTAGCCGAGTCCGGCGGCAGTGCCGGGGCATGATGGCCGCTTTCAGTCTACGGGAATGCCTTCAGCCTCGAAGAACGCGCGGACGCCAGCCATGCCGTCCTCATGCGTCTTCCAGCGGCCAATGCCCTCACTGTTGAGCTTGCGCCGGACCTGCGCGGCACTTGGTGTCGCCACCGCCGCCCGGTTCTCGTGAAACGCCAGACAGGCCGGATCCCAGAACAGACCGCAATGATCCAGCAGGCGGCGCGTCTCGGTTTCCTGATCGTGCACCAGCGCCTCGTAGCCAAGCTGCAGCACACGCCCCGGGCACAGCCGCTCCCACAACGCCATCAGCCCGTCGAACCGCTGGTAGTACCGGGCCGTGTCCATCAGGTCGTAGGAATAGGCATAGTAGGCGGACTGGCTGGCGAACAGGTTCTTGTAGTTGCTCCAGACCGTGTCCATCGGATTGCGGCGCAGGCACACGATCCGGGCATGAGGCAAGGAGCGGACAATGTGGCCGATATAGAGAAAGTTGGCCGGCAGCTTGTCGACGAACCGTGGCGTACCCTTGGGCCGCTGGTGGTCTGCACGGGCCATATAGGCATCGCCGATAGCCGTGGGGTCGACACCGCCGCTTGCCGCAATGGTCTCGGGGTCGATGACCACGCGCGAGGCTGTGCCCGCCATCTGCTTGACCGCCAGCGGCATGGCCTGCAGTTCCCCCGCCGAAGCTACCTCGGGATGAGAGGACAGGATGCGGTCGACCAGCGTCGTGCCGGTCCGGGGCATCCCCACCACGAAGATCGGTGCGGCATCGGGATTGCCGGTCCCTGAAGCGAGTGTCTCCAGCCTCTTGCCGTACAGCGCCTCGATCGCATCGAATATCGCCGCGTCATGCCTGAAGTCGTAGCGGATTGCGCGCTTGTGAGCGGCGTTGGCAGTGGAGAGATGATGAAAGGCGTCGTCCGCCTCGCCGATGTCTTCCAGTTCCTTGGCAAGCGCATAGCGGATGCGCAGCGCATCCTCCGGCCGTTCCGCCGCGGCAAGCGCTGTCTGGAGCCTCGACACATGATTGGCCTGCATGGTCTGGCGGGCCAGGATGGCCAATGCATAGTGCGCACGGGCATTGCCGGTATCCGCGGCGAGGATCGCCTCGTAGTGCGCGCGGGCTTCGTCAACCTTCGCTGTAAAGCCGCTGGCCGCAGCCAGATTATAGCGGTATTCCAGATTGTCCGGCTCCAGGGCGACTGCCGCCTCGAAAGGCGCGAGCGAAGCCACGTGATCGCCCAGGCGGGTCAGCACGCACCCGATGGTATCGAGCGTCAGTGCATCGCCCGGTTGCAGCGCCATGGCCCGATGTGCAGCATCCGCAGCCTCCCCTTCCCGGCGGAGCAATATCAGGAGCTTTGCGAGCTGTGCCAGGTATTCCGCCTGAGGCCCGCGTTCGACCGCCGCCCTGATCAGCGGAACCGCCTTGGCGATCTGGCCCGCCTCCGCCGCGGCCATCCCCAGCAGAAAGTATCCGGCGGGCTGGTCGGGACAGCTCTCGGCAAGCGCTTTTGCCGCAGCGGCAGCAGCCGGCAGATCGCCCCGTTTCAGCGCCCCCCTCGCCTGCGCTTCCAGCGTCACGCCGTACTCACGATACAACGGATCATATGCCCAATTCCGCGACGCCCAAAATTACCGAAGGCTCCTTCATGTCCCCGATCGAGACCAAATACCACCCTCAGCCCTGCACCCCGTCAACACCGGTAGCGGGTTCAGACCCTTAGCCCCCTCACCCGCTTCAACCTGATGGAGCAATGAGTACCACTCTGCTGAGATTAGGCGGGTTCAGACAGCGCGACGGGCGTCTCGCCCAGCAATCTCTTCTTGAATAGCGACTTGACCAGCCGCTGTTCAAGGAAGCGCCCCACGACGTAGAGCGTCGCGAAAATACCCGCGAAGACATAGGCAGGCGTAGGCGAGGGCTTCTTGTCTTTCTTGTTTTTGTCAGGCTTTTCCGGAGCAGGCGCGCCGAGAGCCTTGTCGATCGGATTCATCGGCCTTTCGGCCTCTTTCTTCGCGTCCTTTTTCTTGTCTTCCGCCGTCTTTTCGGCCTCCGCCGACGGCTTGTTCAAGGTTCCCAACGCAACGGTAAGCTGGCCGAAGCTCAGGAACAACAAGGGAGCCAGAAAGCAGAACAAAAGGGCCCTGCTGCTCAGGTAGTAGTTCAGCACTCCCCCTGTCCCATCGTTTTCGACCTTGAGGACTCCCCTGTCGAAAACGGACATCTTGTCCTGCGCCGCAGGGTCCTTCTTGCGGAAGGACAGCGTACCGTTCGTTCGTTCGTGGGTGGTTCCGGTCTGGCGGAACAAGGGATCGAGCCGCTCGAAGACTTCATCGCTTGATTGTCCGTGAGCGAGCGGCAGGCTGCCCTTGATGTGCCAGATCCAGTCGAAGAAACGCAGGTTCACGGGATTCCCTTGTCAGTGAAGGTTGGATTCAGTGAGGGTTAGATACCGCCAAGGCACGACGGTGCGAACCGGGGCGTAATGGCCCCGGCACGGGAATGGCGTTTGGTCGATAGGGAAAAGCTGGGAAAAGAGGTCCGGCCCATCACTCGGCCGGCACCGCCGTCACCGGCCGGCCGAACTTCTCCTTGAGCGTCTTCCAGGCCTCGGAGAACGGATAATGCATCTGCTCGCGGATCGACATGCGGCGGCCGCCTTCCATGCCCAGCAGTTCGGCCTCACCGTCCACGCAGGTGCCAAAGATGCGATCGATGAAGATCCAGGTCCCGGAATAGTTGCTCCGGGTAGCCTCGTAGTCCAGCGAATGGTGCAGGCTGTGATGCTCGGTGGTGTTGAAGATGAAGCGCCACCAGCGCGGCGTGTTGAAGCGCACATTGATGTGCTGATAGGTGCTGACCGCCATGCCGAAAGTGCCGGCGAGCAGAGCCGCACGCGGCAGGAAGTCGAAGAAACCACCGATACCGAGCCCGATCAGGAAAAGCTCGACCGGATTGCCGACCGCGCCCTTGTTGATGTTCAGCTGGGTAATAAAGTGATGCGGCGCGTGGGTCAGCCACAGCGGGTACCAGTTATGCATCCCGCGATGCATCCAGTATTGACCGAAATCGAAAATGAACGAGATCATGAACGCCTGCACCAGCAACGGCAGGCCCGTGAACCAGTTGAACTTGTCCCAGTCGAAGGCTTTCTGGATGGCAGCAATCATCGCGCCATCGCCGATGTAGACATCGACCGTGCGCAGAATCGTATAGCCAAGGCCGACAAAGAACAGGTCGGTGGTCAGTTCCTTCCAGGTGAGCCGCCAGCTTTCATGCCGCGGGAAGAACCATTCCATCGTCAGCAACAGCACCTTGAAGCCGATGCCGATGCCGATGGCGGTCGATGCCTTGGCGATGGAATTGGGCGCGTAGTACCAGAACGCAAGCAGCGCGAAGAGCACCGTGGGCTGAAACCAGGTAAAGACAAACTGCTTGAGCGGACCACCCTCCACACGCGGGAGGTTTTCCCATCCCACAGTGACTGGCGATTCCGCGCCTATCACTCGCTTGCCTACGCGAACTCCGTCCATACGCCTGCCCTCGTAATATTTGACCACCTGGATTAGTAATACTAACTGCAGATATGGTAATACGCGATGCGCGCCGCGTCTACATAATATTGCACATGCTTTGCCCCGCCTTGCCAGTGGATTTCGCATTCCCTGTTCCGGCCGCGGGACGAACCATGTGCGGCGAACGAGCCAAACCTTCCGAAGGACCCGCTTCGAGCGCAACGGATCAACAACCGATGCGTAATTTCGGGCCTTGTTCACATACGCAAACGCTGCAGATCCTGGATGGATCGCCGAGTCGGATATGAGACGTAGAGGACGCGCGGCATCGCGCCGGGTCAGTCGGCGGAAGATCAGGTCCTGCGAGCCCTTCAGTCCAGCAATCGTGCCCTTGCATCGCCAGCCATGACCATGCCCGCATGATAATGCACTCTGCGGAGTACCGTCGTCAGGGCGCCGGCATTGTGCTGAAAGCGCAAGCCCATGACCTGCAGGTCGGGATGCCCCGACTTGGAATGCCGCTGCCGGCTAGGGATAAGCAACCAAGGCGTCCTGGCCACCGGACCGACCTCAGTTCGGCAGGCTCCGTCGCCGAATGGCGCAGGACCCAAGTTCTCGAGACAGAGTCCTATTTGTTCAAAAAGCCTCCAGCGCGAGCTGAGCAACAGCTTCGGGCCCGGAACCGATCGCCTTGGCCAGCGCATCGACTTGCGGCAACATGCGTTCCGCGAAATAGCGGGCCACGGCCAGTTTGGCCATGTGCTGCTCGCTGCCGCTTCCGGCAGCGGCGGCCATGCGGGCCCACATCCAGCCCATCGCGACAAGCGAGAACATGCGCAGGTAATCGACTGCGGCTGACCCGGCGGCATCGATGTCCGCGCCCTGCAGGGATGCCGTGGTGTCCCGAAGGATTTGCAGGGCGGCACCGGTCTGACGGGCAACCTGTTCGGCGTGGGGGTGCGCCTGCGCGGCGGCCAGATCGGCCTCGACCATATCGAGGAAACCCGCAACCACACTGCCCCCGCCGAGGGTGAGCTTGCGGCTGACAAGGTCCATGGCCTGCACGCCGTTGGTGCCTTCGTAGATCTGGGCAATGCGGGCATCGCGCACGAACTGTTCCATGCCCCATTCGCGAATGTAGCCGTGGCCGCCGAAGACCTGCTGCGCGTGGACGGCACTTTCAAAGCCGAAGTCGGTGAAGCCGGCTTTCACCACCGGCGTCAGCAGGGCGACCACGGCGTCTGCTTCGGCACGCACGCTGGCGTCGGGATGCTGGCGGGCGCGGTCCATCTGCAATGCGGTCCATCCCGCCAGCGCGCGGCCGCTTTCCACGAAGGCGCGGATCTGCAGCAGCATCCGGCGCACATCGGCATGTTCGAGGATCGGCACCGGTCCGCGGGCGCCGTCCGCGCTGCGGCCTTGCAGCCGCTCGCGCGCGTAGCCTACGGCCTGCTGGTACGCTCCGCCGGCAATACCGAGCCCCTGGATGCCGACCATGAGCCGTTCCGCATTCATCATCGTGAACATGGCGGCCAGCCCGCGATGCGGCTCGCCGACGAGCCAGCCGGTCGCCCCGTCGTAGTTCATCACGCAGGTGGGCTGGGCATGGATGCCCATCTTCTTTTCCAGCGCGCCGACCGACATCGTGTTGCGCACGGTGAAGCCGCCTTCGCTGTCAGGCAGGAACTTGGGGACCAGGAACAGGCTGATGCCCTTCACCCCCGAAGGCGCGTCGGGCAGCCGGGCCAGCACGAGATGCACGATATTGCAGCCGAAATCGTGATCGCCCGAAGAAATGAAGATCTTGGTGCCGGTGACGGCGAAGCTGCCGTCGCCATTGGGCTCGGCCTTGGTCTTGAGCAGGGCAAGGTCGGTGCCCGCGCCGCTTTCGGTCAGTGCCATGGCGCCGGTCCACTCGCCGGTGACCATCGGTTCCAGCCAGATGGCCTTGAGTTCGTCGGAAGCATGGGCCGCGATCGCTTCGCAGGCGCCCCGCGTCAGGCCCGGGAACAGGCCGAACGAGAGGTTGGCTGCGGACATCATCTCATCGAACCAGAGCTGGAGGATGAAGGGCAGGCCCTGGCCGCCATGATCGGGGCTGGCGGACAAGGCAGCCCAGCCGCCTTCGGCAAAGCTGCGGTAGGCGTCGGAATATCCCGGCGGCGTCACCACGGCGCCATCGACGATGCGGCTGCCCACTTCGTCGCCTTCGCGGCTGATGGGCTGGAGAATGTCGGCGCAGAAGCGGCCTGCCTCATCGAGCACGGCCATGGCGAGATCGAGATCGGTCTCCTGTCCAAGCTCGGACATCGCACTTTCGAATCCGAGCACTTCACCCAGAAGGAAACGGTAATCCGCTATCGGCGGCTGGTAGCCTTGCATCGCACATATCCTCTCTCGATCAGACCTGCGCGCCTCTACACCAAACATCTGTTACAATCAATTCAATGCGAGTTTTCGTATCTGTGGAGGCTTTGCCGGGATCAGGTGTGGCGGAAGATGGCGATGATCTGGCGTGCGACCTGGGCCGGGCTCAGCCTGCCCGGGCGGTACCAGCTCGCGGCCGAATTCAGCTGGACGAGCAGCAGGTTGCGGTAGATCGAGCGGTCGAACGCAGAAGGCAGTGGCAATGCTTCCACGAGATCCCGGAACACCGTCTCGAAGGCATCGCGTCGTTCGAGCAGCCGGATGCGGACATTGTCAGGCACTTCGCGAAAGTCATTCATCATGGGCATAGTCAGCGAATCAGGGGCAAGCTGAATTTCCAGCAGGGTCTCGCATGCGGCCTGAAGGCGCCCCCACGGCTCACTGTGCGGGGCAATGGCGGCATCGATGCGCATGGCGGCGCTATCGAGCGCGGCATTGTGCAACTCGACAAACAGCGCGTCCTTGGACTTGATGTGATGATAGAGCGAACCGCCGAGCACACCGGCCTCAGCACCGATATCGCGCATGGAGGTCCCGCGGTAGCCCTTGCGGGCGAAGAGCTGCGCCGCGATCTCGAGGATCTGGCTGCGGCGATCCTTCTGGCCTTCGTCAGTCATGGCACCCGGGTTTTCTTGGTCCGACAGGAAAATCAATCCGTTGTCGGTGACACAGTCCGGCGCATTAGACCAGCCCGGCCACGCAAAGGCGACGACCGGTCGCGTGGGTCGCGGAAATCCGCTTCCGAACGACGGATATTTGCTGTCGCAGGCTTGAAAGCCACCGTGCACACGCTTTTTTAGCCTGTTGCAGGAACGCGCACGCCGGGCATCCGGCGCACTGGGAGATAATAATGACTGATCACGCCAGGCTCTATCGCGAACGCCTCTGTTCGGCCAGCGAAGCGGCGGCCCGGATTCCGTCCGGAGCGAAAGTCACCATGGTCCTCGGTGCCGGACAGCCCCCTGCAATTCTGGCAGCGCTGGCGGACCGGGCACGCGGCGGTGGCGTCGCGGACGTGCGTTTCTATTACCTGCTCTGCACCGGCATTGCGGGTGGGAGCGTGTTCGATTTCGACTTGCAGGATCGACTGATCCCCATGAGCTATTTCCACGGCGGCGTGGAGAGAGCGCTCGACAAGCGGCGGAGAGCCGAGGCTTTGCCTGCAGTGGAGGTGATGCCGTGCCATTTCAGCCAGGTTCCGCGGGCCATGGTCGAACATGTTGGCGTGGATACGCTCATCGCGACGGTCTCCCCCATGGACGCGAACGGCAATTTCAGTCTTGGTACCAGTACAGACTATTCGCTGGCGGTGGCTCGCAAGCCCGGCACGCGTATCATCCTCGAAGTCAATGCTCACATGCCCTACGTGCACGGGAACTGCATGATCCCGGTTTCCGACGTCACGGCAGTGGTTGAAAACGATGTCATCTTGCCACTGCTTCCGCCAGCACCGCGTTCGGCGGTGGACGATGCCATCGGCGCGATCATCGCCGGGCTGGTGCGGGACGGGGATTGCCTGCAGATGGGCATCGGCGCTCTGCCCGATGCGGTTTGTGCAGGTCTGGCCCGCCATCGCCATCTCGGCATTCATACCGAGATGATGACACCGGGACTCGCGGAACTGGTCAGGACGGGGGTCGTCGACAACAGCCGCAAGCAGAGCCATGCGGGCCACACGGTCTTCGCGTTCGCGCTGGGCGATCAGCCGCTCTACGATTTCCTGCACGACAACCCGCTGGTCGAGGCCCATCCGGTTGACTACGTCAACAACCCCTTCGTCATTGCGCAGAATGACAATGTGGTTTCGGTCAACGCGACCCTGCAGATCGATCTGACCGGGGCCTGCAATTCTGAATTCATGAATGGGCGCCAGTTCAGCGGATCGGGCGGACAGCTTGATTTCGTGCGCGGTGCCTATGCCTCGCGCGGGGGGCGCTCCATCATTGCGTGCCATTCCACCGCCGCAAAGGGCACGGTGTCACGCATTAGTGCGGCGCTTTCAGGTCCGGTCACGACACCGCGCAACGACACCCACATCGTCGTGACTGAATACGGCTGGACGAACCTGAAAGGCAAATCCGCTGCGGAACGCGCCAGAGCGTTGATCGGCCTTGCCCATCCCGATTTTCGGGAGGAACTGCAGCGTGCCGCCTTCGGAGCCGGACTTTGGACGACTTGAGCAGCAGAAAACTCGTTGAAAATAGAAATAGATGGAAATTTTATTGATTTTTCAGGAAAAATTGCCGCCAAGGAATGACTTGGAAATTACATTCCATTACGAGAGGCCATTAATCTAAATTTTATTAACAATGAAATATTTAAATAATATATGGAGGGATGAACGTGACGCGCTGCACAGTTCGGGCTTTTAATAAGCCTTCCACGAGCGCCTCCACATAGCTCCCAGCAAGGAGCACGTTGGCAAAAGCAGACACAGGACGCCAGCTCATGCGTTCCTAAACGCGATGTTGGTCTAAATGTTGGCCCAACTCAACAAAATGGCGTATTTCATTGAAAATACGTAATAATTTTAGGTATTTGGCGGAGCGGGAGGGATTCGAACCCTCGATACGCTTTTGACGTATACTCACTTTCCAGGCGAGCGCCTTCGACCACTCGGCCACCGCTCCGCATGCACTGGTAGGCGACGCGCCCTAGCGTGAGGCGCAGGGTTTCGCAAGCGGTCTGGGCATGGCATCTTGCAGGACATGTGCAAATTTTTTCCTGGCGCCGTGCTTTCCCTGAGCGCGGCCTGCGTTTCGTCACAGTCGCTGGCGGCCGGCGATCAGGTTGTCCTGCAGACGCCCAACCAGATCGTGGCGGCTGCACCGGCCTCCGATTGGGTGAGGATCGCACCAGACGATCTCCTCGTCATGGATCTGGCACCAGGCGCCAATGGCAAACCCCGCCGCGTGGTCATCCAGCTCATCTCCGAACCCTTCTCCCAGGGCTGGACCGGCAACATCCGCAAGCTCGCCGCCGCTCGGTGGTATGATGGGATTTCAGTCGTGCGCGTGCAGGACAACTATGTGGTGCAATGGGGCGATCCCGACGGTGAAGTGCCGGGCAAGGCCAAGCCGCTTCCGGACGGGCTGCAAAGCATGACCGAGGCCGAATATGAAGCGGATGCCTCAATTGCCAACGACCCCGCCCTGAAACAGAAGATCAAGGCTCTCGAAGATCTTGCGGCCGTGATGTCACAGGTCAGCGACATGACGCCCGCCGAAGTCCTGCATGGACGCGATCCCTATGCTCTCGTCACAGGCTTCGAGGCTGGGTTGCCGGTCGCGTCCGACGGCGCGCGCATCTGGCCCACGCACTGCTATGGCTCGGTGGGCGTTGGCCGCAACATTTCCCCCGACACCGGCACCGGGGCAGAACTCTATGCCGTTATCGGCCATGCCCCGCGCCAGCTGGACCGGAATATTGCCGTCGTCGGGCGCGTGATTGCGGGCATCGAGCACCTGTCCTCACTGCCGCGCGGCACGGGCGAACTCGGCTTTTACGAGACGCCTGCGGAACGGACCGCCATCCTTGCCGTGCGGATGGGCAAGGACGTCAGCGACCTGCCCGCCTACGAATACCTCTCTACGGCGAGCCAGAGCTTTGCCGTCTACATGGACAAGCGCGCCAACCGGAAAGACGATTTTTATATTCAGCCCGCAGACGGTGTCGACATATGCAACGTGCCGGTGCCGATCCGAGTGGCGAAACGGGTGGGCACGTGATTCCCGTCGAGCATCTCGTCCACACCGGGCACCTCTGGCGCTGGACCGGCGCCTCCGGCAGCGGAACCTGGCATTTCATCACGATCGGCGGTGAAACGGGGGAAGCCCTTTCCGCGACCGCGCTGATGCGCAAGCTGGAAGGCACCGCTCGCGGCTTCGGTTCGCTCAAGGTCAAGGCCCGGATCGGCGGTACCGCCTTTGCCACTTCGGTATTCCCGAGCAAGTCCGACAATGGCTGGCTTCTGCCGGTCAAGGCATCGGTGCGCCGGGCCGAAGACCTGACCGACGGAGACGAGGTGCAGATCTTCCTGGAAGTCTGACCGCGATCAGATGCGCATCGCTTCGGACACCGCCTCGCTGGCACGAAGGGCACCGATGATACGGGTCAGGTGCGCCAGATCGGCAACCTCAAGATCGACCTCGTAGGTGCCGAAGGGCTCATCACGCTGGATCATATTGAGGCTGGAAACATTGGCGCGGTTCGACGCGAATATCTGGGTCACCTCCGCCAGCGTTCCCGGCCGGTTGTAAAGCACCAGCCGCAGGCGGCCCACGGCACCCGTGGTCCGCTCACCCCACGAGAGGTCAAGCCAGTCGGCATCGACGCCATTGGCGAGCGTCAGGCAGTCGATCGTGTGGACTTCCACCTTCTTGTCCGGCCGACGCAGGCCGACAATGCGGTCACCGGGGACCGGGTGACAGCATTCGGCGAGCTCGAAGCCCATGCCGGGCGTCAGGCCGCGGATCGAAATCGCGCGTTCGGTGCGCGTCCATTCCGGCTCGTCGGGCAGTTCGGCGGTACTGCCGGGAACCAGTGCTTCCATCACCTCGCGGTCGGACAGACGCGCCGAACCGATGGCGAACATGAGATCTTCCTCGTCTCGCAGTTCCAGCTGTCTGATGGCACTGCTGATCGCCTTCTTGCCGATGCGCTGGGGCAGGCGGCCTATAATCTCGTCGAACAGCTTGGAGCCGATCTCGGCCACTTCCGCGCGCTCCTTGGCGCGCACCGCACGCCGGATTGCCGCGCGGGCCTTGCCGGTCACGACAAAGCCCAGCCAGGAGAGCTGCGGTTCGGAGTTGGGACTCTTGATGACCTCGATGACATCGCCGTTGGCCAGTTGCGTGCGCAACGGAACGTGCCGGCCATTGATCTTCGCCCCGACTGCCGCGTTGCCGAGATCAGTATGCACGGCATAGGCAAAGTCGACCGCCGTCGATCCCTTGGGCAGCTGGTGCAATGCCCCCTTCGGAGTGAAGGCGAAGATGCGGTCCTGATAGATCGCCAGCCTGGTATGCTCGAGCAGTTCCTCGGCATCGTGGCTGGTATCGACGATCTCGATCAGGTCGCGCAGCCAGCCGACCTGCCCGTCGGGGCGCGTGCCACCCTGTTTGTACGCCCAGTGCGCGGCCAGCCCGAACTCGTTGGTACGGTGCATTTCGCGGGTGCGGATCTGCACTTCCATGCGCATCGAGTTTTCGTAGATCAGCGCGGTATGAAGCGACTTGTAGCCGTTGGACTTGGGCGTGGAGATGTAGTCCTTGAAGCGGCCGGGGATCATCTGCCAGGTCCGGTGCAGCACCCCCAGCGCGCGATAACAGTCGTCGGGCGTCTCAGTCAGCACGCGGAATGCCATGATGTCGGTGATCTGCTCGAAGGTCACGTGGCGTTCGGCCATCTTCTTCCAGATCGAATAGGGATGCTTCTCCCGGCCGGTCACTTCCACCTGCACGCCGGCCTCTGCAAGCGCCTGCTTGATGGCCAGCGCGATGTCGTCCACCTGTCCGCCTTCCTGACTGCGGATCTGCGCAAGGCGGCCGGTGATCGTGGCATAGCCTTCCGGCTCGAGCTGCTCGAACGCGAGCAATTGCATCTCGCGCATATATTCATACATACCCACGCGTTCGGCCAGCGGGGCGTAGATATCCATGGTCTCGCGAGCGATGCGCTGGCGCTTTTCGGGCTTCTTGATGAAGTGCAGCGTGCGCATGTTGTGCAGGCGGTCCGCCAGCTTCACCAGCAGCACCCGCAAGTCCTCACTCATGGCGAGCAGGAACTTGCGCAGGTTTTCCGCCGCGCGCTCGCTTTCGGTCATCACCTCGATCTTCGAAAGCTTGGTCACGCCATCGACCAGTCTTGCGACATCCGGACCGAACAGCCTCTCGATCTCGTCGATCGTGGCGAGAGTGTCTTCCACCGTATCGTGGAGCAGCGCGGTGATGATGGTCTGCTGGTCGAGCTTCAGCTCGGTCATCAGACCCGCCACTTCCACCGGATGGCTGAAGTACGGGTCACCGCTCGCGCGCTTCTGCGAACCGTGCTTCTGCACGGTATATACATAGGCACGGTTGAGCAGGGCCTCATCGGCCTCCGGCGCGTATTCCTTGACGCGTTCGACGAGTTCGTACTGGCGGAGCATGCTATCCTGTCATGTCAGGATTTTTTGCAATGTCACAAGAGGGAAGCCTAAAAGTTGCACATTTTGCAACACAATACCCTGCCCTAGGACAACTGCGTAGGTAACCGAAAAAGCTTAACGCGCCCGACATAATGCCGTCCTCCCACAGGCACCGGAGACAGTCGCGGGAATTCAAATCCGCTGCTGGTACAAACTCCGGGCACACAGAAAACCATAACCTCAAGGGCGCACACAATGGCTGCAACGGCTGGTCTCAAACTCGTGGAAATCGCACCGGATTCCGGACTTGGGATGTTAACTGCGGTTGAGAGCCAGTCCGGAAACGGTCATCGTCCGCGCGCACCGCGCCAGCGTACCCTGATCCGCGCCGTCATGCGCGCGCCTGGCCTGCCCGGGCACGACGTCATTGTCCGCGATGTTTCCGAACGTGGCATGCGCATCGCCTCGCGCGGGATTACCGTGCATGTGAGCGAGATATTCAGCATCACCCTGCCAGACGGTGTCGAAGTGGATGCGCAGGTCCGCTGGGCGAAGGGCGAGGAATTTGGCGCCGAGCTCTTCGACACTCTCGATCTGCGCCGCATCGGACTGACCAACCAGCGCCGCCATGCCCGCAGCGCGGGCGAAGTCATTCACTGGCTGATCGATGAGCGGCTGCGGGCGCCGGCACCGCAGCAGACCGCACCCCGCCTGCGGTTCTGCTGAGGCGAGACCATTCCAGACCGGGAAGGCTTCGCGTCGTTGACTTTTAGAAGTACACGATGAGCTGCTCACGCAAACCCCGCGTAATGCTCATAAAACGGAACACTTCGTTCACAATTTTCGACAGCTTGATCAATCGCCGCGCCTGCCCAATAGTGGGTGGGTGAGCGAACCTTTCGTCGATCCCACGCCCGCAAGCGCAGGCCCCTCAGTCATTCTCCCCGCACGCCCCGAGCCGATCCGTCTCGATCCCGGAGCGACGGCCGTGATCGTGGTCGATATGCAGAACGCCTATGCCAGCAAGGGCGGCTATGTGGATGAAGCGGGTTTCGATGTCGGCCCGGCGGCAAGCGTGATCGGCAAGATCACCGAAGTGCTGGACACCGCACGCATGGCGGGAATGCCAGTGATCTTCCTGCAGAACGGCTGGGACGCCGATTATACCGAAGCGGGGACGCCGCTATCCCCCAACTGGCACAAGTCCAATGCGCTCAAAACCATGCGCAAGCGTCCCGAACTGGCTGGACGGTTCCTGGCACGCGGCGGCTGGGACTATGAGCTGATCGAGGCCCTCGCCCCCAAGGAAGGCGATCTGCGCGTACACAAACCGCGCTATTCCGCTTTCTTCAACTCGCAACTCGACAGTGTGCTGCGCGCCCGTGGCATCCGCACGCTGGTGTTCACCGGCATCGCCACCAATGTCTGCGTCGAATCCACCCTGCGCGACGGGTTCCACCTCGAATATTTCGGGGTGCTGCTGGAGGATGCGACGCATCACCTCGGGCCCGACTTCATCCAGCAGGCCACGGTCTACAACGTCGAGAAGTTCTTCGGCTGGGTCAGCACAGTTGCGGATTTCCGCACAACCGTGAGCCAGCTTCCTCCCAAGGAGTGACCATGCCCTTCGAACCAATCAATCCGCCCGAGTTCCCCGCGCCGATCGCGCCATACTCGGCCGGGACGAAGGTAGGCGGCACCGTCTACGTCTCGGGCATGCTCGCACTGGGCGAAGGCGGCACGGTGCTCTATCCCGGAGATGCCGCAGCGCAGACGCGTCATGTGCTGGAAGCGATCAAGACAACCGTCGAGGCCGCGGGCGGCACCATGGCAGATGTGGCGATGAACCACATCTTCCTGAAGGACATGGCCGATTATGCCGCCTTCAATGCCGTCTATGCCGAATACTTCCCGGGCGACAAACCCGCGCGCTATTGCATCAAGTGCGATCTGGTGAAGCCGGACTGCCTCGTCGAAATCGCTTCGGTCGCACACCTTGGCTGAGGCCGCCGGGCTCTATTATGAAATGCACGGCCCGCCGGACGCCCCTCCGCTGATCCTCTCGAGCGGACTGGGCGGTTCAGCCGCATATTGGGCTCCAAATATCCCGGCACTGGCCGAACGGTATCGCGTAATCGCCTATGACCATCGCGGCACCGGGCGCAGCGATCGCGCCCTGCCCGCCGGCACGGCCGTGACTGACATGACCACTGACGTGCTGGCACTGATGGACGACCTGGAAATCGCACGCGCCAGCCTTGTCGGCCATGCACTGGGCGGCATGATCGGAATCGAAGCCGCGCTCTTGTCCGGCCGCATTGACCGTCTCGTCGCAATCAACGCCTGGCGCACGCTTTCCCCGCATACGCGCCGCTGCTTCGAAATGCGGCTGGCGCTTCTGCGCTCGGCCGGGCCGGAGGCCTTTCTGCAGGCCCAGCCCTTGTTCCTGTTTCCGCCGGACTGGATCGCCAGCCACGATGGACAACTCACCGCTGAACTGCCGCACCATCTGGCAGCCTTCCCCGGTACGGCGACAATGGAGAAGCGCATCGCTGCCGTGCAGGCCTACGCTCCGCATCATTCCGCGATCGCAAAACTGCCACCGCTTCTGGCTATAGCCACGCGTGATGACTTTCTGGTCCCGTTCGCATCATCACAGGAACTGGCGGCATCGTTTCCGCGTGCCCGGATCGAAACCTTCAAGTGGGGCGGGCACGCCTGTAATGTCACCGACCCGGAACGCTTCAATCACATCGTGATCGAATTCCTCAGGAGCTAAGTCATGCAAGTCGGCGTTTTCGTCCCCATCAACAACAATGGCTGGCTGATCAGCACCACCTCGCCGCAATACATGCCGACATTCGATCTCAACAAGGAGATCGCCCTGCGCGCCGAGAAGCACGGGCTCGATTTCCTGCTCTCGATGATCAAGCTGCGCGGCTTCGGCGGCAAGAGCGAGTTCTGGGAATACGGGCTGGAAAGCTTCACGCTGATGTCGGGCCTCGCGGCGGTGACCGAGAAGATCAAGATCTTCGCCACCTGCCCCACGCTGATCATACCGCCTGCATTCGCCGCGCGGATGTGCAACACGATCGACAGCATCAGTCACGGCCGCTTCGGCCTCAACCTGATCACCGGATGGCAACCGCCCGAATACACGCAGATGGGGCTCTGGCCGGGGGACGAGCACTTCCGCAACCGCTACAAGATGCTGGACGAATATGCCCAGATCCTGCGCGAACTGTGGGAGACCGGCCGCAGTGACTTCAAGGGTCAGTACTACCAGATGGACGATTGCCTCGTCCGGCCCCAGCCGCAGGGCGACATGAAGATCATCTGCGCGGGATCGTCGGACGCCGGGCTCGGCTTTTCGGCCAAGTGGGCGGACTATGCCTTCTGCCTCGGTGTCGGAGTCAATACGCCTACGGCCTTCGCGTCCAACAACGAACGGCTCGCCAAGTTTACGGCGGAAACCGGGCGTGACGTGAAAGTCTTTGTCCTTGTCATGATCATCGCCGCCAAGACCGACGAGGAAGCCATGGCCAAATGGCAGCTCTACAACGACGGTGTTGATCTGGGCGCTATCGCCTGGCTGGCCGATCAGGGTGCCAAGGATACCGTCAATACCGATACCAATGTCCGCCAACTCGCCGCACCCGAAGGCGCGGTAAACATCAACATGGGCACGCTGGTCGGAAGCTACGAGACCGTCGCCCGGATGCTCGATGAAATGGCCGAAGTGCCGAACACGGGCGGCGTGCTGCTGACGTTCGACGACTTCATCGAAGGCGTCGAGAATTTCGGCACCCGCATTCAGCCGCTGATGAAGAGCCGGTCAAACGTCAACGCCTGACCGGCCCGCCTCAGGTCGTCAGTAGACGCCCGGCAATTCGCGCTGGATGGCCGTGGGCTTCGCTGCCTGCAACAAGCGGCGCCCAACGCCCTGCTGGGCCAGTCCGGTCGATGCAATGGCCGTGCAGCTGCGTCCGTCGAGGAAGTCGAGCGCAGCCTTGATCGACGGCTCCTGCGGATCGCCCAACTGGTATGAGATATTGTCGGCTGCCTGGCATGTTACCGGCAGCACGCTGGCAAGGCCCGTATAGTAGTCGCCCTCGTGGTTGGCGTTTTCAACCTTGAGGGCGACGGCGCGCAGGCGGTCGTCGCAGGGCGCATTATCGAGCCCGACTTGACCCACCGGCTTGCCATACGTGTTGCTGCCGATCAGCGCGGCACTGGAACCGAGATAAGGCTTCTGCGCATTGATCAGCAGTTCGCTGGCCGATGCGGTGCTGCCGGTACCGATGAAGGCTATGCGGGTGGCCGCGATCGCCTCTGGCTGGCTGGAAAAGTAGTTGGTCTCGTTGTTGCTCGATTTCGAATCGCGGAACGTGGTGTAGCTCTGGACCTCCCCGGTACGCTGGGCGTTGAGCAGGTCCGAGAACAGCTCCGAAATCGATATCAGGCCGCCGCCGTTGTAGCGCAAGTCGACCACGACATCAGTCACCCCCTGCGCCTTGAAATCGGCAAACGCGCTACGCAACGCCGGATCCGCGGTATCGACGAAGGTGCGCAAGTTGATGTAGCCAACCTTGCGGCCGTTATCGTCGATCACCTTGGCACCATAGCGCGAAGACACCGGCAGCAGGGTGTAGTCCTGCTTGGTGACACTGACTGTCGAAACCGAACTGTCCAGCTGGCGCAGCTGCAGCACACGCGTGGTGCCCACCGTGGACGGCCCCAGCGCGTCGCTGATCGCCTGCGTGCCGCCATTCTGCATCAGCGTCTGGATCGACTGGAGGTTCGACGACGAAGTACCGATCGCGATGATCTCGGTTCCCCGGTCCAGCCCTGCCGTGAGGCCCGGCGTGCCTTCATAGGCCTCGACGACGAACAGGCGGTTGCTGCTGTAGTCGAAACCCAGCCGCACCCCGAAGCCGGCTGTCGCCCCCTGCTGGTAGTAGGCGTTCTCCTCCGAGATGGATGTGAGATAGGTAAAATAGCGGTCCTTCGATTGGGCTCGCGCCGGTGCGACAAGGGCGTCGATGTAATCGCTGACCGTCGAGTAACCGGCCGGATCGACCGAAGCGTCCAGCAGGTCAGGAAACAGGTACCATTCCTGCAATTGCCCAAGTGCCCACTGCTGCCGGGAAGAGAGCGAGCAGGCCGTCGATGCCGGTGTAGGCGTCGGAGTGGGCGTCGGCGTAGCCGCCGTAGCGGTGGAACCGGACGACGAACCGCCCCCTCCACACCCGGCAAGCAATACAGAAACAGCAAGCAGGCACGAAAAATGGCCGGATCGCATGGCACCCCCGAACAATGGCAATTTTTCAGGAGCCTAGCCACTCCGCCGGGGGCGTCAAAAGTTAAATTGCAGCCATCGGCCTTCGATTCCGGCACACACGCCCAAAGCATGTTCAGCGCCAGCGCGAGACCACCCTGCCACTGCCAGTCTAATCGTACCGGAATCCCGTCACCACGCCGTTGCGGGTATCGCAGCGGATGGTCTTCCTTTTGGTTTTCAGATTGCCGTCCTTGTCCTTTATCACGACATCGATCTCGGCACGCATCGAGGCGCGGCCATCGCTCTTCTTGTCGGTGTCCTCGACCTTGCGCATGGCCACATCGACAACACCCATCTTCGCGCCCCGCGCCTTGGCCTCGGCCATGCAAATGGACACCGCGCGGTCGCGAGCATCGGCATCTTCAGGCAAGGCCACCGGGTCCTGCGCCCACGCCCGGCTGAGCAGCGCCGTTGTCAGAACAAGGGCATTTGCCGACAGAAACACTTGAAAAGAATGAATACGCATCTGGCCAGCTCCCGACCATGGAAGACTGGCACATTCTGCAAAATTGTCCCCGGGCTCTCCATCAGGTCTTACCCTGCTTCATCCCGGGATCGTCCCGGGGAATTCAGCTCCAGGTCGCTTCCGGAGGAAGGCTCATGAGGATGGCGTCGATGTTGCCGCCGGTCTTCAGACCGAACAGCGTGCCGCGATCATAAACAAGGTTGAACTCCGCGTAACGGCCGCGCCATTCCAACTGCTGCGCCTTGTCTGCAGGCGTGAACGCCATGCCCATACGGCGCCGAACGATCCGGGGAAACACGGCCAGGAACGCCTCCCCCACCGCCTTGGTGAAAGCGAAGTTGGCTTCCCATGCAGGCTCGTCGGCACATTCGAGGTGATCGTAGAAGATGCCGCCGACACCGCGATGGACCTTGCGGTGCGGGATGTAGAAATACTCATCGGCCCAGGCCTTGAAGCGTTCGTAGTAATCAGCGCCATGGGCATCACAGGCAGCCTTGAACTCCGCATGGAATTCGGCAGTGTCCTCGTCATAGGGCAATGGCGGATTGAGATCGGCGCCGCCACCGAACCATGCCTTGGTCGTAGTCAGGAATCGGGTGTTCATGTGGACCGCGGGCACATGCGGATTGGCCATGTGCGCCACCAGACTGATGCCGGTCGCCGAAAAGGCATTCTGCTCGGCCGACGCGCCGTTGATAGTGCCGGCAAAGTCCTTTGCCAGTCCGCCAGACACGGTCGAAATGTTGACGCCGGCCTTCTCGAAGACCTTGCCCTTGATCAGGCCCCGCGTGCCGCCGCCGGTCTCGCCTTCCCCGCCCTCGACGGCCGCACGTTTCCACGGCGTGTATTCGAAGGCGGCATCGGAGCCGGCCTCGCGCTCGATGGCTTCGAATTCAGCACAGATCCGGTCACGCAGGGTTTGGAACCATTCGCTGGCGCGGGCGGTGTAAGGGGTCCAGTCAGTCATGATGCGCGCTTGCCAAATCGAATGGCCTGCGGCAAGGGAAAGCCATGGTTCCCTTTTTGTTCCACGATCAGGAAATGCACCTCGTCACCGCCGAACCGGGGCGGGCGAGCGCTCTATACTGGCCGCGCGAGCAGGCGCTGCTGGTGGCCGACCTGCATCTCGAAAAGGGCAGCTTCTTTGCACACAAGGGCCAGATGCTGCCCCCCTATGACAGCCGAGAAACGTTGGAGAGGCTGGCTCTGGCAGTAAGGCGCACGGGTGCACGCCGGGTCTTCGCGCTGGGAGACAACTTCCACGACAGCATGGGCCCCGAGCGCATGGAACCGCACGCGGCCGGGATGCTGGCTGCGCTCACCCGCGCGCTCGACTGGGTGTGGATCACCGGCAACCACGATCCGGACCTCGGCAACGGTGCCGGAGGAACCTGCGTCGAAGAACTGGCTATCGGCGGCATTGCCTTGCGTCACATAGCCCGGCCCGGAACGACAGAAGCCGAGCTTTCCGGCCACTTCCACCCGCGCCTTATCGTCGAAGCCCGCGGACGGCGCATTGCCCGGCCCTGCGTGGTCAAAAGCGGCGACCGGCTGATCCTTCCCGCCTACGGAAGCCTGACCGGCGGGATGAACGCTGCCGATCCCGCGATCCTCTCGGCCCTGCAGCCTTCCGACGCAATCGAAGCCCTTGTGCCCGCGCGGGAAAGGCTGGTTTGCTATCCCCTCTGGCGAAAATCAGCGTGACCCGGTATATTAGTTTACGGGCGAGGGCAGACCGAAACGCACTTTCTTAACAGACTTGCGCGAATTCCCGCTTTGCGCGTCCGCGCGATTCGCATTAATGAGCCGCGAATCTGCACAATGTAACGGTAACGATTCAGGAGAACCCTTATAGCACCCCCACCCCGGCGTATGATGACGCCCCCGGTCAAGAGTGGACCGCGCTACAATAACATGATCCAGTCCGACAAGGTTCGCGTCATCGACGAGAACGGTGAAAATCTCGGCGTCATGTATACTCGCGAAGCAATCGAACAGGCGGCTGATGTCGGTCTCGATCTGGTCGAAGTGTCGCCCAACGCGGATCCGCCGGTGTGCAAGTTCCTTGATGTCGGCAAGTACCGGTATGAGGCCCAGAAGAAGGCCAATGCCGCGCGCAAGACCCAAAAGACGCAGGAGATCAAAGAGATCAAGATGCGTCCGAACATCGACGATCATGACTACGACACGAAGATGCGCAACGTCGTCCGCTTCATCGGCGACGGAGACAAGGTGAAAGTCACCCTGCGCTTCCGCGGCCGTGAACTTTCGCACCAACAGCTCGGCATGAACCTGCTGCGCCGCGTGCAGGAAGACGTGGCAGAGATCGCCAAGATCGAAGCCTATCCGCGCATGGAAGGCCGTCAGATGCTGATGGTGCTGGCACCGAAATAAGGCTGCCGGGCACGTCCCCTGAAAAAACAAAGGGCGCTCCTTGCGGAGCGCCCTTTGTTTTTTCAGGCGTGTGGATTCTCCGCTTGGTGGCCAGAACCTACCCCTTCCACTCCCGCCGTTCTTCTGCTGCGCGCAGAACTTCGTAGGCAAGCTGGTAAGTCTGGAAAGCCTTTGCCGCTTCGGCATCGTTCGGCCGCACGTCCGGGTGGACTTCCTTGGCCCTGGTGCGCCAGGCCTTACGCACGGCATCGAAGTCCGCATCGGGCTCCAGCCCCAGTGCCTCCAGCGCACGCAATTCATCGCGGCTGCGCGTGCCGTCGCCGGACCCCGCCCAGCCGTAATGCGCAGACTCCTTGTATCCCGATGTCTCGGCGCGCTCCTGCGCCTCGCGCTCGGCCGCGGCTTCCTTGTCGAGCCCGGCGAAGTAATCCCAGCCCGCGTTATATTCGGCCGCATGCTTCTGGCAGAAGTACCAGCGATCAGGGCTGTTGGGACTTTTGGGGGCAGGGCAATCGCCAGGTTCGTTGCAACCGTGCCGATCACACAGACGCACCTGCGCCGCCTCGCGCGAGCTGCCATAGCCGCGCCAGCGCGGAAAACCCCAGTCGTTGGATCGGCGTGCGCGGCTCATTCGAAGCGCGATAAGCTGCGAATCGAAACCGATGCAACCCCGGAACCCGTTTCGGGAGGCGTCCGCAGCAGATTATCCTGCAACGAACGCCCCATCCGGATCAATCGACGGTGATCGTCACCGCACGGCGGTTCTGCGCCCAGGCTTCCTCATTGGAACCCAGCGCAACCGGGCGTTCCTTGCCGTAGCTGATCGTCGAGAGCCGTGAGGCATCGACGCCAAGGCTCACAAGGTAGTTCTTCGCGGCATTGGCACGGCGTTCACCAAGGGCAAGGTTGTATTCGCGGGTGCCGCGCTCGTCGCAATGGCCTTCGATCGAGGCACGCTTGCCCGGATACTGCATCAGCCACTGCGCCTGCCGGGTCAGTGCGGCCTGATCCATCGAGTCGATGTCATATTTGTCGGTGTCGAAATAGAT
>NZ_JALHLE010000023.1 GCF_022832385.1 Novosphingobium album (ex Hu et al. 2023)
AATGGCCTTCGATCGAGGCACGCTTGCCCGGATACTGCATCAGCCACTGCGCCTGCCGGGTCAGTGCGGCCTGATCCATCGAGTCGATGTCATATTTGTCGGTGTCGAAATAGATGGTGTCCGCTCCCATCATCTTCGCCACGAAATCGGCCTGGCTGCCCGGAACAGGGCCAATCGGCTGGCTGGGCGTGGTCGTCGTGGTTGCCGGGCCGGGTTCGGGCGGCAGTTCCTTGGGGGCCGTGGTCTTGCAGGCGGACACTGCAAGCGCCCCTGCCAGAAGGAGCATTGTCGCGCCACTCTTGGTGTATCGGGACATCGTGAGGGAAGAAGGCATGGGGCAATCTCCTATGGTGCACGACCTTGAACAATGGCCGGCAAGGGCTGAAGTTCCGTTCAATCGTCGACCGTGTCAATCGGAACGACGGGTACGTCTCGAGAATTCGGTCAGGGCCGGATCGGTCCCCATGCGGGGTCGGAAGCCCCCACTGGCGTGGGCAGCTTGCGCTCGTTGCGCCCCGTCAGATCAACTTGCCAGATCGAGGTCACGCCGGAGTTCCTCTCGGTACGGAAGAACTGCACGATACGCCCGTTCGGCGACCAGGTCGGCGCCTCGTCCTGCCAGGAATTGGTGAGATAGCGCATGCCGCGCCCGTCCGGCGTCATCACCGCGACGCGCAGATTGCCGGCGATATGCGTGAAGGCAATCTGATCGCCGCGCGGGCTCCATTCCGGCGTTGCCGAGCGGCCGCCAAAGAAGCTGATGCGGCGCTGTCCGGTACCGTCCACGTTCATCACATAGACCTGCTGGCTGCCCGAACGGTCGCTCTCGAACACGATGCGGCTGCCATCGGGAGAGAAACTGCCACCGATGTCGATGCCCGGGCTGTCGGTCAGCTTGACCGTCTGGCCGCCGCTGCTGGGGATCTTGTAGATGTCGGTGTTACCCGCGATCGCCATCGAATAGAGCACCCACTTGCCGTCGGGCGACCAGCGCGGCGCCATCGTGGGGTTGCTGGTCCGCACCAGCAACCGCTGGGTATCGGTCTTCAGGTCGTAGATGTAGATGCTGGGTTCGCCATTCAGGTACGACAGGTACATGATCTTGCTGTAGTCCGGCGAATAGCGCGGGGTCAGCGCCGTGGCCTGCCCGCTGGTCAGATAGCGCATGTTGGCGCCGTCTGAATCCATCACCGCCAGCCGCTTCATGCGATGGCTCTTCGGGCCGGTCTCGGCGATGTAGGCGATTCGGGAATCGAAGAAGGGGCTTTCACCCGAAAGGCGCGAATAGACCATGTCGGCGCACTTGTGCGCGGCGCGACGCCAGTCCGCCGGGCCGACCTTCCACCCCGCCTTGGCCAGCTGCTGCTTCAGTGCCACGTCATAGAGATAACAGCCCACAGTGAGGTTGCCGTCCGGATTGGCATGCACATAGCCCTGCACCAGCATGTCGGTGCTGCGCATCGACCAGATCGGGTAGTTGGGCGCCTGTATCTCGTTCATTGACGGCTGCGGCAGTCCCGCCGGGCCGGACGGCTTGAACAAGCCATTGTCCTTGAGATCCGCCGCGACCACGCTCGACAGCGCACGCCCCAGCGCGGTGGTCGAGCCCGCATTGGTACGGGTAGGAACATCGGCATCGGTAGCGAAGACCGTGATGGCAATGCCCAGATCCTGCCATTCGCTGTCGTCAGAAACAGTAACTTCAAGGCCCTCAGAGGCCGTTGGCACTGGCTCAGGAGCCGGCCCGGCATTCTGCGCCAGCGCGGCACTCGACACGGCCAGCAACAATCCGGCCGCAAGGTGATGGAATGTCTTCATTGCGAGAGCCTTCTGTCAAAGTTGGTCGTCACGACCTTCCAGTGATCATAGAAATCCCTGGGCAGATCGAAAGGTGCTGCCAGTTTGACCGCCCGAACGGCCTGTTCCTGATGCCGCTGCACCTGCGCACTGTTCGCAGCCGTCTGCCCAGTCGTACCGAGAACCTGCGGCTCGCCGGACAGGCTGCCGTCGGGATTGAGCCTGAAACGCACGCGCGTGACAAGCAGTTCGGCATCCGCGCCCTGCGGCGCCTGCCAATAGGGCTTCAACTGGCGATTGATGGCCGCTCCCAGTGCGGACACCTGCTTGGGACCAAATTCGGCGGCAGGCATCCCCTTTCCGGATTCGGACGCAGCGCCGGGCACGCCGTCGCTGAACGCCTGTGCGAACGAACTGGCGCCGGCCTTTTTCGGCGTCCTGGTGCCAACGCTCGCAGAGGGTGAACTGGCTTGGCTCGGGCGTGCGATGATATTGTCAATCGCGCTGGACTTGCGCGTCGGTGCCTTCTTCGGCGGTGCCTTCGGCTTGGCGGTCGGCCTGGGCTTCTCCGCCACCTTCGTTACCGGTTTCGGAGCGGGCCTGGGGACCGGTTTCGGCTGAGGAGCCTCGACGGCACGCGGCGCGGGGTCCGGCGATGCCACAGCAACCGGTTCAGGCGGGGCTGGAGGCGCCGGTTCGCCCAGTTCCGGCCCGCGGTCCGGCGCAGCCTTACTGAACGGATCGGGCGACATCGACGTCTTGCCGTAGATATTGCTGATCGTCACTTCGATGCGCGCAGGCGGCTTGACGATGTCGTGCATCGGCGGACGGATCATCAACGCTGCCAGCGCGGCCGCGTGAAGCGCGATCGCGACGGCGAGGCCGATGCCCTCTTCCTTGTGCAATCCTGTGGAGGCCATCTCCCGCAGCCTACCTCAGCTGCCTGAACCGCCGCTGACGTCCGTCACCAGCGAGATCGAGGTAAATCCGGCCCGGTTGAGCTCACCCATCACGTCCATCACCCGGCCGTAATCGAGCGCCTTGTCCGCGCGCAGCGTCACCAGGGGCAGCTTGCCATCGGCACCGCGAGGGACCGCAGCCAGGCGCTCGAGCAGCTCGCCGGGAGCTAGTTCAGAAGCCTCGAAGAAAATCGTCCCGTCACGGCGGATCGTGATGGTGACCTGATCGGCTTCTTCGCTCATGGCCTTCGCCCGCGTTTCCGGCAGTTCGATGGGCACAGCAGCCTTGAGCAGCGGCGCCGTGACCATGAAGATGATCAGCAGCACCAGCATCACGTCAACCAGCGGCGTCACGTTGATTTCCGCCATCGGCGCCCGGCTGCGTCCGCCGCGCTTGCCACGGCCTCGCGAATGAAGGCCCATGGCCATCAACGCGACTCCAGCTGGCGGGTCAACGAAGCGTGCAACTTGTCGGAAAAGCGCTGCAACCGCGACTCGAACATGTTTACCCGGTGCGAAAAGCGGTTGTAGGCAATCACCGCGGGAATGGCGGCGAACAGGCCGATAGCCGTGGCGAACAACGCTTCGGAAATACCCGGAGCCACCACCGCCAGCGAGGAATTCTGCTGCTGCCCGATCTGGAAAAAGCTGTTCATGATGCCCCAGACGGTGCCGAAGAGGCCAACGAAGGGCGCCACCGAACCGACTGTCGCCAGAAAGTTGAGACGGGTGGCCAGCCGGTCCGCTTCCTCACCCACCGACGAGTTCATGGCCATGGCGATACGCTGGCGCGCGCCTTCGTGATCGACACCGCGCATCGTCGCGTTGCGCCGCCACTCGGCGAGACCGGCACCGGCGATCTTGCCCATCGGCACATCACCCCGGCGTCTGTCCTTCTGGTAGGTTTCGAAGTTTTCGGCCTCCCAGAAGCCGTCCTCGTAGGCATCGCAACGACGCGAGACACTGCCTATGCGCAGCATGAAAGTGATGATGATTGTCCAGACCCAGATGCTTGCGAGGATCAGCCCGACCATGATCGCCTGCACCACGATGTCGGCATCAAGGAACAGCTTGACCGGGTTGAGCCTGCCAGGCACGCCGGCGAAACTCAGGGTGGAAGCGAGCATATCGAGAGTCATTCCTGTCCTTCCGGGCGGGGTTCGGAACATGTGTTCAAAAGCGAAGCGAAGGCGTCCTGCCAGGCGGCGGGCTGCCGTCGCGGTCGTCCGTCAGGGCCGATGAACCCGACCTTTACAATCGCCTCGGCCAGCCTGACATCACCGCGCAGCGCCGTCTGCCTGAGCGTACAACTGACCCGGCCCACCTGTTCGGCAACGGTCTCGACCTGCACCGTGTCCCCCAGCCGGGCAGGCGAAAGGTAGCGGATCGTCACTTCGGCAACGGTGTAGAGCCCCTCTCCTGCCTCCAGCGCGGCGCGCTGATCGATCCCGAGCAATTCGACGAGATCAGAGCGTGCGCGCTCGAACCAGCGCAGATAGTTGGCGTGGTAGACCACCCCGCCTGCATCGGTATCCTCATAGAACACCCGCAAGGCGAAGCGGTGCGTGCCGCCATCGATCACGCCGCAACTGGGTTGGGGAACAGCCGTCATTCGCGGGGTGTGTAGCGAGGCTACGCTGCGCTGCAAAGCCGCCGCGGCCCGCTCGAACGGCCTTGGCGCGTTTTCCCGGCGATTTTTCCGTTGAAAGGTGTTTCGCGGACGCTCAGTCGGCGATCATCTGGAAGAACTGGCGCCCGCCGAAGATGTGCACATGCAGGTGCGGCACTTCCTGATGCCCCGCCCCGCCCATGTTGACCATCAGGCGGTAACCGGGCCCATCGAGTTCCAGCTGGCGGGTCACATTGCCCACCGCGCGCATGAAAGCCGCGATCTCGCCGTCGGGCGCCTTGGCCGTAAAATCATCCCAGGAAACATAGGCGCCCTTGGGAATCACGAGGACATGAACGGGCGCCTGCGGACGAATGTCGTGAAAGGCCAGCGCATGATCGTCTTCATAGATCTTGTTGCAAGGCAGTTCACCGCGCAGGATCTTCGCAAAGATGTTGTTCTCATCGTAGGGCAGCTTGGGATCGATGGGCATCGGTCTCTCCGGGGTCAGTCCTTCGGGCGGGAGGCTTTCTCGGCAATGCCCGAGACACCTTCGCGGCGGTCAAGTTCCGCCAGGACGTCCGCCAATGGAACGTCCTTTGCATTGAGCAGAACCATGAGATGGAAGATCAGATCCGCCGCCTCGCCAACGAGAGCCTCGTGATCCTGCGTGAGAGCCGCAATCACGGTCTCGGTGGCCTCTTCCCCCACCTTCTGCGCGATCTTGCGGGGGCCTTTGGCATTGAGCTTCGCCACGTAGCTCGATTCGGGATCGGCGGCCCGGCGGGCAGCAATCGTGGCTTCTAGGCGGGCGAGAGTATCGGGACTGCTCATGATGCGCCTGCCATGCGGCGCAGGCCGCGCGCGGTCAAGCCGTCAGGTGTCAGTCGCTGTTCTTCCTCGACGAAAGCTGGCGGCCAACGATCACACCGGCCACGCCCAACCCGAGCAGAAACAAGCCGCTGGGCTCTGGAAGCGGCGTACCAGCCGATGCACCGGCCGGAGCGGCCGTCAGAAGCGCCGGGAGCGCGGCCGGGAAATACCTGAAGAATATCACTGGGATTCCGATGAGTCGTTGACGGCTTGCCCGCCCCCATCCGCCGGACAGTGCATTGCAGCAAGGTCGGTTACGGCACTGTCCCGCTACGGAGCAAAGGCGGCAAGGATCATTGCAGCCGGAGCCTTGCCGACGCTCACCCCCGGGCCGGCAGTCCGGCCGCGCGCAGGGCCGCATGCGCCTCTGCGATCGAATGCTTGCCGAAATGGAAAATAGACGCCGCAAGCACCGCGCTGGCATGCCCCATTGTCACACCTGCGACCAGATGATCGAGCGTCCCGACACCGCCCGAGGCGATCACCGGCACAGAAACGGCATCGGCGATCGCGCGCGTCAGTTCGAGATCGTAGCCATTCTGCGTGCCATCTCCGTCCATGGACGTGACCAGCAGTTCACCCGCACCCAATTCCGCCAGCGTCACGGCGTGCTCCAACGCGTCGATGCCGGTCGGTTTTCGGCCGCCATGGGTGAAGATTTCCCACCGCCCAGGCGCCGTGCGCCGCGCATCGACCGAAGCGACAATGCACTGCGAGCCGAACTTTTCGGCTATGTCCGCAACCACTTCGGGACGCGAGACGGCGGCGGAATTGACCGCGACCTTGTCCGCCCCGGCCAGCAACAATGCACGCGCATCCTCGGCC
Source organism: Novosphingobium album (ex Hu et al. 2023) (assembly GCF_022832385.1). GTDB lineage: Bacteria > Pseudomonadota > Alphaproteobacteria > Sphingomonadales > Sphingomonadaceae > Novosphingobium > Novosphingobium album. Next base: position 6,064 of record NZ_JALHLE010000023.1, read on the forward strand.
GTGCGCACCCCGCCGCCGACAGTCAGCGGCATGAAGCAGACCTCTGCGGTGCGCTGGACAATGCCGAGCAAGGTCCCGCGCGCCTCATGACTAGCGGTGATGTCGAGAAAGCACAGTTCATCCGCACCGGCTGCATCGTAAGCGCGGGCCTGCTCGACCGGATCGCCCGCATCCTTCAGATCGACGAAATTGACACCCTTGACCACCCGGCCATTGGCAACGTCGAGACAGGGAATGACGCGGACGCGGACAGTCATGATCTCAGTCCTTCTCGGCCATCGCTATCGCGGTGGAGAGGTCCAGCTTGCCTTCATACAGCGCACGGCCCGTGATCACACCTTCGATGCCATCCTTTGCGTGAAGCGCCAGCAGGCGGATATCATCAAGCCCCTTCACGCCACCCGAGGCGATCACCGGAATGTCCACACGGCGCGCAAGGTCCACCGTTGCATCAATGTTGACGCCCTTGAGCAGGCCGTCGCGGCCGATGTCGGTAAACAGCAGACTGGCAACGCCCGCGTCCTCGAACCGGCGCGCCAGATCGACCACTTCGACGTCCGAAACGTCAGCCCACCCCTCGGTCGCGACCATGCCGTCCTTCGCGTCCACGGCCACGACGATACCGCCCGGAAATTCCTTCGCCATGTCCTTGACGAACTCGGGATCCTTCAGCGCAGCCGAGCCCATGACGACGCGCGACACACCAATGTCGAACCAGCCCGCCACGGCTTCGCGCGTGCGGATACCGCCGCCGAGCTGCACATGGCCGGAGAAGACCTCCAGAATAGCCTCCACGGCCTCACGGTTCTCGGCCCGGCCCGCGAATGACCCGTCGAGATCGACGACGTGCAGGAACTGCGAACCCGCATCGGCGAACAGCATGGCCTGCGCTGCCGGATTATCGCCATAGACAGTGGCACGCGCCATATCGCCTTCGGCCAGGCGCACGACCTGCCCCTGCTTGAGGTCGATGGCGGGAAATACGATCATGTGTTCAAGGCTTCCATTCGAGGAAACGGGAAAGCAGCGACAGGCCATAGGCCTGGCTCTTTTCCGGGTGGAACTGAACGCCCACGACATTGTCCTTCGCCACGGCCGCGACCAGCCCGCCGCCGTGATCGGTCATCGCGGCGACAGTCCGGCCATCCGCGGGCGCGAAGTGGTAGGAGTGCAGGAAATAGGCCTCGCCGGGCTCGATCAGTCCAGTGGCCGGATCGTGGATGCCCAGCGCGACGTCGTTCCAGCCCATGTGCGGGATCTTGATCGCCAGATCAGTGCGCTCGATCAGCGCGACATCGCCCGCAATCCAGTCGAGCCCTTTGGTCACGCCATATTCCAGCCCGCGTGTCGCCAGAAGCTGCATACCCACGCAAATGCCCAGGAACGGCGCACCGCCGACATGGACGCGCTCCGTCATCGCCTCGACCATGCCGGGAATGCCCCAAAGCCCCTTTGCGCAGGCCTTGAAGGCACCAACACCAGGCAAAACGATCCGGTCCGCCGCGCGCACCACGTCGGGATCGGCGGTCACCGCCACGTTCGGCGCGCCAGCCGCCTTCAGCGCATTGGCCACCGAATGCAGGTTGCCCGCGCCATAGTCGATCAGGGCCAGGACTTCCGCCATCGCCTGTCAGCCTCCGAGTTGGCCCTTGGTCGACGGGATAGCTCCGCCCTTGCGCGAATCCAGTTCCACCGCCGCGCGCATCGCGCGGGCGAAGCCCTTGAAGATGCCTTCGCAGATGTGGTGATTATTGGTGCCGTAAAGCTGCTCGATGTGCAGGGTGATGCCCACCGCCTGCGAAATCGAGTGAAACCAGTGCTCGACCAGCTCGGTGTCGAACTCGCCCAGCTTTTCCTGCGTGAAGGCCGCCTTCCACACGAAATAGGGCCGCCCCGAGATATCGAGCACCACGCGCGATAGCGCCTCGTCCATCGGCGAGTGCGCTTCGCCATAGCGGCCGATCCCTGCCTTGTCGCCCAGGGCCTGGCTGATAGCCTGGCCAATCGCGATAGCGCTGTCCTCGGTCGTGTGGTGTTGATCGACGTGCAGGTCCCCCGCAATCTTGCAGGTAATGTCGATCAGTGAATGGCGCGAGAACTGCTCGATCATGTGATCGAGAAATCCGATGCCGGTCGAAACATCATAAATCCCGGTTCCGTCGAGATTCACTTCAACGGCGATATCGGTCTCATGAGTCTTGCGAGTGATCGAAGCGGTGCGCATGGCTTGCGCCTATAGACCTGTGCGTGCGGGAATCAATTGCGCTCGATCAGCCTTCGCCACGCGGTCTGGTTAACTGCGCCATAGAGATTTCCTTGGTAAAACCGGCAAAAGGGCCTAAATTCGCTATTGTAACGGCTTGACCGTAGGATGAACCATGCGCACGTAGGGCGCGATGAACGATACGCCGCCAGACAGTCTGATCCCCTATGACGAAATCGTGCAGGAAGCGCTGCGCGCCGTCGTTGGGCGTGTGCTCGGGCAAGTAGAAGCCTCGAACGGCACTCTTCCCGGCAACCACCACTTCTACATCACCTTCAAGACGAACGCCCCCGGAGTGGACATTCCGGCGGAGTTGAAGGCCCGTTTTCCTGACGATATGACGATCGTCCTTCAGAACAAGTTCTGGGATCTGATCGTCTCCGATCAGGGTTTCTCCGTTGGCCTGAGCTTCAACCAGATCCCGGCGAAGCTCAACGTGCCGTTCTCGGCGATCACTGCTTTCGTCGATCCTGCGGTCGATTTTGGCCTGCAGTTTCAAGCCATTGGTGACAACGAGGACGAATTGTCCAGCCATGCAGGCAACGACGAGACGGACCGCGATCTGGCTGCGCGCGTGACGCCTAGTGAAGACGGATCAAACGTCGTCTCTGTGGATTTCGGCAAGAAGAAGTGAACGGCCAGCAGCCTCCGGCAGAGGTCCCATCGGAGGACGCCGAGGCAAAAACGCCATCGCGCCGCAAGGCTAAGCCACAGGTCGCGCCGAGCGACCTGCATGGCCCCAGCCCCAACATCGCCACCAATCTCGCCATAGCCGACATTGCCCTGCGCGGCGGCACGGCTCTCGCGCGGCAGGCGATCGAACGGGCCCTGCTCGGCCGCAAATATGCCCCGAGCAAAGCTGCACGGATCCTCAAGGGGCGCACCATGGGCGAATCACTGTTGCATGGAGCGCTTGCCCAAGTTGCCCTGCGCTCGGTCCCTGGCGCTATCGTTGTGGGGGGAGCCCTTCTCGCCAAGACTCTTTATGATCGCACCAAAGCTCAGGAAGCCCGGCGCGAAGGGGAAGCCACTTTGGAGGACATGGCCCATTCCGGTGACCCGGAATAAGCCATCCGCCACGGATGGAGGCTTCTTTTACCCACATGCCGTAAAACACTGCGGGTTGATTTGATCGGCGCCCCCCGCCATCGGAAACGCCATGCCCAAGTCCGCCCCTTCATCCGCCCCGTCGCCAGCATCGACCGGCACGCTCACCCGGCGCGGCCTGATGTTCATCCTGTCTTCGCCATCGGGCGCCGGCAAGACGACGGTGTCGCGCATGCTGCTGGAACACGATCCGGACATCTGCATCTCGGTTTCGTGTACCACCCGCCCGCCCCGGCCGGGCGAAATCGACGGCAAGGACTATCATTTCGTCAGCCGCGCCGAGTTCGACCGGATGGTCGCGGACGAAGAGTTCCTCGAATGGGCCGAAGTGTTCGGCAACTGCTACGGCACACCCAAGGCTCAGGTGAAAGCCGGGCTCAAGGAAGGTCAGGACTACCTCTTCGACATCGACTGGCAGGGCACCCAGCAACTCTACCAGAAGCTGGAGCGTGACGTCGTACGCGTGTTCCTGCTGCCGCCCAGCATCGACGAACTGCGCCGCCGCCTGACCGGACGCGGTACCGACAGCGCAGATGTGATCGCCGGACGCATGGACCGCGCCCGCTCCGAAATCAGCCACTGGGACGGCTATGATTACGTCGTGGTCAACGACGACATTCAGGCCTGCTTCGAGAAGGTGAAGAAGATCCTCGAAGCCGAGCGCCTTCGCCGTGCCCGCCAGACCGGACTGATCGGATTCGTGCGCGAACTGATGCAGCCGGGCGGCTGAATCGTCCCTTTCCCTTGTCCCCGGCGCATTCCCGCGATAGGCGCCCCGCACGAAACTGACTCACACTAGGGGACTTTCAGCAATGTCCGGACTCGAATCCGCCATCGAAGCCGCGTTTGATGCACGCGACACCGTAACGCCCGCCAGCGAGGACGTGCGCAAGATCGTCGACGAGGCGCTCGGGTTGCTCGATTCGGGCAAGGCCCGCGTCGCCGAGAAGGTGGACGGCGAGTGGGTCGTCAACCAGTGGCTCAAGAAGGCCGTGCTGCTGAGCTTCCGCCTCAACGACAACGGCGTGATGGAATATGGCTCGGCCGGTGCCCCTGCATTCGACAAGGTTCCGCTCAAGTTCGCAGGCTGGGATGATGCAGCGTTCCGCGAAGCCGGCATTCGCGTGGTACCGGGCGCGGTCGCGCGCCGCAGCGCCTATATCGCCAAGGGCGTGGTCCTGATGCCCAGCTTCGTGAACCTCGGCGCCTATGTCGGCGAAGGCACGATGGTCGATACCTGGGCGACCGTCGGTTCCTGCGCGCAGATCGGCAAGAACGTGCACATCTCCGGCGGCGTCGGCATTGGCGGCGTTCTGGAGCCGCTCCAGGCCGGCCCGGTCATCATCGAGGACAACTGCTTCATCGGCGCCCGTTCCGAAGTCGCCGAAGGCGTCGTCGTGGGTGAAGGTGCCGTGCTGTCGATGGGCGTGTTCATCGGTGCCTCGACCAAGATCGTCGATCGTGCCACCGGCGAAGTCCACATCGGCCGCGTCCCGCCCTACGCGGTGGTCGTACCTGGCTCGCTGCCCGGCAAGCCGCTGCCCGACGGCACCCCCGGCCCCTCGCTCTACTGCGCCGTGATCGTGAAGACCGTAGACGCGCAGACCCGGTCGAAGACCGGGATCAACGAACTCCTGCGCGACTGACATGAATGGCCGTTCCGGCCTCGAACGTTTCGTCGTCGCCCAGCGCGATATCTATGCGCAGGCGCTCGACGAACTTCGGGGCGGGGCCAAGCACAGCCACTGGATGTGGTTCGTATTCCCGCAGATCGCGGGACTCGGTCACAGCCCCACCGCGCGATTCTACGCGATCACGGGGCTGGAGGAAGCGCGGGCCTATCTCGCGCATTCCCTGCTCAGTGCCCGGCTGACCGAATGCACCGATGCCATGCTCGACTGGTGCGGCAAGCGCAGCGCCGAAACCATTCTGGGCATGGTGGACGCGCTCAAGTTCCGCAGTTCGATGACACTGTTCGAGGCCGCGACAGACTCGGCCGGCAGCCAGTTCGGGCAAGCGCTCGACGGTTTCTGCAATGGTTCGCGCGACCAACGTACACTGGACCTTCTGGGGACAGCCTCACGTCATTCCGGCTGACGGCTGCCCCCGCGGAACCAATGCTCTCGATAAACGTTCCAGCCTAAGGCGGGGTGCAAATTGTGGCCCGAAGGCCGCTCCCCCGTACAACGGGAGAAGCACAATGCAGCGTATTGGTGATGAGGTTCATCTCGACGGCGACGAAGCACGCGGTGGCAGCACACCGCATATCGTGCGCTATGTCCTGGCAGTAAGCCTGGCTCTCGCCGTTCTGGCCATGTCGGCAATCTGGATCGAACGGGCGCTATCGGACCGACCGGCCAATGGCGGGCCTGTTACGGCCGTGGAACACGCTCTGGGCGGCTGATACGCGCGGCAATGCCGGAGAAAAAGAGCCGCCGACGAAGGCGGGGTGCCGAACGCGACCCTAATTCGCGACCCGCCCTGAGCCTGGCAACCGCCCCCCCGACGGTCTTGCCTGCTCCCTGAGCATCGGCGGCTCTCATCTGTGATGGCAGCAAAGCCGCCATCCCCTGCACCTTCGAGAAGTATGTGCAATGGATTGCGAAAATCTTAATAAAAGTGTCACAAACGGCTAAACTTGGACTTTTGTCTAGAACTCGTCAGGCCGCCCCATCCACTTCAGCTCGGCAATTTGGCGCAGTACCTTGTTCATGCCTTCGAGGCCCTTGGTGACCTTGTGCCCGACCGCGCGGCAGACCAGCGCAGCTAACGGCCCGCTCATGCTTTCACCGTTGACGACCGCGCAGCGGGTCGGAGAGATCTCTTCAACAGCGATGTAGCGGCGCACTTTCAGAAGGCCGCCTGCGTTGCTCATCGTATATTCGAGCAGTTCAGGGGCCTTGGCGGCCGTGACCGTGGCACTCCCCTTGCTGGGCTTGAGCCCTTCCAGTTTCACTGCAAAATGGATGCGCTCGCCCGGTTCGGCGCGGCCAGTGGTCTTGACGTAAAGCGGGTTCCACTCTGCCCACCCCTCGAAATCGGCGATGAAATCCCACACGACTTCGGGTGGCGCATCGATCTCTATCCGGCGTTCCGAGCAATGATCTCCCATCAGATCAGCACTTCCGCGAGGCGGCGCCACAGCGGGCGCAGGGTATCGAACCCGGCACCGCGCGGACCTCCGATCACCTGCAGGCAGACGTGATCCGCACCGGCATCGAGATGCGCCTGCACTCGCGCCGCAGCCTTTTCCACGCCGCCTACGGCAAACAGCGCCTCTATCAACCGGTCAGAACAGGCATTGATCTCGCCCTCGCTGAATCCCAGCCGCAGCCAGTTGTTCCGGTAATTGGGCAGCATCCGGTAATGTTCCAGCGCCCCGAGCGCCAGTTCACGCGCACCCGCCGGATTCTCTTCGAGAATCACGCCTTGCTCGGGCGCCAGCAATTTGTCCGGCCCGAGTATCGCACGGGCTTGGGCCGTGTGTTCAGGCGTGACCAGATAGGGATGAACACCTGCCGTACGCTCACCAGCCAGCGCGACCATCTTCGGGCCAAGCCCGGCCAGACACAGATTGTCACCAGGCATCCCGGCCGCCTCGAGACCATCAAGGAACCCTCGCATCACGGACAAGGGCTTGCCCCACTGCTCCCCGATGATCGGGCCATGGCTGACGCCGAGCCCGAGCAGCGTGCGGGCTTTTTCCGAATCGTCCAGCGCTGCAAACCATGCTGCCAGTTCAGCCGGCTCGTGCTTCCAGACGTTCAGATTACCGGTAGCGATCGTAGTACGGCGAGTGACTCCCAGCAGCCGCTGCACATCGGCAGGCGCGCCGTTATCGATACCGCCGGGGATCCATAGGGCACCATAGCCCAGGTCATCCAGTTCCGCGGCGGCCTCATTTGCCTGCCCCTTGTCACCGAAGCGCAATTCCAGAGACCAGATGCCGACTTTTCCGATGGCCGGTACCGTCATGACGCTCCTCTCCTCGCCGTCGTTCGGTGGCGATCTTGGGGCGCGCCTCAAGGGCCTTCAAGGCCTTTGCAGGGCGATCCTTGCAGCATCGCCCGTGCGTGCAATCGCGCTGGCAAATCGTCCACTTGATTGCCGGTTCCCGGCGGCCTAGCCCGATAGGCCATGGCAGACTTCGACTACATCATCGTTGGCGGCGGCAGTGCCGGCTGTGTATTGGCAAACCGGCTCAGCACCGATCCTAAAAACCGCGTGCTGCTGCTGGAGGCAGGCGGGAAGGACGATTACGTCTGGATCAAGGTGCCGGTGGGATACCTGTACTGCATCGGCAACCCGCGCACCGACTGGTGCATGTCAACCGAGGCCGAAGCTGGCCTCAATGGCCGCGCGCTCAAATACCCGCGCGGACGCGTGCTGGGCGGATGCTCCTCGATCAACGGCATGATCTACATGCGCGGGCAGGCAGCGGACTACGACGGGTGGCGGCAAAGCGGAAATCCGGGCTGGGGCTGGGACGACGTGCTGCCCTACTTCACCCGTGCCGAGGACCATTACGACGGCGCCAGCCCCGTCCACGGCAGCGGCGGCGAGATCCGGGTGGAGAAGCAGCGGCTGCGCTGGACTATCCTCGAAGCCTTCCGAGATGCCTGTGGGCAGGCCGGCATTCCCGCCATCGACGATTTCAACATCGGCGACAACGAGGGCGCCAGCTTCTTCCAGGTTACCCAGCGCAAAGGCTGGCGCTGGAGCGCCTCCGACGCCTTCCTGAAGCCCGTCCGCAGCCGCGCGAACCTGAAAGTCGTCACCGGCGCGCTGGTAGACAAGGTCATCGTCGAGCAAGGACGCGCCGTGGGCGTTGCCTACAGCCTCGGCGGCACGCCGCAGGTTGCGCTCTCCGGCGGTGAAGTGCTGCTGGCAGCAGGCGCGATCGGCTCACCCGCTATCCTCGAACGCTCCGGCATCGGTGATGCGGCACATTTATCGGCGCTTGGAATCACGCCTGTACTCGATGCGCCGCAGGTCGGCGCCAACCTGCAGGACCACCTGCAACTGCGCTGCGCCTGGCGCGTCTCTGGCGTGTCGACGCTCAACCAGCGCGCCGCGAACATTTTCGGCAAGGCGCTGATCGGGCTGGAATATGTGCTGAAGCGCAGCGGGCCGATGGCCATGGCCCCCAGCCAACTCGGCGTCTTCACCAAAAGCGACGCGCGCTACGCCACTGCCAATCTCGAATACCACGTTCAGCCGCTGAGCCTCGAGGCCTTCGGCGGCTCGCTCGATCCTTTCCCGGCCTTCACCGCCAGCGTCTGCAACCTGCGGCCGGAAAGCCGCGGCACCAGCCGCATCTCCACGGCAGACCCGTCAATAGCGCCCGGCATCCGGCCGAACTACCTGTCCACCGACGAGGACCGCCGGGTGGCGGCACAAGCTATCCGGCAGGCACGCGGAATTGTGGCACAACCGGCGCTCGCTCGCTTTCATCCCGAGGAAGTGCGGCCCGGTGCCTGTTTCAAGACCGAAGACGACCTGCGCCGCGCGGCCGGGGACATCGGCACGACCATCTTCCACCCCGTCGGCACCGCCGCGATGGGCACTGTCGTGGATGAACGCCTGCGAGTGAACGGCATCGGGACCCTGCGCGTCGTCGATGCCTCGGTCATGCCCACAATCACTTCGGGCAACACCAACGCACCTACCATGATGATCGCGGAAAAGGGCGCGGAAATGGTGCTGGCGGACGCGCGAGGCTAGGATCGGGACCTAAGCGAGCAGCTCACGCGTCTTCGTGACGATTTCGGAGACGTAGTCCCGCGCCGGGCGCCCTTCTTCGGCTTCCGCGAACAACGGCACTTCCAGTCCCAGCGTCTGTCCGCGCGGCAAGGCATCCACGAATTCGCGCAGCGGCAATTCGCCCTCGCCCGGAATCATCCGCGCGCGCATAGCCTCCTGCATGTAATCCCCGCGGCCCTTGCGCGGCGCATCGCAAAGCTGGACGTGGCCGATCAGCGCAGGGTCGAGTTCGGCGATCTGCCGCACGGTTCCTCCAGACCGGAAGAAGTGCATCGAATCGATCAACACTGTCGCATCGCCCTCGCCGATGTAGCGCACGGCCTCCAGAGCTTCGCCGAGATTGCGAAACGTGAAGACCGGGCAAAATTCGATCGAGAATTCCATGCCGCGTTCGCGGGCCATTTCGGACAGCCTAGCCAACTGGTCCAACGCGCGTTCGCGTTCCACTCCCATGTCGACCGAATTGACCCGCAGCGCGCCGAGTTCGGCGAACAGATCCATATCTGAAGCGCGTTCGGACGCGTCGATTTCGGCGGAGACGCCCAGACCCTCCGCGATCGAGATCACGATCCCGCGCTCACGCATCACCGCGGTCAATTCGCGCCGCAGCCCTGCGTCCTCGCGCAGCGACCACGCCGGGTAGCCATGCGGATTGAAGGGCAGCTGGCTAAGCCCCATCGACACTGCGCGGCAGCCCAGGTCGGCCGCTAGCGTCACATGCTCGACCGGTCCCATACCAAGCACTGTAAGCAGCTCTATGCCGAGCGGATGTGGCATGCGCGAATCTTCTCCCTTAGAAACTTCCGTATACAGCACACCGTCGCACCCGATACCGGCAATCACCCATCAAGGACATCACCGTGCAGACAGACAGCGCCAACGCCGCCGCGATCATCGAAAAGCTTGGTCTCGCGCCACATCCGGAAGGGGGATGGTACGTTGAAACCTGGCGCGCGGAGACGGCGCCCGGCGTGCGCCCCGGCGCGACGGCAATTCATTTTCTGCTCGAAGCACACCAGCGCTCGCACTGGCACAGGATTGATGCGGCTGAAATCTGGCTGTGGCACGCAGGCGCCCCTGTCACGCTGTCGATAGCGGCCGACGATACCGAACCGGTCCGCCACCACACATTGGGCGGAGACGTTCTGGCAGGGGAGGCACCGCAAGTGCTCGTGCCGGAAGGACATTGGCAGGCCGCAGCACCGCAAGGCGGCTGGACACTTGTCAGCTGCGTGGTTTCTCCCGGCTTCGAATTTGCAGGATTTGAACTGGCCGTACCCGATTGGCATCCCGGGAATTGATCCAGCCGCTGGACAACGGCAACGCCCGCGCGCAGGGTCATGCACGCGGAATTCAGGGGGAAATCGCAACCGATGCCGGGTGAACACGACAGGATTGAGGAAGCGGCGGGCCGCGTATTGGGCTCGCCGGTCCTGAACCTGGCAAGGGCCGCGGGATTCGTCATTGCTGTCTTTGTCCTCGCCACAACAGGTTTCGTCGCCGAAGGCTGGTCACTGGGCGATGCTGCCTACATGGTCACGCTGACGATCTTTTCGGTCGGTTACGGCGAAGTCCACCCCCTCGACACGACCTGGTTGCGCGCACTGACAATGGCGACAATCGTGCTGGGATGCACCGGCATGATCTTCTTCACGGGTGCGCTCGTCCAGGTTTTCGCGCATTTCCAGATCAAGAACATTCTCGGGATCGACCGTATGCAAAGCCAGATCGACCGCCTGACCAATCACGCCATCATCTGCGGCTACGGCCGGATCGGCAAGCAGCTCGCGATAGAGCTGCAGCGGGCGCGCACCCCGTATATCATTCTCGACCGCAACCCGGTGAAGCTCACGGAAGCCGAAAGCTGCGGGCACCTCACGCATAAAGGCGATGCCACCGACGAGGCGACGTTGCGCGCCGTCGGCATCGAGCGCGCACGGGTTCTCGCCACAGTGCTGCCGGATGATGCACTCAATGTTTTCATCACGCTGTCCGCCCGCAATCTTAATCCCCGGCTGGAGATCATCGCCCGCGGCGAGTACCCGACAACGGAAGGCAAGCTGATTCACGCCGGCGCGGACAAGGTTGTGCTGCCCACCCACATCGGCGCTGAACGCATTGCCGAAATGATCCTCTATCCCACGACCGCCAAGTTCCTCGGCGAAGCACCGCAAGTGCGCGATCTCAAGCGCGGCCTGCACGAGTTCGGGCTGGAGATCGAGGCTGTCACTGTGCCCGAGAAATCCGCACTGGCGGGCGCGACCGTGGGCGATGCCGAGCGGCGGGGTGCGGGCGCGTTCTTCCTCGTGCAGATAGACCGTCCCAACGGCCAGAGCTACGTACACCCCTCAGAAGAAGTGAAGATCGAGGCGGGCGATACTGTCGTCCTCGTTCTGCGGGGAACCCGGGTAACCGCAGGCTCGATTTTCTCGGAGGCGCGGCAGGCGATCAAGATGGGGCGCAGCTACCGCTAGCGAGCGCGGCATATACCTTGCGCACACTGGTCAGCGATAAAACGGCCAGTTCGCGATTTTTGCGCAAATCCCCTATGCAGAACTATGATCCAGATTCTGATCGACGCCGACGCCTGCCCCGTGAAGGACGAAACCTACAAAGTCGCCGCCCGCTACAAAGTCCCTGTGGTGGTCGTAAGCAACAGCCCGATCCGTGTACCTCGCGATCCTCTCGTATCCCGCAAACTTGTCAGCGCAGCCTTCGACGCGGCGGATGACTGGATCGTCGAACAGGCAGGCCAAGGCACGGTCGTGATAACGGCAGACATTCTGCTGGCCGACCGTTGCCTGAAACTCGGAGCAGCAGTCATCGCGCCGACCGGCAAACCCTTCACCAGTGCTTCGATAGGCAATGCCATCGCCACGCGCGCTATCATGGTCGACTTGCGCGCGGGCACCGACACTTTCGGTGGGCCGCCCCCATTCACAAACACCGATCGCTCCCGCTTCCTCTCCAACCTTGATGAGACATTGGTGAAATTGAAGAGGCAGATCGCCATCGATGCATCCCGCGAGCACCGTCCGTAAGATTACGGCCTAGATCCCGACATAGATGTCGTCGCCCATTTCCCTGACGGGGTAAATGCTCAGATCAGACTTGGCCTTCATACCGATGAACAGCAGCTTGGGATCGCGCTCGATGCGGCCGGTCCTGAGATCGAACTTGGCCTTGTGCAGCGGGCAAACGATCGCCTCGCCATCAAGTTTTCCCTTGCACAAGTTGAAGCCCAGATGCGGACACTTGCGCTGTGCTGCATAATAGGTGCCACCCACCTTGGTCAGCAGCAGCTTTTCACCGCCGGCCTCCACCGGAATCACCCTGCCTTCAGAAACCTGCGCCGCGCTCGCAACCTTCACATAATCCATGAATGGCCCCCTGTACCCTGGCGCGAGAACTATGCCTGTGCTGGAGCAGCACTGTCCAGAGGACGTTTTATCGACATCGAACGGTCCACGGGAAACAAACCATAAACGACAAGGCGCGGCAGTTTTCCTGCCGCGCCTTGCGCTTCTCCCCATCCCTCAGCCTTCAAGCGACCCGAGAGGCCCCATTCGAACTTCACACAGTTAGGCCAGCTTGCGCTGCAGCCTGCTCAATGCCTTGTCGATTTCAGCCCGCGCCGTCGCGCCGATCTCACCCTTCACCACCCGATAGACGATCCGCCCATCCTCCAGCGAATAGGCTACCGTCGCCATGCCGTCGTTGAAACTGGCAAGGTAAAGAGCCGGCTTGCGCTGGATAAGGGCGAGATCGTCCGCTCGGGGAACCAAAGTGTCACGCATGTAATAGGCACCAGTCATAACACCAGGCTCAACCCTGGCATCGCTGGCCCAACCCGTACCGGACAACGCCATCGCAAACAGGACGAGACCTGCCTGCAATGCTGTCAGGAATTGCTTCATGACACCATCCTCTTCCCTGGCGGTGCCGTACTTTGCAGCCCGCCTTTGTATGAAGGGTTTGTAACATTACTGATGCCAAAGCGGAAGCAAACAATACTCAATTAGCTTAGGAAACCGCCATTTTCGCAGTGCAATACGATTAGCGTACCGGCCAGTATTACTCCATTTCAACCTTCGCACAGAATAGCTGTCGGGCGATCTGGAGGCACCAAACGCGAACTATCGCCACGGCCTGCGTGCCAAAATGGCGAAAAATCGTGGCCAGAGCATGATCTGCCTGCCATGGCGCGTCTTCAGCAAAGGAACACGCCATGACAAGCAGCGACGAAGATTATGTGTACGACGAGGAAAGCGGTGAATGGATGCCCGCCTCCGACCTCGCGGCAAAGCGTGCCGCGGCTGACGCGGTGGTCGTGCACGACGCGGTCGGCAATGTACTGGCCGACGGTGATCAGGTGACGCTAATCAAGGACCTGGAAGTCAAGGGTGCCGGACAGACGCTCAAGCAGGGCACATTGATAAAGTCGATCCGCCTGACCGGCGATCCGCAGGAAATCGACTGCAAGTATCCCGGCATCAAGGGCCTCGTCCTGCGCGCCGAGTTCGTCAAGAAGCGCTGAACTGCGGGTACCCTGGCCGCTCGATCAATGGCCTGGCAACCGCTCGAGCGCACCCCGGTGCACGCATAGGCCAAGGGACCAGCTCTGATACCAGCGGGACCGTCCCGCGGCTCACTCTCCCCCGACCGGAGCCTGCCGGGCGGTCCAGCCGCACCCCTGACGCAATTCGTCCCCCAGCCGAAGCGTGACCACAAATGGATACTTGCGGTCAGACATGCCGTCCGAGCACTCGCCCGGTGTGATAGCCAAAGTCAGTGCCTTGCCTTCGGCCTCCCCCGAAAAAGACAATCCGCCACGCCCTGCAAACCTTGATACCGGTACATCAAAACCGCCCGGATTTTCAGGTGTCGTATAGGTGAAATGCCCCCCGGATATTTCGCCGCCCCAGAATGGCTCAGTGCCGGTTACCTTCACGGCCTCGTCCGTCGCAAGCGCATGAAACGGTGCGCGATCCTCGCTATCACCAGGAACGCCCCCACCGCCGCCACATGCGCTCAAAGACATCGTCAACATCAGAGTGAAGGGACAAAGCCGTCTGGTCATGCGCCCCAAGTACCTTCGCGCCGGACAAGCGGCAAGGTCACCTCGCCGCCCCTACGGAATTGTCCAAGAGGCATTAGCCCCTCTCCGGCCTCAGCAAAAAAATGAACCCAATTCGGAAATCGATCTGACAACCAAGCAGCAATGCACAAACGACAAATCCCTTATGTTGCAGAAAATGCAACCATTGATCGAAGTTTTGAAATTGCACTGCACCGCAACATGCCTAAATGCTGCATTGCAACAACAAGAAGAGATGCCCGAGGCAATCTTCCTGCATCCAAACAAAGGGATATTGCCATGTTCAAGACCATCATCGCGGCCACCACTGTTTCGCTCCTCGCTGTTCCTGCGGTCGCCCAGGCCAGCGAAGCCCGCGAGTTCTCGCACGAAGGCGTGGACTACACCTACACCACAGCCCAGAAGGGCAGTGTGACGGTGATCAATGGCCACACCACTGCCGGCGTTCCGTTTCGCCTCTTCGTCAAGGGCGAGCGCGTGACCGGTACGTACAACAATCGCCCCGTCAGCTTCACCACCGCTGAAGCTTCGAACGCGCTGGCGAACGACTGATACGCCGCGTCCTCGGCCGGGGCTCTCTCCTCTCTCCCATCGCCCGGCCTTAAGGCGCAGCATACAAGGGGCGTCATCCGTCACGGATGACGCCCCTTTCGTGTATGCAGGCAAGGCGTTCAGCCCGCCGTCAGACTCAAGACGCCAAGCCGGGGCGGCGGGAAGCGAAGGAGTATGTGACGGAGGACTGATGGGTTCCGGCAAACTGGTTCTGCTTTTTATTGCAGGCAGCGTGAGCGCGGGTATTCTGGTTGCCGGCGCCACCACGCATGGCATCCACTCCTATCCGAAAATCTCGCTGCCCGGTGCCTCATCCGAGAGGATCCATGAACCGCCACCGGCGCGATCGTGGCTTGATGACGGCCTGTCCACCCTCGACGTTCCCGCCTGGCCGTTCGGCCGCGACGAATGGGATGGGAGCGACGATACAGGTGGACAGGATTGGCCTGGCAGCCCGGCCGGCCCGCAAGGTCACGACGACGGGCTGCTGCAGGATGTGCCATCCGGCACGGCAGATCCCGGGTACGGACCAGCCCCCGGCGCGCCACCCGCCCCCGGTACCGGTCCGGTTGACGATGCGGCAGCCGAAGCAGCGCAACGCGCTGCCGCGGCGGCCGCGGATGTGAGCGCTGCCGAACGCGGCCTGAATTAACTATCAACGAGAAAGTGGCGGCGGGGCTCCGCCCGCATGCCGGCGCCGCGACAGGCCTGCAGCCAGCCCTCAGTGAACGAGCTTCAGGGCCCCCTGACTGTGCACCAGACGAACTTCCAATACGTCTTCGTCTTCCTCTATCCCGTGCTTCTCGCGAATCTCCGCCAGCCGCTCGGCGATCATCTCTTCGTCCGCGCCTTGCGGCAGCGTGTAACGGGCGATCACCATCTCATCGAGCGTGTCGATAACGCAGAAATGTGCGGTTCTTCCGGCACTAGCCAGCGCATCGATGTCGAAACCGTCAGCCAGATCCCACCGGCCGCCATCGCGCGACCGGATCGGGCGCTGGCAATAGCGGCAAGTGCAGTGGACCACTCCGCCCGCCTCGCGGCGGCGACGACCTTCCGGCACATGGCGGCGCAAATACCAGCACTGCGCCACGGGTACGGAAGAGTTCATCTTGCTGAGCATGGCGTCACCTGTCTTCGCGAGTTCCCTTGACCGGGACGAAAGCCAGGCATCCGTCCCCATGGAACTGAGGACGCCCGTTAACCGCGAAATTTAAGCGCCGGCCGCAAAAACACGTGGAGGCGCATAGACACCTCGTCCGCCCCGAGCCTAGCCGAGCGTCGCGTAGACTTCCGCCACGATGACCCATTCGCCCAGCACTTCGCGCCACTTCGCCACATAATCGCCGGCGGCCAGCGACTTGCCCGAACGGGCCTCCACGCCCTGCCAGTGTCCCTGCTCGAGCGCCACCGGCTCCACCCGCGACACCGTCACTCTGACCGGGGTGCGGGTGTAGATCGCGCGCGCAGGACTGGCGAATTCGCGCTTCCACACCTTGAGCTGGGCATTGCGGCCCGAGACGACCGCGCTGTCGCTGCCCGTCACCATCACCACGTCGCGCCCAAGCACTTGCGCGATCGCCGCGATATCGCCGTCGGCTATTGCCCGGTTGAACGCGGCCCGGCGCGTGCGGATGATCAGTTCGGCTCCGGACTGGTTCATGCTTTCCTCTGGCGGCCCTTTGCCCCGCTGCATACCGGTTTGTACGCAGAGCGCAATTTGCGCCGTCAGATTGGTCCACCGGTCAGGCGCAGCCCTCGACATAAGTCAGGTCCGGCATCGTGCCCGCGTGGATCAGGCTCACCTTGCCGTCCTGGCCGATCTCGAAACGCAAGCCGGGGTGGCGTTCGCCGGCAGCGGGATCAGTGAGATACTTCGCCGGATCGCTGTCGTAGGCGTGGGGCTCGGACTTGAAGCCCGGATAGGCTGCCTTCACCGCTGCCTCGCTGGCCCCGACGCCGATGCCGTCGGCCAGTGTCACGCCGGCCTCCTCGCCGGCGGTGATGCGCCGCACCTTGCCATTCTCGACAATGGCGTAGACGCCCGGAAAGTCGCCTGACTCGAATATATGGCAGACGTCCGGGTCCTTCGCGGCAAGGTCGCGCCAGCCGCTGCCCGCAGGCACCGCCTTGCCGATCCTGAGCTCCCCCAGCCCCTCAGGCTCCAGCACCGGCGGCGTGCCGACCGGCATGACCATCGGCTTCGTGCCGGCCGCCGCATCGCTGGCATTTTCATCACCGGTCACGGTGTCCGCAGCCCCGCCATCCGACGCCACAGGCGTGGCAGGAGGCTCTTCTGCCGCCGTGGGCTTCGAGGAGCAGGCGGCAAGGACGAGGATCAGCGCAGGGGCGGAGGCGGCAAGCAGGTGTCTCATGGCAAGGGAAAACGCGGCGAATCACGGGTAGTTCCACGCCCGCCGGTTCCCGCCCGGTAATCGCCCGCGCCGATCACTGATTGCAGCATCGTCAGTTTATTATTGCGATTCATTCGCATTAAACCCCGAGAGGAAAGGACGATCCGATGACCCACGATCTCGCCAAGACCATCAGCTTCCTCGCGCTGCACCTGCTGGTGGGGTTCACTGTCGCCTTTGCCGTGACCGGATCGGCGGCCATGGCAGGAGGAATCGCGCTGATCGAACCGCTGGTCAATGCCGTCGTGTTCTTCTTCCACGAGCGCGCATGGAACGGCGATCTGCGGTTCGCCGAGGTGCTGCTGCACCGGCACGCCGCCGCGTGACAGGGCCTTGTGGACTGCCCCCGGCGGCGGCGTCATAGCGGGACTGCAACCGAGAGGATCTTCGTGAAGGCACTTGCTACCACCCTGCTGGCCATGAGCGCTCTTGCCGCCATTCCGGCCTCCGCCCAGCCCCCAGCCACGTTCAACCTTACGGTCACCGGCCTGCATTCCACCAGGGGCCAGATCGTGGCCTGCCTGTGGCGCGACAAGGACCGGTTCCCCAGCTGCGAAAAGAGCGGCACCGCGCTGAAGCGCACCTTCCCCGTCACCGGCACCGAGATGCACGTCACCCTGCCCCTCCCTGCCGAGGGGCGCTACGCGGTGACGGTCGTCCACGACGAGGACGGCAACGGCAAGATGAAGCACAACTTCATCGGCATGCCCGCCGAAGGCGTCGGCATCTCGAACAATCCCGGCGGCATGCCCGGCTACGACAAGTCGCTGACCCAGATCGCGCCCGGCGGCTCCGTCACGATCAGGATGAAATACCTGTTCGGCTGACACGCCGGCTGTCACGTTCGGAGTGACACGGACACGCGAAAAAGTGTGTGTCACCTTGTCCTCCGCTGGCCTCACCACCACCCCGGCGCGCGAGGATCGGGCACGGCGCGGTCGAACTGCGCCAGCACCCGCAAGAGCGCGGAAGTGCTGGGCTTTAGCGAGCACCCGGCATAGCGCCCGCGCCGCATCCGCACCGTGACAAGCCCCCGGTGCGCCGCCTCGGACAGCGCCCAGCCTGTCAACTTCGGCATGGCCGGAATGTCACCCAGCCCTGCTGCAACCGCAAAGTCCCACGCGGCCGTAAAGTGCTCCGCGCCCCCGCGCCGCCGCAACTGATAGACGCTCTCGCGCGAAGCTCCCACCTGTGCCGCCGCTTCGGAGACCGAACCCGTCTGCGCCAGCCACCCGATGAACTCCCCCTGCCGCACCGCCGTCCACCCGTCGCGGCGACGGCGCAGCGGAACCGGCACGAACGGCGGAATGCGCAAGTAGGCAGGCCAGCGGAGCGGAGCATGAGGCATGGCCGCGAGAATACGGCAGCGGCGGGTCTGTAGGAAAATGGTTTCGGGAGGGAGAGGGAGCAGCGGTTCATCACAGTTGCGCAGCGCGTGCTGCAACGCAACAAAATTGCAATTGTTTGCGTAATGGATGGCGCCTTACCGTCGCTCGTTCGTCTTCATGGACAGAGACAAGGAAGGACCGGAACCGATGCGAATTGCGCAATGGACTATGAAGGCCGCCATGGCGGCAGCCGTCTTGGTGGCAGCGCCAGTAGCGCCAGCCATGGCGCAGGACGCGGCGCCGGGTGCCGACGGGCCTCTGAAGGTCGAGAACTACTACCGCGTCAAATGGGGCGGCATGGCCGAATTCCTGCGCGTCTATCACAAGCAGCACGAGGCGCTGCTGCGCGAGATGATGCGCCAGGGCTTCATCACCGAAGTGACCGTGGAAATGCCCTTCACCCACATGGGCGGCTCCACCCGCTGGGACGTGCGCGCGACCATCGTCTACAAGCACGGCGCCGACGGCGTGGGCGCAGGCGCGGCCTACAAGGCGGCGATGGCGGCGGCCAAGGCCCGCATGTTCCCCGACAAGGCGGCGTTCGAGGCCGAGGAACTCAAGCGCCAGCAGGTGATCGAGGATCACTGGGACGAGGTGATCGAACCGGCGCCCTGAACGCAGGGGGAGACGACCGCTTCCCCATATCCCTCAATCCTTCCGGATATCCTCCACCAGCACGCCAACGGTCAGGCCCAGCTTGCGCACTTTCATCACGTTGTGCGCGCGGTGGCCGTCGGGGGAGAGGGTCAGCCATTGCTGGGTGGGGAAGCCGCCCTTCATCTTGAAGGAGAGGTGCAGGCGGTTGCCGAGGGTCTCGCCGGTGACCTCTCCCTCCGCGTCGCTGAGAGTGCCGCTATAGTGGCCGGGGCTGGTCTCGCGCATCGTCCATGAGCGCTGGCGCGGCGGCTTGGCGCCTTCCTGCACGGTCTGGACGAGGTGGAGCGTGCCATCCTCCACGGAGCCGTCGCTGATCACGTGCACGTCGACGGGGGCGGAGAAGATCTTCTTCAGCTTCGCGCGGCCCTCGCTGTGGCCGGTGAAGAAGGCCAGTGCGTCGAAGCGCGGCTGCGGTGCGGCGGCGATCGGTTCGCTGACGCCGCGCGGCGTGGAGACGCAGCCTGCGAGTGCTGTCAGGGAAGCGGCGGCGAGGACCTTTGCGGCCCTGCGGGGGTAAGGGTTCATCTGCGCACCTCGCTTCCCCGGACGTCCGTCAGGGTCATGGTGCGAGCTTAGACACACCTGCCCAACCTTCAATCGTCATTGCGAGCGAAGCGAAACAATCCAGGGCGGAGCCACGCCGCTCTGGATTGCCGCGGCCCTGAGGGCCTCGCAATGACGAGGTATTTGCTTTTCACCGGCCGCGCGCGTCAACGCGCGGGCGGGCTACTTCCCGCCTCCCATGCGCTCCAGCCGCTTGCGGTTGGCGCTGACGCGCGGGCCGAAGAAATCGAGGCTGGTCTTCACCGGGTCGTGCGGAGCGAGCGCCAGCTTCGTTCCGAGTTCGATCGCGGCGTGCCATTTCTCGGTCACCATGCGCACGGCTTCACGCTCGCTGCCGGGGCGCTGGGTGAGAATGGCGCTGGTGCGCATCGCGATCACGGCGCAGGAATCCGCCCAGAGCTGGCAGCTGTCCAGCGTGAGGGAAAGCAATCCGGTGCCGGGCACCGGAGCGGCGGTGCCGGGAGCTTTCGCCCCCGGCTTTACGGTCTTGGTCATGGCTGGTGGTTTCAGTCGTGCTCGCGGTCGCCTGCGCCCATGTAGAGCTCTGAGCCGTGTTCCTTGAACACCTTGCTCATCTCCTGCATGCCCGCCTCGGCCTCTTCGGCGGCGACGAAAGTTTCGACCGGCTGGTTCTGCTTCGAGGCGAAATCGCGCACTTCCTGGCTGATCTTCATCGAGCAGAACTTGGGGCCGCACATCGAGCAGAAGTGGGCCGACTTGGCGCCTTCGGCGGGCAGTGTCTGGTCGTGGTACTGCTCGGCCGTGTCCGGATCGAGGCTGAGGTTGAACTGGTCACGCCAGCGGAACTCGAAGCGGGCCTTCGACAGCGCGTCATCGCGCACCTGAGCGGCGGGGTGGCCCTTGGCCAAGTCGGCCGCGTGGGCGGCGAGCTTGTAGGTGACCACGCCCACCTTCACGTCGTCGCGGTCGGGCAGGCCGAGGTGTTCCTTGGGCGTGACGTAGCAGAGCATCGCCGTGCCGTACCAGCCGATCTGGGCGGCGCCGATGCCGCTGGTGATGTGGTCGTAACCCGGCGCGATGTCGGTGACGAGCGGCCCGAGGGTGTAGAACGGCGCCTCGCCGCAAGCCTCGAGCTGCTTGGTCATGTTCTCCCTGATCTTGTGCATCGGCACGTGGCCGGGGCCCTCGATCATCACCTGCACGTCCTGCTCCCAGGCGCGCTTGGTCAATTCGCCCAGCGTGTAGAGCTCGGCGAACTGCGCCTCGTCGTTGGCGTCGTAGATCGAACCGGGGCGCAGGCCGTCGCCCAGCGAGTAGGCAACGTCATAGGCCTTCATGATCTCGGTGATCTCGTCGAAGCGTTCGTAGAGGAACGATTCCTTGTGGTGGGCGAGGCACCACTTGGCCATGATCGAGCCGCCGCGACTGACGATGCCGGTCATGCGCTTGGCGGCCAGCGGGATGTAGGGCAGGCGCACGCCCGCGTGGATGGTGAAGTAGTCGACGCCCTGCTCGGCCTGCTCGATCAGGGTGTCGCGGAAGATTTCCCAGGTCAGGTCCTCGGCAATGCCGCCGACCTTTTCGAGCGCCTGATAGATCGGCACGGTGCCGATCGGCACGGGGCTGTTGCGCAGGATCCATTCGCGGGTGTCATGGATGTTGCGGCCGGTGGAAAGGTCCATCACGGTGTCCGCGCCCCAGCGGATCGACCAGACCATCTTGTCGACTTCGGATGCGACGTCCGAGGCGACCGCCGAGTTGCCGATGTTGGCGTTGATCTTGACGAGGAAGTTGCGGCCGATCGCCATCGGCTCGGCTTCGGGGTGGTTGACGTTGCTGGGGATGATCGCCCGGCCGCGCGCCACTTCGTCGCGGACGAATTCGGGCGTCACGTAATCGGGGATGCTCGCGCCCCAGTCCTGCCCGTCGCGGGTGTACCCGGCCAGCTTCGCGCGGCCGAGGTTCTCGCGCTCGGCGACGTAGATCATCTCGGGCGTGATGATGCCCTGCTTCGCATAGTGCATCTGCGAGAGATTCTTGCCCGCCTTGGCGCGCAGCGGCCTGCGCAGCGTGGCCGGGAACGGGGGCACGCCGCCCGAACGGTCCGGCCCGAGCTGGCCGTTGTCTTCCGGCTTCACTTCGCGCGGTGCGTATTCCTCGACGTCGCCGCGCGCGAGCTGCCATTCGCGGCGCAGCGCGGGCAGACCCGCGGCAATGTCGATCGAGGCGTCGGGATCGGTGTAGGGGCCGGAAGTGTCATAGACGCGCACCGGCGGCTCGCCGCTGGTGGGTTCCAGATGAATCTCGCGCATGGCGACCCGGACCGACGGATCGGCCTGCGCCGGAACGTAGATCTTCTTCGAGCCGCGGATGGGCCCGGTGGTAACGCCGATTTCCAGCTTGGAATTGATGTCGGCCATATGCACTTCTCTCCAGCGGACGGATGGAGAGCGGTAGTCCGGCTGTGCGGCTTTCCACTCCCTCCGCCCGTGCTAACGGGTTCAGGTTCGACGGGTCGTGTGGAGCATACCCACACCTCTCAGGCTTTTTCGCTCCACATTCGAGAGATCGATGTGGAGTGCTGCCTCCCCGGGGTTGGCGGGGACAATAGACGCAAGCGGCCGGTCCGTCTAGGCACCTGCGCGCCATGCCCACGCTCTATCGCCTCGACGCCCCTGCACTCGCCGTGGGCCGCGCATTCAACGCCCGCGTGGGTGACGATCCCTGGGCGGGCGGGCATGTGGCGCCGGGCCAGTTCGCACCGGTGATCACCGCAGGGCGAGAGTTCATCGCAGGGCCGCGTCCTGCCGGGCGCAAGCTGGAAACGCGCATGATCCCGCGCCTGTGGGGCGTACCACCGCCGCCCTCGGTGTTCGACGCGCGGCCGGTGCTGACGGTGCGCAATCTCGAAAGCCCGTTCTGGATCGGCAACTTGCGCAACAGCGAGTTCCGATGCCTGATCCCCGCCACGGCCTTCATGGAATGGGGCAAGGTTTCGCCCACCGACGGCAAGCGGCGCCAGTGCTGGTTTTCCTGCGCCGACCAGCCGCTTTTCGCCATGGCGGCGGTGTGGAAGGACAGCGAAATCCCCGGCTTCGCGCTGCTCGCCTGTCCGGCCAATGCCGCGCTGCGGGCCGAAGGGCGTGACACCATGCCGGTGATCCTGCCGCCCGATCCCGGCGCGCGCGACCTGTGGCTACACGGCGGGTGGGACCGGGCAAAAGCGCTGGTCCAGCCCTATTCCAGTTCGCTGATGGAAATGCGCTGAAGGTTCAGAACTGCAGCAGGCTCACGCCGATCAGCACCAGACCGATGACGATCGAGCAGCAGCACCACAGCTTCGAAAGCGGGCCGAATCGACGCACCCAGAAGGCCATGTAGACATCGGAGAAGGCCAGCACGGCCAGCGCCTCGATGCACATCAGCCCACCGACAACGCTGAGCACGCTCGAAAGCCAGTCGGGCGAGGCCCACGGATTGACGATGTAGATCACCGCGCCGAGGAACAGTTCCAGCAGGCCAGTCGCGAGTTGAAGCGCGGGCGAGGCCACGATCTCCTCGATCAGCTTCTGCCAGTGCCCCGGCTTGCGAAATTCCCCGATTCCCGCGAACAGCGCGAAGAGCCCCAGGAACAGCGCGGTCCACGCCGGTGCCAGCGTCAGATCAGGCATGCATCAGTCTCCATTCCCCCGTTTTCGTTCCGTGCAGGATGGACTCGACAGAGGGCCGCGTAAAGCGCCGATTTGCCTCATTGTTTCAGCTTCCGGCGCGCCTTGCATACGCAACCGCATGCCGCCATCTCGCAATGATGGTTGCCAGCCTAGAAACGCTATTGAGAGACATCCGCGCCTGCCGCCTGTGCGAAGCCGCACTGCCGCACGGCCCGCGCCCGGTCGTGCAGGCAGGCCGGACGGCACGCATACTCGTGATCGGGCAGGCGCCCGGCAGCAAGGTCCACGCCAGCGGACGGGCCTGGGACGACGAGAGCGGCGACCGGCTGCGCGCATGGACGGGCCTGTCGCCCGAGGATTTCTACGATCCCGATCACGTGGCACATATGCCCAGCGGCTTCTGCTATCCGGGCAAGGGCAATGGAGGCGATTTGCCGCCCCGCCCCGAATGCGCGCCGCGCTGGCACTCGCCCCTGCGCGAGACCCTGCCCGATGTGCGCCTGACCCTGCTGATCGGCCAGTACGCGCAGAAACGCTACCTGCCGCGCGGCTTCGCGCCGAACCTCACCGAGGCGGTGCGCCGCTGGCGCGAGGCGCCCGGGGGCCTGCTGCCCCTGCCCCACCCCGCGTGGCGCAGCCGCTTGTGGATGGCAAAGAACCCGTGGTTCGAGGACGAAGTCCTGCCGGATCTGCAAGCCCGCGTGCGCGCGGCGCTTCAGAACGTGTAAGCCACGCCCCCACCCGCCGTCCATTGCGAGGCACTGCCCCGGATCGCAGTGTACGGGGTGTGCTTCCCCTCGTTCAGCATACGGGTGTAATCCGCGATGCCAAACAGCGCCCAGCCGCCGTCGCGCAGGTCGCCCGACAGATCCCAGCCCACCAGCATGCCGATCCCGGCGCTGTCCCAGCCGCTGCCGGCGGCATATTCGGGCAGCCCGCTCGCCGCGCTTTGTTCGGGCGTCACTGAATAATAGTAGCGAGCGTACTTCCCTCCCGCATGACGGGCCCGCGCGGACACCCCGACCAGCACGGCCTTGCTGACCGGGGTTAGGTAACTGACCGACGGGGACCAGGCCATGCCCTTGTGGCCGCCGCCGATATCCCACTTCACATCCATGGAAAGGCTGAGCGAATCGTAATCGTTGAGCAGCTTGTAGGCTGTCACACCGCCATTGACGCCGATTTCGGCCGCTGCGTCGAGCTTGCCCGCGGCCCTGACGACCGGATCCTTGATATTGGTCCTGCGGTTGAACGAGAGGCTTGCCACCGGACCCAGCGAGAACCCGATACGAGCATTGTCAGCATCGGGAATGAGGTCGAGCGCAACACCGCCAAGGCGCGGAGTGATCTTGATGCCATGGATCTTGCCCTGGATGACCGGAAAGGGGGAAAAGACATAGTCGTCCGAACCATCGTAGCTGGGCCCATAGTAACCGCCCAGGCCCACGGTGAGATGCTCTCCGTCGAACACATTCTCTTCCGCGGCATCCTGCGCCATTGCCGCCACAGGCACCGCCAGAGCCACCGTCACGGCAGTCAACGAAAGCAGGCGTGCGATCATACGGCAATTCCCTCCTGTGTACCCAACCGCCAACGCCGGACGAAGGCGCAGGTTGCCCAACAGGCCGGAATCCCTCCTAAGCCGGACCTGTGCCGCCATCCTCCGGCAAGGTCTCGTTACCCTCTCCGAGCTGGCGCTGCATCAGGAAAACGTCGATCCACTGACCGTGCTTCCACCCGGCGCCCGGCAACGTGCCGACGGGACGGTATCCGGCCCTAGCGTGGAGAACTACCGAAGCCGGTTCGGAGGCAGCGATCACGGCGAAGGCCTGGCGGTAGCCGCGCGCCTCGCAGGCTTCGACAAGGACCGTCAGCAACCGGCCGCCGACCCCCCGGCCCACACAGTCCGGCCGCACGTAGATCGTCGTCTCCACGCTGTAACGGTAGCCCACGCGCGGCCCGTAGCGGTGCCCGAAACCGAACGCGAGCACGCGTCCGGTACTGTCGCGCGTGACCAGAAACGGATAACCTGCATCGACGATGTCGCTGATCCGCTGGCGAATTTCGGCAGCATCAGGCGGTTCGGTCTCGAACGTTGCCGTGCTCTCCAGCACGTAGTGCGCGTAGATTTCCGCGATGGCTTCAGCGTCTTCTATCGCAGCACTAAAGATAGTGAGGTCTTCTGTCATCAATGTGACAATGCCGCAAAGCAACCACGAAGCCAAGTTGCAGGGAACAGGCGCCATCCCTAAACGGGACAGTGATGGAACCCGAAACCTGTGACCTCGCCATCGTCGGCTGCGGACTGGCCGGCGGCCTCGTGGCGCTTGCCATGGCAAGACACCGGCCGGATTTGCGCGTGATCGCGATCGACCGCGACGAGACACTGGGTGGCGATCACGTCTGGTCCTTTTTCGCCAGCGACCTTCCTGAAGGCACGGATGCGCTCATCGACCCGGCCGTGGCTGCGCGCTGGGACGGGTACGAGGTCCATTTTCCGGGGCGCTCGCGCGTGCTCGCCACACCCTACCGCAGCATGACCAGTCGCAAGCTGGACGCCGCGGTGCGGGCAGCCCTCCCCGCCGAATGCGTGATTTCCGGCGTTGCGGCCAGCGCCGTCTCGCCCACATCGGTCACGCTTGCGGACGGACGCACGATTACAGCAGGCGGCGTGATCGACGCGCGCGGCGCCGCCGCCCTGCCGCACATGACGGGCGGCTGGCAGAAATTCATGGGGCAGACGCTGCGCCTTGCCGCGCCGCATGGCCTGACGCGGCCGCTCGTCATGGATGCCCGTGTGGAACAGGTGGACGGCTACCGCTTTGTCTATTGCCTGCCCTTTTCCCCAACCGGGATCTTCGTCGAAGACACCTACTATTCCGACACCCCTGCGCTGGACCACCCCCGGCTGCGCCGCCGCATTGCAGACTACGCCGCTCAGGCGGGCTGGCACATCGAAGCCATGGAATACGAGGAAACCGGCGTCCTGCCGGTAATCGCAGCAGGTGATTTCGCGGCGTTCTGGAAGGCAGACGGCAGCGGAGCGGCGCGCGCCGGCACGCGGGCAGCACTGGTTCATCCGCTGACTTCGTACTCGGTTCCCGATGCTGTAAGGTTTGCGCTGCATCTTACCACTCTCGACAACCTCTCCGGCAGCAGCCTAGAAAGGGCCAGTCATGCATGGGCCGCAAAGCACTGGCGCGACGGGCGCTTCTACCGGATGTTGACCCGAATGCTCTTCGGCGCGGCGCGCCCGGAAGCGCGCTGGCGCGTGCTTGAACGGTTTTACGGATTGCCCGAACCGCTGATCGAGCGCTTCTATGCGGGCCGCTCGACTATGACCGACAAACTGCGCATCCTCGCGGGCAGGCCGCCGGTTCCGGTGAGCGCCGCCGTGGCGAGCCTGACCGGCCGCGGCTATCCGCTGGCCGATCTCGGGACCGGACCGGCCGGGAGCACCGCATGAAGAAGGCCTGCGTCATCGGCGCCGGCTTCGGCGGGCTGGCCCTTGCCATCCGCCTGCAGAGCGCCGGAATGGCCACCACGCTGGTGGAAGCGCGCGACAAGGTGGGCGGGCGCGCCTACGTCTGGGAGCGCGAGGGCTTTACTTTCGACGCCGGGCCGACCGTCATCACCGATCCCGAATGCCTGCGCGAGCTGTGGTCGCTTTCGGGCCATGAAATGGCCGACGATGTCGAACTGATGGCGGTCTCGCCGTTCTACCGGCTCAACTGGACCGATGGCACCGTATTCGACTACTCGAACGACGAGCCCGCCCTCCACCGCGAGATCGCCCGCATCGCCCCGCAGGACCTGGCCGGATACGACGAATTCCAGCGCTATTCCGCCGGGGTCTGGCAGGAAGGCTACGTCAAGCTGGGGCACGAGGCGTTCCTCGATTTCACCAGCATGGTGAAGGCCGCTCCCGCGCTGATGCGCTATCAGGCCTGGCGCTCGGTCTATTCGATGGTCTCCAGCTTCGTGAAGGACGAGCGGCTGCGGCAGGCGCTCTCGTTCCACACGCTGCTGGTCGGCGGCAATCCGATGACCACCAGTTCGATCTATGCGCTGATCCACAAGCTGGAAAAGGACGGCGGGGTGTGGTGGGCCAAGGGCGGCACCAACAGGCTGGCACGCGGCATGGCCGATCTGTTCGAGCGGCTGGGCGGCGAGATCCGGCTGGGGGACAAGGTCACGCAAATCCACACGCTGGGCGATCACGTCACAGAAGTGGAGACGGCCAGCGGCTGGAAACAGCGCTTCGATGCCATCGCCAGCAACGGCGACCTGATGCACACCTATGGCGATCTGCTCGGCAATAACCGGCGCGGGCAGGACATGGCGCACAAGCTGGCGCACAAGCGCTTCTCGCCCAGCCTGTTCGTGGTGCACTTCGGGCTCGAGGGCAGCTGGCCGGGCATTCCGCACCACACCATCCTGTTCGGCCCGCGCTACAAGGGCCTGCTCGATGACATCTTCGAGCACGGCGTGTTGCCGCGCGACTTTTCGATCTACCTGCACCACCCCACCGTCACCGATCCCTCGATGGCACCGCAGGGCAAGAGCACGTTCTACGCGCTCGTCCCCGTCGCCAATATGGGCAAGCTGCCAATCGACTGGGCTGAAGTGGGCCCGGAACTGGAACGCCGCGTACTGGCCGAAGTGGGCCGTCGCCTGATCCCCGACATCGACGACCGCATCGTCACGAAGTTCCACTATGCCCCGCCCGACTTCGAGACCGATCTCGGCGCGTGGAAGGGCAATGCCTTCAGCCTCGAACCCTTGCTGACACAGAGCGCGTATTTCCGCGGGCACAACCGCGACGACAAGCTGAAGAACCTCTATCTCGTCGGCGCGGGCACGCACCCCGGCGCAGGCATTCCCGGCGTCGTCGGCAGTGCCAAGGCGACCGCCAAGCTGATGCTGGAAGACCTGCGATGAGACGCGCGATGCAGGCCCTGCGCCGCGACTGGAGCTGGACCGGCGTCACGTTCGAGGAAATCCTGACGGTCAGCCCGATGGGCCATGTGCTGGTGACCGACACGGCTGGCGACATCCACTATCTCGATCCCGACACCCGCGAGCTGATCCGGCTGGGCGGCGAGGAGCAGGCCGCGCAATACATGGCCGATCCCGAAGTCGCCTGCGTCTGGCGTGCGGACGCGCTGGTGAAGGCCGCGCGCGAGCGCCTCGGCCCGCCGGACGAGGGCGAGGTCTACACGCTGACGCCCGAAGCGCTCCTTGCGGGTAACTACGCTCCTGAAAACCTGATCCGCCTGCCGCTGGCGGACCTCGTTTCCTTTTCCGGTCAGGTCGCCTGTCAGGCGCAGGACCTGCCCGATGGCACCCCCATTCAACTGAAGGTCACGAACTGACATGAAACGCCTTGCCGTCTATTGCGGCTCCGCTACCCCCGCCGATCCCCGCTACATCGACCTTGCCCGCGAAGTCGGCACCACCCTCGCCAGAGAGGGTATCGGTGTCGTCTACGGCGGCGGCAAGCTGGGGCTGATGGGCGCGATCGCCGGGTCAGCCATGCTGGCGGGCGGCGAAGTGATCGGCGTGATCCCGCAGGCGCTGGTGAACCGCGAAGTCGCCAACTACGACTGCGAGCTGACCGTCGTCTCCGACATGCATGAGCGCAAGGCTGCCTTCACCCGCATGTCCGACGGGTTCCTGGTCCTGCCCGGAGGCGTGGGCACGATGGACGAGCTGTGGGAAGCGGTGAGCTGGGCGCAGCTGGGCTATCACAACAAGCCGGTGGGCATTCTCAACGCCTTCGGGTTCTACGACGGGCTGCTCGAATTCAACCGCCACATGGCCGAAGTCGGCTTCGTCCGCCCCGCGCATCAGGGCATCATCATGGCCGAGAGCGAGCTGGACCTGCTCCTCACCCGGATGCGCGCGCACGAGCCCGTTACCCCGATCGTCAACATGAACCCGGATACGCTGTGAAGGCTCGCCTTCGCGCAAATGGCCATGACCGGGTATGACCGCCCCGCCCTGATCGCAGCCGCCCGGCAGTCGATCCGCAAGGGCTCGAAGAGCTTCGCCGCCGCCAGCCGCCTGTTCGACCGGACCACGCGCGAACGGGTCTGGCTGCTCTATGCCTGGTGCCGCGCCTGCGACGACATCGCCGACGAGCAGGAACATGGCCGCGCCATGGTCCACGGGCCCATCGGCACCCGGCTGGCCCCGGAAAACCGCCTCGCGACGATCCGCACACTGACCGAACTTGCGATGGCCGGCGAAAAGACCGGCGCGCCCGCCTTCGACGCATTGGGCCTGCTCATGCGCGAAGTGGCGCTGACCCGCGTCATGGTCGAGGACGTTCTGGCCGGCTTCGCGCTCGATGCCGACGACTGGCGCCCGCGCAGCGAAGCCGACATGCTGCGCTACTGCTATCATGTGGCCGGCGCGGTAGGGGTGATGATGGCCGCCGTCATGGGCGTGCCCGCCGATGACGAGGACACACTGGACCGCGCCTGCGACCTCGGCATTGCCTTCCAGCTCGGCAATATCGTGCGCGACGTCTGGGAAGACGACGCGCAGGGGCGCTGCTACCTGCCGGTCGAATGGCTGGTGGAAGCCGACATTCCGCCCGGCGAAGTGACCAAGCCGCATTATCGCAAGGCACTCGTCCCGCTCGTCGCCCGCGCTTGCGCATTGGCCCGCGAATACGAGGCCTCGGCCCGCGTCGGCGCTGCAAGGCTGACGTTCCGTCAGCGCTGGGCCGTGCTTTCCGCCGCCAACATCTATGGCGCCATTGCTCGCAAGGTCGAACGGCTGGGACCTCACGCCTGGGACCACCGGGTATCCACCGGCAAGGCCGAAAAAGCCGGCCTTGTCCTGGCCGCACTGGGCGAAGCGCGGCGCGGTCCCGTGCCGGCCCCTAACCCGACACTATCCCGAAGTGGCCTGGTGGCCGCCGCCCGCTAGCAGGCAGCCTCGGCAGCTTTCACGCGTTCAGCATGGGTAACTGACAGGAGAACCTCTCATGCTTTTCACCATCGCCGCCATCCTGATCGCGCTCTGGCTGCTCGGCTTCGTCGTGTTCAAGGTATCCGGCGCGCTGATCCACCTGCTGCTGATCATCGCCGTGGTCGTCGGCCTGATCCAGCTGTTCCACGGGCGGCGCATGTAGCCCGCCCGCAGCGGTCAATGCGCAGGCGGCGGCGGGTTGTTCTTGTAGAACCCGGGCGGATTGAGGCGGCGGAACAGCTGCCCGCGCTCGGAATAGAGCACCAGAAGCAGCGCTGTAAGCCCACACACGACCATCGCGGCCAGAATGGGCCGCGCCGTCCCGTCATAGGCCTGCCCGATCAGGGTACCGAGGACAGCGCCGACCACGGTGCGCAGGAACGACATGATCGAAGCCGCAGCGCCGGCGATGCGCACGAAAGGCTGAAGCGAGATCGCCTGGAAGTTCGCGCCGATGAAGCTCATCATGCACATCGTGACCGTCATCAGCGGCACGAAGATCCACAGCGTCTCGCCGCGCAGCGCGATCAGCAGGTGGAGACCGGCCAGCAGGATATAGCCGATCAGCGCCGAATGCGACACACGCCGGGCACCAAAATGCTCGACGATCCGGGAATTGACGAAGTTCGTGCTTGCCATGACCAGCGCCATGGCTCCGAACACGGCGGGGAACAGCGTGCCGGCACCGAAGTGCTCGCCAACAAGCTGCTGAGCGCTGTTGATGTAGCCGAACAGCGCGCCCTGAACGAACGCAGCTCCGAAGAAATAGCCGAACGACGCGCGTTCGCGCAGCGCCAGTCCCATGTTGCCGGCGATCACCTTCACCCGGATCGGCTGGCGGTATTCCGGACGCAACGTCTCGGGCAGGCGCAGAAAAATCCAGGTGATGACCACCAGGCCCATGATCGTCATGATCCCGAAGATCCAGCGCCAGCTGGCGAACAGCAGCACCGCCTGCCCCACCGAGGGCGCGATCATCGGCACGACCATGAAAGTCATCGCGATCATCGACTGGGTGCGCGCCATGCGGTCGCCGTCGAAGCGGTCGCGCAGGATCGCCATCGGCAGCACCAGCATGGCCGACGTGATCGCCCCCGCCACGCCGCGCGCGATCAGCAGCAGCTCGAAACTCCCCGACACCGCGCAGACCAGCGAGAGCAGCACATAGCCGGATACCGCCGTCAGCAGCACCGGCCGCCGCCCGAACCTGTCGGCAATCGCGCCGGGAAACAGCGAGGCGAGGCCCGAGCAGATCAGGAACACCCCGACGATATACTGGCGCTCGTTCGGATCCGACACGCCCAGATCGCGGGAGATATGCCCCAGCGCGGGCAGCATCACGTCGATCGAAAGCGCCATCAGCGCCTGAATCGACGCCATGAGCGCGACGAATTCCGCCTCCTTCATGGGGAAACGTTCGGCTCGATCTGCGGGAAGAGGCGCATCGGGGGAATGCATGACTGCGCGCATGCCGCAAGCGCGAAGAAAGCGCCAGTCCTTTCGACACAGGACGATGGTGCAAGACGCGGCGTGTGCCTATGTTGCCATCATGTCGCCGCCAGCCGGACAATCGGAGCACGAGGAAGAGGAAGCCGACGGGCTGCGCAAGGTGATCCATGTCGACATGGATGCCTTCTTTGCCAGCGTCGAACAGCGCGACGATCCCTTGCTGCGCGGCAAGCCGGTGGCGGTCGGCGGATCGTCGGGACGCGGCGTGGTGGCGGCGGCGAGCTACGAGGCTCGTAAATTCGGTGTTCGCTCCGCGATGCCTTCGGTCCGGGCCGTTCGGTTGTGCCCGGACCTGATCTTCCGCAAGGCGCGCTTCGACGTCTACACCGCCGTCAGCCGCCAGATCCGCGCGATCTTCCTCGAATACACGCCGCATGTGGAACCGCTGTCGCTCGACGAGGCCTATCTGGATGTGACCGCGGACCTCAAGGGCATCGGCTCGGCCACGCGCATCGCCGAGGAAATCCGCCGCCGCATCAAGGCCGAAACGGGACTGACCGCCAGCGCAGGCGTCTCCTACAACAAGTTTCTCGCCAAGCTTGCCAGCGACCAGAACAAGCCTGACGGCCTGTGCGTGATCCGTCCCGGCGAAGGCGCCGCCTTTGTCGCCGGGCTCCCGGTGCGCCGCTTTCACGGCGTCGGCCCGCGCGGAGCGGAGAAGATGGCCAGGCTAGGCATCGAGACGGGTGCAGATCTCGCCGCGAAGGACCTTGCCTTTCTGCGCGCAAATTTCGGCAGCTTCGCCGAATACCTGTTCCGCGCGGCGCGCGGCGTGGACTTGCGGCAAGTGCGCGCGAACCGCCCGCGCAAGTCCGTCGGCGGGGAGCGCACGTTCTTTGAGGACATCAAGGAAACGGAGGCGCTGCGCGAAACGATGGACCACATCGTGGATGTCGTGTGGGAACGGATCGAGCGTGCCGGAACGCGTGGGCGCACGGTCACGCTCAAGCTGCGCTATGCGGACTTCAAGACCCTCACCCGCGCCCGGTCGGTGCCACACTGGGTGGCGGACAAGGCAGAATTCGCTGCCATCGGCCATGCCCTGCTCGACGATCTGATGCCGCTGCCCCAGCCGATCCGGCTGATGGGGCTGACCCTGTCGGCATTGGAGCGCGGGGAAGACGAAGAACGGCCCGCACGTGACGGACAGCTATCGTTGTTGTGACGGCAGACCGGGCCGAAATAATCGCCGCCGGGACACTCGAACGCAATGCCGTTGGCTGAACTATTTGCGGCGCTGTTGCACGCGCTGCAAAAAGGTCTCGCGCTCGACCAGGAAACGCTCAATCGTGCCGCGTCCTGCCAGACTGTGCCCATCAAGCACTTCAACCGCGAACGTCAACGCCCTGCCATCGACGCCAGTGAGTTCTGCCCGTATCCGCAACGTTCCACCTGTCGGTGTTGGCGACAGATGCCGCATGTCTACACGCGTGCCGACACTGGTCCAGCCCTCCTCCAGCGCGCCTGCCAGGGCTTCCATCGTTGCAGCCTCTGCCAAAGCGATCATCCTCGGCGTGCCCAGAACGGCTACGTCGCCCGAACCTAACGCTAAGGCGAGATCCTTTTCGGTGACGGTGGCTTCGATCTGCGCGGCAAGGCCTGGAGCAAGCGGACTCACGGCAATCACTCCCTGGTTTCCTTCCCACAGCATATGACGGGCTCAGCACTCCGGCAAACCCAAGTTGCGTTGCCGAAACGCGGCAGGTGATTGATGCCTGCATATCCGCTCTGCGGATTTCACGGTGGCGGCACTGTGCAACCCTTCACGGGACTGGTCCACTCAAGGCTGAGATAATCGGAGATCAGGTGTGCAGTCAGTTTCGATTCAGGCACGCGAGGCGGGAACCGGTGAGTTCAGCCGCGGCTGGACAGTGCTGCTTGCATCGCTGATGGGCATCGGCTTCGGGCTGACGGCGATCCCCTTTTACACGGCAGGTATCTTCGCGCCGCATCTGACAAAGGAATTCGGCTGGTCGCTGGGTGAGATCATGGCCGGGCTGACGATCACGACGATCGCCGTGATCCCGGCTGCCCCGATCGCCGGCGTGCTGGCCGAACGTTATGGCACGCGCGGCGTGGCGATCTGCTCGCAAGTGCTGTTCGGACTGACGTTCATGTCGCTGGCGTGGACGGGTCCGTCGCTCGTGCAATTCTACGTGACATGGGGCGTGATTGCAGCAGTGGGCGCGGGCACGCTGCCGATCACCTGGACACGGACGGTCAACCGCTGGTTCGACAAACACCGCGGCCTGGCCCTCGGCTGCGCCATGATGGGCACCGGCCTGTTCGGGATCATCAGCAAGCCATTGCTGGCCTGGGTTATTGGTGATTACGGCTGGCGGGCCGGATTTTTTTCGCTCGGCGTGTTGCCGCTCGCCTTCTCACTGCCGCTCACCCTGCTGTTCTTCCGGGAACCGCATGTCGCCCTGAGCCCGGACGACAGTGTTCCTGCCCCCGCCCAACCGACGACGGGTTACACCCGCGGCGCAGCCATGCGGCAGTGGCGCTTCTGGCTGATGATCGTGGTTCTCGTCACGATTTCCTTCGCCTTGTCAGGCGCCGTGCCGAACCTTGAACCGATCCTCACCGAAAAGGGTCTCGCACCCAGCACGATCCTGCGGCTCACGCCGCTGATCGGTCTTTCCGCAATCGTCGGACGTATCGTCGGCGGCCTCCTGCTGGACCGGTTCTGGGCCCCGGCTGCTTGTAATCGCATATGGCGCCTCCGAAATAATGGTTCGCGCCTTCCAGCAGCAGGCCATAGCGGTGTCCACCGGGAGCTGCCGCATCGAAGGCCGCTAGGTGCCCTTCCCAGCCGTCGTCCTCTACCTGCAATCCCGGCAGGATGTCCTTGGTGCCGGTTTCGATCAGAGCCGGAACGGCAAGTGTGCCATAACCTTCCTTTGTCACCAGAACCGGAATCGGCGCCGGCGGCGAAAAGGCGATCACCGCGTCAGCAAGCCGCCGCACGAAAGGCAGGGAAATACCATCCGGCGCTACCGGCTGCGCGCCGCCCATCATCAGAGCCACCACACCGCCATAGGAATGCCCGGCCGCAACGAACGGAGCCTTGCCGATATACGCGACGAGCAGGCGCATATCCTCGATACGGGCCTTCCAGCTTGCCAGCCCCGGATAGTCCGTCGTGTGCGGATGCTCTCTGGAATCGACGTGAAGCGGCGCGAGGACACGCCACCCTGCATCGATCCACGGCTGGACGATCAGGTCATAGTATTTCGGCGCCGAGTCCGCGCCGTGCGAGAACAGGATGATCCCGCGCGGCTTGCCTTGCGGCTTCCAGTCGGTGATCGCCACCGCACGCCCGTCCGGCGTGGTCAGCGTGAAGTCCGACGGCGCTACGCCGCCCGCTACGACAGACCATGCCGGACCTGCAGAAAGCACAGCCGCGAGCGCAGCCGAACCGGCAAGCAGCGAACGCCGTCCGACAGCAGGACCGGCCATCAAGGTCAGGGAACCGGCTTCTTGAGATAGGCGATCACGGCCTTGCGGTCTTCCGCCTTGGGCAGACCGGCAAAGACCATCGAAGTCCCCGGAACGACGCTGGCCGGGCGGGTCAGCCACTTGTCGAGCGTGGCGTCGTCCCAAGTAATTTTGGCGCCCTTCATGGCCGCCGAATAGTTGAAACCCTTGACCATGCCAGCCTTGTGGCCGACGACGCCCGCGAGATTGGGACCGACCTTGTTCGGCTGGCCTGCCTTCACGTTATGACAGGCAGCGCAACGCATGAAAATCAGCTTGCCCTTGGCCGCATCGGCCTTGGCAGGGGCCGGGTCGGCCGAAACCTGTGCAGGCATGGCAGCAAACGAAAGAGCGGCGCTCAGAACCAGTCCGGAGAAAATGATCGGCTTTGCCATGGAATTTCGTATTATCCTCGCAGAATTGAAACTTGTTCGTCTTTTCTAGCGCTTCGAGCCTTTCGCAAAGCTGCACGAAAGCCGGAAGAGATTAAATTTCACTGATTGTCATCGATATCCCAACGCGAGCCTCGGGTCGCGCCGCGCCGGGTGAATGTCCGTGCTGCGGTCAGCTTCCCGATGCTCAATCAT
This sequence comes from Novosphingobium album (ex Hu et al. 2023), assembly GCF_022832385.1. GTDB lineage: Bacteria > Pseudomonadota > Alphaproteobacteria > Sphingomonadales > Sphingomonadaceae > Novosphingobium > Novosphingobium album. The sequence continues at coordinate 42,059 of NZ_JALHLE010000023.1, forward strand.
GATCGAGCCGGTAGCGGGAGAAGATCAGCAGGCTGACGATCTGCGTCGCGACCGGAATGAGGCTATACAGCAGGACGATCCCGGTGATGGCATGCGGCGTCTGCTCCACAGCGCCGCCCGTCGACGGCACGAAACCGAATGCGCTCATGACAAGGCCCGCGAGCACCGGACCGATCGCGAACGAAAGCTTTTCCAGGGCAGAGAACAGTCCTGCAAAAACCCCCCTCGTTCGCCACGCCCTTGCGGCGGCGCTGATAGTCGATGGTGTCAGTCAGCATCGAAAGCGCGAGCATCACGAACGCCGAATTGACGACGCCAATGATCCCGCCGCGAACCAGCACGAGCAGATGCTGCGTCCCCAGCGCACCGACGCCCGGAATCGTCAGGAGGACGTCGGTAGCGGGATGAATGAAAAACCACGTCGCGGTGACGGCCGCCCAGGTCGCAGATGCGACGACATAAGTGCGTTCCTTACCCCATGTGCGCGACAGGAACAGCCACATGGGCTGGGCGGCGATGCCCGTGATCGACATCACAAGGATGAACAGCGGAACGATCCACACGGCCTGCAAGGCATAGAGATAGATGAACCCGATAACGGTATAGCCCGCGGCCTGCCCGACATTCTGGATAAGACAGGTCAGCAGCAGGATCAGGTAGGGCCGGTTGGACCGGATCGCTCCGAGCTGGCTGAGCAAAGAGCCCGGCGCACTTTCATCGCGGATCATCGGCACGCGTGCCAGCCCGACGGCCGTCACCAGCATGGTGATCAGACACACAGCCCCCAGTGCCAGGGCCATCACCGTCCAGCCGTGCTCGCCGCCGCCCAAAGCGTAGATCAGCGGCTGCGCGACACCAACGCCCACGAGCACGCCAAGCGTCGAGAACACCATGCGGAAGACCATGATCCGCGTGCGCTCGTGCGGATCATGCGAAAGCGCTGCGGCAATCGCCAGATACGGCACCGAGAACATCGAAAAGGCCGTGGAGGCAAGGAAGAACAGCAGGCAGGTCAAGGCCGCCGAAAGCAGCGGACTGGAACTCCCGGTCAACGTGAACAGCGCGACGAACCCGAGGCTCGTAAGCACGGCTCCGGCCACGAGGAAGGGGGTACGACCAAGTTTGCCGCGCAGGCGGTCAGACCAGGCGCCGACCAGCGGATCGCAAACGATCAGCCAGAGCTTGGGAATCAGCACCACCAACCCGGCCAACCAGGGCTCGACGCCCAGCATCGTCGTCAGGAACAGCGGGAGAAGGACGGCCGGCGTATCGCGGAACACCTGCGCGCCAAGCTGGCCCGCGCCGTAACGGAGCAGGACCGACGTGCGCACGGCACCATGATGGTCTTCCGCAGCCGGTGCGGCAGTATCGAGAACAGGTGCAGATGCGGTCATCTCTTGACGCAACCCCCGGATGTCTATTGTTGTATGGAATGGCCCGCGCCCGCAGGCGTGTCCATCGTCACCTTCTTGCCACCCGCCGGCCCGGTGCCTTGAGTCATGGACCGACTATCCGCCAGACGGACGGCCGTCACCACGGTACGGTTTCCCCAAGCAGGTTGATGAAGCGCCCCGAGTATTCGCGACCCAATGCCGCGATCACGCGGCGCTGATTGGCCACGCTGTCCTCCGTACTCCAGGTTGCGTGCGCGCCACCCAGTTCGGTGCGGGTCCAGCCGGGCGCCATGGCAACCACCGCGAGCCCCTCGCTGGCCAGATCGATGGCGAGGCCTTTGGTCACCATGTTCAGCGCCGTCTTGCTGGTGCGGTACGCATGGCTCTGCCCCTGCGCATTGGCGGAAATGGAGCCGAGATCCGACGACATCATGACTACCAGCCCGCGCGTGCCCCGCGCCAGCTGCGGCCGCAGTGCTACAGTCAGGCGAAACGGCCCGATAGTGTTGACGCGCAGGATCTCTTCCCAGAGCCCGTAGTCCATGCCCTCGAGGCTCTGGCGGGCAGAATCGCTGTCCCAGCTGCCGCCGTAAAGCCCGGCAGGGGAACAGCCAGTGGCGATGCCGCTCGATCAGTTCATCGGGAACCTTCAGCATGTCCATCGGAAAGGACAGCGAGAGTTCCTCCACCCGGCGGATCAGCGCATTACCGACAGAAAATCGGTCGGTTTCGCAAGCTGAAGCTCTGGTCATTGCCTGCGCCGGGCAGAGGCGCTGCCGATACCGCGCGCCGCGCCGATGACCAGCACTGCCTTTGGCGTAGCTTTCATGGCGGACGGCTCACCCACCGGAAATCTGCCAGCCACCACTGGCGTCCAGAACCTGCCCCGTGACCCACGAGGCCATGTCACTGGCCAGGAACGTAACCGACCGCGCGATGTCGGCTGGTTCGCCTGCACGTCCAAGCGGCGTTACCGAGCGGACCCAGGCCAGCGTTTCCTCGTCCTGAGCGAGACTCTCGTCAGCATATTCGCCCCGCGTCAGTCCGGGCGCAACGACGTTGATCCGAACACCCCTGGGGCCCAGTTTCGGCGCCAGCGTGCGTGCAAGCTGGTTCAGTCCGGCCTTGGACGCACTATAAACGGACAGCTTCTGACTAGGGCTGAGCGTGTAACGCGCGGCCGTCGACGAGATGATGACGATATTGCCGCCCGCTGCTTCCAGCGCGGGCAGCGCACTCTTGATCAGCCGCGTGGTGGAAGAAAGGTTGGTAGAGAAAATCGTCTCGATTTCCTCGTCCGTGGTCTCGTCAAACGTCTTCCAGAGCTGCGCGCCCGCGTTGCTGACCAGAATGTCCAGCTTTCCATGCCGGTCGAGAACGGTCTGGATCGCGTGGGCGCGATCGTCCGCGCTGCACAGGTCCATGCACACGGCACTAATCGCATGGGGTGCAAGAGCGCAGGTCTCGAGCAGCTTTTCCTTGCGCCGTGCCGCGACGACAACCTTTGCCCCCTGTTCGGCGAACATCGCGGCGATGCCCTTGCCGATTCCGGTTCCGGCGCCCGTCACCAGCGCGACTTTGCCCTGCAGCATCGTCATCCCATGTCCTCGCCCACGGCGCATCACGATGCGCGCGTCCATTCTGGCCGAAATCGCAAACGCCATGACGGCTCTGTCCTCGATAATTAATCGAGATGAATTAATTTGAAGGGTCAAGCGGCGCTGCTTGACTGCGCCAGCTATCGTCTTGCCAGCTTCTGCATGATTTCAGCGGAAAGCGGCCCGTAAGCGCGGTCGCAATCATATTGATCACGTCTGAAGCGATGAGTTCGACATCGGAGAACAGCACCTCCCCCGTGGCCAGCCGCTCTTCGGCGCTCGCCAGGACGGAATTGATCATGTTGATCATGGAACCGATCCAGAGCCGGGAGATCTCCGGAGGCAGATAACTGATCAGCCCCTCCAGCCCGGCATAGATCTCCACGCTCGCCGGCGCCAGTTCACGCACGAACTCGTAGCCGCCGGGCAAGCGCTCGTACTGTTGCATGAAGCCGACGACGTGGTTGCCCTCTTCGCGCGGCTGCAGCTCGGTCACCAGCGGGGCAATGAAGGCCTCCAGACAAACATTTGGCGGCATACGGTCTGGGAAGTTCCACCACAGCCCGTCAGGGGTGTTTCACACAGCAAGGACCTTGGCGAGAAAACTCCTGACGGCGCCTCGTACAGAGCCCATTCGGCGCAAACTTGGTCGCAGCCTGCTTATCGCGCCCCTTCCCCTCAGGAGCTGGGGCCGCGGCAGCCTCGGGGCGGTTCGCTTGCCACAGACACGTTGGAGAGAAGAGGTAGTCCTTCTGCGCCATCGCACCTCGGCTGAAAGAGGCGCAGCTTGCGCCCCATGGATGAAGTGCGCGCCATTTCGATTGGCCTGCGGGAGAGGACAGGACTTCTCCTGGCCCGGCGCAGGCGTCTGGGGCGCGATCAAGCCCCGCCGAGCAGGCTGGCTGCAACTTTCCTGCTTTGTGTACTGTGTCTTTTTGACCTGGCGGTTGCGGGAGGAGGAGAGCCCACGCCCGTAAACGAGGCCGCGCAGCCAGAATTCAGGGGCCAGCGGCAGACTGTGAGCGGGTCGGCCCGGCTGTTGCAGGCTGGCTGGCCTCATGCGGTTCCTGCGCTTCACGCAGCCAAGGGCGCCCTGACATTCGCCAAGACGCTTGCTCCGTTACCTTTTCAGTTCGAACGAGGAGCGCAGGATCGTGAAAGGGCACTGGACTGCCTCGCGAACGCGGCCTGGTATGAGGCCGGAAACGATCAGGCCGGGCAGCGGGCCGTCATTCAAGTAGTGCTCAATCGGCTTCGGCACCCCGCCTTCCCGAAGTCAGTCTGCGGTGTTGTCTTCGAGGGATCCCAGCTCACAACGGGTTGCCAGTTCTCCTTTACCTGCGATGGCTCGCGGGCTCGCCGCACGCCTTCAAGATCGGCCTGGAATGCCGCGCGTCACCAGGCTGCGTTGGCGCTTTCAGGCGCTGTGGACGAGGACGTCGGATCAGCTACACATTACCATGCGGATTACGTCACCCCTTGGTGGAGTAGCGAGCTCCAGCCCGTGACCAAGATCGAGGGGCATATTTTCTATGTATGGAAAGGCGCGTTTGGGTGGCTTCCCCGACATCACATCCCGACAAACGCCGAGCCGCCGATCCCCGAATTTGATGTGACGCGACCGGCAGATGCCGAAGCCGGTGTCGAAAGCCATGCCAATCTTGCTGCCAGCCATGTGGCCACAATGGCAGCGGGGGAGAACGCGTCTTCGGCCACAGCGCTTCAAACGCCCAGTGTCTCTCGCGACTTCCTGGTGGTGAACTCTGCAGGCTCCAGCGGCCGCTGGGCGCTCGATGCCATGAAGCGCTGCGCCGGTCGCACTTCGTGCCGCGTCATCGGATACGACAGTGAAGCGCAGATTCTTCAAAATACCAGTCGAGGCATCGCAAACATGGACCGCCCCTTGTTCCTGTTCGTGCGCGATGCATCGTCCGGAATGGATCTCGCCCTATGGGATTGCGAGCTGATAAGACGCCCCACCACTTCGCAGTGCCTTCCCGGCGACAGACAGCAGTTAGCGCATCTTATGAGAGAGCGTTAGGTCAAAAGAGCGCGGGTCAGTTGGCCCGGGCCGCGGGCGGCGTAAACTGCGAAGGTTGCTTGGGCAGGAACGTCGTCGCATTCTTGCGCGAGCTTGCCCAGATTGCTGCCTGGGTGCGGTTGTCGACGTTCAGCTTTCGCAAGATCGCCTTTACGTGGACCTTGACCGTGGCTTCGCAAACGTCGAGCTCCCGTGCGATGACCTTGTTTGAATAGCCGGCCATCAGGCAACATAGAACGTCATGCTCGCGCGGGGATAGATTGGCGTCGTCCACTTCGTGCACGGCATCGGGCAGAGAAGGTACCAGCTTGTTTTCGGTTTCGAGCAGCGAAAGCACGTCGGGAGGCAATACGCGTTGCCCCGAGACGGCCAACTTGATTGCCGCGATCAGCGGGGCAGCCTTGAGAGACTTGACGATATAGCCACGAATGCCGGCACGGAAGCAGTTCAGCATATCCTGGAGTACGAAGTCCGAGACCAGCAGGACCACGACAGCACGAGGACATTCGGCAATAAGCCGCTCGACAAGGCCGGGAACCTTTTCAGGCTCGGTGCTTTCAATCAGGAAAAGACTGCCTTCTGCGAACTGATCGAAGGATAGCGAAGTTGCGTCATCGTAGGATCCGACTACGTTAAATCCTTCGGTACTGAGTATGAGAGCCACGCCCTCACGGGAGATGTCACACGGACTAATTAGACAGACATCTCTACACATGGGAACCCCCGGCACACGTCAGGTTGAACATGTTCGCAAGCGCCTACCTTTGCTAACTTTTTATCTTATTTTGCGGCTTCACCTGCGAAAATCTGCGCGACTCCGATTCTCTTCCCGTTAGCCTGGTTAGTTTGCGTAAACGCAGTTGAACAATCAATCGGAAACTTCCCCGTCAGCTGGAATAGCCGATAAGTGCCCCAAAACGGGATGAATTCCGACACCCCCTGAAAGGTGACCGATTTTGTATAGAATCTGACACCAAGGTCACGGACGAATATCCGGAGCAACAGGTCCAGCGAAGAACAGAGCGCTGGCAGGTCGACTGCGGGGGTATGCTGCCGCAACCGGATCGACTGTCCGCGCTCTGCAAGTGGAAGTCATGGTTCGGCAGGTCAGAGGTATCCGAGGCCCCTTGACCATGGACACTTGAAGACGAGAACGCCAGGCTCAGGAAGTTGCTGAGGACATATGGCCGGGAGGACCTTCGGGGCCACCCCAGAGGCAGTCGCTAGCGCCCCCCGAGCACTCCGGGACCGCTGGCGCGACCAGATAGCCCGAACCAAGGATGAAACCTGGATCCTGTCACCGCCCCCTTCGCCTCTGCTCAGGGTGACCTCGTCGCGCTCAAAGGCGGGCATGACTGAACGGCCAAGCAGTCCGGACGGGTCAGCAAGTCCGCATATCGTTCGTACAACGTCTGTCGCCTTGAGATCCGCACGACACCGCCAGACTTCGGCATAGTCTGTACAGACGTGAATTCTCAGGATTGGCCTTTGAGCAGTGAGGCAACGCCACCGTCCAGTCCCAAAAGATACTCGACCAACTCACCTTGGCCGATGTTCCGACGGCGCGCTTCGGACAGAATGGCGACATATTCCGCCATTTGCCCTTCACTGCAGTCGCCCCCGAAAACGAGCTGTGCGGCAAGCTTCTCGGGCGAATTCGCAACCCAAACCGCCAAATCGTAGGAGCGGCCAAGGACTTCATAAGTGGCCAGGCGGCTTCTTTCTTCCGCCTCACGAGCGCTTTCCGCTGACTTGCGGGCATCTGAAATCAGATCAGTGACAAATCCGTCGGACAGGGCAGTCTCAAATGACGAACCATCGCCTTTGGCGCCGCCCCGCGCTTCTTTCTGCTTGCCACCACCCGTCGCTTCCTGGTCCACGGATCCATTGTCACGGTCGACCGTCGAGACGTTTTCAGCTTCGCCAAGGATCGAGTATTCTTCTAGATTCAAGACTTCTTCTCCTCGCTCGCCATGCGCCCCAAACGTTGCCTCTTCCTCCGGCATCAACAGGTAACTGGGCAAAGGCAGCCCATCATGTGCAGCACCCGTGCTGTGCGTCGCGTCTGCACCAAGATCGGCGGGAAGTGACGGCACATGCCCGCTGAAACCACCTTCGGATGCATCCGGATTGCTGTCGACAGCTATCCAGATCAGCGGGTCCTCATCGCGATCGAGATCACGTGCCCCGATGTGATCGGGTTTCTTTCTGGTTGAAACTGGTCGCATTCCGCAGAGCTTCCCGAATTCTGTCCTCGGCCCATCATACAGAGCAGGGACAATTTCCGCTAGATACACCCTTACTGTCGCAGCCACGCAAAGGCGCAGCAATCCACAAAAAGGCGTAGCAGCTCCTACCCATTTTGATCACTTTGCCACGTCTTAGTCGATTTCCCCAATCTCGTAGCAGTCGGATTTTGAGCAATCATGCATTATAAAAGCGAGACAGATTCATGCCCCTTTACCCGATTCGTACACTTTCATATCAAAGCACCTTGCCGGACTGGAAAAGCTTTGGGCCCTTGCCCATCTCGGCAACCACAAAACCGACAGCAGGCCGCGTGGAAACTACGTGCGCCACAACGAACCTGATTGGGCTTTATCCGACTTTTTGCGATGGTCCGTTCATATTCGTTGATCAATGACAGACTTAGGTCACGTTAGGAATTTTGTCAGACAGCCTGATTCCGATACTTTGAAATCGAGAAACAACAGTGATCCTCTTGGCACACATCATCAGTCGAGAACAATCGACCGATATGCGCCGGTCCCCCCGGCGCGAGAGCGGTGCCGTGCTGATGATCGGCAGAGGAACCGAGGGCGATGAAGCGAGAATCCTCGACCTTTCAAGGACAGGCCTGCGGCTGCAATCGCAGGCAAGCTGCCGGCCTGGGGATGCCTTTTGGATCAACGCGCCCGACCACCCTTCAATAAAGGCCAAGGTCGTCTGGCGTGAAGGAGACGAATTCGGATGTGAATTCGAAACCCCGATCAGCCGCGCCGTCCTAAGTGCATTCATCCTTTGCTCGCCAATCGAAAAGGCCGGCATCGATCCATCTCCGCAATTCACCGAAGTTCGCGTGGGCAAAAGAGATGATGCAATATCCATATCGGCCTGGGTCAAGGAATTCGAGAGAAGCGCCTCGGGCGGCACGCGTCAAATTGCCGGCTTCCGCGTTGACGACAACGACGAGATTATTGCGATTATATATTGTCCGCGTTGACATTGCGACCAAGAGCGGCCGCCATGGCAGCTTCCGTCCGCCATCTGCGCTTCGGGTTTTGGCACCGGCAATGACCATCAGGTCATCGACTGCATTGTAGCGGAAAACGCCACCTCCGATCAGGAAGAAGCCGTGAGGCAGGCCTCATTGTCGCAGCGGGCATGAACTATGCCCGTAAAACCGCAGCGCGAGCGCCCCAAAGTCTCCTGATGCCCCCCCCCCTACATTACCCCATCTATTCGCCCAATGGACTACACCTGATCGGTAGCACCGCTAATCTTGTTTGGCAGAGCCCGGAAACTGAGGGCTACAGAGATATGCAGGCCCGCATATTTGGTTAAGAATGACCAGACGGGCGACTGGGGTCAGCTTCGGATACTTTCATTTGAACTACTGCTGGAGCAAGTCCTGGTATGACAAGGTTGGATGACCTGACGAAAATCTACTGGCACGGCATTCAGGACGCGCTCACGGACAACAGCGCGGGCGTCGATTTCCGGCAATTCTCGGCCATCTCCCAACGGTTCCTTTCCGAATACAAGCAGCTTGAGACGGATGGGTTACCAGGCCAGACCATCGCGCTGGCCATGCTGGGTGCCACATTGAACCTGTGCAATATTTTTGGCGGGCACGAACAGTTGCCGATGGTGTTGCGCAACATCGCCGATCGCATCGACAACGAACGCAACATTCACTGATTTGCCGGACGATTTGCCCCAATACCCCTTTTGAACTGCCCCTTAATGCTCCTTTCTAGAGTTACCGGCAGGCAGTATTTTTCCCTCGAAAACAGCAGTAATTCGCGCGGCAATTTCTGGCGCAGACAGGCGTCGGGAGCGACAGGACAAGGGTGCCCATGCGCTTAGAAACCATGATCGCGACTACCGGAAGGGGCGGTATCCTGAATGAGGTCATCAGGCCGTTTGGCCGACAACGCCACTTGCCGGACCGCATCACCGTGGTTGGCAATGGCCCATTCAACGACCTGATTGGCATTGCTGCCCACTTCGTTCCAGCCCGCCTCCTTCCGGCGGAGACAGCATGAAAACTCCCACAAGACCTGGCTCCGCGATACTGCTGAATGGGCGCTTTCTTGGCCGGGCGATGACCGGTGTGGACCGGACAGCGCTGAACATCGGGCGGGCACTTTCGGCTCTTGTACAGTCGATGCCGACCGGGATCTCGTCATTCGACGTGGCAGTACCCGCCGGGACGCCGTCTGACGCCGAAATCCGCGCAAAGTTGCAGCTGCCTGATTCCAGCCGCATCCTGCGATCAGTGCTGAAGGGTTACGCGTGGGAGCAACTGGTTCTGCCCATGCTCCAGCCGCAGTCGATCCTGCTCAACCTGTGCAACACCGGCCCGGCATTCAGGCGCCGGCAGTTGGTTCTGATCCACGACGCCCAGGTATTCGACACGCCCGAAAGCTATTCAGCGACCTTTCGCAGCGTCTATCACTGGCTCGTTCCGCAACTTGCAAAGCGTTCCATGCTCGTCGCGACAGTATCAAGCCACTCGCAGGAACGGCTCAAACTGAACGGCGTCGGGACGGACCGCCATTGGGAACTGCTGCCCAATGGCGCAGACCATCTGCAGAGGCAGAAGAGCGAGCCCACGGTAGTCCCACAGATGCATCCTGGCGCGAACGGATATCTTCTCGCACTGGGCAGCACGGCACGCCACAAGAACATTGAAACGGTGATGCGATCACTCCCCGACAATGCCCCACCTCTTGTCGTGGCGGGCGGCGGCGCATCAGTTGCCAGGCTCGTGGAGGAATTCGGCAAAGGCAAGGCGGTGCATGTCGGGCGTGTGAGCGATGGCCAGATCAAGGCGTTGTACGAGAATGCACTCTGCTTCCTGTTTCCTTCTTTGACGGAAGGCTTCGGCCTGCCTCCCCTGGAGGCCATGTCCTGCGGATGTCCCGTCATCGTATCGCGCGGTGGCGCCATACCGGAGGTGTGCGGTGATGCCGCGATCTACTGCGACGCCCTCGACCAGACAGCATGGCGCAGCGCCATATCCGATATCATGGCCGATGTCGGTTTGCGTGAGAGACTGATCGAGAAAGGCAGGCAGCGCGCCGCACGATACAAATGGCACGACACTGCGAGAACCATCCTCGCCCTGATTTCCGAGTACCGCACAGAACAACCAGACGCCCGCTCCAGTCATGGTAACTGGCCTGAGCCCCAAGTTTCTCCTAGTTACGAGTAAACTTTGGCCGTTTTGGTGCCCATGCTGGGCCGTGATCAGAGAGTGTTGGTATCAGGACATCAATATAAAGACCAGTAAGCTTGTTTTGTTAGTGAAATTAAGAGATCTGAACAAAATTTTTTTATTACCAGAGGATATGGTAAAGGTTGAAATTTGTAGCCCTGTCTTCCGGGCTCATGAATTTTAAAAATTCCAATAAATTATTGAATTTTTCTCTAAAAAAAATCTTTGGGTGAAGTGGAATGAACGAAAATGCAATTAATTCGAGATTGCCGCGCGCATTTTCAATTTATCTCGACTTAATACGTTTTCTTTCTGCCCTGGCTGTTTTGGCCGACCATTTTTTATCATACCCATTTGGCCGTCCTTCGCCTCAGACAGACTTGGGCATATTCGATAGATTTACTGTATATGGCCAACCCGCTGTCATTACGTTTTTTGTGCTCTCGGGGTATGTAATAGGCTATGTTGTAGATAAAAAGGAGAGGAATGCTCTAATTTATACAGTCAGTCGCCTAACGCGCCTTTATTCCGTTGTTTTTGTTGCAATTATAATAACATTTATCCTTGATACAGTGGGGCGTGAGTATTTTTCTGATTTTTATTCCATTCAGAAGGTGCTGTGGCATGATCCGACCTTCAGTGGTTACGTGTCAAGCCTCCTCTTCGTTAACGAGTATCGTGCTTTTCCTTGGGCTGGTCTTGGGCCGGGTTCAAATGGCGTTTTTTGGTCCCTGAGCTTCGAGGCCACTTATTATCTTTGCGCGGGATTGGTCCTTTTCGCGCCAAGGGTATATGCAGTGATTGCTGTTTTATTCATTGCCGTTTTGTCTGGCCCTACCATTACGGCACTAGCGCCGGTTTGGATCGCGGGATATTTTCTTTATTGCCAAAGAGAAAAGCTGCGCGTGCCGATACCGGTGACCGCCTTCTTGGTGTCTGCGGTTGCCATTGTCGTCATACCTCAATTGGATAATTATTTGCCTAGCGCAGATTTCTTGCCGTGGGGAAGAGGAGCGTTTCCTCGTCCCATCGTGGAGGACTATTTGATAGCAGCGTTCTTCTCATTGCACTTAGTTTCCGCCTATCAGATATTCAAAAATTATCGCTATAATATTGGGAGGCTTGAGTCACTCATTCGGCATTTTAGTGCGCAAACATTTCCTCTATATGCGATTCACTTCCCGGTTTTGTGCATTTTTTCTGCCATGAACCCATATCACCATTGGTCTTTATATGGGGTTTTGTTTACATTGGTTCCGCTGTTTGCGATCACGGAAATATCGACTAGAATTTCAAATTCATTACGAGATTTTGCGCGGTCATGGGCATTATTAAAATTCGATAAGGCGAGTTCTGTTATTAGGACCTCATAGAATCCATCGTCACAGAAAATTTTCCAAAGCGTTAAAATTCTCTATTGCAGGCGATGCTTCTTTATCCATGTTTGGAGTGAAGGGTCTGGTGCGGTATCCTCGCGCGTTTGATCTCAATATTCCAAAACTCATGCCAAAACCTGTGGAATTTGACTCACGGAGGGTTCCCGGCCGGGACATGACGTGATTCACCATAGCAAATGGTTGGAGTATTGCGATGGCAGCACCGGTCAGGCTTGGGGAGCCCCCCGCTTCGATTGTCCTCTACGACCCGACACTCGGGACAGCGCCCACCGGTTCCATTATCGGCAAGAATGCCTTCGACCTTACACTGAGCGACCATCCCATGGTCATTGCAATAACTCCCGAACCGGGCTCCAACACAAGTACGCCGCATTGACACTACGCTTTCATCGCTTCACACGGCCCCGGGGGAACATGACCTGCCGATGAAACCTGACACCATCATCAATGGCAAATTCCTGTCAGCGGCGATGACCGGCGTGCACCGGGTCGCCTTCGAAATCGCCAACGCGCTGGCAAGTCTTTCAGAACAGAATGCGCCGGAGCTACGCGGCCGGCGTTTCGAGGTGTGGCACTCGCATGACGGGCGAGACAAGGCCGAAGCCATACGCCTGCCGGTTCGGGAGGTAGGCCCGCTTAAGGGCATCCTCTGGGAGCAACTGACGCTGCCTGCCTGGCAGGGCCATTCCATGCTGCTGAACCTCTGCAATCTCGGTCCGCTTGCCTCCGGCAATGCGTTGACAATGATCCATGACGCGCAGGTTCTGCTTTCCCCGAAATCCTATGGCCTGGGCTTTCGACTTTGGTACATTACCCTTCAGCGCATCCTGGCACGGCGCAACCGTGCTCTTTTGACCGTTTCCCAATATTCGCGCGAACAAATCGCCAAGGCAGGCCTTGCTCCGGCCGACCGCATCCATGTCATTCACAATGGTGTCGATCACGTGCTGCGCGTGCCGCCGGACGATGCTATTCTGGAGCGCTTCTCACTTGCCGGCACAAGCTATGCCCTCGGGCTCGCGACGGTGCAGGCACACAAGAATATCGGAGTTCTTCTCAAGGCTTTCGCAAAGCCGGAACTGGCTGGAATGAAACTTGTATTGTTCGGCTCGGCCAACCATGCGGCTTTTACCGCAGCAGGACATGAATTGCCGCGCAACGTCGTGTTTGCAGGGCATGTGACGGACGGTGAACTGCGCGCGCTCATGGAACATGCCTGCGCCCTGCTGTTCCCCTCCACGACTGAGGGATTCGGATTGCCGCCGCTTGAAGCGATGTTGCTGGGCACACCCGCGGTCTGTGCCCCTTGTGGCGCGCTGCCCGAGGTCTGCGGGGACGCCGCGCTCTATGCCGATCCGCACGATGCCGGAGCCTGGGCCGCTACTCTGGCCGGCCTGGCAAGCGATTCCGCGCGGCAAGCGGCTCTCAGCGTCCAAGGCCGTACCCATGCCTCTCATTTCACTTGGCGCAATGCCGCGCTGCGCCTTTTGGATATCCTTGACATTGTGGCCGTTCACCGGCGTGCCATTGCGGACCGATTTTCAGAAGGTCTCGCGCACAATGTCGCTGCCTGTTCCCCAGCGAACGATCACGTTTCGCTCCATCAAATGCTTTCGGGACGCCGCATATGAGTGATGGGCCCAGTGTTGCCGTGGTGATCGCCAGCCTTGGCAGGCCGGATCTGATAAAAGACATCATCGCGCGCATGGAGCTGCAGACTCGCAAGCCGGATATCCTTCTGTTTTCGACAGTGACGCCGCAGGACTTGCCCGAAGATTTCGTCGATTCCACCACCGTAAAAGCCATATTCGGCCCGAAAGGCCTGACGCGTCAACGCAATGCCGCGCTGGATTATCTGGGTGGTCGCTACGACATCGTCCTCTTCTACGACGATGACTTCATCCCCTCTCGTTTCAGTATCCAGAATGTCGCGTTATTCTTTCATGGCCATCCCGAGGTGGCAGGCGCAACCGGCCATGTTCTGGTGGATGGAATCAACACTTCCGGCATCGGCAAAGAGGAAGGGGAACGGATTGTCGCGCACTACGACCGCGACCAGGAATTCTCGGACGTGGTCGAGGCAGAACTTGTCGGGCTCTACGGCTGCAACATGGCGTACCGGATGTCCGCGATTGGCAGCACGCGCTTCGACGAGCGTCTGCGTCTCTATGCGTGGCAGGAAGACATTGATTTCGCCATGGCTCTGCAACCCCGCGGAAAAATTGTCAAAACACGCGCTTTCGCCGGTGTGCATCAGGGATTGAAGCATGGGCGCACCCCTGGCCTGCGGCTGGGCTATTCGCAGGTAATCAATCCGCTTTACCTTGCGGCAAAAGGCACGATGCCGATCGGTTTCGCCCTGAAGCTGATCACAAAAAACCTGCTAGCCAACCATCTGAAGATGCTCGCCCCGGAACCCTGGGTAGACCGCAAGGGCCGGGCCCGAGGAAACTGGGCCGGCCTGTGGGATGTTTTCCGGGGACGCCTTACCCCGGAAAAGATCGAAGACCTTTGAAAAGGCTGCCCGGTTCCAATCCTACCTGAATACCTCGAAAAACCTCTGGCGTGTAGCGGCTTGAGCTGATTCATTGCCTCTGCGTTTCAGTGGTGGCGGTGGTAGACTTCGAGGTATTCCGTGGGGCGCCGATTGCGGCGCTACGCCGCCATCCTCGCAGCAAGCGTGGCCGCCCACCCTTTCGCCCCGGTGCGGATGTCCAGGGTCCTGGTGCTCGGGCTCGACGGCAAAATGCCCGTGCGAAGCAACGCAATACTCAGGAAGAGAAGGCAGCGATCAAGAAGGGCTTTCTGCTCCTTGTCGGCGCAAGCCCGTCACCGTCACTCCCAAATCGGCGGGTTCTTCGAGGTGTCCGACTGGGACCGGGGACAACGGGCGCGGCATTCACGCTCAATAGCAATAGTGATTTAAGCACCAGGATTTGACGGTAAAGGGGGCTTTTTTTGGAGGAGATGTGTTCCACTACCCACTTTTATCGTTTAATCTAACTCGATTGAGCGCTGCCTGTCTATCCAGATGTGCAATTGCCTCCGGTTGCCGTTTCCTCGAATTTATGGTCCGGGAAGCTTGCACTTCAGGTGTCACAATGGGATTTGCCGTGCAATTTCCGAACCAGGAATTCCGGTGTCGCCTGCAACCAGCCTTGATCGTCTTCCCGCCGCCGGACTTCGCGCAAGAGGTCCCGGTGCTGTCTCGAAAGGTCCCGTCGATTGCTCGCTCGTGCCCGAACATTTGGTTTCGCACCTGGATCTTTGGGTTGAAGCCTTCACCATGCCGGAACAACGTCCGGAACATGCGGTGGCCTGGGCATCGGACCTTGCGGACTCTCCCGGGCCAAAGATGTGGCGGCAACCGCATGCCCGGTTGCCTGAGGATATCGCCCCCCGGAGCCGCGATATCTGGTTATGGCTCGCAAGTCCGCGCAAGCGAGGCGAGGTCCGCGGGCGTAAACTGAGTTCTGGGTGGGATGTGGCGCTTGCGTTGCCGCATGGCGAGCGATCGGAAGCGTTGGTCGAACGTTTGAACGAACTCAGTTGGAACTGCGTTTCGAAATGGTGACCCCGACAAGCATACGCGGCAAGGTCGCGGATGGCGCAATACTGCTGACGTTCGTTCGGATATTCACCCGGGTGTTCGACTTTGTTACGCTGATCATCCTGACAAGGCATCTGCTGCCTCGGGAATTTGGTCTTGTAGCGATCGCCTTGACTGTCATGCAGATCACCGAGGCGGTCATGGAAATGCCGACCGCGCAGGTTTTGTTGCAGATCGCAAGTCCGAAGCGACGGCATCTGGATACCGCATTTACGCTTTCCTTGCTGCGTGGCCTTGCCATCGGCGTGTTCCTGTGTGCGGTCGCATGGCCGTTAGCCCTTTTTTACGGCGACATGCGGCTGGTCGCGCTCATCTGCGCACTGGCGCTAGCGCCGGCCACGCGCAGTCTGCGAAGCCCCAAGCTTTTCGAATACTACAAGGCCATGCGCTTCGGCCCCGATGCTTTGGCCGAGACAATCGGAAAAGCCGCTGCCCTTGTTGCCTCGGCGTCGGTCGCGATAGCTACGGGCAGCTATTGGGCCATCGCTATCGCTACGATTACCGCACCTTTCGTAGGTGCACTGGCCAGTTTCGTGATTGCCCCGTACAGGCCGCGGCTAACGCTGGTCCACTGGCGTCTTTTCCATAAATATATTGGCTGGAACATGGCGGGGCAGGTCGCCAGTGCCCTGAATTGGCAGTGCGACCGTTT
The DNA here is from genome assembly GCF_022832385.1 of Novosphingobium album (ex Hu et al. 2023). Classification (GTDB taxonomy): domain Bacteria; phylum Pseudomonadota; class Alphaproteobacteria; order Sphingomonadales; family Sphingomonadaceae; genus Novosphingobium; species Novosphingobium album. The sequence continues at coordinate 58,194 of NZ_JALHLE010000023.1, forward strand.
CACATTGGGCAAGCTGACGTCGCAAACAACGTTGGGCCTGTTTTCGATTGCCAAAGATCTGGGGTCGACTGTGCTGAAGGCGATGATCGACACGCTCGCGCGTCCGATCATTGTCGCGTTTTCAACGGTCAGGCATGATTCCGTCCGGCTTGCGACTGCCTTTTCCAAGGTCATTAGCGTGACCTATTCCATCGGTTTGCCGGTCGCCGTGGGCCAGGCCCTGTTGGCCCGGGAATTCATTTTTCTGATCTTTGGACCCAAATGGGTGGAAGCGGCACCCGTGTTCCAGGCCGTTTGTCTTGGCTTCATTCCGGGTTTCTATTCCAACACATCATCTGCGCTTTTTTATGCACTCGGAAAGCCCGAATTGGTCTTCAGCAGAAATTTTGCCGATTTTGTCTTTCGCGTGCCCCTGATGATCGGAAGCATACTGCTGTTTGGCTGGATTGGTGCGGCATACGCCCTGGTTCTCGCGGAGGTGTGGCTGGCCTTGATCTGCCTCACCAAGGTGAGCAAGCTCCTGGACGCATCCTGGACAAGTCAAATTGTGCCGCTCTGGCGAGGAATGCTGAGCGTCCTTGCCATGACTGTTGCTGTGGAAATGGCACGCTGGGACAGTCCTCGGATCGAGAATGTGGCGGCAGCTGTCGATTCTCTGCTGAGGATAGTTCCGCTAGCGGCGGTGGTTTATGTCGCCACCCATATTGCCACCTGGTGGTTTAGCGGCCGCCCGGAAGGAGTCGAGTGGACGGCGCTGGGCCTGGTTCGTTCAAAATTTAGAAAGCCAGCCATCCTGTAGGTTAGGATCCGACCGGGATCGGCCAGAACCTGCAGCTGGCCAAGTCTACTCACAATGGCAAACTCGTTACGTCCAATGCCCGGTTGCGACCGGGAGGCAATTTGGCAAAATCTCGTATCAGTCCTTTTGCAGACGGAAGTGATTGTGCTGTCAGCATTTGCTCAGGTCTTGGTCAAGGAGGCCAGTCCGATGAAGAATTACCCGGACGATGTTTCGGGCCTTGCGCTGCTCTCGTCCATGGTTTCCAGGCACCCGAAAGGTCGTTCGGGTAAACTTGGCCTGTCTGACAACGGATGTGAGTTGCGGAGTTCGGGAACTGCGCTGGTGGCGCGGAATGATCCGACTCTTCGTGGTCCGGTCCATGGCGGACGGCAGCGGTGGCACTGACATTCATCGGATGGTTGGAACTGGCCATCGGCATCATCCTGCTAATTGCCGGTTCGCTGCGAAGCACGTTTGCTTTCATGTTACTGACGGGGCTGCTCGGCGGTTCGGCGGCAATACTCCTGCCCAGCCTGGGCGGATCTTCGATTCCGCCGCTCGAACTTGCAATCCTGTTCGTCTACGTTCGGATGCTTTCTCCTGAGCGTGGCAATTTCACATTGTTGTATGATGCGCTGTGGGCGAACAGCGCCCTGCTCCTTTTCACCGCGTACGGGATCGCCATCGCGTTCCTTGGGCCTCATCTGTTTGCAGGCCAGATCAACGTTACTCCAATGCGCGTGGGCGAGGCGACTGGACTGTTCGATACCGATCCTCTCATGCCATCGTCGCAGAATATCACATCCGCCTTCTACATGTTCGGGTCTCTGCTCGTGGCTATTGCGGCGCACACTGTTTGCCGGCGAAATAGCGAAGGCCTCAACACCATGATATCCGCCGGCATCGCAATCGGCTGGTGGCACATTGCGCTCGGCATCATCGATCTCATCACCCGCGACACATCGGCGGCAACCTACCTGGACCTGATGCGGAACGGCAATTATGCGCAACTCGACCAGTCGTCGCAGGGTTTTGTCCGCATCAGGGGGCTGTTCACCGAAACCTCTGCGTTCGCCGAATTCGGCTTCGGCTATTTCGTCCTCAGTGCCGAGCTGTGGTACCGCTCCATCCGGCCCCGGGCGACCGGCATTCTTGCTCTTTGTCTGGCGGCGATCCTTTTCTTCAGTACGTCATCGACCGCATACGTCAGCCTTTTCGCCTACGTCACGTTCGTGGTTGCGAGGATGCTTTTGCTTCCACAGATGGTGGAAGGAAGCAGAGTAAGGCAGATCGCATTTTCCATTTTGGCCGGCGGCGTAATGGTGGCAGTGCTAATGCTGTCAGTGCCGGAATTGCCGTCTGCGATAGGCGATCTCGTATTGGATGCAACAGTTAACAAGTCGACGACAAGTTCCGGGCAGCAGAGACTGTTCTGGGCGCTGCAAGGCTGGGATGCTTTTAAAGTGTCATATGGCCTCGGAATTGGTCCGGGAAGCTTCAGATCTTCAAGCATGATTACAGCGATACTTGGATCAATGGGTGTGATTGGCGTCGTTACATTCACAACATATCTGATCCTCGTCTTTGCCCCATGGCGCGTCTCGACGTTTGCACGGGCCGCAGAGCCGCAGGATTCTGTAGGGGGCGCATTCGCGGTCGCCGCTCTACTCTGCCTGGCGCCGGCTGCCGTGGCATCTCCGAAGCCCGATCCCGGTACGAATTTCGGCTTTTTTGCGGGCGTCGCGCTAGCCTCTCGATCACGCAAAACCAGATCACACGCGCCTCATCCCGGCAGACGGGTCGGGCAGCATCCAGCTGTGATCTCCGAAAAGGAGGATCTGCTTGCCAATGCGAACGCATCGTTCCCTTGAAAGACGGGCAGCGCCTTGAACCCCGGAGGCGCTAACTGATCAGTCTACGCAGCAGCTTGAAGTTACGATTCCCCTATCACGAAGGAAACGTGTCATTCTCGTTCATGTCCATCTCCCATACGGCTTCGGGCAGGACACCTGGCGCAGGCGCCATGACGAAGGCTCTCTAATCGGCATCAACGATCCCGATCCCTATGGCTATAGACATGCCGAAAAGCTGGGTGCGGTAATGTCGTTCTCGATCGACCATCCTGAAAGTCGATTGGGATGGCTGATTCGAATGGGTTGGCGCTGGCTGCTTGGCTTTGACTTTTTACATGCCTTTCACAACCGCCATAAACTCGTTACCGCCGAGGTGGTCTGGACCCATACTGAATCGCAATTTCTCAGTGTTCTTCTGCTGTTTGAGTTGCTGCGGATCAAGCGGGACAAGCGCCCGCGCCTGATCGCACAAAGCGTCTGGCTCGTCGATGAATGGGACAGGAAACCTGCTGTTCACAAATGGCTATGTCGAACCCTGATCCGCAAAGCTGATGTGTTGACATTCCACTCGCCGGACAATCGCGCGAGGGCTCACGAACTGTTCCCCGGTCAGAAAACCGAGCTTGTTCTGTTCGGAATTCCGGTAGAACGGACCGTGGCTCCGGAATTCCGGGCCTCCGGTCCGCGCTTGCGCTTGCTGGCCGTTGGCAATGACCCCCAGCGCGACTGGGCAACCCTCATCGACGCGGTTGCAGGGATGCCTGACTGGCACCTCAGAATTGTTTCGCAGACCTGTCCATCGCGCCTTGCCGAAGGGGTGGACAATGTTGAAATCCTGCCCGTCTCGAGCAACGAGGAGCTGATGAGCCTCTATAGCTCGGCGGACCTTGCCATTGTTCCGCTGGTCACGAATTTCCATGCGTCGGGGATTACCGCGCTGGAAGAGGCGGTGCTAATGGGCATACCCGTCATCGCGAGCGATACCGGCGGACTTCACGCCTACTTCAGTGATGACATGGTAACATATGTCGAGCCGGGAAATCACGCGGACATGCGCGCGGCGATCGAAGTGCTTACTTCGCAACCCGAAGCCAGGCTGGCCAAGGCGCGCCTGGCACAGACGCAAACGACGCACGAAGGCCTGAGCTCCTTCTCCTTTGCTCGCCGCCATGTCGAGATATCTCGCGCATTGCTTGAAAGAGGTGGCTTGGAGGCCGTCTCGAAAGTGGTTGAGTAACCGAGGAGAGTTCGACCCGAGGCTTTCGCCAAAAAATCCCTCTCCACCAGCAATTGCCCGATCTTGGCATGCAGATTCTCAATTTCCGCTTGGGCCTCCGCCTTGGACGCTTGCTCCCCGCCATCGAACAGGCTGGCCATCCCGTCCATCGCCTGACGCTTCCATCCCCCGATCATCGTATGGGGGATACCATGCTTGGCGGCCAGCTCCGCCAGCGTCGGTTCGCAACGGATCGCCTCCATCGCAACCTTCGCCTTGAATTCCGCGCTGTAGCGCTTCCTCGCCTTCTTCTTGCCCGTCCGTTCCTCACGTCGGGATGTGCTTAACATCCTGTCCAGATTTCCAGCACCACCTCAGCCCCCCTCACGATGGACAAGTAATCCATTGGGAGTAGCCCCCTGCCCGGCCTCACGGGACCGCGGCCGCTTACGACGAAGCTGCCCGTCGGCGTCAATGGTTGCCTACCTCGGAAACTCCGCGAAAAAATGGATTGTCCGATAGAGTAATCTGACCGCTCTAATTTCGGGCGCAGACTGCCCCGATTGCCCCACTGCAGAGCAATTATTCCATTTGACTCAATCCATTCGCTACCGGCAACTGGAGGGCGAACGCCCGTCGTGGCAAGGCATTGCACCGGCGACCTGCCTTTTCCGCACCTTCGATGAGGAGCTTTTTTCTTTGAAATCCTCCGAACCGCCAAGTGCAAATATTATGCAGAAGAATAACTGTAGTGGTGACCATAAGCATTCAGAGAGGGGATGGCGTGTTGATTTCTCTCTCGCGCTTTTCAACAGAACGGGGAAGTATTTCATAGGCAAAAGCTTGCTTGATGAAAATGAGGATTTGATCGACCGCATCTCCTATTGGCGCGTATTCAGCAAGGACACACCTTGCGGCTTGAAGGCCCGGATATTGGGTAAGCTGGAGGCGATCGAACGCGACTTGCGCGTGCAGCGGAAAGAGGACCGATGGCGGGCGAAAGCCGGGACCAAGCGCTGGCTGCATCTTGACCCGCTGACAGTCCTGCATCGCGAACTGCGAGAGCAAGATGTCGTGCTCTGCCATGATCTCGGACCCGTTACGCATCCGCAGCTATTTGGACAAGGAACGGGCGATGTCTATGCAATGGCGTTTGATTACATCCGCCAAGTGCAACCGCATATTGTGTTTGTAAGTCATGCAAGCTCAACAATATACCGAGACATCTACGGAAGTCCGCGAAAGAGTTCCGTAATTTGCCCGCCGATCCGGGCTGATTTGGGTAAGAGCATGCTTGTTGGGCCTGAAAATGTGACAGGTCCTTTTCTTCTGACTGTTGGAAGTATCGGGACCCGAAAGAATCAGGCTTCGGCCATTCGGGCATTTGCCGGCAGTGGGTTGCGCGCACGCGGGTATAGTTACGTTTTATGTGGAGAGATTGAACCGGGCGGTGACGAGGTAAAAGAACTCGCAAAAAAAACGGACGGAGTTGTCGTTCTTCCCTATGTATCGGATAGCAACATCCGCTGGTTATATGCCAATGCGCAAGCTTTTGTCCTTCCGAGCCTTCTGGAGGGCTTCGGCATGCCCGTGGCAGAGTCCATTGCTGCTGGCCTGATTCCCGTCGTTTCGCAAGGTGGAGTACTGGAGGAAGTCGCAGGGGAGGGATGTCTGACAATCGATTGCATGTCCGTGGAGGATATCAGCCGGGGCATGCTCGAAGCAGTGGATATGGATGCGGATGAGAAGAGTTCGAGGATTCGCAGGATGCAGGAGCACGTTCAGGCCTACTCCGAAGATACCTTTCATCGCCATTGGCGCAGTGTGCTGACTGGGCGTGATTAATAGGTCATCTGACAGTTCATGCGCGATAACTGACTTTCGGATAGCGCCATCACCTCCTGCAACAACATCATCGACCATTGCTGCAAAGCTTGTGACAAGCTCAACGGCTAGGCATGGCGCATCATGACCATCGGTTGCCGCAAATGGACGCGTCGGCTCTGGTCAATGCCAAGCCCATTCCGAAGAACCCTGCCAACCAGACGCCGTCCGAGACCGTCGGCAAGGTCCTTCACCTGCGAGGCAAAATCACCTCGGATCGATCAGGATCGTTACGCTCCGGGCATCAATGACGATGTCTTACAATGGGACAAGGTAAGCGCGGTTATCGTGAAACGACGATTGCAACTTTGTACTCCGAGATACAACCTCCTCCGTTGGAGGAGCCAGACATGATTCCGATAATTAAGCCTACGTTGGATGAAGCCGAGGCCGAGGCAGCTCGCCGTGTCATTCTGTCTGGCTGGGTTACGCAAGGCCCAGAGGTTGCAGCCTTCGAGTCCGAGTTCGCAACCTTCACGGGCGCGTCGCACGCGACGGCCGTTTCGAACTGCACCACGGCCCTGCACCTCGCCCTGCTGGTCGCCGGGGTGAAACCTGGCGACGAAGTGGTCACGGTCAGCCACTCCTACATCGCCACGGCCAATGCGGTGGCCTATTGCGGCGCCACTCCGATCTTCGTCGACATCGATCCCGCCACCTACAATATCGATCCGGCTCTGATCGAGCAGGCGCTTTCGGCCAGGACCAGCGCGATCCTGGTCGTCCACCAGATGGGATTGCCCTGCGACATGGCCGCAGTGGCCGGCATCGCCAAGGCCAAGGGGTTGCCCCTAATCGAGGACGCGGCCTGCGCCAGTGGCAGCGAGTTACTGTGGGACGACCAGTGGGAGAAGATCGGAAAGGTGCATGGTGACGTTGCCTGCTTCTCATTCCACCCGCGCAAGATCTTGAGTACCGGCGACGGCGGCATGTTGACCACAAAGCACGCTGCCTGGGACGCCAAGTTCAAAATGTTGCGTCAACATGGCATGAGTGTGCCCGATACGGTGCGCCACGGCTCAGCCCAGGTGATCTTCGAGACCCATCCGGTGCTTGGCTACAACTATCGCATGACCGACATCCAGGCCGCTGTCGGACGCGAGCAACTCAAGCGCCTGCCCGGCATTGTGGCCCGCCGCCGCGTATTGGCCTCCCGCTACGTCGAATTGCTAGGCGACGCGCAATGGCTGGGCCTAGTCCGCGAACCGTCCTACGCGCGCACCAACTGGCAGAGCTTCTGCGTCCGCCTGCCTGACGCTGCCGATCAGCGCGCTGTGATGCAGGCCATGCTGGATGCTGGTGTCGCCACCCGGCGCGGCATTATGTGCGCCCATCGCGAGGACTTTTATGCCTCCCAACCCCTTTGCATGCCGCTGCCGGAGTCGGAGGCCGCCCAGGATCATACCATCGTCCTTCCGCTTTATCCCCAGATGACTGACGAGGATCAACAGAAGGTCGCTTCGAATCTGATCGAAGCCACGCGGCTTTGAATGCAACGCCCTGAATTCCAATTCGGGAATTCAGGGCGAGAAATGATAGCGGTCCCGGATCGGGCCCGGTCTCATCGAAAGTGAGCGATAGGAATGGCAAGCGTTCGGCGCGCGGTGGTCGCGGTCTATTTTGAAAAGTATGCCACCCTCATCCTCAATTTCGTGACGATCTACGTTTCGTCGCGGCTTCTGACACCCAACGAGATCGGCGCCGCCTTCCTTGGCGCCAGCCTCGTCGCGCTGGCCGAAGGCCTGCGGGACTTCGGCGTCACCAACTACATCGTAAACGCGGAAAAACTCTCGAAGGACGAAATACGCACCTCATTCACGATGATGCTGGCGGTGGCCATCGCCCTTACGGCTGCCTTCGTCGCAACAGCAGGCCTCTATGCCGACTTCGCCCACGAACCGCGCCTGGAGGCCTTCATCCGCACCGTGGCGTTCGGCTATCTGTTCTCCAGCATCGGTTCGCCGATCGTGGCTCTGCTTCGCCGTGATCTGAAGTTCTGGAACATCGCGGCCATCAACCTGGGCTCGGCCGTGGTCGGCAACATCACCACCATCGCCCTGGTAATGATGGGGGTCGGCTACATGAGCTTCGCCTGGGGCTCACTGAGCTATCCGCTCTCCACCTTCGTCTTCGCCGTCCTCATGCGCCCGGACCTGTCCATCTTCCGGATCGAATTCACCAAATGGCGCGAGATTCTGGCCTTCGGCGGGTTCAACACCGCGACTGGCCTCCTGAACTCCCTCAGCGATGTCATTCCCGCGTTCGTGCTGGGGCGGGCCAGTGGCAGCACCGATGTCGGCCTCTACAGCCGCGCACGGCAGGTCACGGAAATGCCCAGCCGCCTCGTCTTGTCGGCCATCTCGGCTGTGGCCCTGCCCGGGTTCGCCGCCCATGCCCGCACGGGCCGCCCCCTCAAGGATCCCTATCTCAAAGCCGCCGCAGGCCTGACCGCGTTCCACTGGCCGGGGCTGGCGATGGTCATCCTCTTCGCCTATCCGCTGGTACACACCATGCTGGGGCCGCAATGGGACACCTCCATTCCGCTGGTGCAGGTAATGGCGGCAGGCATGATGCTCTACTTCCCGGTCCCCCTGATGTTTCCGGCCCTCGTGGCCGCCGGCGGGATTCGCGACACGGCCAAGGCCTGGCTCATCTCGCTGCCGATCACCAGCCTGATCATGATCCTGGCGGCCCAGCATGGCCCGCTGGCCCTGGCGCTCTCGATCTTCGCCACCATGCCGGTCCAGGCCGGCGCCGGCCTCTGGTTCCTGATGCGCCGGCTGAATTTGAGCGCCGGCGAATATCTGCGCGCGCTGGTACCCAGCGCCATTGCCACCATGGCCACATCACTGGGCCCCCTCACCGTCATCGGGCTGAACGGCTTTGACATGAACATTACGCTCTTTCAGGCGATCTTGGGCGGCGGCCTTGGTGCAGTGCTCTGGTTCCTGGCCATGGGCTGGACCCGGCATCCCTTTGCTGCCGAATTGGCCTTTGTTCTGGGAAAGGCACAGGCGTTGGCGCCTGTCTGTCTGCGCGCCCCTATCGACCGCATCCAGCGTTTCATGGGCGAGCATGCCGAACAGGGGCTAACGCCTGCGTCAGGCCAGACGGACAGCGAAATCTGATCCGCCGCCAGCGCCTCGTGGAACCAATCCCTCCGCCCGGCCTGCGGCGTGCTCTGTAAATTTATCGAGCGTCCGGTATCTTCCTGTCCCTTGCACGAAGCATCAGTTCGGGTGTTGATCTATGGCGACGATTGATCAGGAAACGATGTTTACCGGCCGCCCGGCCAAGGCAGCGGGCCCTTCCGCGCAAGACCGTATCGCCGGCTTCGACGGCCTGCGTGCGATTGCATTCCTCTTCGTATTCGTCAGCCACAAGATCGGCCGCGATGCGGCAGTGTACGACACACTCGGCAGCACCGGGGTCATGGTTTTTTTCGCGCTCAGCGGTCTCCTGATCACCCGTATCCTGGTCCGTACACGAGTGGCCGTGGAAGCGGGCGAGACGACGGCGCTCGCGGGTCTTCGGCGCTTCTATCTCCGCCGGACGGCTAGGATATTCCCCATCTACTACATGACGATCGGCCTCTTCCTGATCGCCTCGCTATTCGTTCGCTTCGAGGGCTTCGAGGGCGGCGCGAGGGTGGCCATGCTGTTGTACGCCACCAACATCTATGTGTTCACGACGGGTCACTGGGTGGGACACTTCGGCCATTTCTGGACCCTGGCGATCGAGGAGCAGTTCTATCTCCTGTTTGCGCCCATACTGCTGTTCTCGCCGAGTTCGGCCGCCAGACGCACCTGTGCTGCCTTCGTTGTCCTGGGCCTCTTTACCCTGGCGGTCCTTCAATGGGCCGGAGCCTCGACGCTGACCATAGATCTCAATTCCATGACCGGCTTCGGCTATCTGGCCCTGGGTGGTCTGGCGGGCCTGAATCTCCACCGGAAAGCGCCGCGCTGGCTGGTCTCCGGGCCAGCCCAGACCACTGCCGCACTCGCCGTTCTCATCGCCCCCCTCACAATTCTCAACGACGACGGCGTGTGGCGGACCTGTGCGCCCGCCGTCGCGGCTATATCCACGCTGCTGGTTTTCCAGATCGCCCAGAACCAGACCTCGCGCTTCGTCGCGTTTCTGGAGACCTGGCCGCTGCGCAGCCTGGGCCGCATCAGCTACGGCTGTTACATCTTCCACGAATTCGTGCATTTTTATAACATCGAAGCGGCAGTCCGGAAGCTTGGCGTCACGCTCGAAGTGGCGGACTGGGTTCCGGCTCCCATCGAGCTTGCAGTCACCATCAGCCTTGCGGCCGTCTCCTGGCGATTCTTCGAACGCCCCATCATGGCCTGGGCTCACCAGGCGACGCAGAAGACCTCTGCCTGAATCCGCTCAGGCCTGCCGGACGAACAGCTTTCGCAGCAGGCCAAGATTGTGGTTCAAGCGCAGGTAATATTCCTGTTCGGGCCGGTCGAACATCCGGAGCACGGCCAGCATCGGGGTGGTGATCAGCATCTTGATTGCGCACGCGACCTTCCGGCCCGGCGTCTTCAAGCTCCTCAGCTCCACCTCGCCTTCCTTGCGGGCACGCTCTGTAAGCCATGCACGCGTGAGACGGCCGGCGTGGACCTTGTGGTCCACGACAAAGGCGTCCGAGTACCAGCAGCGATAGCCGGCCTCAATCAGGCCTAACATCATCTGGGCTTCTTCCCCGCTGGCGAGGTTCGTGCCGACCCGGCCGGTGTTGATGTCGAAGCCACCCACCGCTTCCAGCAAGCTGCGGCGGAACATCATGTTGGCGCCAACGCCGATGGGATGATCGGTCGTGTCCCGGAAGCCGTCCTCGTCGACCACCGACAGCAGCAGGCGCGCACGCGGCCCAAGCTGGCTCGGAGGCAATTCCAGGCTGTCGGCGCCGGCGGGCCAGCGCGGGATCACCCGCCCGGCCAGTATGGCGGTCTGGCAGTCGCATCGGGCCGCATAATCAAGCGCCGCCTTGACCCAGCCGGGACGCGGCACCGCATCGTCGTCCAGCAGTGCGATCCATTCGCCCCGACCGGCCTCGAAACCCGCGTTCCGGGCCCGGGCAACGCCGGGCACGTCGAGCCGGATGAAGCTCAGTCCGTCGCGCGTCTGCAGGTCCTTCAGCACCTCCGCGTGCGCCGGCGCGGAGGCACTATCGACGACAATGACTTCCACCGGCTGGCCCACGCATTGCGGCAGCAGGGCGTCAACGTTCTCCTGGACGTCGCGGCTGCGGTTGTGCGTGGCGATGACGATAGAGATCACCGGGGCAGCCACGCTGGTCTCCGACGCGGCCTTGGCGTCCTGCATGTCCATCCGATCCTCAAGCTCCACGCCGATTCAGTCCAACGCCGCGTCTTCGACGGGCGTTGGGCACGCACCCAGGCCGATCGACCAGAAGAATGCCGCGCGCAACGGCGTCGGCGTCATGAGTTGCCTGACCGCCCGGAACGGAAACACCAGCAGCGCGTGGCGCACTGCGAACCGGACGCCCTTCGCATCTCCTTTGCCCGCACGCTCCACCGCCGCATCGGCAAAATACGTGTAGAATCCGAGGAGCGTGGCGAAATAGGAATGCAGCCACTCCTTTGGCGAGCGCCACTTGCGCCAGACGGGCATGGCGTGCCGCATGAAGACCTTGCGCGTATAGGGAATCCGTTTCAGCACCAGGGCATCGTAGGATCCCGGCGGACGCTGGCGGAACATGACGCAGGGCACGTCCACATGCTCCATGCGCCCCCCACCGGCGACGCGCAGATGCCAGTCCCAGTCCTGGTCCGCCAGCAGCGCCTCGTCGAAATAACCGTAGGTGTCGCGCGCCCCGATCCGCGCCATCGTAGCGCCGATCTGCGGGAAATAGCCGTCCAGCATCATCTTGAGATGGTCGCCGTCGGGACGCAGGTCATCGGGGATGGGGGGGGCGATCGCCTGCAGATCGGGATCGGTCATCACCACCTGACCGAAGACCGCCTCGACCTCCGGCTGACGATCGAAGAGTTCCAGGTGCGGGCGCACGTGACGCTCGGTCCAGACGTCGTCGTCATCCAGAAAGGCCAGGAACTCGCCCGTGGCCGCCCGCATCGCCGCGTTGCGCGCGGCGCCCGCGCCCGCCGCAGTCACGATGAGGTGCTGCGCGCCGTGGGCCTGTGTCACTGTAGCAGTGGCTTCGTGGTCAGAGCCGTTGTCGCCAACCAGAATCTCGAATGTCAGGTCCGGGCCTTCCAGCGCGCGAATACTGGCCAGCGCCTGATCCAGAAACTGCGGGCGGTCGCGGGTCGGGACGACGACCGAAACGATGCGCGCCTGGCTCATCCCCACTCCTCCCACCGGTCGAAGACGCCCGACAGGGCAGCCGAAAACACCCGCATGTTGTCGAAGCCCGTGATGAACGTCCGCGCAATGGTGCCTGCCGAACGAGTCTCCTCGGCCTGAGCGTAGATCAGGTCATAGCCGGCAGCCTTGGCCTCCCGCATCGCAACCGGCGTCCAGTTGGCCGACTGGCCCAGCGGGATCGCGAACGACGCCGGCGCAAAGCCGAGCCGTGCCTTGATCATATCGCGCGATCGCTCCAGTTCGTCGCGGGCGGCTGGGCCGTCCAACTGCCCAAAATCGGGATGTGTCACGGAGTGGCTGCCGATTTCCGCACCATCGGCGGCCAGGCGTTCCAGTTCGCGCCAGCCCAGAACCTCGCCGGTGGCCCAGGGCGAGGCACCCTCGCTCCAGCCGGTGACTACGAAAAGACTCCACGGCGCACCGAACTCCTTCAGTATCGGCGCAGCCTCGGTCATCACGCTGCGCAGACCGTCGTCGAAGGTAATGGCAAGGTCCATCGGGCCGCCGCCCGTCCGCGCGATCTCCGAGGCAGGGACGAATCGGTAGCCGTGTGCCACTGCCCATTCCAACTGACGGCGGAATAACTTTGGTGGCACGTCGTTGTGATCCATCATCGGCTGACCGACCGAGTGATAGGCCAGAATCCGGCCTCCTGAGCGGCGCACACGCCGGCCAAGAACCGACATGCTTTCACGTTCGATGATCATGCGTGGCCCGACCAAGTGACGCCTTTCGACACCGACCGCACGGACAGCCCGCTTCAACATCTTCGGCGCTCGCCCAAGCATATTAACCCCAGCCTTCCAACTTTTTCAGCATAGAATCGCAATGCCCGCACCAATCATAGCTTTCTATGCCAATGTTTCCATGTTTATTAGTTGCTATTTCATAGTAAATTTAATTAATACAATGCCGATGCATCTTAAATTTAACATCACATGAAAAATGTATAAATTACTATAATGACCAATGGCAATCATTATAATGATTATTTATTCAATTCCGCTTTGCACCACCATAAGGTGGTGTTACATACTCCTGAAGGTCGATTGGTTTTTCCCTAGAAGTCGTAGGATTGGCCGGTGATGTGCCCAAATGGCGAACCGGGGCATTGAAATATGACTTTTAAGAGCGCGCCTCCGCTCACTCACGGACCGAGGCAACCATTCTGGCAACAGGTTGCGAACCGCATCCCAAGGCCCGTCGAAAGTTTTGGCTCGCACCAGACGCATCCACACCCGGAGTCGTTCCGGCAACGACATCAGGCGCAATGAACGCTTCAGGATCGCATCGACGCTGTCGAACTCGCCGAACACTGCGTTGAGCAGGATGTCGGGATAGCCATCGTGACATTCCTCGTCCGCAGGCGCGGCCGTCTCCCGCAGCGGCGTAACCGGCCGGACGACCAAAGCCTTGGCATAGAGTGCCTCCAGAGCCTCAAGCCAATTTGGCGCGGTGTGCAGCCGCTTGACGTTGGCGGCCGTCTCGTCGCCCCGCCGGGCCAAAGCCTCGGGCGCCGAAAGCCAGTCCATAAGTATACGGTTATAGTCCACCATTGAGGTGGCGAAGCCAATGGTCGGGGAAAGTCCGGGCATATCGGTACTCATGACGTTCGCCCCCGCAGGGTAGGGAAACAGCGTCACGCAGGGGGCGCCCAGCCCACCGGCTTCCAGCATCGAGGTAATGGACACGAACGGATAGGAATCGAGGTAGAGGTCCGCTGCTTCGAAGGCGAGCGAGGGATCGGGAGTCTCCGGGAGCCCCATGATCCGGCCGCCGGTCACCGCTACAGCATCTTGCCAGTCGTCCGGCTCCCCCGGACCTATGACCACCAACCGCGCATCGGGACAGGCAAGCAGCGCCTCTACATGCATGTCGGCAAATGAAACCCCGTTCAGCGTGCGGTATTTCAAGCCGCGGGCTACGGATACCAGGAGCGGACCGCCCGCCGGAAGGCCGAGCTTTTCCCTCGCTTCGGCCCGGGAGTGTTTGCGCATCGGAGGATCGATCTGAATCGGCAGGATTGCGTGACGCTCCGCCGGGATTCCACGCCGCTCCACCACCAGACGCTCGCCCGACACGCGAGAACTGGCGATCAGGTCGCACACAGAGAGCCCAACCCAAAATGCGTGATCAGCATGGTTAACCAACACCACTGGCGGCCGGTTGCGCTCGTCAGCGAAGGCTATGCCCGGCACCGGTTCCTCGTTGCTGACGTGCAGAACCACCAGATCGAAATCGAGCGACAACTTCCGGAGCGCTCTGGCCCATTCTACCGGACCGCCGCGCGTAGCGCCAATCATGTGGATCTGGCCGCCGCGAGCCTCGACGGCCTCACGCACCGCCGACGGTGGCGCACCGGGATGGCGCAACAGGGCCAGGGAGTGATGACGCTTGTCGTCCGCGGCGATCCAGCGGCGCATCATCCGCGTCAAGCCGCCGACCTCGTTCAAAACGGTGGCCACGTGCAGCACGCGGCCAATCTTCCTCCGCGCCGGTCGCGGCGTTTCAGCCTCAACAGCGAGTGTCCTCCGCGCGATTTCGGTCAGTATGTGCTCAAGTGACTCGGACCGATAGAAGCCGCAGTGCCGCTTCCGCGCAAGCGTGACGGCAGCCTCCACATAGGCCGCCGCAGAGTTGAAGTCGCCTGCCTTCAGACAGCATTCGGCCTTACCCCGAAGGCGTTGGAACTCGCCGTAGTTATTACGCATGCGTACCACCTCAGCCGCGTAAGGCCCTTCATCAGATAGCATCGTACCCGGATTCTTCCCCACAGCCGCAGCCTCCTCTGAACCCAGTTAGCCCGAGTGGCCGAAGCTTGCCAAGCGTACAGGCGGAGTACATAAAAAGTGCCACCAATCGCTGCTATCCAATATTTCCGCGGCGCGCTCATGCTGGTGTCCGGTTTGCAGGCAATGGTGCGCGACAAACAACTTCAAAGGAAAAAAGATGCCGATTTCTGACAGTGTGACGCTGTGTGGCGAGGTCATCATCCATCATCCCGGCCTGGTGAACCTCTATGGCTGCAAGATCGGCAACGGTTCGCGCATCGGCACCTTCGTCGAGATCCAGAAGAACTCCTATATCGGCGAACGCTGCAAGATTTCCTCTCACACCTTCATCTGCGAAGGGGTGACCATCGAGGACGAAGTCTTCATCGGCCACGGCGTGATGTTCACCAACGACCGCTTTCCCCAGGCTACCAACCCGGACGGAAGCGCGCAGAGCGAAGCCGACTGGACAGTCGAGCCAACCGTGGTCAAGAAGGGCGCCTCCATTGGCACCAACGTCACGATCACTCCGGGCGTAACTATCGGCGAGCGGGCGCTGATCGGCGCAGGCGCCGTGGTCACCCGCGATGTCCCCGACTTCGCCGTAGCCACCGGGGTGCCGGCCCGCCTGGTTGGAGACACAAGGACTCTAAAGGCTGACTGAATCCCACTTACGGTTCAGCTTTTTACCCGAAAAGGCTGACTGAATCCCCCTTACGGTTCAGCTTTTTACCCAGAATTGCAGTCTTTGGATTGCGTTCATTAGAGTATTGAGCGGCAGAACCTCCAAGAATTCCTAGGATGGAGGTGGGGGTGAAGGGCAGAATCAAATGATCAATATCGGCATCATCGGTTACGGCTACTGGGGCCCGAACCTCCTGCGCAACTTCATGGAGCTTGCCAACGGCCGGGTCCGCATAGTCGCAGATCTGGACCCCAAGAAACGCGAACTGGTGGAGCGGCGTTATCCGGGTGTCCGGACCACCAGTGATGTCCAGGCCCTGTTCCAGGACCCCGAAATCGATGCCATCGCCGTAGCGACGCCGGTCAATACCCATTTCGAACTAGGCATGTCAGCGTTGAAAGCCGGTAAGCATCTCTGGCTTGAAAAGCCGATGACCGAAACCTCGCTGCAGGCCAAGATGCTGGTCGATGAAGCCGACAAGCGCGGACTGACCCTGATTGTCGATCACACCTTCATCTATACCGGCGCAGTGCGGAAGATGCGTGAGATCGTCGCTGCAGGTGACCTCGGCCAGATCTATTATTACGATGCAACCCGGGTGAACCTTGGCCTCTTCCAGAAGGACGTGAACGTCATCTCCGACCTGGCAGTCCACGACTTCTCGATCATCGACCATTTGTTCGGAGAGCATCCGAACGCCGTTTCGGCCAGCGGCATCAACCATTTCCCCGGTACCCCGGAAAACCTGGCTTATATCTCGCTGTTTTACGACTCCGGCATGATTTCGCATATCAACGTGAGTTGGCTGGCTCCGGTGAAGGTGCGCAACATCCTGGTCGGCGGCTCCAACAAGATGATCACCTACGATGATCTGGAGCCGTCCGAGAAGGTCAAGGTCTACGACAAGGGCGTCTCTTTCACCGACGATCCCGCCAAGATCCACGAGATGCGCGTCGGTTACAGGACGGGCGACATGTGGGCCCCCAAGCTTGAATCCACCGAGGCCCTGCGCATCGCCGGCCAGGAGTGGATCGACTGCATCGACGAAAAGAAGGTTCCGACCGCCGATGGCCAGCTTGGCCTGCGCGTGGTCGAGATCATCGAAGCCGCCACAAGCTCCATGCGCGGGCGTGGCGAAACCGTTCACCTCCGACGCAAAGGCGCTGCCTGACATGATCCCGTTTGTCGATCTGAAAGCCCAGTACGTCTCGATCAAGCCCGAAGTAGATGCCGCTATCCAACGCATCATGGAAACCTGCCAGTTCACCTTGGGCGCAGAAGTTGCTGAATTCGAAAAGGAATTCGCCGCCTACTCGCAAGCCGCCTTCGGCGCCGGCGTCAATACCGGCACCAGTGCATTGCACTTGGGACTGCTGGCCGCCGGGATCGGTCCGGGCGACGAGGTGATCACCACCCCCTTCACCTTCGTGGCGACGGTGGCGGCCATATACTACACGGGCGCGACCCCCGTGCTGGTCGATATAGATCCAGCCACCTACACCATCGACCCGGCCCTGATCGAGGCCGCGATCACGCCGGCCACCAAGGCGATCATCCCGGTTCACCTCTATGGCCAGCCAGCCGACATGGACCCGATCATGGCCATCGCCCGCAAGCATGGCCTGACCGTGCTGGAAGACGCATGCCAGGCGCACGGCGCCGAATACAAGGGCAAGCGCGTCGGCGCCATCGGCGACATGGCGGCTTTCAGCTTCTACCCCGGCAAGAACCTCGGCGCCTTCGGCGAAGGCGGGATGCTGACAACCGACAACGCCGACTACGACCGCACGGTCCGCATGCTGCGTGACTGGGGCGCTGAGCGGAAATACCACCACGTGCTCAAGGGCTACAACTACCGGCTGGAAGGCCTTCAAGGCTCCGTCTTGCGCGTAAAGCTCAAGTATCTTGACCGGTGGACCGAACAGCGCCGCGCCATGGCCGCCCGCTATGACGCCATGTTCGCCGGCACCGGCCTGCCAACGCCCTTTTCCCGCGACGATGTGCGCCACGTCTATCACATCTACGCTGTCCGCACCCCGGACCGCGCCGGCTGGCAGGAGGCGCTGAACTCTAAGGGGATCCAGTCAGGCATCCACTATCCCATCCCGGTTCACCTGCTGCCCGCCTACACCGACCTCGGCTACAAGCAGGGCCAGTTCCCACACGCCGAAAAAGCCGCCGCCGAAGTTCTGTCCCTGCCGATGTTCCCGGAATTCACAGAGCAGCAGCAGGACGTTGTCGTGGCTGCGGTCAAGGAACTGCAAGCAAGCGTTTGACGAGCGGGCGCCTGCGCCACCTGAATCAGGCCAGCCAAAGGCCTCCCCCCATACCGATGACAGGGAAACACGATGAAACTTGAAGGCTCTCGCATCCTGGTGACCGGCGGCTGCGGCCTGATCGGATCAACCACCATCGACCTGCTGCTTAAAGATCATGCCCCGGAAAAGATCGTGATCCTCGACAACCTGGTCCGGGGCACCCTGCACAACGTCAAGGACGCGCTGAAAGACCCCCGCGTCGAACTCATCGAAGGTGACATTCGCGACGTCGAGACGGTCCACAAGGTCACCGACGGTATGGACGCGGTGATCCACATGGCAACCCTGAGGATAACCGCCTGCGCCGCCGAGCCTCGCGAAGCTCTCGGCATCATGTGCGACGGCAGCTACAACGTCATCGAGGCCGCCCAGGCAAAGGGCGTGAAGAAGATCTGCGCGCCCTCATCAGCCTCGGTCTACGGCCTGGCAGATGTCTTCCCGACGGAAGAGAGCCATCACCCGTACAATAACCGCACCTGGTACGGCGCCAGCAAGGTCATGCTGGAAGGCCTGTTGCGCTCGTTCAACGACATGTACGGCCTGCCCTACGTCGCCCTGCGCTATTTCAACGTGTACGGCCCGCGCATGGACCTGCACGGGAAATATACAGAGGTTCTGATTCGCTGGATGGACCGCATCGCCGCCGGCCAGCCGCCGCTGATCCTCGGCGACGGCTCCACCACCATGGACTTCATCTATATCGAGGACATTGCCCGGGCCAACATCCTGTCCCTGCTGTCTGACGTGGAGGACGACGTGTTCAACGTCGCCAGCGGCGTGGAGACCAGCCTGAATGACCTGGCCGCCTCGCTGCTGCGGGTGATGGGCTCCAACCTCCAGCCGGAGTATGGACCGGAACGCAAGGTGAACCCCGTCTCGCGGCGCCTCGCAGACACCTCCAAGGCAGAGAAGATGCTGGGCTTCAAGGCCACCGTCGACCTCGACGAGGGCCTGACCAGGCTGGTGGAATGGTGGCGCGCCAATCGCGAGCATGTGAACTGAACAGCCGCGTGGGCGGCGGCAAAGCCCTCCTGACTGGCTTCGCAGGTCACTGATGTGGTTTGCGGTGAGTAGCCCCGATGACGGACAAGTAATCCATTGAAGGTAGGCCGCTTGATGGACTGAAGGGCGAGGTTGGACACTCTGATGAAATGGATTGTTCGAGAGAGTAATCTCACCGCCCCTACCTTTGCGCGCAGACTGCCCCGATTGCCCCACCGCAGAACAATTATTCCAATTGACTGAATACATTCGCAACCGGCAACTGAAGACCAAACGCCCTTCGCGGCAAGGGAGCCAGAAACCGTTGCAAAGCTTTCCGCCTAAATCGCTGTACTACGTGTCCGGCATCATGTTGGCTTTTGCTGGCTTCGCCCTGCTCGCAGCAAGGGACGTTCGCAAGCCGGTCTTGCCTTCCGACCCTACTCCGGTGGCGCATCTTGCAATTCCGGCAAACGATTTCCTGAACAGCATCGGCGTTGTGTCCACCTTCCCGGACCGGGGACAGCCGCTGGACAAGACCGTTTCGATGGTGCGCTACGGCGGTTTCCGCTGGGTCAGAGCAGGGATAGAAGGCCTCAGCGATACCGGCCCCACCACAATCCAGACCTTCCTCGACTTACACAAAGAGACCGGGGTGCGTCTCAACTGGGGGCTGGTAAGCGGCGGAACCGATCTCAAATTGCTGATCAGGACAGGCAAGGTTCTGGCCCAGGCGGATGCATTGCTGGCATTCGAAGGCAACAACGAGCCTAACAACTGGGGTGTCGATTACAACGGCGAAAACGGCGGCGGCAATGCATCGTCATGGCTGCCCGTCGCTCGGCTGCAGCGCGACCTCTACCACGCCGTAAAGAGCGATCCCGTTTTGGCCCGGTACCCAGTCTGGTCAATTTCCGAACCCGGCGCGCAAGTCGACAATGTGGGTCTGCAGTTCCTCACCATCCCGAACGGCGCAGACACGCTGATGCCCGACGGCACGCGCTACGCCGATTACGCCAATGTCCACAATTACATATATCACCCCAATTCGCCTTCGCCGGAAGACAACAAGGCATGGAACGCCGCCGATCCGACCGCATCTTCGCGAGTGGATGGTCTTTTCGGAAATTTCGGAAAGACATGGCGGCACGGATTTGCAGGCTATGATCAACAGCAGCTCAACAGTCTGCCGCGCGTTACGACCGAAACCGGTGTCGCCATCGACGGAGCCGTCGGGGAGCGGCTACAGGCCATCCATCTGCTGAACATCTATCTGGCCCAGTTCAAGCGCGGCTACGCCTACACGTCAGTCTACATCCTGCGCGACAGGACGGACGAAGGTGGCAATCAGGCCTTTGGCTTTTTCCGCCCCGACTACTCGCCCCGCCTTGCTGCGGTATACCTGCACAACCTGACGACCATTCTGGCGGACAGCGCCCTTTCGTCCCCGCCGGGCGAACTTGCATTTGCCATCGCCAACCAGCCAGAAACCGTGCACGATCTGCTTCTGCAGCACAGTGACGGCACGTTCCAACTGGTTGTCTGGGGGGAGCGCCTCAAAGGCACCGATACCGTCACAATCAAGCTGGCCGAAAAGCCGGAATCGATCGGCCTCTACGACCCGACACTGGGGACCGAGCCCACCGGTTCATATGCCGGCAGGACCGCCTTCGAGATTACACTGAGCGACCATCCCGTTGTCATTGCGATACGCCCCCGGTCAGATGGTGCGCCCCGTCCCGATGACACCTGATATCATCATCAATGGCAAATTCCTGCGCGCGCCCATGACGGGGGTACACCGTGTCGCATTCGAAATCTGTAATGCGTTGGCAGATCTGGCCAAACAGAACGCGCCGGAAATGTGCGGACGCCGCGTTGAGGTATGGCACTCACATGACGGACGCGACAAGGCTGAATCCATAGGCTTGCCCGTTCGCGCGGTAGGTCCGTTTGACGGCGCCCTCTGGGAACAGACTACCTTACCCGCCAGGCAGGGCCGTTCTGTACTCCTGAACCTGTGCAATCTCGGCCCCATTGCCTCGGGCAATGCGTTGACAATGATCCATGACGCTCAGGTTTTGCTTTCGCCGAAATCCTATGGCCCAGGTTTCCGGCTCTGGTATATTGTGCTGCAGCGCATTCTTGCGCGGCGAAACAGTGCAATTCTGACCGTTTCCCAATATTCGCGCGAACAGATCGCCGCGGCGGGGCTTGCACCGATCGAATGCATTCACGCCGTCCACAATGGCGTCGATCATGTGCTGCGTGTGGATCCGGACACCACTGTCCTGGACCGCCTCTCTCTCACCGGGACCAGCTATGCTCTCGCCCTTTCGACAGTGCAGGAACACAAGAACATCGGTGTTCTGCTGAAGGCCTTCGCCAGGGAAGACCTTTCCGGTATGAAACTGGTACTGTTCGGTTCGGCCAGCCGCGAAACCTTTGCCGCTGCCGGGCATGTATTGCCACCGAACGTAGTGTTCGCGGGCCAGGTGACGGATGAGGAACTGCGCGCCCTCATGCAAAGCGCCCGCGCTCTTCTGTTCCCCTCCATCACTGAAGGGTTCGGATTGCCGCCGCTGGAAGCCATGTTGCTTGGCACGCCGGCCATCTGCGCTCCTTGTGGCGCCTTACCCGAAGTCTGCGGCGATGCCGCGCTCTATGCTGATCCGCACGAGCCCGAAGCGTGGGCAGCGGTTCTGCGCTACCTCGGTCAGCATAACGACCTGCACGCGAACTTCAGCGCCTTGGGCCGCACCCGCGCAGAACAGTTTACATGGCGTAATGCAGCGTTACGCCTATTGGAAATCCTCGACACCGTGGAAGATTTGCGGCGGATTTCTACGAATTCATCCGCGTCAGCCTCACCGAACAATCAGGTTCCGTCGGCCTAAAAACCGCGCTTGCTCACAAGCCGCATGATCTTGCGATCGAAGTTCTCAGGCGAAAAAACTTGTGCCCGTTTGATCGCGCTTACCGGATCGAAATGGGGAAGGAAACGTTCCATCTCCTCCACTGCATCCGAAAGCGATTGGGCATCCTGCCGGTCAAAGTACACTCCGGTTTCGCCGTGGATGACACTGTCGAGGACCCCTCCCCGGCCATATGCGACCACTGGCCGTCCCGAGGCCATGGATTCGACCGGCGTGATGCCGAAGTCTTCTTCGGCAGTCATGACGAAGGCACGTGCCCGAGCGTAGGCTTGGCGCAGTCTGCTGAAGTCCATGCGATCGACGAACGTCACGTTTGCCCCGGCGCGTGCCTTGAGCTTGTCCAGCATCGGCCCCACGCCCACCATGAGCAGCGGCTTGCCATTGGCGGTAAAGGCATCAACCGCGATGTCCGGCCGCTTGTAGGGCACCATCTGCCCCGCCCAGAGGTAATAGTCGTCCTGCTCCAGCGAAGGCGTGAACAGGGTGGTTTCGACCGGCGGATGGACCACTTCGGCATCGCGACGCCAGACCTTGTTGATTCGCTGCTTTACGAAGTTCGAATTCGCTACGAACTGATCGACCCGCGTGCTGGAACTCACATCCCATTGCCGCAGACGTGGGTATGTCGCTGACATGACCATCCGTACCAGCCATGACGCATGATCCCGGTATTGGGGGTAATGGTCCCAAAGATAACGCATGGGTGAATGGCAATAGCATACATGCTCGCTGTCCGGGCGGGTGACCACCCCCTTGGCTGGACCAGACTCGCTGCTGATGACCAGATCGTAGTCTGTCAGATCCAGCTCTTCCAAGGCCATCGGCATGAGCGGCAGGTAATATTGATACTTGCGCGTGGCAAAGGGCATGCGCCCAATGAAACTCGTCTTGATCCGCGCTTCTTTCAGCGTGTTGGATATCTTCGTGGGATCATAGACATGCGTGAAGATGTCGGCCCCGGGATACAGCTTCAAGAACCGCTCAAGAACGCGCTCTCCACCTCTCATAGCCACGAGCCAGTAATGGACGAGTGCTACCCGAGGTGCAGAGAACCGGACAGGCGAGGTGATGATCGCCGCGCTGCTGTGGCCCACATCACCCATTACGAATAGTACTCTCGATACTGGCCGTAGTAAAAACTCGCATCCTTGCGATCAAAGAAGGACTTTTTGCGCAAGTCGACCTGATTCAGGGCAACGCCCACGACATTGACCTGTTCATCCGGCAACCGCTTGCGCGCGGCCCGAATAGCGAACGCCGAAGTCTTGCGCCATTGCGTGGCCATCACGACTGCGTCTGCCCGGCTCGCAATAACCCGAGTGCTGGCAATGGCGAGCACGGGCGGCAGGTCGAGGATGATGTGATCGAAATGCTGGCGCAGCGTCTCGAGCAATTGGACGAACTCGTCGCCTGTCAACAATTCCTCAGGCTTTTCAGGGTCGGCCTTCAGCGGAATTATGCAGAACTGTCCGCCACCCATCAACTGCTCGACATCCAGTGGCGCATCTCCACTGAGGATTTCGATGAGCCCCTTCTGCTCCGGCTTCACATCCAGCAAGCGGCTGATGCCCCGGCGGTGCATATCGCAGTCAACGAGGACTGTGCGCTTGCCACTGGTCGCAAGCACATGCGCGAGGCAGCAGGACATGACAGTCTTGCCTTCCCCCGGAAGCGCCGACGTGATCGCGATAACCTGGGAGGCACCGTTACAGGACTGGTCGATTGCGGTGTAAAGAACTCGAAAGCTCTCCGCGAAGACCGACCTCGGATCGTCGCGGATAGCAGCCACGGCATGCGATCTCTGCGGATTGACCGATTGCAGCAATGGTATCGACGCAAGGAAGTTCTCGTGCAGATCCTTCTCGACATCTTCGGGCCCGTTGACGCCATGAAACATGGATTCCGCAATGTAGGCCCCGATGATGCCCACGCCCAAGCCGATAACGAGGGACAGTGCCAGATTGAGCTTGAGGTTGGGCGTCCGGGGTGAGAGCGGAACCTCGGCATAGGTCAGAATCCGCGCGTTTGGCTTCTCCGTCCCTTCTGCGGCAACGAGCGCCTTGTACCGGTTGAGGTAAGTCTCGTAGATTACCTGGGACGCCTCTGCCGCACGTTCCAGTTCGGACAGTCCGACCATGGCCGCGTTGTTGACCGACAGCTTGGCCCGGGCGCTGGAAAGGCTGGATGTCAGCGAGGCCAGACGTTGCGAGGAAACGGCCTGTTTCGCCTGAAGGTTCGAGATGATGCGGCCGATCTGGGTCTGGATCTGGACACGTATTTCGCTCAATTCGTTGCGTGTCCGCACCAGTTGCGGATGATTGGGACCGTACTTGGTCGAGAGGTTCGCCACTTCACCGGCGAGTTGCGCCTCCTGGGTGCGCAGCGACGCAATCACGGAAGATTCGAGCGTCTCGCCCACATCATCGCCAGAGGACCCCGACCGGAGTTGGTTGATCGCAGTCTGCAGGCGCGCCTGATCCTCCGCGGCCTCGGCACGCGCCTTGGTCACCTCGAAATTGTAATTCGAGATTTCCTGTTCGGTAAGCGAGGCACCGGTCGTGGTCAGCAGGTTGTTTGCGATGCGGTACTGCTGCAGCTTCTGCGTGTCAGACTGAGCCTGTTGCCGCAGTTCTGCCAAGCGATCTTTCACATCCGCACGTTCCATCGCGTGGCGTTTGCGTGCGTTGCTTTCTTCCCAATTGACAAACTGCTTCGCGAATTCATTCGACAGCTTTGCCGCGTCCTGCGCGTCCGAGGCATCAACCGAAATGGTCAGAGCATAGCTTACGCCTGCACGCGTGGCCGAGACATGGTTCTGAAGATTGTCAACCGATGCTCGCTTGTCCTGTTCGGACAAGCCGCGCGTGAGACCGAGCGAATCCGCCACAGCCGTCGCCATGTCTCGCGATTCGATGATTTCGATCTGGGTATCGACCAGTTGACCATTCATCATGGTCGGCTGGGACTGCTTTCCATCACCTTCCACCAGCGTATCCGACTGCGGAAGGAGCATCACCGTCGTTTCGGCACGGTAGGTTTTCTGACCGAATATCGAAAAAGCCAGGCCTATAAGCACACACAGTGCCACACAGCCGATGATGACCTTGAGACGGCGGCGGAAAAACCCGATGCTCTCACTAAGGTCTATACGGTCTGGACGCGCGAGTTCTCTTCCTCTTGTGTGCGCAGGAAGAGCGGAAGTACCATCTGGCAAAGTGAGCTGACGTGAGCTCATCGGGTCGCTCCTGGTGAAATTGCTAAACAGCGCGTGTGTAGACACCGCGCAATCATATGAGGAAACTCAAACTCGCCCCGACCCCCAGGCCCGAGTATCCTTCGTACAGGACATCGCTTGTCTGCTTGCGATAGCCGGCAAATACCGAGGCCCCCAACTGGGACGTGAGGCGCAACCTCAGGGCAGCCTCCGCAATATACCGATTGTCGCTCCGCGTGATCGACTTGTAGTTCTCGTTCCCGTAGGACAGCCTGGTCTCAAGCAGCAACCTGTCGCCCATCGAGCGCTGGACCTTCAATTCGAAGGTGCTGCGGATGATCGCAGGGACGTTCGGGAACGGACTGGGATAGACCGCCCGCTCACCAGTCGCCGTCAGCTTCCATTGCGGTGCCGGCGTCCAGTTTGCCTTGATCTGGTAGTTCGCCCCGGAAGCGGTCGGGACTGCCGGATCATCGAAGTACTGCTGGATGAAGCCCATCGCCACCTGGACATCCACGAGCGAACTGGCCTGATATTGAATGCCGCCGAATACCGCAAAGCCCTTTGAATCACGCGACACTGGGGCATCCTGATCATAGTTGACTGTGTTCCCGTCAACTTCGGTATAAAGCTTCACATTATCGTTAATTCGATAGTTCACATGCAGATTGGCGTGAAGGACCATCGCGTCGCGGTACGATAGGTCGAGCGGCACATCTGCCACCGTGGAGTTTTCAAAATCCTGGCGCAGGAACGAAAACCTGCCGATCAATTCCAGCGTCCCGCCCGTACGCGACAGCGTGGCGCTCCCCTTCTTCTCCAAATACTGGATCGGCTTGTCAGTCGCGAACGCATCGCCGGCCGTACCGCGCTGCTCGATCCTTTCCGCAATGCCTGCCTCGGTCGACAAGGCTATGCGATCACCGAAGTCAATCATCGTATTGGCTTGAAGACGGTACTGTTCAGAATTTTCCTGGTCGATCTTGAAATACCGCCGGATCTCTGCGCCAGCGGTGACCTGCACATAGTGCCGTGCCCAATCAGACTTCAACACCAACGTCGGCTTCGCAATTGCCAGCGTGTCGCTGCGCTTGAGCGCCGCGGTGTTGTAGATATTCGTATCGTAGAGGATCTGCCCTTCGGCAGCTCCGTAGAGCATGAAAGAAGAACCAATCCGGACACCCGGACCAGCTTCTTCTTCAAAAATTTCGACAGGCGTCAGCACCTTGACTTCCTGGGCCGCAGCAACGCCGGGGAACGAACAGAGCGCGAGAAGCACCATGCTCCTGCCCACCGTCACACCCCTCACACACCGCCAGACAGGCACACCGGAAGGCAGTTCCATGCCTTCATCGAAGCCTTGTCCCTCTCTCTTTTTCCGTGAACTGATACGAATCTGCAAGGCCTCCCGGCGGAACGGACCTTGCACCATCGGCGCCGCCAGGTTCCGCAATCGGCGTAATCGGAACAAACGCCGTCCCGAAACGCTTTCCCGTGACGATGAGGCAGGCGGATTGCGGGCCTCCCTCACAAGTGGTACGGCTGCATCATCCAAAGGAACAAAATGATTAATCTTGATGAGCGGCGTCACGTTCATGCCTGAAGTGCCGGATGGCGTCGAACACGCTTCGCCGGTGCGACAAAAGACGTTTGCACGCGGACTGGTGGTGGCGTTGCCTGTTTCGCTCGTGATTTGGGTGGTGCTTTTCTGGTTGCTGTAAAGCATATCAGCACGCCCCTCGCTGCATCAGGACGGCCGGAAGGGTGGCAATGATGATGCGCAGATCAAGTACCACACACTTGTTCAGGGCGTAAACATGATCCGCAGCAACCCGCCTGCGGTAGCTCGTCCGGCTTCGGCCCGACACCTGCCACAAGCCGGTTAAACCCGGCTTGATTGCCAGGTAACTGGATACGTAGCGGCCATAGCGCGCCAGTTCATCCTGAACGATCGGCCGAGGGCCGACCAAGCTCATATCCCCTTTGAGAACGTTGAAAAGCTGCGGCAGTTCATCGAGGCTTGTCTGGCGCATCAACCTCCCGAAAGGGGTCACCCTGGGATCCTGCTGGAGTTTGTGCTCTGCCTCCCATTCCCGGCGCAGCTCGGGATCGCTCTCAAGCAGTTTCGCCAGACGTTGTTCAGCTCCGACATACATCGAACGGAACTTGTAGCACTTGAACCGCTTGCCGTCCTTGCCGATGCGGGAATGAGCATAGAATGCTGAACCGACGCTGGTCAGGGAAGTCACGATGGCCAACAGGACAAGCACAGGCAGCAGGATGACTATAAGGCCTGTCGCCCCCAGTATGTCGATCAGCCTTGTCAGCCTCGGCTGACCTTGGTTGTAAGGCCCGTGCGGCGGATTTGTCGCAATCACCGAGTCGGCTTCAGCGACTTGAATAATCAGCCCAGCCTCAGCGCGCGAGACGCACGCACTCGCAATTCGCCCGCTGCGCGCGGCTTCACCAGTTTCGGCCCTAGTAAAATCTACCGCTTCAATAGTCGCCATCTTGTCCTGCTCTTCGCAAGCCTCAAAATTGATCGACATTCACATGGAATGCGCAATTTCTGCGCGAACCACGATCCCCTTGATTGGCGTGCAGGACAACCGGGCATCGGTGTAGGATGCGGCTAGCCTAAATGATTAACCTCCTAGTTCGAATTACAGCCATTAGCCCTCCCACAAGATAGTTTCGAATTGTTTTGCAGGCACGTAGGATCAAGCTGCTCGGCAACTGTCAGTGCCACACCTGCCTGCCATGGGGTCTGCCTGATCTGGCGTTCGCAAAAGGAACGGCCTCGTCACGAAAGGAAAATGAGTATGACCACTGCTCCGTCCCGACCCCGCAGTTCGCGACTGCATTTCGCCACTGCATTGCTTATGGCCACTATGCCGCTTTCCGCTTGCGGTGCATCACAGGCACAGTTGACCAGCGTGTCATCTCTCAACGCCGAAGTTTCCGATGGCTACCTCCTCGGCGCAGGAGACAAGCTGAAGGTCAATGTCTTCGACGAGCCCACACTTTCGGGCGAATTCGAGGTTGGCGAAGGTGGAGTGCTGGCCCTGCCCCTGATCGATCCCATCGTCGCCAATGGCAAGACTCCTGAAATGCTGGCACAGGTGGTGACATCGGCACTCAAGTCCGGCGGTTACGTGCTGGATCCTCACGTTTCAGTGGAAGTCCTCAAGTATCGCCCCTTCTTCATTCTGGGCGAGGTCAAGCAACCCGGCGAGTATCCCTACAGGGGAGATCTCACCCTGCAGCAGGCAGTCGCCACGGCTGGCGGGTACACCGCGAGGGCCAACAAGCGCACAATAGAAATCCAGAGAAAACAATGGTCCGTGGCGAAGCGCGTCAAACTCGATGATGCCACGCTGAAGATCGCCCCTGGCGATACGATAACGGTACTCGAAGCTTTTTTCTGACAATTAGCATATTCGATTTGATATACTCGCTTGACCGTTAGCGGTCAGAGGTCAGAGCGTCGTTCCTTCACGACGGTTGCCCGACCTTATAGCAGCGTATCTGGGGCATGCTTCCAGATACGTTGGTCAGCGATTCGGGCAGAGGCCGTCCCATCGAATCTCGAATACAGCCCAACTTGACTGCATCGCTTACTTGAAAGCGCGCCATGCGGCCTCGCGCTTGCAGGTATAGAAATGCTTCTTTTCAAAAGTAATTTCATACTCAATTTGAATCTCTTGCAGACCAC
This sequence comes from Novosphingobium album (ex Hu et al. 2023), assembly GCF_022832385.1. Classification (GTDB taxonomy): domain Bacteria; phylum Pseudomonadota; class Alphaproteobacteria; order Sphingomonadales; family Sphingomonadaceae; genus Novosphingobium; species Novosphingobium album. The sequence continues at coordinate 86,905 of NZ_JALHLE010000023.1, forward strand.
CGCAAACGCGCGTTAACCTTACCTGTTCCGAATCTCTAAACGGTACTTTGGAGGTGACCATGTTGGATAATGGTCCTACGAGCGATTTGCGCAGCCTGGCTGCAATCGAGAGCAACTTGCATCAGGCGGGCGAGGCGTTCGCCGATGCGAGTACTCGACTGCAAGAGGCCGAGCGTGACCGGAATCGAGCCCTTGAAGCCATAAACAAGCATCAAGTCGAGTTCGACGAAGCTATTGCACGACTGCGGCAGCAGAGCACGCCAGGGTCCAAATGGCGGCTTGAGATAGAACGGAATGATCCGACAGGCGTCGTTCAATCGGTTCCGGAAGGAGGGGACGAGACTGTCTTAAACGGTGCGTCGCTTCGCGCAGTGTCGGCGGAATTTATGCGCTTAAAAGAACACGTGCAGAAACAGGAAACAGGCCCGACCCTGAGGATTCAAATTTAGAAATCGCCTACGATTTCCGCGAATACCCCCAATCCACTCCACATAAACTGTATTGATAACGTAATTTACTTACAATTACCCCACCTGGAATGCTGCTATAATAACCGCAATCATCCACAAATTAACGAACTAATACCTGACAATATTCGAAATACTACAGTAAAATTCCACCACTCAACCAAAGCCGCCTTGCGGCGTGCCTTGCAAGTTTGCCAGACATGCAGTTTTCCGATTGCGCGATTGCGCGATTGCGATCACTGGCCCTGAGCGAGGCCATCAATGCTACACAGCTTCTCTCGAACTGATTGGCCGTTGTACGTCATCATTCGAGCACCCGCCGCGCACCAAGCTGAGGATACCCTGCGCCCTTGTTCTGGCACTTCGCTCTATACCCAACGATCAATTGGAGGCTCAGGACCGGGAACTGGCGGAAAGGGTGAGATTACATCTAACGACTCATATCAACGTTCGAAGTCATTGATGAACACCGCTTCGGATTCCGACTACTTGCTGCGCTCGAAAAGGCGTTCAATGTCCGCAAGCGTGGTGTCTGCAGGACGATCCCCGCTCCTCCGCAGGGCGGCCGGCACAGCAGCACAGGGGCACGACTGCGCCGGATTTTCGAGGAAGTCCCGAGCAAGTGGGATGACCTCGGAGCCTTTACACTCCACAGGAAGGCCGGTTGCCATCGGCTCGACCTTGATGCCAGCCTCGCGCATCAGTTCGATCCGGGCGTGCGCGGCGCCAAAGGCGGCGCAGAACGGCACCCCGCGCGCCTTCACGCGGGCTATGTGCTGGCGGACGACGGCGGAATCGGAAAGCCCGTTGCGAACGCTGTTGACGCTCACGAATGCGGAATTGACCGCCAGAATCGCGGCGCAGGTCCAGCCCAGCTTGACCAGCGCGGACCGATCCGAGAGCACCGCACCGACGAGGCACAGATAGACGCAGATCCACAGTTGCGGAATGAAGCGCGGCCACCACATGTAGGGTGTCACCAGGCTCGAAACGAGCAGCATCGCTGCAATCAGGAAGATCACCCCTGCCATTGCCCGAGCTTGGCTGCGGCGCCGGTGGCGCAGCGTGACCAGCGCAATCGCTATGGCCAGCAGAAGCGCCAGTCCGAAGATCGGGCCGAAGCCCCCCACCACGCCGTCAGGCCAGCCACCTTCGGCAAAATCGAAGATCGCACCAGGTCCACCGGCGAAACCGCGCGCAAAGACCGAAAAGGTCGTCCCGAGGAAGATAACAATCGCAGGCAGATCGCGCACCGCGCCGGGCAGCAGCGCGTTGTTCACTTCGTACCGGTCGGTCCCCATGATCGGGTAGAATGGATGACCATAGCCAGACCAGTTGGTGATGTAAGGAAAACTGCCGATGAACAGCACCACGAAGAGCAGCGCTCCAAGCAGCAGCAGCCCGAGGCCGAAGGCGGCCACGATCCGGCGCCGGATGACCATCGTCAGGCACACCGCCGCCGAGATCGTGCCGAAGATTGCGATCGCGTTGAACTTGGTATCGGTGGCCAGGATCAGGCAGGCCAGAGCGCAAGCCAGCGAATCCAGCCGGCGCTGGCGCAAGGCGACCAGCAGCAAGCCGACAAATGCCATCGCCAGAGCCGCGACGAAGCCGTCGACATATTCCGAGCGCAGTTGCGCGATGTAGATAGGCGATGCCGCAGCGAGCAAGGCCAGGGCAGCCGCGCTGCGCGGTGCCAGCCCTTCTCCGCGTAGCAGCGCAAACCAGATCCCCGGGACCGCCACCCCCGGCAACCACAGGATTCCCTTCGATGCGGCAAGCGATAGGCCCGCATTGCGAACCATTGCAGTCAGGAGCGGTGCACCGACCGGATAGTGCTGTGGCCAGATCAGGATTGTCACCTCCGGCGGGGCAAAGCCGGCATAGGGTGCGCGAAACGGGTTCCAGCCATGAGCCAGCGCATAGATCGTGTCATAGTGGTATTCCTGACCGTCGGCACTGACGTCGATGAACAGCGAAGCACCCCAGGGCGACAGGGCAATGGCCAGCCCGCTCGAGACCGCGAGCGCCAGCCGGTTGCTCGTGGATGTTCCGTTGAGCATGGCACCAAGGCCGATCGCGGCAACAAGCAGTGGCCAGCCCATTACGCGCAAGGGGGGCAGCCCGAAGATCAACGCCACCGACGCCATGATTACTGCAAGCGCCAGCATCGACAGCAGCGCCTGCCCGGCTTGCAGCCCCCGCGCGGCAAAGAAGGGAGGCGGCCCAGGAGCCGCATCGATTCCGCCGAATACGATCGATGTGAACGCTCTCAATGGCCGAACCGACGTCGCTATCAACGGATTGCCCTTTCACAAACCATCATAGTGTGCGTCACGTGTCGATCGTGTAAAGGAGGTGTCCGAGCCTTTGCGGCCCGGACTGTATCGCCTTGAGGTTTTATTGGGCCTCTTTCGGATCGGCGGCGGCTTCGACCTCACGCATGACGCGCAGTACGTTACCGCCCCAGATCTTTGCCACATCCTCCTTGGAGTAACCAGCCTTGAGCAGGGCGGCAGTGATCTTGGGCAACCCGCTCACATCCTCGAGACCGGCCACGCCGCCACCGCCATCCCAGTCCATGCCGATGCCGACATGGTCGGGCCCCACCACCTCGAGAGCATGGAGCAGGTGCTTCATGAAGTCGTCGAATGTAGGGCGGTCCGTTTCGGGGTACTTCGCGTCGATCTCGCGACGTTTGGCCATCAAGGCTTCGCGTTGCTGGGCGGTCAGGCCGTCACTGCCGCGCATCTCGGCGAACAGCGCCTTGTAGGCTGCGGCACGCTCCGGATTGGGCTTGATGGCGCGCAGGTAACTGCCGAAGCTGTTGATCTGGATGACGCCGCCCTTCGCCGCCAGCGCACGCAGGCGGTTGTCATCGACATTGCGCGGGTGATCATAGACCGCCTTGCAGCCCGAGTGCGAGAGCACCACCGGCGTCGTCGACTTGGCGATCAGCTGGTCCAGCACCTCGTCGCTCGAATGCGAGCCGTCGATGATCATGCCCAGCTTGTTGGCCTCGGCCAGCAGTTCCAGACCCAGCGGGCTGAGGCCGTGCCACTTGGGGCCATTGGGATCGGTCGAACTGTCGGCAAACTGGTTGTTCATGAAATGGGCGAAGCCGGTCTCACGCACGCCCATCTTGTAGAAAAGCCTGAGCAACGAGACGTCCTCGCCCAGCGGGTAGGCATTCTCGATGCTCAGGTAGACGATGTGCTTGCCTTCGGCATTGATGCGCGCAGCGTCATCGGCCTTGAGAGCGAGTTCGAACTGGTCCGGATGCGAGGCGACCATCAGCCGGATCGACATGCCGCGCATGACCGCGAAATCCCGAACCTTTTCGTAACTCGCAGGGTCCAACGCTCCTTGCGGCGTATAGATCGCCCAGAAGCCACCGTCGAAAGCGCCCTCCTTCATGCGCGGCAAATCGAGTTGCGTGTAGTCCTGACGCACATCGTGCTGGTCCATGATCGACCAGCCTGGGCGGTCCACCGATTCCGGCGTGTCGAGGTGGGTGTCGAGCGTAATCATCTGGCGCTGCAGCGCGATGACTTCGGGGGACGGTGTGTCCCCCGAAGCATCCTTCGATGCGTGCGCGGCCTGCAGGGGGAGCAGCAGCAAGGCTGCTCCCGTTATCAGCGAACGTATCGTTCGTCTTTTCACATCAATACTCCGCAGAGATGGTGAACTGGAAGGTGCGCGGCGAAAGCGGACGGAAATAACCGTCCGAGGCCACCTGCGGGTAGATGTAGCCCAGCGTGTCCTTGTCGAAGATGTTGTCCACGTTGATGCGTGCCTTGACGGTCTTGAGCGGGCCGAGGCTCCAGCCGTCGCCGATGTCCACATAGCCGCTGAACACGGTGTAGCCCTTCACCGGGTATTTGTTGGTGAAGTCGGCATAGCGCTTGCCGGTGTACTTGCCCGAGACGTTCGCCACCAGCCAGCTGGCCGGTTCGATCGTGACGCCGCCCGAAACGAGCCACTTGGCGTTGTCGGGAATGTTGTTGCCCGAGATCGCGTAAGTCGTGGTCGCAGTGACAAGGTCATCCTTGAAGGTGGCGTTGTTGTAAGTGACGTTGAGGTTGGCGTAGGCCAGCCCATTGAGGAATGCCGGCTTGTACGACCCCGAGAACTCGGCGCCATAGGCCTCGACGCCGCCAACATTGGTGTAGAAGGATTCGGTCGCGCCTGCCGAACCGGGCAGGATCGAGGTGATCGACTGGATGCGGTTGTCGAACTTGGTGTAGAACGCTGCCAGCGAAGCGAAGAATTCCGGCTGGCGCGTGCGGATGCCCAGTTCGAAGTTCTTGGCTTTTTCAGGATCGGGCTGCGGCACGAGCGCCGCACTGCTCGTGAAGGCGACCGAGTAGATGTCGTCCATGCCCTTGGGCAGGGCATAGTTCTCCGAATAGGACGCGAAGATCTCGGCGCGGTCCGACACATGGTAGAGCAGCCCCACGCTGGGCAGGAAACCGTCCTTGTAGGATGCGGTGTTGGTCTGCGGGCCCCATCCGGGCACGCCCACGCCGCCGACGGTCAGGTAATAGTCCGCATAGTCGCGGTAGCCGCTCTGGCGGTAGTCGACGAACAGCGACTTGATGCCGAGATCGAGGTTCAGCTTGTCATCGAACAGGCTGATGCGGTCCTTGATGAACAGCTGCGTCGTTTCGCGCTTGGAGTGGTAGTCACGGCGCAGGTAAACGATCTCGTCAAGCGCCGGAGCGCTGGCGGGCGAACCATCGAGTGTGTTGGTGCGCTTTTGGGTGCGGTGGTACTTGTCCTCTTCGGCCCAGATGCCGGCTTCGATAGCATGCGCGCCGATATCGGCATGGACCTTCATGGTGATGCCGTAACGGTCACCACCAACGCCCGAGACGCCATACTGCACGCCCTTCGGCGCCACCACGTCAAGCCCTGCCTGGGATTCGGGGAGGTAACGGCCATAGCTGTTGGAATAACTATCCGGCGAGACGCCGTAGCCGGCCTTCTGCTCCCAGTAGCCCGTGGCCTCGGCCCATACCGAGTTGCTGATCTCGCCATGTAGTGTCAGGCCGTAGAGCTTGTCGTTGCGGTGGTTGATCGCGAGCCCGTAGTAGTTGGTGTAGGCGCTGTTCGAGTATTGCACACCCGGCACCGTCTCGGGGTAGTCGTAGAGCGTTCCGGTGTAGCCGAAATAGCGACCGCACACGCCGTCCGCGTCGGTCAGTCCATAGAGGCACTGGTATTGCGCGCGAGCCAGCGTGGGAGAATCAATGTCGTAGAAGTTGTTCGACACGAACTTGAAGCGTGCCCAGCTGCCGCCACCGAGATCGGCCTTGATCTGGCCTTCCCAGTGCTCGCGATCGACGCTGCCCGCGCCGCGCCACAGGTCGGTGTCGAGCTTGGTACGGCTGACATAGGCCTTGAACGGGCCGACCTGGCCGGTGCTGAAACGGATGAAAGTACGCTTCATGTCGAAGTCGCCAAAGCTCTGCGACACGAACAGGCCGAGATCGTCCTGCGGTTCGATCGAACGATACTCGACCATGGCCCCCAGCGAAGAGTAGCTCGGCATGCTGACATCGCCCGCGCCAGGGGAGGCTACGACAGCGGCGAGGTTTTCGTTGTCGACGTAGCGGAACACCGGGCTGCCGCCGAAGGCATCCGACCGGCCGGTGGGAATGCCGTCCACGACAAAGCCAATCTGGTCGAGGTTGAAAGCGCGGGTCTGCACCGAGTTGCCGAATTCGTAGAGGCCGAGTGCGCCGTCGGTCTGCACGTTGAAGCCGGGCAACTGCTCGAGCATCTTGAGGCCCGACACGCCCGACGGCGCAGAGAGCAGAGCATCGCGGGTTACCGCGACAGTGTTGGTCACCGAACCTTCGCCGATGGCCTCAGCAGCTTCCGAAACGCGGCGGCCTGTCACGGTGATGACGGGTGCTTCGCTGGCGCTGTCATCCGCGGCTTCATCCGCCAGCGCGGGCACCGCGCCGAAGACCAGCGCTTGCGCCAGTGCGACGGCCGAAACCGAGCGCATCGTCGTCTTGAACATCGATATCATTGTCGGGACTCCCTGTTGAGCGCCCTTGGGCGCAGGCAAGCCTCCGGCATCCCGGCAAACGCGTGATTTGCCAGCTCCCCAGAACCAGTATTGTTTTTCAGTTAGTTACGCGCCGTAGAAGGCTCGCAGGACTTTGGCATTTTTCTGCATGTCCTCCGTTATTGCTGACCTGTAGCCCTTGTTTCCACTTGCGATAGAGGGCCCGGCCTCAGGCGATACCGTTGCGGACCATCATTGCCGCCACGAACAGCAGGTAGAGGCCGAATATCGGGCTGAGTATGCCGGCAGGCAGCTTGTGGGCCGTCGCGGCGCCGAGCGGGGCGGTGAAGACCGACGTGCTGACAATGGCCACAGCGGCCAGCACGTTGACATAGCCGATGGAACCGAACGGCAGGTCGTGCATGGGAAGACCGATCGCCATGAAGCCCAGCGTGCCGGGCACAGCGATGATGAAGCCCACGCCCGATGCGGTCGCGATCGAGCGGTGGATGGTCCGCCCGCACAAGGTCATGACGATGATCGCAATGGTGCCGCCGCCAATGCCGAGCAGCGAGGAGAAAGCACCGAGCCCGCCAGCAATTCCGGCGCGGACATAGCCGCCGGGCACGTCGTCCCGCAGACGCTTGTCGCGCAGCACCGGGAACAGGAAATGCAGTGCCATAAGCCCCACCCCTGCGCCGAAAATCAGGGCCAGCGCATGGCCGCTTACCCGCGCGGCCAGCAGCACTCCGGCACCGACACCCAGCACGATCCACGGCGCCCAGGCCTTGAGCAGATCGAAGTCCACGGCATCGCGCCGGGCATGGGCCTGAACCGACCGCAACGACGTGATGACGATGGTTGCCAGCGAAGTGCCGATCGCAACGTGGGCGATACTTTCGCTGCTTCCGCCCAGCAGTGGCAGCATGATGAACAGCACCGGCACGACAACGAAGCCGCCGCCAATTCCGAACAGCCCCGCTGCGAAGCCCGACACCAGCCCGGCCAGCAGCATCAGCGCGATGGGGATACCCCAGGTTGCCAGCATTGCGCTCATGCGGGCAGCTCCATGGCGGCGTTATTCAGAGTAAGGACTGCGTAATCGTGCATCGGGTCAGAACTCCCCCGTAAATGTGATCTGGACAGTGCGCGGGGAAAGCGGGCGGTAGTAAACCTCGCCAGAAACCACCGGCACAATGAACGACAGCGTGTCCGCGTCGAAAAGATTATCGATGTTGATGCGCGCGCGGGCATTGCGCAGCGGGCCGAAACTGCTTTCACGGCCCAGTTCGAAATAGGCATCGACCACCCACTGCCCGTCCAGCGACTGCGTATTGAGGTAATCGGCGTAGCGCTTTGACGTGTACTTTGCCGTCACGCTGGCCAGCGCCCAGGGAGCCGGTTCCACCGTGACCGCCTCGGAGACGATCCAGCGCGCGCTGTCGGGAATGCGGTTCCCCTTGATCGCGATGCCGCCCGGCAAATCATTGCGGAACGTGGCATCGCTGTAAGTCAGATTGGTCGTGAAATAGGCCTTGCCGTCAAACAGCGCAGGCCTGATCGACGCCGCCGCTTCCAACCCATGCGCCTCGACTGCCCCGACGTTCTGGTAGTAGGTCTCGATGGCACCGGAAGTTCCGGGAACTGTCCCGCCCACCGCGCTGATCAGGTTCGTGAAGCGCGTGTGGTAGAGCGTTGCCACAGCAAAGAAATGTGGCTGGTTGGTGCGCAAGCCCAGTTCCACATTGCGCGCGCGCTCGGGCCTGGGTGCGGGAGCGAAAGCCGGCGATGCGGCAAAAGCCGTCGAGGCAATGGCGTCCATCGCCTTGGGCAGCGCCATGGTTTCGGCGTAGGAGGCAAACACCTGGGTCCTTGCATCGGAGAGCCGGTAGACCATGCCTGCGGAAGGCTCGAACCCGTCGAAGTAATGCGCCTTGCCCGTTGCGGGGCCCCAGCCGGGCGTGCCAACGGCGTGGGCGTAGTCTTCAAAATCGCGGTAACCGTTGAGGCGGTAAGTGATGCCGAGCCCCTTGAAGCCCAGTTCCACTGTCAGCGGGCCTTGCCCGGGGGTCCACCGGTCACGTGCCCAGAACTGCAGGACTTCGCGGCGTGAGCGGTAGTCGCGCCGGTAATAGACCACTTCGTTCTCAAGCACCGCACCGTCCGGCGCGCCATCGGTCTTGTTCAGGCGGTACTGGCGGCGGTGGTAGTGATCGCCCTCGATCCAGATGCCGGCCTCCAGCTCATGGCCGCCATAACGGGCCTCGCCGCGAAACACGGCGCCCTGACGCTGCCCGTCAATGCCCGAATAGCCCCACTGCAGCCCGCGCGGCGCGCTGACATTCAGGCCGGCGCCAGCTTCCCGCTCATAATAGGACAGCGAATTTTCATAGGTGTCCGGTGAAACGCCGAAACCGTGTTTGTCTTCACGATAGAGCGTGGCTTCGACGAACGCGGAAGCATCCCCTTCCAGATGCAGCGTGGCGCCATAGAGCGTGTCGTTCCGCGCGTTGATCGCATTGCCGTAATAATCGGCATAATCCGCGTTGGAATAGGGCACGCCCGGTACAGTTTCGATCAGGTCCGGAACGAAGCCGGCATATCCCCGTTCGCGGCCGGTCTTGCCGTCGATGCCCGGGGTGGAGGTCTCATACTCAGCCTTGGTCAGGAATGGGGAATCGTAGTCGAAGAAATCGTTCGCGACGAACTTGAACCGCAGCCACGACCGGGGCGAAAGATCCGCGACGACCTGAGCCTCCCAATGCTTGCGGTCGATCGTGCCCGCGCCGCGCCACAGATCGCTGGCAAGGCGCGTATGGCTGACATAGCCGCGTAGCGGCCCGATTTCGCCACTGCTGACCCGCACGAAAGTCCGGCGCAGTGCATCCGACCCGAACGACTGTGCCATGAAAAGCCCGGGATCACGGCCCGGATCGATGGAACGGTAAGCCACCATCGGCCCCAGCGACGAATAGCTCGGCGCACCGACATCGCCCGCGCCGGGCGACGCCTCTACGGCCGCCAGATTCTCGTTATCGACATAGCGGAAGACCGGACTGCCGCCGAAGGCATCAGAACGGCCGAGCGGGATGCCATCGACCACAAAACCGATCTGGTCGAGATTGAAAGCCCGCGTCTGAACGCTGTTGCCGAATTCGTAGAGACCAAGCGGACCATCGGTCTGCACGTTGAAGCCCGGCAGGTATTCCAGCATCTTGAGACCGGAGATACCTGGCGGCGCCGAAAGCAGTGCCTTGCGCGTCACGGCTGCGGTGTGCCGGGTGTGATCCGTGCCGACCGCCTCTGCGGCCTGTGAAAGCCGCCGCCCCGTCACCATGATAAGGCCCTGAGCCGCAGCTGAATCAGTGGGAATTGCGCCGTTGTCGTTCGCGACCGTCAGCGCAGTCAGGCGCAGCACCACCACGTTATCACGCATGCTCGCGATGACCAGCGGCGTGCCGGCAATGAGGCTGGCGAGTGCGCGGCGTGCAGGCATGCGGCCGTTCACAGCATTCGAGCGCAGCCCTTCCACATCGCCGTAGGGAAACAGGATGCGCATGTCCGATTGTTCGGAGAAGCGGTTCAATGCTGGCTGCATTGCCTGGGCCTCGATCTCGAAATCATGAACCTGCGCCTGATGGGCGGTGTCGGGCGCCTCGGCCATCAGCGGCGCTGAAAGCAGGAGCAGGAGCAACGCATGTCCCAGCTTCTGCAACCCGCATCTCCGTCGGGGCCTTGTTCCCTTGCCCAACCCAAACGAAGCGCGAAGCGAAGTCCGCCATGCACGAATAAAAAATTTTTGCAGTGCAGCGGCAACCCAGGGCATGCCGGCCACTATGTGTCATTTTTGCTGGACAGGCGAGCGGCGACGTGATGCATTGCCCGCAATAAAAACGTCATGGAGAGGCCGGGGCATGGAATGAGGGGGAATAGGTTTGCACGAAATCCGCGCCAAGCTGGACTGGTTTGAGGCAGTCATCCTGCCACATCAGGCCGCGCTGCGTGGCCGTTTAAGCCGAATTCTGCGTTCCAGCCAGGACCTTGACGACACCGTTTCCGAAGTGCTGGCCAGAGCATGGTCGACCGAAGACTGGGCGCGCGTCGATCATGGCCGGGCCTATCTGTTCCATATTGCCCGCAACCTCATCATCGATGAAGCGCGGCGCGATAAAATCGTGTCTTTCGAGCAGATTGCCGATCTGGAATTGCTGCAGTCGCACACAATCCTTGAAGACCAGTTGCACGCCCGGTCAGAGCTGCGCTGGCTGCAGGATTTCCTTCCGCAATTGCCGCGGCAGTGCCGCCATGTCTTCCACATGCGGCGAGTGCAGGAAAAATCGATGCGGGAAATAGCGGAAGAGCTCTCTCTGTCCGTTTCTACCGTGGAGAAACATTTGGCCAAAGCCGTTCTCTTGATTATGCGAGCGCGGTGGCAACGCGAGGAAACCATCCTTGGGCCAAGAACAGCCGGAACGGCAGATGCCAGAGCGACAGATGAAAGCGGACATAGAAGCGAAAGCAGCGACACTCGCTATTCGTCTTCCTGACGCCGGCGAGGCTGAGCGCGCGGACATCATGGCCTGGGTCGCGCAAAATCCGGTTCACGCGGTTGCGTTTGCGCGCGCAGAAAGTGCGTGGAAGGATTCAGAACGGCTCAAGGCCCTCGGCTTCGACCTTCCTGCCGACGAGGACAGCGCGGACGAAGTGATCGTCCCGGTCGAGACGGGTAAAGGCATTTCGCGCCGCACTGTGGTTCTGTCCAGCGTTGCGGCCATTGCGCTGGCCGGACTGCTTCCGGCCATTCGGATGCTGGGTCCTGGTCCTGAAAGCTTCTCAACCCAGCTTGGAGAAGTGCGCGAAGTGCGGCTGGCGGACGGCAGCGTTCTGCACATCAACACGGACTCGGAAGTGCAGGTTACCTTCAGCAAGGACCGCCGTCTGCTGCGGCTGGTCCGGGGTGAAGCATCGTTCGATGTCGCGCACGACACGGCCCGGCCGTTCGATGTCGAAGCGGGCGATACAGTGACACGCGCCGTTGGCACGCGGTTCACGATCCGCCGCCGCGAAGACGATGTCGAACTGACCGTGACCGAAGGCATCGTCTCGGTGCGGGACGGCACCGGGCAGGAGGCGCGCGTTGCTGCTGGGCACGGCGCTCAAATCACGCCGGGCGCGATTGCAGCCGCAGCGCTCGATCCTCAGACCATCGCCCGGCGCACCGCCTGGCAAGACCGGATGCTCGAATTCGATGGACTGACGATTGGCGAAGCGGTGGCCGAGTTCAACCGGTACCGCCCGTTGCCGATCGTTGTGGCAGATCCCTCAATAGCCTCCCTGCGCGTGGGCGGGCGTTTCGGAGTCGCGGAATCCGACAAGTTTCTTGGCGCGCTCCAGGCTGGTTTCGGATTAAAGGTCATCGAACGCGCCGACGGCAAAGTGGAAATTCTCTCAAAACAGTAGCGGCCGTGTGCCAGCATCAAGGAAATCGCAGGACAACCAGGCGTGGTAGTCGGGCTTGTCAACCGGCACTTGGAGAGCAAACTCAAACCGTTTGAAGCATTGCTCGTCACGTCGTTGCAGGCTGCTCCAATGTAGAACGCCGACCCGAAAGACTTCGGCACCAAACTTGCCAAAGTTCTTTTCGACAGAGAATTGCGCGCCGCGACGCCAGCTATGGTCATACTTTCCATCGAGGATGAAAACGCACGCCAGATCGCCATTGACGTCCTGCATGAGTATGCGATCGAACCAACGCAACACATGCTTCAGGGGCCACTGGCGCAAGAACGGGCGATCTACATCACGATCCTGACTTTGCTCTTGCACTCATGGACCGGCTTTTCGACGCTGAAGTGCGATCGGAATATAGACGGACTCCCGATTCCCGCACATCACCAGCCGGACCCGCCACCGCCGCCGCCACCGCCGCCGGACGATCCGCCTCCCGACGACCCGCCGCTGCTGCTGCTCGGCGACGTGGCGGCCGACGACACGGTGCTGGTAAACGACGAACCCATGTCCTTGGCGAACCCGCTGGGATCATCCCAGACGTTGCCATATCCGGAGTACCAGCTGGCCGTCTGCGCGGTCGCGCCCGCGGCCGCAGCGGCAGCCAGCACACCTGCGAACCGGTCGGCCCAGCGGTTTTCCACGTCCAGTGCGATGGCATAGGGCAGATAGCGCTCGAACAGTTCGGGCGTCTTTTCCGGCGGATGTATCGTATCCAGCCGCGCCTCTTCGGTGATGGACAGGTACTGTTTGAATCCGGTGATGCGGTCCATCATCCGGCGCCCTTCGGCCGTCGGTGCCGCCATCCACGAAAAGGCACCGATCGCAACTGGCAGCAGCAGCAGAGGCACGAAAATCACGAAGGCCCCGACCGACAGCGCCACAGCTATCGTGGCGAACGTCGCGCCAATGGCGGCAAAGGCTAGAGCGGCCACCCCTGCCCAGACGAAGCACCCCCGGTTTTCCTGCGGCGTGGAGCGATGCAGCCCCCATGCCCCGGCGACCAGCATCGCTGCGAGAAAGGGCAGCCCGACCCTCTCATCCCCGGCAACCGATGTGTCGGCGAAGAGCGCGACCACGGCTACAGCCAGCATCGCCAGGGGAATCAGCAGCATCCCTATCGCGGCCCATCCGCTGTTCTTGCGGAACATCGATCCTTCGTAGGCCTCGCCCAGTCCGGTATCGAGTTCGGTCCGGGCTGCCTGTATCGTCTTGTAATTTTCCTGCTTGAGCTCGATTTCGCCGCCTTCGGCAAAGAGCTTGTCGAGCATCGCCTGCTCGGGAGCAGCCACCGGCTCCACCGCATTACCATCCGGTGCCTCGGTGCGGGTCAGCGTGGTGGTCGACTTGCTCAGCCAGCCACCCTTTTCCTGCGTCACATGGAGCCGGTGCCGCACGCCAAGATAGACCAGCGCCGCCGAAAAGCTGCGGTTATCGAAGCCCATCCTGCTGATGTTGCGCACCGCGGCGGGCGTCAGCCCGTCCGGCGGGGAAAAGACCGGCACGATGGTGCCCGGCTGCGGTCCCCGGCCCACAGTCCACCACGTGCGAGCGTATGATCTGCCCCCTTCTGAGTGGCCCAAAATCTGTTTTAGATTTT
>NZ_JALHLE010000024.1 GCF_022832385.1 Novosphingobium album (ex Hu et al. 2023)
GCCGGTGCGCAGCGCGGGCATCAAGGTGCCCGACGTCGACACGCTGGTCGCCAAGCTCAAGGAAATGGGAGTCGCCTGATGAAGACGCTTGTTTGGGTCGAACACGACAACGCGTCGATGAAGGACGCGACGCTCGCCACTGTTACTGCCGCATCGAAGCTGGGTGAAGTCCACCTCCTCGTTGCCGGTTCGGGCTGCCGCGCGGTTGCCGAGCAGGCCGCGCAGATCGCGGGCGTGGGCAAGGTCCACCTCGCCGACAACGCCGCCTACGAGCACGGCCTTGCCGAAAACGTGGCGCCGCTGATCGTGGAGCTCATGGGCCACCACGACGCCGTGCTGTTTCCCGCCACCACCACCGGCAAGAACGTGGCGCCGCGCGTCGCAGCCCTGCTCGACGTGATGCAGCTCTCGGACATCATCTCGGTCGAGGGCGAGAAGACCTTCACCCGTCCGATCTATGCTGGCAACGCCATCGCCACTGTCGAATCGAGCGATGCCAGGCTGGTGATCACCGTGCGCGGCACCGCCTTCGAGAAGGCCGCCGCAACCGGTGGTTCGGCCGCGATCGAGGACGTCGCCGGGGCCGGTGACGCGGGTCTTTCCAGCTTCGTGGGCGCCGAAGTCGCCAAGTCGGAGCGTCCGGAACTGACCAGCGCCAAGATCATCGTCTCGGGCGGCCGCGCGCTCAAGGACTCGGCCACGTTCGAACAGTACATCATGCCGCTCGCCGACAAGCTCGGCGCTGCCGTCGGCGCCAGCCGCGCCGCGGTCGATGCAGGCTATGTGCCCAACGACTACCAGGTCGGCCAGACCGGCAAGATCGTGGCGCCGGAAGTCTACATCGCGGTCGGCATCTCGGGCGCGATCCAGCACCTCGCCGGCATGAAGGACTCCAAGACCATCATCGCGATCAACAAGGACGAGGACGCCCCGATCTTCCAGGTCGCCGACATCGGCCTCGTGGCGGACCTCTTCAACGCGGTGCCTGAGCTGACCAGCAAGCTCTAATCTCGCGTTAACATATTGAAAGAAACCCCCGGAGGCGACTCCGGGGGTTTTCTTTTGCGCGAATGCATGACGATAAGCATCGCCTTGCCGCCGGAAATTCAAAGGCCCGTATCCGCATCATGAAAAAGCTGCTCTCCGCTCTCCTGGGCATCGGACTGCTCCAGACCTCTTTCCCGGCGCATGCGGAAACGAAAACATACACGCTGCCCCCTGCATCGAAATGGGCCGTGGACTGGGGCCAGGACAGTTGCACTCTGATCCGGGATTTCGGCACGAAGGAACATCGTTTTCTCCTCGGCATGCGCAGCTATGCGCCCGGTTACAGATTCGAGATGACGCTGGCCGGCAAGGAAGCGACACCCCTGCGGGGAAGCTCGGCGCTCACCATTGCCTTCGGTGACGGGACCCCGGTTCCCATCCGACGGAAACAAATAGGGACGTCCGACCTCTACGGTCCGGCCGTGATCTTTTCGGCGCGAGTGGCGGACTGGGACGCCGGTGACAGCGGCGCCGGAGACATCTCCTACAAGCCCGGCCCGGACCCAGACATGGAAAAGAGGATCAATCGCATCACTGTCGAATCGCCTTCGACCAAGCTGGTCCTGCAAACCGGGCCGATGTCCGCGGCAATGGACGCCGTTCGCCAATGCACCGACGACCTTGCCCGCCAACTGGGCCTCGATCCTTCAAGCCTGCAAGGCATAGCGCGCCCGGTCAGCCCGATTAATCAAATTGCCTGGGTGCTCGATATCCAGTCGCTATTCCCCCAGGAATTGATAGCGCAGCGCAAGGATGCACGCGTCGAGCTGCGGGTGGTCGTCGATGCAAAGGGTACACCGGCCCGGTGCGATGCATTTCCCAGCTTCGGCAATGTCGATGTCAAAGACCGCGCCTGCTCGATCATCATGCACTTGGCGAAATTCAAGCCCGCATTGGACAATGCCGGTAACCCCACCGCAGCCATCTATTCCAACACGGTCTTGTACAAGAATTGAAGGCGGGGCCTCCGGCAATCCAGAAGAGAGGCACACTGCCCATGAAATATAGCAAATCCCTCACCGCAGTCTGCGCGCAAACAAGATGAGGAGAGGCTGGATGGGCGATGCCGACACGCGGCTGCAGGAACTCTGGGACCATCACGAGATCCGCCAGATGCTGGCCACCTACTGCCACGGCTGCGACCGCGCGGACCTGACCGAGATGGCCTCGGTCTACTGTGAGGACAGCTGGGACGACCATGGCCCGGACAAGTGTGACGGCAAGGCGTTCGCCCGGCTCATTCTCGACAAGGCCCGGGCGACGACCAAGGTGGTCAGTCATCTGCTGGGCCAGTCGCTGATCCGGATCGACGGGCAGAAGGCCGGGGCCGAAACCTACTTTGTCGCCACCTTGATTGCTGAAACGAAAGAAGGCGAGCGCATGACGCAGCTCGGCGGCCGCTATGTTGACGCCATAGAGCGCGAACAAGGCCATTGGCGTATCAAGGAGCGCCTCTGCGTGCGCGACTGGTCCTGCACGGGTGCGATTGACCCCAGCTATCTGGCGTGCGCAGGCTTCATCGAGGGCCAGCGCGGCCGTGCTGACGTTTCGTGGAACCGGCTAGGTCTGGTGCCCGGAACCACGGGATAAAGCCCCGTCCAGCGTTATGCGGGCAAACGCTGGAACAGGTTGATCACCGTCCGTTCGCCGTCTTCGGGCACGTGGCTGTCGTATTGCACGAACCCAAGCGCCGCAGCCAGCCGTTCGGAAGCGGTGTTGCCTGCCTCGATCATGCAGGCGACCCGCTGGCGCCCCTGCGTCTCGTCGAACCAGGGCATCACCGCTCGCATCACTTCGCCTGCAACGCCCTTGCCCCACCAGTCCTGGCGCACGATCCAGCCCGCCTCCGGCACATCGTCCATACCCTTGCCGAAGCCGCGCCAGGAGTGGAACACGCCGCAGCTGCCGATGATGCCGCTTTCCCCCCGGGGCCGGACGTAGAAAATGCCGTAGCCGTAGAGCGCCCAGCTTCCCGCGTTACGCAAAAGGCGTTCGGACTGCGACAGCACCGTGGGCCGTGCAGGACCCAGGAAGCGCGTCATGTCCTCGCCCGAGAGCAAGTGGACGAGATCGTCCAGATCGCCAGCCGCGGGTGTCCAGAGTTCGAAGCGCTCGGTGGCAAGTATCGGGCCGTGGGTCATAGCCACCGCTCTACGGCGTGGATGGCCAGACCGACAAGCCCGCCGACCACGGTGCCGTTTATGCGGATGAACTGCAGGTCGCGTCCCACCGCGCCCTCGATCCGGTCGGACACCGTCCTGGCATCCCATCGCCTGACCGTCTCGGACACCAGCCGCACGATTTCCGAACCGTAGCGCGAGGAAATGCCGACCAGCGTGCGGCGCGCGAAGCGGTTCACAAGCGCCTGCAGCCGCACGTCCTTATCGAGCGCCTGACCGAGCTGGCTCATCGAATCGCCGAGACTTCCCGCAAGCACCCTGTCCGGATTGCGCATGGCCCGCAGCAGCGCCTCGCGTGCACGCTCCCACATGGCATCCATCCACGCCGCAACGGCAGGGTTTGCCAGCAGTTCCAGCTTCACCCGCTCGACCTTGAGGCGCATCGCTGGATCATTGCGCAAATCGTTTGCCAGCTTCGCGAGCGCATCGTCGATCTTGCCCCGGAGCGGATGGTCGGGTTGCACGATCACTTCGGCCAGCAACCGGTAGGTTCCGTCGAGCACGCCGCTGGCGAGCCGTTCGTCGAGCCCGGTCCAGCGCATGATCGTATTCGCGCGCTGGTGGATCATCGACCGGATCATCGGCTCGTTGGCCTCGACTGTTTCGCCAACCTTGCGCAACAGGCTTTCCAGCACCGGCAGATGGCGTCTGTCGGCAATGGCATTGTCGAGCATCTGGCCCAGCAGCGGCGCAAGTTCGATTTTTTCCAGCTGCCGCCGCAGGCCCGCCTTGACCATGCCGCCCATCTGCTCGGGATCGAGTGATTCCAGAACGTCGGCGAACAGCCCTGCGGCACCCTCGCTCAGCCGCGACTGCTCGCCGCGCCGGGGATCGGCCAGGAATGCCCCCGCGCTCGCAGCCAGATTGAAGCCGTGCAACCGCCGCGCCACGACTTGCGGCGTCAGGAAGTTGTCACGCAGGAACCGGCCCATCGAATCGGCAATCCGGTCCTTGTTGACCGGGATGATCGCGGTATGCGGGATCGGCAGGCCGAGCGGACGGCGGAACAGCGCGGTCACCGCGAACCAGTCAGCCAGGCCGCCAACCATGGCCGCTTCGGCAAAGGCCGTCGCAAAGCCGAGCGGCACGCTCCATTCGGGGTGCAGCACCGCCAGACGCCGAAAAGTGAGGAACGCGGCTGCCATGCCCAGCAACAGACCAGTGGCGAACAGATGCATCCGCCTTGCCCTGGCGGGCATCATGCCTTGCGAAGTCGCGGCCGCTGTGCGCCGGGCTGGCGGCAAGGGTTTCCTTCCGGTTACTCCGCCGGGAACGCCTCGCCGCCCTGGTGGCCGCGATGCGCCTCTTCGGCATGATGGGGTTCGAAGGTCAGCAGCGACTTGCGCAGGCGCGGGCCGATCCGCTTTTCGAAACCGTCGGCAAGGCTGAAGGCTGCCGGCACGATCACCAGCGTAAGCATCGTCGAAAGCAGCAAGCCGCCGATCACGGTGAGCCCCATCGGTGCGCGGAAGGCGCCATCACCCGACAGCGAAAGCGCAGTGGGTACCATGCCCGCGGTCATCGCCACGGTCGTCATGATGATCGGCTGCGCACGCTTGTGCCCCGCATCCATGATGGCATGGAGCTTGTCGACGCCCTTGGCCATTTCCTCGATCGCGAAGTCGATCAGCAGGATCGAGTTCTTGGCGACAATGCCCAACAGCATCAGGATGCCAATATAGACCGGCATCGAAATCGGTTCCCCGATCACGGTCAGCGCGAGCAAGCCGCCGAGCGGCGCCAGCAGCAGCGAAGCCATGTTCACGAGCGGCGAGACGAAGCGCTTGTAGAGAAGGACCAGTACCGCAAAAACCAGGAAAATGCCGCTGATCACCGCGATGATGAAGTTCTGGATCATCTCGGCCTGCCACTTGTCCTCGCCGACGGCAGCGTTTGAAACGCCGCTAGGCAGGTTCTTCATGATCGGCAGGTTCTGAATCTGCTCCATGATCGGGCCCTTGACCTGACCCGAGCCGAGGTCGGCGCCCACGAAAATGCGACGGGCCTGATTATAGCGCTGAATCTGCGTCGGCCCCGCGCCGAAGCGTATCTCGGCGACCCGCTTGAGCGGCACCGAGCCCCCGCTCGCCGTGGCGACGGGGAGGTTTTCGATGGTCGAGAAATCCCGTCGCGAGGACCGGCCGAGAATGACGCGGATCGGCACCTGGCGGTCGCTGAGCGAGAACTTGGCGGCGTTCTGGTCAATTTCGCCCAGGGTTGCGATGCGAATGGTCTGGCTGAGCGCGGACGTGGTCACACCCAGCTGCGCCGCAAGATCGAGGCGCGGCACGATGACGAGCTCAGGGCGCTGCAGGTCGGCAGCGATGCGCGGTGCGACGACACCCGGAATCGTGCGCATCTGCTCCGCCAGCGTCTGCGCGGTCTTGTTCAGCAATTCGCTGTTGCTGCCCGACAGCATCACCGAAATGTCGCGCCCGCTTCCGAAGCCGCCCGACTGCGAAGCGAAGCTGACGCGGGCATCGGCAATCTGCTGAAGCTGTGGCGCAAGACGGCGTTCGAACTCGATGCTGGTCGCCTTGCGCTCATGTGCGGGCTTCAGGGAAACGTAGAGCGATCCCGAACCCTCGCGGCTCGCCTGCAGCACGTTCTGCACCTCGGGCTGCTGCTCTATCAGATGCGTAACCCGCGTCGCCACAGCATCGGTCTGCTCGATCGTGGTTCCGGGCACCATCTCGATGTTGACCTGGCTGTCATCATTGTTGGTGTTTGGCTGGAACTGCTGCGGCAGTCCCGCGAGCAGCGCGAATGTCACGACCAGCGCATAGATGCCGCCGCAGAACGCGTAGAAGCGGTGATCGTGCATGCGCGCACTGACGCGATCCGTGAAATATCGGTACCAGCGACCGAGCCCGCCCATTGCGGCGAGCACCACACGGGACACCTTGCCCAGGACCAGGACCCCGACCGGGATGCCGAGCGGAGCAATCACAGCAGCCAGAACGAACGCGGCCTTGTCCAGACCGAGGTGCTCCAGCCCCGTCTGCGTCATCCAGAATATGCCGCCTGCCAGCGCCATGCCCGCCCCCAGGATGACCACGGTCAGCAGCGTCGCGACGATGAAGTACCACCATTGGGCCGGCGCCGTTACCAGCGCCGCCTTGCGGCGGTGCGCCTCACGGGAATCCAGCGTCCAGGCGAGGACCTTCATGTAAAGATCCATGGCCTTGCCGCCGCCATGCTCCGCGTGGCCATGCGCCTTGAGGAAGTAGGCCGCGACCATCGGCGTGATCAGGCGTGCGACAGCAAGGCTCATCAGCACCGCGACCACGACCGTCAGGCCGAACGCCTTGAAGAACTGGCCGGGAATGCCGGGCATCAGGCCCACCGGCAGGAACACCGCGACGATCGAGAAGGTGGTGGCCACGACCGCCAGCCCGATTTCGTCAGCCGCGTCGATCGACGCCTGATAGGCGCTCTTGCCCATGCGCATGTGTCGCACGATGTTCTCGATTTCGACGATCGCGTCGTCGACCAGCACGCCGGCCACCAGACTGAGCGCCAG
The DNA here is from genome assembly GCF_022832385.1 of Novosphingobium album (ex Hu et al. 2023). Taxonomy (GTDB): domain Bacteria; phylum Pseudomonadota; class Alphaproteobacteria; order Sphingomonadales; family Sphingomonadaceae; genus Novosphingobium; species Novosphingobium album. Next base: position 6,751 of record NZ_JALHLE010000024.1, read on the forward strand.
CAGCGACAGGAAGTTCAGCGTAAAGCCGAGCATGTCCATGAACCAGAACGTCGGGATCGCCGAAAGCGGGATCGCGATGGCCGAAATGAACGTCGCCCGCCAGTCGCGCAGGAACAGATAAACGATCACGATGGCCAGCACCGCGCCTTCGACCAGCGCCTCCATCGAACTGCTGTACTGGCCCTTGGTATAATCGACCGGTGCGAAGAGCCGTGTGATGTGAATGTTCGGGTTGTCTTGCTCGATCTTCTTCAGCTTCTCCATCGCCCCGTCGTAGACCGTGACGTCGGACGCGCCGAGCGCGCGCTTGAAGCTGAACGTGACGACCTGGCGGCCATGCAGCTTGGCGATCCGGGTCTGTTCGGAATAGCCATCGTAGACCTTCGCGATGTCAGTCAACTTGATCTGGCGGCCGCTGCCCAGATTGATCCGTGTCTGCGACAGGTCGAAGGCGGTATCCGCATTGCCCAGAACGCGCACCGACTGGCGCGATCCGGCAATCTCGGCCTGTCCGCCGGCCGCATCGGTGTTGACCTGGCGCAGGGCATTGTTGACGTCGCGCACGGTCACGCCAAGCGCATTCATCCGCTCGGGGTCAACAACGACTCGGATTTCCCGGTCGACGCCGCCATTGCGGTTTACTTCGGCCATTCCTTCAACGGATAGCAGCGACTTCGCGATGGTATCGTCGACGAACCAGCTGAGCTGCTCCATCGTCATGTCATCCGCGCTGACTGCGAAGTAGGCCAGCTCGTTGCCGCTCGACTCCACCTTGGTCACTTGTGGCTCAAGGATGCCGTCCGGCAGATCGCTGCGGATCTGGTCAACCGCGTTCTTGACCTGATTGGTCGCAACATCGGCATTGGTACCGACGGAAAAGAACACGACCGTCGTCGAGCCCCCCTCGGACGCGGTCGACTGGATTTCCTCGACGCCGGGCACCGAACGCGCCGCGCTCTCGATCTTCTGGGTGACCTGCGTCTCGATCTCGGTCGGCGCCGCACCCGGCTGGGTCACGCGGACGATCACGCCGGGAAACTCGATATCCGGCATGTTGTTCACGTCCATGCGATTGAACGAGACGATGCCGGCGATCATCACGCCGATGAAGAAGACGATGGGGATGATCGGGTTGCGGATCGACCATGCCGAGATGTTGCGCAGGCTCATGCGCCCCTCACTTGCCTTCGGTGACGAGCTTGGTTTTCACCTTGTCCCCGTCGTTGAGGAACCCGCCAGCGCGCAGCACGACTTTTTCCGAGCCCGTGAGCCCTGAACTGACGGCAATGCCGTTCGCCGTTACCAGACCGGTCTTGACCGGCGTGCGGTGGACCACGCCCTTGGCGTCAACGACATAGACGAACGAGCCTCTGGTATCGTTCTGGATCGCCGATTCCGGCAGCATTGGCGCCACCACGGTTCCGCTGTTGATAGTGGCGCTGGCAAAACCGCCGGGACGCAGCGCCTTGTCATAGCTGAGCGCAATGCGCGCCGTGCCCTGTCGGGTCTGCTGGTCGATGACCGGCGAAATCTGCCAGACCTGACCGGCAAAGCTCTGGCCCGATCCCACCGGCTTGACGCTGGCGGGAACACCGACAGAAATGGTTGCGAGATCATCCTCGCCCAACTGCGCCAGCAATTCCATCTGCCCGTCCTTGGCAATGCTGAACAGCACGGTGCCACCGCCGCCGACCACCTGCCCGGGCTCGACATTGCGAGTCAGCACGAGACCAGCTTCCGGCGCAACGATGTTGAGACGCGCGGCCTGGGCCTGCAGCTGCCGCAAGGTCGCCTGCGCGACCTTGACGCGGGCCACAGCGGCATCGCGGGTCGCAGTCAGCCGGTCGACATCGGCTGTCGAGATGAAGCCGCGATCCACCAGCTTGAGCGCGCGGTCGAGATTGGCCTGCGCCAGCTGCGCATCGGCCTCCGCCACGCTGACCTGCGCGGCCTGGCTGGCCTGCTGCTGGGTCTGGACCGAACGGTCGACCACCGCCAGCACCTGTCCCTTGTTCACCCAGTCGCCGGGCTCGACGAGGACCGAGCGGACCTCGCCACCCTCACCTACGGAACCGACCGGCATTTCGCGGCGGGCAGCCAACGTGCCGGTCGCATTGATCTCGCCGGCTACGGTCGTCTTGCCCGGGGCAATGACGGTCACGACAGGGATCTGTTCGGCAGCAGTGTTCGCAGCCGTACCCCCATCGCCGCGGTGCAGAAGGAACCAGATACCGATGATCGCGGCGACAGCGATCACAGCGACAATCCAGATCTTCCGGCCCGCCGCGCGATCCCTGTAAAAATCGCCCGCCAGTGGATTTCCGGGAGCCTCTTCCAGTTCCTCGTCCATCATTTCGATCTTGGTATCGTAATTCATCAAGTCACCGCACCAGTCACTGCCGCCCGGCGGGGCCTCGTGACCTTATTAGCCGCAAGAAGACATGTCACGCACGACATCGGCCACTTGCAAGGCCTAAAGCTATGCCTGCTGCCATATACGGGCAGCGGTAGAGTGGCAACGTGAACTCGGTTTGGAGCGGATCGGCATCGACGAACGACTTCATTGCGGAAAAGCACTGCAAGACGCTCCATTTATTACAAAAAACGACAAAAAAGCGGTGGCAAAATCGCTTTTGCCACCGCCTGATTGAACCTTTGAGCCTTGAAACGCCGTGTCAGTATTTCTGCTGGCGCTCGTAAAGGTCACGATAGTGTTGAATTCGGGTCACACGTAGTCCCTGCATCCCGGAACGGTCGACGGCGCGCTGCCACGACGCGAATTCCTCCAGAGTGAGCTGGTAGCGTTCGCACACTTCGTCAATCGAAAGCAGCCCGCCATTGACGGCCGCGACGACCTCCGCCTTGCGGCGCACAACCCAGCGGGTCGTGTTCGGCGGAGGCAGACTGTCCAGTGTCAGCGGCTCGCCGAGAGGCCCGATTACCTGCGCAGGACGGATTTTCTGGTTCTCGATCATCTTTACCCTCGTCCGCCGGTGCTGCTTGTGTCGGCGACTGGAGCGATTTTGGCCTCGCCAGACTTGCAATAGACTAAAGCAGTTGGGTTAACGGATCTTGATACATCTTCGTATGTGGTGAGCACGGATGCAGCGCAACCGTCGAAGCTGCCACGCAGCCTGAGCCGCAGAGGCCTTGCATCCCCGCTCATAACGGCGCCGACTTCATGCGCCGCGAACAGGCGCGAGCGCAGGTCCTGCCAATCGAGCGGCAACCGGAATTCTGTTAACGTATGGCCCGCCCCAACCTGTTGCGGCTGGCCTGTCATGCAGGTTTTGTGATCATGAGCGATGTTCATGACACAGCCTATAACCCGCAGTTGGTCAAAGGACGGTAAAGGAGAGCATTACACTTCTTTGACCAAGTTTAATGCAATCGTTAACTGCCTCGCCCGTCACGCCGGTGCCGTTCTGTGTAGGAAAGCGGCGCTGTCGGCTGTATGGGGCGCCTCATGAGCCTCCCGTTCCACCTGCCTGCCGGTTTTGATCCGGTCAAATTGTGGCAATTGCCCGGACCACTGTCCGAAAGCCGCATCGTTGTCGCCATGTCGGGCGGCGTCGACAGTTCGGTCGTTGCCGCGCTCGCTGCCGCCAGCGGCGCGGAAGTGATCGGCGTGACCTTGCAGCTTTACGACTATGGCGCCGCGACCGGCCGCAAGGGTGCCTGCTGCGCGGGCGACGACATCCGCGATGCGCGGGCCGTCGCCGATCGTCTCGGCATCGCGCATTACGTGTTCGACCACGAGAGCAGCTTTCGCGAGGAAGTGGTCGAACGCTTTGCCGACGATTACCTCTCCGGCCGCACCCCGATTCCCTGCATCCGCTGCAACATGGGTCCCAAGTTCACCGACCTGCTGGCCATGGCTCGCGAACTGGGCGCCGATTGCCTCGCCACCGGTCACTACGTGCGCCGCGTGACGGGGCATGCCGGGCCTGAACTGCACCGCGCCACCGATCCGGCCCGCGACCAGAGCTATTTTCTTTACGGCACGACCGAGGAACAGCTGGAGTTCCTCCGCTTCCCGCTCGGCGGTCTGCCCAAGACCGAAACCCGCCACCTCGCCGAGCTGGCGGGCCTGCGCGTGGCGGACAAGCCCGACAGCCAGGACATCTGCTTCGTGCCCGACGGCGACTATGCCAAGGTCGTTCGCTCGGTGCGCCCCGAAGGCGAAGCACCGGGCGAAATCGTCCACGCCGAGAGCGGCGAGATCCTGGGCACGCATCGCGGCGTGATCCACTATACCGTCGGCCAGCGCCGCGGGCTCGAGATCGGCGGCCAGCCGGAGCCGCTCTACGTCACCCGCATCGATGCCGAAACGCGCCGCGTCCTTGTCGGCGCGCGACGCCTTCTCGCCACAGCTTCGGCCCGAATTGCCGAGACCAACCGCATCGGCCCTCTGCCGGATGGGCTGCTCACGGCCAAAGTGCGCTCGCTGGCAAAGCCCGTGCCCGTCACGCTCGAAGGCCCGCTGGGAGATGGTGCTGAAGCGGTGATCCGTTTCGCCCAGCCCGAATATGGCGTCGCGCCCGGTCAGGCGGCGGTGATCTACGCCGGCGAGCGCGTGGTCGGCGGCGGCTGGATCGAAGAAACCACCCCCTGGGAGAACCCCGCCTGATGAAAACGATCGGACTGATCGGCGGCATGAGCTGGGAAAGCTCGGCAGAATATTACCGCATCATCAATCAGGCGGTGCGCGCCCGCCTCGGCCCCGAGGCTTCGGCGCAATGCCTGCTATGGTCGTTCGACTTCGCGGAAATCGCGGCGCTCCAGCGCGCGGGCGACTGGCAGGCCCTGACCAGGAAGATGATCGATGCCGCGCGGCGGCTGGAGGCAGGCGGGGCGGACATGCTGCTGATCTGCACCAACACCATGCACCGTATGGCCAGCGAAGTGCAGGACGCGGTTCCGCTTCCCCTGCTGCACATCGCCGATGCCACCGGTGCCGCAATAGCCGAACGGCAGCTGGACCGGGTCGCTCTGCTCGGCACCGCCTTCACGATGGAACAGCCCTTTTACCGGGAACGCCTGCGCGAACGGTTCGGGCTCGACGTCCTCGTACCCGATGAAACGGACCGCGCCACAGTGCACCGGATCATCTACGAGGAACTGATCGCGGGTCGGATCGAACCGGCCTCGCGGCAGGCTTACCGCGAGGTGATCGCCCGGCTGGTGGAACGCGGCGCGCAGGGGGCAATCCTGGGCTGCACCGAGATCCCGCTGCTGGTTTCGGACGAAGACGCAGCGGTGCCGCTCTTCGACACAACGCGGCTTCACGCCGAAGCCGCTGTCGCCGCCGCGCTGGACAGCTAGCGGGCGGCCGCTTCCCCCGGCACACCCGCCTGCCACGCCACTATTGCACCCCCAGAAACGGCACCGGCCCGCTGCCGCTGTAAGTCGGCAGCTTGCCGTCCCACTTCTCGACCGCGCGCAGCTTCACGATCTCCGGGTTGGTGCGGATCGCTTCGGCTTCCACCTGAATCGCCTTGGCATCGCCCTGCGCCTTGGCGACGCGCGCCTCGGCATCGGCCTTTGCCGTCGCGACATTGGCCTGTGCGGCAAGCGCGGCCTGTTCGTTGGCGATCTTGGCGTTGATCTGCTCGAGCACCTGCCTGGGCACGACGATATTGCCGGCCCAGTAGACCTGCTCCACCTGCAACCCGACCGGCGCGAAGAAGGCTTCCACTCGTTTCTGCGCGGTCTGGATCAGCTCCGCCTTGTGGTCGCCGTAGATCTGCTCGACGCCGAGTTGCGCCGCGCGCTCGACGATGGCATTGCGGATCGCGTTGCGCAGAGGGCCAGCGATAATCTGGTCCATGTCCGTGCGATAACGCTGGAACAGGATCGCCGCGCGCGCGGGATCGACGTGATAGCTCACCGCGACGTCGGCCGAGAGCGACAGGCCGTTCTTGTCCTGAAAGGTGAAGCTCTCGTCGATCGGGCTCTGCTCGGTAGGATTGGCCGTCCAGGTATAGGTGCGGGTGAACACCGGATACTCGTAGATATGCGTTCCTGGCGGCGCGAGATACCAGCCCACGCCGAGCGAATCCGGCGAGACGCCGCCCGCGATGTTGTTCACGCGAATGCCGACATTGCCCGGCTCCACGCGGGCCAGCGAGGTCGAAGCCAGCAGGCCCACGGCGACAAGCCCGGCCACCCATCCGGCCCGGCCGGGAAAGTGCCGCATCGCCCGGCCCAGCCTGGACAACGCGCCTCGGCGCGGATTCTCACTGTCGAGATAGCTCATTGTCATTCTCCATTCGGGGGAGAAGCGCTCCCCTGCCGTTGCCGACGGGCGGCACGCGAACGGGCATCCGGCAGACAGCCGGGTCCGGCCTTACGATGAAGGCATCATTGCTGGTGGGGTTTCGGGGTCGAGGGATGCGCGGGATGCCCGAAAGGGGCACCGCGCAGGCGCAGGACGACGAAAGCGACAGCCAAAATCACGTCGTGCAGAAGGGCTCATGCCCTCACGCACCGGACCTAAAGCTCAAGCCAGAACGCCGTTACACCTGCTCCTTTGCATGCCGGATGCATGCCTTACCGTTTCGACATGGGGAATTTACCAGCCCCCGCCCCCCGCGCAAGGAAAACCGGATGTGGCGTTGCCGATTTCCGGTGCGGCCGTGCGGCGAGGCGCTTACTCGTCCCAGGGTTCGAGCTGGCAGCCGGTCTTTTCGCTGAATACCGCGCTCTGGTGCGCCAGCAAGGGCAGTCCGGCACTGACCGTTTTCGTGGCCGGATCGTCCGACAGCGAAACGAGCCCAGCAACGCGCCCGAGACCGGCTGCCTTGAGATCGCCCTCGCAGCTCTTGAACGGCCTCTGTGAGACATAGCGGCACACGCAACCGACACGCGCGCCATAAGCCGCGCCAACGAGCGCCTTTTCATGCAGACCGCGCCAGTTCCAGCCGAGAAGTGCCAGCGCCGCCACGATAGTCAGCAAAATCAGGTTGCGAAGCCAGCGCGAAGGCTGGCGCGTGCGGTAAGACACGGCCTGTTTGTCCCCCATAGGCCATTTTCCGGGTGTTGCCATTCGCTCGCGCCTCGCACATCACACCGCGCGTCATGCCGGTGCGCCGCCTTCCCCATATCCTCGCCCTGCTCGCGCTGCCAACCCTGTGGGGCTGTGGACAGTCCGCGCCCGAAGGCCCACCCCCACCGAGCAATGCTTCGATTGCCGCGATCAAGGACGATGGCGGTGCCCCGCAAGTGCCGCTGGCCCGCGCCATCGACGCGCTGTTCGATGCGGAGAGCGTCGGCAAGACCGAAGCGCTGGTGATCATGAAACGCGGTTCGGTGATCTCCGAACGCTATGGCGAGGGCATCACCGCGAAAACGCGCCTGCCCGGCTGGAGCATGGGCCAGTGCGTGACCGCGCTGATGATCGGCCAGCTCGTCAGCGACGGACGCCTGCGCCTCAACGAATCGGCCCCGGTGCCCGACTGGCAACGCCCGGGCGACCCGCGCGGCGTGATCACGCTCAAACAGTTGCTGCAAATGCGCTCCGGCCTGCGCCACGAAGAAAACCCGGTGTTCGGTGACGGCGCAGAGCCCCCCCAATCCGACCGCATGCGCATGCTGTTCCTTGACGGGCGCGACGACATGGCGGCCTATGCCGAAGCCCAGCCGCTCGAGGCCCCGGCCGGACAGATATTCGAGAATTCCTCGGCTACGGCCATCATCCTCTCGGACCTTGCCGCGCGCGTGCTGGCGCCCGACCGCGATCCCGGCCGCCGCCGGGATGCCGTGAACGCCTATCTGAAGAACCGCGTGCTCGGCCCCATCGGCATGGTTTCGACACTGGTGGGATACGACCGGGCCGGCACCATGATCGGCGCCGGGATGGTCCACGCCAGTGCCCGCGACTGGGCGAAGCTGGGCGAGTTCCTGCGCCACACCGGTTCGGTAAGGGGCGCTCAGATCCTGCCGCGCCGCTGGGTTCAGTTCATGCTGGCGCCAAGCCCGCGCAACGAAGGCTACGGCGCGGGTGTATGGCTCAACAAGGCGCCGCCGGGAGACGATGCCCGCCTCTACCCCAATACGCTTCCCTCCAGTGTCTTCGGCTGCCTGGGCGAGTACGGGCAATATGTGATCGGCTCACCGGACCAGCTTCTCACCGTGGTGCGGCTGGGAGAGAGTGACGCGACCCAACAGCGCGTGCTGCACCAGCGGCTGGGAGAGCTGGTGGCACTTTTCCCGGGCGGGAAAGAGTAGGCGCGCTACTCCGCCGTTCCCACGTGGATCGGCGGCAGCACATTCTTGCCGGCATTGCCCCGTTCGTCGACAAGTCCGTCAGGATCGGTGTGAATCAGAACTTCAACATCAGGGAACTCGGCATGGATGCGCGCTTCGATGTCGTCCATGACCCGGTGCGCCTGCCGCACGGTCATCTTGGGATCAACCCAGATGTGGAACTGTACGAAATCCTTGTTGCCTGACGTGCGCGTGCGCAGGTCATGCACGCCGCTGATGTCCGGATAACGGGCAAGTACCTGCAGGAAGCGCGCCTTCTTCTCCGCCGGCCACTCATGGTCCATGAGTTGCTCGAGCACCTGTTTCGACGCGCCCCATGCGCCCCAGCCCAGCCACGCCGCGATGCCCAGACCGAACAGCGGATCGGCTCCCTTGAGCCCGGCGTACTGGTCCAGCGCCAGTGCCGCGATCACCGCGAGATTGAGCAGCAGGTCCGACTGGTAATGCACGTTGTCGGTGGTGATCGCGAGGCTGCCGGTCTTGCGGATGACATGGCGCTGCCAGGCCAGCAGCGCGAAAGTCACCACGATCGCCGCCACGGAAACGCCAATGCCTTGCGCCGCGGCTTCGACCCGGTGGCCGGCCAGGAACTGTTCTACCGCACGGCTGGCGATACCCAGGGCCGAAATGCAGATGAGCACGATCTGGAACAAGGCCGCGATCGCCTCCGCCTTGCCATGACCGAAGCGGTGCTTGTCGTCGGCGGGCTGCGCGGCAATCCATACGCCGAGCAAAGTCGCAAGGCTGGCGACGAGATCGAGCACGGTATCGGCAAGACTGCCGAGCATCGCCGTCGATCCGGTCGACCACGCCGCCCAGCCCTTGATGCCCAGAAGCAACGTCGCTGCGGAAATGCTGGCAAACGCCGCGCTGCGATTGAGATGTCCGTGTTCGGTCATGCCACCCCGCTCACGGATAGAGCAGCGTGCTGGACCAGCCGCCGTCCGTATCGCGCATGAAGCGGCGCCGTTCGTGCAGGCGATGCAACCGGTCCTGCCAGAATTCGATGGCGGCAGGCACGACGCGATAGCCGCCCCAGTGACCGGGCCGTTCCACGTCCTTGCCCTCGAACCGGTCGCGCGCTTCCTCGTAACGGGCAAGGAACGTCTCGCGACTGTCGAGCGGGGCAGACTGGTCGGATGCCACCGCGCCAATCTGCGAATCACGCGCCCGCGAATGGAAATAGGCGTCGGCCTCTTCCTGCGTTACCGGCTGGAGATGGCCTTCAATGCGGATCTGGCGGCGCAGGCTTTTCCAGTGGAACAGCAGCGCCACGTTCGGATTCGCGGCAATCTCGCGCCCTTTGCGCGAACGGCCGTTCGTATAGAATACGAAGCCATCCGGCCCGTAACCCTTGAGCAGCACCATGCGCACCGACGGGAACCCGTCCGGCGTGGCCGTGGCCAGAGCCATCGCATTGGAATCGTTAAGCTCGGTCGCCCGCGCCTCGTCATACCAGACCTTGAACAGGCCGAACGGATCGCCATGCGGGACGACTTCGCGCGCGAGTTCAGTTTCCATGGCGATATCCTGATGCGACTGACACGTTTGACACTGTCCTAAACTGAAAGAACCGGAGGATCGCTGCCCTGCCGCGAACCGCCACCCGGCACCTTGATCCGGGACAATTCGCGGGCACTCCAAAAGACATAGTGCAGGGATAGCCTTCAGGGCCCATGTAGGAAAGCGAACTCGCACACACAACTTGCCGTAGACGGCGGAGACACCTAGCTAAGCGTCATCATGGCAGCAGATCCTTACACCATCCTGGGCGTACCGCGCGGCGCAAGCGAAAAGGACATCAAGTCCGCCTATCGTAAGCTCGCGAAGGAACTCCATCCCGATACCAACAAGGACAACCCCAAGGCGGCGGAGCGCTTTTCCGACGTGACCCGCGCCTATGACCTGCTGTCCGACAAGGGCAAGCGGGCACAATTCGACCGCGGCGAAATCGACGCTGACGGCAATCCGACCATGCCGTTCGGCGGCGGCGGCAGCTATGGCGCCGGTTTCGGCGGCGGTGGCGGCCAACGCGGATTCTCGGGCGGATTCGGCGGCAACGAGGGGATCGACCTCGAAGACCTGTTCGGAGGCATCTTCGGCGGAGCCGGCGCACGCGGGCCCGGTGGCATGGGAGGAATGGGCGGCGCGCGCGCGGCTCCGCGCGGCGCCAATGTCAACTATCGCCTCTCGGTGCCGCTGACCGATGCGGCCGAGCGCAAGGACCAGCGCATCACTCTTTCCGATGGCAAGACCATCGACCTCAAGCTGCCCGCAGGCGTCGAGGACGGCACCCAGATGCGCCTCACGGGCAAGGGAGAGCCCGGTCCCGGCGGCCCCGGCGACGCGCTGATCACGATCCAGATCCAGCCGCACGCTTTCTTCAAGCAGGACGGTGACGACCTGCGGCTCGACCTGCCCATCACGCTCGACGAGGCGCTGAACGGCGCCAAGGTCAAGGCGCCGACAGCCTCGGGCGCCGTCATGCTCTCTGTGCCGCCCGGCTCCAGTTCGGGCAAGGTCCTGCGCCTCAAGGGCAAGGGGATGAGCCGCAAGAACGGCTCGCGGGGCGACCAGCTGATCTCGCTGGAAATCGTCCTGCCCGACCATGACGAGGACCTGGCGAAGCGGCTGGAAGGCTGGACCGACAATCGGGACGTGCGCGGCAAGCTGGGCGGCTGATCCTCCTGCCCCGCGCATTTCCGCAACCGGTAGCCCGATGCGGACGGTGACCTCACAAGCGAACAGTGCAAATTGAACACATCGCGTCCAGCGCCTATGACCGGCCCGTGCATGCCGATCCGCCAATGAAGCCCGCCGGTCCTCCCGACCTTTCTCCCGAAGGACGGCGGCGTGAAGCCTTGTTGGAGCGCGAGGGACTGCGGCAGCGGATCAGGCGGCGGGCAGGTCCGGGCTCGCACGTCTTCGCTGTTGTCATGCGGGTCGCGGGCGGGGCCTGGAAGGACGGGTTCATCCACGCCGGCAATCTCGCCTACATGACACTGCTGGCCCTGTTCCCCTTTTTCATCGCTTTGGCGGCCATCTTTTCGGCGATCGGCGAGAAGGCGCGGCTCGACGCCTCGATCGATGCGGTGCTGCGCGCCATGCCGCCGCGCGTGGCCGAAGTGCTGGGGCCGGTTGCGCATGACGTCGTGGCAGCACGGCACGGCTGGCTGCTGTGGATCGGCGGCCTGTTCGGCCTGTGGACCGCGACCAGCCTGATCGAGACGATCCGCGACATCCTCCACCGCGCCTATGGCACCAGCAAACGGCAGCGCTACTGGCGTTACCGTCTGTTCTCCACCGGGCTGATCTTCGGCGCGGTGCTGCTGCTGCTGATCTCGCTGTCCTCACAAGTGCTGATCGCGGCGATGCAGGCGATCATCTTCGCCCTGTTCCCGCAGTTCGACACGCTTTCCGACCAGATCGCCGTTTCCGGAATGATCAGCGCAGGCGCCCTGTTCGGCTCGATCTACATGCTGTTCTACCTGCTGACGCCAGCCGAATACCAGACCCGGATCTATCCGAAGTGGCCGGGAGCGGCGCTTGTGACAGCATGGTGGCTGCTGGTAGCCTTCGCGCTGCCCAAGGTGCTTCACAACTTTTTCGTCTACGATCTGACCTACGGAAGCCTTGCCGGAGTGATGATCGCGCTTTTCTTTTTCTGGCTGGTAGGCTTAGGGATGGTGGTGGGCGCCGAACTCAACGCGGCGCTCGCGGAATCGCCTGAAGAGAGGGACATGTTCAGGCGGTCCACTGCGGCCTCGGGGCCGAATGATAACGAAACACGGGAAGAACACGAATGACCGGTTTGATGCAGGGTAATCGCGGCCTGATCATGGGCCTCGCCAACGACAAGTCCCTGGCATGGGGCATCGCCAAGAAGCTGCACGAACAGGGGGCCGAAATGGCCTTCTCCTATCAGGGTGAAGCCCTGGAACGCCGCGTGCGGCCTCTGGCCGAAAGCCTGGGCAGCGATTTCCTGATCGAATGCGACGTGTCCTCGATGGAGGCTCTCGACGCCTCGTTTGCCACGCTGGCCGAGCGCTGGCCGACGATCGACTTCATCGTCCATGCCATCGGCTTTTCGGACAAGAACCAGCTGCGCGGAAAGTTCTACGACACCACGCTCGACAACTTCCTGATGACCATGAACATTTCGGCCTACAGCCTGGTCGCCGTGACCAAGCGGGCAATGCCGATGATGCCGAACGGCGGGTCGATCCTGACGCTGACCTACTACGGTGCCGAGAAGGTCGTACCGCACTACAACGTGATGGGGGTGGCCAAGGCCGCGCTGGAATCATCGGTGAAGTACCTCGCCAACGACTGCGGCCCGGACGGGGTGCGCGTCAACGCGATCTCGGCCGGTCCGATCAAGACGCTGGCTGCCAGCGGCATCGGCGATTTCCGCTATATCCTCAAGTGGAACGAGCTGAACTCGCCGCTGCGGCGCAACGTCACGATCGACGATGTCGGCGGTGCCGGGCTATATTTCCTCTCGGACCTGTCCTCGGGCGTGACCGGCGAAACACATCACGTCGATGCCGGTTATCACACCGTCGGCATGAAGCAGGAAGACGCGCCGGACATCGCGCTCGGCTAATCCCCGGGAAGACCTCTGGAACGCAAAAAGGCCGGAAGTTTTCTTCCGGCCTTTTTCGTTGCGTCAGAGCGAGGGACTGGCGACGTCTTACTTCGGTTCCTGCACCGGCGCTTCGACCGTCGCCTTCCCGCTTTCGTCCTCGGCGGCGCCCTGCTCGGCCTTCTGCTTGTCCTGCTCGTCGAAGTAGGCCTTTTCCTCCTTCTCGACTTCCGCCTGCTGGGTTGCAGCCTTGGCATCGATCGTCGAGAGGCGCTTTTCGCGTTCGGCCTGAATCAACTCGCTGAACTTCACGTCCGAGCCGTTCTTCTTTTCGGCATAAGCCTTGTCGATGAGTTGCTGCGTGCAACCCAGCGATCCGCCTGCACCGACCGGCGAACAGCTGAGTGTGCCAAACGCGCCAACCGTCTCGTAGGCCTGAACCTTGTTGGCCCAGGCCTGCGCCTTGGGCGAATCGACGCCCCGCAGCGGTTCGGGAATGCGGTAGCGCTCTTCCTCGGGCTTGCGGGCGCAGACGGTGATCTCGCCCTGCGTCGAGGCCGGACACGGGTCGTCACCATAGACGATCAACTGGTTGACCTTCTCATCGTTGGGAATGGACAGCTCATCATCCTGCGCGGCAGCAGGCACGGACGCCAGAGTCAGGCCGAAAGCGGCAGCGGCAACGGCGGTCATGACACGAGACATTCCGGAGGCTCCAATCAGATCAGGTTTGAGACGCACTATAGGAACGTGCGCCGTTGAACGATAGCTGAAGCGCTGGTGCCAGCCTTGCGCCAGAACAACAAGCCGCGAAAATTCAGATGCGTTCGGAGAGCTTGATGGCGGCGCGGCAGCCGAGGCGAATCGCGTTGAACAGCAGCGGATAGGCCGGCGCCCGTTCGGCTCCCGCCGCAAGCGCCGCATCGCGGTGCTCCCGCTCATCGTCACGGAACTCGCGGATCGCCGCGCTCAGTTCCGGATCGTCACCGTCCAGTTCCTCAAGCTGCTCGGTATAGTGCCGGTCGATCTCGGTCTCGATCGCGGCGGTGCAGGCCATCGCCGCCTCAGGGCCGATCAACGCGGTCGCCGCACCGAGCGCGAAGCCGGCAACCGACCACACCGGCTGCAACAGCGTCGGGCGCACGCCGCGTTCGGCGATCAGGGCATCGAAACGGGCGCGGTGATCCTCTTCCTGCGCAGCCATGCCGGCCACTTCGGTCGAATGCGGCGCGCGGCTGCCCATCACCGCCATTTGCCCGGCATAGATGCGGGTCGCGCCGTATTCGCCTGCCTGATCGACGCGCAACATGCGCGCACTGCGGGATGAAGTCATGCTTTCGCCTTTCCGCCAAGCGACAGCAGCCCGAAAGCCGCCAGCCCACCGGCTGTCGAGAAGATAAAGTTCCAGCCCGCCAGCGAGATCCCGAACAGGCTCCACTGCACCTCGTCGCAGCGCACGACCGGGGCGTTCATGATCGCCTCCAGCGGATCGACGCCCTTCGCGAAGGGGCTTGCAGTGCAGGCCGTCACGCCTTCCCACCAGCCATATTCAACGCCCGCGTGAAATGCGCCGATCAGGCCCGAGGTCACGATCCCCAGCGCTGCCACGGCCACCAGCGGACGCACCGGGCTCCAGAAGAAGGCGAGTGCCGCGAAGGGGAGCGCAAACATGTGCGGATAGCGCTGCCACCAGCACATCTCGCATGGCACCAGCCCGAAACCGTACTGCGAGAGATAGGCTCCGCCCAGCGCGGCCGCCGGAATCAACAGGACGAACCAGCGGGCCAGGCGCAGCGACGGATCGACGGCGACAGTCATGACATCGTTTCCCTGCCTGTACCCGTCAGTTTGCCTTCTTGGCCGCCGCAGCGGCAAGCGCGGGCTTGCCCGCCGTGCGCTCGAGCGTCGCAATGGCGTAGTGGAGCTGGAAGTCAGTAATGCCTTCCTTCTTCAGCTCCTCGGCGGAAATCTTGAAGCGCGGATCATCCTTGCTATCGGTTTCCAGATCCTTGTCCTTCAGGCCCGCGTCGTTGATCAGGTGGCCGCGCAGATCGGATTCGCGCACGGCCCGTTCGGCACGGGCGCGAGCATCGGGATCGGACAGCTGCGGCACCTTGATGTCAGGCACGATGCCGCCTTCCTGCACCGAGTGGCCTGAAGGCGTGTAATAGCGCGCCGTCGTCAGCTTCACCGCGCTGTCCTTGTCGAGTTGGATGAACGACTGGACCGAGCCCTTGCCGAAGGTGCGCTGGCCCATGATCACCGCGCGGTGCTGGTCCTGCAGTGCGCCCGCGACGATCTCGGAGGCCGAAGCGGATCCGGCGTCGACCAGCACGATGATCGGCAATCCGCGCGCGGCATCGCCCTTGAACATGGTTTCGGCGCGATAGAACTGGTTCTCGCTGGCAAGGCGCCCGCGTTGCGAGACGATGTCGCCCTTGTCGAGGAACAGATCGGACAGCGCCACCGCCTCGTCGAGCGAACCGCCGGGGTTCGAGCGCAGGTCCAGCACCAGGCCGGTCAGCTTGCCTGTGCCCTTGAGCGCGGCCTGCTTCTTGAGATCGGCAATCGCACCGTTCACGTAGTTGCCGACATCGCGCGAGAATTCGTTGACGCTGATCACGCCGACATCGTTCTGGAGCTCCCAGGTCACCGGCTTGAGTTCGATCACGCCGCGCGTCACGGTCACATCGAAAGGCTCGTCGCGGCCGGGGCGGAAGATCGTCAGCTTGATCGAGGTGCCGGCCGGCCCGCGCATCTTCTCCACCGCCTCATCGAGATCGCGATCGTAATAGAGCACACCATCGAGGTGCGTGATGTAATCGCCCGCCTTGAGCCCGGCCTTCTCCGCCGGGCTGCCCTTGAACGGCGAGATGATCTTCACCGCACCGTCATCCTCGACCACAGAAAGGCCGAGCCCGGTGTACTTGCCATCGATCATCGTTTCGAGCCGCTGCAGCGAGGGACCATCGAGATAGTTCGAATGCGGGTCAAGGCTTGCCAGCATCCCGTCGATCGCGCCTTTCAGCAGCTTGTCGTCGTCGACCGGGTCGACGTAGTTAGCCTTCACCAGTTCATAGATGGTGAAAAGCCTGTCGAACTCGTGGTTCGCGCGGCCATCGACCGCCGCGAGCCCGGAGGTCGCGGCGGGAAGCACGGCAACAGCGGACACCAGCAGCGCGGCGCGCATCAGGGGGGCGAATTTCATCGGGCGGTAAGCCTCTCGTTCTTCACGTCCGGGACCGGACAACGCCGGGCGGAGGGGTTACGGGTCCGTTCCTACCCGCCCTTTACCACAAACGCCAGCAATTGGGGCCCGGACAGTTTGACGCAGGTACGGTGTGAACCGGATGCTGCATCATAGCGAACGGATATATTGCAGGGGATTAACGGGTTCGCCGTCGCGGCGCAGTTCCACAACCACCTGCGGCGTCCCGGGGCCGGTCATGCCGACCGGCGATCCGGCAACGACATTATCCCCGACCGCCACGTCCAGCCGCGCCAGCCCCGTGACAAGCGAGGTCCAGCCGCCTGCATGCTCGATGATGATGATGCGGTGATAGCCCCGATAAGGCCCGGCGAAGGCCACGCGGCCCGGCGCGGGCGAGACCACCTGTGCATTGGCGCGCGGCGCCAGCACCAGCCCGCCCGACCGCGCCTGCCCCGGTGCGACCTCTCCGAAACCGGTCACCAGGCGGCCGGTGACGGGCAGCATGTAGCTTGGCAATCCCTCGGGCGGAGGCGTGAACTGCACTGTTTCGACGACCTGGGCCGACTCCGGCCGTGCCGGGCGCATGATCGGGCCGGGCAACGCGGCAAGCCGGTCGCGCAGTTCCCCCTGCCTGCCCATTTCCGCGACCAGTTCGCCCAGATCGCGCGCCTTCTCTGCCAGTGCCAGTGCCCGGTCACTCTCACGCGCGGCGATTCCGGCCACCTGACGGCTGGCAAGCCGCTGGCCCGCCTCGATCGAGGCGAGTTTCTGGCGGCGTGCGCGCATTTCGGTCTCGGTCCTCCCCAGATCCGCAGTGGCCGCCTGTGCGCTGCGTTCGAGGGCGCGGCCTCGCTCGATTTCGGCGCGCAGGTCGGCTGTGCGCGCCTGTACTTCGGGCAGCACGGTATCGAGCAGCGCACGCATGTAGACGGCATCGCGCACCGAACCAGGCCGCAACAGCGCCAGAAGCGGCGAGCGGCGCGAGAGCCGTTGCAGCGAACCGGTCAACCGGACCAGCGGTTCCTGCTGCTCGGCCAGCGCGGCGCGCAGCTGCGCACGCTGCGAGGCGATCAGCCTGATCCTGGCCTGCTGCACCGCCAGCGCCGCTTCGGTTTCCTGAATGCGCGCCGCCACCGCAGCGGCCTCGCGCGCCGTCTTCTCGGCCTGCACGGTCACATTCCGGGCGCGCGCTTCGAGCTTTTCCGCCCGCTTGCGCGCCGCCTCGCCCTCGCGCCGGGCCGCGCGCATGTCTTCCTGCGCCTTGCTTGCATCGGCCGTAGGGTCGAGCACGGCCAGCGCCCCCTGCTGCGTCATCGCCTGCGTCACAAGCACGGCAGTGGCACATGCGGCGAGGATCAGGGCAAGGCGGGTGGAAAGTTTCACAGGCGATTACCTAGAACGGCCTGAGTCCGGCGGGAAGAGAGAAGTGGCGGAGCGGAATGCGACTCGGTCACCCCGACCGGTGATAGGGGTGCCCCGCCAGAATCGCCGTCGCGCGCCAGAGCTGCTCGGCCAGCATCGCGCGCGCCATGAGGTGCGGCCAAGTCATCCTGCCGAAGCACAGCAGGTGATCAGCAGAGGCACGGGCCTCGTCGCCATGGCCATCGGCAGCGCCGATCAGGAAGCGGCATTCACGCACGCCTTCGTCGCGCCAGCGGCCGAGCAGGGCGGCGAATTCTTCCGAGGTCATGGCCTTGCCGCGTTCATCCAGCAGGACTTCGCGACAGGGTGTCTGCAAGGGTGGCGGCACCTTGCCGCCTGTGTCTGGCAGCTCGCTGTGCTTGAAAGGCCAGCTTATCCGCTTTGCATAGCGATCCAGCAGCTCTGCCTCTGGCGAGCGGGCGATCTTTCCGCGGGCGATGATATGAAGCAGCATGTCGGGAGCACGCAAAACGCCAAGGCGCCTCTTGCGCGGATGTCCTCTCGCTCTGCCCGGCCTCTTGGGAGCCGGGCTGTTCTTTCAACCGTGCGCGGCGGTCAGGCCGCGCCGGAGGGTCCGTCGAAGCCCCACATCCTCTCGAGGTTGTAGAAGCTGCGCACTTCCGGGCGGAAGAGATGGACGATCACGCCGCCGGCATCGACCAGCACCCAGTCGGCCGCGGGCAGGCCCTCGATACGCGGGTTGCCGAAGCCACCGTGTTTGAGCCGCTCGCCGAGTTTCTGCGCCATGGCGGCCACTTGCCGGGTCGAACGGCCCGACGCGATCACCATGTAGTCCGCAATGCTGGATTTGCCTTCGAGGTCGATGGTCACCAGGTCCTGCGCCTGATCGTCGTCGAGCGACTGCAGGACAAGGGCCAGAAGCGGGTCGTCGCTGTCGACCACCGCCGGGGGCGTGGTGCCGGCCGCAGCCGGCTGAATTTGTGCCTGTGGCATCTTAGTAGGTATCTGCTCCTTTCAGGGATCGTCCGGGCAAGATGGAAACCATCATGCCGTTTTCAATCATATGCTGGGTAAGCCGGGCGCGCTCGCGAAAGGTCTCAGGACCGTTCACGCCGCTGTTCCGGGGATGGGGCGGTGCGTGACAGCGTCCCGGCAGGGCATGGAACGCGAAGCCCGCGTTCCGCTTGTCCGGGCCCAGTCCGGATCGGTCTGGCGTATCGCCGTGGCCGACCGCGTATCGGGGTCGAATCGCAATGTCACAAGCGCAGGTGCGCTCCACCTTTCCGGACTGCGAAGACTGGACAAAGGCTTCCGGAATCGCCTCAACCAGACCATCGCGGGGCTCGCGAGGGCATCCGCATCATACCCCGGACGGGCAATCACTGCAATCGGCAAGAGATTCGCGATCCGGCGCCAGTCCTTCCACTTGTGGAATTGCGCCAGATTGTCCGCCCCCATCAGCCACACGAAGCGGCGTTTCGGATAGCGTGCCAGCAGCTTGCGCAGGGTGTCGACGGTGTAGCGCGTGCCCAGTTCGCGTTCGATGGCGGTCACACGGATACGCGTGTGCCGAGTAACCCGGCGAGCCGATGCCACACGCGCCGCCAGCGGCGCCATGCCTGCGGCGGGCTTGAGCGGATTGCCCGGCGAGACCAGCCACCACACCTCATCAAGCGCCAGTGCATCGATCGCGAAGAGCGAAATGCGCCGGTGTCCACCGTGGGCCGGATTGAAACTGCCGCCGAGCAGCCCGGTAATCGGACCACTGCGCCGCCGCGAGGTCATGGCTTTACGGCCGCGTCTGGCCGCTGCCACGCACTAGCCACTTATAGGTCGTCAGCCCCTCGAGCGCGACCGGGCCGCGCGCATGGAGGCGCCCGGTGGCGATGCCGATCTCCGCGCCAAGCCCGAACTCGCCGCCATCGGCGAACTGGCTGGAGGCATTGACCATGACGATGGCACTGTCGACTTCGTTGAGGAAGCGCTCTGCCGCCGTCGCGTCCGCCGTGACGATCGCATCGGTGTGGTGCGAGGAATGCGCCGCGATGTGGTCCATCGCCGCATCTAGCCCGTCCACCACCGCGACCGACAGCACCGAATCAAGATACTCGGTGTCCCAGTCCTCTTCGCTGGCGGACAGGATGCGCGAATCGAGTGCGCGGGCACGGGCATCGCCGCGCAGTTCACAACCGGCATCCAGCAGGCCTGCAACCACCGAGGCGCTTTCGGGGAACTGCGTGTCGAGCAGCAGGGTTTCCATCGAACCGCAGATGCCGGTGCGGCGCATCTTGGCGTTGAGCGTCACACTGCGCGCCATTTCCGGATCGGCCGCAGCATGGACATAGGTGTGGCAGATTCCGTCGAGGTGCGCGAGCACCGGCACCCGCGCATCGGCCTGCACGCGAGCAACAAGGCTCTTGCCGCCGCGCGGCACGATCATGTCGATGAACCCGGCCGCCGTCAGCATGGCGCCGACGACCGCGCGGTCCTGCGTGGGTACGAGCTGGATCGCGGCGGCAGGAATGCCGGCACTCTCCAGACCCGTGGCAAAGGCCGCCGCGATCGCACGGTTCGAATGCAGCGCCTCGCTGCCCCCGCGCAGCAGCACGGCATTGCCCGAACGCAGGCACAGCGCCGCCGCATCCGCCGTGACGTTGGGCCGGCTTTCGTAGATGATTCCGATCAGCCCGATCGGAATGCGCACGCGGCTGAGCTTCAATCCGTTGGGACGCTCGCTCTCTGCGATCACTCCCCCGACCGGATCAGGCAGGCCAGCAACCTGCTCCACTGCATCTGCAATCCCCGCGAGACGCGCGGGATCCAGCCGCAGGCGGTCAAGCATGGCGCCGGTCAGCCCCTTGGCCTCGCCCGCCGCGATATCATGTGCATTGGCTTCAAGAATTGCTGGCCCGGCAGCGCGAAGAGCGGCGGCGGCAGCACGCAGGGCATCCGCTTTTTGAGCGCCGGTCAGCCGCGCAAGGACGCGCTGCGCCGCACGTCCGTCACGGGCAAGGCGCGCAACGAGGTCTTCAGGCGATTCGGCAGCCGCACCCGAAGGGCGGTCGGCCAGAGGAGCAGTCTCTACAGTCATGGCTGCGGCCTAACATCAACCTTCAGGATTGTCACCGTTTCGCGCGGTTTCCGGCAGCTGTGCCCGCTAGGCCACAGCGGTTAGGATAATGTCAACATGCTCCATACTACAGCAGTTTTCATTTGACACAGCCCCGGTGCCAGCCGTGACCCAGGTCAAGAAGTTTCCTCAACTCATCGCGCCGGACGGTCACTTCACCCCGATTCAACAAGGGTTTACGGTAAGTCGATTCGCCTTTGCCCCCCTCCCCTGCTAGCTCACTGCTCCGGGACTGAGATAGAAAACTCAAGCGGGGTCGTTTTGAATTTCACATCTTCCGGGGCGTTTCTGTCGCGCCTGCGGACTGCGTTTCCTGATCGCGAGTTCATCATGCGATCGCAGGGGCAGGTCCGGTTTATTCATGTCTCCTCTCGCGTGCAGATGGCAGCGGCCGGCGCCGCGACGGCGCTTCTCGCCGTCTGGCTCGGCACCATCGGCACCGCAGCGGTCGCCCGGATCTACGCCGACCATGAACAGGCAGCGCTGCTGAACCGCGAAGCCGCTGTCGCCAAGTCCGAAAGCCGCGTCCAGGCCTACCGCGACAACATCAGCGAAACGACCGCCGATCTTGCCCGCCGCCAGCAGTTCATCGAACAGATGGTCGAAGCCCACATTGGTGACCTTCCGGACGACAAGAAGGCCGGTGAAACGGTGTCCGACAGCTCCGGCGAAGCCGCCAAAACCGTCCGCAAGATCAGCGCAGTCCTCCCTGAAGCGCGCGGCCTGGCTGAAGTCGAGGCCGAACAGCTCGCCTTCGTTGAACGCCTGACCCGTTATGCCGACCGCCGCTCCGCCAGCGCCAGCGCCGCGATCCGCAAGCTCGGTCTCAATCCGAACGCGATCATCGCCAATTCCAGTGGTGCCGAGGGTGGCCCGCTGATGCGCCTCGCCACGTCAGCCGACGGCAGCCTTGATCCCCGCTTCCAGCGCATGGGCGTGAGCCTTGCCCGCATGGACGCGCTGGAAAACGGGCTCGCGTCGATCCCGCAGGTGCGCCCGGCCCATGTCGCCTATGTCTCGTCGAGCTATGGCTATCGCGCAGACCCGTTCACCGGTGCTGCCGCCTTCCATGCCGGGCTTGACTTCCCGGGCCCGCGCGGCTCCGCCATCTACGCCGCCGCCAAAGGTACCGTCAGCTTCGTCGGCCGCCGCAGCGGTTATGGCAATTGCATCGAAATCAGCCATGGCAACGGCCTCATGACCCGTTACGGTCACCTTTCCGGCTTCAAGCAAACCCACGTCGGCGAAAGAGTCGATGCCGGTACCGTGATCGGCGCGATGGGGAGCACTGGCCGCTCCACCGGCCCGCACCTGCATTTCGAAGTCCGTGTCAACGGCCGCCCGGTCAATCCGCGCCCCTTCCTTGAGGCCGCCCGCAATGTTCAGCAAAAAGACTCCTAATATGGCCCGGACACCTTCCGCCCCCCGCCCTGCCGGTGCTTCGACATTCTCGATGCTCGGCCCCGATACGGTCATCACCGGCAATATCGAGGCCACGGCCGATCTGCACATCGACGGCCGCGTCGATGGCGACATCGCGTGCAGTTCGCTGGTACAGGGCGAGGACAGTCAGATCACCGGCGCCATCCGCGCCGAGACGGTGCGTGTGGCCGGTCTCGTGCGCGGCACGATCGCAGCGCGCGAAGTGGTGATTCTCAAGACTGCCCGGATCGAGGGCGATGTCGCTTACGACACGCTCACCATTGAGCAGGGCGCGCGCCTCGAAGGGCGCCTCAGCCCCAACGGCGGCCAGACCCCGCCCGCCGTTGCGCATCTGCCCAAGGCCAGCGGTGAAGCCGAACTGGTGCTGACAGCGCAGTGATAAAATGGCAGCCGGTCACCCCCGGCTGCACGTCAAACTGTAAAGCTTTCCCCGCAACCGCAGGCTCCCTTGGCGTTGGGGTTGTCGAACACGAAGCCGGCGGTGAAGTCGTCTTCCTTCCAGTCCATCGTGCTGCCGATCAGGTAGAGCACCGAGGCGCTGTCGATGTAGAAATTGCCGCCGGGCGTCTCGATCTTCTCGTCGAACTTGGCTTCCTCGGTCACGTAGTCCACCGAATAGGCAAGGCCCGAACAGCCCCGGCGCGGCGTGGACAGCTTCACACCAATCGCGCCCTCGGGCGCCTGGCTCATCAGTTTGGCGATCCGCGCTTCGGCGCCCGGAGTCAGCACGACAGCGGCCGGACGTTCGCGAGTAGTCGTGGTCATAGCTTCATTTCCCAGAACTGCGCCGTCCCGGTTGCGGGATCGAGAGCATAGTTTCCGTATCCAAGCGCGGCGTAAAGGGCCTTGGCCCGCTCGTTGCCGCCCAGCACCTCGAGCGTGATCTTGCAGGCACCGCGCGCGCGAGCCTCCTGCTCGACGGCCTGCATCAGGGCACGGCCGATTCCCTTTCCGCGCGCGCCCGGCTTTACGGCGATATCATGGATGTTGATCAGCGGCCGGGCCGCGAAAGTAGAGAAGCCGGTGAAGCAATTGGCAAGACCCACCGCATCTTCGCCATCGAACGCCAGCAGTGTGAATGCACCGGGAAAGGCCTTTAGTGCCGCTGCCAGCCGCTCGCGCACCGCCGGATCCAGCGGTGTCCCGCCGCCCATCGGATCGCGCGCATAGGCATCCAGCAAGGCGACCATGGCTCCGGCATCGGATGCCTCGCCAAAATCGGCCAGCCGCACCGTCACGGCAGGCGTATCGAGGGCAGCAGCTTCGCTCACAGCATGCCCAGTTCGAGCTTTGCCTCGTCGGACATCTTGGCCATGTCCCACGGCGGATCCCAGACGAGATTGACGTCGCAATCGCGCACGCCCGGCACTGCCGCAACGCGCAGTTCGACTTCACCCGGCATCGATTCAGCCACCGGGCAATGCGGCGTGGTGAGCGTCATCGTCACCGCCACCGAAGCCTCGGGCGAAACATCGACGCCATAGATCAGGCCAAGATCGTAGATATTTACTGGGATTTCCGGGTCGAAGATTTCCTTGAGCGCAGAAATCACGCCTTCATAGATTGCGCCGCCCGGCTCTCCGGGAATTTCACCCTGCGGCGTCTCGGCAAGGAAGCCTTCGAGGTAGTCGCGCTTGCGTTCGATTGTTTCTTTCGGGGATTCCACGTTCTCTTCTTCCGGCAGGGGCGCATCCTCGACCCGGGCGCGCTTGGGCACTGGTGCTTCGCTGAGTTGGACGAACTTGATGGGCCGCTGCCCGTCGTGATCGTGTTCGCTCATCCGAAAATTCTCCTGGTGCGCTCGATCCCTTTCAGGAGCGCCTCGATATCGTTGTCATCACTGTAGAGGCCAAAGCTGGCCCGGGCGGTGGCGGGAACGCCAAGGTGGTCCATGAGCGGTTGCGCACAATGGTGCCCGGCCCGAATCGCCACGCCCTCTTCGTCCAATATGGTGCCAAGGTCGTGCGGATGCACCCCGTCGAGCGCGAAACTGACGATTCCCACTGAATCCTCGGGACCGAACAAGGTCACGTCGTTGCGCTTGCCCAGTTCGGCGCGCAGGCGAGCGGCCAGATCGCGTTCGTGCTGCTCGGCGCGAGCCAAGCCGATGCCGGAAAGCCAGTCCATGGCCGCCGCCATTCCCAGCGCCTCGACGATCATCGGCGTGCCCGCCTCGAAACGCTGCGGCGCGGGGGCGTAGGTGCTCTTCTCGAAGGTCACCCGGTCGATCATCGCCCCGCCGCCGTGCCAGGGCGGCATCGCATCCAGGATCGCCTTGCGTGCCCACAGCGCGCCGATCCCGGTCGGGCCATAGAGCTTGTGCGCGGAGAAGACGTAGAAATCGCAATCGAGCGCCGCCATGTCGAGCGCGATGCGCGGCGCGGCCTGACAGCCATCGACCAGCAGCAGGGCGCCAGCGGCATGAGCCAGATCGGCGGCGCGGCGCACATCGAGCACCGAGCCCAGCACGTTCGAGACATGCGCCAGGGCCACCAGCTTGTGCGCAGGCGTCAGGATGCGTTCGGCCTCATCGACGTCGATCCGGCCGTCTGCCGTAAGCGGGCAGACGTCGATCGCCACGCCGGTGCGCTCACGCAGCATCTGCCAGGGCACGATGTTCGAATGGTGCTCCAGCGTGGACAGCAGGATGCGATCGCCCGCCTTGAGGTTTTCCACGCCCCAGGTCTGCGCCACGAGGTTGATCGCCTCGGTCGCGCCGCGGGTGAAGACGATCTCCTCTTCCGCGCCGCCAAGGAAAGCTGCCGTGCGGCGCCGCGCCGCCTCGAAAGCCAGAGTCATTTCAGCAGAGCGTGCATAGACGCCGCGATGCACGGTCGCGTAGTCACGGCCCAGCGCATTCACGGTGGCGTCGATCACTGCCTGCGGCTTCTGCGCGGTGGCGGCAGTATCAAGGTAGTGCCAGCCGCCCGCGATGCCGGGGAACTCGTCCTTGAGCGCGAGTATCGCCGTACTCACAGCGCCGTCCCCACCAGCTTGGCGAGCCGGGCCATGGCCGCTTCGTCGAGCGCCTCTTCTCCCGGCGCGCCGGCGAACGCCTCGGCAATGAAAGCCTGCAACATCAACCGCTTGGCATCGGCTGGCGGCAGGCCGCGCGACATAAGGTAGAAAAGGCCGTTTGCGTCGAGTTCACCCACCGCGCAGCCATGTGCCGCCTTGACGTCATCGGCGAAGATTTCGAGTTCTGGCTTGGCATTGGCGGTCGCCGTGCGGTCGAGCAGCATGGCGCGCACCGACTGCTCGGCATCGGTCCCGTCGGCGCCACGTTCCACCGCGATGCAGCCGAGATAAGTCCCGGTCGCATTGCCCGCGAGCACGGTGCGCACGATCTGGCTGGAGGTGGCGTTGAGCCCGGCGTGCGTCACCTTGGTAACGATCTCCAGCGTTTCCTTGCCGGTGGCAAGCTGTGCGGCGCCCAGCGTGAAGTCCGCGCCTTCCTCCAGCCGCACATCGATGGCAATGCGGCCGTAGCCCGGACCCGCCGTCAGCACGCGCAAGTCCAGCTTCGCGCCCTTGCCGAGCCGGACATCGAGATGCCGCGCGACGGCCCCCTCACCCAGCTCTATCACCTGCCGCGATTCTTCCAGTCCGGCGATGACTTCGATATCCTCGCGCACCACCGGCCAGACCGTGGCCAGCGCGTCGAGGTCCGAATAGCGGAAATCCTCGTCCTTGCGGGTGGGAAGCGTGAGTTCGACGTTCACGCTACCGCCTCGTAGCCTTCTTCCTCAAGCTGCAGCGCCAGCTCGGGGCCACCCGACTTGACGATGCGGCCACCCGCGAGGACGTGCACGAAGTCGGGCTTCACGTAGTCAAGCAGGCGCTGATAGTGCGTGATCAGCAGCACCGCCTTGTCCGGCGCGCGCATGATCGAATTGATGCCCTCGCCGCAGATGCGCAGCGCATCGATGTCGAGGCCGGAATCGGTCTCGTCCAGGATGGCCAGCTTGGGGTCGAGGATGCCCATCTGCACCATCTCGGCGCGCTTCTTCTCGCCACCGGAGAAGCCGACGTTCACCGGGCGCTTGAGCATATCCATGTCCATTTTAAGCAGCCTGGCCTTTTCCTTGGCCAACTTGAGGAACTCGCCGCCCGACAGCGGTTCTTCCCCGCGCCCCTTGCGCTGGGCATTGGCCGCCTCGCGCAGGAACTGGACGAAGGACACGCCCGGAATCTCGACCGGGTACTGGAAGCCGAGGAACAGCCCGGCAGCGGCACGCTCGTGCGGCTCGAGCTGCAGCAGGTCCTGCCCCATGAACTCGACCGAGCCGCCGGTCACTTCGTAGCCCGGACGCCCACCCAGCACATAGCCGGTGGTCGACTTGCCCGCGCCATTCGGCCCCATGATCGCATGAATCTCGCCAGGATTGATCGTGAGCGAGAGGCCCTTGAGGATGGGCTTGTCGGCAACGGAAGCCTGGAGGTTTTCGATCTTGAGCATGGTCATCCTTCGGCACCCTCGAACGTAGGGGCGGGGCTATTGGCGGCGGGGCCACGGCGGGCGGCGCGCTTGTCGAACGGCTGATTCACGGCGGTATTGATCGCCCGGACCACCGTATCGGCATCGGCCAGCACTTCGGCTTCGCTGAAGCGCAGCACGCGGATGCCGACATCGGTCAGCTTCTTGTCCTGCAGTGCATCCACCTCGGGATTGGCGCCTTCAGGCGAAAGCGAAATCACGATCCAGCGCGAGGGGCACGAGAAATCGACGACGGTGGAGCCAACCACCGTCTGGCGCATGAACTTCACGCCGCCCAGCTTCGAACCCGACAGTTCCTCCCAAAGCGCCTTCTGCGCCTCAGTCGGATGACGCCGCTGCTCGCGCGCGCGCTCCTTGAGCGTTTCGAGCCGGGCGCCCGTCACATTGAACGTGGCGCGGGCATCGGCCTTTGGCGTGGCGGTCTTGCTGACGCCCAGAGTCTTGCGTTCAGACATCAACCGACACTCCCTTCAAGCGAAATACCCAGCAACTTCTGGGCCTCGACGGCAAATTCCATGGGCAATTGCTGCAGCACTTCCTTGGCGAAACCATTGACGATCAGCGCCACCGCCTGCTCGGTATCGAGCCCGCGCTGCATGGCGTAGAATAGCTGGTCGTCGCTGATCTTGCTGGTGGTCGCCTCGTGCTCGATCTGCGCACTCGGATTGCGCACTTCGATGTAGGGCACGGTGTGTGCGCCGCATTCCTTACCCAGCAGCAACGAATCGCACTGGGTGAAGTTGCGCACGTCCTCCGCCCCCGCCGCCACGCGCACGAGGCCGCGGTAGGTGTTGTTCGACTTGCCCGCCGAAATGCCCTTGGAGATGATCGTCGAGCGGCTGCCCCGCCCGTTGTGGATCATCTTGGTCCCGGTATCGGCCTGTTGGTAATTGTTGGTGACGGCCACCGAATAGAACTCGCCCACCGAATCCTCACCGTTGAGCACGCACGAAGGGTACTTCCAGGTCACAGCGGAACCGGTCTCGACCTGCGTCCATGAGATCTTCGAGCGCGCGCCCTGGCACAGCCCGCGCTTGGTCACGAAGTTGTAGATGCCGCCCTTGCCCTCGGCGTTGCCGGGATACCAGTTCTGCACCGTCGAATACTTGATCTCGGCATCTTCCATCGCGACCAGCTCGACCACGGCGGCGTGAAGCTGGTTCTCGTCGCGCTGCGGTGCCGTGCAGCCTTCGAGGTAGGAGACGTAGGCCCCCTTGTCGGCAACGATCAGCGTGCGTTCGAACTGCCCGGTATTCTCGGCATTGATGCGGAAATAGGTGGAGAGCTCCATCGGGCAGCGCACGCCCTCGGGCACATAGACGAAGGTGCCGTCCGAAAAGACCGCACAGTTCAGCGCCGCGAAGTAGTTGTCATGCTGCGGCACGACCTTGCCCAGCCACTTCTTCACCAGCTCGGGATATTCGCGGATCGCCTCCGAGATCGAGCGGAAGATGACGCCCGCCTGTTCCAGCTCCTTGCGGAAGGTGGTGGCGACGGAAACCGAGTCGAACACCGCGTCCACCGCGACCTTGCGCGCGCCCTCGACACCGGCGAGCATCTTCTGCTCTTCCAGCGGAATGCCCAGCTTCTCGTAGACGCGCAGGATTTCGGGATCGACTTCGTCGAGGCTCTTGGGGCCGTCCTTCTTCTTGGGCGCGGCCCAGTAGTAGGCGTCCTGATAGTCGATCGGCGGCACGGAGAGCTTGGCCCAGTCCGGCGGCGTCATTTCCAGCCAGCGGCGATAGGCCTTGAGGCGCCATTCGAGCATCCATTCCGGCTCCTCCTTCTTGGCGGAGATGAAGCGGACGGTGTCTTCGGACAGGCCCTTCGGCCCGAATTCCTGCTCGATATCGGCGACCCAGCCATGCTCGTAGTCGGCCACGCGCGCGGCAGCCTCACGGGCGGCGGCATCGCGTTCCTCGGGCACGGCGGGGACAGTTTCGTCAGTCATTCATGCTTCCTCGGCAAGCTGGGTCAGCGGCACTTGCGCCAGGGCGCCGCGCAGGGCGGCGTTCACCAGCGGCCAGTGCCCACGCACATTGCAGCATCCCTCCAGCGAGCAATCGCTCTTGTTTTCTCCGACGCAGGCTGTGAGCGCGATCGGCCCTTCCACTGCCTCGACAATATCCGCCAGCGTGATCGCGGCGGGCGGGCGGGCAAGCTTCAGCCCACCGCCAACTCCGCGCGAAGAGCGCATCAGCCCCGCCGCCGTGAGCTTGCTCACCAGCTTCTGCACGGTCGGTACCGGCAGGCCGGTTTCCTCCGCCAGTTGCCCGGCGGCCACACGTGCGCCGCCGCAATGCCGCGCGGCGGCGGACATGATGACAACGGCATAATCGGCCATACTGGACAGGCGCATAAGGCTGGCTTCCGAACCCGCTCGATAAATCGGATCAAATCTTTCCGATTTCACCTAGTGCAGCAGCAGCCGAGTTTCAATGGGTGTTTTGCAGAGGCGAAACGACGCCTGACCAGAGAAAAAAGGCGGTTCCCGGAAAGCCGGGAACCGCCATCAAGGTATGTAAGAACTCGTGCGCATCCCGCTACGAGCCCTTCGGGTCGCAAGGTCCGTGTATGCCCGCCCCTTGGTGATTTATTGTATAAATGCGACACCGGACGCGTGACCGGCACGGATGCAACCGATTTTGGGTATCGGCGCAACGAAGTTGTGCAGGATAGAAGCATTTGAGCAACAGGCCTTACCGGTTTATGCGCTCTCCCGTGCTCTATTCTTTTCTCCGCCCCGCCCTTTTCCGAATCGATGCCGAAAAGGCCCATGCCCTCGCCATCACCTCGCTCAAACTCACCGCGCCGAATCGTGTGCCCGCCGTTCCGGCGAGTCTCGCTACACGGGTATCCGGGATCGATTTTCCCAATCCCGTCGGCATGGCTGCAGGCTTCGACAAGGACGGCGAAGTCCCCGACGCGCTGCTCGCACTGGGTTTCGGCTTTGCGGAAGTCGGCTCGATCACCCCGCTGCCACAGGCCGGCAATCCGAAACCGCGCCTGTTCCGGCTTGCCGAGGACCACGCGGTGATCAACCGCATGGGCTTCAACAACGGTGGCGCACAGGCCGCCGTCGACCGGCTCGAAGCCCGCCTCGGCCGTCCGGGTGTGGTCGGCATCAATATCGGTGCCAACAAGGATTCGGCGGACCGCGTCGCCGACTATGCGATCATGGCCCGCCTCATGGCTCCGCTTGGCACCTATCTGGCGGTCAACATCTCCAGCCCCAACACGCCCGGCCTGCGGGCCCTGCAGGACGAATCGGCGCTCACCGGCCTGCTCGACGCCGTCATCGAGGCTCGCGATTCGGTCTGCGACGCCGACAACCGCCCGCCGGTGTTCCTCAAGGTCGCCCCCGATCTCGAACCCGCCGACATTGACGCCATCGCGCGCATCGCCATCGACAGGCAGCTCGGCGCCCTGATCGTGTCCAACACCACGATTTCGCGCCCGCCGCTCCGGTCGGTCCATGCGGGGGAAACCGGCGGCCTCTCGGGCGCGCCGCTGCGCGACCTCGCCCAGCAGCGCCTGCGGGATTTCCGCAAGGCCACCGGCGGCGCCCTGCCCCTCGTCGGCGTGGGCGGCATTGCCACGGCCGAGGACGCATGGGCCCGCATCCGGGCCGGGGCCAGTCTCGTCCAGCTCTACAGCGCCATGGTCTACGAAGGCCCGATGATTGCCCGCGCGATCTGCAAAGGGCTGGTGGAACTGATGAAGCGGGACGGCTTCTCTTCGATTGGCGAGGCTGTGGGCACCGAATAACGGCACTTTTCAACCGCAGTTGCCGCAGCCCCCTCCCGCCCCTAGACGTTGGCCTGTAACATCGGTCTCCGAATAGGGACCCATGACATACTCGGGAGAACATCGGGGCATTATGAACCTCGCGGATTTCGACAAGAGCAGGAATATCGTCTCGCTGTTTCTCCAGCGGGCCGATGCGCGCGGCGAAGCTCCGATGCTGTGGGCCAAGCGCGATGGCCAGTGGGTCTCGCTGAGCTGGGCCGAAGCGGCCCGGCGGGTCTGCCTCCTGGCCGCCTCGCTGCGCCGGCTCGGGCTGCAGGCCGGAGACCGCGTGCTGATCGTCTCCGAAAACAGGCCGGAATGGTGCCTGGCAGACCTCGCGATCATGGCCGCTGGCTGCGTGACCGTGCCCACCTACACCACCAACACCACGCGCGATCACATCCATATCCTGGAAAATTCGGGCGCGCGTGCCGCTATCGTGTCGACCGCCAAGCTGGCAGGGACTCTGCTCCCGGCGATCGTGCAGACCGACATGTGCCGGCATGTGATCGGCATGGAGAGGATCGCTCCCCTGCAGGGCGGCGCCTTCGACATTTTTGACTGGCACGCGCTGATCGACGGCGACCCGGTTCAGGCGCGCGCGGAAACGGAAGCACGGCTCGTGAACATCGGCCGGGACGACCTCGCCTGCATTATCTACACCAGCGGCACCGGCGGTGCACCGCGCGGTGTGCGCCAGCATCACGGCATGCTGCTGATGAACATCGGTGGCGCCGCCGAGATCATCGCCCAAGACTTCAGCTGGGACGACCACGAGACCTTCCTTTCGTTCCTGCCGCTCAGCCACGCCTACGAACACACCGGCGGGCAGTTCTTCCCGATCGGACTCGGTGCGCAGATCTATTATGCCGAAGGCCTCGACAAGCTGGCTGCCAACATCGAGGAAGTGCGCCCCACGATCATGGTCGTCGTGCCGCGGCTTTTCGAAGTGCTGCGCACCCGCATCATGAAGCAGATCGAAAAGCAGGGCCCGATTCCCCGGCAATTGATGGACTGGGCGATTTCCAGCGCCTTGCGCAAGGATCATGGCCGCCGTCGCCTTACCGACTATCCGCTGAGCCTGCTACTCGAACATACGCTGCGGCCGAAGGTGCGCGCCAGGTTTGGTGGCCGTATCAAGGCGATGGTTTCGGGCGGGGCACCGCTCAATCCGGAAATCGGCTCGTTCTTCAGCGCCATGGGGCTCACCCTGCTGCAGGGCTATGGCCAGACCGAATCCGGGCCGATCATCAGCTGCAACCGCCCCTCCGCCGGGATCAAGTTCGACACCGTCGGCCCGCCCATGCGCGGCGTCGAGGTGTGTATCGCCGAGGATGGGGAGATCCTCGCGCGCGGCGAACTGGTCATGCACGGCTACTGGCAGAACGACGCGGCCACCGCGAACGTCCTGAAGTCCGATCCCTCAGGTGCACCGGGGAGCGCGCCCTGGCTGCACACGGGCGACATCGGCCATATCGACGACAAGGGCCGCATCCTCATCACCGACCGCAAGAAGGACATGATCGTCAACGACAAGGGCGACAACATCTCCCCGCAGCGGGTTGAATCGATGCTGACCCTGCAACCGGAGATCGCCCAGGCCATGATCTACGGTGATCGTCGCCCCTACATCGTCGGGCTGCTTGTTCCCGATGCCGAATGGGCCCTGCAATGGGCCACCGAGAACGATGAACTTTTCGATTTCAAGGCCTTGCAGAGCCTGCCTGCGTTCCGGACAGCCTTGCGTAGCGCCGTCGACCGCGTCAATGCGGACCTTTCCATCATCGAAAAGGTTCGCCAGTTCGCCTTCGCCGACGAGCCCTTCTCGATCGAAAACGAAGAAATGACGCCGAGCCTCAAGATCCGGCGCCACAAGCTCAAGGAGCGGTACGCGGCACGGCTGGACGCGCTGTACAAGGGATAGCGCCGTGCCCAGCACCCTTCGACAAGCTCAGGGTGAACGGAACTTGCTGCAACTACAACGAACGGAAACCCGTCAGATCGCGCCGCCAGTCAGACGCTGGCAGATCAGGTCAAGCTGATCGAGGGTCGAATAGCGGATCGTCACCGTGCCCGATTTGGGATCGGCATCAGCATTGATCTTCACCGGCAACCCGAGGAACTCCTCGAGGTGACCCTGTACTGCCGCGATATCGGCATCGTCGGACGCATTACGAGCGGCACGGGCAACGCGGCGCGGCGCAGCATCGCCGCGTTGCTTCTTGCGCACGTGCTTTTCGACGTCACGCACCGACATCTGCTTCGCGACGGCGGCTTCGGCAATTTCCTCGGCATCGTCGCAACCAATCAGGGCACGGGCGTGCCCCATCGACAGATCGCCCTTTTCGACCAGCGCAATCACGCCATCGGGCAAGGCCAGCAGACGCTGGAAGTTGGCGACATGGCTGCGGCTCTTGTCGACCATGCGCGCGATCTCGGCCTGGGTCATGCCTTCCAGTTCCGCAAGACGGCTGTAGGCGCGCGCCTCTTCGATCGGGTTGAGATCCTCTCGCTGGAGGTTCTCGATCAGCGCGAGTGCCATGACATCGCGTTCCGTGAGGTCGCGGACCAGCGCCGGGATTTCATGCAGCTGCGCCTTCTGCGCGGCGCGCCAGCGGCGTTCACCGGCGACAAGCTGATAACGCCCGTTGTCCATGGGCCGCACGATGATCGGCTGGATCACCCCCCGCTGCGCGATCGAAGCCGCCAGCTCCTCAAGCGCTGATTCCTCGAAGATGCGGCGCGGCTGGTCGGGATGCGGCGTGATGTCGGCAATGGCGAGCGTAGCCAGCCCCCCTGCCCGCGCCGGAGCGACCATGCCACCTTCGCTTTCGCCAGCCGAGGATGCCACCGGCTCTTCCCGGCGCGATTCGCCCAGCAGGGCACCAAGCCCACGGCCCAGCCCCTTGGACTTCTTCGCCATGGCCGGTGCTTGCACGGGTGGAACGCTGATGCGGACAATAGGCTCGTCGTTCATGCCGCTTTCCTCTTCTCGGGCAGTCGGGTGATCAGTTCGCGCGCAAGCGCCATGTAGGCGCGGCTGCCTGCGCAGGCATGATCGTAGATAAGCGCCGGCACCCCGTGGCTCGGTGCTTCGGACAGGCGCACGTTACGCGGAATCGTGGTTTCGAAGACAAGCTGGCCAAGACATGAGCGGACATCTTCGGAAACCTGGTCCGTCAGACGGTTGCGCCGGTCGAACATGGTGAGCGCAATGCCGATGATGCCAAGTTCGGGATTGAAGCGCTGCTGCACGCGGTCGACCGTCTGCAGAAGCTGGCTCAGGCCTTCCAGAGCGAAGAACTCGCACTGCAGCGGCACCAGCAGCGTATCGGCCGCCGTCAGTGCATTGAGGGTGAGCAGACCGAGCGAAGGCGGACAATCGATCAGGCAGACGTCATAGCCGAGATCATCACCCAATGCCTTCTGGAGACGATGTGCGCGGTCATCGACATTGACCAGTTCGACTTCGGCGCCGGACAGATCGACCGTAGCGGGGAGAAGATCAAGGCCCGGGATGCTCGTCGGCATGACGCAATCGGCCACCGGTGCGCGGTCCACCAGCACGTCGTACGAGGACGCTCCGCGCTCGGACGCCGAGATTCCGATGCCGGTTGAGGCATTGCCTTGCGGGTCGAGGTCGATCATCAGCGTCTTCCATCCCGTCGCCGCCAGCGCGGTCGAGACGTTGATCGCCGTCGTGGTCTTTCCGACGCCGCCCTTCTGATTGGCTATGGCAATGCGGATCACCTGGTCTTGTCCTTCCTGCCGGCGAGGGTGCCGGCAATTATGCCTGCTTGCGGGTCGGTAAGCGACTGTTCCACGTGGAACATGTGCCGCCACTTGCGAAGGTCATCCAATTCTTGCTGTGCAGAGCGCCCCTTGGGCAACAGCCACACCGTGTCACTTGTGGAAAATCGCGCGGATAAGGCCAGTAACTTATCCAAAGGCGCAAAAGCCCGTGCGGATATGACGGAAACCTGACGCGTTTCGACCATTTCGAGGCGCTGACCGATAACCCGTGCCCGGTCGAGCCCCATGGCGATTCGCGCACGGTCGAGCCATTCAATTCGACGTTTACGCGATTCGACCATCATCACTTCGCACTCGGGTCGCAGCGCGGCGATCACAAGACCGGGGAAACCGGCCCCAGTGCCAAGGTCCAGCCAAGGCCCCGGAGTTTCACGTGGAACATGCGGAAGGAGCTGCGCGCTGTCGACGATGTGCCTCAGCCAGACGTGATCGAGGCTTGCAGCCGAGACGAGGTTCTGGCGCTCGTTCTCCTCTCTCAGCAAGCTGCAAAGCAATTCCAGCCGTTCCAGCGCAGTGGCGTCACACTCCGGCAGCCGGGCAAGCCAGGCCCGTGCCTGATCTTCGGTCACGATCATGCGGCCTCCCGACGGGCATGAACGAGCAGCGCTGCGAGCGCCGCAGGAGTGATGCCAGGGATGCGGCCCGCCGCCGCGAGCGTGGCTGGACGGGCCGAGGTCAACCGCTCGACCATCTCGCGCGACAGGCCGGGAATGCGCTCGTAAGGGAAGTGATCACCCAGCGGCAGCGCCTCGCTTGCGCGAAGGTCGCGCAACTCACGCTCCTGCCGGTCGAGGTAAGGCGCATAGGCCGCGTCCTCGACCGTCTCGTCGACAAGACGGATGTCCTCCAGCAGCGCAGGATTGATCCAGTTCGAAAGGGCTTCAAGATCGACGCCGCCGAAACGCAGCCATTCGCGAATGGGCAACTTTCCAATGTCGGTCCGCACCGGAAGGCCTGCCGCAGCCAGCTCGACCGCCGGGACGGGCATATCGAATGCGGTATCCAGCGCAGCCTTCGCAATCTCGCGTTGCGCGAACCAAACCGTGCGCTCTGGCCCCACCGCCCCCACTGCCATCGCCAGCGAGGTCAGCCGCGTCGTCGCATTGTTGGCGCGCAGGCGCAGGCGGTACTCGGCACGAGCAGTAAGCATCCGATAGGGCTCGCTCACCCCGTGCAGTGTGAGGTCATCAATCATCACCGCCATGTAGCTGTTGGCGCGGTCCAGCGGTGCGGCCTCACGTCCGAGCACCGTCGCTGCGGCATGCATGCCTGCGACCAGCCCCTGCGCCGCCGCCTCTTCATACCCGGTGGTGCCGTTGATCTGGCCGGCACAGTAGAGCCCCGGAATCTCGCGCAGCTCCAGACTGGAGCGCAAGGCACGCGGATCGATGTGGTCGTATTCGACAGCATAGCCCGGCACGACCATCTCTACCGTCTCCAGCCCCTCCATGGTGCGCAGCATCTCCAGCTGCACATCGGCGGGGAGCGAAGTGCTCACCCCGTTGGGATAGACGAGGTGCGTATCGAGACCTTCCGGTTCGAGGAAAATCTGGTGGCCATCCCGGTCGGCAAAGCGATGGATCTTGTCCTCGATCGACGGACAATAGCGCGGCCCCCGCGCCCCGATCGCACCCGAGAACAGGGGCGAGCGATGCAGGTTGGCGCGGATCACGTCATGGCTACGCGGATTGGTCCGTGTTATCGCACAGAACACCTGCGGGTTCGCGCGGCCGTGCTCCATCGCCGACATCGTCCAGGCTTCGGTATCGGAGGGCTGCTCGTCCAGCCGCGCCCAGTCGATCGTACGGCCATCCAGACGCGGTGGAGTGCCCGTCTTGAGGCGGGCCATCGGCAGCGCCGCCTCGCGCATCTGCGCCGCCAGCTTCTGCGCGGAGGCCTCGCCGATGCGTCCGCCGGTCAGACGCTCCTCGCCGCGGAACAGGGCCCCTCCGAGGAAGGTGCCGGTGCAGAGTACGACTGCCCTCCCATCGAGACGGGTACCGTCGGCCAGATCAATGCCGGTCGCCCTGCCCCCTTCGAGAAACAGCGCAGCAGCTTCGCCCGCCACCAGAGTCAGGTCGCCCTGCTCCTTGAGCAGCCGGTGGATCGCCCCCTTGAACAACTTGCGATCGGCCTGCACGCGCGGCCCCTGCACCGCGCTGCCCTTCGAGCGGTTGAGCATCCGATAGTGAATGGCGGCAGCGTCCGCGGCACGTCCGATCAGTCCATCAAAGGCATCGACCTCGCGCACGAGGTGCCCCTTGCCAAGCCCACCGATCGCCGGGTTGCAGCTCATTGCGCCAACCGCTTCGAGATCGAAGCTGACCAGCGCAACGCGCGCGCCCATGCGCGCAGCCACGGCTGCCGCCTCGCAGCCGGCATGGCCGCCGCCGATTACAATCACATCGAAGGAGTGCATGACGCGCGCATACCCCAGAGCAGGATTCTCGTCAAAGCCGCTTCGCGTGTTTCACGTGAAACACCGCACTTACTTCCCGATGCAGAACCGTCCGAACAGCGCATCGAGCATGTCTTCGGTTGTCGCCCGCCCGATCAGAGAATCGAACGCCACCCGAACCAGTCGCAGGGCCTCGGCCACAAGCAAGGGATCGGTCTCACGCAAGGCATCGCGCAACACCCCCTCCGCCTGCGCAAGCAAAGCATGCTGGCGCTGGTTGAGTGCAGCATCGCCCGGCCGTGGCATCGCCCGAGCGGCCGTGCCAATAAGGTCCCGCCGCAGACCGACTAGCCCTTCCCCGGTCACGGCGGAAACACGATGGCGCGGATGAGCCTTGCCCGCCAACGCGTCCCGATCACATTGCGCCGCGACCTCCCAGCAGCCTGCAGGTCCTTCGCCCTCTGGCCCGAGCCACAGCACGAGGTCCGCCCGATCCAGTGCAGCCCGCGCTCGGGCAATACCAATTACCTCGATCTCGTCGCCAGACTCATCACGAAGGCCGGCCGTGTCGGCAAAGACAAAAGGCACACCGCCGATCGCCACAGCGCGGGTGAGCACGTCCCGCGTCGTTCCGGCCAGCGGCGCAGTGATGGCCGCCTCATCCTCAACCAGCGCATTGAACAGCGTGCTCTTGCCAGCGTTGGGTGGTCCTGCGAGCACGACCCGGAAGCCCTCCTTCAGCGCCTCGGCCCGCGGACGGGAGAGCCAGTCCGACAACTCTCCGGCGAGGCGTTCGAGCCTCTCGGCAAAATCTGACGGCAGTTCGGCAACGTCATCTTCATCACCGAAATCGAGCACGGCCTCGACTTGCGCGGAAGCCGCCAGCACACGCTCGCGCCAGTCCTCGACCTGCCGCGAGAAGGCCCCGCCCGCCATGGCAATGGCAGAGCGACGTTGCAGTTCGGTCTCGGCGGAGAGCAGATCGGCAAGCCCTTCGGCCTCCGCCAGATCAATGCGGCCATGGGCAAAGGCCCGGCGGGTAAACTCCCCCGGCTCGGCACGGCGCAGTCCAGGCATGTCCGCTAGTGCCACTTCCACTGCAGCAACAACCGCCCTGCCCCCATGCAGGTGCAGCTCTGCGAGGTCCTCTCCCGTCGCTGTACGCGGACCGGGAAACCAGAGCACCAGTGCCTGATCGAGCACTGTTCCACGTGAAACACGCAAGGTCCGATAAGTCGCCATACGCGACTTCGGCAGATCGCCCGCCAGTGCTGCCAGCGCGGCACCTGCCTGCGGCCCGCTTATCCTGACGACGGCGATGGCCGCAGGCGGTGAACCGCTTGAGAGCGCGAAAATCGTATCGGCCATAGCGCTAACCGTTCACCCGGCTTCGGGTGCGATCAATCCTACTTGGACTTGCCCGAGGAAGACCCGCCGGTCCCGCTCATGGCCATGGCAACGCCACTCTCGAGGAACTTCTGGAACATCTTCAGCCCGAACTCGCCCATGGGGGCGATCTGCTTGGTCAGTTCCTGGAGTTGGTCGAAACTGCCCGCGCCCTGCATTGCACTGGTGAGCGCATCGACGTAGACTTCGTTGGCCTTGGTCACATCGGGCAGCCCCAGAAAGCGGCGTGCTTCCTCCGGCGAACATTCAACCTCGACATTGACCTTCATCCGGGCCTCCCCTTGGATTTCTTTGCCATAGCTGACACATGCGCTTCACAAAGTCCATTGCAAGAGCCTAACACAGCACAAACCAGATGCAGGAGAGACTCATGGCCACGACCAACACCGAAATCCCCACGCTTGATGGCGACGGCATGATTCCGGCCTACGTGGTCCGGCCCGAAGGCACCCCGCGCGGCGCAGTGATCGTCCAGCAGGAAGTTTTCGGCGTGGATGCCGGCATCCGCAAGAAAGCCGACGGCTGGGCCGCCAAAGGCTATCTCGCAGTGGCTCCGGATGCCTTCTGGCGGCAGGAGCCGGGCGTAGAACTCGACGCCGACAAGCCCGAAGAGTTCCAGCAGGCCATCGCGCTCATGATGAAGCACGATTTCAACCTGGGCATTCGCGATCTCGAGGCCGTAATCCACTGGATCCGCCGCGAAGCGGGTGTGCCCAAGGTTGGTCTGGTCGGCTACTGCATGGGCGGCAAGGTCGCCTACATGGTCGCCGCCCGCACCGACGTCGACGCCTCGGTCGGCTATTATGGCGTGGGCATAGACCAGATGCTCAACGAGAAGCACGCGATCGCCAGGCCGCTCCTGCTTCACGTGCCGACCGCCGATGGGTTCGTTCCGCCCGAAGCGCAGAAGGCCATGCACGAAGGGCTCGACGATCATGCCCGCGTAATACTCTACGACTACGACGGGCTCGACCACGGCTTCGCCGCCGAGATCGGCTCCCGCCGGGACGAGGCCGGAGCCGCACTGGCCGACAGTCGCACCGAGGCCTTCTTCGCGGAGCACCTGGGCTAATCCATGGCACCGCGCTATGCCGTACCGCTGGCGGTCGTGGCGATCACGACCGTCTGCTGGCTGCTTCCTCCACTGCGCTGGATGCTCGCATTCCTCGTCCCCGTGCTGCTGCTGACGCTCTGGGATTTTCTGCAGAACCGCCACGCCCTGCGACGCAACTACCCAGTGATAGCCCGCGTGCGATGGCTGTTCGAGGACCTGCGTCCTTACCTGCGCACCTATATCGTCGAGAGCGATCGCGAAGGCCGCCCCTTTACTATCGACGAACGCAGTCTGGTCTATGCCCGCGCCAAGGGCGACATCTCGACACACCCGATGGGTACCGAGCTAGACGTCTATTCGGATGAATATCAATGGCTCGGCCATTCAATCACGCCCAATGAAGAAGCGCCGGAGACCTGGCACGTCAGGGTTGGCGGCAGCGATTGCGCCAAACCCTATCACACTGCCCTGCTCAACATCTCGGCCATGAGCTTTGGTTCGCTGTCAGCCAATGCGATCGAAGCACTGAACAAGGGTGCGGCGCTGGGCGGTTTCGCGCACGACACCGGCGAAGGATCGATCAGCCGCTATCACCGCAAGCACGGCGGCGACCTGATCTGGGAACTGGGCAGCGGCTATTTCGGCTGCCGCCACAGGGACGGCCGCTTCAACCCCGACCTCTTCGCCGAACAGGCGCAGCAGGATCAGGTCAAGATGGTCGAGATCAAGCTGAGTCAGGGCGCCAAGCCCGGCCACGGCGGCATGTTGCCCGGTGCCAAGGTCACGCCTGAGATTGCCGAAGCCCGCAGGGTCGATGTCGGCGAAAGCTGCATCTCGCCACCTTCGCACTCGACTTTCTCGACCCCCATCGAACTGCTCGAATGGGTTGCGCAGTTGCGCGAGCTGTCGGGCGGCAAACCGGCCGGATTCAAGCTCTGCGTCGGCCAGCCCCACGAAGTCATGGCGATCGTCAAGGCCATGCTCGAAACCGGCATCACGCCCGATTTCATCGTCGTCGACGGGGCCGAGGGCGGCACCGGCGCCGCACCGCAGGAACTGACCGACAATGTCGGCATGCCGCTGCGCGAAGGGCTGATCCTGATGCGTAATGCGCTCGTCGGCGCCAACCTCAAGGACCGCATCCGCCTTGGCGCTTCGGGCAAGATCCATTCGGGCGCCGGTATGGCCCGCGCCTTCGCGCTGGGAGCTGACTGGTGCAATGCTGCCCGCGCCTTCATGTTCTCGCTGGGCTGCGTCCAGTCGATGAAGTGCCACACCGGCGAATGCCCCACCGGCATCGCCACGCAGGTGCCCTGGCGCCAGAAGGGTCTCGTCGTCGACGACAAGGCCGAACGCGTGGCGCGGTTCCAGAAGGAAACGCTCAAGGCGCTGCGCGAGATCGTCGTCGCGATGGGCTACGACAGCCCGTGGGACCTGACCCAGCACGACATGTACCAGCGGATCGACAGCGCCAAGGCCGGGGCGCTCGACGAGGTCTACCACTTCGTGAAGCCCGGCCAGCTTCTGGCCGATCCGGGCTCGACCCAGTATGCCCATGCCTGGAACGTGGCACGAGCCGAAACCTTCCGCCGCGTTCTCTGATCCCCTACTGCCAAGACGAAAGACCTTAGCCATGACTCAGGGATACCGCATGATCGTCCGGTCCCACGGCGGACCCGAAGTGATCGAGCGCGAAGACTTCACGGTCCCCTCCCCCGGTCCCGGCGAAGTGCTGATCGAAACCGAAGCGGTGGGGCTCAATTTCATCGACACCTACTACCGCAAGGGACTCTATCCCGATGCCCTGCCCATCACGCTCGGCTCGGAAAGCGTGGGTCGCATCGTGGCGCTGGGCGAAGGCGTGAACGGTTTTGCAGTGGGCGAGCGCGTGGGCACGACGCAGAACGGCGGCGCCTATGCCTCGCACCGGCTGATCCCGGCGGACAAGGCCATGCGCATCCCTGACGGCATCGCGCCCGAGACGGCTGCCGCGGTGATGCTCAAGGGGCTGACCGCCTGCTATCTGGCAGAGGACACTTTCCCCGCAAGCGCCGGGCAGGTCGCGCTCGTCCATTCGGCAGCGGGCGGTGTAGGCTCGCTGCTGGTGCCCTGGCTGCTCGACAAAGGCGTGACGGTAATCGCGCATTGCGGATCGCCGGAAAAGGCCGCTCAGGTGCCTGCGGAGCACTCTCTATCCTGTGACTTCAAGGATTTACCGGAACAGGTGCGCGCCATCACCGGTAACGCCATGTGCCACGTGGTCTATGACGGCGTGGGCGCCGCCTCGTGGGACGCCTCGCTCGCCTGCCTGCGCCGCCGGGGCATGATGGTAAGCTACGGCAATGCTTCGGGTGCGGTTCCGCCGATCGGCCTGCTCGACCTGATGCGCGGCGGCTCGCTCTGCGCCACGCGCCCTACCCTCGCCGACTACATCGCCACGCCGGACATGCTGGCTGCCAGCGCCGCGAAACTGTTTGATCGCATCGCCAGCGACGTGCTCACACCGTACATCGGCCAGACCTGGAGACTGGAAGAGGCGGCACAGGCCCACAAGGCGCTGGAGAACCGCGAAACCACCGGCTCGACCGTGCTGCTGCCGTAGGGTCATCCGGCACAGCGTTGTCATTAATCCACCTGCTATCCCCACCGTCAGCTCCAAAAACACGAAACGCGCTGGTAACAACCAGCGCGTTTCGTGTTCCTAGCGTGAGACCAGATCAAACTTCGTGCCGCTTAGCAGCCGTCCAATTTGACCAGGCTTTGCGAAGATATCAGGCGGCTTCCTTCTCGATGAACTCGGGATAGAAGCTCGGTTCTCGCTCCGACCAGCCTGGCGCAGTGGCGGCGGCTTCGCTGATCGAGTGGAGGAGTTTTTTGCGCCGGTCGGGCCGGATCTGCGGCAGCGCGGCGGCGCCACAAAAGGCACCCGGCAGCCAGGGACGAACCCAGGCACCAAGCAGACGCTCGTAGAGGAAGCGGAAAGCGGAGAAGCTGACGATTCTGTCCTGAGCCAGATCAAACGCGGCCATCCGCACCAGCTTGCCCATGAAGGCCTCGAGATCCTCGAACCCGATATCGTCGGGGCGCATCGTGCGCAGCACCTTGAGGTCCTGATAGGCAATGTACTGGCCGCGGATGGACGACATCTCAGCATCGTCGCGGCCCCAGAGCTTGAAAGCATCCTGACGGCCCAGCCCGATATCCAGGCTGCGGCGGATATAACGCTGCTCGCAAGCCGTAAAACTGGCAAACTCGCGCAATTCGCTAATCGTTAGAGTTGCCGTTCCCGCATAAGTCATGGTCGTAAGAGCCCCCGTGACCGTCCTAACTGCAATTCGAAGGATCCCCCTTCTCGAATCACAATTAACCATTGTGGCGGTTACGAAGTGGTTAACTATGTGGCGGTTTGTGTACGCGCGGAGCGGTAAGCAATTGGAAACTATTGCGTTAACCATGGCAATGGCCGGGTTTTGCGGCAACCCGCCCGTTCACGAACTCGA
The DNA here is from genome assembly GCF_022832385.1 of Novosphingobium album (ex Hu et al. 2023). Lineage (GTDB taxonomy): Bacteria > Pseudomonadota > Alphaproteobacteria > Sphingomonadales > Sphingomonadaceae > Novosphingobium > Novosphingobium album. Next base: position 49,230 of record NZ_JALHLE010000024.1, read on the forward strand.
TGGCTTTACGAAAAGCCCGTCCTCCCGGCCAACAGTCCAGGCGGCGCGCGGTAACGATAATCACCGGGCCCGTTACCATCCATAAGACCAGTGACAATTCGCACTCAGATCAGGCCAGCCAGCGGGCTCGACGGATCTGCATAACGCCGCGTCGCCATGCGCCCGGCCAGATAGGCATCGCGCCCGGCCTCCACGGCCAGCTTCATCGCGCGAGCCATGCGAAGCGGGTCCTTCGCCTCGGCAATCGCCGTGTTCATCAGCACGCCGTCGCAGCCCAGTTCCATCGCCACAGCCGCGTCGGATGCCGTGCCGACACCGGCATCGACCAGCACCGGCACATTGGCGCCTTCGACGATCAGGCGCACGGTCACCTTGTTCTGGATACCGAGGCCCGAGCCGATCGGTGCGCCCAGCGGCATGATCGCCACCGCGCCCGCTTCCTCGAGCTGCTTGGCCGCGATCGGATCATCCACGCAGTAGACCATCGGCGCGAAGCCTTCCTTCGCCAGCACTTCGCAGGCCTTCAGCGTCTCGCGCATGTCCGGATAGAGCGTGCGCGCCTCGCCCAGCACTTCCAGCTTCACCAGATCCCAGCCACCCGCCTCGCGCGCCAGACGCAGCGTGCGGATCGCGTCATCGGCGGTGAAGCAACCGGCGGTATTGGGCAGGTAGGTGATCTTCCTGGGATCGATGTAGTCTGTCAGCATCGGCGCCTTGGGATCGGAAATGTTCACCCGGCGCACGGCAACGGTGACAATTTCGGCGCCCGAGGCTTCCACCGCCGCCGCGTTTTGCGCGAAATCCTTGTACTTTCCGGTTCCCACGATCAGGCGCGACGTAAAAGTCCGGCCGGCAACCGTCCAGGTATCGGCGACGGTCTTGGTCATCTCGTTCATTCTAATGCCTCGTTGGGATAGCTCTGCATGGCCTCGAGGCCTGCCTGGGTACTGGTAAAATAGGCCTTCACAATGGCATCCAGTTCCTCCCGCTCATGCAGGTGGATCAGCCATTCGCGGCGGCCGAAGATCTTGCCGATAAACCCGTCGCGCTCCGGTTCATGGCGCACGGTGATCAGGCTGGACGACACAATCTCAATCTCGATGAAGTCTTCATCGTCGCGGTAGAAGCCGAACATGCTCTTTTCGACGGCCTCATCGTCCGTCTCGCAGACGTCGTCGGCAAAAGCCCAGTGGGCATCGACCAGGGCAAGCGCGCCTTTCAGATCCATCTGCCCAAGTTCTTGCGCCGGGCCGTCCGCCCGGCAGTTGTAGGCCTTCAGCACGGCTCAGCCTCCGCCGACGAAGTGGACGATTTCCAGCACGTCGCCATCCGACAGCGTGATTTCGGGCAACATCGAGCGCGGAGCGATCTCGGCGTTGTGCTCGACTGCGACCTTCTGCGGATCAAGCCCGAGACTGGACACCAGATCCGCGATCGACGCGCCGGACGCAATCCGGCGCAGTTCGCCGTTGACGGTGAGCAGGAGTTCGCCAGAAGTTTCCAGTGCCATGCACCGCAGATAGCGTTCAGCAGGCGGCGTGCAAGTTCCGAATGTGCGCGAAAGCCACCAGAGAGACACCCATCACCGTCAGCACGGCTTCGGGCAACCCGTGCCCGACCAGGATCGCCGCGGCCATCAGTGCAAGTCCGAGGCCACCCAGCACCAGCGGGCCGACGCGGCCATGGCGCATCACACCGAAACCGAGCGAGACCAGGCCAACCACCAGCGCCAGTGCCAGTCCGACCCGGTGAATGGCCGGAGACAGCAGAACACCACCGCCCAGTCCCAGCACACCGACAAGCACGGCGCCGAGCAGGCAATGCACCATGCACAACCCGCTCAGAATGATCCCCGTCCCGTCCAGCCGGTCTCGAATCGATAGGAATGTCCTGCGCATGGGGGTCATGTATGTTATGTTGTATCATCATTCAAGACCCGTCCCGCATGCCACTGCACGCGAACGGCCTTGCGCAGCCCCCCTTGCGTAAGGCACGGGGAAATCGCAGGGAATAGGATCATGAAAGTCGAAAAAGCATGAGAGTTCCGGACGGTCGTCCCCTTATCGGCACATCTGACGACATTGCGCCCATGGTGCGATGGCTGCTGTTCGTCGCGACGCTGGTCGTGCTTATCGTGGCCATCGGCGGCATCACGCGCCTCACCGAATCGGGCCTCTCGATCACGCAGTGGAAACCGATCACCGGCGCCATTCCGCCGCTGACCGAGGCGCAGTGGCAAACCGAATTCGCCGGTTACAGGAAGATCCCGCAATATCTCGACGTCAATGGCCCGGCCGGGATGACGCTGGCGCAATACAAATTCATCTATTTCTGGGAATGGGCCCACCGCCTGCTCGCACGCCTGATCGGCCTTGCCTTCGCGCTGCCACTGGCATGGTTCTGGTACAAGCGCACCATCCCGCTCGGCTACAAGCCGCGCCTGCTGGCCCTGCTCGCCCTCGGCGGGCTGCAGGGCGCAGTCGGGTGGTGGATGGTGTCCTCCGGCCTCACGCCCGAAGCAGCGGACCGCGTCAGCCATTTCCGCCTCGCGGCGCACCTGCTCGTGGCCCTCACGACACTCGGCGGCCTTGTCTGGACCGCACTGGACCTCAAGGCACTTGCCCGCGGCGAGCCGCCTGCCCGATTGACCGGCTTTGCCACGATGGCGCTGACCGCCCTCTTCTTCCAGTTGTTCATGGGGGCCATGGTGGCCGGGCTACGCGCCGGATACGTCGCGGGCGCCGGATGGTTCAGCCTGGACGCCTGGCCACTGATGCAGGGCCGCCTGTTCCCCGAAGGAGTCGAATGGACCGCCGGGCTCGGGCACACCTTGTTCAGCGATCCCTATTTCACCCATTTCATCCACCGCTGGTGGGCCTGGGTCGTGGTCCTTTTGTTGATCGTCATGGGCCGCCGCCTGCGCGCGCGGCGCCAGCGGCTGGCTTCCGTGGCCATTCACAGCGCCTTCGGAGCGCAGGTGATCCTCGGCATCTGCACGATCTGGTCCGGTGTGGCGCTGTGGCTCGCCGTCTCGCACCAGTTGTGCGGCGCGCTGCTCGTTGCGGCAACCGTATGGGGTGCGCACGCGCTGGGTCGCCGCGATCCGGTAAACGCCCTGAGCGCGCCGTGAGCGAACCGAAAGGGCCCGGCGCGGCACTGATCTGGTGCCCCTTCCCCGGCAAGGAAGAGGCTCTCGGGGCCATCCACATTCTTCTCGACGAAGGCCTCATCGCCTGCGGCAACGTGCTGCCGGACATGACCTTGGTCTTTGCCTGGAACGGGGAAAGGGACACCGAGCGCGAAACCGGCACGCTCCTGAAGACCAACACCGACCTGCTTGGCCGCGCGGTCCTGCGGCTCACCGAACTGCACCCCTATGACGAACCGGCCGTTCTCGGCTGGCACTGCGAAACAGCGTCCCCCGGCACCCTCACATGGCTGACCGGCATCACCGCGAAAGCTTGACGGTATTATTTTACCTCTCTGCGATCCCGCAGTATGCTTGACTTAGCGCCACATTTCGACGAATTGGCCGCCTTCCCGCGCGGCGGAAGATTCGTCAGTCCGGCGATTCCTTGGCAGCGCGACCGAAACATAGGGATAGACCAGCCATGAAGGCGCTCACGAAGGTCACCCGGTCGATCAAGCCGGCCGAGGTGGAAAAGAAGTGGCATCTGATCGATGCCGAAGGTCTGGTGGTTGGCCGTCTCGCGGTCATCGTCGCCGACCTGCTCCGCGGCAAGCACAAGCCAAGCTTCACCCCGCACGTCGATTGCGGCGATCACGTCGTCGTGATCAACGCCGACAAGGTGAAGTTCACCGGCAACAAGCTCAAGCAGCACACCTACTACAAGCACACCGGCTATGCCGGCGGCATCAAGGAAGTGACCGCGGACAAGGTTCTCGCCGGCCGCTTCCCCGAGCGCGTCCTCGAAAAGGCCGTTGAGCGCATGATCCCCCGTGGTCCGCTCGGCCGCGCCCAGATGCGTGCCCTGCACCTCTATGCCGGCACCGAGCACCCGCACGGCGGCACCCAGCCGCAGCCGCTCGACGTCGCTTCCATGAACCGCAAGAACAAGGTGGGCGCGTAATGTCCGACACCGATACCGTCTCCAGCCTGTCCGATCTCGCGGACATCGCCGGCGCCGTGGCTGACGAAACCGTCACCGCCGCTCCCGTTTCCAACGCACCGCTGCGCGATCAGGAACTCGACGCCCAGGGCCGCGCCTACGCCACCGGCCGTCGCAAGGACGCCGTGGCCCGCGTGTGGATCAAGCCGGGCACCGGCAAGGTTACCGTCAATGGCCGCGACCAGGAAGTCTACTTCGCTCGTCCGACCCTGCGCCTCGTGATCAACCAGCCCTTCGTGGTTGGCGCCCGTGAAGGCCAGTACGACGTCGTCGCCACCGTCAAGGGTGGCGGTCTGTCGGGTCAGGCCGGCGCCGTGAAGCACGGCATTTCGCAGGCCCTCGCCAAGTACGAGCCCGCCCTGCGTGCTGCCGTCAAGGCCGCCGGTTTCCTCACCCGCGACAGCCGCGTGGTCGAGCGTAAGAAGTACGGCCGCGCCAAGGCACGCCGCAGCTTCCAGTTCTCGAAGCGCTAAGCGTTTCGCAGAGCTCCGGCTACCGAAAGGGGTCGCGGGAAACCGCGGCCCTTTTTCGTTGCGCGGCTCTCGCAGCGGACCGGTGCAGATACGCTCAGAATGCGGCCGCGAGTTTCAGGGCGATTTCGCCGCGATGCGCCAGCGGCATGCCGCCGGACACTCCCTTGGTCCCGGTCACCGCCTCGATGCTCACCGCCGGCCCACCCGATAGAGAAGGCATCTGCAGCGCCAGACGCATGCCCCTGGCCGCGGCAGGCTCGCCATTCGCCATCCGCGCGGCATCACCTGCAAGCGAGTGCCCACCCCAGCCGCCCTGTGCGAACCATCCGCCTCTGAGCTGCCAGCCGCCCGCATATTCGACGGCCGCTTCGACGGCCATGTTGCTGCTCCGCGTCTTGCGCGTGGACACCGGTGAATCCCGATCGAACCGGCTGGTTACCCCGGCAAGGGCATGAATGCGCAGGACAGCGTCCATTCCGAGATCGTGCCAGCCCCCGATCCGGAGTTCGCGCACGTGCATTTTCATGCGGTCAGGGCCCAGCGCTGCGCTCGTCGCCAGATTCGATCGCAACGACAGGAACTCCACACCGAGCCCGGCGTCGTCGTTATCCGTCACCAGATCCCTGGATTTCGCACGATCGACCGCCGTGCGGTCCGACATCGACCATTCCAGCGTCGCGGGCATAAGCAGGACAGCGTTGCCCTGCACCGCCTTCGTCTCGGCTGCATGAGCCACATACGGCACGCCCTGCAGGACGAGAGAAAAGGCAAACAGGTGTCGGCGCATCGTTCCACCCCTCGCGACAAGACCGGCTCCCTGACCGGCAGACAGGAAACAGACGCCGCCAGACGCCGCAGCCCTCACCTGCCCTGATCGCAACAGACTCCCGCTGAACCCCATCCACCGCCCGGGCGGATCGGCGAATCGGCCGCATGCCGCACACACACTCCAACACCGCAAGCCGAAATCGCGTGGCCGGCAAGGCTCTTCTCAGACCACGATGACACGCCACCACCGACATTCTTTCTAATGAACATCTATAATTACCTGATTTTTTGTAGTGATGTGAAGCATGATACCATGCTTAAAATGGTACCTATCGTAATATCTGTATATCACTTTAATTGGTACCTTGCATTATACACTACCATGCAATATACACTCCTCATCCACAGGAGTTGATTCGATGTCCGAAATCGAAATCCAGTTGAAGAAAGGGGTGCTCGGCCTGTGCGTGCTCGCCCTGCTGTCACGCGGTGACAGCTACGCCTACGAGATCGCGAGTCGCATGGCGGACGCAGTCGATATGGGCGAAGGGACGATCTACCCGCTCATGCGCCGCATGCAGTCCGAAGGCCTTGTGACGACGTACCTGGAAGAATCGCCCTCGGGCCCGCCGCGCAAGTATTACTGCATCACCGAGACCGGCCGTGCACGGCTCGCCGCACAGGTCAGCGAATGGCGCGGCTTCACCGCCGCCGTCGACAGCCTCATCGACGATACGCAGACCACTTCTCCCGCCAACGCCGCTCAGGAAGGGGAACCCAGCCATGACGCGTAACGAGTTCATCAAGCGCCTGAAGGCCGGCCTCAAGGGCATGCCGCAGGCCGATATCGACGAGATCGCCGCCGACTACGAAGACCACTTCATGGCCGGCATGGCCGAGGGCCGCAGCGAAGAGGAGGTCGCCGCTGCCCTCGGCAATCCGGCCCGTCTGGCCCGCGAACTCCGCTTCGAGGCCGGCTTCCGCAACTGGGAAAGCGACCGCTCGCCATCCTCCGCATGGGCCGCGATCCTCGCCTTCATGGGTCTGGCGACGATCGACATCCTGATCCTGCTGCCGATTGTTCTGCCGATCATCGGCGTCGTCTTCGGCCTGTTCGTGGCCGTGCTATCCTGCTTCGTCGCAGGCGGCTTCGTGCTGATTGTCGGGCCATTCAACGGCTTTCCCGGAGGATGGCTCGTCGCGATCCTTGGAGGCCTCGGCATCATGAGCGCTTCGGTCGCCGCAGGCGCCCTGCTCACCCTGATCAGTATCTGGATCATCAATGCCCTCATGTGGTTCGGCCGGCTGCACTACCGCGTGATCGAACCCGCGATCCATTCCGAAGACTGACGAGACGAAAGAAAGGAACCACAAGATGTTCAGGAAACTGCTCATCGTATTCGCCAGCGGCGTGATCCTCTCGATCGTCGCTTTCAGCACAGCCTGGGTCGTGGGCGGCGACAGCCTGAAGAAGACCTTCACCGAAGGCGACGGCTGGTCATGGACGATCGGGGACGACGAAGATCAAGGGCCCCGCAAGAGCCGCAGCTTCACCGTCGACCCGGGCGCCCAGCTCGCCATGGAAATCCCGGTGGAGCTCAGCTTCACCCGGGGCGACAAGGCCGAGATGGTCGTCTCCGGTCCGGCCAACGTCGTCGACCGTCTGGTCTGGGAAAACGGCCACCTGTCGGTCCCCGGCAATGTCCACATGCGCCACGGCCTCAAGGTGCGGATCACCGCACCCGAAATCACCGGGCTGGACCTCGACGCACCAGGCGACGTGACGCTCACCGGCCTGCAACAGGACCGGTTCACGCTGAAGTCGGAAGGCGCCGTGAACCTCGAAGCGGACGGCAAGGTCCGCAAGGTCTTCGTTACCACTGAAGGCGCCGGCAACATCGACCTCGAGAAGCTGGCCGTCGAAGATGCCACCGTGCGTATGGATGGCGTCGGTAATGTCACGATCGGTGCCAGCGGTCTGGTCGATGTCGAAATCAATGGCGCAGGCCACGTAAGCTTGGTCCGCAAGCCTGAAACGCTGCGTAGCCAGATCAACGGCATCGGTTCGATCGACCACGATTACTAAGCAAAATCAGGGAGGAGAGCCGCCGGAGATTGCGTGTCCCCTGCTCCGGCGGTCCCACAAAGAAGGCCGCGCCGTTCCCCCCGACGGCGCGGCCTTTTTCATGTGCAGATCAGATACGACCGCGTCATACAAGGGCTCGATGAGCCTGACTCATCGAGCCTTTGTTACGCCGTGCAGCGCTTGAGCATTTTCCAGGTCTGATGCGTCAGCATCTCAGAGACTTGGCATCAGTGCACCGGCGGATCGGCGAGCGGAACCGTGCCCACCGGGGCAACGGGTTCACCCCGCTCGCGCGGCGGCAGCGCATTTTCGGGCACGCCGCCAATCTGCATGTCCGGTGTCGCCACATGTTCCAGATTGCGGGCCTCGACGCGCAGGCCATCGCCATCAATGACGATCTCATTGAAGCTGGGAGGTGTCGAGCGGATACGCTTCGACAATGTGCCCGCCCCGATCATGCGCAATGGGCCTGCGGCAGTCTGCACGGTGAGATCGAAGGGATCATGGATATGCCCGGACAGCACGCCCATGACCTTGCGCCCGGCCAGTGCCTCCATCGCCCTCGTGCCGTTGATCGTCAGCAGCTTGCCGTCACGCTCGCGCCGCTCGGTCAGCGGATGGTGAGCCGCCACCAGAATGCGCGTACCTTCGGGATGCGCATCGATCGCGGCCAGGCATTCCGCCAGCGCCTTGTCCGTCACCCAGCCATTCGACCAGGGAAAGCGCTGGTATTGCGCCCGCGTTGTCGTGCGCAGCGGAACGATCGCCAGACCGGGCAGGTCCAGCTCCGTCTCGACCAGCTTCTCGATCGCGCGAAACCTGTCGTAAGGCGCGAAAAAGCGCTGGTAGAGGTTGAAGTAGGGAATGTCGTGATTGCCCACCTCGACCGTGACCGGCACGTCGAGCGCATTGATCCAGTTACAGGCAGCGCGAAATTCCCGGTGCCGCGCGCGCATCGTGAGATCGCCGGTAATGACGACGGCATCCGGCCTTTCGCGGACAATGCACTCTTTTGCCCAGGCAATCGCGCGCGTGTCTTCCAGCCCGAAGTGAATGTCGCTGAGCTGGAACAGCCTGAGCGCGCGTTGCGGCATCGCGGAAACCTTACCGTGCATCGATCGTCGTCACCAGATCGACCTCGCAAAGCGCGGGTTCGAACAGTTCTTCGGCACCGCCATCGAAGGGTTCGCCATCGATCAGCAGCCCCATGGGCTCGCCGTCCGGGCATGCCAGCCGGATCTTGCCATGCCGACCCAGTTCATCGTGCGGGCCGTTGCGGAAGTTGCGGTTGAGCAGGGCAATCCCCTGCCCGGCGTAGTCGCCAAGCGATTCGGCATAGTAGCCGTTCGCTTCAAGGCCATCGTCGTGCGGTGTCACAGTGATCGCGGCATAGCCTTCCTCGCGCCCGCAGTCGACCTCCTCGCACACCACCCTCGGACCATTGGCGGATTGACTGATCGCCTCGCGCGTGGTGGCAACGATTTCCAGCACATCGGCCGCGCGCATGGCCTCGCGAACTTCGTTCCAGATAGTGCCGGGACCGGCCAGAATCCCGGTAAGCCCTGTGCCATGGCGCGTGCGTATCACCGGCGGACGCACGCGGCACAAGGGCGCTCCTGCGAGGCGGGCAATTATCTCCGGCGCTTGTGCGTCGCCGTGCATCCGCCTGGACAGCATGTTCATCGTACCGCCGGGCAAGACCAGCACCGCGCCGCGCCATCCGGCCACATTCGCCACAGCCTCATGAATCGAGCCATCCCCGGTGAACACCGCGAGAATGGAGACACCGGCCGCGTCCAGGTCCGCTGGTCCGGGCAATGGTTCGTCGGGAAAGGCTATGATGCGATCGACCATAAAGCCCGCTTCGGCCAATGCGGACTGCACTCCCGCCCTGGCCTCTTCATCGTTGCTGCCGCTGGCAGCATTGCAGACGAGCCAGGCATGCACGCCGCTGTTGTCATCCAAGTCTTCCATGCGAAGAAAAACCGGTCATCCGCTGCGGAGTTCCCGCTAGACCCGGCCGCTCGAAATCAGCCAGGCAGAGAGGCCGTTGAGCACCGAGTAGAGAAAATAGATCCAGGCCCACCCCATCGATCCGGCAGCCGCCATGATCATCGCGCCGAGAAGCATGACGAATTCGACCACCAGGCTCAGCCGGCCGCCCAGCGGCTTGAACAACCAGGGGACCTGAGCCAGCATTGGATGCCCGCTTTCCAGCACGGCCTTGTGCGCGGCGAAGTTGAAAACACCCAGACAGAAAACGACGAGCAATGGCAGCATCGTCTCTTTTCTAGCGCGCCAGCCTCCCCCTGACCAGAACCCGCCGTGCAAGGACCAAATCACAAGCGAATCGGACCGTGCAGATACCGCCACAAGGGCATGTCGTTTGTCGACTACAAATGTCGTTCGTCCATCCCGCCTGCGCTTTGTCGAGGGTCGATGACCGGCAATCGACCTCCACGTGAATGGCGGGGAGGAGTGGCGCACAACACACTCATCGAGCCGGAAGCACCCCCCGGCACGGCTCGCCAGAGGAGGAAATCACCATGTTCAAGAATGCCCCGATCGCCGCCGCCCTGCTTGGCCTCGCCCTGACCACCGCTCCGGCATTCGCCGCCGAGAAGACCAAGGTCCGCGTGGAATATACCGATCTCGACCTGACCACGGCCGAAGGCCAGCACACGCTGGAACGCCGCCTGGACATCGCCGCCCGCAATGCCTGCGGCATGGACCAGCACACCACCGGGTCGCGCCTGCCGAGCCCTCAGGCCCGCGCCTGCTACAAGCAGGCCACCGCCCGCGCGCAGGATGTGATGGCCACCGCCATCGACAATGCCAGTGAAGAAAGCCGCATGGGTGGCTGATACTCAGGAAGGACGTGGCCTCCTTCCCTTCACCGGTTTTTCCAGGTCCCTAAAAAATAAACCCGGAAAAAAACTGGCGGGCTTAACGGCCCGCCATTTTTTTAACGGCCGGCAGATAGGTGCGGCCGATCCGCAAGGTCTCTCCATCACCGGTCTCGACGGACCAGACGCCCAGACCCTCGTGCTTGAGGCCGGAAACATAGTCCCGGCGCACGATGCAGCTGCGGTGAATGCGAATGAACTGCTGCGGATCGAGCCGCTCTTCCAGACCGGTGATAGTCTGGAGCAGGAGAAAGCTCTGCCCGTTCACGTGCAACCGCACGTAATCCCTCTCCGCGTCGATCCGCTGAACGTCTTGCGCGGGCACGCGCACCAGTTCCGAACGGTGCGGCACCCAGAACTCCGAAAGCCACTGGCTCGACAATTCCGTTCGCTGGCCCCGGCGCGCGACAACGCGGCTGACGGCGCGCTCCAGGCGGTCCGGCGCCACAGGCTTGAGGACATAGTCGATGGCATCGAGATCGAACGCCTCGACGGCGAACTCGTCATGCGCGGTCACGAAAATCACCGCAGGGGGATTTTCCCGGCCGGAGAGTTGCCGGGCCACAGTAAGTCCGTCAGTTCCCGGCATCGTCAGGTCGAGCAGCAGGAGATCCGGCGTAAGCGCATCGACCAGCCGCAACGCCGCTTCGCCGTCGCTGGCCGTGCCGACGACGGTGACGCCATCGATCCGGGCACAGATCACCTGCATCCGTTCGACCGCAAGCGGTTCGTCATCGACGATCAGCGCGCGCAGGGCGCTCAATTCGGGCGGCGCAGCCGGTGCAATCTCAGACAAGGCCGCGCTCCAGCGGCATGCGCAGAACCGTCTCGAAGCCGCCATCGGGCCGCTTTCCGGACGTCAGGGTTCCAGCCTGGCCGAAACGAGCACGCAAACGGTCACGGACGTTGTTGAGCCCGATGCCGCATCCTTCCGCCTTGGGTCCACGGTCCTTGCCCGGCCCATCGTCGCTGACGGCAATGACGAGCTGTCCGCCTTCGCGGCGGGCCTTGATGGCCACCGTCACCGGCCGCTGGGTGGCCGCAACGGCATATTTGACCGAATTTTCGACGAGCGGTTGCAGGATCATGCCCGGCACCATCGCATTGACAGCTTCCGGGTCAACATCAATTCGCGTCAGCAATCGATTGGGGAAGCGCACGGCCTCGATCGCGAAGTAGAGTTTCTGCAATTCGATCTCGTCCGCCAGCCGCAAATCGTTGGTCGGATCGCCTGAAAGCGTCCGGCGGTAGAACGTCGAAAGCGTCTGGATCATCTCTTCCGCGTCTTCCTGCCGTCCTGTCATGACCAGCGCGGAGAGCGAGTTCAGCGTGTTGAACAGGAAGTGCGGATTGACCTGATAACGCAGGCTGCGCAGCTCCGCCGCCTCGGCCGCGCGCCGGTATTCGCCCTCGCGCCGCTCCGCCGCGCGTGCATCCTCGGCCTTGGCCAGCGCGAAATAGAGCGCGGCCCAGGCCAGAACGAGGAAATAGCGTCCGAACGCATTGTCCGCGATCGCCGCCCAGCGAGCGTAGCTCTGGCCCAGCACCGAGCCGGTGTGAATCGTGATCGCCGATCCCTTGGTCGCCAGTTCCGGTTCGCCGGTTTCCTCAGGCGCCGCAGTATCACCAACGCGAGGAGGGGCAGGCGGTGCCGGCGGCACTTTCGGCAGGTCGACCAGGATATTACCGGCTTCATCGCGCGAAATGCGGACATTGCCGGCCTTGATAGCCGCCACATCGTTTTCGTCGCCATAGGCCTGCGTGACGTCGATATCGGAAAAGATCGCGTCATTGATGATGCTGAGCAGCAGCGATAGCGGCAATGCTCCGACCAGCACCACCGCAAGCCGCACCGGCCCCGACTTGCGATCCAGCAGTTGCAGCAGCGGCCAGACCGCAGCCATCACCAGCATCGAAAGAATGCAGATCGTCAGGCGGCGCGAGATAATCGGCCAGGCGAAGTCGAAGCCCATGAAGGCCCCGCGCAACGTCGCCACGATAAAATAGCACGCCCACAACGCCGCCAGCGACAGCAGCACAAGGCGCGCAGAGACGCGCGGAGTGTCGGCTTCATCAATCATGAACGCTTCGCTTATCGCGAATGCCGGGCTGCGCGCCAGCCTTCCGGTCGGCGCGCATATGCCCTTCGTCGATCAGGAAGGCCGGTGCTCAGGCGAGCAGGCCTTCCTTCGCGATCTTTTCCTGCCACACCAGTGGAGCCAGCTGGTGGACATTCTTGCCTTCCGAATCGACCGCCACGGTCACCGGCATGTCCTGCACGGTGAATTCGTAGATCGCTTCCATGCCCAGATCCTCGAACCCGACGACCCTGGCTTCCTTGATCGCGCGCGCGACAAGATAAGCCGCACCGCCGACCGCCATGAGATAGGCGGACTGGTGGTTGGCGATCGACTGGGTCGCTGCAGGGCCGCGTTCGGACTTGCCGATGCAGGCCAGCAAGCCCTGATCGAGCATCATGTCCATGAACTTGTCCATGCGCGTCGCGGTGGTCGGGCCGGCCGGGCCGACGACTTCGTCGCGCACCGGATCGACCGGGCCAACGTAGTAGATCACGCGGCCCTTGAAATCGACCGGCAGCTCCTCGCCCTTGGCGAGCATGTCCTGGATGCGCTTGTGCGCGGCGTCGCGGCCGGTCAGCATCTTGCCGTTGAGCAGCAGGCGGTCGCCCTGCTTCCAGCTCTTGACGATTTCGGGAGTCAGCGTGTCGAGATCGACGCGGATCGCTTCCTTGCTAGGCTTCCACTCGACCTCGGGCCAGTCGGCGAGGTTGGGCTTTTCGAGGTACTTCGGGCCCGAACCATCGAGCGTGAAGTGCGCGTGGCGGGTCGCGGCACAGTTGGGGATCATCGCCACCGGCTTGCCCGCAGCGTGGCATGGCCAGTCCATGATCTTGACGTCGAGGATGGTCGAAAGCCCGCCCAGTCCCTGCGCGCCGATGCCCAGTGCGTTGACCTTGTCGAAGATCTCGATGCGCAGCGCCTCGATGTCGTTCTGCGGGCCGCGCGCCTTGAGCTGACCCATGTCGATCGGGTCCATCAGGCTCTGCTTGGCGAGCTTCACGCAGTGCTCGGCGGTGCCGCCGATGCCGATGCCCAGCATGCCCGGCGGGCACCAGCCGGCACCCATCTGCGGCAGCATCTCGATCACCCAGTCGACGATCGAATCGCTCGGGTTCATCATCTTGAATTTGGATTTGTTCTCCGAACCGCCGCCCTTGGCAGCGACGTCGACCGAGACTTTCGAGCCCGGCACCATGCTGACCGACAGCACGCAAGGCGTGTTGTCCTTGGTGTTGCGTCGGGTGAAGGCAGGATCGGCGAGAACAGAGGCGCGCAGCTTGTTCTCGGGATTGTTGTAGGCGCGGCGCACGCCTTCATCGACCACGTCCTGAAGCGAGCGATCAGACTCGAGGCGGCAGTTCTGGCCCCATTCGATGAACACGTTGACGATGCCGGTGTCCTGGCAGATCGGGCGATGCCCTTCGGCGCACATACGGCTGTTGGTGAGAATCTGCGCGATCGCGTCCTTGGCGGCAGGACCCTGCTCGGCCTCATAGGCTTCACCCAGCGCACGGATGTAATCCATCGGGTGGTAATAGCTGATGTATTGCAGGGCGTCGGCGACACTCTCGATCAGGTCGTCTTCGCGGATGGTCACCATTTCGGCCATGGACAATGCGCTCCCGGGTTAGGCGGATCACGTGAATTTCGCGCCGCCCCCATAGGCCGCAGGCGATCCATCGTCAAAGTGCTTGAATGGATCGACGAAGGTATCGTCAAAGCCCTTGGCCTTGCAGGCGCCTTCGCCTAGAAGGCCCGCATAAATGCTGTCCTTGCGGATTTTCGATGCGCTCCGGCGTGTTACCCGCGATGCATGAGGGAATTGCACCAGATGACCTTGACCGAGGAACGGTCCGCCGACATGTCCGCCGCCCGCCATGCCATGATCGTCAGCCAGCTGCGCACCAGCGGCGTCAACGAACCCTGGGTTCTTGCAGCGATGACCGGCGTGGCCCGTGAAGACTTTGTTCCTGAAGCGATGCGTGATGCGGCCTATATCGACCGGGCCATCCCGCTCGCGAACGGCCGCTTCCTCGCCGCTCCGCTGGTGCACGGCAAGATGCTGGCGGAAGCTGCCCTGGAAAAGGCGGACAAGGTTCTGCTTGTCGGCGATGGTCAGGGCTACCTTGCCGCACTGCTGCGCCCGCTGGCCGGTTCACTCGACTCGGTTGATCCCGCGGCAGCCACCGGCATGACCGGCGAAGGCGGTTACTCGCTGGTGATCATCGACGGAGCGGTGGAAGAACTTCCCGAAGCCATTGGTGCCCAAATGGCCGAAGGCGGCCGCATCGTGACCGGCCTCATGGTACGCGGCGTCAGCCGCCTCGCCACTGGCTGCAAGACGGCCGGTGCGGTCTCGCTTTTGCCGCTCGCCGAGCTTGGCATTCCCGCCCTGCCCGAATTTACTGCCCCGAAACGCTGGAGCTTCTGAGCGTGACCCGGTTCGCAGGTCGGGCCGGTTTGCTGGCCAGTGCCACCTTGTTCATCGCCACGGCGCCCGCGCATGCAGACACACTGCGCGATGCGCTGATTCTCGCCTATCAGACCAACCCTTCGCTCCAGGCCGCCCGCGCCCAGCAGCGCGGCGTCGACGAGAACGTGCCGATCGCCCGCGCCTCGGGCTTGCCCAGCGTCAGCACCGATGCTGCATACACAGAGTTCCTGAAGCAGAGCGCGACCTCGTTCACGGCCCCGGAACGGCTGATTACGGCCGGCGCCGATCTGGGTGTGCCGGTCTATTCCGGCGGCGCCGTGAAGAACCGGGTCAAAGCGGCCAAATTCCGCGTGGAAGCCGGTCAGGCCAGCTTGCGCGGCTCCGAAAGCGAAACCTTCACGGCGGTTGTCGCCGCCTACATGGACGTCATCCAGAACGAAGCCATCGTCGGGCTCAACCGCAAGAACGTGGACGTTCTTCAGGTCAATCTTCAGGCTACCAGCGATCGTTTCGAGATCGGTGACGTGACCCGCACCGACGTTGCGCAATCGCAGTCGCGTCTCGCCGTCGCGCAAAGCGATGCGCGCGCCGCCGAAGCGAATCTTGCCACAGCCCGCGAAGCCTACATCCAGCTGGTCGGCAAGGCGCCGGAAACACTCGAAGCGCCGCCGCCGCTGCCCAACCTGCCCGCCTCTCCTGAGGAAGCGGTCGAGATTGCGCTCGACAGCAATCCCAACCTGATCGCCGCACGGGAGCAGGCCAAGGCCGCCAACAAGGACATCGACGTGGCGGGCGCGGGGCGTCTGCCGCGCGTGAGCCTCTATGCCAGCGGCACCTACAACAACTACCTCGACACCCTGGGCGGCGTGAACCACAATCTCGTCGCCCAGACCGACACTTCGGCGCAGGCAGGCGCGCAGATCACGATTCCGATCTTCCAGGGCGGGTTGCCCGCGGCACAACGCCGGCAGGCCCAGGCCCAGGCGTCCGCAGCCCTAGAGAACGAGATCGCCGCCGAACGCGGGGTAATCGCACAAGTTCGCTCCGCCTACAGTTCGTGGATCGCCGCGAACGACGTGATCCGCTCCTCCAAAGTCGCGGTCGATGCCGCAGCGCTCAGCCTTGAGGGCGTGCGGGCGGAAAACTCGGTCGGCAATCGCACGATCCTCGACATCCTCAATGCCGAACAGGAATCGCTGAACGCGCAGGTCCGGCTAGTAACGGCCCGCCGCAACGCCTACGTCGCCGGGTTCAACCTGCTTGCCGCCATGGGCAAGGCCGAAGCACGCGATCTCAACCTCGACAGCGACATCCTCTACGATCCCGAAGTCAATTACGAACGGGTGCGCGGCAAGATCTTTGACTGGGAGAATGATCCGGCCCCGGTCGCAAAATCGACCCGCACCATTGACTCACCGGTGCAGGAGGGAGACATTTCCGGGCAGCAAGCAACACCCTGATTCGGCATCAGGGTATTTGCGCCTGAATGGGCCAGGCAGGGGAATGTGGGAATGCGTCAGAACGGTGAGCCTTCGGTCGAGGAGATTCTCCAGTCGATCAAGCATGTCATTGCCCGCGACAATCGTACTGGTGCCCAGTTCGAACGCCAGCGCCGTAGAACCTTTGGCATGGGCGCAGGTGTCATTGAGGACGAACGCGTCGTCGACGAAAGCATCACTGAAGACGCTGCGGAAGATGACGACGTCCTTGAACTGGGCGAGACCGCACAAGTCGAGGCCGAAGCCGTTGAACACGATGCCGAACCGGCGCTGATTGGTGATCGCGTGTGCAACTCGATGCGCGAATCGCTCGCCGCACTGGCCGTGCTGTCAGAGCCCAGGATGCCGCCGCAGATCGTCCGGTCGGGTGAAACGTCGCTCGAAGGGCTTACGCGCGAGTTGCTGCGTCCGGCCCTCGCCGAATGGCTCGACAAGAACCTTCCCCCCATGGTGGAGCGTCTGGTCGCCGCCGAAATCGCGCGGATCGTCGGCAAGAAGGGCTGATTCGTTCGATTTCCGGGCTGGACCTGCCGGGCCACCCACCCTACTTCGCCCTGTATGGCCAAACCCGATCCTGCGTTGCTTGATCTTGCACGCTATCCCTTTACCTGCACCATTGAACCGCGTTTCGGCGATCTCGACATCAACATGCACGTCAACAATGTCGCGATGGCAGGCATCCTTGAAGATGCGCGCATCCGGCTCGGACGGCAAACGGACTATCGCAGTTTGTTGCCGGGATCGACCACGATGGTCGCAAGCATCGCCATCGAATATATCGGCGAGGCCAATTACCCTGATCCCATCAATGTTTCCGCGGCTCTGGAGCGCATAGGGCGCACCAGCCAGCAGATCGTCCAGGTCGGGACCCAGAAAGGCAAACCGCTGGTCTTCGCACGCACGGTGCTGGTCATGGTAGGCCCTGACGGCCCTGTACCGTTCCCCGAATCCTTCGCAGCCTCGGTCGAACCCTGGATGCTCCGCCCGTGACCGGCACCGAAAAGGAAATCGCGCAGGCCCGCGAGGCGCTGGCCAAGGCCGGTGGGGACGAAATCCAGCGGCACATCTTCATCTGCGCGGAACCACAAAAAGGCGAATGCTGCGCTCCCGACAAAGGGCAGGCGGCATGGAAATATCTGAAAAAGCGCCTGAAACAGCTCGGACTCGATGGTGCAGGCGGAGTTGCCCGTACCAAGGCCGACTGCCTGCGAATCTGCTTCGCCGGCCCGGTGGCGGTCGTCTGGCCTGATGGCGTCTGGTATCACTCCTGCACCGAAGAAGTGCTGGAAAAGATCATCCAACAGCACCTGATCGGCGGAAAACCTGTCGAAGAATACCGGCTCCGTCCCAAACCGGATTGAGGAGTCGCCCCTAGCGGCGCGAATCCTCTTCTTCCAGCGGATCAATGATGCATTCATCGTGACCGGTCCCGCTCGAGAGGAACACCAGTCCCATCAGCGCCGAAGTCAGCAGCATCGTGAAACCGATGCCGAGCGCGGTCGCGATGTAGAAGTGGATCGAGACCATTCCGTTGGAGCGGTAAAGCAGGATCACTGCCGCCGCGACCAGTCCCACGGTTAGCACCATCATCCAGCGCATGATGCGCAGATAGCGCGCCCAGGCGTGCGCGGCCTTCTCGGGGTCTTCAAGGGGAGAGGAGGGTATCATCGCGAGTCCATGTGAGAGCTTTGCTCCCGCCTCGCAAGAGGCAGTTACGCCATCGGACGAAGTGGCGGATACGCGCCCTCTGTGGTATTCTCAGCCAGCCTGCACCTTTGGGTACAGGTCCAAGCAAAAACAGGGAGAGTACGACAATGACCATTGGCCGCCTTATTGAAGGCCGTGACGCCGTTCTGACCTGCGATGTGTCCACCTGTGTGCGTGATGCCGCCGGTATTCTCGCCGAACGCCGCATCGGCGCGCTGCCGGTGATGGAAAACGGAAAGATCGCCGGCATCTTCTCCGAACGTGACGTGATCTACCGCTTGCGTGAATTCGGTCCCGACATGCTGGCAAAGCCAGTTGGCGAGATCATGACGGCACCGGCCGTCACGGTCGACCCGGAGACCTCCGTCATGGCGGCGCTGTCGCTGATGACGCGCCGGCGTATCCGCCATCTTCCCGTCGTGGCAGACGGCGAAATGATCGGTTTCGTCTCGATCGGCGATCTCGTGAAGCACCGGATCGACAAGATCGAATCCGAAGCCGCCGCGATGCGCGATTATATCCAGATGGCCTGAGCCCGTCTGGCAACAGCAGAAAGCTGGTCCGCTCCCGGGTTGCCGCACGGGGCAGGGGCGCTTACATCCCGGGCATGGACCAGCAAAACCTCACACTCAGCCCTTCCGCTGCAGCCCGCGTGGCGGCGATTGCAGAAAAGCAGGGAAAACCCGCGATCCTGCGCCTGTCGGTCGAAGGCGGCGGGTGTTCGGGCTTTCAGTACAAGTTCGGTTTGGCCGACACACCCGAACCGGATGACATGATTGCCGAAACCGATGGCGTGCGGCTGGTGGTCGATCCTTCAAGCCTCGATCTCGTCAACGGTTGCGTGGTCGACTTCGTCGAGTCGCTGGGCGGTGCGGCCTTCAAGGTCGAAAACCCGAATGCAGCGGCAGGGTGCGGCTGCGGATCGAGCTTCTCGGTGTGACAAAGGTCGCCTCGTTCAACATCAACGGGGTCAAGGCGCGCCTTCCCCGCCTGCTTGAATGGCTCGAGGAGACCCGTCCCGCGGTCGCCTGCCTGCAGGAGATCAAGTCGCAGGACGAAGGCTTCCCGATCGCCGAGTTCGAAAAGCTGGGCTACAAGGGCATCTGGCACGGCCAGAAGGGCTTCAACGGCGTCGCGATCCTTGCCGACGGGGAAATGCCCGAGGAAGTGCAGCGCGGGCTCGATGGCGAGCCCGAGGACGATCACTCGCGCTATCTGGAAGCCAATGTCTTCGGCCTGCGCGTGGTGTGCATCTATCTGCCCAACGGCAATCCGGTGCCCGGCCCGAAATTCGACTACAAGCTGCGCTGGATGAAGCGCCTGCGCGACCGCATGGCCGCCATCAGGGCCGAGGAAGTGCCGGCGATCGTCACCGGCGACTTCAACGTGATCCCGACCGACCGCGATGTCTGGTCACCGCAGGCCATGGCTTCTGATGCCCTCATGCAGCCGGAATCGCGCGATGCCTATTTCCGACTGCTGGGCGATGGCTGGACCGACGCAATTGCCACACACAACCCTGCGGGCGGCGTGTGGACCTACTGGGACTATCAGGCGGGCGCCTGGCAACGCGATCACGGGTTTCGCATCGATCACGCTCTGCTTTCGCCAGAGCTCGCCGACCGCCTTGCTGCCTGTGGTGTCGACAAGGCGCATCGCGGGCGGGAAAAGGCGAGTGATCACGCCCCCGTCTGGGTCGAGCTCCGAGACTGAAAACAGGCGGGAACTTTCAACAGTTCCGCCCGTTTCCCTCAACGATAGAAAATGTGGTTGTCGATCCGGCCGACCCGGGTCAGCCGCCAGTTCGGCGACACGCGGGTCGCGTGGAAGAACAGGGCCCCCTTAGCAGGGCTCTTCCAGCTGCCGTCGCGGGCGATCTGGGCAATTGCCACGGCCTGCTGCCAGCTGGCGGAATGCTCCCGCACAGAGGGCATCGCATGGCCACGGACGAACGAAAACTGCGAGCGCTGCAAGACCACGCCGCAATAGCTGTCCGGGAACTTCTCCGACGCCGCACGGTTGATGATCACGCGGCCAACAGCAAGCTGGCCTTCCAGCGTCTCACCGCGCGCCTCGAAATAGATGGCGCCGGCAAGGCAGCGCATTTCCCGGCTCAAAGTCCCGGGCATATCCTGCTCGGCCACGAGTTCGGCCAGGGAAGCCACGTCGGAATTCTCTTCGACGCCTTCCTGAGCAGTGGTGTCATCCGTTG
Source organism: Novosphingobium album (ex Hu et al. 2023) (assembly GCF_022832385.1). Classification (GTDB taxonomy): domain Bacteria; phylum Pseudomonadota; class Alphaproteobacteria; order Sphingomonadales; family Sphingomonadaceae; genus Novosphingobium; species Novosphingobium album. The sequence goes on from NZ_JALHLE010000024.1 coordinate 69,526, forward strand.
CGCGCTCGCCATTGTCGGAAGCAACTGCCTGCACGACCGGCTCGGAAACGAATGTCACTGCGGATTCCTGTTGGGCCGGTACCGGAAGCATATCCGAGGCGGCCGCGCCCGAACCCTGGGCGCCAAACAAAGTAGCAAGTACCGTAGCGGCGAGCGCAATCGCGCTGGCCCACTGAACCTTGGTTCGCATTACATCTTGATCAAATGCGGTGAACCCATCCGACACAGGCTGAAACGTGAAACCCCTCCGGGCATCATGATCACGTCCGGGCCTGCCGATAGTCCCCCGTCTGCGTGCTAGCCGGAAAGCCGGAATGCTTCCCATGCCGCCTGCGCGTTTGCGAAGGCGCCCATAGCTTGCAAAGCTTGCAAGTCAACCGGAAAAGTTAATTGAGGCCGATGAACCGTTCGCCCTGTGCGATGTCGAGCTCCACGATCCACAGATCGGGGTCCTGATCCCTGCGGCGACTTAGATAATCTGAAAATTCGTATTTATTTTCAGTATCTTGCTTCTTTACGCATTGCCATTGTCGAGTGCCGTCAATCTGCGGCATGCGCTCGTAAGCCTGTGAGTTTTCGCCCTTTTCCGTGGTCACGACCATGATCGTCCCGGCGTCACGCTCGCCTTTGTTAACTATCATTGCAAACCCGCCGGCCACCTCTACCGCCCGGATCATCGCCGCAACTTCAAGATGTGCCGGAAGCCGAGCGTCCATCACTCAGGACGCCGTCTGAGGCCCGGAATAGCCCGGCAGGCCGGAAAGAGCGATGCGCGAGCGCATGAACGTACCGGTTCCGCGGCCGACTTCGTCGCCTTCCTCATCGACCAACCGCGATTCAGCCACGAGCACCCGCCGGCGGCCGCTGACCCAGCGCCCCTCCGCCACGATTGTGCCGCCCTTGATGGGCTTGCTGAGGTGCAGGTTGAAAGAGGTGGTCAGCAGGAACCGGTCGGTCACCAGCGTGTTCGCTGCGTAGAATGCGGCATCATCCAGCATCTTGAAATAGATCGTGCCATGCGCTGCGCCCGCTGCATGGAAACAATCGGGTTCCACAACGAAAGTGATGCGCGAAAGCCCTTCGCCAAAGATCTCCAGTGAGGAACGGAACTTGTGGTTGATCGGCGCGGATGCGTAGAGCCCCTCCAGCGCACGCCAATGCAGGCTGGCTCCGGATTCTTTCGGCACCACGCCCGGCGCTGAATCAGGCGACATCGCGATCGATGACGTTGCAAAGCAGGCTGTAGAGGGCCTCGGAGCCGGGCGCGGCCAACAGCGCTTCATGCATGCGCTCATCCCGCATCATCCGCGAAATCGCTGCCAGAGCATGGAGATGCGTGGCGCCGGCGCCTTCTGGCGACAGCAACCCGAACACGAGATCGACCGGCATGCCGTCGGCAGAATCAAATTCCACCGCTGATTCGAGGCGCATGAAAGCGGCAACCGGGCGGCCAAGGCCTGGGATACGGGCATGGGGGATCGCGATCCGGCGCCCGAAGCCGGTACTGCCAAGCTCTTCGCGCTCGACGATACGTTCCAGAACCTTGTCGCGGTCAAGGTCATAGACCTCGCCAAAAAGCACCGCGAGCTGTCCCAGAATGATGTCCTTGCTGTCTGCGCTCGCCGTGATCACGGCTTCGGGCAACAGCGTGAAAAGACCACTCATTTCGAATCTAATTCTAGGATTTGATCGGTTTTCAATTTATAAATGCCCCCAACCCCCGGCAAAACCGGGGGTTTTTCTTTCTCCTCCGATCAGAAGTATGTCACGCCGAAGTAGGCGTCAGTGCGGTTCAACCCAGCCGATCGACCCGTCGCCGCGGCGATAAACCATATTATGCCGTCCAGTGCCAGCATTTTTGAAGAACAGCGCCGTCGTGTTGCGCAAATCCAGCATCATGACTGCGTCGGAAACGGTGGCCTCGGGCACGTCCACACGCGTTTCGGCGATGACGACCGGGGCATCGGCCTCAAGCTCGTCCTCGTGCTCAGCCGGAGTTTCCTCGAAGATGGTGTAGGCGGCCTGTTCAAAGGCGGCATCCTCCACCGACATCGCGTGGGCGGCCTGTTCGTGCCGGTCCTTCAGGCGGCGCTTGTAGCGGCGCAACTGCTTGTCGATCTTCTCGGCGGCCTGATCGAGCGCGAGATGGGCATCCTGAGCCAGTCCGGTGCCCTTGAGCACCAGGTTCTGCATGACATGCATGATGATATCGCACCGGAACGCGCCGGCGGGAGCGCGCCCGAACGTCACATGCGAGGACAGGGCCTTGCTGAAGTACTTTTCGATGATCGACGTCAGTCGCTCGCTGGCGTGGATCTGAAGGGCTTCACCAGTTTCGATCTGATGACCGGAGACGCGAATGTCCATGAGCGATTTCTCCTCGTACTAGTTGCTCTAGGCACCCCAGAGCGGGGTATCGACCGACTTGAGGAATTCCGCATGAGCGACCCTTTCCTCTTCGGTGGGCGCGTGGGGACGCGCCTGACGGTAAATACGGTCCTTTTTTGTGAAGACTTTGATTTCCGTCACGATTTCGGTATTTTCCGCGACCAGCTCCAGGCCGATCTGCCGGCCGCCACGCAATTCAACGTAGACCTGCGCAAGCAGCTCGGAGTCGAGCAGGGCGCCGTGCTTGGTGCGATGGCTGCGATCGATGCCGTAGCGGGTGCACAGGGCATCGAGTGAAAGCTTGGCGCCTGGATGACGGACCTTGGCGAGCGCCACGGTATCGACCATCCGGTCGCGGCTCACCTCGGGCAACCCGCAGAGCTTCAGTTCGGCATTGATGAAGTTGAAGTCGAACCCGGCGTTGTGCGCGACCATCGGGCTGTCCTCGATGAACTCGAGAAATTCCTGCGCGCATTCGGAAAACAGGGGCTTATCAGCCAGGAACGCGTCAGACAGCCCATGCACGGCCTCGGCCTCGGCGGGCATCGAACGCTCGGGATTGAAATAGGCGTGGTAGGTCCGGCCGGTCAGCACCCGGTTGACCATTTCGATGCAGCCGATTTCCACCATTCGGTCCCCGCTTTTGGGGTCGAAACCGGTCGTTTCGGTATCGAAGATGATCTCTCGCATCTCTACCCATATCTGCCTGCATCGGCCCCTGTGCAAGAGCCTGCGGGCGATTATTCTGCCCGGCCCAGCGCCTTTACGATGACGGCAACCTGCTGGCGGGTCTCGTCCAGCGAGCCGCCGGTGTCGATGACATAATCGGCCCGGGCCCGTTTTTCCGCATCGGGCACCTGAAGTGCCAGAATCCGTTCGAATTTTTCCACGGTCATGCCGGGCCTGGCCAGCACGCGCTCGCGCTGTGCCTCTGCCGGAGCGGACACCACCGCCACGGCATCGAGTCCTTCATGACCCCCTTTTTCATAGAGCAACGGGATATCGAAAACGATCAGCGGCACCTCCGCGTTTTCCCGCAGAAACGCACGGCGCATCTCCGCAACGGCAGGGTGGACGATTCCCTCGAGTCGCGCGAGCTTGTCCTTGTCGCCGAAAACGGCCGCGCCGAGCTTTTGCCGGTCGACACCATCTGGCCCGGTCGTTCCGGGAAAAGCCGACTCGATTTCCCCCAACAACACACCGCCCGGACCCTGCAGAACATGGACTGCGGCGTCGGCGTCGAACACCGGCACGCCGAGTTCGCGCATCATGCCCGCGACCGTCGACTTGCCCATGCCGATCGAGCCAGTGAGGCCAAGGATCTTCGAGCCACTCATGACAGGATCAGCCTGCGCAGCGCTTCATCATGCTCGCGCGGCGGCTTCCGGCCGAAAAAGTGGGCAAAGGCGATGTCCGCCTGCCCGATCAGCATCGAAAGGCCATCGACCGTCGCAAAGCCCGCCCCACGCGCGGCCTGCAGGAACGCGGTGTCGAGCGGACTGGTGACGATGTCATAGACCACACTGCCGGGCGGAGCATGGCTGAAGTCGAAAGCCAGCGGCGGCTGCCCGGTCATGCCCAGCGGGCTGGCATTCACGATCAGATCGAAACAGCCTTCGCGATCATCGAATGCGAAATCTGTGGGATCGCAGAAGTGCGCAAGGTCGATGGCATGATGGTCGGTGCCCGCCGCCAGTTCGTCGAGCATGGCCTGCGCCTTGGCCGGATCGCGCCCGGCCAGCACGATCACGAAGTTTTCCCGCGCCAGCGCCGCCACGATCGCACGGGCCGCACCGCCGGTGCCCAATACCCGGGCCATGCGAAACAGGTGCGTCTTGTCGAGGTCGCCCTGCAAGGGTTCGAGAAAACCAGGCGCATCGGTGTTATACCCCGTCAGCGTTCCGTCGGCTTCGCGCACCACCGTGTTGACAGCGCCGATCCGGGCCGCGAGCGGATCCAACCGGTCGAGCAGCGGGATAATCGCAAGCTTGTGCGGCATGGTAACATTGCACCCGCGCCAGTCCGGATCGGCCCGCCGTGCCGCGAGATACTCTCCAAGACCCTCCAACTTGACGAGACAGTGGCGGTAATCTGCTGCAATACCCAGCTTCTCCAGCCAGAAGTTGTGGATCGCCGGGCTCTTTGACTGGGCAATCGGATCGCCGATCACTTCGGCGTAAGGCATGGTCACTGCGACAACACTCCCATCCTGCGCAGCGCCGCCTGCACCATCAGCAGCGGCATGCCAAGGATTGTGAAGTAATCGCCCTCGATCCGGTCGAACAGTTGCACTCCGCGCCCTTCGATCCGGAACACACCTACGCATCCGGAAACCTCGGGCCATTCCGCTTCGAGATAGGACTCAATGAAATGATCGGACAAGGCCGCGACATGCAGCCGCGCCAGCGCCGGTTCAGCCCAGAGAACTTCGCCATCGCGCACCAGCGCTGCCGCGCTGTGCAATTCCATGACCTTGCCCGAAAAGAAGTGGAGATGTTCTGCCGCCTGATCGCGCGAAGCAGGCTTGTCGAACCGTCGGCCACCGCAGGAGACCAGAGAGTCACTGCCCAGCACGATTTCACCCGGCGCAAAGACTGCCAGCGCCTTGGCCCTCGCCAGTTCAAGAGCGATGACCTCTGCCGGAGCCTCGCCCAGACCCGTCTCGATGCGTCGTTCGTCGACATTGGCGGGTTGCGCACGAAATGGAATGCCGGCAGCTTCCAGCATGGCACGGCGCGAAGCGCTTTGAGAGGCAAGAACGATCATCGAAGTCATTTCCGGAATAAGGCGGATCAGATCGGTTTGGGACCGACTTGTCCCTGAGCCCCGGCCGCACGGCGCTCATTGTACAGATTGATGATGGCGGCGGCGGTCTCCTCGATCGACCGGCGCGTCACGTCAATCACGGGCCAGGAATTGTCCGCAAACATGCGCCGCGCATATTTGAGTTCGCTCTCTACCTTCTCCGACTGGACGTAATCCGTGTCGGGCGCTTGGCTCAGCGACAGCAGGCGGTTGCGGCGGACCTGAATCAGGCGGTCGGAAGCCGTCGTCAGTCCCACCACCATCGGGCGCCTGAGGCCGAACAAGGCAGAGGGCGGCGGACTTTCCACAACGATGGGAATATTGGCCACCTTGTACCCACGGTTGGCGAGATAGATGCTGGTTGGCGTCTTGCTGGTGCGCGAGACACCCGCAAGAACGATGTCAGCGTCCTCCCACTCTTCCCAGGCAATGCCATCGTCGTGCGCAATGGTATATTGAATGGCATCGACGCGCGCAAAATAGGCATCGTCTAGCTTGTGCTGGCGACCCGGCCGGCCCTTGGCTTCCTGCCCAAGGTGCGCCTCGAGCGCGTCAGTCACGCCATCGAGCACAGCAATCGCGGGCAGGCCCAGCACCTGACAGCGCTCTTCCAGCCGTCCGCGCGTATCCTCGTTCACCAGCGTGAAGAAGACGAGTCCAGGATTGGACGCGATTTCCCCCATGATCCGGTCGAGATGCTGCTGCGAGCGCACCATTGGCCAGAAGTGTCGCAATACGTCGGAATCGTCGAACTGGGCCAGCGCAGCCTTGGCGATCATCTCCAGCGTTTCACCGGTGGAATCCGAAAGGAGATGCAGGTTAAATCGCGCCATAAAGTGGGGTCTGGACCGCTTGTGGATATCTTCTGGCATAAACCACGGGAGCAATCCGGTGACAACCGATGGAGAACTTCCGATGCGGATTTCCTGCCCGATAACGGCATTCCACAGGCAGGATTATGGACAGGCCGGAAGTGCATTCCACACCCTGTGGACAAGGCGAACAACCTTTCCTTGACCGAGCAGGACCTGAGAGTCGTATGGCGCACTTCACCCTGTTCATGACGGGACAAATCGGGCAAGGCGCGCTCATCCCCGATATCCACAGGGCCAACAGACTCCATAATCCTTTATATAAATTATCTTTTATTTTTTTGATCGGACCCGAAACGCGATGCCCGGCCTTCTCCTGAACACGCTACGTGGCGAAAATTCCAGCAAGCGGCCCGTCTGGCTCATGCGCCAGGCTGGACGCTATCTTCCCGAGTACCGGGCACTCAGGGCAGAGAAGGGCGGCTTCCTCGCGCTCGTCTACGATACCGACGCGGCAGCCGAGATCACCTTGCAGCCGATCCGTCGTTTCGGCTTCGACGGGGCCATCCTGTTTTCCGATATCCTGATCGTTCCCTATGCCATGGGGCAGGATCTCCAGTTCCTGGCAGGCGAGGGACCCAAATTGTCGCCGAGGCTGGTCGATCACGCACTGGCCGGGCTCACCGCAGTGCCGGAGCGGCTCTCTCCGATCTATGAAACCGTCCGGAAAGTGCGGGCTTCGCTGGATGTGGATAAAACCATGCTGGGTTTCGCAGGGTCGCCGTGGACTGTCGCAACGTACATGGTGGCAGGCGAGGGCAGCCGCGACCAGCACGAGACGCGTGCGATGGCATACCGTGATCCGCAAGCCTTCGGAGCAGTCATCGAAAGCGTGATCGCAGTGACTGTGGACTATCTGTGCGGCCAGATCGAAGCGGGCGCCGAAGCGGTCCAGCTGTTCGATTCATGGGCGGGAAGTCTTGCGCCCGCCCAGTTCGAAAAGTGGGTGATCGCACCCAACGCCGCGATCGTCTCGGCGCTGAAGGAGCGCCATCCGCAAGTACCGGTGATCGGCTTCCCCAAGGGTTCCGGGGAGAAACTGGCCGCCTATGCCCGCGAAACCGGCGTCGATGCCGTGGGTGTGGATGAAACCATCGATCCGCTCTGGGCTGCAAGCACCCTGCCCGAGGGGCTGCCGGTGCAGGGCAATCTCGATCCGCTTATCTTGCTGTCAGGCGGGGACGAACTCGACGATCAGACCTGCCGCGTGCTTGATGCCTTTGCGGGACGTCCCCACGTTTTCAATCTTGGCCACGGCATTGGCCAGCATACGCCGATTGAAAACGTCGAGCGTCTTCTGGCAAAAGTACGGGCGTGGGAACACTGAAACGAAACCGATAACCACAGACAGGGGCGAACCGGCGCCAAGGGGCGGGCGCCTGTAGGGTGACCTCATGGAGCAGATCTTGCTGACGACCTATCTCTGGCTGAAAGCCGGGCACATCATCTTCGTGATCTTCTGGATGGCCGGCCTGTTCATGTTGCCGCGCTATTTCGTCTATCATCAGGAATCAGAGCCCGGTTCGGCCGAGGAGGCGCGCTGGATTGATCGCGAAGCCAAGCTGCGCAAGATCATCCTGACTCCCTCGCTGATCATGGTCTGGCTTTTCGGCGTCGCGCTGGCCACGGCGATGAACTTCTGGAGCGAACCCTGGCTGCACGCCAAGCTGTTGTTCGTGCTGGGCCTTACTGGCTATCACGGCTGGCTGGTGGGCTATGCGAAAAAACTGGCCAAGGGACAGCGCCCGCTGACGGGCAAGAAGCTGCGCCTGCTCAATGAAATCCCCGGGCTTGCCGCGGCCGTTATCGTGGTTCTCGTCGTCGTCAAACCGTTCTGAGGTATTGCCGGGATGATTGCCCTTCTTGCCTCGGTTGCGCTTGCTGCGATGGATCCTTCTGTCGAGCAGGATCTACGATGCATCGGCGTCTTTGCTATTGCCGCATCCCGGAATGAAGAGATGAGCGCGGGAGAACAGGCCGGGATAACCGGTGCGATGATGTTCTACCTTGGCCGCATCGAAGGACACGAGCCGGAATTCCACCTGCAGGATAGTCTGACGGAACTCCTGCAATCCCCGTCCTATCTCAAGGGTTTGCCCGAGGAGGCAAAGCGCTGCGGTGCCGAAATGATGGCCAAGGGGAAGGAACTGACGGATCTTGGCAACGCCATGCAGCAGGCGGGCCGGGAAGAGGTTCCCGGTGGCAAGTGACTCGATCCGGCGTGCGCGGCATCCGGTCTGACAGATGATCCGTTGACCGCGCGGCGCACTGCGCCTATTTAAGCGGTGTTCCGGCAACGGGGCGGCGAGCCCTTTTCGCATGCCCGGATCTGCTTTCCCCAAGCCCATCGATCCGCCGGCCGACACTATTTTTCCATTCGGAATCCAGCAATATGCACCTGAAAGAACTCAAGAAAAAGAACGCGGCCGAACTGGTCGAAATGGCAGAGGAAATGGGCGTCGAAGGCGCCTCGACGATGCGCCGGCAGGATCTCATGTTCGGGATCCTCAAGGAAGTGGCCGAGGACGGTGAGGAAATCATTGGCCAGGGCACGATCGAGGTTCTGCCTGATGGCTTCGGCTTCCTGCGCAGCCCGGAAGCGAACTATCTCGCCGGTCCAGACGATATCTACGTTTCGCCCAACCAGGTCCGCAAATGGGGCCTGCGCACCGGCGATACGGTCGAAGGAGAAATTCGCGCGCCGAAGGACGGTGAGCGCTACTTCGCCATCACCAAGCTCATGAGCGTCAACTTCGACGATCCCGACGTGGTGCGCCACCGCGTCAACTTCGACAACCTGACGCCGCTCTATCCCGATCAGCGCCTGAAGCTCGACAGCCTCGACCCGACGGTCAAGGACAAGTCGGCCCGCGTGATCGATCTCATCTCGCCGCAGGGCAAGGGCCAGCGTGCGCTGATCGTGGCACCGCCGCGCACCGGTAAGACGGTCCTGCTGCAGAACATGGCCAAGGCCATCACCGACAACCATCCGGAAGTCTTCCTGCTGGTGCTGCTCGTCGACGAGCGCCCGGAAGAAGTCACGGACATGCAGCGTTCGGTGAAGGGCGAGGTCATTTCCTCGACCTTCGACGAGCCCGCACAGCGCCACGTGCAGGTCGCCGAAATGGTGATCGAGAAGGCCAAGCGCCTCGTCGAGCACAAGCGCGATGTTGTTATCCTGCTCGACTCGATCACGCGTCTGGGCCGCGCCTACAACACTGTGGTACCGAGTTCGGGTAAGGTTCTGACCGGTGGTGTCGATGCTAACGCCCTGCAGCGCCCGAAGCGCTTCTTCGGCGCCGCGCGCAACATCGAGGAAGGCGGTTCGCTCTCGATCATCGCCACGGCCCTGATCGACACCGGCAGTCGTATGGACGAAGTCATCTTCGAGGAATTCAAGGGCACCGGTAACTCGGAAATCGTCCTCGACCGCAAGGTGGCCGACAAGCGCATCTTCCCGGCACTCGACGTGGGCAAGTCCGGCACCCGCAAGGAAGAGCTGCTGGTTCCCAAGGACCAGCTCTCGAAGATGTGGGTCCTGCGCCGCATTCTCATGCAGATGGGTACGGTCGATGCGATGGAGTTCCTCCTCGACAAGATGAAGGATTCCAAGACCAACGAAGATTTCTTCGCGACCATGAACCAGTAAGCGGGGTAATTCGGTTTGATCACCCTTGGAATGCTAGCTGTCGCGGCCTCTCTGGGTGGTCCGGCCGAAATCCTGCAGCACATCGCGGCCGATTTCTCGAACATCACCGAACCGGCGGCTATGGCGGCTTTCGGTCAGGTGCTGATGATCGACCTCCTGCTTGCCGGCGACAATGCGATTGTCGTCGGTGCGCTCGCCGCTGGGCTGCCTGCTGCGGACCGCAAGAAGGTGATCCTGATCGGTATCGGCGCCGCGCTTGTCCTGCGTATCGTCTTTGCGCTGATGGTCACATGGCTGCTTGGAATTGTCGGGCTGATCTTCGCCGGTGGACTGCTGTTGCTGTGGGTCGCGTGGAAATTCTGGCGCGAACTGCATCACGGCGGTGAAAGTGCTGGCTCGCCGGAGATCGAAGGTGACGAGGAAAGCGGGTTGCGCGCCGCCAGGAGCTTTGCCGGAGCGGCCTGGGCTGTTGCGGTGGCCGACGTCTCGATGAGCCTCGACAATGTGCTCGCCGTCGCCGGCGCGGCGCGCGAGCATCCGGGCATCCTGATCGTCGGTCTGTTGCTGTCGGTGGTCCTGATGGGCGTCGCGGCGAATTTCATTGCCAAGTACATCGAACGCTACCGCTGGATCGCCTATATCGGCCTGGCCGTGATCCTCTACGTTGCCGTGAAAATGATCTACGAGGGCTGGATCGACCCGCACCTCGGCGTTTCGACTCTATTCTGACAAAAAGGCCGGAGAGTACGAAACTCTCCGGCCTTTTTGTCATTTCACCGGTTGCAGCTTCACGCGCTTGTCCGGAACGGTCTTGGTCCGTTTGGGGATGGTGCGGCGCGCAGGGCGTTCTGGTACGTCTTCATAGACGGTTTCGACGGTTTCCGTGCAATGCGGCTTGGGCCGGATGATGGGGACCATCATCATCGGCCCTGCCGTGCAGCAACCCTGCGCGGAGTAGCCATAGGCAGAATAGTAGCTCTGGCCGTAGCCATAACCGGGATACCCGCCGCCATGGGTATAGCGGGCATAGTAATCATCAAGATAGGCTTCACACTCGTCGCGGTTGCGGCCCGCGTCCTCAGTCTTGTCGATGGCTGCACCGGCGGCGGCGCCAACGGCGGCTCCGGCGAATGTACCCATGGTGCGGTGATGCCTGCCGGCAATGCGGTTACCCGCGATCCCGCCCACCACGCCGCCGATCACGGCACCGCCTGCCGCGGAATCGCGTGCCGCCACGCGGCGGCGGCAATCGGCCAGCCAGGCATCGCGTGCCGCCGGATCGAAGCCGCCGTAATGGGGCCCGGCGGGATAGGCTGGTAGTGCATCGCCTGATGCCGGTCGTGGTGAAGGCGGAGCGTCCTGTGAGGCGACGGGACTGGCGAGGAGAGTCAGTGCTGCCGCGGCAGCCGTAAGACAGAGACGCATCGGGAAGGCCCTTTCGCGACAACCGGACAGTCACGTCCGTTAGTTAACACGAATTTTACCATCGTAACCCGCGCAATACCAAGTCTGCGGCGGTCCTGACTGGGCGCGTGTCCCGATTCGGCTCAGTTCCGTCAGATCGAAAGTGCAGCCACTTGAGCAATCAGCTGCATCCCGGCGGCATCCCCGTCATCGAAGCGGCCCGGCGTCGGGCTGTCGAGATCGATCACGGCAATCACCCTGCCCTCCACGGTTACCGGCACGACCAGTTCGGAACGGCTCTCCGTGTCGCAGGCAATGTGCCCGGGAAAGGCGTGGACGTCGGGCACGACCTGCGTCGATCCCAACGCGGCGGCGGTGCCGCATACACCCACACCAAAGGGGATGCGGATGCAGGCGGGCTTGCCGATGAACGGGCCAAGGACAAGTTCATCGCCGATCGCCCGGTAGAATCCCGCCCAGTTGAGATCGGGCACGAACTGCCAGATCGCGGCGGCAAGATTGGCCATGTTCGCGACGGGGTCGCGCTCACCTTCGACCAGCGCGTGGGCGGCGCGGGCGAGGGCGCTGTAGAGTTCGGGCTTTCCAAGATCGTGTTGTGGGGCAAAGTCGTACATGGCAGCGCGTTAGCGCAACTCGCGGTTGCCGCCTAGGCGCGGCGGGCCTATCTCCTCGCCATGCGCTCGATCCTCAAGAAGGCCGCCCTGGTCCTGCTCGTCCTCGTCCTCGCAATCGCAGGGGTGATTGGCTGGTCTCAGTATTCCAACACATCGGACCTGCCGAGCGATGCGACGGCCGGGAAAGACCCGAAGCTGGTCGAGCCCGATCCGCAATGGATTCCCAGCGTCGGTCTGGTGAAGCCGGTCGGCTGGGGCAAGGACGAGATGCCCAAGGCGGCCGATGGCCTTGCCGTGACACGTTTTGCCGAAGGCCTCGATCATCCGCGCACGATGCTCACGCTGCCCAATGGCGACGTGCTGGTCGCCGAAACCAATGGACCTGCCGGCGAGCCGCCGAAGGGCCTGTTCGGTCTGGCGGCCCGCTGGGCGATGGCGAAGGTCGGCGCCGGCGTTCCCTCGCCCGACAAGATCGTGCTGCTGCGCGATTCGAATGGTGACGGCGTGGCCGACCAGCGGTTCGATTTCCGCACGGCGGACATGCACTCCCCCTCGGGCATGGCTTACCGCGACGGCACGCTCTACATCGCCAACCACGACGCCATTCTCGAATTCACGTTCACGCCGGGCGCCACTACGCTGGAGGGTTCTGCGAAAAAGCTGATGGACCTGTGGCCCGCCGGCAATCACTGGATGCGCAACGTGCTGCTGAGCGACGATGGCAAGCACCTCTATGTCGCAGTTGGTTCGGCGACCAATATCGCCGATAACGGCATGGAAGAGGAAGCGGGCCGCGCGGCGATCTGGGAAGTCGATACCACCACCGGCCGGCGCCGTCAGTTCGCGGCGGGGATGCGCAATCCCAACGGCATGGACTGGAATCCGCAGACCGGCGAAATGTGGGCCACGGTGCAGGAGCGCGACATGCTCGGACCCGATCTGGTGCCCGACTATTTCACTAACGTGCCGGTCGGCGTGCAGTATGGCTGGCCCTGGGTCTACTGGAAGAACACCTTCGACGACCGTGTTCAGTGGCCGATGCAGACCTACATGATCGAATACACCCGCAAGCCCGAATACGCGATGGGGGCGCATACGGCGGTGCTGGGCATGACTTTTGACAAGGGCGGCACGCGGCTTGGCGCAAAATTCCAGAATGGTGCTTTCATTGCCCGCCACGGCTCATGGAACCGCCGCCCGCCGGTGGGCTACGATGTCGTCTTTATCCCGTTCGACGATCACGGCAATCCCAAGGATGTGAAGCCGCAGCCCGTGCTGAGCGGATTCCTGATCGACAACGGCAAGACTCACGGCCGCCCCACATGGGTTGCCTGGGACAAGTCCGGCGCGCTGCTGGTCAGCGACGATACCGCCGGGATAATCTGGCGTGTCGAAAAGCCGGACGCCGCGTCTTCGCCTGAGGTCAAGCCGGTGGTGACCGAGCACATGAAGCCGCTCAAGGAAATCAAGGACCCGACGCTGCCGAATATCCCGGGTGAGCTGGATGCCGGCTTCACCGCCGGGAAGGACAAGCTGCTGCCCTGAGCCGAACCTCAGGGTGCAGTGATCAGATCACCTTGCCTGCCCGTCCTGCCAGTTCGTTGACATATTGCCAGGCCACGCGCCCGGACCGGGCGCCGCGGCGGCGGGACCATTCGAGCGCATCGCCGGTCTCCCAATCGAGGCCGAATTCGCGGGTATAGCCTTCAATGATGGCGAGGTAGGCATCCTGATCGCAGTTGTGGAAGCCGATCGACAGGCCGAAGCGGTCAGCCAGCGCCAGCCGGTCGTCGACGGCATCGCGCGGGTTGATCGGGTCGTCCTGCTCCGACATCGACCGTGCCACGATTGCCCGGCGGTTCGAGGTGACGGCAAGCCGGACATTGGCCGGACGCGCTTCCACCCCGCCTTCCAGCCAGGAGCGCAACAGGCGCGGGCCCGCGCCATCGTCTTCCTCGAAACCGAGATCGTCGATGAAGACAAGAAAGCGGCGGTCGATCTTGCCGAGCGTCGCGAACAGCGCTGTCACGCCCGAAAGCGCTTCCTGCGCCACCTGAACGAGCGCGATACAGCCTGGATGCCCGCTGTGCGCCGCGCGGATTGCCGCACGCAGCACGGCCGACTTGCCCATGCCGCGCGATCCCCACAGCAGCATGTCGTGCGCGGCATGGCCGGCGGCGAGGCGCTCGACATTGGTGACCACGCGTTCCTTCTGGGTGTCGATCCCGCGCAGCAGGTCCAAAGCAGGGGCATCGAGCCGCTCGACGGCGCGGGCGGCACTGCCGGTCCATACATAGGCCGGGTGCGCCAGCCAGTCGCAAGGCGGCGCGGGCGGCGGTGCCAGACGGTCGAGTGCATCGGCAATGCGAGAGAGGAGCAGGCCGTGATCGGGCTGTGTGGAAGTCATTCGCGCGCTTTTCCTTGGCATTCGTCGCGCGCGGCTATAGCGGCGGGTCATGGATCACACCAGCCGACCTGTTGTCTTGCCTGCCGATGCGGCGGGAATTGCCGAGGCCGCGCGTCTGCTGCGCGAGGGTGGTCTGGTCGCGGTGCCCACCGAGACGGTCTACGGCCTTGCCGCCAGAGCCGACCGCGACGAATCCGTAGCAGCGATCTATCAGGCCAAGGGCCGTCCGAGCTTCAATCCGCTGATCGTCCATGTCGCCAGTGTCGAGGCTGCGCAGGAGCTGGCGTCGTTCGATGCATGTGCCCTGAGGCTGGCCGAAGTTTTCTGGCCGGGGGCGCTGACGCTGGTCCTGCCCTTGCAGCCAGGTGCACCGGTGGCCGCTGCCGTGACCGCCGGATTGTCGACGATAGCGCTGCGCTGTCCGGCTCATCCGGTGATGCGTGCGATTATTGCCGAAGCGGGCCTGCCGCTGGCAGCGCCCTCGGCCAATCGCAGTGGCGGCGTGAGTCCGACCGGGGCCGGGCATGTGCTGTCCTCGCTGGGGGACCGGATCGATGCTGTCGTGGATGGCGGCGCTTGCGAGGCCGGGCTGGAATCGACCATCGTGGCCTTGCGCGCTGATGGCCGCTGGCAGGTTCTGCGCCCCGGCCCGATACCAGAGTTGGCCATTTCTGCCGTTCTGGGCACAGTCAGTGACGCCGTGACGTCACAGGCTATCGAGGCGCCGGGCCAGCTGATCAGCCACTATGCACCGGGAAAGCCGGTGCGGCTTGACGCGGCAACGGCGGACGAGGACGAATTTCACATCGGTTTTGGCGAGGTGGCAGGTGACGTCACGCTGTCAGCTTCGGGCGACCTGATCGAAGCGGCGGCGCGGCTCTATGCCTTGCTGCATGAAGGTGCCGCATCGAACCGGCCGCGCATCGCGATCGCGCCGATCCCCGTGCACGGGGTCGGTGAAGCCATCAACGACCGGCTGAAGCGCGCGGCCGCCTGAGAAGCGGATTCAGTAAGGCGAACTGGCGCGCAAATGCTGGATGTCGGCGTTGTCGTCGCGAGCCTTGAGGCAGGCCCGGTCATCCCCTTGGTCGCATTCGCGCATGTGCTTTTCATAGCTGCGCTGGGCCTTGCCCAGCTTTTCCTCGTGTTCCCGCATTCGGCGCCCACGATTCTCGTCAGCTTCGGACTGGCTGGTTGTCGCCATGTCGACTGCCTTGCTGGTCACGCGCACAGGTGCGGTCACGACCTTGGTGGCGGTGCTGATGCATCCGGAAACCAGCGGCAGAATGCCTAGCGCCAGAGCGGGAAACAGGGCTGGGATTTTCATGGCGCGGACTTTCTCACAATCGTGTTGAGGTACGATGAATGATCCTGCTGCCGCAAACAAGAAGGCCGCCTCCTTGCGGAAGCGGCCTTCTGCGTCATCGAAATCGCCGGATCAGGCGGTTTCGGTGGTCTCGTAGTATTTCGGCGCATGCTCGTTGAGAATCACGAGGATCTTCTTGAGCGCCGCGGGCTCGTCGGTCTTTTCCATGGCCGCGAGCTCGCGGGCCAGGCGTGACGAAGCTGCTTCGAAGATCTGCCGTTCCGAATAGCTCTGTTCCGGCTGATCATCGGCGCGGAACAGGTCACGGGTAACTTCGGCGATCGAAACGAGATCGCCCGAATTGATCTTGGCTTCATATTCCTGGGCGCGGCGCGACCACATGGTGCGCTTGACCTTGGGCTTGCCCTTCAGGGTATCGAGCGCTTCGCGCAGGGTCTTGTCCGAAGACAGTTTGCGCATACCGATCGACTCAACCTTGTTCATCGGAACACGGAGCGTCATGCGCTCTTTTTCGAAACGAAGAACGTAAAGTTCGAGCTGCATCCCGGCAATTTCCTGCTTCTGCAACTCGATCACACGGCCTACACCGTGCTTCGGGTAAACGACATAATCTCCAACATCGAAGGCGTCGGCCTTGGTTGCCATGTATCGTCCTTTCACCTGCAGGGGCGGAGCAATGTGTGCGGAAGGGTGTTCCAGGGGGCGTGCGACCCGGAGGCATGAAACCTCCGCCGCCCGGTCAGATCACTCTCCCAACCGCTTGCTTTCGAACCCTGCCTCGCAATGAAAACGCCTGCCAAACGGGCAGGGGGCCCGGGCAGTTGGCGTATTATATAGCACCAATGCGACAAAATTGCCAGAGGCGAGCAAACGTTTCCGTTCGGCTCGCCTCAAGCCATGCCGAAACGGGACGTTCCGGACTTAATAGCAATGCTCAAGCGTCCCAGCCACCGCCAAAAATCGGCGGAAATCCGGAACCTTTCCGTCCCGGAGCAATCAATCAGTCGCCTTCGCCGGGCTCAGCCGAGAAGTACTTGTCGAACTTGCCTTCCTCGTCCTTCATCTCGTCGGCGTCTTCCGGCGGATCCTTTTTCGAAGTGAGGTTGGGCCATTCGGCCGAGTACTTCGCATTGAGTTCCAGCCACTGCTCGAGGCCGCTTTCGGTGTCGGGCAGAATCGCTTCGGCCGGACATTCCGGTTCGCACACGCCGCAGTCGATGCACTCGTTCGGGTTGATCACGAGCATGTTCTCACCCTCGTAGAAGCAGTCCACGGGGCAGACCTCTACACAGTCGGTGAACTTGCACCGGATGCAGGCGTCGGTGACGACATAGGTCATTGCGGCGTATTCCTTCCCTCAGGCATCGTTACGAATGGCCGCTGCTATTTTATCAACCGGGCTGCCGTCAAGCACTCTGTAGCAGGCTTGTGCTTCGGGGGCAGGCCCGCGCCGGGCAGGCAGTTCGACGATCTCGATCACGCGCACCCCGGCGCCAAAGGGCACGGTCAGCACGTCGCCTGTCGAAATGCGCTGGTGCGCCCGTTCAATACGCCGACCGTTGAGCCGCATGTGGCCGTCTTCTGCCATCGCCTGTGCGACGGGGCGGGTCTTGGCCAGCCGCAGGTACCACAGCAGCTTGTCGATCCTCATGAGCGGCCGGCCCGCATCAGCGGACCATGTCCGCCAGTGCCGCAAAGGCGCTGTTCTGGGGAGCAGCGGTCTTGCGCTCGGGTTGTGCTTCCCGGCGCGGCGGACGCCAGCGCCAGCGCACCGGTGCAGGCGGGCCCTGGACCCCTTCCGCGAGCGCACGGGGCATCACGGGCTGGAATCCACCCAAGCGCAGCAGGCGGGCGTAGCTGGCCGTCGTCAGGCCCATCGAGACCGCCCGGGCCGGATCGAGCTTGAAATCGCGTGCCCTGGCTTCCTTGCGGCTGCCGGAATCTCCGCGGGCTTCATGAGCCTCGCGCAGCAGCTTTTCGGCCATGTCGAGGCGGATCAGCTGCTTGCCCAGATTGCGGTAGCCCGGCAGGCGGCCATGCGCAGTGGCGGGCAGGGCCGGGGGCATGTCCGCTTCGGGCGGCCCGCCCGGCGCGGACTTGCCAGCGACCCTGGACAGTTGGCGCCAAAGTGCAATCGGACGCGGGCGCAGCATGGCTGGCACGAATAGATCCAGTGCGCCTACCCGTACGCCGAGCTTGGCGAGCATGGTGCGGCGCTGCTTGTCGAGCTGGTCGACCCCGCATTGCTCGCGTGACGTCATGCCGCCGCGCTCGACCAGAGTGATCAGCAGGGCGCGCAAATCCGGGCCGGCATCCTCTGCGCGGCTGGCTTCGTCCAGCTTTTGCAGGGGTTCGAGCGGCGCGAGGACCTTTTCCAGCCAGGCTTCAAGCGCGGCGACGAGCGCCTTTCGTGCAGGACCGGGAATGGCATCGAGCGTGCGGTCAGGTACCAGCGTGGGAGCCAGCAGGGTGCGTCCGGCTTCCAGCGTGGCGATGCGCTCGCCGTCCCAGGCCAGCACGCCATCTTCCAGAGTGATCTCGGCCGAGTCCGCATGAATGGCGTCGGCCAATGCGTCGGCGCGCGACTGGAGCAGGGCGGCGAGGTGCTTTTCCGCCGCGGCCAGCAGCAGCTTGCGGTCCGAAAGCCGTGCGCCGGGATCGACCTTGAAAGCAAAGCCCCGCAAGCTGCCGATGTGTTCGCCTTCCACCAGGACTTCCTCGTCCTCGAGACGGACCGAGAGCAGTCCGGAGTCGGGTCCCAGTTTTTTCATCAGTACGGCGGTCCTGCGGTTGATAAATCGTTCGGTCAGCTTGCCGTGAAGGGCATCGGAAAGTCTAGCCTCGACGGCACGGGCGCGGGCAGCCATCTCGTCGCGCGCAAGCACCCAGTCAGGCCGCTGGGCGATATAGGCCCAGGATCGGATCGCGGCAATCCGGCCCTGCAAGGTGTCGATATCGCCGCCGGTACGGTCGAGCTGGGCGATCTGTGACGCCACGAAGTCTGCGCCCAGTTCGCCCACGCGCAGGTCCTGCCACAGCCGCGCGACGAAGCGTGAATGGGTCTCGACGCCCTGCTGGCGGAAATCGGGCAGGCGGCAGGCTTCCCAGAAGCGCTCGACCTGCGCCGCGCCGCGCACCGTCTCTGCTATCGGCGACTCTTCAGCGAGGCGCTTGAGCACGGCGAGGTCAATGGCTTGCGGTGCGGGTGCCAGTTCGGGCAGCATCGGCGGCGTTTCGAGATCGGCGATGAGCGTGGTGAGGCTGTCGAAGCGCGGCTCGGGTTCCCGCCAGAACAGTCTGGTCAGCGGCGGGAAGCGGTGTTCCTCGATCGCGTAGATTTCTTCCGGCTCGAATTCGGAATCGTGCCCCCCTGATCCGGCGAGCGTACCGAAGCTGCCGTCCTTCTGGTGGCGACCCGCGCGCCCGGCGATCTGCGCCATTTCCGAAGTGGTCAGGCGGCGGTGGCGCTGTCCGTCGAACTTGGATAGTCCGGCGAAGGCGACATGCTCAACATCGAGGTTGAGCCCCATGCCGATGGCATCGGTGGCGACAAGATAATCGACCTCGCCCGACTGATAGAGTTCGACCTGCGCATTGCGCGTCTGCGGGCTAAGGGCACCCATCACGACGGCAGCACCGCCGCGGAAGCGCCGGAGCATCTCGGCAATGGCGTAAACCTGCTCGGTGGAGAAGGCGACGATGGCGCTGCGCGGCGGAATGCGGCTGAGCTTCTTCGCCCCGGCATGCGTCAACGTGGAGAAGCGCGGGCGAGTGACGATCTCGGCTTCCGGCACCAGGGCCTTCACCATTGGTTCCAGCGTGGAGGAGCCGAGGATCATCGTTTCCTCGCGCCCGCGTGCGTGCAGCAACCTGTCGGTGAACACGTGGCCGCGCTCGCGGTCGGCACCGAGCTGGGCTTCGTCGATCGCGACGAAGGCCATCGAGCGGTCCATCATCGGCATGGCTTCCGCCGTGCACAGCAGGTAGCGGGCCTGTTTCGGCTCGATGCGCTCCTCGCCGGTGATCAGCGCGACGCTGTTTTCGCCCTTGATGTGACGGACCCGGTCGTAGACCTCCCGCGCCAGCAGCCGCAGGGGAAAGCCGATCATGCCGCTCGAATGCGCGCAAAGCCGTTCAATGGCGAGGTGCGTCTTGCCGGTATTGGTCGGCCCGAGCACGGCCTTGACCCTGCCGGAGGCGTCATGCCGCGATGAGGCGTGCGGGGTGTGAACCATCACAGGGGCAGATGTGGCATTGCCGTCTGCCGCTCGCAAGTATCGGCTTGCCGAAAAAGGGGGCGGAAATCCACAGCCTTAGGGAGGTGTTAACCTTGAGGGCGCAGATGTTTTGATAGAGGTCCTCCATCGCGGATCTCGGCTCCAGGGGCAAAACCCCGGGGAGATCCGTGGGTTGCAACGTCGCAAGTGAGACGGAAGGCGGGGCGTTTTGTTCAAGGCGCTGGACGACAATTGCGAGGATATCGGCGGGGATGCGGGCAAAGCCGCAGCTCTTTCGCACGCGCAGGTCGTTGCTGAACACGCCGTGGCCGCACCGCCTCTGGCAGACAAAGACGAAGCCGAACATGCGGCAGAGCCGCACCCCGGTCCTGATGTTCGTCCAGCAGGGCTTGTCCGCCGTTTTGAGGCATGGTGCGCGCGGGCCGATCTTGCTCCCGATCTCGGCAGCGACATTGGCAGCCGCAAATGGCTGCGCGGGCTGGCGACGCTGCTTGGGCTGAGCGCAGTGGCGATTGCCATGTGGCCCGACTTTTCTGCGGTGGAAGCCGCGACGGGCACGCCCGTAAACAGCCGCGAGCGCGACGAATTTCGCAGCCAGTCGATTGCCCCGCTGGCGCTGGGTGCCGACAGTGGCCGTCACATGGGCGCCAGCCCGCTGGTCCATCCGCTGGCGCACGTGCCCGAACGCCCCAGCATTCAGCTGGTCTCGACGCTGGGGCAGGGCGACAGCTTCGGCCGTATGCTCGAACGCGCCGGTGTCGGGGGCAGCGACATCTCGCGCATTACCGAACTGGTCGGCAATGCCGTGCCGGTGAGCGACATCACATCGGGCACGCAGTTCGACATCACTCTGGGCAAGCGTCCTGCAGCGAATGCGCCGCGTGCGCTCGATTCAATGGATTTTCGCGCGCGCTTCGACCTCGACTTGTCGATCGAACGCGGCGCCGACGGTGCGCTGTCGCTCGTGCGGCATCCGATTACAGTCGATGCAACGCCGCTGCGCATTCGCGGGACGGTAGGCTCCAGCCTGTACCGGTCCGCCCGAAACGCCGGGGCGCCGGTCGCGGCCATCCAGTCCTATCTGCGTGCGGTAGACAAATACATCAATCTCGAGGACGGTATCGGCGCGTCGGACGAGTACGACATGATCGTGGCCTACAAGCGCTCGGCGAAGGGCGAGCACGAAGTGGGCGATCTGCTCTATGCCGGGCTTGAACGCGATGGCAAATCGCGGCTGCAACTGCTGCGCTGGGGCAAGGACGGCCAGATGTTCGCGGCCTCGTCGATTGGCCAGCCACGCAGCGTGCCGATCGGCCAGCCGGTTGCCGGCCGCATCACCTCGACGTACGGCATGCGCCGGCATCCTATCCTCGGCTATGTGCGCATGCACGCCGGTATCGATTTCGGAGCGGCTTACGGGTCGCCGATCTATGCGGTGGCCGACGGCAGGGTTACGTATGCCGGACGGCATGGCGGGCACGGCAATTACGTGCGTATCCAGCACTCGGGCGGTCTCGGCACGGGTTATGGCCACATGAGCCGCATTGCCGTGGCCAATGGCGCGCATGTGCGGGCCGGGCAGGTTATTGGCTATGTCGGTTCGACCGGTCTTTCGACCGGCCCGCACCTCCATTTCGAAGCCTATCGCAACGGGCACACGATCAATCCGGCCGGCATCAGTATCATCGCAAGGCCGCAGATCGACGGGAAGGAACGCGATGCCTTCAAGGCGCAGCTCCGCGCGTTGCTGGGGGTCGAACCGGGTGCGGCTCTGGCGCCGATTGCCCAGCCCGAGAGCGAACATGCCGAGGCCGAGCGCGAGATCGACCGGCTGGCGCCCAGGAAGGTCGGCTGACCGCGCGCAACAGCACGCCCGTTTCTTGCAATTGAACCGCCGGGATTTTTCCGGCAATCCCCCCGGCCATGACCGGTACTTATCCCCACACTCGCCTGCGCCGCGTGCGCGCCACGGCCTGGAGCCGTGCGATGCATCGCGAAACAATCCTCACCCCGGCCGACCTGATCTGGCCGCTGTTCGTCACCGAAGGGCGTGGCGTGGAGCAGGCCATCGCCTCGCTGCCGGGCGTATCGCGCTGGTCGGTCGACCAGATCGTCGCGCGCGCGGAAGAAGCGGCTGAGCTCGGCATTCCCTGCCTCGCGCTGTTTCCGCACACCCAGCCCGAACGGCGCAGCGAGGACGGCAAGGAAGCGCTCAATCCGGACAACCTGATGTGCCGCGCCATCCGCGCCATCCGTGACAGGCTGGGGGATTCGATCGGCCTGCTGACCGACGTGGCGCTCGATCCCTATACCAGCCACGGGCAGGACGGACTGATCGACGACGCAGGCTATGTCCTCAACGACGAGACGGTGGAAATGCTTGTCGGCCAGTCGCTGAATCAGGCGGCCGCCGGTGCCGACATCATCGCACCGTCCGACATGATGGATGGCCGCATCGGCGCGATCCGCGATGCGCTCGAGGATGAAGGGCACGTCAATGTCCAGATCATGAGCTATGCGGCTAAGTACGCTTCGTCCTTTTACGGCCCGTTCCGCGATGCGGTCGGTTCGCGCGGCCTGCTCAAGGGCGACAAGAAGACCTATCAGATGGACCCGGCCAACACCGAGGAAGCGCTGCGCGAGGTCGAGATGGACCTTGCCGAAGGCGCGGACAGCGTGATGGTGAAACCCGGCCTGCCGTATCTCGACATCGTGCGCCGGGTGAAGGAGACTTTCGAGGTTCCCGTCTTCGCCTATCAGGTGTCCGGCGAATACGCGATGATCGAGGCTGCCGTTGCCGCCGGCGCGGCCGATCGCGACGCGATGGTGCTGGAGACGCTGCTGGCATTCAAGCGCGCGGGCTGTTCGGGTGTGTTGACGTACCATGCCGCGCACGCAGCAAGGCTGCTCCATGGCCGAAACGCCTGAACCGTTCCGGCTGGAGACGCCGCGGCTGGTGTTGCGTGACTGGGCGCCGGGTGATTTCGGCCGCTTCGTGGAGGTGACCAACACGCCTGCGGTCATGCGCTGGCTGGGTGGGGTGATGGATGCTCCAAGACTGGATGCTCTGGAAAGCCGCTTGATGGCTTTTCAGGCGACTCTCGGGCACACCTTCTGGGTGGTCGAGCGCAAACGGGATGGTGGCCACCTTTCCGACGAACTGCTTGGCTTTTGCGGCCTCAAGAAAATCGATGCGGAAGGGGCGCTGTTCCAGGGGGAATTCGAGATCGGATGGCGCTTGCGTCAGGATGCCTGGGGCCGGGGCTACGCGAAGGAAGCGGCGAGGGCTTCGCTCGAGGCCGGATTTGGCCGTTTTGGTGCGCAGGAAATCTTTGCCATTACCAACGTCGAGAACGCCGCCAGCTGGGGTCTGATGGAGCGTTTGGGCATGCGCCGGCGCAGCGAGCTGGATTTTGTCGATCCTCGCTTCGATCCGCCGGTTTGCGATACGATTGTCTATGCGATTGAACGCGATATTTTGCTGAGCAAGTGTTCAGCAAATTGTGCGTGAAGTCAGGCTGGAAACAGAACGGCTGATCCTGCGCTCCTGGTGTAAGGACGATATTGCGCCATTTGCCCTGATTTGTGACGGCCCCTTGCGTTCGCATGTCACCTATCGGTCGGAGCGGCTTGCCTGAGGCCGGGCTCTGCCCCATGGAGGCGCGGAGACGATCCGGAGGGCACCCATGACCGAACGCACCGATATCACGCTGGCCTCGATCAACGGCAAGGGTCCGAAGATCCATTCGAGCGCGTTCATTGCGCCGGGCTGCCGGATCATCGGCAATGTCGAGATCGGACCGGACGCGAGCGTCTGGTACAACTGTGTGATCCGCGCGGATGTCCACCGGGTGGTGATCGGCGCGCGCAGCAATATCCAGGACGGCACTGTCGTCCACTGCGACAGCCCCAAGCCCGGCAATCCGGACGGATTCCCGACGATCATCGGTGACGACGTGCTGATTGGGCACATGGCGATGGTCCACGGTTGCACGCTGGAGGACCGGGCTTTTGTCGGTCTGGGCGCGATTGTCATGGACGGTAGTTACATCGAAAGCGACGGGATGCTGGCGGCGGGCGCGATGCTCACCGGCAAGCGCATTGGCGCGCGACAGCTCTGGATGGGCCGTCCGGCCAAATACCTGCGCGATCTCGACGAGGCAGCCATCGCGGGCAATCAGGCGGGCGTGCAGGGCTATGTGATCAACGGTCGGATGCACGCCGAGGCGCTGGGCCTCAGCGACTGATGGCAAAGCCGAAGGCCGATCTTCCTCCGGCCGAAGCCGTGCAGGCTCTGGCCGATGAAGAGGGTCGGCTGGCGGTGCGCGTCACGCCCGGAGCGCGCAGCGAAGCACTGGAAGTGGCCGATGGCAAGCTGCTCGCCAAGGTCCGGGCCAAGCCGCAGGATGGCAAGGCCAACGATGCAGTGCGTGACCTTCTGGCTGCCGCGCTCGGGCTGGCGCCCTCGCGCGTCGAATTGTTGCGCGGCGCAACTTCGCGCGAGAAGCAGTTCAGGATTGACCGTTAGTCCGGGCGATCCGGTAGCCTGCAAAAGTCAGCAGGGCCGATAAGGCGACGGCGATGCTGAGGCTTTCCGGGCCCAGTGACAAGAACGCCGCCGCGCCTGCAGCCGCTCCGCTTGCCAGAGACAACCACATGACTACGAATGGCCAGGCCGGGTCCTGATGCTGCCCGGTTGCTGCACTGCCCAGCGCCTTGCCGATGCGGACCAGTGCGCCGGTAAGATAAGTGAGTGCCACGGGCGTCTCGCCGCGCTGCAGGGTGTTGTTGATGGCGCCCATGGCCAGCACCAGACAGGCCATCATCGCTTCCAGCCATCCGTTCAATGCGCAGGCCGTGCCGGTTGCGAGAAGCAGCGTGACCAGCGCCAGAACCGCGGGTTTGCGCCAGCGTCCGGCCTTGTGTGCGGTCACGGTTCCCGCAGCTACACCGAGCACGAAGCCCGCGATAAGCAGGGCCGGGATTGCCGCACGTGTGCCTTCGGTCACCAGATCGGTCGCGAGACGGGTGGTGTTGCCGGACATGAACGAAACAAAGTAGCGGTCTGCCGACAGATATCCGGACGCATCGACATACCCCGCAAGGGCGGACAGGGCAGCAGCCAGAATTTGTCGGGGCTTGTCGAGGTGAAGCACCGCGCCACCCTAACGTGGTGGCGGCGCGCTGGCGAGTGGGATCAGCGGCCCATTCCGCGTGCCAGGTCGCCCAGCACTTCGCCCATGGCCTTGGCCATGTCCGCCGGTTCCGGCGCGACGTCGGCGATCGCGCGCTGCATTGCCTCGGCCCATTGACCGGCGGTGTCGCTGGTCATGGTGAAGGGCTTGTGGATGCTCATCATGCAGCGGCCGGGATTGGCATCGAACCAGTCGCGTGGCCCGCCCGCCCAACCGGCGAGGAACTTCGGCAGAGATTCGCGCATCGGCGCGAGATCGGGCGCGTGCATCGCGCGCAGTTCTGCATAGGCAGGTTCCTGCTCCATCAGATCGTAGAAGCGGTTGCAGATCGCCTCGAACACCGGAGCGCCGCCAAGCCGGAAGAACGGCGCGTTGGGGTTGGGCTCGGGCCTGGCTGTTTCGGTTTGGGTCGGGGCGGGGGCTTCGGCTTCGACGGTCACTTCAGGTCTCTCCGGAAAACAGGGGGCTTATGATGCTGTCCTAGCGCGAAAGTTTCACGTGGAACCTTGATCGCGGTCAAGATGCGGTGTGCGTTTGCGATGCCCGAACGAAAGCGGGGCGGCTCCATCAGGTGCCGCCCCGTCTTGCTGGGTTCTCGTACCGGCCTCAGTCGTCGGTATCGGTGTTTTCCTCCGGCTGCGGGCCTGCCTTCTTCGCCGCAGGCTTCCTGGCCGCAGCCCTGGTCTTCTTGGCCTTGCTCACTTTCGGCGCGGACGGTGTCAGTTCGAAGTTGAGCGCGTCCTCCTTCACCGAGACATGAACTTCGCCGCCATGCGCCAGCTTGCCGAACAGCAGTTCCTCCGCCAGCGGCTGCTTGACCTTCTCCTGGATGACGCGGGCCATCGGGCGGGCGCCGTAAAGCCGGTCGTAGCCACGGTGGCCCAGCCATTCGCGGGCGACGGTGTCGAACTGGATGTGGACGTTCTGGTCGGCCAGCTGCAGTTCGAGCTGGAGGATGAACTTGTCCACCACACGGCTGATGGTTTCCTTGCCGAGATAGCCGAAGGGCACGATGGCATCGAGGCGGTTGCGGAACTCTGGAGTGAAGAGCTGCTTCACCGCCTCGTCGCCTGCGTCTGCCTTCGACACGTCGCCGAAGCCGATGCCCGACTTGGCCATGTCCGACGCGCCTGCGTTGGTGGTCATGATCAGGACCACGTTGCGGAAGTCGACGGTCTTGCCGTGGTGATCGGTCAGCTTGCCGTTGTCCATCACCTGCAGCAGGATGTTGAACAGGTCCGGGTGCGCCTTCTCGATTTCGTCGAGCAGCAGGACGCAGTGCGGCTGCTGGTCGATGGCATCGGTGAGCAGACCGCCCTGGTCGAACCCGACATAGCCCGGAGGCGCTCCGATCAGGCGGCTGACCGAATGGCGCTCCATGTATTCGGACATGTCGAAGCGCTGCATCGGGATGCCCATGATCGAGGCGAGCTGCTTGGCGACCTCGGTCTTGCCGACGCCGGTCGGGCCGGAGAACAGGAACGAGCCGATCGGCTTGTCCGGATCGCGCAGGCCGGCACGGCTCAGCTTCATCGCGGTCGAGAGGACTTCGATCGCCTTGTCCTGGCCGAACACCACGCGCTTCAGGTCACGTTCGAGATTTTCCAGCGCCTTCTTGTCGTCGGAGCTGACCGACTTGGGCGGGATGCGCGCCATCGTCGCGATCACCTGTTCGATTTCCTTGGCGGTGATCGTCTTCTTGCGGCGGCTGGGCGGTACCAGCATCTGCATCGCGCCCACTTCGTCGATCACGTCGATCGCCTTGTCGGGCAGCTTGCGGTCATTGATGTAGCGGGCCGAAAGCTCGACCGCGGTCTTGATCGCGTCAGGAGTGTAGCGCACGCCGTGGTGTTCCTCGAAGGCCGAGCGCAGGCCCTTGAGGATCTTGATCGTGTCTTCCACTGTCGGCTCGTTCACGTCGATCTTCTGGAACCGGCGCAGCAGCGCGCGGTCCTTTTCGAAGTGGTTGCGGAATTCCTTGTAGGTGGTCGAACCGATGCAGCGGATCGTGCCGCCCGACAGTGCGGGCTTGAGCAGGTTCGAGGCGTCCATTGCGCCGCCACTGGTGGCGCCGGCACCGATCACCGTGTGGATCTCGTCGATGAACAGGATCGCGTGCGGCATCTTCTCCAGTTCGGAGACGACCTGCTTGAGGCGTTCCTCGAAATCGCCGCGATAGCGGGTGCCCGCCAGCAGCGAGCCCATGTCGAGCGAGTAGATCACCGCTTCGGAGAGCACCTCGGGCACTTCGCCCTCGACGATCTTGCGCGCCAGACCCTCGGCGATGGCGGTCTTGCCGACGCCCGGATCGCCCACGTAGAGCGGGTTGTTCTTGGAACGGCGGCACAGGATCTGGATGGTGCGGTCCACTTCGGGGCCGCGGCCGATAAGCGGGTCGACCTTGCCCGCCAGCGCCTTTTCATTGAGATTGACGCAGAACTGGTCGAGCGCGGAGTCCTTCTTGTTGCCCGCGCTGCTCTTGGTCTCGGCCTTGTCTTCCTGCGGTGTGGCGCTTTCGTCGTTGCCCTTCGGGTTGCGATCCTCGATCCGCTTGCCACCCTTGCCGATGCCGTGGCTGATGTAGCTGACGGCATCGAGGCGGCTCATGTCCTGCTGCTGCAGGAAGTAGACCGCGTAGGAATCGCGTTCCGAGAACAGCGCCACCAGCACGTTGGCACCGGTCACGGTGTCCTTGCCGGAGGACTGCACATGCAGGATAGCCCGCTGGATAACGCGCTGAAAACCGGCGGTGGGGGCGGGATCGCCCTTTTCCTCGGTCTTGAGCGACTGGTATTCCTGATCGAGGTACTGGCGAACGACGTCGCCCAGATCACCCAGATCAACGCCACATGCCTGCATGACCTGTGCCGCGTCCGGATCGTCGATCAGCGCGAGCAGAAGATGCTCGAGCGTCGCGTATTCGTGACTCCGCTCAGACGCGTGAGACAGAGCCGAATGCAGGGTCTTTTCAAGGCTTTGGGCGAAACTGGGCATTTAGGACACTTTCATTGAGAGAGTGGACGCTCCTTGCGGGAGTTTGTGGGCGACGTTGGGCTTGGAAAACAATACCGGGTGTTTGGGAACTATATAGGCGTGCTCGGTGCGCTTGCGAGATGCCGGCATGGGCAGAAAGGCACACCTTGCTGAAATCACGTTGTTTTTGGCTTGAATAAAGAGTCGGCTGCGAGCATGTGGGCAGCCGATTTCTGTTTGTGAGCCCTGACGCGGGTGATTTCATCTTCGAGAAGCAGGACGCGTGCATCGAGTTCATCCAGCGAATAGCGCTCCAGGCTTTCGCTGGCGAGAAGGCTGGCGGCACCGAGATTACTCTCGGGCGACCGCCGCCGCGGTCGATCGTCCTCGTCCATTGCAGTGCAGCATCGGACTGATATTCTCCGCTGTCAATGGCCTGAAAAGAGTTCCCCTCCACTAGTACCGTGTGGCAACAGGAATAATATGTTAGCTAACTTGCCATCCAGCATGATTGCCGTCGGGTTCGATCAACCTGGCGATGCCAACGTCTTGCAACCGGCAACTCTGGCCGTCCCGACGCCAGGGCCGGGAGAGGTTCTCGTCAAGGTGGCGTTCGCGGGCGTTAACCGGCCCGACGTTGTGCAGCGCAAGGGGCTTTATCCGCCGCCGCCGGGGGCCTCGCCGATACCGGGGCTCGAGATTTCCGGTACGGTAGCCGTTATGGGCGAGGGCGTGGACACGCTGGCGGTGGGCGACACCGTCTGTGCGCTGGTTTCGGGCGGCGGTTATGCCGAATACTGTCTGGCCAAGGCCGGGCACTGCCTGCCCGTCCCCGCCGGGCTGCCACTCGATGAGGCCGCGGCGCTGCCCGAGACGCTGTTCACCGTGTGGCACAACGTATTCGAGCGGGGCTTTGCCCGCGAGGGTGAGACCCTGCTGGTCCACGGCGGCACCAGCGGCATCGGCACCATGGCGATCATGCTTGGCCGGCATTTCGGCCTCAAGGTTATCGTCACTTGCGGCTCGCCTGAAAAGTGCGCGAAGGCGCGGGAAATCGGTGCTGCGCATGCAATTGACTACAAGGCCACGGACTTTGTCGAGGAAGTGGCGCGGATTACCGGTGGCAAGGGCGTCGACCTCGTGCTCGACATGGTCGCGGGCAGTTATGTCGCGCGGAACCTGAAGTGCCTGGCTGTGGATGGGCGTCACGTCACTATCGCGGTACAGGGCGGCGCCAAGGCCGAGATCAACATGGCCGTGGTGATGAGCCGCCGCTACACGCTGACCGGATCGACACTCAGGCCGCGTTCGGACGAATTCAAGACGCTTCTGGCGCAGGAAATTGCCGAGACGGCCTGGCCATTCGTCGAAAGCGGCATGCTGCGCCCGGTGATGGACGCGCGTTTCCCGCTGACCCAGGCCGCTGCAGCCCATGCGCGGATGGAAGCAGGCGATCACGTCGGCAAGATCGTGCTGGAGGTCTGACGATCCGCGTGCCATCACATCTCGCATGGACAGACTGACTCTTCACGAAGACCCCCGCAGCGGCAATTGCTATAAGATCGTTCTGACAGCGGCACTGCTTGGCAAGCCGTTGAACCGCGTGCAGTACGACATCATGAAAGGCGAGACGCGCACGCCGGAATTCCTGCGCGACGTCAACGCAAATGGCCGCATTCCCGTGCTGCAGGTGGGCGACAGGTTCCTGCCCGAAAGCAATGCCGCCTGCTGGTATCTCGCGGAAGGGTCAGCGCTGATTCCCGCCGAGGCGTTCGACCGGGCGGACATGCTGCGCTGGATGTTCTTCGAACAGTACAACCATGAACCAAACGTCGCGACGCTGCGGTTCTGGCTGCAGTTCGTGGGCGAGGCCAATCTCACCCCGTTCCAGCAGGGCCAGATCATGGCCAAGCGCGCGGGCGGCGAGGCGGCGCTGGCGGTGATGGAAGAACATCTCACCGCGCGCGACTGGTTTGTGGGCGGAAGCGTGTCACTGGCCGATATTGCACTCTATGCTTATACGCACGTGTGCGAGGCAGGTGGTTTCCGCCTTCACGACTATCCGGCGGTATGCCGCTGGCTGAAGCGCGTTTCGGCGCTGCCGGGCTATGTCGCGATGGATTGATCGGGATCGGAGGCCGCGCATTATCGCGGTCGTGCTTGGAAATGCGCGGCTTTTGCTTGCCGAATCCGCAAAGTTTGCCTACACCGCCCCCGGTACGGCCGCTCCGCGAAGGGGCGGCCCTTATTGTTTCCGCCGGAGATAGAGAATGAGCCAGCCCACTCCGCTGATGCCGCACGCGACCGCTTCCTGGCTGGTCGACAACACCGCGCTGACCTTTGAGCAGATCGCGGAATTCTGCGGACTGCACATGCTTGAGGTCCAGGCCATGGCCGACGATCTCGCGTCGAGCAAGTACACCGGCCGCGACCCCGTGCGCGCCGGCGAACTGACCATGGAAGAGATCGAGAAGGGGCAGGCAAGCCCGGACTACAAGCTCCGGATGCACAAGGTCCCGGTGACGGTCAGCCGCACCAAGGGCCCGCGCTACACCCCGGTCTCGAAGCGTCAGGACAAGCCGGACGGCATCGCCTGGATCCTGCGCAATCATCCCGAGGTTTCGGATGCGCAGATCGGCAAGCTGATCGGCACGACCCGCAACACGATCGCCGCGATCCGCGACCGTTCGCACTGGAACATCGCCAACATCACGCCGAAGGACCCTGTCACGCTGGGCCTGTGCTCGCAGCGCGAGCTGGACTCGATCGTCGCCAAGGCTGCCAAGAAGGCAGGCATCGAGGACGAACTGCCCGGAGATGAGCGTCTGGTCGACGACCGCGAGGCGCTGATCGAGGAACTGCGCGCTGAGCGCGAAGCTGCCGCCAAGGCTGCCAGCGAAGCCGCGCAGGAAGCCGAAGCCGCCGCATGGCTCGAAGCCAAGCGCGCCGCCGAGGCCGCCGAACAGAACGGCGAATAAGCGAATTTATGCAGTGAACCCGGCAGCGGCGGCGAGTGCCGCGGCTGCCGGTCTGTTTCCGGCCCTGTTCAGAACTCAGTGCGCGTAGCCGTCCTCGGCGAGGAATTCGAGCAGCGCCTGATCGTATTCGTCGACCTGCCCGTTGGCTTCGATCCGCTCCTCGAGCCAGACCTTCTCGTCCTGCGTGACCTGCCTTGCGGTTTCCACCAGCGTTTCCAGATGCACCGGCGCCTGCTTGCGGCCGAACACCACTCCAGCCCGGTTCGGCGTGCCGATGGCGCGCCCGGCCCGGACCATGAACCGGCCGACCGACGAGGAATTGTCGTTCATGAAGCTCTCGAGTTGCGCCGCACGCTCGCGGGAGAGCGGGCTGTGCAGGGTGAAGCCCTGAAGGTAGTTGCCCACGCCCTGCACGAACAGGCGCTTCCACTCGGGCGCATTAGTGCCGGCGAGCGTTTCATCCTTGATGCGGAACAGCAGCTCGGCCTCGCGGCGGCTTACGCCGGCCGGGCGTTCGCTGCCTGACGCGAATAGCACCCGGCGCATGATGCGTGCTTCGGCATCGGTCACATTGCCCTTGCCCAGCTCGCCGCCGCAGCGGGTGGGGCCTTCGCCGGTGAGCACGGTCTGTTCGATCTGTGCCAGCGCATAGGCCCGCAGTGCCTCGGGTACCTGCGTGGCCTTCTCGAACACGCGCACGAGCAGTTCGAGCTCGGTCAGTGAATGCAGGCGGCCGTCGTGTTCGATATGCGCGATAAGCCAGTCGCCATTGGCTTCGGTGATGTAGCCGCACGGCTCGAGTTGGTTCACGACATATTCGCCGATCGCCTCGACGAAGAAGTCCGTCCATTCGGCCGAGGGATGGTTCAGCTTGTGGTTGATCGCGAAAATGACATCGGCCTGATCGGGATCGATCTGCCCGTTCGCCCAGCCGGCGCGCCGCAGCGCGAGAACGTCGCCGGCGCAAATCACACCGTCGGCCAGCGCCTGCTCGGCGATTTCGCTGAAATGCATGCTCATCGTGTCGGGGCTCCCCAAGCGCACGTCAGGAAGCGGTCTGGCGCAATAAGTCTAATTTGCGGTTAAACCGCCGCTTGCTTCACTTCTGGCGCAGTGCCGCAACGCAAGCGGCGCGGTCCACATCGCGGCCGTCCGATGCGCGTCGGGCATCGACATAGGCCGCCAGTGGCTCGTGCGAGCGTGAGGTGGGATAGAGGTAGATGTCGAGCACGCAAGGCGTGCCGGTAAACTGCAGCTTGCGCGCATCGCCTTCCCATACGTCGAGCCGGGGCGCGCCGAACTGGCGCACGAGCTGCTTTTGCGTCGCGCCGATCACGTCTTCGAGGCCGGGGATCGACTGGAACTCCGGATCGCGCAGGGCTGTCCGGCTCGGCTGGCGGACCGGCGGCACGGCGGAGCCGTGCCTGGGCGGGCGCGGTGTGCTGGCCACACCGCCGCCGCAGGCCGACAGCAGCAGCGCGAGCGAACAGGCGGCCAGTGCCGCATGGATGCGATGACGGGCCCCGCCCCGGTGAATGTCCTGCATAGTCGCGGCCACGCATTGCGTGCCGGCGCCGCACTGTCAACGGCCGCGGGCCCGCCGCGTGCTTGCGGAGCGGCAGGCCGCGCGCTAGGCGCGTTCCAACGCTATTTCCCCAATGCAAGGACAGACCCTTTCCATGACGCAACCGAGCCTGGATGTCATCGCCATCGGTAACGCCATCATCGACGTCATCGCCAATTGCGAAGACAGCCTGATCGAGGAGCTGGATCTGGCCCGCGGCGGCATGATGCTGATCGACGACGAGCAGGCCGGCAGCCTCTACGACGCGATGGGCCCTGCGCGTGAGATCTCGGGCGGTTCGGCCGCCAATACGCTGGCCGGCCTTGCCCAGCTCGGCGCCAAGTGCGGCTTCATCGGACAGGTCGCGCAAGACCAGCTTGGCGATGTCTTCACCCATGATATCCGGGCCGGCGGCATCCACTTCGACGTCCCGGCCCGTCCCGGCAATCCTCCGACGGCGCGCTGCCTGATTTTCGTGACGCCCGATGGCCAGCGCACGATGAACACCTTCCTCGGCGCCTCGCACTACCTGCCCGCCGAAGCGCTCGACGAAGCGCTGATTGCCGATGCCGCGGTGCTCTATCTCGAGGGCTACCTGTGGGATCCGGAAGAGCCCCGCGCGGCCATGCGCAAGGCGATCAGCGCGGCCCGCGCCGCCGGGCGCAAGATCGCGTTCACCCCGTCGGAAACGTTCGTGATCGATCGTCACCGCGCCGATTTCCTCGACCTGATCGAGGCCGGCCAGATCGACGTGCTGTTCTGCAACGAGCATGAAATGGCCGCTCTCACCGGTGAAGAGGATTTCGAAGCCGGCATCGCCGCGCTGGCGCCGAAGATTCCGACGCTTGTTGTCACCCGCAGTGCCGATGGTGCCGTGGCCGTGGCTGGCGGCGTGCGTTCGCAGGTGGCCGCCGAGCCGATCGACAAGGTCGTCGACACCACCGGCGCGGGCGACCTGTTCGCCGCCGGGTTCCTCTTCGGCCACGTTCGCGGTATGCCGGTGCAGGACTGCCTGCGCATGGGCGCGATCTGCGCGAGCGAAATCATCTCGCACTATGGCGCCCGTGCCGAAACGGACCTGAAGGCCTTCGTCGCAGCCCGCATGGGATAAACCCGCCAGAAGGGAACGCGTATTGATCTGTCCGGCGCTGATCGACTTCGAAGCGAGCTGCCTGCCCGAATACGGGCGGTCCTTTCCCATCGAAGTCGCCATCGCCCGGATGGACGGCAAGAACCACGCCTGGCTGATCCGCCCCGCGCCCGCCTGGGAATTCTGGGACTGGTTCCCGGAGGCCGAAGCGCTGCACGGCATCAGCCGCGAGCTGCTTGCCCGCGAGGGCCTGCCGCCCGCGCAGGTCGTGGCCGAGATGGCCGATTTCGTGCGCGATTGCCGCGTCTATGCCGATGCGGATCTCGATCAGTACTGGCTGGAAGTGCTGTGCCAGGCGGTCGGTGCCAAGCTGCCGTTTCCGGTGCGCTATCTGGGGGAACTGATGCAGAAGCGCGGCTATACCCGCCCGCAGGTGGTTGCCGCGCTTGAAGAGGCCAAGCGCCAGTTGCCCAAGGAACACCTTGCGCGCGAGGATGCCAAGCGGCTGGCGCTGACGGTGAAGCTGCTGTTCGACGAGCCGCCACAGGGGGTGAGTTCCTGAAGCGATTGAGCGGTCATGGCGCATCGTGCCGTTGGTCCGATGTTGCAACAGGTTGCAACGCCATGTGCACGGCGTTGCAACTCAATTCCCCCGCTTCGTGCCACTAGACCCGGATCCACAAACGGGATTTCCTGCCGGAGCGAGGAGACGGGTCATGAATCGAGAGCGATTGACGGCCATTGCACTGTCCGCAGTGCTGGCCTCGGGGTGTTCGTCCACGCCACGGACCTTCACGCCGCAGTTGACGGCAGCGCCCGATGATAGCGCGGCCTATGAGGAAGCCTTGGCGACCTGCCAGCAGCAAAGCGTGGTTCTGGGGCGCGGGCGAACAACGGACAGGATTGCGAACGGGGCCGGGACGGCTACCGCTGGTGGAATGGTCGCTGGCGGTGCAAGCTACGGCGCGGCTGCGGTGGCCGGAGCCGTCGCGGTCGTTGCGGTTCCGGTCATGGGCGTGGTCTGGGGAATCACCAGGGCGAATCGCTCAAAAAAGGAGAGGCGAATCAAGGAGGCTTCCGGCCGCTGCCTCATGGAGCAGGGCTATACGGTGGCAAGCTGGCAGCGGGTCAAGCGACCGCGTCATGCGGAGCAGGCCAAGATCGAAGAGGCTAGACTGGAATTGCCGTTGAACGGGGAATCTTCGATTCCTAGCCCCGCAACTGTCCAGTAAGCGTCGTGCCTTGCGTGAACGGGCTGTTCGCGCCGACCGTCAGGAACATGTCTCCGCCGCAGGCCGCTGCATCGGGGCCGACATTGCGCGTAAGGTGGTCGATCACGGCCGGATCGATATCCTCCCTGCGCGCCAGCGCATCGCCGGAAAACAGTTCCTGGCATTGCAGGTCGTCGCGGTGCTCTTCGCCGGACAGATCGCCAATCCTTTCCAGGATGACGGGCACGGCGGCAGGCGACCGGTCTGCGTTCAGGGCAGCCATGACCAGAAGCCCGTCCAGAATATGGGCCTTGGGCAGCGGCACGCCCCTGAAGACAAGAAAGATCGGTGTTGCGCCAATCGTGTCGTAGAGCACCGAGAAGATGTTGCCTTCGGCAGGGAACACATAACCTTCGAACACCAGCCCCTGACTGCCCATACGGACCTGCAGCATGCCGTTCGCGGTGATCCGGATCATGCCGTAATCATGAAAGAACTGGCCATCCATGATGACGGAAGGCCGGGTGGTGCGCCAGAAACCCTCGTAGGTTTTGCCTCTTTGGCCGGTAACCTGCCGCGTGTGCTCCAGAAAAACCGGCGGAAGTACGGCCACATCGCTGGCATAGCCCTCAGCTGCGACTGAACTGACGGGATCCAGCCCCAGCAGACTGGCGAATGCGGTCAGGTCCCGGTCCCAGTCCGCCATCGTAAAGCTGGGCTGGCGGGATGCGATCAGTTGCGTGATGCGCGACAGGTTGTGGTCGGTCGGCTTGACAGCGCCCGAGGCCCAGCGGCCAACCAGCGACTTGTCTACGCCAAGCCCCGCCGCGACTGCAGCCCGGCTGAGAGACAAGGCCTTGAGAACAAGCCTGAACCGCGCGGAAAAGGGCGATTGCGCATCCATTTCTGATGAGGGAACACATTTGTCCACGCAATGCAATGCATTGTATCGCGTGCTGGTCAGCGCCCTGATCAGCTCCCCGTAACCGCCTGCAGTTTCGCCAGACACTCCGCCTTGCGCTTGTCGCGAGCACCGGCGATGTCCTGCGCGACCTTGCCGGGCAGCGCGCAGTCCTTCGCCGGGCGCACCGGGTGCTTCGCGCGGCAGCCGCGTTCGGTGGTGAACCAGTCGTCGGCGCAGTCCTCGTAGGCCGCCTGATCTGCGTCGCGCAGGCTCTGGCAGCTGCGTGTCCAGCGTTGCTTGTAGGCGAGTTCGGCGAAGTTGACGCAGTCGTCGTAGTCGACTTGCGCTGCCTGCACCCGCCGGGCTTGGTCGGCCAGCGCCTTAGTCTGCTTGTCTGCCGTTGCCTGCTTCTCGTTCATCGCCTCTGTCTGATGGCGAATGTCCTGCGACGGCAGGTAGATACCGTAATAAAAGCCTACGCCGCCGCCCGCGAGCAGCGCGCCCAGGGCCAACGAGAGCTTGAGGATGGCGTCGGCGTGCCTAGTCATCAGTCCTGTTCGCGGGCCACTTCGCGCCAGCCGATGTCGCGGCGGCAGAAGCCGCTCGCAAAGTCGATCGCATCGACTGCCGCATAGGCCCTGGCCTGTGCTTCGGTTACCGAAACGCCGCGCGCGGTCACGTTGAGCACGCGCCCGCCGCTGGCGACAAGCTGGCCATCCTTCAGCGCGGTGCCCGCGTGGAAGACCTTGGCACCGCCCGCTTCGGCAGTCGCGATACCGTTGATTGCGCCGCCCTTCTCGGGGGTGCCGGGATAACCGTTTGCCGCCATGACCACGGTCAGCGCGGTATCATCCGAAAAGCGCGGCGGCTCGATCGCGCCGAGGCGGTTCTCGGCGCAGGCGTGGAGCAGCTCGACCAGATCCGATTCGAGCCGCAGCAGCATCACCTGGCATTCGGGATCGCCGAAACGGCAGTTGTACTCGATCAGCTTGGGGCCTTCGCGCGTCAGCATCAGACCGAGGAACAGCACGCCGGAATAGGGCATGCCTTCGTCCGCCAGCGTCTTCACGGTGGGGGCGATGATCTTCGTCATCGCTTCGGCTTCGAGAATCGGCGTGAGCACCGGGGCGGGGCTGTAGGCGCCCATGCCGCCGGTGTTGGGGCCGGTATCGCCGTCGCCCACGCGCTTGTGGTCCTGCGCCGAGGCGAAGGGCACGATGGTGGAGCCGTCGGTGAGCGCGAAGAAGCTGGCTTCCTCGCCTTCGAGGAACTCCTCGATCACCGCTTCCGCGCCGGCTTCACCGAAGCGGCCCGCGAAGATGTCACGCACGGCTTCCTCGGCTTCGGCCATGGTCATGGCGACGGTGACGCCCTTGCCGGCGGCGAGGCCGTCGGCCTTGATCACTACGGGCGCGCCGAATTTGGCGAGTGACGTCATGGCGTCAGCCTCGGTGGAAACGCGCACATAGCCGCCGGTGGGGATGTTTGCGCGGGCGCACAGGTCCTTGGTGAAGCCCTTGGAGCCTTCGAGCTGGGCCGCCGCCCTGCTGGGGCCGAACACGGCAAAGCCCTTGTCGCGCAGGGAATCGGCAAGGCCGTCCACCAGCGGCGCTTCGGGGCCGATGACCACGAGGCCGATCACGTTTTCCTCGCAGAAGGCGATCACGGCGGCGTGGTCGGCGGCGTCGAGCGCGATGCAGGTGGCATGTTCGGCAATCCCCGGATTTCCGGGGGCAGCCCAGAGCCTATCGCAGAGCGGGGATTGCGCCAGCTTCCAGGCCAGCGCATGTTCGCGGCCGCCCGAGCCCAGAAGAAGGATGTTCATTTCCCGTGCCTTTCAATGACGACGAATACGATGATGGTCGTTCGGGGGGGCTGGTAGCGAAGCAGGGCGCCGGGGACAACGCTGCCCCGCTCTCGATCAGCGAGATTTCGGCGATTCTAAAGCGCACGGTGGAGGACCGCTTCGGTTTCGTGCGCCTGCGCGGCGAGCTTTCTGGGGTGAAGCGGGCGGCCTCGGGCCACCTCTATTGTGCGCTCAAGGACGACAAGGCGGTGATCGACGGCGTGATGTGGCGCGGCGGCGCCCAGCGTCTTGCCTTCCGGCCCGAGGACGGGATCGAGGTGATCGCCACTGGCAAGCTGACGACCTATCCGGGCCGTTCGAAGTATCAGATCGTCATCGAGACGATGGAGATCGCGGGCGAGGGCGCGCTGCTGGCGCTGCTCGAAAAGCTGCGCGCGCGGCTTGCGTCAGAAGGGCTCTTCGCGCCCGAGCGCAAGCGCGCCCTGCCGTTCCTGCCCGGCGTGATCGGCGTCGTGACGTCACCTACCGGCGCGGTGATCCGCGACATCCTCCACCGTCTCGCTGATCGCTTCCCCAGCCGGGTGCTGGTCTGGCCGGTCCTGGTGCAGGGCGAGGGAGCGGCTAGCCAGGTGGCCAACGCGGTGCGCGGCTTCTCGGCAATTGCGCCCGGCGGTCCGGTGCCGCGCCCCGATGTGGTGATCGTCGCGCGTGGCGGCGGTTCGATCGAGGACCTGTGGAGCTTCAATGAGGAGGCGGTGGTGCGCGCGGTGGCCGAATCGGCGATTCCGGTGATCTCCGCCGTCGGGCACGAGACCGACACCACCCTGTGCGACTATGCTGCCGACCGCCGCGCACCCACGCCCACCGCCGCCGCCGAAATGGCCGTGCCGGTGCGGGGCGAACTGATGGCGCAGCTCGACGAATTCGCGCTGCGCAAGCGCCGCAGCGTGGTGCGGCCGATTGTGCTGGGCCGCGAACGGCTGGAAGCGCGCGTGCAGCGCCTGCCCAGGCCCGAGGCGATCCTCGCGGCCAAGGCGCAGAAGCTCGATGAACTCTCCGACCGCCTCCGCCGCGGGTTGCAGGATCAGGAACGCGCCAAGCGCGAACGGCTCGGCCAGACGGCGGCGAAGCTCTCACTTCCCCTGTTGCGCCAGCGCGTTTCGGCGAGCAGCGAGCGCCTCGAACGCGCCGGACTGACGCGCATTGTTCTTGATCGCCGGCTTGAGCGCGCTCGCGCTGCTGTGGCACCAATAGACCGCGTACTGCCGCAATTGGATCCTCGCCTGCCGCTCCAGCGCGGCTATGCGCTTGTCACCACGCCTGAAGGGAAGGCTCTGACCAGCCGCGAGCGGGCCGCTCAGGAAACCGCGCTGGTCCTCGAATTCCGCGACGGCAAGTTGCCGGTCACGACCGGTTCAGGCGGGGAAGGGCATAGTCCGCCGCCGACGCCCCCACCGCCCGCCCGCAAGCCGGTTCGCGTGAAAGCGCCGGAATCGCGGCAAGGCGATTTGTTCTGACCGGCTGGCTTTGCTAGGAAATGCCCATGCTCATGTCTTCCACCGACCGCCCCGCAAAGCTCAGCTATGGCCCCAACGGCTTCCGTGTGCTCAGCCCCGGCCATTTCGTGACCTGCGCCGTGACGGGTGAACCGGTGCATCTCGAAGTCCTGCGCTACTGGAGCGTGGACCATCAGGAAGCCTACGCCACCGCCGAGGTCGCCACCCGGCGGCTGCTCGGACAGGTATGAGGCTGCGCGCCTTTACGCTCGTATCGCTGTCCACGATCGCCACTGCAGTTCTTGGCAGCGTGCTGGCGCTGACGGGCGGTGCCGGCAGTCCGGCTCATGCCGCGCCGCCGCAGGCCGGCGCCGCGCATCTTGCCTATTCGGGCGAACTGACGCAGGGCGGCTGGATTCGCGGAACAGTGCCGGAAGGAACGAAATCCCTGTCGCTGGATGGCCAGCCCGTCGCGATTGCGCCGGACGGCGCATGGTTTGCCGCATTCGATCGTGATGCAGGGCGGACCGCCAGGCTGGCGATGACAGCTGCCGATGGCGGCGTAACCACGCAACCCATCACGATTGCGCCTCGCGCCTGGAAAATCGAAAACATCAACATTCCCCGCAAGCCGGGAGGCCCTACCGAGGCGTTCATGGAACTGCGGCGGCCGGAACTCGCACGCATTCAGGCGGCCCGGGCCCTGCAGACGGAAGCTCAGGGTTGGCGGGAGCATTTCATCTGGCCGGTCAAGGGCCGCATTTCCGGCAGGTTCGGTTCACAACGGATCTATCGCGGGGAGCCGGGCAGCTATCATTCGGGAATCGACATCACATCGGGCGCCAGCGGCACGCCGTTCGTGGCACCTGCGGACGGGGTGGTGATCCTGGCGGCGGACAAGCCCTTTACGCTCGAAGGAAATCTGCTGATGCTCGATCACGGCATGGGGCTCAACAGCGCTTTCCTGCACTGCTCGCAAATCCTCGTGAAGGAGGGCGATCACGTGAAGCAGGGGCAGGTGATCGGCCGGATCGGCATGACCGGGCGTGCGACCGGCCCGCACCTGCACTGGTCTATCAAGTGGGAGAATGCGCGGCTTGATCCTCTGCTGTTCACCGGGCCGATGAATTGACGGAAATGATTTTCCGGCAAGCATGCGGCACCGTGGCAACGCCCTAGGAGCGCACGGTGCGCCGTTCCATCATTTTCCTGCTGCCGCTTCTGGTCTTGCTGGCATTTACGTGGATGCGGTCTCCCCGGCCTGCTTGGGGCCGCCATGACCTTAGCATTCGCATGGTTCCACAGGCGATGCCTTCGAAGAGAATCCTGGCCTCCTATCTGGGGCCGTTCCGGTTCGAAGGGGGCTGGCAGCTGCGCTCGCGCAACATGCGCTTCTATGGCTACTCCTCTATGGTCCCCCAACCGGACGGCCGCATCTGGGCCTTCAATGATGCCGGAGGATACGTCAGGTTTTCTCCGCCCGGCACGATGCCCTCAACGCCCCAGGTAGCCGAGATCACGTTTACCGGAAGTGGCCAGGAGAAGATATATCGCGATGTCGAGGCCACCGTGCATGACCCTGCCACGGGCCGGTACTGGCTCGGCCTCGAGGGAGGCAATCAGATTGTCCGCCTGAACGCCCGTCTGGCCGAGGACGCGCGCGTTTCGCCGGCGGCGATGGCCGCCTGGGGCGACAATACCGGCCCGGAAGCGATGGCGCGGCTGCCCGACGGGCGTTTCGTGGTGATTCGCGAGACTCCGCGGTCGCTTTGGGGCGACCGCTTGCACGAGGCCGTGCTGTTCGATGGCGACCCCATCAAGCACCGCGACGGACACAAGATTATGTTCGACGGACCGGACAATTTCTCTGTCGTCGATATGGCGCTGCTGCCTGACGGCCGCGCGCTCATTCTCATGCGGCGCTTGCTCTGGCCGCTGCCGATGCGCTTTGCCGGGCGAATCGTGATCGCCGACACGGCGCAGATCCGGCCGGGCAAAGTCTGGCACTCGACGCCACTGGCTGCGCTTGCGTCGGTGCTTCCAGTCGACAATTTCGAGGCGATCGGCGTGGTGCCCGGGGCAGACGGCAGGATTACCGTCTGGCTGATGTCCGACGACAACAGCATGCGCATCTTGCAGCGCACGTTGCTCTGGAAACTGTCAGTCGATCCGAAGCGACTGCCCTGGCCAAGGCGCTGAATGCTGACACACGAAAAGGCGCACAGCTGCTGCTGCACGCCCATCGTTGGCTAACCTGACCGGCCCTTCCTGCGAAGGGCCCGGAAAATCAGGCGGCCTGCTTCTTCTTGAGCTCGCGCTTCACCTTGAGGGCGCGCTGCGAAAGCTTAGCATCCGAAGCCTTGAGCAGCCAGTTGTCGAGACCGCCGTTGTGCTCGACCGAGCGCAGGCCGTGGGTAGAAACGCGGAACTTGAAGCTGCGCTCCAGAGCTTC
This sequence comes from Novosphingobium album (ex Hu et al. 2023), assembly GCF_022832385.1. Taxonomy (GTDB): domain Bacteria; phylum Pseudomonadota; class Alphaproteobacteria; order Sphingomonadales; family Sphingomonadaceae; genus Novosphingobium; species Novosphingobium album. Next base: position 110,921 of record NZ_JALHLE010000024.1, read on the forward strand.
CGACATAAGCGTCACGTTCTGCAGGTTGGGCAGATAGACGCGCTTGGTCTTGTTGTTGGCGTGGCTGACGTTGCAGCCGACCTGGCGGCTCTTGCCGGTCAGTTCGCAGATGCGGGACATGTCTACTCTCGCTCGAAAAAATCTGTTGCCGTTTGTACGGGAAGGCGCGCCCTTACCGATTCCCCCCTGCAAGGTCAAGTTGCATGGCGGAATTCAGCGCGCTAGCGCATCACCATGAGCAAATGGCCGCTTCCCGAATACATGCAGATGGCTCTGGCGCAAGCGCGCGAAGCTGCCGATTCGGGCGAAGTGCCGATCGGCGCGGTGGTGGTGAAGGACGGAAAGGCGATCGCCACCGGCCGCAATGGCCCGCGTGAACGTCACGATCCTACCAGCCACGCCGAAATCGAGGCGATTCGGGCCGCGGCCCGGGCGCTTGGCAACGAACGGCTCGAGGGCTGCGAGCTGTGGGTGACGCTGGAGCCCTGCGCGATGTGTGCGGGCGCCATCGCCCACGCGCGAATCGCCCGGCTTTACTACGGCGCGTCAGACCCCAAGGGTGGGGCCGTCGAACATGGCGCGCGGGTGTTCGAGCATGAGCAGTGCCTGCACCGGCCGGAAGTCTATCCGGGAATCGGCGAGACCGAATCGGCAGAGCTGCTACGAGGCTTCTTCCGTGAACGTCGCTGAGCTCTAAAGGCCGCGCCAGATTTTCAGACTGGCCTTGTCTGACGGTCCGAATTGGGCCCGGCTGCAGCGCCTGGGCATGAAGTCCTTTCCGTAGCAAAGCCGCACTTCGCGCAGCCATCCGGTGCGGCTGAGGTCCACGCCGACATATTCGGGCTTCCAGGCAGGATTGCTGGTCACGAACGCCTTGCGCAGGTCACCCACGGTGAGGTCTTTGCGGCGCGAGAGCAGATCGGCATCGGGCCAGCGGACCGAGCGCCACAGGATGGCGGAGACGTTGAAGTATTTCTCGGGCTTGCCGGTCATGCAGGTGCCGTGCTTGAGCCATTCGTGCACCAGCAGGCCGGTCGACGGCGTCATGCACAAGTTGCGCCGCACAACTTCTTGCGAAGGTAAAGGTGCGCTGGCGCACCATTGCGGGGCTGGTCCGCCCAGCGCTTCGGGCCAGAGACCGTGGAGAATGAATCCGAAACGCCCGTTGCGGCGGGAGCACTGCATGGAGCGGGTATCGCCGCTGGTCTTGCAGTAGTCGGGAGACCAGCTTGCCGCGAGTGTATAGCCGGTGACCGGCAGCTTGCGCACCGGGCCGTCCGGTGCAACCGGGCGGATGGGCGTGATGCTGTGCGGCAGGGTGCATTGATAAGCCTGCGCCATGACCGGGGCAGGCAGCAGGGCCAGCAGGATGGCCGCAATTCTCACAACGGTGTGAAATCCAGTCCGATGTCTGCGGCCGGCGCGCTCTGGGTCAGGCGACCGACCGAGACGTAAGTGACACCAGTGGCGGCGATGGGGCCGATGGTCGAGAGGTTCACCCCGCCGGAAGCTTCGGTGGGTACGCGTCCGGCGACCAGCGCCACGGCTTCGCGCAGCATGTCCGGGCCCATGTTGTCGAGCAGCAGGTGGTGTGCTCCGGCCGCGATGGCCGGTTCGATCTGTTCGAGGTGGTCGACCTCGCAAATGATCTGCGCCACGCCTGCGGCCTTGGCGCGGGCTACGGCGGCGCCGACACCTCCGGCGACAAGCACATGGTTGTCCTTGATCATTGCAGCGTCCCACAAGCCCATGCGGTGGTTCTGCGCGCCGCCCATGCGGGTTGCGTACTTTTCGAGGTGACGCAAGCCCGGGGTTGTCTTGCGCGTATCGAGCAGGGTTGCGTGGCCGTTCATGGCATCGACGTATTCGCGGGTCATCGTTGCGATGCCGGACAGGTGCTGCACAGTGTTGAGCGCGGAGCGCTCCGCTGTCAACATCGCGCGGGCATTTCCGGTCAGGCGCATCAGGTCTGCACCGGGCTCGACGCGTGCACCTTCTGGGACGAGAATTTCGATCTCCATGGCAGGGTCGAGCTTGCGAAAAAAGGCCGCCGCTATCGGCAGGCCTGCCACTGTGATGGCGTCGCGCGAATCCATCACGCCGGAAAACCGGGCATCCGCGTCGATCACGCTTTCCGAAGTGACGTCATGACCGCCGCCGGTAAGGCCCACGCCGAGATCCTCGGCCAGGGTGGCATCTATGAAGGCGGCCAGATCGAAGCCGGGAATGGAGAATGCGTTCATGGGCTGGCTCTCTTGCGCATCGGGGGGCGAATGTCGAGTGGTGCGCGAATGGGCCGAAGATGCGTGATTGCCGAAAGGCCGCTGAATCGTTAGCTTTTGTGCAATGCACCCAGAATTGCTTCACGCGGCCGAAGACCCGCAAGCCGAACGCGCCAGGCCGTGGTACGCCCACACCTATACGCAAGTGCTCATCGCCATCGTGGCTGGGGCAATGCTGGGGTATTTCAGCCCGGCGACGGGAGAGGGCTTCAAGCCGCTCGGCGATGGTTTCGTCCACCTCGTGAAGATGATCATTGCGCCGGTGATCTTCCTGTCGATCGTCACCGGCATTGCCGGGATGCGCGATCTCGGCTCGGTCGGCCGCGTGGCGGCCAAGGCCTTTGGTTATTTCTTCACCTTTTCAACGCTGGCGCTGTTCGTTGGGCTGATCGTTGCCAACGTGGTGCAGCCGGGCGCGGGGCTCAACATCGATCCGGCCTCGCTCGATGCGTCGAAAGTCGCGGGTTATGCCGCCAAGGCGCATGAGAATACCGTGGTCGGCTTCCTTCTCGGCGTGATCCCCGAAAGCCTGCTGTCCGCGCTCACCGACGGCAACATCCTGCAAACGCTGTTCGTGGCGATCCTCTTTGGCGTGGCGCTGCCACTGATCGGACCGCGCGGTGAACGCATCATTGCCGCGCTGGAAGATCTGTCACTGGTGGTCTTCCGGATTGTTGCCATCGTGATGAAAGCGGCGCCGCTGGGTGCGTTTGGCGCCATGGCCTACACAATCGGCAAGCACGGCGTGGAGTCGCTGGCAAATCTCGTGTTTCTGGTCGGCACGTTCTATTTCACCTCGATCCTGTTCGTGGTGGTCGTGCTCGGCGCGGTTTCGCTTTGGGCGGGCTTCTCGATCTTCCGCCTGATTGCCTATCTCAAGGCCGAGCTGCTGCTGGTGCTGGGCACCTCATCGTCAGAGAGCGCGCTGCCGCTGCTGATCGAGAAGATGGAGCGGGCCGGCTGTTCGCGTCCGGTCGCCGGTCTGGTGATCCCGACCGGCTATTCGTTCAATCTCGACGGAACCAATATCTACATGACGCTGGCGGCGCTGTTCATCGCGCAGGCCTGCAACGTGGATCTCTCGCTGGGCGAGCAGCTGCTGTTGCTCGGCGTGGCCATGCTGTCGTCGAAGGGCGCGGCCGGCGTGACGGGGGCGGGCTTCGTGACGCTTGCCGCCACGCTCTCGATCGTGCCGTCGGTGCCGGTAGCGGGCATGACACTGATTCTGGGCGTGGACCGTTTCATGAGCGAATGTCGCGCACTCACCAACTTCATCGGCAATGCCGTGGCATCCGTCGTGGTCTCGCGCTGGGAAGGCCAGCTTGATCATGCGCGGCTCAAGGCTGCGCTGTCGGGGACCCTGCCGGAAGAGCCCCTGGCTGTTGCCCAGACGACTGCCAATTCTGCCCCGGATGCTGGCGAGGCCGTAGTTTCGTAGATTTGCGGGCGGTGCCGGCATGGCCGGCGCCGCCCAGCAGCATCAGCCCATAATGCCTGCTGCCGCGAGCACGGCGCTCGTCAGCACGTCCGGTGCGATCGCCGTCATCGGCACCACCTGCACCGGCTTTTCCATGCCGAGCAGCATCGGGCCGATATTCGTCGCGCCGCCCATCTCGCGCAGCAGCTTGGCCGAGATATTGGCCGACTGCAGACCGGGCATGATCAGCACGTTCGCTGGCGCAGACAAGCGGCAGAACGGATAGAGCGCCATGATCTTGGGATTGAGCGCGGCGTCGGGGGCCATGTCCCCTTCATATTCGAAGCCGGGGTTCTGCTCGTCGAGGATGTGGACGGCACCACGGATGGTGTCGAGCCACTTGCCGGACGGGTTGCCGAAGGTCGAATAGCTGAGGAAGGCGACCCGTGGCTCGTGGCCCAGCTTGCGGGCCACGGCAGCTGTCTCGGTGGCGATGACCGCCAGTTCCTCGGCGCTCGGGCGTTCGTTGATCGTGGTATCGGCCAGGAACACAGTGTGCGTCTTGCCGACCAGCATGTGGATGCCGAAAGGCAGCTTGCCTTCGGCCGGATCGAGCACCCGGCGCACTTCCTTCATCGATTGTGCGAACGGGCGGGTCATTCCGGTGATCATCGCATCGCCCACGCCCAGCTTGAGCAGACCGGCCGCAAAGACGTTGCGATCGGTATTGCACATGCGCTGGACGTCGCGCTGGAGGAAACCACGGCGCTTGAGGCGCTCATAGAGCATCTCCACCATCGGTGCGACGTACTCGGATACCGCGGCATTCTCGATGTGGTAGCTTTCAGGATCAGAGACCCCGAGTTCGGCCATCAGGTCTTGAATATGTTGCGTGCGGCCGACCAGGATCGGTTCGCCATAGCCGAATTCGCGGTACTGGATGGCGGCACGCAGCACCACTTCGTGATCGGCTTCGGCGAAAATCAACCGCTTCGGGTTCGCCTTGACCTGCGCGTAGACGTTGCTGAGCACCGACGTAGTGGGATTGAGGCGCGCTTTGAGCTCATGGCGGTAGGCGTCGAAATCCTCGATGTGCTTGCGCGCCACGCCCGAATCCATCGCCGCCTTGGCGACGGCGGAGGGCACGACTTCCATCAAGCGAGGATCGAATGGAGCCGGGATGATGTATTCGCGGCCGAACTGCTGGGTCTCACCGTAGGCGGCAGCCACTTCCTCGGGCACTTGCTGGCGGGCGAGCTCGGCGATGGCACGGGCAGCGGCGATCTTCATTTCCTCGTTGATCGCGGTAGCGTGGACATCCAGCGCGCCGCGGAAGATGAAGGGGAAGCCCAGCACGTTGTTGACCTGGTTCGGATAGTCCGATCGGCCCGTGGCGACGATGGCGTCAGGTCGCACTTCCTTGACTTCGGGCGGAGTGATTTCCGGGTCCGGATTGGCCATTGCGAAGATGATCGGCTCGGGCGCCATGCCCTTGACCATGTCCTGCGTGACGGCGCCCTTGGCCGAAAGGCCCAGGAACACATCTGCGCCCTGCAGCGCCTCTGCCAGCGTGCGCTTGTCGGTCATGACCGCGTGGGCGGACTTGAACTGGTCGACGTTTTCGCGGCCGGGATAGATCACGCCGCGCGTGTCGCAGACGAGCACGTTATCGTGTTTCACGCCGACGGACTTGATCAGCGAGGTGCAGGCCAGCGCCGAGGCACCGGCGCCGTTCACCACGACCTTGATGTCCTCCAGCTTGCGGCCGGTCAGGTGGCAGGCGTTGATCAGGCCGGCCGCCGCGATGATCGCGGTGCCGTGCTGGTCGTCGTGCATGACCGGGATCTTCATCCGCTCGCGCAGGGTCTGCTCGATGATGAAGCACTCGGGTGCCTTGATGTCCTCGAGATTGATGCCGCCGAAGCTCGGCTCCATCATCGCGATCGCTTCGATGAGCGCTTCGACGTTCTCGCTGGCGAGCTCGATGTCAATGGAATCGACGTCGGCGAAGCGCTTGAACAGCACCGCCTTGCCTTCCATCACCGGCTTCGAGGCCAGCGCGCCGAGATTGCCCATGCCCAGGATCGCAGTGCCGTTGGAGATCACCGCAACAAGGTTCCCCTTGGCCGTGTAGTTGTAGGCAAGGGCCGGATCGTCGGCGATCGCCTGCACAGGAACAGCCACGCCGGGAGAATAGGCAAGCGAAAGATCGCGCTGGGTCGCCATGGGCTTGCTGGCGATGATCTCGATCTTACCCGGACGGATCGTCTCGTGGTAGAACAGCGCTTCGCGCTCGGTGAACTGAACCTTGCTTTTCTCGGACAAGTAATTTCTCCCCGGCTTCGTCCGAGCCCCTAACGGATGTTGGCGTCACGCGATAGGGGAAAGGATCGAATGCTACGCTTCACAAAAGCAGAAACGGGGCGCTAACGCTGGCGCCATGAGTGGAGCTTCAAGCAGCCAGGGCGTGACCCCGATGATGGCCCAGTACCTCGCCTTGCGTGAGGAAGCTGGCGATTGCCTGTTGTTCTACCGCATGGGCGACTTCTTCGAACTGTTCTTCGAAGATGCCAGGAAGGCTGCCGCGATTCTGGATATCGCGCTCACGACGCGTGGCGAGCACAATGGAGTGCCGATCCCGATGTGCGGTGTGCCGGTGCATGCGGCTGAAGGGTACCTTGCCCGTCTGATCAAGGCCGGTTGCCGCGTCGCCATCGCCGAACAGACCGAAACGCCGGCCGAGGCCAAAAAGCGTGGCGGCTCGAAGGCATTGGTGGCGCGCGGCATCGTGCGGTTCGTCACCGCAGGAACGCTGACCGAGGAAGCACTGCTCGAGCCGCGCCGGGCCAATGTTCTGGCGGCGGCCTGTGCGATGCGGGGGCTGGTGGGCATCGCGGCCTGCGACATCTCGACCGGGCAGATGGAGCTTGAGGAATGCGCGCCAGACCGTCTCGGCGCTACACTCGCGCGTCTGGGCGCTCGCGAACTGGTGGTGCCCGATGGCTGGGAACTGGCGCCGGAAGAGGCTATTGCCCGTTCGGGTCACGAATTTTCCTCGGAAGGCGGCGAGGAGCGGCTCAAACTTATCCACGGCGTGACCACACTGGATGGCTTCGGCACTTTCACGCGGCCAATGCTGGCGGCCGCTTGCGGGTTGATTGCCTATCTGGACCATGTCGGTCGCGGGAACCTGCCCTTGCTGCTGCCGCCGCAAGCACGAGCGGGCGAGGCTACCCTTGCGATGGACGAGGCGACGCGGGCCAGTCTGGAGATTCTCGAATCCTCGCAAGGCGGGCGCAAGGGCAGCCTGATTGACGCCATCGACCGCTGCGTGACCGGCGCGGGCGCGCGCCAGCTCGCAGAGGATCTTGCGGCACCGCTGACGGATCGTGCTGCGATTGCCGAGCGGCTGGAACTGGTGGAGTGGCTCCACGACGATGCCTTGCTGCGCGAGGATTTGCGGACAGCCCTGCGGGCCCTGCCCGACGTCGGGCGCGCGCTGGGCCGCGTCGTTGCGGGCAGGGGCAGTCCGCGCGACCTCGGCCAGTTGCGCGATGGCCTCTCCGGTGCGCGCACGGTGGCTGACCGGCTGGCGCGGCGTGACGGCCTGCCGTTTCTGCTGGAAGTCCTGCTGCCCGAGCTGGGCGGCCATGGCGCTCTGGTTGACCATTTCGAGCGCGCGCTTGTGCCCTCTCCGCCGACCGAGCGCGGGCAAGGGGGCTATATCGCCAGCGGCTATGATGCCGCGCTTGACGAGCTGCGTGTGATGTCAGGCAATGCGCGCCGCGCCATCGCCGCGCTCGAGACGAAGTACCGCGAGGAAACCGGCGTCGCGGCGCTCAAGATCAAGCACAACAATGTGCTCGGCTACTTCATCGAAGTGCCTCAGCGCCATGCCGACAAGCTGATGGAGCCGGATAGCGGTTTCTCTCACCGTCAGACGATGGCGGGGGCCATGCGCTTCAATGCGCTGGCGCTGCACGAGGAAGCCAGCCGCATTACCGAAGCGGGCGCGCACGCACTGGCGGCCGAAGAAGCCCACTTCGAGGAACTGGTCGCCGAGGCCGTGGCGGCACGGCGGCAGATCGCCCGGACGGCTGCCGCGCTGGCCCGCATCGACGTTGCCGCCGGGCAGGCCGAGCGGGCCGCCGAGGGCGGCTGGACGCGCCCGCAGGTGGTCGAAGGGCTGTCGCTGGAAATCGAGGGCGGCAGGC
>NZ_JALHLE010000025.1 GCF_022832385.1 Novosphingobium album (ex Hu et al. 2023)
GCAGGCCGAGCGGGCCGCCGAGGGCGGCTGGACGCGCCCGCAGGTGGTCGAAGGGCTGTCGCTGGAAATCGAGGGCGGCAGGCATCCAGTCGTCGAAGCGGCCCTTGCGGCGCAGGGCGAGCGCTTCGTCGCCAACGACTGTCGTCTGGGCACGCATGACCGGCTCTGGCTGATCGGCGGCCCGAACATGGGTGGTAAGTCGACCTTCCTGCGCCAGAATGCACTGATCGTGCTGCTCGCGCAGGCGGGCGGTTTCGTGCCAGCCAAGTCCGCGCGCATCGGAATGGTGGACCGCCTGTTCAGCCGCGTCGGTGCTTCGGACAATCTCGCGCGCGGGCGTTCGACCTTCATGGTCGAGATGGTCGAGACCGCGGCGATTCTGGCGCAGGCGACCGAGAGCAGTTTCGTTATTCTCGATGAAGTCGGGCGCGGCACATCGACGTACGATGGTCTGGCATTGGCATGGGCAGTGGCCGAAGCGGTGCATGAGACGAACCGTTGCCGCTGCCTGTTCGCCACGCATTACCACGAACTGGCTCGGCTGGCAGAGACGTGCGAGGCGCTCTCGCTCCACCATGTCCGCGCACGCGAATGGAAGGGCGACCTCGTCCTGCTCCACGAACTGGCCGAAGGACCGGCTGATCGCAGCTACGGCCTTGCCGTGGCGCGGCTGGCGGGCGTGCCACCAAAGGTCATCAGCCGGGCGAAATCGGTGCTGGAGAAGCTCGAGAAGGGCCGTGCCGAAACCGGTGGTCTCGCGGCCGGATTGGGCGATCTGCCGCTCTTTGCCGCCGCCGAAGACGCGCGTGAGGAGCAATGCGACACGTTGCGTTCCCAACTGCGCGACATGGATGTCGATGCGCTTTCACCGCGCGATGCGCTCGAAGTGCTCTACGACCTCAAGCGCGAGGCGGGTACCGAACCTTAACCTTATTGGTCTATGCGTAAGCCATGATGTTCGGGCCGAAAATCTCGACAGTGTTCAAGAGCCGCTGGAACGCGCTGTTCTGGTCTGCGGGCGTTCTCCTAACCGCGTACTGCTCGGTGCCGTCGGCGGATCAGGTCTCCCAACAGGAGAAGGCCAAGGTCGCGGCGGCCAGTCATGACGATCACGTCAATCCCTGGGCCAAGGATTCGACCGCGCAGCCGTCAGGCGCGAAACGGCCTTAGCCCTTCGCTGGCCGGGACTCTATCCCGGCTTCCTGCCGTTCCGCGAAAACGCCCACCGGCTCGTGAAAGCTGGCGGGCGCCTTGTTTCGTGCAGAAAGGGTCAGCGGGTCGGGACCGGCTTCTCACCCGAGTAGTCGTAGAAGCCCTTGCCGCTCTTGCGGCCATACCAGCCTGCCTCGACGTACTTCTGCAGCAGCGGGGCGGGGCGGTACTTGGGATCGCCGGTGGTCGCGTGGAACACCTTCATGATCTCGTAGAGTGTATCGAGGCCGACGAAGTCCGACAGCGTGAGCGGACCCATCGGGTGGTTGAGGCCGATCTTGCAGCCCGCGTCGATGTCTTCGACCGAACCCAGCCCTTCGCCGAGGACGAAAATCGCCTCGTTCAGCATCGGGCACAGGATGCGGTTGACCACGAAGCCCGGCGCATCGCCTGCGAGGACGACGGTCTTGCCCAGCTTCTCGCCGAACGCTTTCATGCGGTCGGTGGTGTCCTGCGAAGTCGCAAGGCCGGGGATCACTTCGACAAGGCCCATGACCGGGACCGGGTTGAAGAAATGGAGGCCGCAGAAGCGGCTGGCGTCGGGCGACTGGGCGGCCATGCGGGTGATCGGGATCGAACTGGTGTTGGACGCCATGATTGCGCCGTCTTTCAGGACCTTGCCTGCGGCTTCGAAGATCTTGGCCTTGATGTCCTCACGCTCGGTCGCCGCTTCGATGATGAGGTCGCAGTCCGAAAGGGCGGCATAGTCACCGACGGGGGTAATGCGGGCGAGCAGCGCGTCGGCATCGGCCTGCGTCATCTTTTCCCTGGCGACGAGCTTTGAAAGGCCCTTGGCAATGCCTGCCTTGCCCTTCTCGGCGATTTCCAGGCTGATGTCCGTCAGGACGGCGTCCATGCCCTTGCTGGCAACAGTCTGGGCAATGCCCGCACCCATGATGCCCGCGCCGATGATACCGACTGTCTGCACGCTATACTCCCTCCATAGTCCGAATTTGCGCGGGGCCTAGCGGCTCGCGCCCGGCATGGGAAGCTAGCGATTCTGTCCGGGGACCCAAAGCACGTCGTCGGCCCCGTTGGCATTAACCGCCCGGGCGAGGACGAAAAGGTAGTCGCTGAGCCGGTTGATATAAGCGAGCGCCGCCGGGTTCACCGGCACCGATGCGGCGAGTGCCGTTGCCTTGCGCTCGGCGCTGCGGGCGGCTGCGCGGGCCACATGGACGCGGGCGGCGGCTTCGCTGCCACCGGGCAGTATGAAGCTTTTGAGCGGCTGCAAGTGCTCGTTGATCGCGTCGATTGCCGTCTCGAGCCATTCTGCTTGCGCGGCGACGACACGCAAGGTCATTTCGCCCGGCGTGAAATCCTCGCCCGGCGTGGCGAGATCGGCGCCGAGATCGAACAGGTCGTTCTGGATGCGCGTGAGCGTCGCGGCATGCGGCGAACCGGGCAGGGCGCAGACGGCGAGGCCGATCGCGCTGTTGGCTTCGTCGACCGCGCCGATGGCTTCCATGCGCGCGGCGTGCTTTGGCAGGCGCGATCCGTCGACGAGGCCGGTGGTCCCGTCGTCGCCGGTGCGCGTGTAGATCTTGTTCAGCCGGACCAAGGGAGTGGCAGTGCGCTTACCGGGCCATCGCCAGCAGGATCGCGCAAACGAGCACGGCTGCCGCCTGATACTTGATGCGGTTGAACATCATCTTGTTCTGCAGCACCTGGTTCGGCGTCGGCCCGGTCATGTTCGGATCGCGGTTGAGGTCTTCCCTGGTGCTGTTGATGAAGGCGACAATGCCGCGCACCAAGCTGACGACGACCATGATCATCAGAATGACGATGATGGGGACAAGGATGTAGTTCATAAGTCCTGATGTAGGCCCAAAGCTGTTGAATTGCCAGACAGGGAAATCCCGGCGGGGAAGCGGTGCGCGCGCAAGGCATCGGCGATGACGCGGCCATTTTCTCCGGCACGCCGCCGGTCCCCCAGCGAAGATGAGCCACGTCGCTTTGCCAGCTTCTTCCCGTTTGCTTCCACCAGCAACCCGTGGTGATGCCAGACCGGCACCGGCAGCCCGAGCAGCGCCTGCAGCAGGCGGTGGAGGTGGCTTGCCGGAAACAGGTCCATCCCGCGCGTGATCAGCGTAATTCCGTCGGCCGCGTCGTCCAGCGTGGCGGCGAGGTGGTAGCTGGCGGGCAGGTCCTTGCGCAGCAGCACGACATCGCCAAAAATCGCAGGAGTTGCGGCTTGCGGACCGGCCGTTTCGTCCACCCAATCGAGCGGTCCCGTCACGGCCATGGCCTTCGTGACGTCAAGCCGCCAGGCGGCACCTTCGGGCTCCACGTTTCGGTGGCGGCAGGTACCGGGATAGATCGGGCCGTCTGGTCCTAAGGCGGTTGCGGCCGCCGCGATTTCGGCGCGGGTGCAGCGGCAGGGATAGAGCAGGCCCATCGCTTTCAGCCGTTCTCCCGCCTCGGCATAGCGGGCGAGGCGCTGCGACTGGAAGGCGGCCTCGCCATCCCACTTGAGACCCAGCCATGTGAGATCAAGGAAGAATTCCTCGACGAATTCCGGGCGGCTGCGCTCACCGTCGATATCCTCGATCCGGAGGCGAAACTGGCCGCCCCTGTCGTGCGCCAGATCGTGTGCGACCACGGCCGCATAAGCGTGGCCAAGGTGCAGCGGGCCGTTGGGGCTGGGGGCGAAGCGGGTCACGATCATGCCGCAGCCTGCTTAGTCCCCTGCGCCACCGCTGCAAGCCTGTGGATTGTCAGGGTGCTGCAACAATGCCAGCTTGACGCAGACTCGCGCAAATGCTGCATATGCCCACATGCATTGCCATCAAACCGCAATGACGGCCTGCGACAGGAGGCCATGCTCAAGTCGGAGCTGATCGAGCGCGCGGCCCGGTTCCGCAGCGCGGAGGATGATCCCTCCCGAAGTCTTTCAGACTGCCCTGCCTTGGTGCTGAACGCGGATTACACCCCGCTTTCCTACTACCCGCTCAGTCTCTGGCCCTGGCAGACCGCGATCAAGGCGGTCGTGCTCGAGCGGGTCGATATCGTCTCCAGCTATGACCGCGCAGTTCACTCACCGAACTGGACGATGCAGATCCCCTCGGTGATTGCGCTTCGCCAGTACGTGAAACCCAGCGAGTTTCCGGCTTTCACGCGCTTCAATCTGTTCCTGCGTGATCGCTTCAGCTGTCAGTACTGCGGCAGCCCGCACAACCTGACATTCGATCACGTGATCCCGCGCCGCCTCGGCGGCAAGACGAGCTGGGAAAACATCCTCACCGCCTGCGCGCCCTGCAACCTGAAGAAGGGCGGTCGCACGCCGAAGCAGGCGAACATGCCTCCGCTGGTCCAGCCGATCCGCCCGACCAACTGGCAACTGCAGGAACGCGGCAAGGGCTTTCCGCCAAACTATCTGCACGAAACCTGGCGCGACTGGCTCTATTGGGATATCGAACTGGAAGAATAATGCTCTCAGTGAAGCGTTTCCGCTTTCCCTGAGGTTTCTTCGATTCCTGCATCCACCGCGCTCGTTACGGCCACGTCCATCGTCACGTTGGCCACGGTGCGCATGATGTCGGGCAGCATTTCCACTGCGACCAGAATGCCCAGCGGCCAGAGCGGCACGCCCATGGCAGCCGCGATCGGACCGGTCGAGGCGATGAAGCTGATGGTGCCGGGCAACGAGACGGTGCCGAAAGTCGTGATGAAGGCGACCACGCCGCCGGCCGCGATGGCAAGCGGGGTCAGGTGGTGGCCCGAGAGTGTCGCGGCGTAGATCACCACGCCCATGTTCATCGCCGGACTGGTTGCGCGGAAAAGCGTGACGGCCAACGGCAGGACGAATTCGGCGGTGGTCTGGCGAATGCCCAGTTCGCGGCACGAGGAGAGCATTGGCGGCAGGCTGGCGAGCGAGCTTTGCGTCGAGACTGCCACGACCTGCGCGGGCAGCACGGCGCGGGCGTAGGCGGAAAGGCGCTTGCGCCCGCCGATCACTGCCAGCGGATAACCGCAGAGCAGGAACACGGCCCCCAGCGTGGAAACGAGCACGATGTAATGCGCCAGCGCGCCGATCGCCGACAGGCCACTGCTGGCCGCCAGGGACAGGCCCAGCGCGAAGACGCCGAGCGGGGCTGCCCAGAGCACCCAGCCGATTACCACGATCATGGCGCCTGCCAGCCCTTCGAACAGCAAGGCAAGCTGGCGGCGCGGCGCTTCGGCCAGTCGCGTCGTCGCCAGCGCGAACAGCGCGACGAACACGATCACCGGCAGCATCGCATCCTCGGCCGCGGCGGAAACCACGTTGGATGGCACCAGCGAGGAGAGAAAGTCGCCAAGACCTGGGAGGGGAGTCCCCGCCGTCTTGGCGGCATTCGCAGACATGGCCATGGCAGGGGCGGGAAACAGCCGGATCAGCAGCGGCATCATCACCCCGCCAACCACGGTGCTGGCGGCCAGCACGCCCACGATCAGTCCCAGCGTCCGCTTGGCCATGGCACCTGCGTTCGCGGCGGCGGCGGTTTCGACGATGCCGGTAAACATCAGGCCGATCACCAGTGGCAGGATCGTCATCTTCAGGGCCTTGAGCCAGAAGGCGCCGAGCGGTCCGGCAATAGCCAGCAGCGGGTCGAGCGCTGGGGTGCCCCGCAGCATGGCCCCAAGCACCAGACCGGCGATCAGTCCGCCCAGTGTCAGCATGCCCGGCACGCGGATTTCGGGCAGGCGGGCGGCGCTGCTGGTTTCTGTCATGCGATCCCTTGTCAGTGAAGTATGTACGTGTCGAATTGCGTCACATTACCAGCCTGTCACGACATAGCAATTTGCTGGAACGGCGTGAGGGTATAGAGGGGCGTCATGAGCAAGCAGTTCTTCGGCACAGACGGCATTCGTGGCCGCACCAACCAGGGCGCGATGACCGCCGCTACCGCCATGAAAGTCGGCCAGGCGGCCGGCACCCGCTTCCTGCGGGGCACCCACCGCCACCGCGTGGTGATTGGCAAGGACACGCGCCTGTCCGGCTACATGCTGGAAAACGCGCTGGTGGCCGGATTCACGAGCGTGGGCATGGACGTGGTGCTGACTGGTCCGCTGCCGACGCCGGCGATCGCGCTGCTGACGCGCGAATTGCGTGCCGATGTGGGGGTGATGATCTCGGCCAGCCACAACCCCTACGAGGACAACGGCATCAAGCTGTTCGGTCCTGATGGCTTCAAGCTGTCTGACGAGGACGAACTGGCGATCGAGGGAATGCTGGCGCAGGATCTTTCGTTGGCTGACGCCGCCGAAATCGGGCGGGCGCGCCGCATCGATGACGCGCGCGGGCGCTATATCCACGCGGTGAAGGCCTCGCTGCCTTCGACAGTGCGGCTCGACGGACTCAAGATTGCGGTCGATTGCGCAAACGGCGCGGCATATCAGGTGGCGCCGTCCGCGTTCTGGGAACTCGGAGCGGAGATCATTGCTGTCGGCGTCAATCCCAATGGCAAGAACATCAACGACCGCTGCGGTTCCACCCACGTGGACCTGTTGCAGGAAACGGTGGTTTCCTCGGGCGCCGATATCGGCATCGCGCTCGACGGCGATGCCGACCGGCTGATCGTGGTCGATGAGAAGGGCCAGGTCGTCGATGGCGACCAGATCATGGCGTTGATCGGTACTCAGCTTGCCGCGCGCGGTGAACTGCGCGGCGGCGGGGTCGTGGCGACTGTCATGTCGAACCTCGGGCTCGAGCGGTTCCTGCAGGGGCAGGGGCTGACGCTCGAGCGCACCAAGGTCGGCGACCGCCACGTGCTCGAACGCATGCGGCAGGGCGGCTTCAACGTGGGCGGCGAGCAGTCGGGCCATATGATCCTGCTCGATCACGCGACCACCGGCGATGGCACGGTGGCGGCGCTGCAGGTGCTGGCCGCGCTGGTCCAGTCGGGCAAGCGGGCAAGCGAACTGCTGCACCTGTTCGATCCGGTGCCGCAACTGCTGCGCAACGTGCGCTTTGCGGGCGGCAAGCCGCTTGAAGCGGACAGCGTGAAGGCTGCCATCACCGATGCCGAGGCTTCGCTGAACGGCAAGGGGCGGCTGGTGATCCGCCCGTCGGGCACCGAACCGGTCATCCGCGTCATGGCCGAAGGCGACGATGCGGGTGAAGTGGAGGCTGCCGTGGCCTCGATCTGTCAGGCTGTCGAGGAGGCTGCGATATAATGGCTCTGGAAATGCGCCCCGATTGCGAACGCTGCGGTACCGACCTGCCCGCTGAGGCGCCCGGCGCCTTCATCTGCAGTTTCGAATGCACCTACTGCGCTGAATGCGCCGAGGACCTGGATGACATGTGCCCCAACTGCGGCGGCGAGCTGACCGACCGGCCGACGCGGGCGAAGAAGCATCACGATGCGCATCCGCCTTCGAAAGTGCGGCATTACAAGGGGTAGAGGGCGGGCAAGCTCACCCTTCGACAAGCTCAGGATGAGCGGACAGGGAAGTGCCATCCACACAACCCCGCTCATCCTGAGCTTGTCGAAGGATGCTCACGCCGCCTAGCGTAACGCCATGCAACCACCCCGCATCCTCTCCATCGCCGGGTCTGACAGTTCTGGCGGTGCCGGTATCCAGGCCGATATCAAGACGATCACCATGCTTGGCGGCTACGCCATGACCGCGATCACCGCGATCACGGCGCAGAACTCGCTGGGCGTGACCATGGTCGAAGCGCTCTCGCCGGAGATGGTCGGCGCGCAGATCGATGCCTGCGTGTCCGACATCGGTGTCGATGCTGTGAAGATCGGGATGCTGGGTTCGGCGGCTATTGCCCACGCCGTAGCGGACCGGGTCGAAGCGCTCGGTGTGCCGATCGTGTTCGACCCCGTCATGGTGGCTACCAGCGGCGCGCTTCTGGCAGATTCAGAGACCGTTGCGGCTTTTGCGCGATTGATGACCCTGGCCTCGCTCACCACGCCGAACGTCCTCGAACTTCATGCACTGGGCGGTCATGACGTCATGACGTCACGCGGCATTGCCTATCTTGCCAAGGGCGGTGATGCCGACGGCCAGATGGTGGAGGACCGGCTCGTCATGCCGGGCTGCGAACCGGTGGTCTGGGCCGCACCGCGGATCGATACCCGGCACAATCATGGCACCGGCTGCACCCTGTCGAGCGCCATTGCGACTGGCCTTGGCGCGGGGCTGCCACTGGAAGAGGCCATCGTACGCGGCCGCGCATTCGTTCGCGCTGCCCTCGAATCCGCGCCAGGCTACGGGGCGGGGCATGGGCCGATGGGGCATCAGGCGGTCAGGTAGGCTTCAACCGCAATCGAGGTCGTAGAACTCGCGGATCACCTGCCAGCCGTCTTCCGCGGTCTCGCACCAGCGGAACAGGTCGAGGTCACGGCGGTTGATCGTGCCTTCCTCGGCCAGTGCCTCGAAGTTGACGATGCGGTTCCAGAACTCCCGGCCGTAGAGCAGCACCGGGATGCGGCGCATCTTGCCGGTCTGGATCAGGGTGAGCAGTTCGAGCAGTTCGTCGAGCGTGCCGAAGCCGCCGGGGAACACCGCGACGCTGCGCGCGCGCAGCAGGAAGTGCATCTTTCTGAGTGCGAAGTAGTGGAACTGGAACGAGAGGCGCGGAGTCACGTAGGGGTTGGGCGCCTGCTCATGCGGCAGCACGATGTTGAGGCCGAGCGATTCTGCGCCCACTTCGCTGGCGCCCCGGTTGGCCGCTTCCATGATGCCGGGCCCGCCGCCCGAGCACACCACGAACTGGCGCATGCCCTTTTCCACGACCGCGCACTGGCTGGCGAGGTGGGCGAGCCTGCGTGCTTCAGTGTAATACTTCGATTTCTCCGCCAGCTTCTCTGCGACGGCCCTGTCCTCATCCGTCTGGGCCGCAGCCAGCAGCGCTTCGCACTTTTCGGGTGAGGGAATGCGGGCCGAGCCATAGAAAACCAGCGTCGATCCGATCTGCGCTTCTTCCAGCAGCATCTCGGTTTTGAGCAGTTCAAGCTGCAGGCGCACCGGGCGCAGTTCGTCGCGCAGCAGGAAATCGGTGTCGCGAAAGGCCAGCTGGTAGGCCGGATGTTCGGTCTGCAGCGTGCCGCCCTGCTGGTCGGCAAAGCCGACTTCCTGTTCGGCTTTGTAGAAACGGCGTTCCGATAGGATCTTTTCTTCTTTTTCTGTCATGGCTCATCCATGGCGGTTTGCAGGTACGGCGTCGAGCACAGATAAGCACACACCGGCTTGCACCGAATTCAACACCCTATAGGTTTGTTCCCGATGTTGACACGACGCCAGGCCGTCGCGGCGCTGGGCGCCGCTGCCGTTCCCTTTCCTTCCGTGCTTTCGGGCGCTGCCCCTGTCCGTTCCGTCCGCCCGCCGCGCCTGCGCGAAGGCGATGTGCTGGGGCTGGTCGCGCCTGCAGGTTTCATTGGCGACCGCTTCGGCCTCGCCGAAATCGAGAAGACGGTGCGTGCCATGGGCCTGATCCCCAAACCCGCGCCGCACATGCTGGAGCGCGAAGGTTATCTCGCGGGATCGGACGAGACGCGGGCGCGCGATCTGATGGCGATGTTCGCCGATGACGAAGTACGCGGGATCATGGCCGTGCGCGGTGGCTGGGGTTCGGCGCGGCTGCTGCCTCACCTCGATTTCACCACACTTGCCCGCAAGCCCAAGCTCTACGCAGGCTTCAGTGACAACACCGCGCTGCATCTTGCGTTTGCCGCGCGCACCGGGGTCCATTCGATTCATGGCCCCAATGCGACAGCATCCTGGCCGCCGGTGGCATGGGATGCGTTCCGAAGGCTCGCCTTCGAGGCGGAAATGCCCACGTATTCCGTGCCCTCCTCCGATGGCCCCAACCTCTCGGGCCGGGGCCCGGCCCTGCGCACACTGCGTGGCGGCAAAGCGAGCGGGCGGCTGCTCGGCGGCAATCTCACCGTACTTTCGGCGCTGGCTGGCACACCCTACCTGCCGGACTTCACCGACGCGATCCTGTTTCTGGAGGATACGAACGAGTCCGAATACCGGATCGACAGGATGCTGACCCAACTCGCGCTTGCGGGCATTCTGGGCAAGGTCGCGGGCGTGGTCTTTGGCCAGTGCACGCACTGCCAGAATCCAGACCCCGGCTATTCGAATTTCACGATCTACGAAGTGCTCGACCGGCAGTTTGCGAATCTCGGCGTGCCGGTCTTCCAGGGGGCACTGATCGGCCACATCGCGGCGCAGGTGAGCGTTCCGGTGGGCGTCATGGCAGAGATCGATGCCGACGTGGGTACCATCCGCATGCTGGAACCGGCCGTCGCCTGAGGTGGTACGTCCGGCCGCGTGGCGTCAGGCCGCTGCTGCGGAATCGAGGCCGAGGCCGTAGCTGGCGACGAGTTCTGCAAAGATGTCATTTTCCAGCGGTTCAGCGAACTCCAGTCCTGCGCAATGGTCGTTGGCCCAGGCAACAAAGGCAATCGCCGGACGGCATCCCGGCAGCGCGAGGCTGACGGCCTCGTCCGTCTGCAAAGGACCGATCCCCTCGATCCGCGCACCGAACGGGGTCAGGTCCTTGAGCATGACCGTGCTGCTGGCGAGATCACGGCGAAACCGGGCCATCATTTCCACTTGCTCACGCTGGTGACGGCGTTCGCCGGGATGGAATGCAGCCGGGCTCTCGGCGGGATCGTGCAAGGCCATTTCACGTCATCCTGAAATAATTGACCGCACCTGCTCGGCGCGTTCCACGGCAGTCCGGCTGACGTTGGAAAACCCCTTTGCGGTAACAAGTAAGACGGTAAACGCGACGGCAATTATAGGGGCATTCTGGACAGCCGCGGGCTTGCGGATTGGTGTTGCCGGACAAAGTTGTTCGCCGGGGCGGCGGAACGGCGCGAAAATCCGCGATCCCGGCCTCCATTATACGGATATTCGCCTAGTTAGCGGTCCTGATTGCATCAACCAGACATCCTTACTCTGCCGCTGTCTCCCGGAAAATCCCGGTGCTCCAAGTCTTTGCGAGGGTTTCAAGCGTGTCCATGGCCTCCCCGGAAGCCCGTCCGGTTCCAGTAGGAGTAGCGCCAGGCCCCGCCTTTCCTCCGGTGTCACCGGACAGCGTGTTTTCCGACAAGCGCGACTATCTGCTTCGCCAGTCCGGGATCGCCCGCTCGCTGGGGTCGCCTTTCGTGGGCGACGTTCTGGCAGCTGCGCGCCGGCAGCTGTTCCGCGCGTCTGAACTCGAGGCTTTGATTGCAGGCTGGCCCGGCGATCCGGCGGCCAGCGCTATGTCGTTGCGGCTCAACGCGGGCCTGCATGCGCTGGCGCGGCGCGGCACTTTTCCTGACCTGTCCGCGCTCTACGCGGGTATCCATCAGGATTTTGACCGCGCGGTCGGTGAAGCTCTCGAACTGGGCGAGCGCACGCTGCTGGTCTGGATGGGCCATCCTACGCAGACAAACGAAGTGCGCAGGTCGAGCGCGTTCATGGCCGCACTCGCAGTGCTGGCGAACCGCTATGGCCTGCCCGTCGAACTGCTCGAGATCGGGGCCAGCGCCGGACTGAACCTGCTCCTCGACAACTACGGACACAATCTTGGCGGACACACATTCGGTGATCCCGCATCGCCGCTGCAACTCGCGCCGCAATGGCAGGGGGCGGCCCCGCCTCAGGCAGACGTGAGGATTGCATCTGCCCGGGGTGTCGACCTGAGGCCGCTGCGCCTTGATGACCCGCACACCCGTGAGCGCCTGATGTCCTACGTCTGGCCGGGTGACGAAGTACGTTCCGAATGCCTGAGCCAAGCCATGCTGCTGGCGCGCGATTCGATTCCGGTTGTCGATCGGGCCAACGCGGTGACCTGGCTTGCCGACCGCCTTGCCCAGCCACAGGCGCCTGGAACGGTGCGGGTGGTCCAGCATTCGATGGTGATGCAGTACCTGCCCGAGGAAGATCTCCATGCCGCGCGCGATACGATCCGCGCGGCAGGTCGCCGGGCCACGCCGGACCGGCCGCTGGCACGGATGGGGCTCGAATGGGACCTGGGGCGTACCGAAGTCTCGCTAACCCTGAGCCACTGGTGCGGGGATTCGGCGGACGGTGAGCGGATCACGCTGGCCATCTGCCATCCCTATGGCGCGTCGATTGACTGGCATGGACCGTCTGCCTCGACGTAAACACCATTTCCAACGGTCTTTCGCTGTGTGATCGGCGGGGGCCCTTTATCTTTTTGGGTTGCGTGGCAGCCGATCAGCCCTGCCCGTAAACCGTCGTCACATAAGCGGCGAGAAACGAGGCGGTGTCGACCAAGGCATGGGCGATCACCAATGCCCACAGATTGCCGCGCAGGCGCAGGCGCAGCCACCCGAAGAACAGGCCGATCGAGCCGGTCACTATGATCCCGCTCGCGCCGCCTTCGTAGATATGCGGCAGTCCAAAGACTGTCGCCTGCAGCGTGACCGCCAGCCATGCGCGGCCCTGAATGCCGGGCAGGCGCGTCAAGCGGTCAAGCAGAAAGCCGCGCCACATCAGTTCCTCGCCGAAACCTGCGACAAACCATCCTACCGCTACGACCCAAAAAACGAGGTTGAGCGCACTCTCTGTCACGTGTTTGATCACCAGCCCGGCTTCCACCGCTGGCAGGCCGGCGAGATGGGCCAGCCATGCGCAGAGTTGGAACCACAGCTGGATGCCGATGGCAGAGGCAACCGCAATACCGAGCGTGCCAGGCCAGCTGGCTGGCAATGACAGGTCCCATGCTTCGGCTACTGCCCGGTCGCTGCGCAGCCAGAGCCACGCAACGAACAGTCCCGCAGCCATGCTGGTGACGGCCGATAGCCCCAGCCCGAGCGCGGAATCCATGCCGAAGAACAATACCGGCGGAGCCGAGGCGAGGCAGTAAGCAAGTATCACGCTGACAAATTGCAGCAGGAACCGCCCCCAGCCGAGCGGGCGCGGCGCAGCGACGCCGGGAGGCCGGATTCCTGCGCTTGCAGGATCGATTGGGGGTGTGTTGCCGCTCACGCGGTGAGCCTAGATGGCCGGGTTTGACGGTGCAAGCGGATTGGCGCCGGTGCACATTGTCTGTGCAAAGGCCAACCTGCCCGTGACAGATTGCGAAAGGGGCCGCGCAAGCCATGCCTGCGCGGCCCCTTTTCCTGAGCTTGGCGGATGAACCGGCCTGTCAGAATTCCGACCAGTCATCCTCGCTCGTCTGCACTGCCAGGTTGCCGACCACGCGCGGTGTGGCAGCGGCTTTAGGCGCCTGGACGGGCCTGGGAGCAGGTGCCGCCGGACGCGGGGTCGCAGCGGCCGGCGCGGCCTTGCGGAAGGAAGGGCTGTCATCGACCTTGAAGGTCGAGAACGCCTCGAACAGCTGCTGGGCTTCGCGTGCGAGCATTTCGGTGGCGGCGGTGGTCTCCTCGACCATGGCCGCGTTCTGCTGGGTCATCGCGTCCATCGCGCTGATCGCTTCGTTGACCTTGAGCAGACCGGTCGACTGCTGCTCGGCAGCTTCGGCCATGGCCTCGATCGATTCCGACACGCTGGAGACGCGCTCGATGATGCGGTTGAGCGAGCCGCCGGTGTCGTTGACGAGGCCGACGCCCGAAGTCACGTGATCGGTCGCAGCCAGAATGCGCGACTTGACGTCAGAGGCTGCATCGGCGGCGCGCTGGGCCAGTGCCCGCACTTCCGATGCAACGACCGCGAAGCCCTTGCCAGCATCGCCGGCGCGCGCCGCTTCGACGCCCGCGTTGAGGGCCAGCAGGTTGGTCTGGAAGGCGATGCCGTCGATCACGGTGATGATCTCGGCGATTTCCTTGGTGGCCTGATCAATGCCGTGCATGGCCTCGATCGCGCGCTGAACGACGGCGCCGCCCTGTTCGGCTTCGCCGCGTGCTTCGCTCATGGCCTTGTTGGCCTGGGCGACGATACCGGCACTCTCGCCGACCTTGCGGGTGATCTCGTCCATGGCCGCGGCGGAGGACTGCAGGCGGGCAGCCTGTTCCTCGGAGCGGTTGGACAGGTCGGTGGTCGCCTGCCGGATCTCGGACGAGCCGGTGGAAATCGAATCGATGCTGCCGCGCACCGAACCCATGACCGAGCAGAGCTGGTCGAGCGCGTTGTTGAAGTCGCGGGCGACCGACGAGAAGGCGTCGGGCAGGTCGTTGAGCCTTGCACGCAGGTCGGACTGCGAGAGGTCGTGCAGCTTGTCGCCGATCTCGGCCATGGCCTTTTCGCGGTCCTTGTCCGCCGCGATCTTGGCAATCGCCTCGTCGCGGAAGACCAGCACGGCGCGGGCCATGTTGCCCAGTTCGTCGACGCGCTCGGTGCCGGGCACCGAGATGTCGTTGCGGCCGTCGGCCAGCGCGGCCATCGTATCCGTCAGCTCGCCGACCGGAGCGGCGATGTCGCGGCTCAGCTTGCGCTGCAGGGCTACTGCCACGCCAATCAGGGCCAGGCCGCCGATCGCGAGCGCAATCCACGCCGTGGTGATGGCGCCGGACTGCCCGTCGGATTCTTCCTTGAGCTGGGCTTCTTCGTAGTCGCGCAGGTCACGCAGCGGCAGTACGGCGGCGCTTACCAGTGCGTTTTTGCCGGCGTCGCGGACGCGCTCGGCAGCTTCCTGCAGCTGGCCCTGCTTGACGATTTCAATCGACTTGTCACCCCAGTCCGCGCGCCACTTGAGCGTTTCCGCGCGTGATTCGAGCAATTTGTCCTTCATTTCCGGATTGGTCAGGAGGTTTTCCAGCTCTGCCGAAACCTCGTCATACTGGTCACGGCCTTCGTAGTACGACTTGAGGTAGGTGTCGTCTCCGGTCACCAGGTATCCGCGCATCTGGCTGTTCTGGCGCAGAATCTGCGTTTCCAGTTCCAGTGCCTTGGAGTGGATGTCCTGGTGGAAGTTGGTCCGCTCGGTGGATCGGCTGATCATCACGATGTTGATGGCAAAGACCAACATCATGATCGCCGCCGAGAGGTTGATCGCGACGAATGCGACCGCCAACTTCTTCGGGATGTTCAACGAGCTGAGCATGTTTTCAATCCAATCTGGTATTCGTTTGCTTCCAGGGGGCCGGCCGCGGCACACTCTGCGCCGCGGCCGGAAGAACCTCAGAAGTTGAAGCGCAGCGAGGTAGAGATGGTGCGCGGATTGATGGTCCGTGCAGTCACCACGCCGCTCGACGGGATGTAGTCCTCGTTCACTTCGACAAGACCAAGAACGTCAAACAGGTTGTTGGCGTTAAGCATGATCGAGACGCGATCGGTAGGACGATACTGAACGAACGCATTGGTAACGACGTAGCCCGGCATTTTGAGCTGGTTCGTGTCGCTGGCGAAGCTGCTGGTTGTGCCATAGAAGTTGGCGCCGACCGTGAAGCGCTCGGTTTCCACTTGCGGGGTGACCTGGAAGATCAGATCCGCCTGGTGCTTCGGCGTATTGCCGACCTTGGAAGAGTCGTAGCTGTCCTTGGTGATTTCCGCCTGGGTCCAGGTCGCGCCGCCGTTCAGCAGGAAAATGCCCCTGCGATAGCTGCCCTCGAACTCGACGCCATAGGCGCGGTACGCGCGCTCGAGACCGATATTGTGCTCGCCGGTCTTCGCCCAGAACCCGGTTACATAGGCTTCGACGTTGTCGGAACGGTACTTCACGCCGCCCTCGGCCTGCTTGACCGGGTCATAGGCTGCCGAAGGTACCAGAAGCTGGCCGCTAACCGGGCTGACGTAGTTGGCGAACAGGATGCGGTCGGC
>NZ_JALHLE010000026.1 GCF_022832385.1 Novosphingobium album (ex Hu et al. 2023)
GCGCGGCTGGACGCAGCCCGGCGGGCGCCCCCATGCCGAAGCGGTGGCGCTCGAAGCCGCCGGTGATGCGGCGCGCGGTGCCACGCTCTACGTGACGCTAGAACCCTGCGCCCACCAGTCCGCCCGAGGCCCCGCCTGCGCCGATCTGGTCAGCGCCTCGGGCGTGGCGCGTGTGGTGATTGGCTGCATGGACCCGGACCCACGTACCGCAGGCAGTGGCATGGCGCGCATCCGCGAGGCCGGGACCGCGGTGGAATATGTGCCGTCAGCCGCATGCGAAGAAAGCCTGTGCGGCTATCTCACGCAGAAGCATCTCGGACGCCCCGAAGTCACGCTCAAGCTTGCCCTGTCGCTCGACGGCTGCATTGCCCTGGCCAATGGCGAGAGCCAGTGGATCACCGGTCCCGAAGCCCGCGCCCACACCCACGCGATGCGCGCGAAAGCCGACGCGATCCTCGTCGGCGGCGGCACCCTGCGCGCCGACAACCCGCGCCTCGACGTGCGCTTGCCCGGCCTCGGCGATCGCAGCCCCGAGCGCTGGGTGCTCACGCGCGGCGAAGCGCCCGAAGGCTGGCGTGCCCTGCCCTCGCCGCAAGCCATCACCTCGATGGACGGCGTACAGTACCTCTTCGTCGAAGGCGGCGCGGTCACGGCCACGGCCTTCGTCGCTGCCGGCCTGGTGGACCGTCTGCTGATCTACCGCGCGCCGATCCTCGTCGGCGGCCGTCCCGCGCTGGGCGACTTCGGCCTTTCCTCACTGGCCGGCGCGCACGGCAAATGGCGCCTGTGCGAACGGCGGCAGCTTGGCAGCGACACTCTGGAAGTTTACGAGGCCACCTCATGTTCACCGGAATCATCATCGCCGTAGGCACGATCCGCGAAGCCCGTCAGGACGGAGACCTGCGCGCTGTCATCGCCTGCCCCTTCGATCCCGCAGGCATCGCCATCGGCGCCTCGATCGCCTGTTCGGGCGTATGCCTGACCGTCGTCGAGAAAGGCGGCACGCCCGGAGATGCGTGGTTCGCGGTCAACATTTCGGGCGAATCGATTGCCCGCACCGTTCCCGGCCGCTGGCAGGTGGGCAGCCAGTTGAACCTCGAACCGGCGCTGAAGCTGGGCGACGAACTGGGCGGCCATATCGTCACCGGACACGTCGACGGCGTCGGCTCCGTAGTGAGCGTGACCCCGGAAGGCGATTCGAAGAAGTTCGTGATCGCAGCACCGAAGGAACTGGCACCCTACCTCGCCCCCAAGGGTTCGATCACGGTCGACGGCGTGTCGCTGACGGTGAACGAGGTCTCCGACCAGCCCGACGGCACCTGCCACTTCGCGCTCAACATCATCCCACACACTGCCGAAGTGACCACCATCGGCGCGCTGGGCGCAGGCGACGGCGTGAACCTGGAGATCGACGTGCTGGCGCGCTATCTGCAACGGATGCAGTCGCTGCGAGGGTGACGGCGAGCGTTGCGCGAACGCCCTTCGACAGGCTCAGGACGAGCGGAGGTGGGGCATGCAGCATTTAGTGAAATCGTCATTCCACTCGTATCAGCCATTCCCTAACCCCGCTCAGCCTGAGCTTGTCGAAGGCCGCCCGCTGCCCGTGGTTCCCACGCCGCCACCCTTGCGGCAGCGCGCAAGCTCGGAAACCAGTGTCCAGTTCCCGGCCATCATCGCTTCCTTCTTGGCCCTGCTCCATCCCTTGAGCTTGCGTTCGGCAGCGAAGGCTTCGTCCCGCGTCTGGAAACTGTCCGCCCAGAGAAATGTGACGGGAAGCCGCCTTGCTGTGTAACCGCCCAGCGCGCCGGTCTCGTGCTCGGCAATCCTGCGTTCGAGATCGTCGGTGTGGCCAACGTAGTAGCTGCCGTCAAGGCAGCGCAGGATGTAGGTGGAGAACGCCATGATCGAGGGTCTGGCGTGAGTTGGTGGCCTTCGACAAGCTCAGGCTGAGCGGGGTAGGATTAAAACTCGGCAAGAGGCCGGTTCGAAACCTGACCTTTGCCGAAAAACACCGCTCATCCTGAGCCTGTCGAAGGATGCTGGTTTCAGCCCTGCCCCAACGGCTTCAAGACGTCCACCGCCTCCGCAATCGCGGACAACGCCTGATCGACATATCGGGCCTTCTCGCCAACCGGTGCCACGTAGTGGATCGCATCGCGCGCATCCTGCACGGAAGCGCCCCGCGCGATCATCCACGCGGCAAGATACTGCGACGCCATGCAACCGCCCGCCGTCGCCACATTGCCATGCGCGACGAACGGCGCATCGATCACGTTCACACCCGCTTCGATCACCCATGGCTTGGTGGTCAGGTCTGTACAGGCGGGCAGATCGCCGATCAGCCCCAGCTTTGCGAGCAGCAGTGTTCCCGAGCACTGCGCGCCGATGATCTGGCGCGCCGGGTCCAGCCTGATCCGCGCCATCAGGGCATCATCGGCAGCGATATCGCGCGTCATGATCCCGCTGCCGATCAGCACCGCATCGGCCTCCTCCACGAATTCCAGCGGCTTCTGGCGGCGCACGGTCACGCCGTTCATCGACGTCACTTCCGTGGTGGGCGATGTAATGTGCGCTGCCCAGCCCCTGGGCTTCATGCGATTGAGAATGGCCGAGGCAATGAACGAGTCGAGTTCATTGAAGCCATCGAATGTCAGAACCGCGATCTGCATGAACGCTCCCCTTGCGCACCGGCCTCAGCCCAAAGGCCCGCCTGCAAAACCCTCGCGCGTAATCTCGTAGATCACATGCCGCACCAGCGTGCCGCCACGCTCGAACACCCGTGTGCGGTCGGTCAGCACGCCGCCGATGTTCTCCATCGCCCGGCGAGAGATCACGTTGTCCTCGCCCACCTGGAAGATCGCGACAGGATAGTGCGCCAGCGCATGGGCCAGCATCATGCGCTTGAACTCGGCGTTGTAACCCTTCCCCCAGTACGCACGGGCGAGGAACGACCAGCCGATCTCGATCTGGCCCGGTCCCTCGATCTCAGGCTTGTCGAACTGGCTGGAACCGATGATCTCGCCGCTGTCCCTGTCGACAATCGCCAGCGCCCCGCCGCGCGCGAAAGCGTCGGCGAAGAACTGGCGGAACACCGGCTCTTGCCAACGGTCGTGCGCGGGATGCCTCGCCCAGATCTGCGGATCGCTGGCGACGGCAAAGAGCGCGTCCCAGTCTTCGGGGACGAGGGGCCGGAGCACGAGCCGGTCCCCTTCGAGGACCGGCTGGCGGTCCATCAGGCGGTCACGTCCGCGACGGCGGCGATGAACTGGTCGATATTGCCCATGGTCAGGCCAGCCACGTTGATGCGGCCCGAACCGGCAAAGTAGATACCGTATTCCGAACGCATCGCCTGCACCTGCTCGGGGGTGAAGGGGATGATCGAGAACAGGCCGTTCTGGCCACCTATGGGCGACAGATCGACACCGCCGGTCTTGCCTGCGGCAGCCAGCTTCGCGCGCACCTGACGCATGCGGTCGCGCATTTCGTCGAGTTCGGCGAGCCAGTCGGCCGTCAGGGCTGCGTCTTCCAGCACGAGACGCACGGCAGCAGCGCCGTGATCCGGCGGCTGCGACCAGTTGGCGCGGGCCAGCGAGTGGCCGTTCGACATAACCTTGGTGAGGTCTGCCGGATCGGCAACCATCGCATAGAGCGCACCGACGCGGTCGCGATAGAGGCCGAAGTTCTTGTCGCACGAATAGGCGATCAGCGCTTCGGGCACCGCCACCAGCACGCGGCGCAGGCCGTAGGCATCTTCTTCCATGCCCATGCCGAGGCCCTGATAGGCGAGGTCGATGATCGGCAGCAGCTTGCTGTTCGCGAGCAAACCGGCGATCTCGTCCCACTCGGCGTGCGAATAGTCGATGCCGGTCGGGTTGTGGCAGCAGCCGTGCAGCAGGATGGCATCGCCTTCCTCAGCGGAGGCGATGGCACCGCGCAGGGCGTCCATGTCGGTGGTGCCGTCAGCCTTGGCATGGTTGAACTCGGCCACCCCGAGGCCGAGGTCAGCGCAGATCTGGTTGTGGTTCGGCCAGCTCGGCTTGCCCACGATCACGCGCTTGTATCCGGCGCGCTTCACCATGCCGAGCGCGAGGCGCAGCGAGCCGGTGCCGCCGGGGGTCTGCATGCCTTCGATGCGGCCGCCCATATC
Organism: Novosphingobium album (ex Hu et al. 2023); assembly: GCF_022832385.1. Classification (GTDB taxonomy): domain Bacteria; phylum Pseudomonadota; class Alphaproteobacteria; order Sphingomonadales; family Sphingomonadaceae; genus Novosphingobium; species Novosphingobium album. The sequence goes on from NZ_JALHLE010000026.1 coordinate 4,148, forward strand.
CGGGCTGTCCTTGCCGAAGATGTAGGGCATCAGCGCAGTGACGAAGCCCATGTCACCTTCGGGGCCGAGGTAAGCCTTGGTATCCTGCTCGGCGGCAAGCTTGCGCTCTGCGGCCTTGATCGAGCGGAACACCGGGGTACCCCCCTCCGCCGTCTTGTACACACCGACGCCGAGGTCGATCTTGTCGGCGCGCGGGTCCGCGTTGTGGAGCTTGATCAGCGCAAGAAGCGCGTCGGCGGGCTGTTGCTGAAGGTCGGTAAGCATGGCGGGCGGGGCCTTACTCCCGCCCGGCACGCCACGCAACAGCCGAATGCGCAAGATACTTGCGCGCGTTCAAACAGCGGACGGAATGGCAGCCACGGTTCTTAGAACGGCAGCCACTTCTGCTTGTGCGAGAACTTCATGTAGCCGATGTTCGCACCCAGCCGCAGGCCGGCGCCGGCCCGAACCGGGATCAGCACGATGTTGCCCCGGCGCAGGTAGCTGACGGTGAAGCCGCCGACCAGATAGGCCTGCCCCTCGCCCGCGCCGAAACGGTGGAACAGGTCCTCGCTGTCATAGAGATTATAGACCAGCACGAAGGCGCTGGCGGCATTGGCCCCCGCATCGAAGCCGATCGAGGGACCGGTCCAGTACACCGGCTGCTCGCCCTCGATCTTGTGATGCAGGGTGCCGGAACCATAGCGCAGGCCCACAGCGATCGCGCCACCCGCCTCGCGCCCGACGATATAGCCATTGGGCTCACCCTGCTTGGCCAGAAGATCCTTGATCAGGTCGGCGAGGCCCTTGGCCCCCTTGCCGAACACGCCTTCGGCGGCGCCGATCAGGTCGTCCTCGCGGTACGTCGAACTGGTATCCTGAACCGGCGGAACCGAAGTGGCACCCGGCGCGGGCGTGCCCAGCTGATCCGCCTGCCAGTTGGCAACGCCACCTTCCGCCTCGAGCGGCGTGCCGTTTCCGGTGGCCGGCGTTGCGGCGGGCTGTGCCGGCAGTTCGCCCGACGGAGCGGGCGCAACTGCAGGCGCCGGATTGAGATCGGCATCGATCGCCGCATCGGGATCGACCGTTGTTACCTGCGCCAGAGCCGGTGCAACCGGCGCTGCAACGGCGAGAAAGGCCGCCGCCAGAGCAACGAGCGTCCGGCGGGCGCGCCCTCGCACCGTTTCCGGATCGTATGTGCTGACTGGCATCGTGTGGCGCTCCCCTAGCATGAATGGCCCGAAGCATGACTGGCCTGAAACTTGTGACTGGTGCCTTCCCCTTCAGCCGGGGCAGGGCAAACATCGGCCAGCCAAAAAGAGTCCACCGCACCTTACCCCGCAATGAATGCGCGACGGAGCGAGTCGGTTTTGCGGCAGATCGAATCGGAAATCGGGCTTTTCCGAGTGTTTCGAGGAAATCCGCACAATCGTCACATCCCCCTCTTGCTGGCCCGAAAGGCCGTCGCTATAGGGACCCGCCTAGCCGCAGCCGGAGACGTGGGTGAGTGGCTGAAACCAGTTCCCTGCTAAGGAACCGTACTCGATTAGGGTACCGTGGGTTCGAATCCCACCGTCTCCGCCAGCCGCTCTTTTCAAGCCATCCCATACCGTCCCAAAAACCGCACAAAGCCGTGGGCACGGTCGTAATACGACGGGCATATTGTCCCATACGGCGCCATACCTTCCCACGCACACTAGGGGCCCTTTTAGGGGCCTCGATTCTCAAGTGGGGGCCCCGCCATGTTGACCGATGTGAAGATCCGCAAATCCGGCCCGTTGGAGCGGGAGTACAAGCTCGCTGATTCGCAGGGGCTTTATCTGCTCGTTCGCCCTACTGGCGGGAAGCTGTGGCGCCTCAAGTACCGGTTCCATGGCAAGGAGAAGAAGTTGGCCTTCGGATCGTACCCGGAGATCAGCTTGGTCGATGCACGCAAGATGCGTGATGCCGGACGCGATCTCCTGCGGGAAGGACGAGATCCAGGCATTGAGAAGAAGCGTGTTGCCGTCTCGGCAAGGGAAGAGGCGGCCATCATATTCGAGACAGTCGCGCGCGACTGGTACGAGCTCCAGAAGAGCCGCTGGGTTCCGATCCACCAAGCCGACGTGATAAACAGCCTCGAGCGGGACGTGTTCCCATCGATCGGAAATACGCCCATTGCGGACATTGATGCACCGCTCCTGCTCGAGGTGCTCCGCAAGATCGAACGCCGCGGCGCGATCGAGACAGCCAAGCGCATCCGGCAGCGGATCTCAGGCGTGTTCGTCTATGCGATCTCGATCGGCATTGCCCGGAACAATCCGGCCGACACGGTGATGAAGGCGTTGAAGCCCAAGCCCAAGGCAAAGCGCCAGCCTGCCGTTACCGATGTCGATGAGCTCCGCAGCCTGCTCGCCAAGAGCGAGAGTTCGGGCGCCTACCCCATTACACTGCTCGCCTCGAGGCTGCTGGCGCTGACGGCTGTTCGCCCTGGCATCATTCGCGGGGCGCGCTGGGACGAGTTCAAGGGGTTCAATCTCGATGGCGATGACGAGGCGCCGGACGCCATCTGGCATATTCCGGCTGAGCGCATGAAGCTGGTGCTCGAGCGCAAGGACGAGGAAGCCTTCGATCATATCGTCCCGCTCACGCCTGCGGCCGTTGATGTGGTCCGCACAGCCCGTCCCCTGTCCGGCCGGGGCGTACTCATCTTCCCCAGCCAGCGCCATGCGCACAAGCCGCTCTCCGAAAACGCCATCGGCTACCTCTACAACCGGGTAGGCCGGCACGGCCGGCACGTCCCGCACGGGTGGCGCGCAGCTTTCTCAACGGTGATGAACGAGTGGGCGAAGGTCCACGACCGGGCCGACGATCGCGCCGTCATCGACTTGATGCTAGCACACGTCCCGAAGGATCGCGTCGAGGCGGCCTACAACCGGGCCGAGTTCATGGAACGGCGCCGCGAGCTCGCTACCGTGTGGTCCGACATGTTGATAAGGCAGGCACAACCGGCGAACAATTTGCTCTTCCTCAAGCGCCGCTTGCAGCATCCGATCATCGCTTAAAATGTTTGCCTGTCCAAATCAGGGCGCCTCCGACGAACAAGGCTTCACGCTGACTCAGCAAGCTCGATCGGAAAGCGCTAGAAGGCTGCTATTGGGGACATTCCAGCCGGTCGCCGCTTTTACTGGGAACGTCCGGCTACGCCCAAACCGGGCATTCGTCGGGCTGCGACAGCCCTCTCTCCTACGTCAGGGCTTTCGGACGAACCGGCAAGTCTCCTTTTAGAAGTTCGTCAGCAAAAAACAGTCACTTGTTCACGATACATCATGCCGCTTGGCGAATGCCTGCTTGGGGGGAATTATGGGAGGTAAGTAATTTGACTTTGATGTTTCGTTAGATGTTGTAAGTAAATTTTGAGATTTTTCTATTGGCGACATCGATGAAGGAAATATTACATAGGTCATTTGTCTTTACTATCTATGTGCGGCACGACATCATTGCCTCGATTTCCTGACCACTCTAAGCAAATTGCCCCCGTAGATCATTCTTGCGCGTGGGCATTTGCATGCCGCTGATACCATCTCCGACGATGGGCCACATTGTGAACGACGCGCAGGTTACTCTCTTGGGTATTTTCTGAGAAAATCCATCTTGCCTAATGCATTAATTCCGGCGACTGGGGGCGTTCTTTCAGAATAACAGATGCCTGGCAGGGCATGGAAATCCAGGAGGAGATCTTGTCCTATCGCCGCTGGCGTGCCGGGAATCTCTCGTACGACGAACGTTCAAATTCTCTTTCCCTGAATGAAACGCCTCTGTTTCTGGACCGGACGGCCCAGGCCATTCTCATTGCGCTGCTTCGGGCGAATGGTGCGCCTGTCAGCAAGGATAACCTGCTCGAAGCCGGCTGACCGGGGCGTCTGGTCCACGAGAATTCCCTTGCGAAGGCTGTTGGCCGGGTGCGCAGTACGCTGGGTGAGGAAGGTCATCGGGTCGAGGCGGTCTTTCGTAAAAGCACACGTCCGCAGAACCGCAGCTGTGATCCTGTTCACGAAAAAGAGAGCCTTGCCGGCCGCGCGGACCTTGCCTGTCCAGGAGGGTGGTGAAGGGCTCGAACTGTTAAAATACGTGCTTTCTATCCGACATCGGGAAACAGGATGGGATTCCCCGGTCCTCCTGGCACCCGCCTTCAGGTCATCAATGGAACGGCATGGGCTGAGCATCGGAAGTGACGATGGGACGACGAATCATTTGGCCTCATCCTCCAATTCACGCCCCTTTTCAGCGGCTGCGGGCGCGGAACTGCATCTCGGCTGCCAGACATTCGCTCCCGCGAGCCCTCATCAGTCCGAATGACTCATGAAAAAATAGGCAGGAAGAAAGATCATGGCGAGGCTGTTCCAGGCGAGCAACGGGACGATCACGAGAAGCCCAGCGAAATAGCTTCCGGTCACGTCGAAGCACACGTTAAGCGCCACGGCCGCCACAGCGGAAACCAGCAGGGCCAGTCCGAATATCACGCCCGATATGGCACCCAGGGCGTGTCGGCCGAAATAGCGCGAGAGAAGAAAGGCAACCGCGCTGAATTCGGCGCCAAGGGCGATGCCGAGCAGCACCCCGCTGAGCATCACCAGAGGGAGCGCCTTGGCGAAGAGCAGTAACAGCAATCCGGCAAGGCCCGTCGCATAACAGGGGGCGAGCAGACGTGGTGTTTGTGTGCGGTCCAGAAGCAGACCGACTGTCGGTTCCCATATGGCGCAAGTGAGCGCGAAAAGCGCGAGCACCGAAGTCCCTTCGCCAATCGACATTCCTCTGTCGGCCAGGAACGGCTCGATCGTCGCGAAGAGGGCCTGCAGGCATCCGCCGCCAAGCGGCACCGACGTCGCCAGCAACCAGAAGACCGGACTGCGTAACGCCTCCCCCAGTCCGGGCCCTTCCGCCTCGATGCCCTGCTGCTCGGCCATTTCGACGCGCGGCGTCTTGATGAAGGCATAGAGGACCGGAAACCCGATCACGAATATCGCCAGAGCCAGGCCCAGATAGGCTTCCCGCCAGCCATGGAGGGCAATGAGTATGGCCGCGAAGGCGGGCAGGATGGCCGAACCCAGACCATTGCCGATGCCCCCGGCAATACCGATGAAAAGGCCGCGGCGGTCATCGAACGAGTCCGCGAGAAGTTTCGCAATCACCATGTTGCTTGCAAGCGCGCCGATCACGCCGACAACCGCAAATTGCAGATAGAACAGCAGGGGACTTGCGGGAGCGAGTGCCAGCATGGCGATCGACGCGGCCAGCAGGATGTTGCCAAAGAGGATTACCCGCCGCGAACCGAACCGGTCGGCGAGCCGCCCGGCCGGCGCGGAGCCAATGGCATTGCCGAACAGGACAATCGCAAGGGCCCCGCTCACGACCGATCTTGGCCAGCCGAATTCGGTTGCGACCGGCACCAGAAACAGGCCGAAGGTCGAAATGATGCCCGGCGTGACGCTGAGCATGTTTCCGATGGTTCCGGCGAACACCAATCCGCCTCCGGCGCGATGCCCGCGCAGTGCCTTCGTTCCCCCGGCCTCCCCGATGCTGTCTCCCATCAGAATTCGGTGCCCAAGGTTACCCCATACGTCCGCGGAGGCGCATATTGGATATAGTCACCGTTGGTCTGCGACGCCAAGGTGGCGGCATAGGTCTTGTTCAGGAGGTTCTTCCCCCAAAATTCCAGACTCAGGCCGCCGTCGATCGTCGAGAGTTTCACCGAGGCATTGACGAGGCTGTATGATCCTTGCCGCAGCCGGTTGTCCGCCTCGGCATACCAGCCGTCATTATAGCTGTAGGTCACGTTCGCTTCGGTCTTGAGCGTCTCGAACTCATGCGCATAGGTGAGCGCTGCATAGGCTGAGAAATTCGGCGCCTTGGCCAGCCTGTTGCCCTTCGCTCCTCCCGGTTGGGTCGTGTAGGCCGTGCCGCCGTCGGGGAGACCGACCGGAATGGAGATCGGCGCGTCGGGGAAATCGTCATAGCGGCTGTGAAGCGCTTCCATGCCGGCCGTCAGGTGAAAACTGCTGGTCACCGCCCATTCCATGTCGGCGTCCAATCCGTACAGCGTCGCCTTGCCGCCGTTGATGATCACCAGGCTGCCATTGGGGTAGGTCGTGGTCTGCATATTGGTATACTTGTAAAGAAAACCGGACAGGTTGATCCGCAAGAGATTGTCAAAGAACACGTTTTTCGAGCCCAGCTCGAAAGCGTCGAGCCGTTCGGGCTTGATCACCAGCGGATAGAGGCTGGGGTCGGCATTGTTGAACGTCCCGCTCTTGTAGCCGCGATTGTAGGACGCATAAGCCATCATGTCCGGCGTAAGCTGCTGGGATACGGCCAGACGCCACGACAGGTTCCGGAACGTCTTCTTGTCCTGCACATCGACATCGTCGATGCCGAAATCGGGCAGCGTCTCGACGAAATGGATTTTTCTCTGCTCGATCGAATAGCGCAGCCCCGCCGTCAGCGAAAGCCCGCTGCCGGTTTCATAGGTGCCCTGCCCAAAGAGCGCGCCGGACAATGTCCTGCGATCCGGCGACTGGAGGATGCCCGAGGGCAAACCGTAAAGCGCGAAGGATTCACCGCCGATCGTCGTGGGGTTCAGATATCCGGCCCGTTCCCAGAAGAAATAGGCGCCGGTCACCCAGGTCAGCGGTGCGCTTTCGTTCGAGGCAAGCTGCAGTTCCTGCGAAAACTGGCGGTGCGGCTCCTTGCCGGTGATGAAGAACGTCGTGCCCGGATCGGCCGTCAGCGTGCTGTCGAACAACGAGTCATAACCGGTTTTCCGGAACGCACTGATGCTCTTCAGCGACATGGCGCCGAAGTCGTGATCGACCGTGGCGGCCACGCCCCATTGGTAGGCGTGAAGATAGGGTTGAGGATCGCCATAGACGTCACGCGGATTGCTGGCCACGGCAGGCGCGAATTGCGGGATCGTGCCCGGCGCCGGTGCCAGCGTCGGAATCCCGTTCGTCTTTTCGTAGTCGACGGCGACCAGGACGCGGGTATCCGCCCCGGGCTCCCAGAGCAGTTTGCCGCGCAAGGCGAGATTTTCGGTCCGGTCCACGTCCTTCCCGTTCGCCAGGTTGGTGCCGTAGCCGTCGCCCTGGTGCGAATAGCCGGCAGCCAGATTGGCCGCCACGTTCGATGCCAGGCCACCGGTTACATAATATTGCGCCGTCAGGGTGTCGTAGTTGCCGTAGCCCAGCGATGCCTTGCCGCCGAACTTGTATTTCGGATCGAGCGTGCGAATCTGGATAGCACCGCCCGTGGCATTGCGGCCGAACAGTGTCCCTTGCGGGCCCTTGTCGACTTCGACCGAGGCGATATTGTCCAGCGACATCAAGCCGCCGGCCTGTGCCGCGTAATAGACGCCATCGACATAAGTCGCGACCGGGTTTTCAAATCCCGGCCCGGTGGCATTCGTGCCGACGCCGCGAATGTATGGCTGGGAATAGCCGACGATATTAGAGAACACCAGGCCGGGCACGACGGTGCCCAGATCCGCGATATTGTCTATGCCCGAGCGATCCAGTTCGGCGTTGCTGAAGGCGCTGATCGTGATCGGCACGTCCTGCATGTTCTGGTCGCGCCGCTGCGCGGTGACGACGATATCGGACAGCGTCTTGCCTGCCGTGTTTGCCGCCGGGGGACTCCCGGCTTGCTGCGCCAATGCGGCTGGGGCGGCCATGGCCGCCCCGGAAAGCAGCGCGATGCGAAAAGCCGGCAAGACCATGCCGAGCCCTGAGAAACAGCGATTGCTGAAAATGAATGTACTGTTCGGCATTACCACCCCTATTATAAGATGAGAAATGCCTCTCCCCGTTTTGTTTCCTGGTTTTCAGGCTTTTGTTTCTACACTTTCGATAATCATCTTCTGGAATTCGTGGACGGCCACTTCCCAATAGGGAGAGAAGCGCGTGCGAATGCCTGCGGCATCGCGCGCCATGATCGTGGCCTGTGTGCCTTCAACGAACGGAAAATCCTGCGGCACGACATCCAGCCACATCTGCAGGACCTGGCTGCGTGCGGCTGCCAGATGTGCGGCGGTGGCAGCGTCGCCCTCGTAGTAGAGATGCAGTTCGAGGCGGGTCCGCGATGCTCCCTCGGGCATCAGCAGGCCCAGCATGACGTGATCGGGTGAAATGAGCACCGTGCCTGTGGGGAAGACATTGAAAACGAGCATTTCGGTCATCGGCTGGCGATCGTGCCGGCTCAGTTCGGGCAATCGCGCATCCGCTGCATCGCTTTGGCCGTCGTTTGACCCATCGGCGGGAGTGAGATCGACAATGCCTCCGGCAAACGTTGGCGGGTGAACGAAGGGCGTAGAGTTGCGAAAGTTTTGCGCACCGAGCTGCGGATGCCCGAAGGTAAGGTGGTAGTCTTCAATCCCCCCTTCCATGGCCAGTTTCCAATTGCCTTCATAATATTTGTCGACCCTGCCGCCATGGCGCAGGCCGTCGAACCTGAAGCGCGCCAGCGCATCGTCGAGCGGCGCGATGTAGCTCTCGAAGGGTTCGGCAACACCGTCCAGATTGATGAATATGTAATCGAGCCAGCGCCCCACCGGGATGGGCTTCAATCCCAGCCCGGCCTTTTCGAACCCTTCCACGCGATTTATTTTTTCGCCGCCAAGCTCGGGTGTTGCCAGAAGATTGCCGTCAAGATCGTAAGCCCAGCTATGCCAGGGGCAGCGCAGCCGCTTCGCGCCCTCGCAGGGCTCGTGCACCAGTTTGATCGCGCGGTGCCGGCAAATGTTGTGAAAGGCCTTTACCTCCCCGTCCTTGCCCCGAACGAGAAGAACGGGATAACCGGCGAAGTCGAGGGGCAGGATGTCTCCCGGATTGGGAATGGCCGCGCCGACCGCCACGATGCTCCAGCTGCGCGGAAACAGGGTGCTGCGTTCGAGTTCGAAAAACGCCTCGCCGTAGAATGATCCCGGCAAACCCTCGGCCCGCTCGATGGGCTGGAACAGCGCTTCGCGCGCGGCGCGGATCGCGTCCGATCCGATGGTTTGCGGCCAGACCCCATACGACATCGATATTTCCCCTTCGATACAATTTTTCGCGACTTATGCTGCACGCCGGTCCTTGGACCGGCATCTCTTCATCGAGCTCATCCGGTTTCGAGAAAACCCGTCTTCAAGGACAATGCTCCGCAGCATCGGCCACACCGTCAGTGCCCTCCATCCTGCCGTTCAGGCGCCAGTCCCCGAAACAGAAAGCCGACTGGGGATTCCCCAATGTCGGTGCATTGTATATGCGCTTGCCGGCAGCGCCGTCGCCTGCTCCTGCCACGACGAGAAGCGGGAGGAAATGCTCGGGCGTAGGATGGCACGTGCTGGCGAAGGGTGCGCCCTGCCAGGCTTTCAGCGCATGTTCCCTTTCCTGCTGATCAGCTATCGCCATGACCGAGCCGAGCCAGTCGTCGAAGGCCGCGGAGGGGCCGGCCTGCCCCGGAATGCGGCCCAGTATCCCGGGGATATTGTGATAGCTCATGCCGCTGCCGACGATGAGCACGTCTTCCTGCCGCAGCGGCGCCAGGGCCCTGCCCATGGCGATGAGGCCGTCCGCGTCCAGCTCCCTGGGGAGCGACAGCTGCAACATGGGCACATCGGCATCGGGATAGATCAGCAGAAACGGAATGAAGACCCCGTGATCGAGGCCCCGCTCGCGCTCGACCTCGCAGGCAAAGCCCGCCTCGCCGAGCAGGGCCTGCACGCGTTCCGCAACTTCCGGTGATCCGGCAGCCGGATATGTGAGTTCGTAGGTGTGCTTCGGGAAGCCCATGTAATCAAACAGAAGCGTATTGCGCTCAACTGACATGACGGTCGGCACGGCCGTTTCCCAATGGCCCGAGATGACGACGACGGCTTTCGGAAGCCGCCCGATTCCGCTGCCGGCCGACCGCAGAAAAACAGCCATGGACTCCCACATATCGCTGGGATAGGCAGGCCCCCAATCCATGAAGAAGCATGGACCCCCGCCATGGGGCAAGAACAGCGTGGGCAGGCGATCCGTCAAATCCTTATCCCCATGCAGGAGGCAATTGCTTGATTGCCTCGTCTTCCGGTTCGAGAAGAGTGATAGGCACTCGGCGTCGCGCATAGAGGCAGACTAACGATGAGTAACATAGGCCAGAGTTATGGGGGCGGGCGGGGAATCCGTCGATGAATTCCATTGGCCGCTTCGCCCGGAACCTCGACTGGAATCTGCTGAAATATTTTACGCAGATCGCACGGCACGGCGGCATTGGCGCGGCCGCGACAAGCCTCAATCTGAGCCAGCCGAGCGTGAGTGCGGCGCTCCGGAAGCTTGAGGAGCATGTGGGCGCCCAGCTTGTAATCCGCTCGCCAAAAGGCGTTCAGCTGACGTCGGTGGGCGAGGCCTTCAGCCGGGAATGCGAGCAGATACTGTCCCGGATCGAGGCCATGCCCGTGACCGCGCGGGAACTGACCGGAACGGTTGGCGGCTCGGTTCTGGTGAAGACGATTTCCCATGTCGCTTCGGCGGCGCTCGACGCCGGGCTGCTGAACTTTCGCGAACGCTACCCCGATGTCGAATTGATGCTGGAAACGGCGCCGTGGGAAGACATCTCACAGGCTCTGGTGGAAGGACAGCTGGCGGTTGGCGTCGGTTTCGACGATGCACAGCATCCGGCGCTTCAACGCACGGTGCTGACATACGAAAACATGCAGATCTATTGCGCCAGGTCGCATCCGCTGGCGGAGCGCGTCATCGATAATCCCGCAGACCTGGCGGGCGAACCCTTTATTGCCTATAGTGCAGGCGAGCCCGCCGCGCTCAAGGCCTTTCGCGAGCGCCACCGCCTCGGCGAACATGTCGTGGGTTTTGCCAATACGGTCCACGACGCGGCCTGGCTCATCAGTCTCGGCGTGGGCATCGGCATGTTGCCTGAACCGGCCGCGAATGCGCTGGGCCAGGATATTGTACCGATCCTCGGGCGCGCCATGATGCCACGGCTGGCCATAGACCTTTTCTGGCGTTCTGACTTGCAGGACCGTGCGAGCCAGCTTCTGGTCGAGGCGATCATCGAACAGATTGATGCGCGGGTTCCGCAATAGTCGCCGACTATGACGGGCATATCGACGTTACGTCTACACGCATGGGCGATCGGGTCCCTAGCTATCCCTGTATCAGGGAGGCCTTGGAACGATGACAGGAACGACACCACACAGCGGGACCGATCGTAAACCCGATGCACAGGCGCTTGCCGCAGCCCGGCGGGTCATCGGCGCGTCCTCCAAGGTGGGTGAGGATTACACCACAGCCGAAATCTTTCCGGCGGAAGCCTATACGGGCGAGGATTTCTGGCGCTTCGAGCGCTGGGCCCTGTTCGAGCGCCAATGGCTCTGCGTTGGCCATGTCAACCAGTTGCCCGAGCCGGGCACCTATTTTTCGATCACGGTCGTCGAGGAACCGCTCATCGTAACCCGCGATGAGGAGGGCGAAATCCACGTACTGTCGGCAATCTGCCAGCATCGCGGGCACCCGCTGCGCGACGGGCTGGACCCTGCTGATGACAAGGGGCGCTGTGCCCACGGAAAGCTGCTCATTTGCCCCTATCATGCCTGGAGCTACAAACTCGACGGCAGTTTGCTGGGCGCGCCCGGCATGTCGAAGACCGCGCCGATCGCGGAGCTGCGCAAACGGGCCAGTCTGCCCCGGGTCCGTCACACGATTTTCCACGGCCTGATCTTCGTGAACTTCGATCCGGATGCCCCGCCGCTGGAGAATCAGCTGGGCAAGATGAACGATCTGATCGCGAACTATGGCATCGCGGACCTCGTCCCGGCGCCGACGGTAATTTCCGGTGACATCAAGTCGAACTGGAAGATTTACCAGGAAAACTCGCTCGAACCGTATCATACGGACGTCGTCCACCGGAACTCGCACAATCCGGCGCCCGCGCACCTTTCCAAATTCTACGACTGCCCCCCTGAAGACGGCGCGATCTACACGACCACCGGCTTTCTCGACGATGCCGAACTGTTCACGGCCGATGGCGCCAATGAGCTTGCCCAGATCGAGGGCCTGACGGACGACGAGCGGAGCAGGATTCTGTTTATCGCCGTTCTGCCGATGCTGTTCATCCTGTGCGAGTCCTCGTCGGTGCTCATTACGCTGGCGCTGCCCGGGTCCGCGGGCACCATGAAGCTGCTTACCTTCTCGCTCTATCCGGAAGAAGCGACGCGGCATCCGCGATTTGCCGAGATCTACGAGGCTCAGGCCGCCGCGCTCACCGGTATCGTGCAGGAAGATCTGGTGACCCAGGAGGCACTGCAGCGCGGCCATCAGTCACGCTACACGCCGAAAGGCGTGCTCTCGTGGCTGGAAACGACGATCCCCCAGATGAACGGCTGGCTCCTGCAGCGCTATCGTTCCGCCCTGGAAGAAGCCGAGCGCTGAAACCGCGCTTTCCGGACAAACCGCCAATCACTGGAGCATGAGATGACGCGCCCCAATTTCCTCGCCTATGTCGATTTCGCGAGCACCGACGTTTCGGCGACGGGTGAATTTTACGAAGCCGTGCTCGGCTGGAAACATGACCGCCAGATGGAAGGACTCTATCACCGTATGCTGCCCGGCGGATTTTTTGCCGCCAGCGACGGCAGTGACAGCGAGATCCGGCACCTCCACATGGGCATTTTCGATGCCGCCAATGCCCGGCCTCATCCCGATCCCGAGGGCGTCGAGCCGCGCGCTCTTGCAAACGATGGCCGGCGCGCCCGGATCTGGGTGGAAGTCAGCCCCGATGACAGCCACGACCGGATCATCGCCGAAGCCGAAACGCGCGGAGCCACCGTCCTGTGGCGCAATCACATTTTCACCTGCTTCGGCGGCCTTACAGATGCTTTCCGCGACCCGTGGGGCAATGAAGTCGTGATCTGGACCGAGAACGCCGACCGGCCCGATCTGCCTGCGCACATGACGCGTGAGTAATGAGTAGAACCGAAGACTCGCCTCGTCGTTCAATTACGCCGTCAGCTTACATGAACGAGTGACCCGAGTTAAACACGCGAACGTCATGCCGCGCGGCGCTACCCAGCCATATTCAGCGAGATGCCCTCGCAGAGCGTTGACGAGCTGCGTGCGCTGCCGAACCAATAGATCTCGAGTCCGAAAGACCATGCCAGCAGCCTGCTGTTCCTCCGTCTTTATCGCAGCGAAGCGCATGCCCGGCCGCCGTGCAGCCTCGCAAATAGCCTCGGCATCGATCGCATCGTTCTTGTGCCGTTTCACGAAGGGTTTGACATAAATCGGCGGAATAAGCCGCACTTCATGCCCCAACTGCGTCAACTCGCGCGCCCAATGATGCGCCCCGCCGCAAGCCTCCATCGCTACGAGGCAGGCTGGCTTAGAGGCGAAGAAGTCGAGCAGCTTGCCACGGCTCAGCTTGCGACTGAACACTGCCTCGCCGCGCTCATCGGCACCATGCGCATGAAAGGAATTCTTCGCGATATCCAACCCGATTGTGATAACCTTCGACATGGACGCCTCCTTCAAGTGGTGTTCAACACCTCCACTTTGGCACATCGATGCCGTCGGGGGGCGTCCACATGGGGTAATCGCGGGAAGCGAGTCGGCCCTGGTCAGCTAGACATGGAAGGGGGTGGCTGTTCCCCGATAAGATGGAAGTACGGGCTCACGACGCGATGCCGGGCCCAAGCATCTGATGGAGAACAGCCATGGGAGAATATATCGGCCTCGACGTGTCGATGAAAGATACCGCGATCTCAGTTCGGCGCGAGGGCAAGCGGGTCTGGCGAGGCAAGTGCGCGTCGGATCCAGAGGCCGTTGCCCGGATGGTCCGCAAGCATGCTCGAGAACCAGAGCGAGTCATCTTCGAGACCGGCCCATTGTCGGTGTGGTTCTATCACGCGCTCCAAGCCGAAGGACTGCCAGCGATCTGCGTCGATGCGCGCCACGCCAAAGCGGCGTTGGACATGGCCGCCAACAAGACCGACGCCAACGACGCAGATGGCTTGGCGCATCTGGCCGAGGTCGGCTTCTACCGTGAGGTTCGGGTCAAAGGCTTCGACAGCATGCTGACGCGCACGCTAGTAGCTGCACGGACAAAGCTCGTCAGGATAAAGACCGAGATCTCGAACCAGATCCGCGGCCTGATGAAAACGTTCGGCCTCGTTGTGCCTGCAGGCAAGGGCAGTACGTTCGATGCAAACGTATGTGCGAAACTTGGCGAGAGCTCGGACCTTGCGGGCATTATCTTGCCGCTACTCGAGGCTTGGCGCAGCGTGCGCATGCGCGCAGCCGAACTTACGCGACGCCTGATCGGCGATGCGCGTCAAAGCGAGGCATGCCAGCTGCTTATGTCTATCCCAGGCGTCGGTGTCGTTACAGCGACCGCCTTTGCGACGGCCGTCGAAGATCCAGGCAACTTCCGAACGTCGCGATCCGTCGGCGCCTGGCTTGGCCTGACCACGAGACGATACCAATCAGGCCAAGTGGACTACAACGGGCACATCTCCAGGCGCGGTGATCACCAGGTGCGAAACCTTCTTTACGAAGCGGCCTGCGTTATCCTGACCCGCAGCTCGGCTGAGAGTACCTTGCGAGACTGGGGCATCAAACTTCGCGAGCGGATCGGCTTCAATCGCGCCGCCGTCGCGGTGGCGCGCAAGCTCGCCGTGATCATGCATGCCATGCTCAAGTCAGGCGAGCTGTTCGACAAGACCGCCGGCGCACCAGCGTAGCGACTTCGCCGGCAGGCAGCCGGCGAGCGAATCCGTCCCTGCCGGGACGTGGGCTGAACCATTCCGCTTGATGGGATGCACCGTCTTCTGGTGAGTGCGCCGTCCACATAGGAAGGTTCCGTCCGCCGAAGACCCACCGTGCGGCGGCTCATGCCGACCGCGAAGACGACCCTGAACCCGGCATACGGTCAGCTCAAAATCTGCTTGCAATGCGGGGTGCGATTAGACGACCCCATCAGCTTTGGTCGGAAGGCGACACTAAGGCAATCGGATGTCTGCTATCCCGCTTTCGTGTCTGCGCAGCTGCCGTTCCGGAGGGGTCTAGGGAACTCAAAGCGGAAGCCCCACGCGCGAGCATCACGTCGAACGCGCGATTGAGCAGCGAATCGCACAACCAGAAGATCCATGCTATCTATGTGCCCTTGGTGGAGCTCATAAATCACCTTCCCGCGCCACAAATTTTTGCGCCGCGCGATTAGCTGGGGGTATATTTGGGGGTATGACTAGCACCACATCACAATAATATGGCGGAATTCTGCGCTTCAAACGGTATTATTCGACGGCCACCGTCTCCGCCACCGGCCCTGAGCCACCAGCCCCGCTCCCAGCCTTCGCAAGACGCCGTCCGGGCTGGCGGTTTGGCCTGTCCGATATCGTCGAGGCAATGTTTGCGCCGCGTCGGTAGATCATCGTCCCGCCTCGAATTTATAGCGTTTCACGAAAAGCGGGCGCGTGCCCGGCCGCCGGTCCGTCCGGCCACGATGCAAGGAACCGAAGAAGCATGATCGAGCCCCAGGTGGTGGACGAAAGCAAGCCCGTGCTGGTTACCGGCGCGAGCGGATTCGTGGGCAGCCATATCGTTCGCCGTCTGGTGCAGGAGGGCCGCCGGACCCGCGTGCTGCTGCGCAAGACCAGCAAGCTGGATGCGCTGCGCGATCTGCCGGTCGAGATCGTCTACGGCGACGTGCTCGATCCCGAATCGCTACGCGCGGCGATGGAAGGGTGCGACACGGTTTTCTACAGCGTCGTCGATCCGCGGTTCTGGCTGACCGACCAGACCCCGATCTACCGCAACAACGTGGAGGGGCTGGTGAACGGCATGGAAGCCGCGCTCGCCTGCGGGATCAAGCGCTTCATCTTCACCAGCACGATGGGAACGCTGGGCATCAGCCCCGATGGCCCGGTCACCGAGGATACGCCGTTCAACTGGCTCGACCGCGCCCCGCCCTACATCAAGGCGCGGCTCGAGGCGGAAAACCGCTTCCTTGCCTATTGCCGCGACAAGGGCCTGCCCGGCGTGGCACTCTGCGTCGCTAATACCTACGGCCCCGACGACTATCAGCCGACGCCGCACAACGGCGCGCTGTGGCACGTGGCCTGCGGCCAGCAAAAGGCATCGCTCGACGCCGGCCAGCCGACCGTCGACATCCGCGACGTGGCTCAGGCCGCCCTGCTCGCGGAGAAGCGCGGCAAGCTGGGCGAGCGCTATATCATCGCCAACGAGTTCGCCGATGCCCGCCGGTTCTACGCGCTCGCGACCGGGCAGCTCGGCACGCCGATGCCGAAGTTCATTCCCTACAAGGTGGCCTATGCCATCGCGTGGGTCGCCGAGGCCGCGCTGAAGCTGGCGCGCCGCAAGGATTACATCGTCAGCACCGATGCGGTGTACATGTCCAACGTGTTCCGCGAACTCAGCCACGAAAAGGCCACGCGCGATCTGGGCTGGACGCCGCGCCCGCTGGAAGAGACGGTCCGTGATGCCGTGACGTGGTTTGCCGAAAGGGAAAAAGCCGGCGCCAGATGACGCCCGGCGACCGGTGACCCGCCTCTTCGCTGGCTGCTGACGCGCGCCCGTCTTCGCGCTATGGGCGCGCCATGCAGATTCCCCACCTCGACTCCAACGCCCCCGTTTGCGTGGCTGCGCTCTACCGCTTCGCGCCGTTCGAGGACTTCGCGAGCCTGCGCGCACCGCTGCTGGCGCTGTGCAACCGCGAAGGCATCCGCGGCACGCTGCTGCTGGCGCACGAAGGCATCAACGGCACGATCGCCGGATCGCGCGAAGGGATAGGCAAGGTTCTGGAGCACATCCGCGCCCTGCCCGGCTGCGAAGACCTCGACGTCAAGCTGTCAGGCGCCTCGGTGATGCCGTTCCATCGCATGAAAGTGAGGCTCAAGCGCGAGATCGTGACGATGGGTGAACCGGGCATTGATCCACTGGCGAGCGTCGGCACTTATGTCGAGCCGCAGGACTGGAACGCGCTGATCGCCGATCCCGGCACGATCGTGATCGACACCCGTAACGACTACGAAGTGGCCGTCGGCACTTTCGAACGCGCGATCGACCCCAGGACCGAAACCTTCCGCGACTTTCCCGCATGGTTCCGCGCCGAGCGCGAACGCCTGCTGGGCACCGGCACTCCCCCCAAGGTCGCGATGTTCTGCACCGGCGGCATCCGCTGCGAGAAATCGACCGCGTTCCTCAAACAGGAAGGGATCGGCGAGGTCTATCACCTCAAGGGCGGCATCCTGAAGTATCTCGAAACGGTACCCGAGGAAGAAAGCCTGTGGCACGGCGAGTGCTTCGTGTTCGACCAACGCGTCACGATCGGCCATGGCCTTGTCGAGGGGAGCTACGGCCTGTGCCACGCCTGCCGCCGCCCGGTAAGCGAGGAAGACCGTGCCTCGCCGCACTATGAAGAAGGCGTAAGCTGTCCCGCCTGCCACGCCGAACGCACCGACGAACAACGCGCGTCCTACCGCGAGCGGCACAAGCAGGAAATGCTCGCAGCCGGGCGCGGTGAAGAGCATGTGGGCGCGCATTATGCCGTGCCACAGGAAGCGGAACAGGCGGATGACGCTGCCGGCTGACCCTGTTCTCTACAGCTTCCGCCGCTGCCCTTATGCAATGCGGGCAAGGCTGGCGGTGGCGGTCAGCGGCATGCACTGCGAACTGCGGGAGGTGAAGCTGTCGGCCAAGCCCGAGCCCATGCTGCAAGCCTCGCCCAAAGGCACTGTGCCGGTGCTGGTCCTGCCCGATGGCACGGTCATCGACGAGAGCCTCGACGTGATGCGCCACGCCCTTTCGCATAACGATCCGGAACACTGGTTTGCGCGCGACGATGCCGCGCTCATCGAAGCAAACGACGGACCGTTCAAACACCATCTCGACCGCTACAAGTATCCCGAACGGCACAATTCGGATGCCCTCGCGCACCGGGAAACTGCGTTGGACTTCCTTAGAAAACTCGATGCGCGGCTCGCCGCTGAAGGCCAGCTTTGCGGTTCAATTCGAGGGCTGGCGGACATGGCGATCATGCCCTTCGTGCGCCAGTTCGCCGCGGTGGACCGGGAATGGTTCGATACGCTTCCGCTGCCGCACCTGCAACGGTGGCTGGCCGGCCATCTGGCGTCGGACCTGTTCGCAACGATCATGCTTCGCGTGCCTCCCTGGTTGCCCGGCGATGCTGTGATCAGCTTTCCGCCCACGAACTAGTCCGGGCAGCCCAAACAACCTTACCAAGTCGCCATAATGTCCGCTCGTCCCGAGCTTGTCGAAGGACCCGGCGCAACGCTAGCACCAACACCCTTCGACACGCTCAGGGTGAGCGGGGGTGGTCGGAATTTGACGTGGTGATTTAACCCTGAACTCGCGCCGCCGCGTGCACCGCCATGGCTTCCACCTCTTCAGGCCGCGCCATGGCGGCACCGATCAGCAGCAGCGCCGGGCCATCGCCAAGTGCCGTGCGGGCGGCCAGCGGCAGCAGATCGAGGCGGGTGTGGAAATGGCGCTCGGTGGGCAGGCTTGCGCTTTCGATCAGCGCCACCGGGGTATCGGCGGGAAGCCCCGCTTCGATCAGCTTCGCCGAGACTTCAGGCGCGGCCGCCTTGCCCATGTAGACGGCCAGCGTCGCGTCGGGATCGGCAAGGCGGTCCCAGTCGAGGTTCAGCTGTTCGCCCGCGCGGGCGTGCGCAGTCACGAACGTCAGCTTGCGGGCAAGGCCGCGCAAGGTAAGCGAGGCGCTGAGGCTGGCTGCTGCGGCGCTGGCCGCGGTCACGCCCGGGCAGATGCGCACCGTCACCCCCGCCGCGCGGCAGGCGTCGAGTTCCTCTGTGGCGCGGCCGAAGATCGCGGGGTCGCCACCCTTGAGGCGCACGACCTTTTCGCCCTGCAGCGCGGCCTCGACGATCAGCTTGTCAATCGTTCCCTGATCCTTCGAATGGCGGCCCGAACGCTTGCCGACATGGACCAGCCGCGCCGAACGGGCAGCCATGTCCAGAATGTCCGGACCGACAAGCGCATCGTAGAAAACCACGGTAGCCTCGCCGATCAGGCGTTCGGCCTTGCGGGTGAGCAGTTCGGCATCACCGGGTCCGGCTCCTACGAGCCATACCGATCCGGGGGCAAAATCGGTCATTGGGCAGCTTCCTGTTCGAGAGAGGAAAAGTCCTTGATCAGCTTGGCGATCGCCGGGCGGCACGAGCCGCAGTTGGTGCCCGCCTTGGTGCAGCCACCGACTTCGGCGACCGTGGCCGCGCCATCGTGGACCGCCAGCGCGATGTCCTTTTCACCAACACCGTGGCACACACAGACGATGGGGCCGCGATCGGGGAGCGGCGTGCTCGGACGCCCGGCCAGAAGTTCGGACGCATGGGCTTCGTCGAGCCCCAACTGGCTGGCTACCCAGCTACGCTCTGGCAGTTCGCCCGAGCGCGTCAGGTAGGCAGCGGCGGCCAGCGTGCCGTCCTTTCCGCGCACCGCGATCCGCCGCATTCCACGCGCCGGATCCGCGACTTCGAGGCGCTCGCCTTCTGGCAACAAGGCAGCAAGGTCGATCGTGCCATTGCCGGCAAGTTCGTAAAGCCAGCCGGTCTTCACCCGCGCGCGGGTCCAGTAGAGCAGGCCTTCCGGCGCCATGACGTCACCGCGCACCACGAAAGCGCGCCATTCGGGCTTTACCGCCACCACGCGCGCAGCGCTGTTCTTGAAGCCGGGTTGGCCGGAGACGGGGTCTGCCGCCTGTGAGGGCAAACGGTTCGAGCGCCCCTCCCCGGCCATGGCGTCGGCCCAGTGCATCGGTACGCAGATCTCTCCGCGTCGCTGGCCGGGCGACACGCAAACACGATAGACGGACGCGCCGCTGGCGGTCTCGACCCGGCCCAACCCGCCGTCGGCAAGCCCCAGTGCTTCCGCGTCGGCCGGGTGCACTTCGAGCAGCGGCTCGGGCCGGTGCTGCGACAGCGCGGGCGACAGGCCGGTGCGGGTCATTGTGTGCCACTGGTCGCGGTAGCGGGCGGTGTTGAGACGGAGCGGGTAATCGGCATCGACCGCCACTGGTGAAGGCGGCGTCAGCGCAACCAGCCGCGCCTTGCCCGATGCGGTGGGATAGCCGCGCGAAAGCGGACGTTCGCCGCCCCACTGGAACGGCTCCAGCGCTTCGTATTCGTCAGTCGTGATCTCTCCATAGGCCGTCAGGTCGAGGACCTTGCCGCGCGCCTTGGAAAGCCCGGTCATCTGCGCATATTCGCGGAAGACGTCAGCAGCGCTGTTCCACGCGAAAGCACGGCCCCAGCCCATGCGTGCCGCCACGTCGGCGACGATCCGCCAGTCCGCGCGGGCCTCGCCCGGCGCCGGAAACAGCATGCGCTGGCGGCTGATACGACGTTCGGAATTGGTGACGGTGCCGTCCTTCTCGCCCCAGCCGTGCGCGGGCAAGCGGACATGGGCGAAGCGGCCGGTGTCGGTATCGGCGATGATGTCCGAGACGACCACGGTCGGGCACCGCGAAAGCGCCTCGCGCACAAACTGGCTGTCGGGCAGAGACACCGCCGG
>NZ_JALHLE010000027.1 GCF_022832385.1 Novosphingobium album (ex Hu et al. 2023)
CGATGATGTCCGAGACGACCACGGTCGGGCACCGCGAAAGCGCCTCGCGCACAAACTGGCTGTCGGGCAGAGACACCGCCGGATTGGTAGCCATGACCCAGAGGAACTTGATCCGGCCATCGTGGACCGCGCGGAACATGTCCACGGCCTTCAGGCCCGGCCCGGCGCAGATGTTCGGGGCATTCCAGAACATGGCCACGTCAGCGCGCTCCTCGGCGGAAAAGCCGAGGTGGCACGCGAGCATGTTGGCCAGTCCTCCCACCTCGCGACCACCCATGGCATTGGGCTGGCCGGTGATGCTGAAGGGCCCCGCGCCGATCCGGTTGATCCGGCCTGTCGCGAGGTGGAAGTTGGTGATCGCATTGCCCTTGTCGGTGCCGCAGACCGACTGGTTCGCACCCTGGCTGAACAGGGTTACCATGCGCGGATTTTCGGCAATGAGGTCGCAGAGCTTCTTGAAGACGGACTCGGGGATGCCGGGTTCGACAGACAGGCTGTCCCAGAACCCGGCATCCTCCTCCACATGGGCGGCAAGGTATTCCTCGTCCACCAGTCCGCGCCGGCTCATCTCGGCAAGCAGCGCGTTAAAAAGGGCAATGTCGCCATCGGGCGCAACCGGCACGTGCAGGTCGGCCTGCTCGGCAGTTTCGGTCCGGCGCGGATCAATTACAACAATTTTCGTACCGCGCCGCTCGCGGGTCTTTTCCAGCCGCTGCCAGACGACCGGGTGGCACCATGCGGTGTTCGAGCCGACCAGCAGCACGAGGTCGGTGGCATCGAGATCCTCGTAGGTGCACGGGACCACATCCTCACCGAAAGCACGGTTGTAGGCAGCCACGGCGCTCGCCATGCACAGGCGCGAATTGGTGTCGACGTTGCCCGTGCCGATGAAGCCTTTCGCCAGCTTGTTCGCGGCGTAGTAATCTTCGGTCAGCAGTTGGCCGGAAAGGTAGAGCGCGACGCTGTCCGGCCCATGCTCGGCAATGCATTCGCGCATGCGGGTGGCGACCAGATCGAGCGCCTCGTCCCACGAGGAATCGCGATCGCCGATCATCGGTGCAAGCAGGCGGCCTTCGAGACCTACCGTCTCGCCCAGATGCGTGCCTTTCGAGCACAACCGCCCGTGATTGGCCGGATGTTCGCGATCCCCGGTGATGACGACCCCCCGATCGTCACCACCGGAAACCTCGGCGGCAATGCCACAGCCGACGCCGCAATAAGCGCAGGTTGTGCGGATCGCCCCCATGACGATCAGGCCGCCTCAGCCTGATCGTCACCGCCAATAACGGCGGAACGCAGAAGGTAGATACGTCCGGCATCGACCTTGAGCGGAATGGTAGGCACGCAGCCCTCGTCGTCGCCGAGCGCCTTTCCGGAGCGCAGCGAGATGTTCCAGTTGTGCAGCGGGCAGGTCACCACGTCGCCATGGACGATGCCCTGGCTGAGCGGGCCCTGCTTGTGCGGGCACTTGTTGACGATCGCGAAGAATTCGTTCCGCATCGTGTGGAAGACGGCGATTTCCTCCCCGCCGACCACCGGCAGGGTGCGGGCGGTGCCCGGTTCGATCTGGGTGACCGGGCCGATATCGAGCCAGTTGCCGATCATCACGCGTTCTCCATCTTGGCGCCGGGGAAAGGACGGACCTCGGCGAGGTGCTGGTGCAGCTTTTCGTGCTCGCCCGCGGCGCGCTTCGCCCACGGATCGTCCTGCATGAACTGCTGCGAATAGCGGAAGCGCGCGGCGTAGTGCTCAACCGCGCCTTCTGCGGCCAGCGCGTCCTTGACGTATTGCAGGCCGACGCGTTCCACCCAGGGCGCGGTACGCTCAAGGTACCAGGCGTCCTCGCGGTAGAACTGGATGAAAGCGGCGCACATATCCATCGCTTCCTGCTCGGTCTCCACCTTGCACAGCAGATCGGTGGCGCGGACCTTGATGCCGCCGTTGCCGGCGATGTGCAGTTCGTAGCCCGAGTCCACGCAGACCACGCCGAAGTCCTTGATCGTGGCTTCGGCGCAATTGCGCGGGCAGCCGCTGACCGCGATCTTGAACTTGTGCGGCATCCAGCTGCCCCAGGTCATGCGCTCGATCTGGACGCCGAGCCCGGTCGAATCCTGCGTGCCGAAGCGGCACCATTCGGACCCGACGCAGGTCTTCACCGTGCGCAGCGACTTGCCGTAGGCATGGCCCGAGACCATCCCGGCAGCATTGAGATCGGCCCAGACGGCGGGCAGGTCTTCCTTCTTGATCCCGAAGATGTCGAGACGCTGGCCGCCGGTCACCTTGACCATCGGCGCGTTGAATTTCTCGACCACGTCGGCAATCGCGCGCAGTTCCTTCGGATTGGTCAGGCCGCCCCACATGCGCGGGACCACCGAATACGTGCCGTCCTTCTGGATGTTGGCGTGCATCCGCTCGTTGACGAAGCGGCTCTTCTGGTCGTCCTCGTACTCACCCGGCCAGGCGCAGAGCAGGTAGTAGTTGAGCGCGGGACGGCACGAGGCGCAGCCATCGGGCGTGGTCCAGTGCAGTTCCTGCATGATCTGCGGGATCTCGCGCAGTTCCTTCTCGACGATCAGCTTGCGCACGTCGCCGTGGGTGAAGCTGGTGCACTTGCACATCGTCTTGGGGCCGCTCTCGACCTCGCCGCCCAGCGTCAGCGCCAGCAGGCTCTCGACGAGGCCGGTGCAGGACCCGCACGAGGCCGAGGCCTTGCAGGTGGAACGCACCGCGTCGAGCGAATGCGCGCCGCCATTGATGCACGAGACGACCTGCCCCTTGGAAACGCCGTTGCAGCCGCAGATTTCTGCGTCGTCCGAAAGGGCAGCAACGGCGGCATTAGGGTCCGCGAGCGCGCCCCCCGAAGCGAAGGCCTGACCGAAGATCAGGGCTTCGCGGATGTCCGAGACATCCTCGCCCTTCTTCATCAGGTCGAAATACCAGGAGCCATCTGCGGTATCGCCATAGAGCACGGCGCCGAGCACCTTGTTTTCCTTGACGATCACGCGCTTGTACACGCCGCGCGAGGCATCGCGCATGACGATGTCCTCGCAGCCCTCGCCGCCCGAGAAGTCACCGGCAGAGAACAGGTCGATGCCCGAGACCTTGAGCTTGGTCGAGGTGACCGAACCTTCGTAGCCGGTCGGGTTCTCGGTGACGTGATCGGCCAGCGCCCGGCACATGTCCCACAGCGGCGCAACGAGGCCGTAGCACATGCCGCGATGCTGGACGCATTCGCCGACAGCGAGGACCGACGGGTCCGAGGTGACCATGTGGTCATCGACCATGATGCCGCGCTCAACGTCCAGCCCGGCTTCGCGGGCCAGCCCCGTGGCGGGGCGGATGCCAACCGCCATGACGACGATGCTGGCCGGAATTTCGGTGCCGTCTTCGAGACGGACCGCAGCCACCTTGCCGTCCTTGCCGACGATTTCCTTGGTGTTGGCGCCGGTCAGGATGGTCTGGCCGCGGCGTTCCAGTTCGGTCTTGAGCAGCCAGCCGGCCGCTTCGTCGAGCTGGCGCTCCATCAGCGTCGGCATCAGGTGGATGACGGTGACATCCATGCCGCGCAGGTTGAGGCCATGCGCAGCTTCGAGGCCGAGCAGACCGCCGCCGATAACGACGGCATTGCCGCCCTGCCCGGCTGCCGCCAGCATCTTGTCGACATCGTCGAGGTCGCGGAAGGTCACGACGCCGTCGAGATCCTTGCCCGGAACCGGGATGATGAAGGGATCGGAGCCGGTGGCGATCAACAGCTTGTCGTAGGGTTCGATGCGGCCCGACGCGGCAACGACGCGCTTGTGCTCGCGATCGATGCTCTCGACCTTGTCGCCCGAGACCAGCGTGATGCCGTTGTCATCGTACCATTCCTGGGTGTTGATGACGATTTCGTCGAAAGTCTTCTCACCGGCGAGAACCGGCGAAAGCATGATGCGGTTATAATTCACGCGCGGCTCGGCGCCGAAGATGGTGACATCGAACCGGCCCGGATCGCGGGCCAGGATCTCTTCCACCGCACGGCAGCCGGCCATGCCGTTGCCGATCACCACGAGCCGCTCCCGGACGTGTCCGGCGGGCCTGCCCTCCTCGAAGTTCATCGGTGCATTCACGTCACGTCTCCGTTCGCAACGCGCACAACAAAAAACCGCCTCGTGCCTGTTCCCTTGGGAAGAGGTACGGGCGGCTTCGTTGCCACGCGTCTGTCAATTTGAAGGCGAGGCGCTGAAATCGTCCAACGGCGGACGGCGCTCTCTCGCTGTTGATCTCTCTAACCGATTCGCCCTGCCGGGGGCAAGACGGTTTTTGCAGTGCAGCAGAATTTGATGTGCAGCCGCAGCGCCTCCCCACCCCTGTCCGGGATGGAGAGGCTCTGCAATTACCAGCTCTTGTAGGGCAGGAACTTGCCGCTCATCACCACTTGTACCCGGTCGCCCTTCTCGTGCACGATCTTGTTGATTTCCATATCGAAATCGATGGCGCTCATGATGCCGTCACCAAACTTTTCCTGCACCAGTTCCTTAAACGCCTCGCCAAACACGCCGGTAATTTCATACCAGCGGTAGATGCACGGATCGGTGGGCACGGTGCGCGAAAAATCCTTGGTCGGATATTCGCTGAGGACGATTGCCGCTTCGGACGGCAACCCCAGAAAATCGGCGACCTTGCCTGCCGCTTCTGGCGAAAGGCTGTTCATGCCGAGGCAGGCGGAGGTCACGAAGACTTCGCTCAGCCCCGCCGCTTCGGCGATAGCCGCCCATGACACCTTTCCTTCGCGCTTCTTCGCGCGGATCATCACCGTCACATCTGCCTTGGTCATCATCGCGTTGTCTCCTCGGTCTGGACTGATCTGGATTTCGGAAGGCTGCCCTCCCCGCGCGTCAGCAGCGAGACGGCGAGCGCCAGCGCCAGAAGCGCGCTTAGTGCCTGCCACACCCGCTCGGGGCGGCGCGCCAGCCAGGGCCGCTGCCCCGGCCTGAACAGCGCCGGATTGGGATGGGAAAGGTCATAGACGAATTCGGAAAGCTCGCCGTACCGTTTCGCCGGATCGAGCGCGAGGGCATGGGCCAGCGCCGCGTCCATCCAGTCCGGCACGGCCGGGTTGCGCTCGCTGGCCGGGATATAGGCCAGCCGGTTCTGCGCCGCGCGCGTCGTCGCGGCGGACAGGCGCGGGCCAAAGGGCAGGTCCCCGGTCAGCATGTAGTAGGCAACCGCCCCCAGCGACCAGAGATCGGAACTTTGCGAGGCAGGCTGGCCCAGCCAGATTTCGGGCGCGGTGAACTGCATGGTTCCGGCATAGATCGCCTCGTCCGGCTGCTGCGCCAGCTCATCCAGCCCGGCCACCTGCGCCGAGCCGAAATCGATGATCGTCGCCGTGCCCTCGCTATCGATGATGACATTGGCAGGCCGCAAATCCCGGTGCACGATCTCGCGCCGGTGCAAGGCCTGAAGGCCCGCGGCGATCTGCTTCACGATCGATCGGAACGCGGCAAAGTCCGTCTCGCGCCGCTGGTGGACCCATTCCTCCAGCGTCATGCCTTCGACAAAGGCCGTCACCGCATAGGCATGGCGCCGCGCGGCGCGGACCGGAGGCGCCTTCAGCACATGCGGATGACTGACCCGCCGCGCCACCCATTCCTCCAGCATCAGCTTGCGCAATTCAGCCGGATCGGCGCCGTGCCCGGTCGAGGGAACCTTGATCGCGACCCGCTCGCCGCTTTCGCTGTCGCGCGCGAGGTAGACGTGACTGCGATGCCCGGCATGAAGCTCGCGGCAGATCGCGTAGCCTTCAAAGTCCTTGCCCGGCGTAAGCTGCGGCGCCGGCGGCAAAGCGGCCTCATCTCCGGCAATATCATCGAGCCCGCCCTGCGGCAGGCTATCGATGCGAACGAGCTGGACCGTGAGGTTATCGTCGCTGCCGGCCGCCAGCGCGGCTTCGCACAGATGCTGCGCGGCGATATCCAGATCGGACTCCGAAACGGCGGCAACAAACGCGGCATTGTCCAGCACTTCGTGCACACCGTCAGTGGTCAGAACGAAGACATCGCCCACCGATACCGGCAGGCGGAAGTGATCGATCTCGACATGCCGGTCTGTCCCCATCGCACGCGCCAGAAAGCTGGTGCCGCCGCCCAGATAGAGCCGGTGCGGCTCGGTCAGCGGTTCCAGACGGCCACCGGAAATGCACGCGACGCGCGAATCGCCGACATGGAACACCCAGGCGCTGCGCCCTTTCAGGACCAATGCTGACAAGGTGCAGACCATCCCCCTCTCGCGCGCCTCATCGGACAAGTGCCGCTGGCCGCCCAGATTCTGCGCGTGCATCCAGGAATTGGTGGCGGCGATCACCCGCTGCGCACTCGTCGGCACCGACCAGGCCTCGGACGTCGCGAAGTAATCGGTGAGGAAGCTCTTCACCGCGGTCTCCGCCCCGGCAGCCCCCAGAGCGCTGGTGCTGATGCCGTCCGCAATCGCGACGGCAAGCCCCTTCGTCGCCAGCATGTCCGCGTCGGGCACGAGCGCGCCGTGGAAGTCCTGATTGGCTTCCTTGGTCCCGGCCGTCGAATACTGGCCGATCGTGACGGACAGGTCTGAGCGCATCGCGGGAGAATATAACCGGAGGAGCTGCTGGGAAGCTCCTCCGGTCATTTCAGCCAAGGGGATCGGCTGTTGCAATCACTTCACGGCGCGCTTGGGCGACGTGCGCGCGTGCGTGGAATAGAGCATCAGACCGGTGAAAGTCAGACCGCCCACAAGGTTGCCCAGAACCGTCGGGATTTCGTTCCAGAGGAAATAGTCGCCGACAGTGAACTCGCCGCCCATCATCAGTGCGGTCGGGAACAGGAACATGTTCACGATCGAGTGCTCGAAGGTCATGTAGAAGAACAGCATGATCGGCATCCACATGGCGATCACCTTGCCCGACACCGAAGTCGAGATCTGCGCACCGACAACACCGGTCGAGACCATCCAGTTGCACAGCATACCGCGCACGAAGATCGTCATCCAGCCGGCCAGGCCGTACTGCTCATAGCCCAGAGTACGGGCCACGCCCACGCCGGCCAGCTTCGCGCCCACTTCGCTGGGCTCGGTCGAGAAGCCATAGGTGAAGTAGATCGCCATGAGCACGGCGGTCGTCAGTGCGCCGCCGAAGTTGCCGAGGAACACAAGGCCCCAGTTGCGGCCGACGCCGCTCCAGTTGCAGCCCGGACGCTTGTCCCACACCGCAAGCGGACACAGCACGAAGACGCCCGTCAGCAGATCGTAGCCCAGCAGGTAGAGCATGCAGAAGCCGACCGGGAACAGCACGGCACCTGCCAGCGGCTGGCCGGTCGAGACGTTGATCTGGACGGCAAACGCTGCTGCCAGCGCCAGTGTGGCACCCGCCATGAAGGCGCGAATGAGCGTGTCCTTGGTGGACATCATGATCTTGGACTCACCGGCGTCGATGAGCTTCGTTACAAATTCCGATGGCGCGAGATAAGCCATGGTCGATTACTCCCTGTTTGCCCCGAGGATCAGTACTTGAAGGAAACCTGCAGCCAGAACTTCTCGGTGTCGGAACCGAAGCCCTTGGCGTCGTAGTTGGCGTACTTGAGCAGCACCGGATAACCGGCGACGGCAAAGCCGAGGCTGGCATCCCACTCCTGCCCGTAGTCGGCGCCGGTGAAGTCGCTTTCGAACTTGTGATAGAGCACGGCCGCGTTCAGCCCCTTGAGCGGGCCGGCGTTGCCGAACTTCCCGGACAGGCCACCATAGTAGTCGCGGAGGCCACCCGCCGGGGTAGTCAGGAACAGGTCCGCCCAGCCGTTGAAGGCATGGAGCGTCGCCAGCGGCGTCTGGAATGCGGCTACGCCGTCATCGCTGCCCAGCACTTCGTAGCCGCCCTTGACGCCGAAACCGGCGACCGAGACGCCCAGTTCCGCACCGAAGTAGTCGGCCGAGTAGTGGGTCGGGTTGAGCTTGTAGTCCTGCTGGTTGGCATAGCGCAGCTTCACATCGAGCTTGGTCTTGCCGGCCAGCGGCACCGAGCCGATCACCATCGCGCCATAGGTCTGGCTGGAGAAGGCAATGCGGGCATCGTAGTCGAGCAGGTATGCGAAACCAACGATCTTGAACGGCTTTGCGTCGATCCCAGCGTTGACGAGGATGAAGTCGCCGTCGAAGTGCGAGTTCGGACTGTCGACGCCGAAAATCGTGCGCTGCGAAAGCGAATAGGTCGCATCGAGAGCAACCGGGCCCACCTTGGCCTCGCCACGAATGGCGTCGAAGGTCTGCTCGTTCTGGCGCCAGCCGACATTGCCGACAAAACGCGCATCGTCGAGGATGATCCGCTGGCGGCCGATGGTGACCTTGGCGGCCTTGCCCTTGTAGGACAGCTGGAGCCGGTTCAGCTCCACGTTCTGCGGATCGGCCACGACCGAATAGGGCTCGGCGCCGAGATAGCCGTTGTTGCCCGCAATCGTGTCGTTGTAGTGATCGGAGATCGCCAGCGTGCCCTCCGCCTCGGCCAGCAGCGAGAGGCCGTTCGTGGTTGCCTCGGCACCGGCACGCATGCGCATGGTCACGGCATCGGCATCGAGGTTCAGGTTGTCCTGATCGACATGCTCCCAGCGCAGGGTGCCCTCGATGATCGGATCGATGGTGAGATCGTCGCTGACCTTGATCGGATCACCCGGCTTGGCAGCCGCCGGTGCGGCAATCGCGAGCGAAGCAGTGGTGGCAGCGAGTACGGCGAGAGAAAGTGCAGTCTTCATAAGCGTAGCCCTCCGAAGGGCACCCACCCCCGGGCACCCCTTCCAAAAATGGATCGAAGGCAGACGCCATTGCCCGCCGGTTATGTCCTCTCCCGGGCACTTCCCGGCCCGTGGTGTCGCGCCTTGCACGGCGGGCGCCCTTGCCCGTCCGCCGCCCCTCATGAGCAGGCGCAGTGCGGCACCCCTTCCGGGGGATGCCATTGTTCTTTGGTCAGGCGGCCTTGGCCGCCGGACCGTGGTCGTATTCGGCGAGGAAGTGCAGCACTTCCTGACGGTAATGGTAGAACTGCGGATCATCGAGCAGCGCCTTGCGGTCACGCGGGCGCGGCAGGTCGACCTTGAGAATCTTGCCAATGGTGGCGTTCGGACCGTTGGTCATCATCACCACGCGGTCGGCCAGCAGGATCGCCTCGTCGACGTCGTGCGTGACCATGATCGCAGTGACCTTGGTGCGGTTCCAGGTTTCCACCAGAACGTCCTGCAGGTCCCAGCGGGTCAGGCTGTCGAGCATGCCGAATGGCTCGTCGAGCAAGAGCAGGCGCGGGCTAAGTGCAAAGGCGCGGGCAATGCCGACGCGCTGGCGCATGCCGTTCGACATTTCCGCAGCCATCTTGTCCTTGGCATCGGCGAGACCGACGCGGTCGAGATAGTAATCGACGATATCGCGGCGCTCGGCCTTGCTGGCGTGCGGATAGACGCGCTCGACGCCCAGCGCGACGTTCTGGCGCGCGGTCAGCCAGGGCATCAGGCTCGGTGCCTGGAACACCACCGCCTTGTCCGGCCCGGCAATGTCGATCTCGCGGTTGTCGAGGACGATGCCGCCCGCCGAGATCGCGTTGAGCCCGGCCGCCATGGTCAGAACGGTGGACTTGCCGCAGCCCGAGTGGCCGATCAGCGAGATGAATTCGCCCTTATCCATGAGGAGGTTGAAGTCCTCGACAACGGTCAGCGGTCCCTTGGGCGTCGGATAGACCTTGTGGAGCTTGTAGAATTCCAGATAGCGGCGCTCGACCGCCGACTTGCCCGCTTCCAGATAAGCGCTCGGCAGTTCGGCTTCCTTCTTCGCCGCGAACAGGTCCAGCGGCGAGACTTCGGGCAGCGCCACACTGCTTTCGCCCACACTCGAGCCCTGCTCGTTGAGCATGCCGAGATAGCCAACGATCTGCTTACGCAGTGACTGGAAGTGCGCGTCGTCGTTCACCGCCTCGCGGTCGCGCGGGCGCGGCACGTCGACGGTGAAGATCTGGCCGATCCTCGCAGCAGGCGCAGGTGTCAGGATCGCCACCCGGTCGGCCAGCAGCAGTGCTTCGTCGACGTCATTGGTGACGAGGATGATCGTGCGCTTCTCTTCCTTGCGGATGCGTTCGATCTCGTCCTGCAACTTCGAGCGCGTGAGTGCGTCAAGCGCCGAAAGCGGCTCGTCCAGCAGCAGGATCTCCGGCTCCATCGCGAGGGCGCGAGCCACCGAGACGCGCTGGCGCATGCCGCCCGAAAGCTGTGCGGGCTTGCGGTCCATGGCATGGCCGAGGCCGACCAGTTCCACCTTCTGCTTCACCAGCGCCGCACGCTCTTCCTTGCTGCGGTCCTTGTGGACGGCATCGACGGCCAGTGCGACGTTCTTTTCCACCGTCAGCCAGGGGAACAACGAGTAGGACTGGAACACCAGACCCCGGTCCTTGTCCGGCCCCGTGATCTGCTTGCCGTGCAGCAGGATTTCACCGGCGTCGGGCGTGATCAGGCCCGCAATGGATGAAATCAGCGTGGTCTTTCCGGCCCCCGAAAAGCCGAGGATGGCGATGAATTCACCTTCCTCTACATCGAGGTCGATACCGTCGAGCACCTGCGTCACGCCGCCCGCCTGTCCGGTGTAGGACTTGGAGACACCCTTGAGCGAAAGGATCGTGGCCATGGTCGTGTTCCCTTGTCGAGTAGTGCGAGTAGAGGTCAGTGCCGGATGATGGATCAGGCGAGGCGGTTGCGGCTGGCGAACTTCTCGACGCCCATCATGATCCGGTCGAGCAGGAAGCCGATCAGGCCGATGACGATGACCGCGAACATGATGCGGGCGAGCGACTGGCTGGAGCCGTTCTGGAATTCATCCCACACGAACTTGCCGAGGCCCGGGTTCTGCGCGAGCATTTCGGCCGCGATCAGCACCATCCAGCCCACGCCCAGCGAGAGGCGCATGCCGGTGAAGATGTAGGGCAGCGACGAAGGCAGGACGAGCTTGGTCAACTTCTGGAAGGTGCCGAGCTTGAGCACGCGGCCCACGTTCAACAGGTCCTTGTCGATCGAGGCGGTGCCCACTGCAGTGTTGATCAGCGTCGGCCACAGCGAGCAGAGCATGACCACGATCGCCGAGATCACGAAGCTCTTGGCCAGCATCGGATCGGCGCTGGTGATGGTGGCCGAGACGACCATGGTGACGATCGGCAGCCAGGCGAGCGGGCTGACCGGCTTCATGATCTGCACCAGGGGGTTGATCGCTGCGTTGAACACCGGCGAAAGACCTGCAGCGAGACCGATCGGCACGGCGAAGAGCGTGGCCAGCACAAAGCCGAGCGCCACCGTCTTGAGCGAGGTGAAGACCTGATCAAGGAAGGTTGGCGGCCCGGCGTAATCGAAGGCGATCGCCTGCGTCCCGGCGGCAATCCGCCCATCCTGCGCCGCATAGAACTCTGCCTTGGCATCGTTCGACGCCTGCCACTCGTTGTAGAGAGCGGCGCCTTGCTCGGCGACCTCGACCGGCCCCGGAAGAGCGCCGAGCGAGGTGTCCACCTGCGGGGCAAGAACCGCCCAGAGTGCGAGAAATGCGAGAATGCCTGCGATCGGCGCGAGCAGTGCCTTGCCGTGTTTCGAGACAACCGCCTGCAGGTTCCAGGAGGAGGCTGCCGGGGCGCTGCCCTTGGCTCCCTGTTCCGGCTGCGAACTGGTTTGCGTCACTTTGGTCTCCGTCTGGTCCTGAACCGGAGCTGCGTCTGAGCGAACCGTTTCAACGTCTGCAAATGCGGTTGCCATCGAAATTCTCCCTGTGAAAGGATCTGGGCAAGAGGAACTGCTGCAATCAGCCGCCGGTCACACCGGCTGGGGTAACCTTTTGCCCCTGCTTGAGGCCGATCTTGAGCGACTGGATGTAAGCGTTCGGCTTGTGGCCGTCGTAGGGCACGTGATCGAGGAAGCCGTTGTCGACCGGCTTGAAACCGTCGGTTTCAGGCACCGAGGTGGCCGGGATCACCTTGTCCGCGACCAGCTTGTTGGCGGCGGCGAGGTAGAGGTCCGGGCGGTACACGGCCTTGGCCTTCTCGACGTACCAGGCATCGTCATGATCGGCGGGGATCTGGCCCCAGCGGCGCATCTGGGTCATGTACCAGATAGCGTCGGAGTAGAACGGATAGCCCGCGTTCTTGTCGAAGAAGATGTTGAAGCCCGGCGCCGGACGGGTGTCGCCCGGTGCGAAGGTGAACTTGCCGGTCATCGAGGCGGCAATCACGTCCGCGTCGGCGCCCACGTAGTTCGGCTGGCTGAGGATCTTGACCGCCTCGGCGCGGTTCTTCCCGCCGTCGGCGTCAAGCCACTGCTGGGCCTTGATGATCGCGCGCAGCATGGCGGCGGTGGTGTTCGGGTACTTCTCGGCGAAGTCCTTGCGGATACCGAAGACCTTTTCCGGGTTGTCGTGCCAGATGCCGTCGTCGGTCACGACCGGCACACCGATCTTCTTCTGCACGGCAGCCTGGTTCCACGGTTCTCCCACGCAGTAGCCCTCGATGGTCCCGGCCTCAAGCGTGGCGGGCATCTGCGGCGGCGGGGTGACCGAAAGCTGGACGTCGGCGCCGGTGGTGCCCTTGATGTCGCCGGGCAGGTAGAAGCCAGGGTTCAGGCCGCCGGCGGCGAGCCAGTAGCGCAGTTCGTAGTTGTGCGTTGAAACCGGGAAGACCATGCCCATGTTGAAGGGCTTGCCCTGCTTCTTGTAGCTATCGACGATCGGCTTGAGCGCCGAGGCCGAGATCGGGTGCGCGGGCTTGCCGTCCGGCCCCTTGGGCAGCGTCGGCTCCATCTGCGCCCAAACCTTGTTCGACACGGTGATGGCGTTGCCATTGAGATCGAGGCTGAGCGGGGCGATCAGGTCGGCCTGGGTGCCGATGCCGAGCGTCGCCGCGATCGGCTGACCGGCGAGCATGTGGGCGCCATCAAGCTGACCGCCGATCACACCATCGAGCAGGACCTTCCAGTTCGCCTGCGGCTCGAGCGTGACGTTGAGGCCCTCTTCGGCGAAGAAACCCTTTTCCTTGGCAATGGCGAGCGGAGCCATGTCGGTGAGCTTGATGAAGCCGAGCTTGAGGACCGGCTTTTCAGCCGCGCCCCCGGCAACCGCAGCCTTAACGGCCTCGCCCGACGGCGCCTCGCTCTTGCTGCCGCAACCCGCCAGCGCAACGCTCGCCATCAGCGCAACGACTGCCGCGCGACGTGTGAAACCGAACCCCCGATCCATGCTCATCGAAACCAACCCCACGTCCAAACGGCAAACGCGAAAAACCGCCCTGACGCACGTCCCCTTGGGACTACATCGGGCGGCTGCGTTGCCACTGATTGTTGAAAGCCACAGACCGGTTCTGAAATGCTCCCGACCTTGGGAGGCAACCGTGCTGCGTCACACGTTGTTTAAGCGATTCGCCCTGTTCGCGTAAAGCCCCTTTTTGCAGCGCAGCAGCAAACAGCCATCACGGCAGGCGCGAAATATACCCTTCCACGTCGTTCGGATCGAACACCATGCCATCAAAAAATACATTCTTTTCCAATGTCATGGAGCCCTGTTGCGTCCCCACGACCGTAGTCGATGCCAGACTTCCTTCAACTTTCGAACTGGCCCCCGGAAGCGGTGCTCCTGTGCCCAGGAGTGCACTGCGGTACACGTCCGGACGGAACACGCGGGCCGCTTTCCGGCACTCTTCTGCATCGAAGGGCGTGCCATCCCAGCGCACCATCTGGCTGTAGAGCCACTCCGCCTGGCTGACCCACGGGAAGTTCGCTGCCTCCCGGTGCTGGAACATGAAATCGGGGTAATGAACCATCGGTCCATCGCGTGCGATCAGCAACTGGTCGGCAATCGCGCGGCGGATCAGTTCGGCCGAGCCATCGAGATATTCCGGCCGTGCCAGAATACCGGCGTTGAGTTCCCAATTCGCCGGATCGACGAAATGCGCACCTGCCTTGCACAAGGCCCGTATCAACCGCAGGACGCCCTCGCGCTTTTCCTCCAGAACCGGCTCGCGCAGGGCCAGAACCTTCTCCACGCCCCGCCGCCAGATCTGCGCCGTGGAGAGCACGATCTCGCCCGCCCCTTGCTCCACCGCAACGCTGTTCCAGGGCTCACCCACACAGATTCCGTCGACTTCGCCCTGCTTCAGCGCATCGGCGCAGAACGGCGGCGGAACTGTAGAAATATCAACATCATGGTCGGGCCGGATGCCGCAAGCTGCCAGCCAGTACCGCAGCATGTAATTGTGGCTGGAATAGCGGTGGACGACGCCGAAAGTGAGCGGACGGCCCGCCTTGGCACGCTCGTCCGCAATCACCTTGAGCGCAGCGCCGACAGCGGCCGGTGTACCCATGCCGCCCTCGGGCCGGACTTGCCTCGCCAGCTCGGGGCTCAACGTAATGGCGTTGCCATTGAGCCCCAGCACGAAAGGTACCGAAAGTGGCTGGGCTGGCCGCCCCCGGCCCAGCGTCGCGGCGATCGCCAGCGGCGCCACCAGATGCGCGGCATCGCTGTGGCCATAGAGCAGCCGGTCGAGCACCGTCGCCCAGCTCATGTCCTTGACCAGCTGCAGCGACACCCCGGCCTCTTCGGCAAAGCCGTGCTCGTGCGCCAGGATCGGCAGGCAGGCGTCGACCAGAGGCAGGAAGCCGATTGTCAGTTCGGTACTCACTTCGACGGAACCCCCAGATTTCCTGATCCCATGAGATTGTGGGCCGTTACAATGGCCTCTGCGATATCGACGATACGTTTGCCCTGGTTCATCGCAGCCTTGCGCAATTCCGCATAGGCCTTCGGTTCGGGCAGGCCCCTGCTGTCCATCAGGATGCGCTTGGCCTTGTCGATAGTTTCGCGCTCAGCCAGCTTGCCCTTGGCTTCGGCAAGATCCTGCTGCAGCCGCGAGAAAGCGTTGAACCGGGTCACCGCCAGATCGAGGATCGGCCGGATGCGGCCCGCCGCCAGCCCGTCCACGACATAGGACGACACCCCCGCCTCGACCGAAGCCACGATTGATTCGTCGTCCGATTCGTCCACGAACATCGCGATCGGCCGCTGCAACGCCCGGCTGACAGCAAAGTACTCCTCGAGCACGTCGCGCGATGGGTTACCGAGGTTCATTAGCACGATATCGGGGTTAATTTCGCCGATGCGCGCCAGCAGGCCGCGCCTTTCGGTGATGACGAACAATTCGCAATCATCGAGCGCGGCAATCCCCTCCTGCAGGATGGAGGCGCGTGCGGCGCTGTCGTCGATAATGGCAATGCGCATAGGCCCTCCTTGTGCAGTGCAGCAGCCACCGTGGCAAGAGGGCCCGGGCTCTGCCCCTGCGATAGGACCCCGCCGTGTTGAATCCGAAACGGGTCCAGTTGCGATAACCGGCGCGCACCTCCGCAGATTACCCCCGGGATGACACCCGGCGCCACGCCCGAACCGGCAGGGCCATGGGACATGCGGAAACTCCCGGAGCACCATCTTGCACTGCACACCAGACCGCCGTCACGAGTGCGCACGACGCGAATGCCCGAAGGAGCCGGAAATACGGCCGCGTCCCGCGCATGCGTGACCCTGCGCCATCCCGGCCGGATGGCCTCGTCGTGGTGCTGGGCGGCGGAATCGCCGGACTGGCGGCGGCAGACCGGCTCAGCCGTGCGGGCCTGCGAGTGCTGGTGCTTGAACGTCGCCCTCACGCAGGCGGAATGCATCAGGCCCGCCATATCGGTCCCTACACCTTCGATGCTGGATCGATCTTCTATGAAGAGAATGCAGGGCTGTTCGGTCTGGCGCCGGGGCTGCGGGGCCTGTGTCCCGGGGTTACGCGGGTCCAGCGCCGCATCGCGCCAGACGGGTCAGTCCGGCACTATCCGTTCGAGCCGCGCGAGCTGCTGGACCAGCCCCTGCCGGACCTCGTCCACGCGCTGGCAGATCTGGCATGGGCCCGGCTGATGGTCCGTCGCGATGGCACGCTCGATGCCCTCTGCCACAAAAGGCTCGGCCGCCGCCTTTTCGTCAGCACCGGGCTGGCATCCTACATCGCACGTTTCCACCACATCCCGCCCGACGGGATCGACGAATCCTTCTTCTTTCACCGGATGGCCTATGTGGCGCGGGTCACCCGGCCGGGCGGGCTTGCCCGAATGGCGATGCGCAGCCTGCCGCACGCCACTTCGGCCTGCACCCGCAAGCGGCCGCCGCTTCGTGTCCGGCCGCGCGAAGGCTTCTCGCCACTCTTCGAACGCATCATTGCGCACCTTGCTGCCCGCGGCGTTGAATTCCGGTTCGGAGAAGAGCTGTTCACGCTGCAGCGCAAGGACCGCTTCTTCCTGCTATGCACCACCACCGGAGCCTTCCCCGCAGAGGCGGTGGTAAGCACGGTCCCGCTCGACACCCTGCACAAGGCGATGTTCGGCACCGGCAGCGGTCTGGTGTCGCTGGACATGACGACCCTGTTCGTTTCGGCGGCGAAGCTCGACCCCCGGCTGGGCAACGTCCTCTACAATTTTCACCGCATCGGCTGGTGGAAGCGCGTCACCATCTATTCGCGCATCTACCCCGAGCCAGATACGGGCCGGGACTTCTTCGCCGTCGAAGCCACGATCCCGCAGGACGGGCGCCACGATCCCGGCGCAACATTCACCGATTTCCAGCGCCACATGACCGGTCTCGGGCTGGCCGAGGACCTCGTGCTGGAAGGGCACGAACACGTGGAGGGTTGCTACCCCCTCTACACGCCCGGTTCCGGCGTCAACGTCCGACAGGTGCTGGACCGGATCAGCCGGACGGAAGTCGTTCTCGCGGGGCGGCAAGGCCGTTTCGAATACCTGCCCACATCCAGCGGCGTGATCCGCCGTGTCGCCGAAGAGCTCGACGCAGCCCGCCATCTGGCCACCGTTTCCGGAAGGAGCACGTGACATGCCCCTGAAAGCCCTATCGCCTCGTGAAGCCATTCCCGGCCCGGACGACCGCGTGCAGTGGCAAGCATTTCCTGACGCTCTGTGGGGCCCCCGCCCTGAACCACGCCGCAGCGGAGCGCGGGTGCGCATATTCAACGTGAAGTACAGCCCCAACCTCGGCGACGGCCTGCTCAGCGAGTGCCTTGAGCAAGCCCTGATCGATTGCGGCACGGCGCCGGACACCTGGTCGGTGGACCTTGCCGGACGGACGGCTTACGGCGCCGGCAGCGCAAGCCGCTCGGCGCAGATGAGAGTGCTCGATGCCTGCCCTGCCCGCCTGCGTGGCCTCGCGGTCCGCGCACCTCTGGCCATCCAGTCCCGGCGGGTCTGGCGGCCACACTATCAGCGGGCTCTGAACGACGCGGACTGCGTCGTCATCGGTGGCGGCAACCTGCTTACGGATCTGGACCTCAACTTTCCCACCAAGATCGGCCTCGTCGTGAAAGAGGCCGCCCGGCGCGGACTGCCGGTCTTTCTCCATGGCTGCGGCGCTGCCGGAAACTGGACTTCGCACGCCCGGGGCCTGCTGGAAAAGGCCTTGCGCTACGGCGCCATTCGCGGGGTCTCTGTAAGGGATGAACGTTCGCAGAGGATATGGAACGATCTCGCCGGCACGGCCTTTGGACTGGAAGCAACGCTGGTTCGCGATCCTGGTCTGCTTGCTGCACAACGCTACCGCGTGATGCCCGGACGGCGGGCGTCTGGCCCGCCAGTGGTCGGCATCAACGTCACCAGCCAGCTGGCGCTTCGCTACCATGCAGAAGATGCTCCGGACGCTGCCAGTCTCGACGCGTGGTATATCGATCTTGCCCGCGCCCTGATCGCCCGCGGCAACCGCGTTACTGTCTTCACCAACGGCTCACCGGAGGACCGCGCCTGCATGCAAAAAATGCGGCCTGCCCTCCGCGCGCTGGGCAATGCCGTGAGCTTCGCCGCCCCCCGCACGCCGGAACAACTGGTGCACCTGATTGCCCGTCTGGACGCGCTGGCGGCCTTTCGGATGCACGCGGTGATCGCAGCCTATGCGTGCAGTGTGCCTTTTCTCGCGCTGGTCTGGGATCCCAAGCTGGACGCCTTCGTCCGTTCGGTCGGCCGGGAAGACTGGCTGTGCCGTCCCGTCAGAACGCCCGGCGAGGCCGCAGCCGAGCTGCTGCTGGACGCGATGCACTGCCCCGTACCCGATCACGAACGCGATCTGGCCGTAGCCGAAGCCCACAAGGGGGTCGCCACTCTACAGGCCGCCCTATCGCGAGCCCTGCAGCAATCGTAATGGCACGGGCCTGGCTCTGCACAGTCTGCGCCGCCGCCATCGCAGTCACCTCTGCACAGACGGCAGTCGAACCATCCCCTGCCCCCATCGAACTGGGGGCTGCGTCGAACTTTTCCCAGGGCTGGAGCCTGAAGACCGCGCAGGCAGCACTGAACCTGCCGGTGCCGCGGCTGCGCGACAGCATCCGCTGGGCCGATGTCGAGCGAACCGCGGGCCGCTACAGCTTCGACAAGCCGACCACGACATGGCCCGACCGTTTCGCGGACAGCAAAGTGAAGATCACGCTGACGCTCAACTGGGGCAATCCGCTCTACGACGGTGGCAAGACGCCGTACTCAGCGGAAGCTCTCGCCGCCTTCGGCCGGTTCGCAGCCGCCGTGGTACGGCGCTTTCCGCGCATCGACGCGCTGGAGATCGGCAACGAGGTCAATGGCGGCAATTTCGTCTCCGGACCGGTGAAGGATGCCGGGCTGGCTGAACGCGGGCGGTATCACCTGGCGATGGTGCGGGCCGCCGCACAGGCCGTCCGGAAGGTACGGC
This sequence comes from Novosphingobium album (ex Hu et al. 2023), assembly GCF_022832385.1. Lineage (GTDB taxonomy): Bacteria > Pseudomonadota > Alphaproteobacteria > Sphingomonadales > Sphingomonadaceae > Novosphingobium > Novosphingobium album. The sequence continues at coordinate 18,766 of NZ_JALHLE010000027.1, forward strand.
CGGACGTGAAAGTCCTGGGCGGCTCCACCCATTCGTTGCCGGGCGGATTCCTATGGCCCCTGCTCGACCTGCCCGGCGCCAATGCCATAGAAGGGCTCGCGGTCCATCCCTACACCACGCCAATAGACCAGTTGCCCGCACAGATCGGGCTGCTGCGCGGGTACGGTCCCGCAGCGCATCTTCCGCTCCACGTCACCGAATTCGGCAGCGCGGACCCGCAGTACGCCGCTGACGATCTGGTGCGCGGCTATGCTACCTTCGTCGTGCTCGGCGTTGCCGAAATGGACTGGTACCCGCTCAACGAACGGGGCGACGGGCTTGTCCCGCTGGTGCGGCGCAACGGCACACTGACAGGCGCGGGCGAGGCCTTCCGTTTCGTGCAAACGCGGCTGGCAGGCCTGCGGGCGAGCGACGCCAGTCCGGACCGGTTTACCATCGTCCACAAGTTCGGCCGCAAGATCGCGGTACTCTGGGGGGCGCCGCGTGCAGTCAGCATCGACTTGGGAACCGTCGCTGCCTTCGACGCCACCGGCACCCGGCTTGATCCCCATTCGCTGACCCTGCGGGACGACCGGGTTCTCGTGCTGATCGGCAAGACACCCCTGACCGCAGCGTCCCTGCGGCTCGGATGCAATCCGCTGGTGGCCGACAGCTTCTACCAGTTCGGCTATCCCGCTTCCGGACAGCTGCGGGCACCGGGCGACGGCTTCCAGCGCTTCGTCGAGATCGCCGGACGCATCATCCCGCTCGAGGTCATGTCCGGTCAGCAACGGACCGGCGTGCCATGGACTCCCTATCTTGGCCGAGCCGACATGCGGGACCTGCGGCTTGCGGCAGACACCGTGCTCCCGGCCGTGAAAGGGCCCGACAGCGCCGTGGTCCTGCGCCACATCGCCGCACGCGACAGCCGGTTGCGAGTTCTCGCCGAGTTTTCGGTATCGCCGCGCAGCGCGGACGGCATTGTGGCCACGCTCTCCCGCAACGGCCATACGCTGCTGTCGCGGGCTGGCACCGCACCGGGCAATATCGACCTGAAGCTGAACTTGCGCAAAGGCCAGACCGTGTCGCTCTCGATCTCGCCCCGCACCAGCCCGCAAGGCGATACGACACGCTATCGCCTCCGGATCTTCGACGAGAGCCGATGCTCACAAGGCAAGCCATCGGGCGTCTGATTTCCGATTCCAAGCCCACGTGCCTCACCCCGAGGAAGGCGTTCTCCCAACCTGAAACGGACACTGTAGCAATCCGGGGCCCATTCAGCTGGAAAACAGACAAAGCACTTCCTTCCCGACAACAGACTCCATTTTGACGCGAACAAAAGTCACAAAAAATCGAAAAAATAGCAAATACAATCGATTTAATTTATGTTACTATTTATACACTTTTACATAAATTAACTCCAATCACGATCATAATAATTCCGTAAATTACAAAATAAATATCGAAATATATTGCATTACACAAACAAAACCCCCTAAAACAATTTCATCTCGAGCAGGACATCAACAGCCGAGAACAGAAAGAGGGTAGCCGGCACCTTGTGATCGAGAGGATTACTCGAACAGCACGTGTTGACACAGGACTGCAGACTGAAAGGAACCTTCCATGGCAGTTATAATCGGCACTCCCGCAGCCGACATTCTCACCGGCACCCCGCAAGCCGATGTTGTCGCCGGTCTTGGCGGCAACGATTTGATTATTTCCGGCGGCGGCAAGGACGGTATTCAAGCCGGCGACGGAAACGACATTGTCTTCGCCGGCGCGAACCGGGACCGCGTGAATGGCGGCGATGGAAACGACTTCCTCGATGGCCAGGGATCGAATGACAAGCTGTACGGCGGCGCTGGCGACGACATATTGCTCGGCGGCGGTCAGGATGACCGGCTCTATGGCGGCGACGGCAACGATATCATCATCGGCGGCAACGGAGACGATGTGCTTTACGGCGACAATGCCGGCGATGGCAACGACGCTGAGGGCGGGTATGACATCTTCCGGTTCGACGCCGACGACGGAACCGACAAGGTCTTCGATTTTGAACACGGGATCGATCAGGTTCAGCTCACAGACGGCGGAAGCTACACGCTCGACTACACCGGATCGGGCAACACCGTCCTTACCTACGGCGCCACCACCGTCACTTTCTTCGACGAAATCCTCGACTCTTCGGACATTCTCGTCGTCTGACGGCGTTCCGCACGCCTGAAGACTGCAGGAACGGGGTACGGCCAAGGCCGTGCCCCGTTTGCATTTTCGCGCAAGGGGCCGCCCAGTCGCAATATTCATCCGAACTGGCAGATGGACAGGCCCTTCGAAATGGCCGCGCGCAGCAAAAACGCCCGGATCAGAACCGTGCCCGCACGAAAACTACGGTCATTCCCGAGCACACTCGTTTTCCCCGAGAGCACCTTTGCGGATAAATGCGAACCGAGGCCATTCCACGAGACCGGAGGCACCGTTGAACTCGCGCTTCGCAGATCCTTGTGCTGACGCCGGCGCAACAAGCAACGGCGCGGTCCACACGCACGCCGGCCCCAACCTCTTCATCATCGGCGCATCCAAGGCCGGGTCGAGCGCGCTGCATGCCTATCTAGATGCGCACCCCGATATTTGCATGAGTTCCGAGAAAGAGCCCTGCTACTTCGTCGATCAGACCGTGCTGCGCTCCGCCTGGCCGATCATGGCGCGCCGGCCGTGCTCGCATGACTGGCAGGCCTATCTCAGCCTCTGGCGGGGCGGAGAAGGCGCCCGGTACCGGGGCGAAGGCAGCGTGTACTATTCGCAGACCCCGCACCGCGGCAACGTCGCCGCGCGCATCGCGGCGGCCTGCCCCGATGCGCGGATCATCTACACCGTGCGCGAACCGGTCACGCGTGCCATCGGTCACTACTGGCAACGCTTCAAGGAGTTCCAGGAACCGCTTCCCCCGGAAGAGGCCGTGCGTGAGAACGCGCTCTACCGCGACACCTCCGATTATGCCCTGCAACTGCAAGCCTATCTGGACCACTTCCCACCATCCCAGATCCACGTCATCGTGGCCGAAGAGCTGCGCACCAACCGCCGCGAGGTCATGGCGCGGTGCATCGAATGGCTTGGACTCACCCCGTTCGAATACGACGACGCCCGGCTCGCGGACCGGCATCGTTCTCCGCCAACCAGCCGCAAACCGCGCCTCCCGCTGGTCGGAAAAGTCAGGGACTCCCGGCTATGGTCTGTCGCACGCAACCACCTGCCTGCAGGGCTGGTCACGCGTCTGCGGCAAGCCTCTACCCATACATTCGACAAAAGCGAGATCGACGAAGACGCCGCGCGAGCATGGCTGTCTGACCACCTTGCCCCCCGCCGGGCTGCGTTCGAGGCGATGATCGGACAGCCTGTCACCGCCTGGGACAACGCCTGAACCGGCGCAGACGGCATGGCCGCCATCCCCGTCATGCTGTTCTGGGCGCTTGCGCTTTGGGGTTTGTTCAGCCGCAGACCGGTGCTGCTTTACCTGTTTTTCGCCACCATGCCGGTGGGGGCCTTCGCCGTCATCCCCCCCGCCCTGACCGGGGGATTGACGTTCACCGCCACGCCTGTGGTTTCCCTGCTCCTGTTCGGGCGAACATTCTTCGACCGCAAGGGCCCCGCAGCCTTCCTGACACTGGCAGTATTGCCTGAAAGACTGATGCTGCTGACGCTGTTCTGGCTTATTGCCCTGGTCTGCACGCTGTTTCTGCCGCGCCTTTTCGCTGGCGCGGTGATGATCGTGCCGATGCGGGGGATCGTGAGCGCACCCTCGCCGCTGCAACCCAGCACGCAGAACATCTCGCAGTTCGCCTATCTTTCGATCTCGGTCTTCTCCGTCTTTGCCTTTGCCCGCATGCTTCAACCTGCGGCGATGCGGCAGCATGCCTTGCGCGCGATGTGCCTGGGCGGGTTCGTCACCGTGGCGACCGGTCTGCTCGACTATGCCAGCCAGTTTCTGCCGATCTCGCCTCTGCTCGAACCGTTCCGCACCGCCAGCTATGCGCTGCTCACCGACATCGAAGTGCTCGGCGGCAAACGCGTGGTCGGCCTGATGCCAGAGGCGTCTGCCTTCGGCGCCCAGTGCCTGTCCTTCCTGAGCGCGCTGTACTTCTATCGCCGCGCCATGGAATCATCCCGGCAGCGCGATGCCCTCGTTCCCGCCGCCATGGCTCTTCTCGCGCTCTGCGCCTGGTTATCGACCTCTTCGGGGACACTGGTCGGGCTCGCCGTTTTCGTCCTTGTCACGGCCCTTGAATGGATCGCCCGTATCCATTCCAGCGAGCGCAAGGACGCGCTATACCGCCAGGGGCTGGGCGGCGAAATGTCAGTCACCGTGCTTGCCCTCATCGCGACAGCACTGGTGGCCATCCTGCAGCCGCAGGTTCTCGATCCCCTCTATGAGCTGGTCCAGCGCATGGTGCTGGAAAAGCAATCGTCAAGTTCGTTCACCGAGCGCGGCATGTGGCGCTCCACCGCGCTCGCCAGCCTGCAGGCGAGCCACGGGTTCGGCGTGGGGCTGGGCAGCACCCGCTCATCCAGCAGTGTCGTGGGCGTGTTCAGCAGCACCGGTGTGATCGGCGGCACCCTGTTCTACGCCTTTGTGCTGCAGTGCATGCTGCGCCGGGCCCGAGGAGCCGCAACCGAATCCCAGCTCATCCTGTCCGCCTTCCGCTTCTCCTACATCCCGCCTTTCGTCGTATCGCTGATGGTGGGCGATGCCGATTTCGGCGCAATGGCCGCGTTCGGGTTCGGGATCGTCACGGCCGTGTCCATCGCGGAGCGCGGATCGTCACGGCGAACGCTCTCCATCACGCGTCACTTGTATCCGGCATAAAGCGGATCACTCTTCGGGCAGTTCCTTTTCGAAGGCCTGCCGCCGCAGTCCGATCAGCCAGATCAGCGCGAACAGTAGAAGCCATACCGGCCAGAAGAGGCCATCACGGACATCCCGGCGCAAGCGTCCCGGCACGGGCACCGGCCCCTGAATGCCCGAGAAGTAACAGGCCGTGGCGAACCATCCCGCCAGATAAATGGCAGCGAAGACCAGAAACGCGTCCAGCATAACCCACCCCATCACATGTCCAGAATGCGGCGCGGATCGACGCACCCACGCAGGCAGTCCATCACCGCCAGCATGTTTCCGGCCAGCCGCCCCCGCCGGTCGATCATCGGCTCCGGCTTCACACTGCGCAGCGCGTTGACGAACAGGTTCTTCGTCACCAGCCGGTTGGCGAAACCGGGGCGCATCGTGCCCTTGCGCTTGAGATAGACGATATTCGCCACTTGCGAGTAGCCAAGCCGCTTGCCCGAAGTGCGCCCCCCGCTGAAACCGAGATGCACGCCCGTCACGTTCGAGGAAGCGATCATGCGCCCCCTGCGTCCCAGTCGGTTGGTGAAATCCACGTCCTCCTGCCAGCCGTAAAGCGGAAGGTTCTCGTCGAAGCGCAGGCCCCGCGCCGCGCCGACGCGGATGGCCATGTTGCATCCGTAAAGCTCGTGGCGGCCGGTGATCACGGGCGGGAACCGTTCCGGGCGTCCGGCGATGATTTCCTGCGCCCGTTCGATTGTGATGCCTCCGACCTGCACTCCATCGGCGAGAAGATCGCCGGTAATGCCGACCAGCCCCGGGTCCGCTTCGAACAGCGCCTCGACATGCGCGAGATAGTCCGGTGCGGGAACAAAATCATCATCGAGAAAGACGATCACATCCGCCCTGTCTTCCAGTGCGGCAAGCGCCCGGTTGCGCTGACGGCACAACCCCTTTTCCGAAAAGAGAACCTCTGGCGTCCCCCGCACCTGCTCCACGCCTACCACGTCATCCGGCGTCACGCTGGCGACGACGACACCATCCGCCGGCCGTGTCTGGTCGGCCAGCATGCCGGCTGTGCGGCGCACCAGCGCGGCACGGCCAACCGTTGCGATCACGACGAAGATCCTGAGGCCACTACCCCGGTTTGCGGCGGTCATCTGTCAGGCCTCCTTGAGCGCCGGTGCCAAGCGCTGGAACTGGTGTTTCAGGATTTTCGACAAGCCCGCTTGCAGCCGCCGCTCGAAAAGGAGCGCGAAGAGACCCGCAAGCAATGTGCACAGGACAGCAGCCACGATCACCGAGATCGCGGGTGGAAGCCCGCTGCGATAGGCCACGCCCAGCAGAAAGCCGCCGGTGATCTGGTTGATGAGATAGAGTGGATACGTGATCAGTCCCGCAATCGTCGCGAACCGCACGAAACCGCCGCGCGAGCCCAACCGTCGCAAAACGCAGGCGCTCATGGCGAGCGTTGCAAAGCCCCACACGCCCACCGCCGCAAAAGGCGTCTGCCCAAACGCCGTAACACCCAGACTCGAGCGCGCCGCGTAAAAGGTCGAGATCAGGCCTGCGAGGAAGTTCAGCCCGAACAGCACGGCGTGGACCGTCACGTGACGGCGCATGAAGATCTGGTAGAGCGATGCCCCGACTGCGAAATAGCAGTTCGTCGAAACCAGCGTGACCCGCATCTTGTAGGAAGACGCCAATTCCGCAATGCGATCTCCCGCCGGCCCCAGGCCACCAGCTTCACCCGCCAGGACCAAAGCCCAGAGCAGTACATTGAAGGCCGTGACCGCCACCAGAACCGGCGTGACGCGGCCGATCATGTCCGACCTGACGAGCATGAACACCGCGGCGTAGAACACCGCCTCGGCCACGAGGGTCCAAACTGCGCCGTCCACCCAGGGGCCCACGGGGAACAGGACCACCGACCGCAAGAACCGCACCGACAGGTCCCCAGGCGGCAGAACGTCGCAGGCCAGCACGATCACGGCGGACAGGGCCGTGAAGAACCAGAGCCCGGGCGCAATGCGCGTGACCCGTCCGATCAGGAAATCGGACGCAGACTTGTTCTGCGCCGACATCAGAATGACGAAGCCCGATATCACGAAGAATATCTGCACCCCGACCCAGCCGACACTGGCCCAGCCGATGGCCTGCGGAAAGGCCACGGGATCACCGACGACGGCCCGTATCCCGTGCGAACCTTCGGCCTCCGCCCAGGACAGGAACACAAGATGGTAGAACATGACCGCCTGCGCGGCGATCAGGCGCATCACGTCCAGCGAAGACACCTCGCGCGTTCGCCCGTTTCTCATGCCTGCTCCCTGCACCCGGCCGTCCCCGACTGCGGGCAAGCCGCGACAACGGCGCGGTAATGGCCGACGATCTCGTCAGCCCAGCTTTCCTCGCTGTTGCACAACGTCCGGTACGAAGCGCTTCCGGCCCGCGACATGGCCGCAACGCGCGCATCGTCCGCATGCAGTTCCATCATCGTTGCGGCGAATGCGGCAACATCGGACGTATCCGCGGATACACCAAAGCCCGCCTGCTCGATCTCGCGGGCGACCAGCGCACGATCACTAACGATGACCGGAACGCCCGAACCGATCGCCTCCAGCGCCACCAGCCCAAACGGCTCGGCCCAGCGGCTGGGCATCACGGCCAGCCGTGCCTGCGACAGCACCTGCGCCACCCCGGCCCGATCGAGCCTCCCGAGGAACGTGGCGCTCGGGTTCAACGCACGGATGCGCGCCACCTCGCTGCCCTCGCCCACGAAAGTGATCGGCAGCCCTGCAAGACCGGCAGCGCGCGCCGCAAGGTCGGCTCCCTTCTCCACCGAGATGCGACCGATGAACACGATGCCGCGGTTGTCCTCGGCCTGTACGCGCCCCGGGCATGGCGGGGATACGGGATTGCGGACAGCAAATAGTTTGTCCGCCGGCCATTGCCCGGTTGCGAAACGGCTGGCCTGACCAGGATGGATCAGCAGCATCCTGTCGGCATGTGCCACCCCGCCCGCGAAGCCGCGCCGCAACCCCTCACGCCCCGATCGCCAGATCTTCTCGGCATAGGAGGACTTGTCGCACGGACTGCGTAGGCAGGCGGGCGACAGCGGCTGCAGCCCGCATTCGCGCTCGGTCCCGTAATGAAAAAAAGCGCCATTGGGGCAGGTGTTGAAATAGTCGTGCCCATGCAGGATCAGCCGACTGCTCACGGCCCGCAAGGCCCCGAACACGGACGGTGTCAGAATCTTGGACCAGCCGTGCAGATGATAGACCGTACCCGGCGTGTCATTCCGGCGGATCCAGTCCCGCACCGCCAGAAACCCGCGCGGATTGCACAGGCCGAGAGTCAGGGCACCGAGGGCCGACCGTCCCAGCAAAGGCGTGCCATGAAGCGGGATGAACTCGACATCATCGCGCCGGAAATTGGCCCCGTTGTCCCCGGCAAAGAACGTCACCGGAATCCCGCGCGCGCGCAGCTGCCCGATCAACACCTGAACGAGATACGAAGCGCCGCCCAGAGCTTCGCTGAAATCGTGGATCAGCACCACGCGCTCGGGCCATTCCGGAGGACTCAGGCGAGGATCGTGCCGCACCGCCCGCACCTCAGATATACCGCGGCCCGATCCGGACCGTATCGCCCGGCAGCACCGATGCGCCGCTCGTCAGTTCGTAGGCTGTCTCCGATGCTTCGCCCGCATGCCGGATCCATACCACGTGCTCGTTCGCGCGGTATGTGAAGCCGCCCGCCTTGGCGACCAGCGCATAGACCGACATCCCGCCGGTGTAGGCATATTCACCCGGCTTTGCCACTTCGCCCAGAATGTAAATCGGGCGGTAGCTCACCACGTCCAGGCTGATCCGGGCGTTCCGGACATAGTCCTGCCTCAGCGTCGCCGTCAGTTCGCCGCGCAACTGGGCCAGCGTCTTGCCGGCCGCCTGGACGTCGCCCACTTGGGGCAGGCCGATCATGCCCTGATCGTTGATGACGTATTCGCCCGAGAACCCCTCTTCCCGGAAAACGTCGAGCCGCAGCCTGTCCCCCGGAGCAAGGCGGTATTCGACAAGATCGACGCTCGGCAAGGGCCGGGTCGCGGTGGCGGCGCAACCCATCAGCAACGCGCATCCCGCCAAAATCATGCCACGAAACAGCATGTCGTCCCCCCTTCCACGAGAAAGCATTGGATTCATCGGATCACGCCACCTGTTGCATCTGGCGCTGGCTGCAGGTGTCGAGCGCTGCGAGGAATCCGGCAGCGAACGCCTCGCGCGAAAACCGCGCGGCATTGGCCGTCGCATCCTCGGCGCGAAAGCGCGGCAACCACTGCTCGAAGCGGTTCATGGCCTCGCACAGCGCGTCGGCCGTCTGGTCCCGAAAGAACAGGCCGGTCTTTCCATCGACGATGGAGTCGGTGACGCCGCCCCGCCCATAGGCAATCACCGGGCGCCCCGCGGCGTTGGCCTCCACGGGAACGATCCCGAAATCCTCCTCGGGCGTGAAGACAAGCGCCCTGCAGGTGGCATAGGCCTCCTGCAGCTCCGCAAAACTCAAGCGCCTTCGCACTTCGACATTGGGGCCGGCACGGGCGCTGATGGATTTGAACATCTCGCCATCCCCCACCATCAGGGCAGGCACGCCCAGCCGGTTGAAGGCCTCCAGCGCCAGGTCGGCGCGCTTGTAGGGCGTCATCTGGCTGACCCAGAGGTAGCGCCCCGTGACCTGCGCGGACGGCCTGAATTCTTCCACCGCCACCGGAGGATGGACCACTGCCGCCTCGCGGCCCCAGACCTTGCGGACACGGCGGGCAATGAAGCTGCTGTTGGCGATGATCCCGTCGACCCGGCTGGCCGAACTGACGTCCCATTGCCGCAGCCGGTGGAACATCGCCGGCATGGCCATCCGGCTGAGCCTCCCGGCAGAGGCCTTGTAGTCCGGATAGTGGTCCCACAGGTAGCGCATGGGCGAGTGGCAGTAGCAAAGGTGCAAGGCATCCGGCCGGGTGATGACACCCTTGGCCGGGCCGGACTCGCTGCTGATCACAAGGTCGTAGGCGCGCAGGTCCAGCTCCTCGAGCGCCATCGGCATCAGCGGCAGGTATTTCTGGTAGTGCTTGCGGGCTCCCGGCAACCGGCCGATGAACGTCTCGCGGACATGGGCCGCCCGGATCTTTTCCGACATCCTGGCGGGATCGTAGACGTGGGTGAACACATCCGCGCCGGGGAACAGGTCCAGCAACCCCTCCAGCACGCGCTCGCCGCCCCGCATGGAGACCAGCCAGTAATGCACAAGCGCCACTTTGGCGGAACGGAACGAGGTGGGGCGCATCATGTGTAATACCCCTGATACTTCTCGTAGAAGCTCGCGGCATCGTTGCCGCCGAAACGCACCTGCTTCCTCATGTCGACCTGGTTGAGCACCACGCCGAGGGACTGGATAGTGCGCAGCGGCAACTGGCGCACGGCCGCCTTGACCACCCTGTCGGAAGTCTTGCGCCAGTGGACGGCAAGGACGACGCTATCGGCCAGCGAGACAATCTCTCGCGCTTCCGCGATGGGCAGGATCGGCGGACAATCGAGGAGAATTACGTCGAAGTCCTCCCGCAGGCACGCGATCACGCGATGCAGCCCGCCGCGCTCGGTCAGCCGCCTGCCCTTGGGAAATGGCCGCGTAATCGGAATTACCCGCAGGGAGGAACCAGGCTCCTCGTACTGGGCAACCTGCCCCGTTTCCTGCTGGAGGGCATCCTGCAAACCGGGCTCACCGCCCGCCAGCCCGAACTGCTTGCTGAGGTGCGCGCGGATGACATCGCAATCGATCGCCACGACACGTTCGCCCGCCGTGGCCAGCGCCCGGCCCATGCAGGCGGTGATCGTCGTCTTGCCTTCGCCGGGCACGGCGGACGTGATCGCAACCACCTTCCCGCCACCCGCCGCCGCATGCCGGATCGAGACGATGACATTGCGCAGCGCTTCGGCAAAAGCGCCATCGGGATGATCGCGCACCGTATCGAGCGGCGACGCTGCATGCGGTGCAACCTTGCGGTACGCAGGCACGAAGCCCAGCCCGCGAATGCCGAGCCGGATCTCGACATCCTCCAGCGTGGTCAGCCCGTGATAAGACAGTTCGGAAGCGATCGCCAGAAACCCGCCGAGCAGCACGCCGACCGCACATCCCAGGGCAAGATTGAGCGGCAGGTTCGGGGACACCGGCAGGACCGGGGCGTTTGCAGGCGAGATCAGCCGGGCCGTCGGCTGCTCCGCACCGCTGCCCGCAACCACCTCGTTGTACCGTTCCAGGTAGGACTGATAGAGCGTCTGCGCCGCATCCGCACGTTTCTCCAGATCCGCCAGCGCCACCAGCGCGGCGTTGTCGGTGCCGAGCTGTGCACGAGTGCCGCCACGGCTTGCCAGCAGCGAGGAGAGACGCTGCGCCGAAGCCTGCGCTCGCGTGTCCAGAGCCTGAATCGAACGGTTCACTTCGCCCGCGATCTGCCGGTCGATGTCGGCGATCTGCCGCCGTACGGTGACGAGGTCGGGATTGTTGTCAAAATAGCGCTGCGACAGGTCACGTTCCCGCGCGACCAGCTGCGCACTTTGGGCGCGCAAGGCCGAAACGACCGGAGACGCTGCCGCCTCGCCCACGCTGTCCGCCCCGCCTGTCCGCAACTGGCCTCGCGCGCTGGAGAGCGCCGCCGCGTCCCGCGCCGCTTCGGCGCGGGCGGAAGCGATCTGCTGGTTGTAGGTGGAAATCTCCTGTTCGGTCAGGCTCGTCGCCGCCGAACTGAGCAGACCCGCACGTACCCGGTACGACTGGACAGCGGCGAAGGCCTTGTTGGCGGCCTGCCGCAACTCGTCGACGCGGGTATGCAGCACTTTGGCCGCCGTTGCATGGGAACGCGCGCGCTCGCGCGCATCGTCGGTCGTGAACAGCCGCGCATAGGTATTGGCGATCAGGGCTGCCCGTTGGGGATCGGCATCGCCAAAGGCTATTCGCAAGTTGAACGAATTGCCGACGCGCGCGACGCTCAGGCGGTCTGTCAGATAGGTAATCGCCTTTTCACGGAAGGCCGGCTCCCCGTCTTCGAAACGCACGGCGCCGGCTCTGCTGTGAATACCGACTGAGGACAGGATGTTGTCCAACGCACTGCGCGGCTCGGCAACGTCGGCGCGGAACACCGCGTCCCGGAGCAAGGCAGTCCTGTCCAGCACCTGACCGGCCATCTCGCGCGAATGGATCAGCTGGATCTGCGTCTCGACATCTTCGTCCCGCGGAATGCCCGCCTCGGTGGCATCGGCCGCATCCGGCACCACCTCGACGGGTCTGGCAATCATCACGACGTCGGCGCTGGAACGGTAGACCCGGGGTTGCGCAACGGTCCAGACGAGCGCCAGAACGAGGCAATTGGCCAGCGTGAGCAGCAACACTTCCCGGCGGCGGCGCAACATTGCCAGCAGGAAACGAACCGTGATCGGATCCTCGGAGGCGTGAGCGGATGCCCCTCCCGCCATCATGGCCTGCGGAACGCCCGCCCGCGGCTCGTAGAGCGTGGGAAGGTTCACAACCTCGGCTCCCGGTGCGCGCTCATGCCGTCACCGTCGCGCCAAGCCCGGCACTGAAGGCGGTGAAGGCATTTACGAGCCGCGGACCGCTGACATCCTGCCGCACGAAGTCCGCGTATACCCCGAAGGAGAGCGACCGGTTCACATGGTATTGCGCCCGCACCCGCCCTGACTTTCGCCAGGTGCTGGTGCCCACTTCGCCGAAATCGCCATGCTCCAGAGCCGCCGTGGCGGACAGACGCAAGTTGCGCAGCGGATCGTAATAGGTGCTCAGAACAAAGGCGTCGGTCAGAATGGCGCCGACGTTCCGGTCACCGCTATTGCGGAACGTGCGGCTCGCCTGGGCGCGCAGCGTGACCAGCGGCGTCACGTACCACTGCAGATCGGCCCGGAAGGTCAAACCATGGAAATCGCGATATGCGGGCAACGCATAATCACGCCACTGATAGCCCAGACGCACCTCACCCGAGACGACCGGCGACAGCGCTCCCCGAACCCCCGCTGCAACCGCATAGCCGTGCGCATCCCGACGCTCGTCTGCCGGGGCGGAAATCGATGCCAGATCCTCGTAAAAAACAGCACCGAAGACCGACACCAGACCGGACAGATCGTAGTCGAGGCGCGCCTCGCCGCGCAGTTTGCGCGTATCGCGGAACGACTGGTCCGCCCTGCCCCCGCCCACCAATGAAACCGGATCATAGTCGAGCCGCTCGTATTGGACGTTGGATGCAAGGTGAAACGGGCCGGACGCCAGCCCCACTCCCAGCTCCGCCTCAAGCCGGTCGTAGCTGACCGGTTCATCCGCATCGGGAACCGACCCGGCGCTGCTGCGCGGTTCGATCAGATGGGAGAAGCCGCCCGAAGCACGGATCGCATTGCGCGCGCCGAAATCCAGCCTGCCATTTGCTGAAGTCCTGAATTCCTCGCTATTCTCGGTCCGGTAGCGCGAGAACCGCCGCACAGTCCCGGCAGCCAAAACCGCAAAGGCATGGCGCGGAAGATTGGCCCGCAGTTGCAGCGAAGGCATCACCATGGCGAGCGCGCCCGCCCGTGCCGCGGGACGGTTGAAGACATTGCTGTCATATCCCCCGACCACCGACAGACTCGGCTGCGCGAACACGGGGCCCACGATGATCGGACGCGACCGCAGCGCCGGCTCGATACGCGCTCCGGCGACATCGTCGCGGTCCAGCGCAGGGTCGATGACAATGGAGGTCCCGGCCCCGATCGCCTGAGCTCCGGCAAGCGCCGGCGCCATGGCGGCTCCTGACGACAATGCCAGCCTGGCGAGACCTCCTTTCATCCGTTTCACCGCTCCTTCAGAGGCCGGTTCCAGCCATTGCCGGAAGACGATCTTGTAAATTCGGCACACCACGCACGCCAAAAAAAGGAAACATTCTAATGCCCGGCATGGCACTCCGAAGTGTACTTTTCTTATTCCCGAAGAGCGCGTTTGAATTGATCCGAAAGAGGGCGAATTATGTATTGAAGCATCGTTCTCTTCTGGGTCTGGATAAATGACTCGACCGGCATACCCACGGACAGCCGCACTTTCTCAAGCTTCCGAAACTCTTCATCCGTAATGGAGACAGTGACAGAATAGTAAGTGACGTTGGTCCCACGATCGACGGTGCGGTCGGCGCCGACCTGCGTGACCGTCCCTGCAAGTTCAGGCGTGGTGCGCATGTCCAGCGCCGTGAAGCGCAAGTGGGCTGGCTGCCCGACGGTCACGCTGTCGATATCGGCAGGCCGCACTTGCGCCCGGACGACAAGCCGGTCCCTGGCCGGCACGATTTCCATGAGCGCCTCGCCGGCGGGCACCACGCCGCCGACCGTACGGACCTGTAGCTTGTCGACAATGCCGTCCAGCGGCGCGCGGATCGCGGTCCGGTCGTTCTGATCGCTGGCGGCTGCCTCCTGCTTGCGCAAGTCCGATATCGCCGCCTGAACCTGCGCCAGTTCCAGTGCCGCCTCGCTGCGCGCCGCGCTCGCCACCGATGCCATCTGCACCTGCAGTTCGCCGATCCGCGCGTGCGCCTGCGCCATGCCGGACTGCGCCGTGGCCTTCTGCGCCTGCACACCGACCGCTGCCCGTTCAAGCGCATTGAGACGATCCAGCGTGGTGAGGCGCCCCTCGTAGAGCTGGCGCGTCTGCGCGAGTTCCTCGTTTACCAGCTTGTCCTGCCGGGCATAGGCATCGGCCTGACTGGCATATGTCGCGATGTCAGCGCGGCTCTGGGCAATCCTAGCCTGAAGCTGGCGCACCTGATCTGTCCGCGCCTGCCGGCCGAGCGCAAAACTCCGGCGCTCATCATCCATGGCTGCCTTGACGGCGGGGTCCTGCGCCTTGCGCACCAGTTCTTCGGGAAATACGACATCCGCCGCACCGCTTTGCAGGGCCCGCAACCGGGCGGCCCTGGCCAGAAGCTGATCGAGCCCGAGACCGGTATATTCGGCCACCGCCCCGGCAACCTTGCTGTCGAGCCGGATCAGCACCTGCCCCCGCTTCACGAAGTCGCCATCGCGCACGAGAATGTCTGACGCGACACCGCCGAATGGATGGGAGATTTCCTTGACGTGCGTTTCCACGGTCACCTCGCCCGGCGCGATCACAGCACCCGCCATCGGCAAGAACGTGATGAGCCCGCCCGCCCCGAACACCAGCAGGGCAACGGCCCACAGTCCAAAACGGATCAGACGGGAAAGGCCCTGCTCCGAAGCGGCCGCAGATTCCACCGGAACGGCAGCCACCGCATAGGCAGGCCCCGCCGCCACAAGCGGCACCGACTGGTTCACCGGCCAATCTCCACTGGCGTGCCCGCACTCTCATTCTCGCGGACCTGGCTGCCCTTGAGAGGCGGATTTCCAGGCCTGAGACGGTCCGCGCGCGTCGCGTCCCCGCCGAATTTGGGCACCGGCAGCTTCGTGCGCGCTTCGAAGTCCTCGCGCCGCTCGAAGCGTTCGATCCGGCCGTTGTTCATCACCATGATATGGCTGACATGCGCGACGATGCTCGGCCGGTGCGCAATCACCACCACAATGGCGCCCCGTTCGCGCGCGCGCCGGATCGCCGTGCCCAGCGCCGCTTCGCCATCGTAGTCGAGATTGCTGTTCGGCTCGTCGAGCACGATCAGGAAAGGATTGCCGTAGAGCGCGCGGGCCAGCGCGATGCGCTGCCGCTGCCCGGCGGAGAGCCCGCCCCCTTGCGGTCCGATCAGATAATCGTACCCGCCCTCCAGCCGCACGATCAGATCGTGGCAATCCGCAGCCTTCGCCGCCTCGAGCACCGCATCGCAGTCGGCATCGGGACGGAAGCGCGCGATGTTCTGCGCGATCGTGCCTTCGAACAGTTCGATCGACTGCGGCACATAACCGACGATACGGACGATCTGGTCCGGCGCCCACTGGTCCAGCGTCGCGCCATCCAGCCGCACTGCCCCGCGCAGGACAGGCCAGATCCCGCATACCGCACGCGCCAGCGTGGTCTTGCCCGAACCGCTGCGTCCCACCACAGCCAGAGCCTGCCCCGCCGACAGTTTGAAGCTGATGTCAGCCAGTGTGACCGTTCGGGTGCCCGGCGGCGCAGCGGTAACGCCGGAAATCACCAGCGAGGACTTCGGTTCTGCCAGCCCCATCGGATCCACCCGGTACGGCACGGCCTCCAGCAATCCCCGCAGCCGGTCCATCGCCTGACGGCTCGAGACCATGCCCTTCCAGTTGGCAATCACCTGCTCGACCGGTGCCAGCGCGCGGGTCGACAGGATCGAACTGGCAATGATGATGCCCCCCGTCGCGCTGCCGCGGATCACCAGGTAGGCCCCGAGCGCCAGAGTCGAGGATTGCAGCAATGTGCGGAACGCCTTGGTCGATCCCGACATCGTGCTGGAAATGAAGGAAAAGCGGTCGTTGGCGTGCAAGTAGGCGGCCTCGATCCGGTGCCACTCTTCACGCCGCGCCCCTGCCATGCCCATGGCCTTGAGCGTTTCTGCATTGCGCAACGTGGCATCGGCCAGCATCGCGCGCTGCGCGCCCACGCGCATCGTTTCGAGAGCCAGCGGGGCGGTCATGCGGTTGTTGAACAGCATCAGCGAGACCAGCACGGCCACACCGAACAGCGCCAGCAGACCCAGGGCCCAGTGAAACACGCTCAGGATGAGCAGGTAGACCACGATCCACGGCAGATCGAGAATGGCCAGTGGCCCCGGGCCGGAGAGATAGCCGCGCACCGTATCGGCATCGCGCACGATCTGCGTGCCATTGGGCATGGCGCCCCGGCTCAGTTCGTAGCGGGAAATCACGTCCAGCACCCGGTTACTGACTGAGCGCATGAACAGGGAGCCGACATGGACCATGATCCGTCCCCGCGTCACGTCGAGCAGCGCCTGAAACGCATAGGCCAGCGCCACCAGCACCAGCAGGCTGACCAGCGAGGGCACACTGCGGCTGGGCAGGACGTCGTCATAAGTCAGCAGCATGAAGAACGAGCCTGCCAGCAGAAGCACGTTGTAGACGCTGCTGATGGCGATGACGGGCAGCAGAACGCGCCGGATCGGTGCAATCGCCGCCTTCAGCTCGGCCGAGAGGCTGACACCGAATATCACCGGCAACACCGCCCTTGTGCCGTATCCGCTGACTGGCAGGCCAGTACCACGCATTCGATATTGCCTGCCACGGGCCACCAGCACGTGCCTATTCGCATAATTATGTCCTGTCCGGAACATTCTCGCACTGCAGCAGAACAGACACCTCCATAAACAACCAGAGCCAATAGATCAGTTTTGGGGCTTCCGACCCGACAGGCTTTGCTCTCTCAACCAACAATAGGGGAACGTTCTTGGTAACTTATACCTATGGAACAGCGTGCCTGATCACAGCATGTCTGTTCGCAACCACGCCATCGCGTGCCGACACGCTCGAACAGGCACTTGCGGAGGCTTACGTGGGCAATCCATCTCTAAAAGGCAGCCGCGATCTGGCCAGCGCCGCGGACGAAGGCGTGGTTCAGGCCAGGGCAGCCTACGGACCGACGCTGAGCGCCAGCGCCCGGCATACCTATACCGCCGCCAGAACCCGCGGGACCCCCTTCCCTTCCGAGCACGACGGCTTCGCGAGTTCGCTGGACGTCACGCTGTCGCAGCCACTCTTCACATCCGGTCTGCTGGCCGCGCAAATGGATGCGGCGGAAGCGGCCAGCATGATCGAGCGGGAGAAGCTGCGCGGCAGCAGCCAGCAACTGATCCTCGATGTGGTCAACGCCTATGTCTCGCTGCAGCGCGACGTGCAGCTCTATGGCGTGGCGCTGGACATCTATCAGTTGCTGCAGCAGCAGCGCGACGTGATCGCCGAACGCTACCGCCTGCGCGATTCCACCGCGCCGGACGTCGATCAGACCAACAACCGGCTGGAACTGGCCGCCGGACGCGTCATCATCGCACGCTCCACAGTGGAAGCCAGTGCGGCACGTTATCGCAATGTCGTGGGGACGTATCCCGGGGCACTGGCCCCGCTTCCCGCACTGCCGGACCTGCCGGCACTCGAAACGCTCTATGCGGCGGCCGAAACCCACAATCCGGCGCTCGGTGCCGCCAAGTTCACCGAAGCCCGTTCGCGCGCGGCCGTAGGCGCAGCCCGCGCACAGATGCGCCCGCAGATAAACGCCTTCGCTTCGGCCGCGCGCAGTCCGGCTTCTCCGTACCAGAACACTTTGCGGGAGGAATCGGTACAAGCCGGCATAAGCCTGACGATGCCACTCTACACCGGCGGCCAGCTCTCGTCCGCCTTGCGCGAAGCATCCGACCGCAACCTCGCCGACCGGCAATTGATCGAGCAGGCCCGGCGGGACATGCGCGAAACGCTGGCAACCGACTGGAGCCTGCTGCAGGCATCGAGCGAGGCCATGCCGCGCTACACTGCCGCAGTGCAGGCCGCCGAACGCGCGGTGGCGGGCGTAAAGACGCAGGAAACGTCCGGAATCCGCACACTGCGCGACGTTCTGGACGTCACCAACGACCTGCTGAACGCCCGCACCGCCGCCGCCCAGACCCGCGCCGAGATCTATCTGCGCCGAGTTGCGGTGCTGCGCGATGCGGGCCTTCTGACGATCGGCATGTTCGCGCAGATCCAGCCCTACGATCCCGACAGCCGCGAGGCCGGCATTGCATATCTCGCGGGGCTGCCCCTGCGCCCTATCCTCGAACCGGCAGACCAGGCATTTGCTTCCGGCCGCGTTCCGCAGGAGCCGGTGCAACGGGAAAATTCCGCCACCTATGACTGGGCGCATTCCGCCGGGAACCCTTTGCAGCCACCGGCCGGACCGCCCGCTGACCAGTAGCGGCCGTCCTTGGCCGGACCCGTCGCCCGAAGACGCAACGGGAATTGCTCCGGATCGGACACAATCGGCTGCATTTCCGGCGAACGTCCAGCAGCGGAACGCAAACCCAAGATGAAGCGCCTGAATACGAAGAACGAGAGCAAAAGAACATCGAGAGGTCGCATGAACTGGCTCACACACAGGACATTTGCCGCACCGTCATGCCATCTGGGAGACCGCATTTCCCTGGGCGGCTGGGCTCTGGGCATCGCCTTCGGCCTGACGCTATGGGCCGTCCTCTTCTCGCTTGTTTGAAGTCTCTCCGATCAACAAATTGGCGACGGGCGACAAAGACCGGCCTGCATCCGCTTCCGCGAACACAGAAAACACCTCCTGCGCCACAAGCAGGATGCGGGATTTCGTTTCGGCGGAACTGCGAGGGCCTGAACTGCGAACGGCAGGCATGAGCTGAGCGCCAGCATGCGGTTGACAGCCAAGGAACCCACAGGGTAGTGAACCACTGTTCACCATCGGTGAGACGTTCGCCTGCGACCCGCGAATAGCGGCAAAGTGATGTGCCTGAGGCAGTATCACCGCCGCCGGAGCGGAACGGAGACCTTCACGGAGCGGATGAGCGCAGGCACAACAACAGCTGATCCGCATCGTGGACACATTCATTGTCCAGATCGCCGTCAGACAGAACAAGAACGGGCAAACAGCCCACGAATGGTGGAGAGGAAATCGTATGGCGGGAGATCTGGAGGGGAAGACCGCGCTCGTAACGGGAGCCAGCCGCGGGCTTGGCGTTCATATGGCATGCCGCCTTGCGCGGGCTGGCGCTCTGGTGGCGGTGAACTACGCTTCCGACGAGGCTGCGGCGAACGAGACCGTGCGCCAGATCGAGGCCGAAGGCGGCAAGGCCTTTACCGTGCAGGCCCGCCTCGGCAGTGAAGCAGCCGCAAATGAGCTGGTCTCCAGGCTCGACCAGGAACTGATTGCCCGGACCGGCAGTTCGGGCCTCGACATCCTCGTCAACAACATCGGCGGCGGCGATTACGGCCCGATCGCCGTCGCTGACGAAGCCATGTACGATCAGATGTTTTCCAACAACGTGCGCGGGCCGTTCTTCCTCACCCGCGCGCTCTATGACCGGCTCAACGACTTCGGGCGGGTGATCAACATTTCTTCGACCGGCGCACGGCTGACTGACCCCAACATCATCGTCTACACCATGGCCAAGGCCGCGGTGGACGCCTTTACCCGCGTTCTCGCGCAGGATCTGGGCAAGCGCGGGATCACCGTCAATTCGGTCGCTCCCGGTTTCACGGCGGGGCCAACGAACGCCTACATCGTCGAAGATCCGGTAGCCTCGAAGCAGGTGACGGATGTCACTGCACTCAACCGTTTCGGCCAGCCCGAGGAAATCGCCGACGTCGTCTATTTTCTCGCCTCGCCGCTGGGGCGCTGGGTAACGGCGCAACACATAGAGGCCAGCGGCGGTTTCAAGCTCTGAATGGCTATGGGAAGCCCGATTGACAGTGGGGGGAGAAGGGTGATGGCGCGGATTGGAATCGCTGTGTTTGCGGCATTCCTGACCCTCGTGGGGGCAACACTGGCCGTGGGCGGCGGCGTGCTCGCCGCCGATGGGGGCAGCCTATACTACTTGCCCGCCGGACTTGCGGTGCTTGTCTCAGCCTTCGGATTGTTCAGGCGAGCGCGCTACGCTGCCGCCGTCTATGGCGCGATGCTGGCGGGAACGCTCGTGTGGAGCGTCTGGGAAGCCGGGTTCGATCCCTGGGCCCTGATGCCGAGACTGGGCGGCCCCGCGCTCGTGGGGCTGCTGTTCCTGTTGCCGGCGGTCCGCCGCGCAACGGGCGCGCCGCGCTGGTGGACCGGCCTCCCGGCAGTTCTCGCGCTTGCATTGCTGGGCGGAACCATCATCCGCTTGCAGACTTCCGAGAGCGGCTTGCCGGGGGCTGCTTCCGTCCCCGCGCTCGCCGGTGTGGATGGAACCTGGCGGCATTGGGGCAAGGACATCGGTGGCCTCAAATATGCCGCCACGGACCAGATCAACACCGGCAATGTCGGCAAGCTCAAGCTGGCCTGGCGGTATGACTCCGATATCCCACCGGGGCCGCTGGTGAGCCTCGAAGCCGCCCCCATCGCCATGGACGGGCGGCTCTACATGTGCCTCGAGAGCGGCACCATGACGGCGCTCGATCAGGACACGGGCAAGGAAATCTGGCGATACCGGTCCTTGCCCAAGGATGCGCCCTTCCTCGGCTGGAAGTGCCGTGGTGCGGCCTATTACGCATCGGCCAAGGCGGGTGAATGTGCAAGGCAGCTGTTCATCACGACCGCAGCCGGACAACTCGCCGCCATCGACGCCGATAATGGGCGCCCCTGCAGCGGCTTCGCCAAAAATGGCATCGCCGATCTGCGCGAAGGCATGGGCAAGGCGCATATCGAAGATGCGCTTCCGACCTCCCCGCCGACAGTGGTGAACGGGGTCGTCGTGGTCGGGCAAAGCATTTCCGACTTCGGCTCGATCGACTCTCCCTCCGGCGTCATCCGGGGGTACGACGCAGAGACCGGCGCCTTGCGCTGGGCCTGGGACGCGGGGCGGCCGGGCCAGACGCTGCTGAATCCCGGCGAGACCTATACGCGTGACACGCCCAATGCCTGGGGTGTGTTCAGCGGGGATGAGAAGCTGGGTCTCGTCTATGTCGGGACCGGCAACAGCCCGCCGGATTACTTCTCCGGCTCCCGCTCCAAAGTCGCGGATGATTTTACCGACAACATCGTCGCCATTGATGTTGCGACCGGGCAATTGCGCTGGCGATTCAAGACAGTGAACCACGACCTTTGGGACTACGACATCGCCGCGCAGTCCGTGGCCGTGGATCTTCCCGGCAAGGTTCCGGCGCTGATCGTGCCGACCAAGCGCGGCCAGATCTTCGTGCTTGACCGGCGGACCGGCAAGCCGATCGATCCCGTTGTGCAGAAGCCCGTCCCGCAAGGCGGCGTGGAAGGCGAATGGACGGCCGCAACGCAACCTTACACCACCGGCTTCCCGTCCGTGAGTGGCCCGCGCCTGCAGGAAAAGGACATGTGGGGCATCACCCCGCTCGACCAGATGGCCTGCCGCATCCAGTTCCGCCGGGCACGCTACGAGGGCGATTTCACGCCGATCACAACGCAACCGACAATCACCTATCCGGCTGTCGGCGGCGGGATCAACTGGGGCAGCGTCTCGGTCGACCCGCAGCGCGGGCTGTTGGTGGTCAACGCGCTGCGTCTTGCCAACCTCAACCAGCTTGAGCGGCGCAAACCGGGTGAAGTGGCCAAGGGCGGCTTCGAGGGCCGCGTCATCACCTTCCCGCAGGAAGGGACGCCCTATGCGTTCAAGTCATTCCCGTTCCTCTCGCCCATCTTCGTGCCGTGCCAGCAGCCGCCCTTCGGCACGATCTCGGTGTTCAACCTCGCCACGCGCAAGCTGGTCTGGGAAAAGCCGCTGGGCACGGCGGCCGGATCGGGACCGCTGGGCCTCGCCAGCCACGTGCCGCTGCTGATGGGCGCGCCGAATTTCGGCGGATCGGTCAGCACGGCCGGAGGTCTGACCTTCATCGCCGCGGCGCAGGACCGAACATTGCGAGCGTTCGATATCGCCAACGGCAAGGAACTGTGGAGCGCCACTCTGCCTTCAGTCGGGGCGGCCAATCCGATCAGCTACGTCTCGCCGAAGACGGGCCGCCAGTATGTCGTGATCGCTGCAGGCGGGCACTTCACCATTCCCGGGCCGCACGCGAGCGCGATCATGGCCTATGCCTTGCCGCAAAAATAAGCCTGGTATCTGAGGGGAGAACCTGAATGGCCCGCATTGTCCGCTTCCATGAATTCGGTGGCCCCGAGGTTCTGCAAATCGACGATGTCCCCGTTGGCGAGCCCGGAGCCGGGGAAGTGCGGGTGCGCGTGGGCGCCTTCGGTCTCAACCGGGTGGAGACACTGTACCGCAGCGGCCAGTTCGGACCGGTCACATTCCCCGCGCGCATCGGGTACGAGATGGCGGGCACTGTCGACGCCGTTGGCACAGGCGTGACGCAATGGCGCGCGGGGGACCGGGTGGCGGCGCTGTTCGGTCAGTCCATGGAGGACTACGGCACGCACGGCGAACAAGTGCTCTATCCCGCGGACCTGCTGGTGCCGGTACCCAGAAGCATCACACTGGAACAGGCGGCGGCAAGCTGGATGCAGTACGGCACGGCCTATGCTCTCGTCGAAGTTGCGCATATTTCGGCAGGCCAGTTCGTGGTCATCAACGCCGCATCCTCGTCGGTGGGACTGGCTGCGATCCAGATTGCCTTGCGCGAAGGCGCTGTGCCCATCGCGATCACGCGTGGCCGGGACAAGGCCAGCGCGCTCGCGGAACTGGGCGCCACCCATGTGATCGTCAGCGACGAGGAGGATGTGCCTGCGCGGATCATGGCGATCACAAACGGTCAGGGTGCGCAGGTTGCCTTCGACGCGGTGGGCGGCGAGCCACTCTCCGCGCTGCTGACGGCGATGGCCCCACAGGGAATTGTGATCATCTATGGCATGCTCGCCGGATATCAGTGCACGCTGGCCCTGCCCCCGCTCATGCTGGCGAACCTGACCTTGCGCGGATTCTCCGCCGACCTGCTGGTTCGTGACGCCGCCAGCCGCCACCGGCTGGCTGACTATGTCGGCTCAGGCCTTGCCGATGGCACGCTGATCCCGGTGATCGACCGATGTTTCAGCCTTGACGACATTGTCGAAGCGCACCGCCACCTCGAAAGCAACCGGCAAATCGGCAAGATCGTGGTCACCGTTTAACGCTGGTCTGGCTCTACCTCGCGCCCGAAAGCCACCCGTGCATGGCGAGTGCGCCAGTTCCTGCGGCGGCGTGACCGCCGCAGCTCACGCGCGAAAACGGCGGTAGCCTCCCTTGTCGGCCAGCACTTCATGCGCGCAGTTGTGGCCGGGTGCGCCGGTCACGCCGCCGCCCGGATGCGTGCCTGCACCGCACATGTAGAGCCCCTTGACCGGCCCGCGATAGGCGCCGTGACCCAGCATCGGACGCGCGGACCAGAGCTGGTCGAGCGTCATGTTGCCATGCATGATGTCGCCGCCGATCAGGCCGAACTTGCGCTCCAGCCCCTTCGGGCTGAGCACCTGACGGCCGAGAATCGAGGCCCGGAAGCCCGGCGCATGCGCCTCCACCGTGTCGATGATCGTATCGGCGGCCTTGTCCTCTTCATCGTCCCAGTCGCGCCCGTCGGGCAGTTCTGGCGCGAACTGCTGGCAGAACAGGCTGGCGACGTGCTGACCTTCGGGCGCGAGACTGTCGTCGATGGTCGAAGGGATCAGCATCTCGACGATCGGCGCCTTCGACCAGCCGTGGACTTTCGCATCGAGGAAAGCGCGGTCCATGTAGTCTAGCGTTGGCGCCAGGATGATGCCCGACTGGTGATGCTCGCCCGGCTCGGGCAGGCAGGTGAAGCGCGGCAGTTCGGACAGCGCCACGTTCATGCGGAAGGTGCCGCTGCCCGCCTTGAAGCTCTTCATCCGGCGCGCGAAATCGGCAGGCATGTCGGCGCTGTCGACCATGCGCCCGTAGAGCAGCTTCGGCCCGACATTGGCGATCACGCGCGGCGCCGCGATTTCCTCGCCGCTTTCGAGGCGGACACCCGCCACCTTGCCGCCATCGACCCGCACCTTGTCGACCGGACTTTCGAGGCTGATCTCGACGCCCAGATCGCGGCACACCCTGGCCATGATCTGCGTGATGTTGCCCATGCCACCGACCGAATGGCCCCAGGCGCCCTTCTTGCCGTTCACTTCGCCGAAGACGTGGTGCAGCAGGACATAGGCGCTGCCCGGCGTGTCCGGGCTGGCATAGTTGCCCACCACTGCGTCGAACCCGAACGCGGCCTTCACCGCTTCGCTTTCGAACCAGCCGTCAAGCAGCGCGCGTGCGGACTTGGTGAACAAGTCCAGCACGTCGCGCTGCGCCTCGATCGGAAGACCTGCCAGTTTGCGACCCTGAAGGGCTCCGGCGATCAAGGTACGAATGCCGTCGCCGACATTCGGGGGGGATTTGAGGGCGAGGTGGCGCAGCACTTCGGCGACGCCTTCCAGCGCGTCGTAATAGGCGGGCAACACTTCGGCATCGTGCGCGGAAAAGCGGCGGAATTCCGCCTGTGTCCGCTCCAGCGCGCCGCCGAGCTTGAGATAGCCGCCGTCTTCCTGTGGCAGGAAGTTGGAGATCGGGCGCTCGATCACGCGGTAGCCGTGATCGGCAAGCCGCATGTCGGCGATAACCTTGGGCTGGAGCAGGCTGACCGTGTAGCTGGCGACCGAATTGCGGAAACCGGGGTGGAATTCCTCGGTCACCGCCGCACCGCCAACGACGTCACGCCGCTCGACGATCCGGACCTTCAACCCCGCGCGGGCAAGATAGAAGGCGCAGACAAGGCCGTTGTGGCCCGCGCCGATGATGATCGCGTCGTACTTCGTAGTCATGCCTGGCTCCAGCCGGGGGCGGGCCGCGTCTCGCGGCGGGCCTCGGGGATGATTTCACGGATGCGCTTGCAGAAATGGCGCAGGCACACTTCCTTGTCGGACAGCGGGCCGACCGTGAAGCTGCGCGAGGACATGCCTTCCTGCACGCGGGTGATCAGCGCGGTATCCTCGGCATTGACCTGCCGGTTGATGCGCCAGTTGAGATAGCGCGCGGCCCGCATCTCACGCCGGTCGTCGTCAAGGACATAGCTGATTTCGCGGATCAGGCTGGTGGTCGGGCTGACCGGCAACCACTGCATGAAGTCGACCTGATCGGGATAGATGTCGAAGGCGACATTGGGCCAGAGCTTGAAATAGACCCAGTGGCGCTGCTTGTCGGCAGGCAGGTGCGGAACCGGCGGCAGCAAATTCTGGTAGAGGCGCTCGGACCAGTTCGCGGACGGCTGATCGACAAGATCGCCCCACATGCGGTCGGCATAGCGCTCCGCCTCGATGCCGTACCCCTTGCCGAACAGGCGCGTCAGGCCGGGATGGGCAACGGGGATGTGGAGGCCGTCCGAATAGTTGTCGCCGATGTTCTTCCAGTTGACCGTGCGCGGGCGCATCGTCACGCGGCCCAGCGCCTTCAGTTCCTCGAAGCGATAAGGCGCTACCATTGCCTCGTAAGGCGCCATCATCTGCCCCACGGACGGGCCGCCGTCATCGACGAGGCGCACGAAGATGAAGCCGCGCCAGATTTCGACATCGACTTTGGCGAGCCCGTGGCTGGCGCGGTCGAAATCGGGATAGCTGGCGCTGTCGGGGACACCGGAAAGGCGGCCGTCCAATTCATAGGTCCATGCATGGTAGGGGCACACGAGCTTCTTCGCGCAACCATGCGATCCATCGACAATGCGCGATCCGCGGTGACGGCAGACATTGGTGAAGGCGCGCACTTCGCCATCAAGGCCGCGCGTCACGATCACGCTTTCGCCGATATAATCCAGCGTGTGCCAGTCGCCCGGTTCGGGAATGTCGCTCACATGGCAGACGACCTGCCAGCTGGGCGCGAAGACGCGCTCCTTCTCGACCTCGAAGAACTCTGGATCGGAATAGATCCAGGCCGGCAGGCTCCAGCCTTCAAGCGGATCGTTTCCGGCAATCTGTGCGACCTGCGTTGCCAATGTTCACTCCTTGTTGTACGATCGTATAACAAGGTAATGAGCGAGCATCAATCCTTCCGTCGCGCCGATCCCGACGAGCGCCGCCAGAGCCTGATCGAGGCGACCGCGCGGTGCCTTGCGATCAACGGCGTAGGCGGCACATCGGTGCGCTCGATCTGCACGCTGGCAGGCGTCTCCCCCGGCCTGCTGCGGCACTACTTTTCCGGCGTGGGCGATGCGATTGCTCAGGCCTACCGCTGGACCAGCAACCGCGTTGAGGCGGCGCTCGCCGATGCCGTGGCGCAGGCGGGCGATGATCCGCGTGACCGGCTGCTTGCCTATCTCAACGCCAGTTTCCGCTCCCCGATCGCCGATCCTGAACTGCTGAGCACCTGGCTGGCATTCTGGAGCATGACGCCCGCCGATCCGTCGATCGGGGCACTCCACAACGAGATCTACGGCGAGTTCCGCAGCGGAATCGAGGATCTCATCCGCGCGTTCCGCCCAGACCTCACTGATACACGCCTGCCCGCCGTCGCGCTGACCGCGCTGATCGACGGACTGTGGCTGGAACTGAGCCTGGGCAAGGCCCCCTTCACGCCGGAAGAAGCTGAAGCGCTCGCCGAAAAGTGGCTGGACTGCCTGATTGGCTAGAGATTGGCCGCCACTGGCTTGCGGTGTTTGAGCCAGAGCCAGATCGGCAGCCCGAGCACCATCAGCACGAAGCTCAGCCCGCTGGCGGCAAGCCCCGCGCCCCACAGCGTCCACAGCGAATAGAGCACACCGATCAGGGCGGGAATGCGGGCTACACCGAGACGTAACGCTGCCAGCGCACAGGCGAGGTAGAGCCACAGGGCGGCCGAGGTCGACAACAGCAGCAGGTACTCGAAAAGTGCCTGCATCGCACGGCTGGTATTCATCGCCGCGAAGAGACTGGCGATCACCGTCGAGATCAACAGTGCCCGGCGTGCAGTGCCTCGTCCATCCACCGCCGCAAACCACTCGGGAAGCATCCGCCGGGCCGCCATGTCACGCACCATCTCCGCTTCCAGCAAGGTCCAGCCGTTCACGGCGCCGACGCAGCTGATGACGGCAAAGATGGCAATGAGCCCGGCAATCTCCGGCGACCAGAATCGTGTCACGAACGTCGCGAACGGGGCTGGCGACTGGGCCACGACATCAGGCGGCAGCAGCAGTCCGATCGCGGAACAGACCAGCAGATAGAGCACGCCGGCAAGCCCCGTCCCCCAAAGGGTCGCGCGGGCTATGTTCACTTCCGGCCGCTCGACTTTCGCCGCCGCGACGCTCGCCGATTCAAATCCCAGCAAGGCCCACAAGGTCAGACTGGCTGCGCCGTTGACCGCGTGAAACGTGACCTGTCCGGGAACGAAAGCCGGAGGTGCAGCATGCCCACCCCAAAGCACGATCACCGCCAGCACGGCCACGACCAGCAGCGGCAGGATTTTCAGCGCGAGGGTCACCACCTGAAAGCCGCCCGCTGTCCGCACCCCGCGCATGTTGACGAGCGCCAGCAGCCACAGCAGCACGATCGCCGCGAAGGCCGGGTAGTTGCCGAGCGCCGGAACCATGCTCGAAAGATAGCTGATCGCGGCAACGGCAATGGTGACCACCGCCGTCCAGATCGAGACCAGATAGATCCAGCTGATGAAGAACCCGGCGGAATGCCCGAAGGCGGCGGACACGAAACCCGCAGGCCCTCCGGCTTTCGGCAAGGCGCTGGTCAGGCGCGTCAGGACATAGGCCAGCACCATGGCGCCGGCCGTCGTCGCAATCCAGCCGATCACCGCGGTCCAGCCATAGGGCGCCAGACTGGCCGGAAGCAGGAACACCCCCGAACCGATCATGTTACCCATGACCAGCGCCGTTGCCGCAACGAGGCCGAGGCGTCCCCCCGTGGCCACCCCGGCCCCTGCGCACTCCGCTGTTTTCAACGGCTCAATGTCCGCCAGCGAGCTCAGAAGTCGGCACCAACCTTCAGACCGATCACTCTCGGCTTGATAACGTAATCGTAGAATACGCCGCCAGTCGCGCTGACACCGTCAGGATCGCCGCACGTCGTTTCAAGGCATTGCACCGCGCTGTCGATCACGCCGTTGCTGTCGAACAGGTTGGTGGCAAAGAGTTCGACCCGGTACCGGTCATTCTTCACGCCGATGCTGACATCGGCCGTGGTGTAGGCGCCAAATTCGCCCTTGAGCGCATTCTCGTAAAGGCGAAGGTCACTGCGCCGTTTGCCGATGTAATTGACCGCGAACTGGATGTGCCCGTCCCACGAGGCGACGGGGAATTCGTAGCGGGCAATGGCGTTGCCTTTGAACTTCGCCGTAGTCGGCAAGCGCGAGCCCTTCGGTGCGAGCAAGGCGTTATCGGCGCCATCGGCACCGGGCAGCGTGCAGTCGAAGCTGGAATTGGCGATAAGGCAGAAATCCTTGCGGATCGTTGCATCGTTGTAACTGCCGCCGGCGCTCAGCGTGAGGCCGTTCTTGTGGTAGCCGAGATCGAACTCGATACCGCGAATGCGCGCGACACCGGCGTTACGGATTTCGGTCAGGCCGTTTTCGCCGAGGAACGAAAGCTGGATGTTGTTCCAGTCCTCCTGATAGACCGCACCATTGAAGCGAACCGGACCCCACTGCGTCTTCCAGCCCAACTCATAGTTGTCGAGCTTGTCCGGCCCGTAAGGCGCCAGCGTCCCGCGCCGGTTGATGCCGCCCGGACGGAAGCCGCGCGACCACGTCGCATAGACCATCACATCGGGCGTGATCTTGTAGGTCAGGTTGATCTTGGGGATGACGCCGGTATCCGATGTCACCTTGTCCAGGTTCGTGCACGGCGTCCCGCTGACGATCGCGTCGTCAAAGCAGGCAGCCACGCCGGTCCGGCTGGAATAGCCGTCGCTGTACCCAAAGAAGCCGACCAGCGAGTTCTTGTACTTGTAGGCGCGCAGTCCCCCGGTCACTGTCAGCTGGTCGGTCAGATCGAAGCTGGCTTCGCCGAAGAGTGCATAGTCACGGTCGATGCGCTTCTGCTTGGTCAGCCAGATGTCGCTGGCCGTGCCCGGCACGATGATGGAATCGGCGATGTTATCGACGATGTAGTTCTGCTCGATCAGGTGCGACTGGCGCTGGTAGAACATACCTGCGATCACGCGCAGGCGGCTGTCCTGCGGTGAACTGATGCGCATTTCACCGAACTGCCGGTGATAAACATCCTTGCCCTGGATGTACTGGTTGGGGCTGACCAGATCGCCATTGTTGTCGTAGAAATAGGCGCCCGAACCGTAAAGGGCGTCATAGAAATACGAATAGTCCGAATAGTCCGCGTCGGTATAGTCCTTGCGGTTGAGGATGCCGCCGGTGGCCACGAGGTCCCAGTTGCCCAGCTTGCCCTCGACCGTCAGAGCAGCCTGATACCACTCGTCCTTGCTCCACTCCGGGTTGTATTGAACGGTCTGAAGCTTCCCGGTGACCGCGGTCGAACGCTCCTGCGCGAAGCTGCCCTTGGTCTTCTGGATCTGGCCCATAAGGGTCGGCTTCAGCGTCCAGTTGTCGTCAAGCTCGATACCCAGCGCCATGCGGCCGCCGTAAGTATCGACATCGTTGTAGTTCTTCTTGACGTAGTCCGCGTTGTCCTGGGTGATACCCGAACTCGGATAAGTGCGGCTGCCGTAGATATTGTCGATATAGCCGCCGTCATGCCGGTACCACGCCACCACGCGCAAGGCGGCACGGTCCGAAAGCCGGAAGTTCATGAAACCTTCGGCGACGCCGCCCATGGCGCCATGGGCCACCGAGTTCAGCTCCAGATCCGCACCACCGTATGTATCGGTGTAGTCAGGTGCGTTGGTGACGATCTTGACCGTGCCCGCCATCGAACTCGCGCCGTAGAGCGTGCCCTGCGGCCCGGCCAGCGCCTCGACGCGCGCCAGATCGTAGGCGTGAATATCGAGCGCGCCCTGGATCGTGGTGATCGGCATTTCATCGAGATAGGTGCCCACAGTCGGGAGCGGGCCCGAGTGGTTGGCATTCTCGCCCGAGGCGACGCCACGGAAATAGATCTGGCTGAAGCCCGGCTGGGTGGTCTGGATGGTGACCGAAGGCAGGAACTTCACCGTATCCTGCATGTCCTTGACCTGCAGCGATTCAAGCTTCTCGTTGCCAAGAGCGGTGATCGCGATCGGCACGCTCTGCATGTTCTCGGTACGCTTTTGCGCGGTGACGTAGATCACGTCGCCTTCATCGGCATCGGCCGAAGCGCCCTGGGCGAGCGCGGGCTGGGCTGCAGCAAGAGCGGTGGACCCCAGCAGCGCGACAACTGCACTGCGACAACAAACCAGACGCGACGACGCCATCAGAAACCCCCTGTACATTGCTTGATCGGGAAGGCGCCATAAATTCGCTGTAATGACAATAGCTTTGGCAGACCGCCAGTGCCGAGCCACACGGCCTATGACATTTCTGCCACATTGATGGGACGTGCCGTCAGCGCTCCGCGTATGCTTCAGGCAAATCCCCCAGCGCGTCCTTGAGCGGACCGAGCCAGGCTTCGTAGGCCCGCCACTGCCCCACGCCATCGCGGTTGATCGGACGCCGCACCTGTTCGCTCGAAGCCGTGCGGACCGCGCGCGTATTGGTGTGGAACTGCAGGCAAGCCTCTTCGAACGGCAAGCCCAGATAGGCCAGAAGGCTGCGCACTTCGCCTTCGGGATCATCGAGAAGACGTTCGTGGACGACCCGGTGAACGCGCCCCGGCATGACCCGCTCATAGTGCGCCATCGCCCTTACATAGTCGGCGTAATAGCGCCCGATGTGGGACAGATCGTAGGAGAAGCCCTGCCCCTTGGCGAAGTGCTGCTTGAAATTGGAAAAGCAGCAATCAAGCGGATGACGCCGTGCATCGATGATATTCGCATTCGGCAGGATCAGCGCGATGAAGCCGAGGTAGGCCCAGTTGTTGGGCAGCTTGTCGATGTAGAATGGCTTGTCCGTCTTGCGCTGAATGCGCGTGCGGTCGAGGAATTCGGCGCCGAGCTCCGCCAGCCTGCCCGGCTCCATGCCCGCCAGCGCGTCTATCCAGTCCTGCCGCTTGCCGCCGGCCTCGCGCGCCTCGCGCATGGCCATCTGCGGGATGTCCGGCAATTCCATGGTCCCTTCGACCTGCGAATGGCTGGACAGAATCTGTTCGATCAACGTCGAGCCCGCGCGCGGCAGCCCAAGGACAAAAATGGGATCGGGCGAGGGATCCCCCTGCCCCATGTGCTCGGAGACGAACGCCGGTGTCAGCGTCTCGATAACGTGATCGACCTGCGCAGCGATGGCATCGGGATCGTGCTTGATTTCCATGCTGCGCAGCTGATTGCCCTCGGCGTAGTGCACGAAGGACCTGGCGGGCTCTACCCTGTCCTCGAAGGCCTTGCCCAACGCGAAGTGCAGATGAAGCCGGTTTTCATCCGAGAGACCCTCAGCGCTTTCCAACGCGGCTTCCATAGCCTCAACGTCCGCATCACCGAACTGCACCGTCTTGAGGTTCGCCAGACTCCACCAGACTTCCCCCAGCCCCGGTTCGATCTCCAGCGCCCGCCGGTAAGCGGCGATGGCCTCGGCCTGATCGCCCACGGTCTTGAGGATGTGACCATAACTCATCCACAGCTTGGCGTGGTCAGGGAAAGTCCTGGTCAGTTCGGCGTAGATGCGCATCGCCTCGTCATAGCCGCCGATACGTCCCAGCGCGGCCGCCTTGAGGTTGAGCTTGCCGGCATCGACCTCCCCCGCCGCCAGAACCGCATCGAGTTCCCCCACTGCCTCAGCAAAGCGATGCTGCTTGTAGAGCACAGTCGCCAGATTGGCGCGGGCCGCGGCGAAGGCAGGCGCCAGTTCGAGGGCCCGGCGCAGCAGCGTTTCGGAATCCCGGTAACGGCCGATCCGCGCAGCCAGTTCCGCCATCAGCCGAATCGCCGCGACATCGAACGGATCCTGCTTCAACCGCTGGCGCAGCAAGGGTTCCGCCGTGGGCAGATCGTTTTCGAGCATGGCCCGGGCAATGGCGATCATCATCGGATCGTGGACCGACGCCCGGATAGCGGCCATCTCCGACAGCTCGGCTTCCCCGTCGCGGCCCATCGCCCGCAAGGCCCGGCCCAGCAACCGATGCTTGGCCGCGTTGGCCGGATCGCGCGCAACCGCCTCGCGCAAGTCCGGCAGTGTCGCTGCAGCGCTCACTTCAACACGTCTCCGCCCTTCATCACGTGCGCCACGCTCTCCAGCACGCGCACGTTCTGCAGGGGATCGCCTTCGACGGCGATCATGTCGGCAAATTTTCCGGTGGCGATGGAGCCCAGTTCCTTGTCATGGCCGATCAGCGTGGCGGCATCGATCGTCGCCGCGCGGATCGCCTGAAGCGGCGTCATGCCGTAGCGCACCATGTAAGCGAACTGACGCCCGTTCAGCCCGTGCGGATAGACGCCCGAGTCCGTGCCATAGGCCAGCCTGACGCCCATCTTCACTGCCTTGGCAAAACCCTCGCGCTGGGTCTCGGTGGTCTCGCGGTTCTTGCGCAGGTATTCTTCCGGCCAGCCTTCCTTTGTGCCGACATCGTTGATGTAGTCGCCGTTGTAGATATCCATGACCAGCCAGACGCCGGCGTTCCTGGCCATGCGCAGCGCCTCGTCGTCAATCAGGCTGGCGTGCTCGATGCTGCGCACACCCGCGCGGATGGCCGCCTTGATCCCCTCGGCACCATGGGCGTGCGCCGTCGCATAGCTGCCATGCGCCTTCGCCACCTCTATGGCGGCATGCATCTCGTCCCCGGTCAGTTCCGGCTGGCCCGGCTCGGTGCCGATCGCCAACACCGCGCCCGTGGCGATCAGCTTGAGGAAATCCACCCCGTGATCGAACAGGTATTCGGCCCTGTCGTGAGCCTCCTGCGCGTTCTTCACGACGCCCAGCCGCATGTCGGGCGGGAGCTGATCATTGGGAACCACGCCGTTGAGTTCGCCTCCACCGCCGGGAATGGTGATGTAGGCGCCTGCCACGAACATGCGTGGCCCCGGCACATGACCAGCGGCAATCGCATCGCGTAGCGCAACATCAGTCAACCCGCGATACGTGCCGACATCGCGCACGGTCGTGAAACCGGCATCGAGCGTGAGGCGGGCATTGTGCGCCCCGATCAGCGCAGTAGCGGCAGGCGAAGTGTTGAGCGGCGCGGCCAGGTCCGCGCTCTGGCCGGTATCGGCCAGATGCGTGTGCAGATCCATCAGGCCGGGCAGCACCCAATAGGCCGACCAGTCGAGCCGCTTGGCACCCGCCGGCGTCTCACCGCAGGGCTCGATCTTCGCGACGCGCTCATCCTCGACGAGGATGCACTGCCCGGTTTTTTCCTGCCCGCTTGCTACATCCAGCAGGTGCCCGGCTTCCACATAAAGCGGCCGTGCCGACGCCGGTGCGGCAGCCAGCGCCAAAGCCAGCGCGACGACAGGTGCCGAATGCCTCATTTCGCGGAAAGGTCCTTGTAGAGGCTGAGGTAGTAGGTGATGCCCGGGCGGATGTTGAGCAGCGGCTCGCGCTCGTTGAGGCCGTGGGCAAAGTCCTCCGATTCCTTGATCATCGTCGCGCTCGCACCATAGCTGGGCACGCCAAGCGCGCGATACCACATCGAATCCGAAGCACCCGATGACTGCATCGGAATGATCGGAACCGGTCCCCAGGCCGCCTTCACCGCCTTGGTCACGGCCGCGACGAATTCCGGATCCATCGGCGAGGCGGGAGCCATGACAGAGTCATCACCCGTGACATCGGAGAACTTCGCAGCCGGTTCGGCGGCCACCTTCTCCAGTTCCGCCATGATCTCCTCGCGCGAGTGGCCCGGGAAGACGCGGCAATTGATGTTCGCCGAGACGCCCTGCGGGAGCGCATTCTGGGCGTGACCGCCCGAGATCATGGTCGGCACACAAGTCGTCGCGATCCGGCCGACCATGGCTGGATTGGCACGCAGCACCTCGAGCGCACCGGGATCAGCGGGATTGGCCACAAAGGCCTTCATCGCGGCGGCCAGTTCGGCATCCGGTTCCAGCCTTGCCGCCTCGGTCCAGTATGCACGGGTAATGTCATTGAGTTCCGGCTTGAAGTTGTAGTGCCCGATCCGCTCCAGCACCTGCGACATCTGGACAATGGCATTGTCGAGGCGAGGCATCGAGCTGTGGCCGCCGGGATTGGTGATTTCGATCTTGTAATCGATGT
This sequence comes from Novosphingobium album (ex Hu et al. 2023), assembly GCF_022832385.1. GTDB lineage: Bacteria > Pseudomonadota > Alphaproteobacteria > Sphingomonadales > Sphingomonadaceae > Novosphingobium > Novosphingobium album. The sequence continues at coordinate 53,400 of NZ_JALHLE010000027.1, forward strand.
ACGTCTTCTCGCCGCCCTGCCAGCTCCAGTAGAGCGGCTTGCCGGTCTCTTCCGACAGCGTGCCCGAGGCGCCATCGACATTGAGCACGATCTTCGCATCCTTGAGCCGCTCGGCGATCAGCTTCGAGGTGTCCATCGTGGTCTCCTCGTCGCCCGAATAGGCGATCACGAGGCTGCGCCTGGGCTGGAAGCCCTGACGGCGCAGTTCCATCATCGCTTCCATCGCCAGGACTGCGTCGAACTTGGTATCGCTGGCGCCGCGGCCATAGAGATAGCCGTTCTCCACCACCGGTGTGAATGGATCGCGCTCCCAATCCTCGGGCCTGGCCTCGACCACGTCCATGTGCGCGGAAACCACGACCGGCTTCAGAGACGGATCACTGCCCGGCCAGCTGGCGATGAGGTAGGCGGTATCCTTGTACGGGACGATCTCGATGTCGTTGGCGGCCCAGCCGCCCTTGATCAGCGCGTCGCGGAACAGTTCTGCCACTTCAGGGGTCTTGTTGCCCTCCCCCTGCACCGAGCGCAGGGCGATAGCCTGCCTGGAAAGCTCCAGAACCTGCTTTTCTGCCTCTGGATATGCCTTCGCGGCCAGGCATGGCGAGGACAGGAGAAGAGCCGGTGTCAACACGAGCACGGGAAGCGATCCGAAGCGCATTTACGTTTTCCTTGAATGGCCGGGCAGCGGCCGGACGGCCTGCCGGTCAGGAAAGCTTACCGCGCAATCAGGCGATCGCAAGGGAGCCAACGCGAACAAACCGCACATGGTCGGTGAGAACGCGGCAACTCCGGCTGACAGCCACCACGAGGCCTAACCCGCCCCGGGCGGGAGCCAACCGGCGGGCTGTTACGGACTGCTTGCCAGAAGCATACGCCAGCGGAGAGGAGGCCTTGTCTGGGATTGACGCCAGACGGCAAACTTGCCGTGCCGTTCAGGAGTTTATGGCCCACGCCGCGGAAGTCTGGCTACACCGTTCGAGCCAGCATAGCCGCCACCGGACGGACATGGGATCAAAGCCAGCGGCGCATTGCCGGAGATTTGCCGGACCCGGCGTTCTGCTGGACCCTGTATGCAGCACCGGCAACGACCCCCATGAACATGTAAACAACCGAGACATTGTCTTCCTGGGCCAGAACGATCTTGGCCACCAGCCAGACGGCGATGCCGGTCGCTGCCGGGATGGCAAGGCTCGTTTCGCCCTTGCTGGCCTGCCCGACCCGGACCCCCTTGAACGCAAACATGCCGTACATTGCCGCCATCACGATGAAGCCCAGAAGACCATAATTGAGGGCTGCGGCCAGGATGTAACTGTCAATCGACAACTCTCCGGCAGGATTGCGGTAGCCCAGAACACCCGCGCCTTCACCGGGCCCATAGCCAACCACGGGCCGCTTGATGATCAGCGGAATCGCCGCCTTCATCTGTTCCACGCGGCCTGCAGTACTGGCCGCATGCTCACCGCCGCCGAGTGTCATGATCCTCAGGCGCGGAACCGTAAGAACTGCGGCTGCGGACAGCACCAGCGCCAGCGGCATAACGAACAGCAGGACCGAGGCAATGATGTTAGTGCGTTCCTGCTGCCATTTCCTGATCGTCCACGCAGCAAAATAGACGCCATGCGCCGTCAATGCCCCGACAATCCCCACACGCGCCTGGGTAAGAAGAATTCCGTAGAACACAAGTATGTTACACAGCACAGCAATAGCACGCCAGTACAACTTCTTTCCTTCGAACATGGCATGAAGGAAGAAAGGCATCGTCATGGCCATGAATTCGGCATAGGACAGCGATGTCGAGAACGGCCCCGCGACCCGGTATTCACCCGCGCGAAACATCGGGGAAAGAAGATTCTGCATGGCAGGATCGCTAACCTTAAGGAACCACGGGATGTGGTTTGCCCAAAGCAGGCCCTGATTGCGAAGCTCGAAATACCCCAAGACTGCGAGAAAAACGGCCAGGCAGCGAATAATGTTCGCGAACCGGTCCATATTGCCGGGCTTCGACATCACATAGGCGACGATGAAAAACACCGCTGTCCAGCCGAGCTGGTTCTTCACGAAAGTGGGAATCGAGCCCTTCACGTCGACTGAAAAAACCACGGCCAGGGCTTGGAAAACCACGAATATCCAAATGAGCTTTACCTCTCGGGAGGATGTCCTGGAAATATCCAGAAGATCCTGACGAAAGCGCTGCGAGATGGAATAGCTGACCAGAAAACCCAGAATTGAAAGCGCAATAAACAAGCGCCGGATCTCGATCAGGGGAAGCCCCGGCAACTGGATGGCGAGATAGTAGGGCCAGACCACGACGGCCACGAAATAGGCGAAGAACGTGACGCCCATGAAACGGGTCGGGGGGCGGCTGTTCTCGGGAAGGACCCAGATGATGACCAGTGTCAGGGCGACAAGTGGGAGCAGCGGCACCACAATCAGGTTTGACGGCAGCCCGCCGACCGCCAGCCCGATGCCCGCAGCGACCATCACTACGGCGAAGTGCATCGCCAGACGGACGAGCGCCCCCGGTTCGGGCGCATGATAGCCGGACAGCGTGAAAGGGCGGCGTTTCTTCCCGGCAGACGGTCTGAGTTGGAATTGAACCGTTCGCTGCATGGCCATCTTACCGGGAACCTCTTTTGCGCCGATCGCAGGCGCAAGACGCGTGGAGTCACTTGCGTGACGCTTGCTTTTCACGATGTAACCTATAGAGCCACAATGGCAAAGGTAGGATGAAAGGAGTGCCCCGTGTTCTGTCAGCCGGCGCAATCATGCAGGCAGAATCCGTGACAGAGACTTCTTCTTCGCCTACTTCCCCAAATACCACCCGTCCTCGCCTCGATGATCTCACCCGGTGCAAGGGACTTGGCATCATACTGGTGGTGATCGGCCATCTGCTGGTGGCTCCTGCGCCACCGGGTGCGGAATGGTTTTTCGTATTGCGGACGGCAATATACTCATTCCACATGCCGTTCTTCCTGTTCGTCAGCGGATTTCTTTTCTATTATACTGGCGGAGACCGCAAGGCGCTGGCGGACCCTGGCGGCTATCTCGTGCAACGCGCCTATCGATTGCTGGTACCGTTTGCACTGTTCGGCCTGCTGCTGGTGGCTGCCAGCTTCGTTGTCGAAGGCGAGGCCCGCAGCGTGACAAGCACGGGCGGATTGCCTGCCCTGCTGAGAGCATTTCTGACTTACGCCGCCGACAGCCTGATTTTTCACACGACCGAGAGCCCGGCACAGTTCCTGTGGTATGTTGCGGTTCTTTTTGAACTCATCGCGCTGGCTGTCGTTCTGCGACCGATCCTGCCCCATCCACTGCACCTGGCGATCATCTTCATTCCGCTCATGCCGCTGGTGACCACACCGGACCTGGACTTCCTCTATCTGAACCGCCTGTTCGTCTATGGCGGCTTCTTCTTTGTCGGCGGCCTTGCCGCGACAGAAGCGGAGCGGTGGAACCGGATGGTTGACAACTACCTCATCCCGGCGGCCATAGCCTTCGCCATCGTCCTGATCAGCACCCGCCTGCTGCGAATCTATTATATCTCCATATTGTCATGTGGCCTTGCCTCACTTGCCCTCCTTCACGGCCTGTGCAGGCGGAACTGGCCCCGCTTCAATCGCGCCATGCAATGGATCGGCGAATACAGTTTCGTGATCTATTTGCTCAACACTCTTTTCATTTTTTCAAGCAAATTTGTCCTTGACCGATTTTTGACATGGAATGGCCCGTTCTTCCTGGTTTATCTGATGATCATGCTGCCTTGCGCGTTGTTCGGTCCGATTCTGGTAAAAACCATCATCTTTCGCCGAATGCCTTTTCTTGACAGAATGACCGCCTGAGCGCGATCACCTCGACGATGCCACGTGACGTGCGCTCTTGCACAGTAAGGAAAAGAGGGTTGGTGCAGTGCTTGGCTTGAACTGGTCCCGCATTTGCCGCGCGCACTGGATAACCATCGCTCTTGCCGCACTGACAAGTGTCAGCGTGGCGCTGGCCGTGGCATACAGACTTCCCAAGACCTACGAGGGCAAGGCGCGCGTCCATGCCGACTTCGCCTCGCCGGACCCGGCCACGGGCAAGGGCGTACCCATGTCGCGAGCAGTAGCGTCGCATTTTGCAGATACCCAGACCGCGATCATCGAAGATCCGATCGTGAGCGAGCCCGTGGCCCTCAAGCTCGGTTACGTCATTTCGCCTCCAGCCGGCAACACCAATGACCCCGCCTACCTCCGCAGCCTGCGCTCGAGCGCTCGCGCGATCGCAGACCAGACGGTTGTCGAGTGGGATGGCACCGGCATGTACTTCAACATCCTGTTCTACGCGGAAACGCCGGAAGACGCCCGCAAAGGCGCGGATGCCGTGCGTGAAGTCTACCTTGCGCGAATGCTGGAAATGAGGCGCCAGAAGGACCTCCTGAGGCTGGACGCCCTGCAAGAGGAAAACGCAAGACTGGTAGCGGCGCTGGACCGAGCAGCCCAGCGCAAGCGCGATTTCGAAAAGGCGAACGGCATTCACCTGTTTGACGACGAAACCGACGCCATCGAGAACACGCTGCGAGCCTTGTCAGGCAATCAGCGGGCTCTCCGGACCGACACCCCTGCCCGTCCCGCGATCGATCAGGGAAATTTCGCCCAGATCGCCCGCATCGACGCAGCCCTGAGCGCGGCGCAGATGCAGCTTGGCCCCAATCACCCTACCGTTCTGGCCTTGCGATCCCAACGCGCCGCTCTGGCGGCTCAGACAGCAACTGCCGTTGCTTCCGGGGCTACCCCACAGTATCTGGACTCTGCCGGCGCACTTACGGCACAGACCACCCGGCTTCTGGAAGAACGCGGCAAGCTGCAGGCCGCCCGCCTGATCGCCAACGAAGTCTCCGTTCTTTCGCAACAGGCAACAACGCTGGCTAGCGAGACGTCCGAATTAAAACGCAAGATCGCATCGAACCATATTGGTCTGAAGCCCATCGGTCCGGCCAAAGCACCCGCGAAACCAGTCCGCCCCAAGATACCGCTGATCGGAGGCATCGCCCTAGCACTCGGCCTCGTCCTGGGCGTGCAAATCTCGGTTGTGTTCGAACTGCTGAACCGGCGCGTTCGCGGTACGGACGACCTGGCCGATCTGGGCGTGCCCATCCTGGTGGCCTATAATCACAAGAAGGTAGATCAACCTGAAGCGCCCGTGTCCCTGGTTGCCTGAGCAACCGCTGCGCGGGCCGGGATCTTCGACTGCCGTAGGCTTGCGTTCCGGACGAAATCCGTAAACCACCCAAGTTCCCGCCGTGCTGCTGCGCAGGCGCGATGGCCCAAATATGCCCTTAGCGATCCGCCGCCAGCGCCGCTTCGTGAGCCGCCCTGTCCGCCTTGGACATGCCAACCGAAAGAAAGCGCCCGTAGGGGCCGACTTCGATGTTCGAACGAATTACGGTCGCAGGATTGCCGGCGACGATCGAACGCGGCAGGACATCGCGCGTCACCACTGCTCCGGCTGCAACAATCGATTCGTCGCCGACAGTAACCCCGGGCATGATCAGACTGCGCGCGCCAATAAAACAGTAACGGCCGATACGCGTATCCTTGTAAAGGGCTCGCGTCATGTCATGGCACAGGATCGTAGCTCCAAACGCGATATAGGCCTGACGGCCAACGTGAACGCCTTTCGGGTATGTGGTGTCGAGCTTGGCCGAGAACGAGATTCGCGCAGTCGGATCAATGCTCATCCCCCAAAAAGTGTTGAGGAACGCAATCCGCATTCGCATCACGCGACGCTGGATTCCAAGAAGCTTATTCAGGCTCGCCATCGATCGATCTTTCGCTTGCGTACAACTTCGGGGCCGCATCGGCATCGAGGCCCAATCCTGAAGACGTCAACTCCACGCTCAACTTTCCGGCGTCAACCGCTTCGATCAATTGTAGACTGCTGAATCAAAAGCATAGCGAGGGATGATGCACTGCCAAACCGGCACATCATGGGTAGACGCCGCCTGAATATCCTTTACGTTTTGCTGCATTTGCACAATTATAGCGGTGCGGCCAAGGGGGGCACGAGGCTAATGTCGACACTCGAACAAGTTAAGGAAGTTGTCGCGCAACAGCTGGGCCGCGATGCGGCAGAGTTTACGGCGGAGACAAATCTGGTCGAGGCGGGCTTCGAATCACTCGATGTGATCGAAACCGTTTTTGCAGTCGAGGAAGCGTTCGACATCGACATCAACTTCAACGCCAATGAAAGCGCGGCCCAGGACCTGGTGACGATTGGCGACATCGTGAAAGCTGTCGAAGCAGAACTGGCGAAAAAGGCCGGCAAATGAAACGTGTCGCCATTACCGGGCGCGGCACCGTCTCGCCGGCGGGACTGGACGTGCCTGCGACCTGGATGGCGGTCAAGCAGGGACTCAGCGCCATTCGTCCCGTGCACATCGAACGGCAGGAGTTGATCTCCTGCCCTGTCGCTGCGCAGGTTCCAGGTTATGACCCGGCAAACTTCTTCACCAGCAAGCAGGTCGGCCCTCTGGACCGCGTGTCGCAATTTGCCGTGGTGGCCGCCCGTGAAGCCCTGGACGACAGCGGGATCCCCCCCGATACCGAGGCCCTGCGGTCTGCGGCGACCATTGTCGGAGTAGGGGGCGGCGGCCTCGAAACCATGGAGTCAGGCTATTGGCGTCTCTACGGCGAAAAGTCGCGTCGCTCCCATCCTTTCACGGTGCCAAGGCAGATGTGCAGCGCGCCAGCCAGCCAGGTATCCATGCACCTGGGAATGCAGGGCCTGGCATATGGTGTGACCAGCGCCTGCGCATCGGGCACGCACGCGATCGGACAGGCGTTCAACCTTGTCCGTTCCGGTATGAGCCGCGTGGCATTTGCCGGCGGCACCGAAGCTCCCATTACCCCGGGAACCGTGCTTGCGTGGGAAGCCTTGCGAGTGCTGTCCAGTGACACTTGCAGACCATTCTCGGCCAATCGCAGCGGGCTCGTGCTCGGCGAAGGGGCTGCCATGCTGGTCCTCGAAGAGTGGGATCACGCGGTCAGCCGCGGCGCCACGATCTATGCGGAAGTGCTCGGCTTCGGCGCCAATTCGGACGCTCGCGACCTGACCACGCCGGATCAGGAAAGCGTCGGGCGAGCAATGGCCATGGCGATCCACGATGCGAGCCTGACGCCCGCCGCTGTGGGGTACATCAACGCGCATGGCACCGGCACAGCCATGAACGACGCGGTTGAAAGCGCCGCCATTCGCGCGGTTTTTGACAATGCACCGCCGCCCGTCTCATCGACCAAGGGGGTGCTGGGGCACAGCCTTGGCGCCACCGGCGCAATGGAAGCCGTTCTGACCGCCATGGCCCTTTACGAGCAAGTGCTGCCGCCCACTGCCAACTGTTCCGAACCCGACCATGATCTTGGCATCGACATGGTGCCTGAAGGTCCGCGAAAGCACGAATTCGCTGTCGCCATGTCAAATTCTTTCGCTTTCGGCGGCTTGAATGCTGTTCTACTTCTTGGCCGGGCCTGATCATCGTGCAACAGGACGCTAACACTGACCTGTTGACGGGACACGGTGAACTTGAGGCGGTTTCGGCGTGCGGATAGCATACATTTCACTTGCAAGCCCACTCTCCCGCCGATCCTGGAGTGGCATTCCGTGGTATTCGCTGAGGGCGTTGCAGCAGCGTTTTCCCGACATTCACGTTGTCGACACGCCGCGCCTCGACCGGATCGTGGAAAAGCTCGGTGCCGCAGAACACTTCGGTGTGACCGTCCGGCGCAATCCGCTCGTGTCCTGCCTGTACCAGAGGATCATCAATGAGGCGCTCGAGCGCATCCAACCCGATGCCGTCGTTGGCGTGGGATCCGCCCACAAGCTGGCTCTGATCGATCAGAAGTGGCCGCTGGTCTATGTTGCGGATGCCCTTTATGGGACAGTGGTGGATTATTACCACAAGTACCGCGGCTATACCGCGCGTGCGAAAGCCTCCGGCAATGATCTGCAAAGAAAGCTCCTCGCACACACGGATCGCGTGCTGGTCGCGTCGTCCTGGGCCGCCGAGGAAGCCATCGAACGCTATGATCTGCCCCCCGGCAAAGTGAGCGTTGCGCCGCTGGGGGCGAATATCGACAACGTCCCTGCTTTTGCCAATCCGCCGGCAACCGGCCCCTTACGCCTGATTTTCGTCGGCTATGCATGGGAGCGCAAGGGCGGCCCCCTGGTGCTTGATATCTGGCGTGAATTGTATCGCCGCACACAGGGCAATACGGAGTTGCACATCATTGGTTCACGGCCCAAGGCTGCGCGGGGCCTTGACGGCGTGATCGTGCATGGCGCGATTAACAAGAACGATCCTGCCGCCTACAAGACCTTCACCGATTTATACCAGAGCGCGCATTTCCTGATCATGCCAAGCCGTCAGGAAGCGTACGGAATCGTGTATTGCGAGGCTGCTGCATTCGGCCGCCCCGCTGTGGCAGCCAAGACCGGCGGTGTGGCGATGATCGTTCAGGACGATGTCACCGGCCTGCTCCTTCCGCTCGATACGTCACCCGAAGCCTATGCTGATCGCATTCTCTCATTGTGGCGTGACACCGGACGGTATCAGGCCATGTGTCACGCCGCACGCAAGGATTTCGAGGAACGTCTCAACTGGACCTGTTGGAGCCAATCGGTCGAAACCGCTATTCGCGAAACCGTGGCATCCCGGACGTCGGCGAATGTTTCCGGCGCTGTCTCCCCAAAGGCCGGCAGCGCGGTCTGAGGCGGCAGAAAACCTTCGACGAACGCACCGTGACGCGCCTTTCTCCACGTGGATTCACATTTCGCGATTATCCAGGTTAACTTTTTTAGCAGCCACAGCCTTACCGGTCCGCCGTCGAATTCACGCGATTTTGGCGCAACGCTCCTCCTCGTAAAACGTTGACCTCGCGCCGAATCTTCTATCGACCACAACGCCAGACCGGCCTGCAAAATGCAAGCAAACGACCAAAAACGGCCACAAATCCAAAATTTTAAGGTAACCATTACGGGCAAGACTGCCTCAATGCCCGCCCGGTAACCTGCCTGAAAATAGAGCAACCCTCCGCCTCTATTTTCTCGCAGGGGATCTTATGACGGTTTTTTCTGTTAGTTCTGTTGCCGAATTGAGTGCAGCATTGGGAAAAGCCCAGGCCGGTGATTCAATTTCACTGGCTGCGGGAGACTACTCTTCGCTCACGATCAAAAACATGGATTTTGGGAGCGGCATCACGATTACTTCTGCCGATCCGGACAACCGCGCGCAGATCGACACATTCAAGATCACCGGCAGCAGCGGCATCACGATCAGCAATGTCGATTTCACACCGCCTGCCACGTCGGCGGGATATAGTCTGCTGACCTTTCAGTCGTCAGACATCCATTTCGACAACATCACTGTCACCGGCCCGACCGGCGATGCAGGTTATGATGTCACCGCCTTCATGATCCGCGAGAGCAGCGGCGTAAGCGTCACGAACTCCGAATTTTCACATCTCCGGCATGGTGTCAGCATTCTCAACAACACGGGACTGACGATATCTGACAACTACCTCCACGACATCCGCACCGACGGCGTGCGTGGCGGCGGCAATTCCGATACCGTAATCAGCAACAACTACTTCACCGACTTCCATCCGCAAGAAGGCGATCACCCCGACGCGATTCAGCTGTGGGCCAACTCGATGACCACCGCATCGAACAATGTGACGATCAGCGAGAACGTCATCTATTGCCCCGATGGACAGTCCACCCAGGGCATCTTCATCAGGGATCAGGCGGGCGACCAATATTACACAGACATGACGATCACCGGCAACGTCGTGATCGGCGCTCGAGGCAACGGCATTGCAGCCGAAGACATCATTGGTGGCACGATCGCCAACAATATCGTGACTGCACTCGGTGACAACACATCGTGGATCCGGCTGGCTGACAGCCAGAACGTCGCCGTTCATGACAACAGTGCCACCACGATCACCGATGCAACCAACGGCGGGTCGTCTTTTTACGCCAACACCGTACTCGATGCGATCTACGATGGCGGCGTCGCACTGATGACGCTCTATGCCGACTACATCGCCTCCATCCTGCCATCCAGCATCGTTCTGACAAGTGACGACCTGGTGAATATCGCGGAAACGCAATTTTCCACCTTGCTGAGCGCGCAGCCGGAGATCACCTATGTCACCGGCACCGCAGACGCAGACCGGCTGAGCGTGACCAATCTGGGCGATACGCACATCGCGGCTGGCGACGGTAATGACATCCTGACTGGCGGCCTCTACCACAACGAACTCGCCGGCGGGGGCGGCGCCGACGTCTATTATGTCAATGGCACGGGCGACGTTGTGGTCGAAGAGGCAAATGCTGGGATCGATACGGTCTATGCCGCGATCGATTACACCCTGACCGATAACGTCGAAGTTCTGCGCATGGCGGCCGAAGGACTGACCGGCACCGGCAACGCTCTCGACAACCGGATGATCGGTACCGACGGCCACGACACTTTCTACGGAATGGACGGTAACGATACCGTGCAGGCCGGCGGCGGGAACGATGAGATCCATGGCGGCAATGGCGATGACATCCTGAAAGGTGAAGACGGCAATGATACGATATTCGGTGATGCCGGAAATGATCGCATTCTAGGCGGAGATGGCAACGACGTGATCTACGGTGGCGCCGGAAACGACAGGATAGAAGGTGGCGCCGGAGTGGACATCCTTTGGGGCGGAGATGGCAAGGACACATTCGTGTTCCGCGAAGGCGATCTGGATGGCTCGACGAAAAGCACCCCCGAAATCATCGGTGATTTCAGCCGGGCACAAGGCGAGCGCATCAACTTGTCCGCCCTTGATGCGAATGTCCTGACGTCTGCCGATGATTCGTTCTCGTTCATCGGCACGCACGACTTCACCGGCAAGGCAGGTCAGCTTCGCTACGAAGTATCCGGCGGAAACACCTATATTGCGGGCGACACCAACGGAGACGGCATCGCCGATTTCCACCTGGAACTGCTGGGCGTCACAAGTCTCACCAGCAGCGATCTGATCCTGTAAGCGCACCGGATAACCGGGTTCCGGCAGTTCCGAAATCCGGTCGACGGATGGGTCGCGACATGGGCGCAATCAGGAGCGCCCCCGACCGCCCCAGGAGCTACGCCAAGGGCAGACGGGATCAGCTTGTCGCCATACGGACAACTTTGCCCCCTCCCCCAGGAAACACGAAGCGCCCTTTGGAAGCGGTGTTCCTCAAGCGAACGTGACGGAAACGAAATTCTCACCTCCGTCAGATCTCTCAACTTCAAAAAACCAGACGCTCAAGAACACGTGTAGGCAGAGCCCGCAAATGCTGCATGGCAATTGCCATGTTGCAATTGCAGCATGAGTTTGGTCTAGGTCTGAAGCCGATGGTTTCAGGAGGTTACCGGGCGTGAGCAGGCTAGAGCGAGTTCTGGAAGGCAACGATCCGGCAAAGACGATCAAGATTGGCCTGCTGTGGCATTCTGTCAGTTCGGGAAATCTTGGCGTAGGCGCCCTGACGCTCGGCAATATCGCGATTGTCAGGCAAGTAGCGAAGCGCATGGGCCTTGCGCCGCATTTCGTCGTCATGAGCATGCGCGACGGCGATGCTCCGGCGCTCCTCAAAGATGAAGTTGATGTTTTTGTAATCGATTCCAGAACGCTGCTTTCTCCGGCCGGGTTCTGGAAAGCCGTAGGCGATCTCGATTGCATTCTGGATATCGGCGCTGGAGACAGCTTCGCCGATATTTATGGTGCCAAGCGATTTGGCTTTCTTTGGCTTACCAAAATGATGGCGGTTTCACGCCACGTTCCATTGGTGCTCTCTCCCCAGACAATAGGGCCGTTTACCCGGTGGGGATATCGCCAGTTCGGCGCAATCGCCCTGCGAAACTGCGATGCGGTTTTGTCGCGCGATCAGCAATCGCTCGAGGTGTCGCAAGCGCTCGCGCCGCGCGCGCGCAACGAGATGTCGGTCGATGTCGCTTTCATGCTACCGTTTACGGACCGGGCCGCAGAACGGGGCGGAGCGAAGCTGCGGGTCGGCGTGAATGCGTCAGGGCTGCTCTATCATCAAGCGGAGTCGGGAAATAACCGCTTTGGCCTGAGCTACGATTATGCCAAGTTTACGGAGGAACTACTGGAGCGTCTTTGCACGCGCGATGATTTAGAGGTGCACCTTGTTCCGCACGCCACCAGCAAGACAGATCCGACAGACGACGACAACCGTCTGGCTGATAGGCTTGCAGCCAAGTTCCCATCAGTAATTCGTGTGCCGGCCTTTGATGGGCCGTCGGAGGCCAAGAGCTATATTTCGAGCCTGGATTTTCTCGTTGCCGGCCGGATGCATGCCTGCATCGGCGCCTATTCGGCCGGAACGCCAGTCGTACCCGTGGCCTACAGTCGCAAGTTCAGCGGCCTGTTCGGACTACTGGAATATGACCACGTACTGCCGATGAGCGGCATGAGCGTAACGGACGCCGTGAATTTCGTCCTCACGTCGCTGGACGAGCGCGAACATCTGGCCCAGGCCCAGAAAAAGGGAATGAAGAAGGTGGACGCCCTGCTTGACGTTTACCGGGCAGTGCTGTCCGATATCTTTTCTGGAACGCTCGACAAACGGCGGGCTCAGCAAGCTGCATGAAACTGCCATCGTCGCCTACCATCGATCGCGTCCTTGCGGCGGAGTTGTGCAGCGGATGCGGCATGTGCGCCGGCATTGCCACCGATTCCATACGCATGGAGACGGTGGCTCCCGGATATAGCCGCCCCAACGTGTTCGCAGCGCTCGACAGTAGCGCCGAAAACCGGATCGCGGCCGCCTGCCCTGGTGCCGTGGTCGCTCCCTGGCCCGATGCGCCCGAACGGGATTCCTATTGGGGCCCCTCCATCCGGATTCTGGCCGGACACGCCACGGATCCGCATGTGCGTTTTGCCGGTTCGTCCGGCGGGGCGCTTTCCGCTCTCTTGATTCACGCGCTGGCCACTGGCCTTGTCGATCGCGTGTTGCACGTCGCGCCTGATCCCGAATATCCGACGCGCAGCAGGCTCCAGGTATCGAAGACAGCGGAAGAGGTAATAGCGAACGCCGGTTCGCGCTACTCTGCCTCATCCCCGCTGCAGGACATCGATCGCGTGCTCGCCGAAGACATGCGTACAGCCTTCGTAGGCAAGCCTTGCGATGTTTCTGCATTGCGCCAGCTGGCCACGGCAGACCCACGCGTAGCCCAGCGAATTCCGATTACACTGTCCTTTTTCTGTGGCGGCCTGCCGAGCCATGCCGGCGCCGATCGCATCGTTCGGCAAATGGGGCTAGACCCGGCCAGGCTGGCGCGGTTCCGCTACCGTGGCAATGGCTGGCCCGGCCAGGCCCGGGCGGAAACCGTCGACGGCCAGGTCCGCGAGATGAGCTATGCCGAAAGCTGGGGCAATCACCTGTCCAAGGAAGTTCAGTTCCGCTGCAAAATCTGCCCCGACGCGGTAGGCGGAGTTGCAGATATCGCCTGCGCCGATGCATGGCATGGCGATGCCGACGGCTACCCTTCCTTTGAAGAGCAGGACGGGCGCAGCCTGATCGTCACGCGCACCGCACCAGGCGATGCCCTGTTCGCCAGCGCAGCAGTCGCCGGCGTGCTGGAGGCATCGCCCATTCCCGTACGAGACATAGATCTGATGCAGCCGGCACAGGCGCGCAGAAAGCGCCTGATCGTCGCTCGTGTTGCATCGTGCCGACTGGCCGGCCACGCTGTGCCAAAAATGGATGGCCTTGACGTAAAAAAAGCAGCGCGCAAGGCAAATTTGCGCGAGCAAAGTCGAAATTTCTTGGGCATGTTGCGCCGCATTATTTTTAAGCGCAAATGACGGGCGTGCTTTATCTAATTGGGGGGTAAAAATGATTAAGGCAGGATTGGTTGGAGTAAGCGCCGTCAGTTGCGCAATCTTAGCTAGCCCGGCATGTGCGCAATCAGCGCCGCTTGCAGCGCAGCAGCCGCACACAGATGTCGTGCTCAGTGCCCGTGGCCTGTACGATGGCAATGTCATCCGCGGCAGTGCGGCACTTGCCGATCAGCGGGGACTTGAAAAGGACGACTTCCGGCTGACACCGTCGATCGACGCCGATATCTATAAAGTTCTCGGTACGGGATACCTCTCGCTGAACGGGTCGGTGGGGTATGATTTCTATGCTCGCAACACCCGCCTGAACCGCGAACGAATCGCAACCGATTTGGGCGCCGGCGCCATGCTCGGACCGTGCGGCGTCGATACCACCGCGGGTTTCAGCCGCTCGCAAAGCGAACTGGCCGACCTGAATACCGCTCCCGACGAGTATGGAAGCACCAAGAACACCGAAACGCGCTTCAACGTGGGTGGCATGGTGGCATGCGGTTCGTCTGTGGGGTTCAAGCCTTTCGCGGTGCTGCAGGCCAGCACGGCCAGGAACAGCTCCACACAGCGAAAGGGCTCAGACTTCGACAGCATCACCTACGGCGGCGGCGTCATGTACGCACAGCCTTCAATCGGTGAAATCCGGGTATTTGCAACCGGACGCGAGGTCGATTTCGACAAACGCGATCAGGTCGTTTATTTCGGCGCCCCCAAGCTTCGCGTCCGGACGGCAGGCGGCCAGTTTTCGCGAGACATTGGCGCAAGGCTGAGCGCATTCGTGCTGTTGGCCTACACCGAGGTCAACCAGAAGGGCATAGTCACCGGAAAAACCGACTTCAATGGCCTGACCTGGCAAGGTAAACTAACGCTTAAGGCAAGCGAGAGGATGACCTTTCAGGCTACAGTCAGCCAGGACACGATACCGTCGCTGGGCTTCAATGTTGATTACATGAAAAGGACAGACTACGCCGCACAGGCCGATTTCGTGATGAACAGCAGGATGACCTTGCGTCTGTCCGGCTCGCACGGCATCCGCAACTTTTACTATTCGGCTTTAAGTGCCTCTGAAAATCTTACGCACGACCGGGTGAACACTTTTGGCGCATCATTCAGGATCACGCCTGTCGGGCCATTTACGGTATCGCTGGATGCCATATACGATGACCGGAAGGCGAACCTGGACATTTATTCGTACAACGCAGTGAGAGCCGGCATCAGTCTCCAGATGAAAATCTGAGCCCAGAACAAGGATCTAGGATGCAAGTCAAGCTCATGAAGACCTTCGCAGCCCTTGCTTCAGGCCTCGCCTGCGTAGCCTTGAGCGTGGCGCAGGCGCAGCCGACTGCAGAAGTCGGAGCCATGACGAACGGCTACGTGCTCGGGCCCGGGGACGTCATCGAAGTGGCGGTCGTCGGCGGCAGCGAAGGCCCCATGCGCGTTCAGATCCAGTCGGACGGTTCAATCCTTCTGCCGCTGATCGGCAATGTTGGTGCAGGCGGAAAAACCGTTCTGCAGTTGCGCGATGCGATCAGTTCCGCGCTCAAGTCGGGCGGATTCTACACCACTCCGGCGGTCAACGTGACCATTGTCACTTACGCCAGCCGCTATGTCACCGTTCTGGGCGAGGTCGCGCAGCCAGGGGCAGTCCCGATCGATCGCGCCTACCGGGTCTCTGATATCCTTGCCCGTGTTGGCGGCATCAGGGGCAGCAACGCCAAAATCGTGAAGCTTCGCCGTGCCGACGGAGCGGAGCTGTCGCTGGACATCGCCAAGATTGCGACAGGAGGGCCGGACGAAGACCCCTTCGTGGCACCAGGCGACAAGATCTTTGTGCCCACAGCACAGACGTTCTACGTGTTGGGCCAGGTCGGCCGCCCCGGAAACTATCCGGTGGAAGACGGGATGACGTTGCGCAAGGCGCTGGCTGTCGCCGGCGGCATCACTCAGCTCGGCTCGATGAAGAAGGTCAAAGTGACGCGCGGCGGAACAGAACTCAAGAACTACGACCTCGACGCCCCCATCGAGATCGGTGACGTGATCGAAGTGGGCGAGCGCTTCTTCTAACGCAAGGGTCAAACGGACATGAGCCTCCTCCAGCTACTGCGCATCCTCTGGATTCGCCGGGCCGCGTTCGCGATTTCGCTTGCGGCCTGCCTGTTCGCCGCGGTCGTTGCGATTGCGGTGCTGCCTGAAAAGTACGAAGCCAAATCACGCGTCCTGCTGGATCTGATAAAGCCCGATCCCGTTACGCAACAGGTCATGTCCAACACCTTCGCCCGGGCCTATATCGCGACCCAGTCCGAACTGATCACGGATTATCGCGTTGCGGGCTCGGTGGTCGATGCGCTTGGCTGGGCCCGCGATCCGGAAAAAATCGCTGCCTACAACAGCAGCGGCGCTAGCGGGACAGTGGACCTGCGCCGCTGGCTTGCTGATCAAATCATAGAGAACACCGAAGCCAAGGCGCTCTCCAGCAGCAACATCCTGGAAATCACCTACACGGGGAGTTCGCCAGACGAGGCACGCAAGATCGCCGACCTGTTACGCGCGGTCTACGTCGAGCAGACCATTTCCTTCCGCCAGGACGGCGCCGCAAGGAACTCGGAATGGTTCCGCCAGCAGGCAGCGGCGGTCGCTGCAAAACTGACGAAGGCCGAAGCCCAAAAGACGGCGTACGAGAAGGAAAACGGCGTTGTTCTTCAGGACGACTACAGCGACCCGCAATCAGCGCGTCTCAGAGCCCTCTCGAACCAGGTTCCGCTGCAGATGGCGGCAGCACCGGCGGCATTGGTAGCCACTCCGTCGAGCACCCAGCTTGCCCAAGTCGACGCGCAGATCGCATCCCTTTCCCAGACGCTTGGCCCCAGTCACCCGCAGATGATCGCGCTCAAGCAGCAGCGGGGAGCTCTGGCCGCGGCCGCCGCACAGGAGCGAGCCGCCGCCGTGGCCGCTGCCCGTGCCGGCTCGGCGACAGGTCCGTCGCTTTCGAGCCAGGTTGCCAGCCAGCAGCAGAAGGTTCTCGAACAGCGCGGCAAGGTGGATGAACTGCGCAAGATGCAGGCCAGCATCGACGTCCTGCGCGACCAGTACAACAAGACGATGGCCCGGGCGGGCGAGCTCAGCCTCGAGGCAGCCTCGCGCGAAAGCGGCGTGACGTTGCTCGGTAATGCCGTTGCCCCTGAAAGCCCCAGCGAGCCGAAGATCGCGCTGATCCTCCTTGGCGCTGTCGCGGGAGGCCTGGGCCTGGGATTCGTGGTGGCGATCGCGGCCGAACTGATGAAGCGCAAAGTGCGCGGCATTGATGACCTGATGGCCGCAGATGTGCCCGTGATAGGACGTATCGTTCACGAAGAACCTGCTCCCGCCGGTGCTTCGTCATGGTTTGCACGATTCGGCAGCAAGGCGGCGTAAGATGACGGAAATGCAGGGTGGACCCGAAGAACCCATGAACGAAAACCTGACCGATACTGTGGAACCCGCCGCCGCTGTGGAGGCCGCCGGTGCGGCAACGGATGAACACATTGTCGTTCCCGAAGCCCCGCAGGAGGCTGCTTCCGAAATCCAGGCTGATGGTGAAGAGCCGATCTCATTCGGGTTTTCCCAACGGGTAGTCGTCCTGTCGGACTCCGCTTCTGCGGAAGCGGAGGCGATCGCAGCATTGCGCACGCACTTGCTGGCGCACCATATCCGCGCCGGGCGGCGCGGGCTGGCCGTTTGCGCGCCCAGCTCGAGTAGCGGGGCGACTTTCGTGGCGGTAAACCTTGCTGTTTCGCTGGCCCGGGCAGGCATCCGCACGCTTCTGATCGACGCAAACCTGCGCAAGCCCGCGGTGCACCGCTTTATCGTGCCTTCCGAGGAAATGCCTTCTCTCAAGGACTGCCTTTCGGACAACTCGGTTGCGTTCGGGAACGTCATCCAGGAAGAGGTCATCCCGTCGCTCTCGATCATCTATTCAGGCGGACAGAGCACGAACGCGCAGGAACTGCTTGCCGCGCCGCCGTTCAAATCTCTGGTCGACCTGTGCATGCGTGACTTCGAGGTCACGATCGTCGACACTCCGGCCAGCAACAACAATTCCGACGCACGCCGCATCGCGTCGATCGTGCGCCACTGCCTGATCGTCGCCCGCAAGGACGTAACCTACGTGTCAGACGTCAAGACGCTCATCGACGAGATGAAGTCCGACAAGGTGAATGTAATTGGTACGGTGCTGAACGAATTCTGACACCGGCCGTTGTGGAGGGGCGGCACCGCCCCTCCTTCAGGCCATCCAGGGCGGCAGGCCCCGCTTGTTGCGCAGACCTGCCAGCCAGCCTGACAATCCATAGCCAAATTGCCGGAACGCGCCGCGGCGCAGGTACCGGCCCACCAGGAGCACAAGCGAGCCGAGCGCCGCTACCGGCAAGCGTTCAGGGGTTGTGTCCCGTACAACGTTGAGCTTGTTCCGCTCATCCAGATAGATCGGCATCCGCGGCCGTACGCGGTGGGCATCCCCGGAACCAGTCGTGCCGCCCTGATCATGGCACACCAGCGCATCGGGCGCGAACCCCAGTTTCAGTCCCGCCGCAACTGCGCGCAGGCACCATTCCACTTCCTCGCAGTAGAGGAAGTAGTCTTCCCGCATCAGGCCCACCTTGTCCACGAAGGTACGGCCAACGAGCATAGAGGCACCGAGCAGATAGTTCATCTGCCCTTCAATCTCCGCCGCATCAGGACGGATGGCAAGCGGCTCACCGTTGCCCAGCGAGACGCAGCGCGCCATCGACGCATTCCAGCGTCCACCATAGGCCTGGATGCGCCCCTGCGGGTTGTGCAGCACGCCTCCTGCCGCGGCCACGTCTCCACGCTCAAGCCGCGCCACCAGTGCGGCAAGCGCTTCCGGCGCGGGCACGGTATCCGGATTGACGATCCACCAGGCATCGGCGTCCGGTGCCGCCTTCATGCAGACATTGACACC
This sequence comes from Novosphingobium album (ex Hu et al. 2023), assembly GCF_022832385.1. GTDB lineage: Bacteria > Pseudomonadota > Alphaproteobacteria > Sphingomonadales > Sphingomonadaceae > Novosphingobium > Novosphingobium album. The sequence goes on from NZ_JALHLE010000027.1 coordinate 72,264, forward strand.
GCCCGCATAGCCAAGGTTGCCCGGAGCAAGGATCGCACGAACCTTCTGCCCCTCAGGCAGGGCCTCGGGGATAGCGGCACTCAGAGAAGCGAAGGCAGCAGCACCGCCATTTTCGCAGATCGTTACGTCGAAGTCTGCGTATGTGCTGGCCGAAAGTGCAGAGAGGCATCCCGCAATCTCCTCGGGATTGCGGAAAGTGACGATGGCGATCGACACGTGCATCAGGATCCCCCCCGGAAAATGAGGCCCAGCGCATCGCCGAAACGCCACAGCCGGATTTTGGCGAGCATGCCCAACGCTCGAACTTTATTTGTCATGCCGGGGATGGCCGCACTGGACAGCACAGCTGGCGCGTGCGCCAGAATGGACGCCGGAAGAGCAAAGCTCCGCATCGCCCATTTGAAACGACCCCCGGGCTTGTTCTCATACAGCGCGAATGTTTCGGCATTGAGCCGGCGCCACTTGTGCCTGAGCTGCCCCCAATCCGCGCGGGCCGGATGTCCGGCGACGGCATCGGCCGCATATCCGATACGAAACCCTGCATCTCGCGCGCGATGGCACCATTCCAGATCCTCGGACACACCACTGCGGAAACCGCCAACGGTATCGAAGAGCATGCGCGGGCAAAAGAGATTTGCCGTGACCGTAAAGCCCTTCCGTTGGACATAGGTCCGGTTGTCGAACGCGAATACCCGCTCGAACCCTTCCGCTCCACTCATCCGGGCGGGATCGGAAACGAGGACCGTCATGCGCCCGCCGACAAAGTCGTGCTCCTTGAGCGCCGCCACGCCGGCCTTCAGCCAGCCGGGTTCGGGAATGCAGTCGCAGTCGGTGAAGGCCAGGATCCGTCCGCGCGAAGCTGCCACGCCGGCATTCCGTGCCGGGCCTGCACCCTTTTGTGTGGCGATAACCAGGCGGGCGCGGTCGCCTATCGTGGCCCGAACGGCCGCCTCGCCGCTTGGCGACATGTTATCCGCCACCACGACCTCGAAATACAGGCCACCCTCCTGCCCTGCCAGGGCATCCAGACACCGGTCCAGACTGGAAAGATCCTCATAGTGCGGGACGATCACGCTGATGTCGGGGCCTTTGCCGGAGCCACACGGCATGCCGGCCACCACCATGTCCTCGGTCACGCGCGGATACTCCGCCCCGCCCCCCAGGAGCGAACCCGCTCAACGGTTGGATGATACACAAGGTCGCGATCGCGCTCGACCAGAGCGCGCAATTCGGGCGGATCGAGTTCCCACCAGCGGCTTTCCTCGAGAGCCTGGACCAGATCTGGCGGGAACCGATCTCGGAGTTTGCGTGCGGGGTTGCCCGCAACGATCGCATAGTCAGGCACGTCTTTGGTGACGATTGCACCGGCACCGACAACCGCCCCCCGGCCGATGCGCTTGCAGCCCGGAAGAATCATGGCGTAATGACCGATCCAGACGTCGTCCGATATCTCTAGAACATCGTCCCAATGGATGTCCCGATCGACGACGCCGAACTTGCGCTCATAAAGCGCCGGATGGGTGGTCATGGCATCGACGGGATGATTGATCGGCGCCGAGCGCACCGTGCTGGCTATCGAACAGTAGCGCCCTACCCGAATAGGCCCCGGCATGCGCCACTGATCGAAGCAGCCGTAAGACTGCATTCCGACATCAATGCGATATCGCTCACGAAAATAGGCTCTCAGTTTGAGATTGTCATGCTGATTGCGCCGCCACATGCGCAAGCGCACGTGTTCGAGGATTTTTGCCAGCAAACCCAACGTCCGGTCTCCGTGAATTTCGGTTTCGCGTCGCCAAACGCGAAGCTACCGGATCAGCCGACGGCTACCATCGTTTTTCCGTTTTCCTCGATCTGGGTATGCGTCAACAGCATCCAGATATAGACCGGAGCACCCTCCTCATTGAATTCGTAGATCCCTTCGCCGGGGTCCCCTATCGGCCTGACCAGATCATCGCCCAGCGCGATTTCCCGGACGAGACGCTCACACTCACGCGTGTCCTCGGAAGCCGGGCCCGACGCACGTGTTTCGAGCCGACCTCCATGTGCCATCGCAATACGCGCGATCTTGCCCAGACCAACCCCATTTCCTTCAGCGACAATGCGCCTGATCGTCTTCACCGTCCGTTCGGGAATGCGTTGCTCGATCTCCTCCACGGCGACCCGCACGGCTTGAGCAACATCGGCCGCTTCCACGATCCGGGCGTCACGTTCAACCGCCGCGATGGCTGCGTGCTGCCCCATCAGACTGGCCAGATAAGGCGAGCCGTTCGCGATGGTCGTGGTCAGATCGACGGCCCTGTCGTCAAACGGTATGCCGCTGGCGCTTTCGCCAATGGCAATCAGTTCGCGGGTCTCCTCCACCTTCATGGGCGGCACGCGCAGACCAATGACGTTGCGCCGGATCGACGGAATATGCTCGACGAGTTCCGCAAGATTGCTGGCTACGCCGGCGATCACGAACTGGACGCGAATCGAACGGTCCGACAGATTCTTGATCAGTTCGGCAATGGCCCTGCGGAAATTGCCATGCGGACTGCGATCGAATTCATCGAGGATGATCAGCATCCGCGTCCCGGAAAGGCGCGAGAATATGTCACAGAGCTGGTTGGCGCTGATCGCTCCCGGCCTGAGCAGTTCATCGAGAGACTTGCCTTCCTCAATCTCGGAATCCGTGGGGTCGTAATCCGCATGGTAGAGCAGCGGGATCGTCCCGACGACCGAACGCATGAGAGTGCTGAAATCGGAATCCTCGCCACACGAGACGTAGCGCACAAGATACTGCGCCTCCTCGGCGAGTTGCGATACGACGTGAAGGAGCGACGTCTTGCCGATGCCGCGCTCTCCATACAGCACGACATGAAGGCGCTGATCCTCAATGGATCGGATTAGCGAATCGAGCAGTTCGGTGCGGCCCGCGAACTGCCGCAGATCGGATACCGGCTGGGACGGAGTGAAGGCGTCACGCAGTTGCATCCGGATGCGTTCGCCCGGACTGCCGCGATACCCACGCAATTCATCGGTGGCGGATCCATGGAAACGGGGAAGAACAGCTTTCCGGCCTGAAGCGGCGAGCGGCCGCAAGAGCCCGGCCACGGTATATGTCGAGGAAATGCTGTCCTCAACTTCTTGGGGGCGCGAAAAAAGTCGACTAAACCAACTCACATCATTCTCCATCCACGTACCCGACGCGGTAACGCGAGGGCTAGAGACATGCCATAGGATGCCGTCACCTGACGACCCCTTAATCACACGATTTTGTTGCAATGCAGTATCAATCCGAGACGCCGATCCTGAATTTGACGGCCTGCGGCCGACTGTGCCTCAATCCCGACACCAGGACCGTCATCCCCAGTTATGTTCACTTTCGCACAGACTTCGGTAGAAATTTACTTAAGTCCTTAGCCAGATTTCGGCGCATCTTTTCTGTAACTCCGGCCCACATCGAAGCTGGCGAGTTAAATATATTTTAACGCGATAGGGAATATTGCCTTGCGGGTTGCTTTTTGTGGAGATGCTGCGATGGGGCTGGCCGTTCGGCTGCAAATCGAACAACGATCCGGCGATCGCCGCGACGTGACGATCCCTGCTACCATCCGGAAGACAAACGCGCCGATTGACGTGGAGATCGAGAATCTCTCGACCTCCGGTTTCCGGGCCACTTTGAGTTCGGAACTCCAGCAGGGCGACTGCGTTTCGATTGGCGCAGCCTGGATGGGCCGGCGCACCGCCAGCGTCGTCTGGAAAATGCATCCCCGCTACGGCTTCGCCTTCGATACACCGCTAAGCCCGTCCGAAGTGCTTGATGCACAGGCCGTCGAGAACGTGGAACAACTGGCCCAAACCGAGTTCACGCCGCCGGGACAGGAGCGGGCCATGATGGGCAAAGGCATGCGATTTGGCATCCCGCGTTCGCTCATGCTTGCGACAGCCGCGACACTGGTGGCCATTGGCGAAGGCATCAGGCGCCGCCTGAGCGATTGAACGGCCCGAGCCGCGGCGCCCCTCGTCAGCGATGAGGTGCATATCCCTGCTGATACGTGATTTTCGCATTTTTCCGCAGTTCTGCCACAGCCACAGAGAATGTTGCCTGCTGGGCCCGGCGCGCCAGCAGATCTGTGGCTGCCGCTCTCTGCTCGTTCACCCCCGTGCTCATGGTCCGGCGTGCCAGCACAAAACGTGCCGTGGCGAGTTGGCCGTCGATACTCAGCGAAGGCGAACCCGCCCCCTGCGCGTCCAGCCGCCGCGCGGCCTCCCGGTCCAGAGCGCGCGTATCAAGAGTAGCCGGCCCCCTCTGATAACTGGCCCCCGCACGATCCAGAGCCTGCGCCATAGCATCGACACTGGCCATGGACTGCAGCTTCGGCAGACGGGTGAGCATGTTCCTGGGAAAGGTGATCTGCTCGACGGACACGATCTGTCGTTGCGCGAACATCTGCGGATTTTCCGCAACAAAGCGGTCCACGGCTTCTGTGGAAGGCTGCGCCGTCATGGCACCAAGCCTAACCGCCAGTTGATCGGCAAGAAGAACTTCATCAGATCGTCGGCGTAGCGCCTGATAGTCAGGCGACCGGTCAATCAGCGCATCCCTGGCCTTCGCCGCCATGAGTTTGCGGTCGACCAGCCGGGCGAGCAACTCATCCTGAACCGCCGACACTTCGGTGGTCGCCGGCAGGTCAAGCGCGCGCATTTCGGTCAACAGCTCCCGGCGCGTGATGTCCACGCCATTGACGCGCGCGATGACCTGTCCCGCGGGCTCTTCATCACTGCAACTGGCGCTCAACAGCGACAGCGCGACCAGTATCCCCTTTCTAATCATGACCCAACAGCATTTCCCGTCCCTTCGCGTCAAGCGATCGCAGCAGCGCGGCGTTGAAGTTTTCCATGGCTTCCAGCGCCGCATCTGCGTCGCCTCCGATCACCGACAATCGCGTTAGTACACCGAAAGGAATCTCGCCCCGCAGATTATCCTTAACGATGGTCATTCTCTGTTCGAGCGACGATGCCGGAAAACTGCTGCCAATACGCACCCAAAAATAGACATGTTCGGTCCGTTCATCGCTGCGCGCGGTCACAAAGCTCGCTTTGCTGTTCGCCGGCACGGGGCCGGTCAACGCGACGGTTCTTACCTGCGAGAGATCAAACCCCAGTGCCGGATAGCATTCCTCCGGCCGATGAATGGACAGACCCGCATCTTGTGCCGATCCGAACGCAACCAACAACATGACAGGCAATTGGCCAAGACCCACATAGACGCGCGTCAGGACGTCGGAATAGGTCGCCTCACGCAGTTCGCTGCGCGGCGCCACCACCAGCCCGCTGGCGCTGACATAGCGGTAGTCACCGATCCTTTCCGGCACGATGGCGGCAAGGGCCCCGGCACGGACCGGCAAGGCTGTCCGACGGGGTTTCAGCGCATAGGCAGCCCCGGCCCCCATCATCAGCAGGCTGCCCAGCACCAGTTGTCTTCGGTCCATGCCCGGCGACAAGGGACTGTGCTCCTTCACCGATCCCGTCATCGCCCCAGCCTCCGGCGCAAGGGTCCCAGCAGGGCGTCGATGGCCATCAGCACACACAAGGCAACGACGAACATCAGCAGGCCGGTCGTTTCATGCAGGATGCTCTGCGCCGCGGCTGCCCCCAGCCCATGCGTCACCAGCATCAGAATCACGACTCGCGCGAAATTCGCGAGCACCGCTATCGGGGGGACGAAAACACTCAGCACCAAGGCATAGCGCCAGTCGGCCCGGTGGCGCAGATAAATGTAGAACATGCCGATGGCCACCAGACTGAACAACGAATTCAATCCGGCGCAAGCGTCCGCCATGCGCAGCTCATACTGGTCGATATAGATATCCACGCCGCTGCGCGCGACGTCATAGCCTGCATACCACAGCAGGTTCACCGATGCCCCAGATAGACGGCTGGTCAGAAAATCCGTGAGCGGCGCTGTCAACCGGCTCGGAGGCGGGACCGCAAACATAAGGAAAACCAACGGAAACCACAATGCGCGCGTAGTGTTGCCACCGCCAAGGGCATAGATCACGAGCACCCCACACAGCATCATGCTGATCCAGAGCAACCAGGAGATGCCGATAATCATCGAAAAGACATAGACTGCCAGCAATGGCAACATTGCGGTTGCCGCAAGACTGAGCTTGCCCGGCTCCTTCTTCGCAGACTTTCCATCCCGCCACAGCAGCCACAACCCTGCAGCCAAGACCATCGGACCGTGGGCACCCTGTTCAGTCATCCATGACTGGCGGGCAACAAGTGCAACACCTGGAATGGCAAAAATGGCAAGAGCGACAATGATGAACCAATAGCCACGAAGCCAGCAAAAAACCGCAGCATTCGACAAGCCAGCCCACACAGGACTCGCGCGAAATTCGCTAGCGACGGCATTTGTCGTACTCACACCAACTCCCCGTGAAAGCGCATTCAGCCGGCCACCTTCTACCCCGCAATGGCGCTCAAAGTAGCATTACTTTCAATATATTGGTTTGCTTGCATTTTTAGAACTCCTTGCATAGACGGCTAATTTGTCAGGACAGGTCGGTTTGGCTAGTGGCGGGGGCACGGAAATGGATAAGCAAGAGAACAAATCCGCGGTCAAACGCGAACCCACGCCAATTTGGCGCCGCATTGCAGGCGCCGTCTGGATCGCGCTGGTAGCCCTCTATTTTTTCTGGGAAGCCTGGACTTACTCGGGCACCTTCGCAAAATTGTCGGAATGGCAATTCGGCAATTTCAACAAGAGCTGGCCGACCGTTACCTACGCAGGCTTGGTGTTGCTATTTTCATTGCCCGGCATGTTGCTGCTCAGGCGACGGAAGAACAAGAGCCCCCAACCCGACGACGACGCCAGCCTGGATGAAGCCGGAACCGCCGCCTCGGAGCTTGCAATCGCATTGAAGCGCGCCACAGGCCTGCGCAAGCTCTTGTTCTATGTGGGTGCGGCTTCAGCAATTTCCGCATTCGTTTCTCTCGCCGGCCTGTTGTTCCTTCCGGGATTCGGCCCGGCCCAGCAGGTTATCACAGTAGGGACCGACACCGATGGCAAGATCGCGAACGGCCCGACAACGCTGATCGGGCGCGCCATCCTGTCCAGAACCGCCACCATGGGACAGGATTTCATCATTTTGGACAAGGAGGCTCGTTTTGCCCCGATCATGCCGAAAGATGATGATGGAGCGGTCCGGTATTTCGTTCAGCTAACACCTGCGGAAACTGCCGGAGCCCGGAGCAACGATCGCTTGATCAAGGTATCCGGAGTGCTGCTGCGCAACTCACTGCCCGGCCCCCTCCTGAGGCTTTACCGCAACGTCGGCATTTCAGTGAACGACACGCACTACGTCCTGTATCGCTACCCCGCGACTATGAGGCGACCCTATATTCTGAACGCAATACAGATGGGCGTGGTCGCACTGATTATGTTCATTCTGTGGTGGTTCCAGAACCGCCACATCCGAAAGAAACTGATGCGGCCCACACCTTGACACGAACGAGCCGAAAAACACTTCATCGGCATCAGCCTGACGGCGCCCGAGGCAAGTCGCATTAAGATCAACAGGCACCGAATCTTCTGGCGTGACATGCTCTGCAAATACGCAATGGTTAACGCCTGACTAACCAACCTCGAATACTGAATTTAGAACGTCGTCCTTCATGACAATGGACCATGTTCTTGTCATTCGAACTTCGATTCTGGACATTCGCGGCCGCCATGGCCGTGACCTCTGCATCTACCGTCGCCGTAAGCAGCGCGGTGCAGGAGGCGGAGCCCACGCCAATGGAGCCTGTTGCTCACGCCGCGATGCTTGCCCCGGCACGGCCGGAAATCCCCACGGCGCCAGGTGGCAGCAAAATCATGCGGTCAGTTGATGGCATGTTTTATCTCAGGGGCGCATCGAACGGTCGAAGCGTACGTTTTCTGGTCGACACCGGGGCCAGCGTGACTGTCCTGACAAAGCAGGATGCCCTGACCCTCGGCGTAGACATCAACCAAGGCACGCCAGCCAGCAATCTGGCGACGGTGGGCGGGCAGGCCAGGGCGTTCCAGACCAGGCTCAAGAAAGTGACCGTGGCCGGGCGAACGATTTCTTCCTTGAGAATCGCGGTCGTCGATGGCGGGATCAATGTCTCGCTACTGGGACAGAATGCGCTTTCGCAACTCGGAAGGGTTACCTTCGAGAAAAACGTCATGACTCTCCATTGACTGGATTATCAATCGCCTGAACCGGCAGGCCTTGACGTAATTGCTCCGGGCGCCCTCAGGCGGGCGTGGCCCGCCGCTTTGATCGACGCGCCACCCAACCGGAAAAACCGATACCAACCAGCATGATGGCCCATGTTTCCGGTTCCGGAAGCGGCTCGGTCGGCGTTGGAGTCGGCTGCGCAGGCGTAAACGGCGGAGACAGCTCACCACCCTCCGACGGCGCCTGCCCGCCACTCGTCCCCGGGTTTCCGCCGGAAGTACCGCCCGGATTGCCCGATCCAGCACCATTCGGCGCGCCACTCCCCGGCAATCCTGCCTGCGGACTGGAACCGATTGGCAATCCCGGACCACCTTGAGGACCAACCAGACCAGGCGCGAGATTGGCGTCAGTGCCGCCGGCACCCTCGCCGGGCAATGCATTTCCGCCCCTGATGAACCGAGCAGCCGGCGCCAAACGGCGGCCACCGCCAACCAGAGGATCACCTGCGAACGCAGCGAACGCAGATCCGCCCAGCTGCTGCTCCTGGATGGCGGCAGCCAGATCACCCGGCGCAAACAAAGCGCGCACGTTGCTCACTGCCGCACTCGCCGTCAGCATCGAGCCGACCATGATAGAAAGAATTATCCGCCTGCGCCGGTTTTCACTCGTCAGACTCATTCCCGTCGCCATCTCAAATTTCCCGCGAGGCGCCACATGGGCCGTCAACTAATATGCTGGCCTTAATTGAGCTTATATCCATATTCAATTGCCCAAAGACATTAAGGTGTCCGAAAATGAGAAACTGCGAAACAGTGATAATCACCGCCTGACCTCGCGAAACCGAGATGCTCCACATGCAATGCATGCCGGCGCCTCGTCGCTGATGCATCAGATCCTGGGCAGCACTCCGTCAGACACTTTGGCCTTGTCGCCGATACGGCCAAGCTTCCATTCGGCCACCAAGGATTTCAGTTCGCCGATCAGATCATCCGGAACCAGTGTGGCACAAACCGGATCACTGGCCCGAGCATGCGCGATAGCGCCGGCGATATCGTCATCGTTGCCAACCACAGACAAAAGACCGCGGTGAGCGAAAGCTTCGGCGATCTCCCACTGGTGATCGTCATAGTGCTCGCCGCGGGCAAAGCTGCGTGGGACAACAATGACGCGGCACCCCTGCTGCAGCGCCGTAATAATCGAACCCGTCCCTCCATGGCAGATCACGACTTCCGCACGGGCAAGGATGGAGTTCACCTCCTCGAATGTCAGCGTCGGGTGGACCTCGATCGATGGATCTATTTCGCACTTGAGCGGCTGCCCCGACTGCAGAATCACTTTTTCGGGAAGCAGACCGCTGCGCTTGGCCTGATCGACAAGACTGACCAGCCGTTCAAACGGCAGCGTGGCGCCGACCGTCGCAAAGGCCAGCGACTCCTTGGCAGGACGGGATTTATCCAGGCGCCGGAAAGGGTCGAACACCCATGACCCCGGCCAGTTGCGCCCGGCGTCCGCCGATTGCGCGACCCGAATGTGCGCGAGTGGCGCAGCGATCCGCGCGAAGGCCGATGGTCCTGCAAACCGGGCAAAGGAATCAATCAGAACGATCTTCGCGCCCAACATCCGTGCAAAGAGGACAGGAAAGTAGGACGACCCCGCCCCTGTTGTGATCACGACGTCCGGACGCTTGCCCCACATGATCCGCCACGACCGGAAAAAGCTCCGCAACGCCGCCATGAGCATCGCAACGGGCTTGCCCAGTCGAGCCTGCCCCAAAGCGACATGCGGAATGAAATACACGGGATGCTTCGCCGCGAGCGCACGCGTAAGCGCAGTATCCTCGGTTACAAAAAAATATTCGGCGGACGACCAGAACGGCTCGAGATCAAGCAACTGGCGAACATGCCCGCCGCCGGACGCAACCAATGCAACACGCACGCCGAATAACCTCAATTCCGCGACAAGAGAAATGCGCCGCAAATAGCGCCGCAACGCCCTTCAAATGCGAACATCTCTGAGTACAAACGACATTCCGGTACGGACGTCCCTGCCTGAGCAAGCGATCGAACCGTTTTGCACCGCAGCATAAAAATGCCTCTCATGTCAAGCTTCTGCAAAGCTCAGACTAATACGCAAGCAAAGCCGCCTGCATGGCGCAGGTTGCCATACCCCCATGATACTTAGATGTGATTTCAGAAATGCTAATTGTACCAAATTGAGACTCACATCCTGCAAGGCATGCAATTATTAACAAACGCCGTTATCATTCAACGACTCAAAAACCATTAATGGCTGACCGCATTCACGCTGCCTCACAACATAACGCAGCAACGGTTCCGTTGAATGGTGCGACAGTCGACATTATCCAGCCTTTCGGTCCGGCTCGAACCAAACAGAAACAACAAGGCAACGGCCTGGAAAGATCCCACCCTTGCCTCAACCTTACGAAGATCAACTCATTCATTGATACCAAACCTATCGAAGGATAGGCCCACAGACCCCGTATTGCCATATTGAACGACATAATGCCACTAAGGTCTGGTCGTATCGAAATGAGCCAACCTCACACGACATCTAAAAACTCGCACACAGCACACAGTATGAATATTAAATCCACTAAAATTAGTAGAAATACATAATTTCACGGCACATGAATTTAATTATATTGATTTTATATGGACTTTTTAATATTGATTTTTATGATTTACAAAAAAATTCAAACACTTGACGAACTTTTTTGGTATATTATAAAATATAGTAATAGATATTATTTATCTGATTTACTTTTAATGAATTTTTCATTGTTTTCTGAAATTCCTTTAGACTAATTTTTATTTTCATTGGACTTTCGAGTGGCGCAACTTGAAGAAACCCGCACCCCTTTAGAGGGAAATATTTTTATTGCGCCGCAACAATTTATTCGAGAGACAATGTGAAGAGCTGCGCCGGGCTAAAAGTTCAGATCGGCGCCATCAAAAATGGTGGGACAGTTAATTTCTATGAGTAAGAAGGTTCTGGTTTCCGGCGGTGCGGGCTTCATTGGTTCTCATATCGTAGACCGCCTGACGAAGCGTACCGATCTGGACTCGATTGTCGTAGTCGACAACTTCTGGACGGGTGTGCGCGAAAACCTTGAGCACATCTCCGATCCACGGCTTCATCTGGTTGAAAGCGACGTAGAGACTTTTGCGACCGACATGCGCTTTGATGAAGTCATCCATCTCGCCTCGCCGGCGTCGCCGCCCTGGTACATGCGGGAGCCTGTGCGCACCATCAAGGCGAACCTGATGGGTGCTCTCAACTGCGTGGACAAGCTCGTCCCGGGCGGACGCATCAGCTTTGCGTCGACGTCGGAAGTCTACGGCGATCCCTTGATCACCCCGCAACCGGAAAGCTATCGCGGCCAGGTCGATTGCACAGGGCCCCGCTCTTCCTATGACGAGAGCAAGCGCTGCACCGAATCGCTATTGTTCGAACTCCGCCGGACCAGTGATATCGACTTGCGCGTCGTGCGCCTCTTCAACGTCTATGGGCCTCGCACCCGCCCCGACGACGGCCGCGCCGTCTCGAATTTCCTTAGCCAGGCGCTAACCAACGGCGAACTGACAGTCTACGGTGACGGACTTCAATCGCGCAGCTGGGGCTATGTGGATGATATCGTCGACGCGCTCGAGCGGTATTTCTGGGCGGATTCCATTGCCTATCCGGGGCCGTTGAACGTCGGCAATGACGAGGAAATCCCGGTGATCGACATCGCGCGCTATATTGTAAAGCTCGTCCCGGGTGCCCGCCTCGCGATGTGCCCGCCGATTCCGCAGGACCCGACCAATCGGCGGCCGGACCTGACACTGTGCCGGCAGATTCTTCCCGGCTGGCATGCAAATATAAATTACGAGGATGGAATCGCCCGGACACTCAAGTGGTTCGCCGATAAAGTGACGAAGGGCGCAAGGACCGATGCGCCGTCACCAGTCAGGCTGGCGGACGGCGGGTCCGCGCAAGAGGAAGTCACGAACGCCCAAAGCTAAGTCAGCCGGTTTTCCGGATCCCGTCCAGCACGAAAATTACCGCCGTACTGCACCTGACGTCGGGTGCCGGTGGCAATTTTTCCGTGGAACCTGCTTCGCCCGGGGCAACAATGGCACACCTTCAAGGTGACTATTGCGGATGTGGCTCCACGGCCTAGTTTGTGCAGTTGCGCGCCATCGAGAGACAGGACATCACGGTATATGAACCCGGTCGTTACGGTCGTCGTTCCTGCATATAACGCGGAACAGACGATCATTCGGACACTGGCTTCCATTCAAGCGCAGACGATCGGGGATCTGGACATCCGCGTAGTGGATGACGGGTCAGAGGATGCTACCGGCCAGATCATCGGGAGCCTTCAGGCTCAGGACCCGCGTATCATCGGGCTGCGACAAGAGAACTCGGGCGTGGCGACCGCCCGAAACACGGGGATGGCAGGCGCTCTGGGCCGGTTTGTGGCATTCTGCGACGCCGATGACATCTGGCATCCCCAGAAACTCGAACGTCAGCTTGCGGCCCTTGCCACGGATCCGGCCGCGGGGCTTTGCTACCCCTGGTATCGCCGCATCGACATGCAGGACCGCGTGCTGCCCGGCTCTCCCGCCCCCCTCGTCGAGGGGCGTGTGCTGCACCGGCACCTCGAATGGAATTTCATATCGAATGGAAGCTCGGTGCTGGTACAGACGCCGCTGGCGCAGCGTACCGGCTTCGAGCCAGGCTTGCGGTCTGCCGGGAACCAGGGGTGCGAAGACTATCTGTTCCAGCTCCAGATCGCGCAGGCCAGCCGGTTCGTCTGCGTGCCGGCTTTCCTTGTGGGTTATCGCATCAGCACACAGAGCATGTCGCGTGGGGTCGATCGCATGATCCGGTCGCATCTGCAAACCTACGAGATCATGGAAAAGCGCCTTCCGCCCGACCGTGCGCTCTTGCGCATCCTCAGCCGGCGCCGCGCGAAATTGCTCATCGAGCTGTTTCGCAATCGCCTGCGCCGCTCGGATCCGCGAGGTGCGGCGAAGGCATTTGCTGGCGCGGTACGCGCCGCCCCGGACCTTGTGCCGCGCTTCCTGCTGGAGGAATTGCGCGAGGCCAGCGCGCGTGCACGCCGGACGGTACCAGCGGCCGATACTGACAGGTTTCCGCCGCTTCGTCACTTTCAGGACTTTGGTGCGGAAGAACGGGACGGGCCGTGGCACCCCCGCCGTTCAGCCGATTACATGGAGTGGCTCGCCAAACTGGACATGGCGCAATTGTCCGAGGGCGCGGAGCCGGGCCAGTACGCCTGAACTCCTCAGAACAAGGCGTTTGCCAGCTGAAGGGCAGAATCAGCCAGCGACGGGCTTGCGCGCGCGTTTCACGGGAACCTTGCGCCCCTGCCCCCAGCGGCTCATGCTGAAAATCATCACCTGCAGCCAGTCGAGCGGCCTCCGCAGCCAGACATAAAGCAGCGCATGAACCACAATCGCCGAGCTGAAAATGCCCACAAACAGGAAGGGCGTTTCGTACGTCGGCATCCCGGCCAGAATGCCAGGGTAGAGCGTAAGCAGAACCCAGCCATGAAGCAGCAGGATCGGAAGAGATGCCTGCCCGAAAAACAGCCCCACCTTGCCTATGAGCATGCCAGCTGAACGCTGTGCAGCCCAGATCAGGAACACGGCGAAGAACAACTGCTGCGGGACATAGACGAAGATCGAACCAAATTGGCCAATCATCGGCTGCGGAATGAAATGAAGATCGCATTCCCAGCAGGGGCCGGTCCTGAACAGGCCATGGCGGTTGATGAGCGAAAGCAGAACGGAAAGAACCAGCGCCGCCAGCGCGGCCACGTTCGGAATGGCCTTGCCATGGGGCATTCGCATCCCGATCAGAAAGAACAGCGTCGCGGCCGGCCAGTTCCGCCATTCATAGATGTTGTCCGGCATGCCGAACTTCCTGGACAGCCAGATGAGACCGGCGAGGACCGCGCTGATCGCAATGAAGCTGATCCAGGAGCGGAGGAAGGCGTAGGCGAACAGGCGGGCCATAGCCAGGGCGATGAAAAACCAGGCGACGAAACTCGAATAGCCGACCCCGTAGACGATCGGCCGGGCAAAAGCTTTCACCGCGTCCCATGCACTGGGGTAGCCCTGGCCCGCCAGCAGTATGGCAAAACCCAGGATATGGGACGCAAGGGCGAAGAGAAGCAGCGCAACCGAATGCCGCAGAACCGGTTTGAAGCCCTTTTTCGCAAGTGCCGGCGCGGCCATGCCGCTGAGCAGGAAAAACGCGGCGACATTGGGGGCCAGCAGCTTGAGCTGATAAAGCACGGCCCAGGCGTTGCCACCCATGTGAATTGCCACACCGAACATGGCATGGATGTAGAACACACAGATCAGCAGATAGCCGCGGGCAACTTCCAGGGTCCGGGCTAGGCTATCGGTCTGTGACTGGCGCATGATGCCATTGCCCAGAACGTCACCCGCGAGACGCCGGGTACTTTCCAGCCAGATCATCCGGTTTGGCCTAGCGTCCAACCAACCGCATCCATTGCCGCTGGCTTTCATGAAGCTGCGCAGTGAAGTCGGTTACGCCGACCATGCCAAGCGCCGCAAGCTTGTCCCATTCGGCCACCCCCCCTCCAAAAGCCGAAGCCGCCAGTACCGGCGCGAGCTTGCGGATGACATGAGGTTGCACAAGCTGTGACCGCAGATGATGGGCGTTCCACGGCTCCGCAGCAGGCGCGTAGGGAAGCACGGCAATCTCACGGTCCCCATGACGAATCCGAACGGTTGCCGGGCGGCGCTCGGCAAGAAGCGCTTCCGCGCGTTCGATCCCCTGTGCCAGGTCCAGATCGAGAGGCTGTACTGCAACCCCGCCTGTGCCTTCGCCACCAAACCGCGCAAAATCGCGCCCCAATGCCTCGATGCTGCCGCGCTGGTAACAGTAGAGCCGCAATTGCCGGTCCAGCCAGCGCCGGGGCCCAACAAGGCCGGCGCGCTCCAGCAGCCGCAGCATTTTGGGGCCGGCTGCCATGACGGCTCCATCGAACAGACCCAGACGCGGCAACAGCAGCTTGCGGAGGCGGCTTGTCCAGTTAGGTCTCCGCAGCTGGCGTGACGCAGCAAGCAGATGCGCCAGTTGGGGGTGCTTGAGCGCCATCAGCGCATCGGAGCGGCCTTCCTCCTTGGCGCGTCGCAAGGCGCTGCCGGGCGTCGTCGTCAGGTGTTCCTGATGCCAGCCCAGTGCTTGCGGCGCGTAGATGAACGGCACCCCGTGCTCCATCAGGCGTACTCCGAGTTCCCAATCCTCCCGCGCCTTCGCGAACTGCGAATCAAGGCCGCCGACCTCCTCCCACAGGGCACGGGAAAGCGACAGGTTGCCTGTCAGCAGGTCGCAGTAGGTGAACCTGTGGCCGCGCGCTGCCAGCCCATCGAAATGGGCTGTCCACCAGCGGCGTGAATCCAGACGAAAGCGATCCCCCGATGCCACCGGCTCCGGCGGATAAGCTCCCAGGACGGCGGCGCCGGGGCGGGACTGGTGCGCTGCAGCATGCGCTGCGACGAAGCCCTCGGTCGGGATAACGTCATCGTCGAGGAACAGCAGCAATTCGCCCGCCGCCTCGGTAACGCCCGCGTTGCGGGCCATGGCCGGCCCCACTCCCGGCAGTTCGACGATCCTGAGCGGGAAGGGATCAGAACGCCCCGCCAGCATTGCCGGCGATCCGTCGCGGCAGCCATCGAGCACGACCACGACTTCGAACCGCACAGTCACGTCCGCCTGTCTGGCCAGCGCGTCAAGCACTTGCGCCAGCAAGGTCTGCCGGTTGTGCGACGGTATGATCACACTGATGACAGGGGTGTCTGGTAAACTGTCCATCCTATGCCTGCCTGGCTTTCTGGCGGGCGCGCAGGTATCCACCCGGCCCGGCACAGGCGCCGCGCGTCTGGACGACCGGAATGCGGAACGGAAGATGGCCCCCGCCCGTTTTCCTGGCAGAACGGAGCAGCGCCGGAATCTGGTAGCGCCACCATCTGACAATACGCGCCAGGGCACGCGGATTACGCTCGAACAGCAGGGCCTTGGTCAGGATCGCGAAGGAACCGCATTCGTAGCCGTAGATCTGCCGTTCCAGTTCCTCCATCGACCGGCGGTGCCGGTGCCAGTTCATCGCCTGCGGATCATAGACGATCTTGTAGCCCGCCGCGAGCAGCCGCCGGAAGAAGTCGGTCTCATCACCGGCCTGTGCGGTTGTCCCAGCCCCCAGAGCGAGATCGAACCTTCCGACGATATCCGCAGCGGACCGGCGGACAGCGAAATTGACGCCCGCACCGGCCTTCCAGCTGTCGAACGGGTCGATAACGACCGCATCATATGTCACGCGCTTGAAACCGCGCCCGAAGCCTCCGAGCTTCTGGAAGGCAACCTGCGCTTCGCTCTCCAGTTCCAGTGCCATTGTCAGCCCGGTGGCGGCCATCACCAGCGGATCATCAAAATTGCGCAGCAGACAGGAGATCCAGTCCGCATCAGGCACGGCGTCATCGTCGATAAAGGCGATAATCTCACCTTCGGCCTGATCGAATGCGGTGTTGCGGGCGTAATCAAGCCCCGGCCTGGGTTCCACAACATACCGCACAGACGGATACTGCGCGACCACGTCACGCGTAGCGTCCGTCCTGGGCGCGTTGTCGACGACGACGATGGGCGGCTGGATGGACATGGCCAGCAGGCCATCGAGGCATCGCTTCAGGTCATCCGGCCGTTCGCGCGTGCAGATGGCGATCGCGACGCTGGGTTGCCGGTGCGGAATGGGCTCAGCCGCCGGTACGCCCATTTCCCGGGCCACCCAGCGCTCCCAGAACGACGAGTTGGCGGCCTGCGCCAACTGACGTGCCAGGGGAATGTCGGGATCGTACTGATCGTACCAGACGACAGCCTGACCGCAGGGCAGCCCGTCGAGGCGCAGAAGCACGACAGCGCCATCGTATCCTTCCGGCTGGTCAAGCTGCTCCGGGAGGGTGTCGAAATCGAGGTCAAGGACCGACAGCCTCACACCACACCTTTTTCGGCCAGGTCCGGTGCCACGCTGGCCTCTGCCTGCCATTGCACCGGCGGGTTCAGCAGGCCCTTGGCTGGACGCGAGCCGATTATCCGCAAGGGATAGACTTCGGCATGGTAGTCATAGACCTCGTTCCAGTCCGCCGAGAAGAGACCGACCGTCACGCGATATTGCGCCGGCGTGAGGTCCAGGCGGCCGATCGACACCGTAAGCTTGCCGCCGTGCACGGGCACCAGAACGCTTTCAAGCTGCGTGTTCGTTTCGAAGCAGCAGGTATTATCCTCGGCGTATATGCCCAGGACGGCAATGGCCTCCTCCACCTGAGGCATCGCCTGAAATTCGAATGTCACGTGCAACGCATCGCCGCTGCGGATCGCCTCGACCGGCTCACCGGCACTGTCATGGAAGACGACCTTGCCGATCTCCATCTTGCCCGAGCCATAGCGGTTGACCTCATCTTCCAGGCGCGGATCGGTTTCCTGCACCGGCAACAGATGAGGGTGGCCATCGGAGACCTTGGACTCTAGCGTCGCAGCGTATAGCGCGAGCGTCTCCTGCCTCGGCCCGTAGGCGACCACACGGCCGGCCTTCAGGAACAGGACATCGTCACACAGGGAGTCGATCTGCTCGACGTCGTGAGACACAAGGAAGATCGTGCAACCCGTCGCGCGAATTTCAGCGACGCGGGCGAAGCACTTGTGCTGGAACGCCTTGTCACCCACGGCAAGTGCTTCGTCGATGAGCAGGACTTCCGGCTGGGTATGGATCGCAACAGCAAAGGCAAGCCGCATGCGCATGCCGGTCGAATAGGTGCGAACCGGTGCTTCGATGTGCTCTTCAAGCTCTGCGAAGGCCACAATCGTCTGGAACTGCTCATCGACTTCGGATCGCAGCATCCCGGCGATCACACCCAGAAGATAGATGTTCTCGCGGCCGCTGAGATCTTCGGTCAGGCCCGCGCCAATATCCAGCAAGGCACCGATACGGCCCGCGACACGGATGCTGCCTTCGTCTGGCCGGCCCACGCCGCCAATCAGGCGCAGGAGTGTCGATTTTCCGGCACCGTTCAGTCCGACCACGCCGACCGACCGGCCGCGCGGAACCGTGAAGCTGACGTGCCGCAGGCCCCAATACCCGGCCTCGCGCCCGGCCTGCTTCGCAGAGCGCCCGGACAACAGGTAACCCTTGAGCGTCGTGGGGCGGCCGGCGTTGCGGCTGCGGTAGTACTTACCCACGTCCTGTACGACAATCGCGCCTTGCTTCATATCTCATCCACGAAACGGAAGCTGACCTGCCGAAAGACCCACCCACCGCCAATCAACAGCGGGATGGCGACGCACAACAACTTTACGACCATGATCCCATCAGGAAATGTATGACCTATGAAAACGTCGCGATAGCAGTTCAGCAGCCAGGCAAAAGGGTTAAGCTCTGACAGGAATGCAAACCTGTGCGCGGCATCAAGCGGCCGATAGAAAACCGGCGTAACGTAGAAGCCCAGCATAACGCCTATTCCCACGATGTGCTCGACATCACGAAAATAGACATGCGCGGCTGCGGCCAGATAGCAAATGCCCAGCGTCAGCAGGAACTGCACGATGATGATCATTGGCAGGGCGAGTATCGCGGGGCCCGGCAATCCCGTCTGGATAAAGGCGCACAGCAGCAGCAGCGGCAGCGCGAGCAGGAAGTGCACCCCCTGACTGATGATCGTGAGCACGGGCAGCAGGAACACAGGGAAACCGGGACGGCGAACCAGTTCCTTGTTGCTGGTAACTGCGATGGTAGACGAGGTGAGCGAAGTATTGAACCAGCTCCACGTCAGCACCCCGGTGAACACGAAGGTTGTGTAGTTATCGATGTTGAGCGGCAACACGGAGCTGAACACGAGCGAAAAGATCAGCAACTGGCTCAACGGCTTCATCAGCGACCAGCCCAGACCAATCGCGGAACGCTGATAACGGATCTTGAGATCCCGGCTGACCAGTTCAAGCAGCAAATCGCGCCAATGCAGGGCGCTGCGCGAATGCAGGTTCACTTGTTACCCCCTCATTTCGCCCGGATCGGCTTGTACGCTGGCTGCCGTGAATACTGGCATCGTGAAATACAAACTCCGTTCTCGCGCGATAAAGCCGCAGCACTCTGATTTCGACTGACTTATAGCCATTACGCCGCAGTGCACAATTTTTTTAGAAACCTTTCAAAGTCCTGCTATCGTGACGCACCGTTTCAGTTCTTGCGCCGCGCATGTTGCATTTGACGCAACAAAGACGCACCACACTGGAGACACGATGCCTTCCGTTTCCGTTATCATACCTGCCTATAACGCTTCCGCCACCATCGATCGCACAGTCGAAAGCCTGCTCCGGCAGACCATGCCGGACTGGGAGGCATTGGTAATAGACGACGGCTCGACCGACAGCACCGCCACGACTGTCCAGCGTCATGCCGCGCAAGATCCTAGAATCAAGTTAACTAAGCAGAAAAATGCCGGCGCCAGCGCCGCCCGCAACACAGGCCTGGCCGGTGCACAAGGAACGTGGATCCAGTTCCTTGACGCGGACGATGAACTCTCGCCGGATCATTTCGCAGTAATGCTGGAAGCGGCGCAGGCCGCACCGCAAGCTGGCCTTCTCCATTGCGGATGGCGGCGCATTCGCGATAACGCGCCGTGGTGGACGGCACACCCGGCCGAGCAACTCGACAATCCGTTTGCCGTCACGGCACGGTCCTGCCCGTTTGCCATTCACGCCGCGTTTACCCGCAGCGAAACCATCCGCTCCGCCGGGGGCTTTGATAGCACGCTGCGGATCTGCGAGGATTGGGACCTGTGGCAGCGGATTGCCCGCATGGGCACGGTGTTCCGGGCGGTACCCGATCTTTGTGTCGACGTGCATGTCCGCGCCGGCTCGTTGTCCAGCGACCTGATACGGCACCTTGAGGACGGACTCCGCGTGGTGCGGGTTGGCCACCAGGCCGATCCGCGGATCAACTGTGCCGCGCCCGCCCATGCCGAAGGAGAACCCGCCGCCGGATTGCAGGATGCCGTCTGGTCGCATGCCCTGTGGGTGGCGGGCGCTGCCATCGGCCGGAATATCGATCCGGTTGCAGTCCTGGCGCGGGTGCCCGAACCCCTCGATCCAAGCCTTGATGCCGGCATGGCAAGCTCCATTCTCGAAGATGCCATGGTCGTAGGCGCCTTCGCGACTAGTCCGCCATGGCCCGAGCTGTGGCCGCGCGTCGATGCGGGCGTACGGCAACTGGCAAACTGGCTTGATGAACAAGACCAGGAAGCAAACCTGGGCAGCCGGATCCTCTCGGTCCTGTCGATGCGCATTCTGGATCAGGTGGGCGGGACGCGCCCGCTGACCATAGGCAGTGCACACCTCGAGGTCGTCGACCTTGGTTGCGCAATTCGCAACATCAGCCAGCCCGGGTGCGAACGCCTGCGCTGCGTTGTCCTGTTTCAGGACAGAGAGCTGTGTCGATTTGATGCGGCCATCTTCGGGGGAATGTCCGGCGAAGCGCTTGCGGCCGCCATTCGGGCCCGGGTCGATTCGGCTGCGTTGCGAGAAGATCTGGCCCGGCTTCGCCTCAGACAGGGGCCGCTCAGGCGCTGGAAAGGCCGGTTCCGGTCGCGACACAACACAATCCGGCTATGGCGGGCTTATGCGCGCGCTTGCCTGAAGCGCGACACGCGGGCGGGCCGCTGGCCTTACGCCAACGTGCTCGACCTCCTCTACGATGCCGCCCCGGCCTATCCGGGCCTGCAGGCGCTGGACGGCGAGGTCGAACGGATCATCGCCGAAGAATGCGAAAAGGCCCGCAGCCAGAAACCGGCACATTCCGATGAGGCCCGGAACCTGAAATGGGGGATACCCGGCAAGGCCATCGACTACGCAGAAGAGGCCTTCTGGGAACATCTCTACAGCGACGAAAACCCGTGGGACTACAAGGGCAACGCCTACGAAGCCATGAAATATGGCCAGACTTTGGCGCTGACCGGCGGACGCCGGTTCGGGCGTGCGTTGGAGCTGGCATGCGCCGAGGGTGAATTCACGAAGCGCCTTGCAGAAGTGTGCGACGAGGTGCTCGCCACCGATATTTCGGAAGCCGCGGTCGAACGGGCAGGCAAAGCCCTGTCCGCATATCCCGGCGTCACGGCCCGCCGCCTGAACCTGCTCACCGATGATATCCCCGGCACCTTCGACCTCATTGTCTGCAGCGAAGTGCTCTACTATCTGCCCGATCTTGATGCGGTGTGCGCCTTCGCATCGAAGGCAGCACAACACCTCAACCCTGGCGGTCTGCTGGTGATGGCGAACGCGAACCTGCTCGTCGACGACCCCGACGTGACGGGATTCAACTGGGCGCACACCTTCGGCGGAAAAACGATCGGGGATGCTTTCACATCCGAGCCAGCGCTTGCACTGACGAAAGACGTCCGCATGCCGCTCTACCGCCTCCAGTGCTTTGAACGGGTTGCCGCCGATGCACCGCCTGCGCCCGAAATTCGGGATGGTAACATGGCGTATCCGCTGCCCCGGCGTATCGCGGAGCAAGTGGTGTGGCGAGGTGGACGTCAGGCCCCCGTCGCCAGCAGCTGGAACCCGTTCCCTGTCCTCATGTATCATCGCATTGCCGACGATGGGCCTGAGAACCTAGCACAATGGCGCACAAGCCCCTCAGCGTTCGCCGCACAGCTGGCCTGGCTGAGGGACAACGGGTTCACCGGAATTACGCTGGAGCGGCTCCACGCAGTGTTTGCCGCGGGAGAGCCCCTGCCTGAACGCGCGGTGGTTATCACGTTCGACGATGCAACCCGTGATTTCATGGACAGCGCATTGCCGTTGCTCCATCGCTTCGGTTTTCCCTCGGTTCTCTACGTTCCCACCCGCGCCGTCGGAAAGTGCGCGGATTGGGACAGCCGACATGGTCCCCCCGCGCCGATCCTGGACTGGACCGAGATCGCATCGCTTGCGTATTGCGACGTGACGATCGGCGCCCACAGCGTCCGGCATGTTCCGCTTACCGGCATGTCACCCGAAGAGCTGGTCCGCGAGATGGCCGGATCCAAAGCTATTCTGGAGGCAAGGCTGGAACGGGAGATAACATCCTTCGCATACCCCTTCGGCGCGTTTGACCCGGCGATACGCGGCATGGCCGCCCGCTGCGGATACAGCTCCGCGGTCACCTGCGTCGACGGCCTCGTCAACGCTGATGCCGACGCGCTGGCGCTGTGCCGTCAGGAAGTGCGAGGCGGCATCGGGCTGGATGAATTTGCAGTCCTGGTCGGACGCTAGCCTTCGAAAATACTGCCAACCGAAAATCGGGACGGTGTGCTTTCTGCTGCGGCGCTCGCCGCCTGGCTGTTGCTTGCCTTCCGGCCCACGGGGATTCGCCAGCGCAGCGCTTCGAATGCCGTCGCCGGCGCCGTGCCCAGGATCATGCCAAGGGCCACCGCCGGCGATCGGGCCGCGGCAATCGCTGCTAGTTGGAACACCACGCCGATCTGGCGGCGGTGAACGGCACGGCGCGCGGTCCAGTTCGCATAGGCGCGCAACCCCTTTCGGATCAGGCCTTTCTTTTCAGGATGCTTTGCCTTCATCTCGTCAAGCACCATGATCCATGAGCGGAGCATGCGGGGCAGGTTGGCGGACATGGCATTGGGCAGTTGCCGGTATCCGATCTGGTAATCCTCGACGACCGCGAACTCGTAGTGCTCCGCCACGCGGCAATAAAAGAGAATATCCTCACAGCCCTGGGCACTGGCATCGAACAGCGCCGGCTCATATCCGTTGGCCGCTGCGATCGCTTCCCGGCGGGCCAGCACCGCGCTGCCGTTCCCGATGAAGTTGTTGATGAGCAAGGTGTCCAGCACGGCACCGGCAAAGGTCGGCCCCTCCCCCCGGTAGGTCACACGATTGCCGTCATCGATCATAACATACCAGGAATAGACCAGCCCGGCGCGAGGGCCCGCGGCCTGAAGCGCGGCGTACTGGCACGCGATCTTGTCTTGCGTCCACAGATCGTCAGCGTCCACGAAGGCGATGATGTCGGAGCGGGCCTGATGCCAGCCGTTGTTTCGCGCCCTGGCAACTCCGGCGTTCTCCTGCCGCACGAGCCGTATCCGCTGATCATCAGCAGCGAACTGCTCCACGATCCGGGCCGTGTCGTCGCGCGATCCGTCATCGACAACGATGATCTCGAGAGCACTGTAAGTCTGCGCCTGCACAGAACGAAGCGTCTGAGCAATCGTATCCTGCGCGTTGTAGGCCGGGATGACGACACTGATCAGGGGAAGGCTGGGATCACCAGTCATGGTTCAGGGATTTCCTTGCCGCAGCGCAGCAGTTCGGGGGGACATTCGACACATCAGCATTGCACGTTTCTTTTACAGCTTTGGAGTAAATTGTTGATGAGCGTTGGCATGTCTGCGTATCAGGACACCGGTAAGGTGAGGCACCTGGATTTCGCGCGTGCAACAAGAACATTACGGACCTGTGGCGGCTGACGGCCGTTCCGGGCCGATCTTCCAACAGATCGTGTGGATTCGGGCCGAATGATAGCGAAACTGAAGCAGCACTTTCAGCCACTGGCTGCACTGGCCATTCGCGGCAGTTCGGTTCTTGCCGGCTTTTTTGTCACATTCTACATCGGCCGCACGCTGGGGCCACAAGCCAACGGCGTTTACGGCCTGGTCACCCAGACCGCGATGTTCCTTTCCGTCATCGCAGTGGGCGGACTGGACATGGCCTCCGTTCGCGAGCTGTCCCGTACGGTGGCATTGCGAACATCAATTGACCGGTACACTTATGTACGGGTGGTCGGATGGTCGATGCTGATCGCGCTGGCCATCAGCTGCGTTCTCTTGCTGGGCGGCCATAAAGTGTCGCACTTGCTGATGAAATCCGACCAGTCATTCTCAATGACCGTCCTGCTGGCCGTGATTTTCGTGTCCAGAACCCTGACGCGTATCATGAGCGCCATCCTGCGATCCCAGAAATCGTTCATTTTCGGCCAGTCGATCGAAGTTCTGTTCATCCCGGTGGCGGTCAGCCTGGTCTTGTTGACCGGAACGCTTCGCTCCGTGGAACAGATTCTGACATTTACCGCCTTGGCAGGAATCATCACCGGCGCAGGCGCCGTTCTGGCGGGCCTGCGTTACACGGTCTCGGACGGCACCGGGTTGCGCATTCCCTTCCGCGACCTGCTGAAGGTCGCCCTGCCTTTGTGGAGCGTGGCAATCGCGCTGAACATCGCCGACTGGTACAGCCTTGTCACGGTGGCCGGCGTCCTGGGAGTCTATGAGGCGGGGCTCTATCGCGTCGCCTATCAGGTGAGCAGCGTCCTTTCCATCATCACCGTCGGGCTGTACAGCGTGTTCTCCGCCCGGATAAGTGCCGCCCGGGCGGCAGGCGATTTGAAACGGATCGCACTACTGGGCCGCAGCGCAACCCGCCTTTCCCTTGCATTCGCAGCGCCCGTGCTGCTCACCATGTTTGTGTTTGCCCCGCAGATCCTGCAGCTTGTCGGAGACGAGTTCGTGGCCGGAGTCCCGGTGCTGCGGATCATGGCGGTTGTTCAGGCGATCTATGTGGCGACTGGCCCCTGCGGATTGACCCTGGCGATGTGCGGACAGGAACGGACCAATCTGGCGATTACGCTTACCAGCCTGGCGTTTCTTCTGATATTCGCTCCGCTCTCGGCGCGATGGGGCGGGCTCGCGGGCGTCAGCGTTTTCATCGGCCTGACCATGGCAGCACGCAACGTCGCCAGCTTCGTGGCCGTCCGCCACCTTACCGGCATCAATATCATAACCGGGCAGGTCAAGCCCGTGACGCGGAAAATCGTGCTATGACTTTGCTTATCCATCCCGGCTTCCACAAGACAGCGACAACCTGGCTGCAAAACGAGCTGTTCACGGATGCCCGCTGGTTCCGTATGCTAATGCAGCCGGCGGACGTGCAGAAGTGGATCGTGGGACCGCACGATTTTGCGTTCGATCCGGAAGCCGCCCGCCACGCGATATCGTTGCGCCGTGCTGAAGGCCCCAAGGCCGCGATCGATGTGATCAGCAACGAGAATCTCGTGGCCAACCCCTTCTTCGGCGCCCGGGAATCAAAGGCGTACGTGCAGCGCCTCCACGCGATTGCTCCGGAAGCGAAGATCTTGCTGACCGTACGCCGTCAATCGGCAGCCATGCGCTCGCTTTACCAGCAGTATATCAAGCGGGGCGGCTCATTGGCCGAAGCAGGCTTTTTCGATCTCAATGATACGTGCGAGCCCGGCTATTACGGCTTCGATCCGATCTGCCTGCGCTTTGACCTGCTGGCGGACGAATATGCCCGGGTATTCGGACCGGACAGCGTACTGGTCCTTCCGCAGGAGCTGCTGGCGAAGAACCCCCGCGCCTTTCTGGAAGCCATATTGAAGCACTGCGGTGTCCCCGGGCTCGCGGGAGATGAAATGCCGTCTACCAACATGGGGGCGGGCAAGAGTCCGCCGGATGGAGGAACGCCACTGCTGCGGCTGGCAAACCGGCTACGGCCGACTCCACTCTATCCGGATGCCCCCCGATCGCTGACACCGCTGGGCAATTTCCTGTATCGGCTCGCATATCATCAGCGCCTTTTTTCCACGCACTACCGCACGAAGCTTGAAACCGTGATCAGGGATCGGCTCCCTGCCGATTACGCATCGGGGAACCGCCGCCTGCAATCATACTGCCCCGTCGATCTGACGGACCTGAAGTACCCAATGGCAAATTCGACGCCCCAGCCGCCTACGCCTGACAACCGATTGGAAAGCCTTGGGTAAACTAGCTGTCTTTGCTATTGCCGGAGGGCTGATTCTGGCGGTCACGCTTACAGGGGGATGGATTTCTCTGGGAGGTCAACCCATGTCGCTTCTTGTGTTCATCGCAGCCTCTGCGGCCACCGCCACTCCTGCCACGCTCGATACCATCATCGCCAATGCGCGCGCAGGAGAGAAAATTGTCCTCGCCGCTGGTGACTACGGGAAAATCTCAATCCAGGGCAAGAAATGGCTCCAGCCCATCACTTTGGACATGGGCATGGCCCGGGCCACGCTCGAGGTTACGAATTCGCAGGGGGTGCGCATTGTCGGCGGCAGTTTCGGCAGGGTGAACACGGGGTATGCCATTCACGTCCGCAACAGCCGCAACATCGAATTTTCCGCCGTGCACATGACCTCCGCAACGCGCGGGTTAGTCATTGCCCAGTCTCAGGATGTTAAAGTCACGCGGGCCGAGATCGACAACATGACGATCGACGGCATCAACATCGGTTCATCCCAGCGCATTACCGTAACTGACAGCACATGCCGCAATTTCAACACCGGGGAGGCGCACCCGGACTGCATCCAGATGTGGTCTTCCCCCAAGCGGGGCATTACCCAGGATGTGAAACTGTTACGCAACCGGTCCGATGGCGAGATGCAGGGCTTTACGGCCTTCAACCACATCCGCAACGGCATCGACGACGGCGGGTTCGATCGCATCACCATATCGGACAACTGGATACGCGCGTACCGCGTGAACGGTGTCGCGGTTTATGACTGCCGCCATTGCGTCATCACCAACAATGTAGCCGTAATGCCTGACGACGCGCAGAACAAAGTCATGGTGCGCGTCTTCCGCTGCACCGACTGCACCGTGGAAGGCAACGTGGACGCAGACCGCCCGCGGGCACGCTGAACCTGGATCCTCAGGCGACGGCGTGCCCCCTCGACACCTTTGCGGCGCCCTGCCCGGATCCTGCCGACTGAACCACCTATAGACCGAATATTAACCATCGTCCGCTAGCTTCCCGGTCGCATGGCTGTGTCCACAGCAGGGCGCGGCGATGCTCCGGGATGACGCGGGTCGCCCGGGGAACTGGCAATCATCAGGGCTCGTCTGCGCACTGTTGCACGAAGGTTATAGTTGGAAATGGCCGCAACTTTTGAGGAGCGCGCAAACAAACCGCTGGATCAGGTGCTCCAGAAAGCACGATCCGGTCTTGTTACCGTCGCTCTGCTCAGCATCGTTCTCAACATCCTGCTGCTGGGCGGCTCGATCTACATGATGCTGGTGTACGACGAAGTGCTGCCCAGCCACAGCCTTCCGACATTGTTCGGATTGCTGCTGATGATCACGATGATCTATGCGTTCCAGAGCTTCTTTTACGTCTTGCGCAGCAACATCCTGTCCAAGATCGCGGCATCGATGGACCTTGAACTCGCTCCCCGCATCCATCAGTCGATCAGCCACCTTTCGGTCAACGGATACAGCGCGGTCGAAACGATGCAGCCCGTCCGCGACATTGACCAGGTCCGGTCCTTCCTGGCCTCCCCCGGACCGGCGGCCCTCATCGACCTGCCGTGGATTATCCTGTTCCTCGTATTCATAACAATGCTGCATATCTGGCTCGGCACAGCGGTTCTGGCCGGCGTCGTCATCATGATCGCGCTGACCGTGCTCAACGCACGCCTGTCCGCCAGTGGCATTCGTGAACTCGCCGCGATATCGGCAACCCGTTCCGCTGTAGCCGAGGCGAACCGCCGGCATGCCGAATCCCTGAAGGCACTGGGCATGGAAGGCCGGACCAACGATCAGTGGCTTTCCATCAACGCGCACTACCTGGAAAAACAGCAGCATTACTCGCGGCTTGCGGGACTTCTGAGCGGGGTCAGCAAGGGCTTCCGCCAGTTTCTGCAGTCAGCCGTGCTGACGGTGGGCGCCTTGCTCGTTATCCGCGGCGAAGCTTCGGGCGGCATCATCTTCGCCAGTTCGATATTGTCCGCGCGCGCGCTCGGCCCGGTCGATCAGGCCATCGCAAACTGGCGCGGCTTTGCATCGGCACGCGATGCCTGGCGCCGTCTCAACGGACTGATTGCCCGGCTTCCGTCCTACGGCGAATTCACCAGATTGCCCGCGCCCAAGGACAGGCTGTCGGTGGAGGACCTCACGCTCGGCCCGCCCGCAGTGGGCCGGCCAACGCTGCGCAACATCAACTTCGCACTATCGGCAGGCAGCGGCATCGGCATCATTGGCCCCAGCGGTTCTGGCAAGTCCACTCTGGCCCGCGCCCTGACCGGGATCTGGCAGCCGATCGCTGGCCATGTGCGGCTCGATGGCGCGGCCATCAAGCAATGGCACCCCGATGATCTGGGGCGCCACGTCGGTTATCTGCCGCAGGACGTCCAGCTTTTCGACGGGACGATCGCCCAGAACATCGCCCGCTTCGACCCTGCCGTACGCAGTGAACAGGTCATCGCTGCGGCCAAGGCCGCCAACGCGCACAACATGATCGTCCAGCTTCCGCTCGGCTACGAGACGCCCGTGGGCTCTGACGGACTTGCACTGTCCGGCGGGCAGCGCCAGCGTATTGCTCTCGCCCGGGCCCTGTTCGGCGATCCCTTCCTGCTGGTACTGGACGAACCCAACGCCAATCTCGACAACGAAGGCGACATTGCCCTGATCCAGGCGATCAGGAGCGCGCGGGAGCGAGGGGCCATCGTGGTCGTCGTGGCGCACCGTCCGGTCGTACTGGATGCCCTCGATCACATTCTGTTCCTCAATAACGGCCAGGCTCGCGATTTCGGGGCGAAAGACGAAGTCCTTTCCCGTGTGCTCCAGCCTGGTTCGCGCCAAACGCCCGCCGTCCGCGTTGCCGCATCGGCCTGAAATTCCTGTCAGGAAACACTCATGTCCACGATGTTGATGGAAGTCACCACGGCCAGGCAGGCCCTGCAGGCTGCCGACCAGATGCGCGAAAGCATGGCGGGTTCGGTGCGCACCGCCACCCTTTCGGTCTCGGTCTTCGTAGTCGGCATAGTCGGCGCGGCGGCTTTGCTGCCGATGGGCAGTGCCGTCACCGGCTCAGGACAGGTCCAGGCAGAATCGCTGGTCAAGCAAATCGCCCACCCCATGGGGGGCGTGATCTCGGAAATACTCGTCAAGGAAGGTGACCACGTCAAAAAGGGAGACGTGCTGATCCGCTTTGATTCGACAGTCAGCGGTGCCAACGCCGAATATGCGGGCATGACCGTCACGCAGTTGCTGGCCACCCGCGCCCGGCTTGAAGCCATTCAACTGGCCCGGCCTTCGATCGTCTTTCCGGACGAACTGGTGAACAGCAAGGATCCCGCTGCAACGCAGGCTATGGAAGATCAGCAGCGACTGTTCGAGCTGGACCGGCAGAAGAATGCCAGCATGCGCGGCCAGCTGACCCAGCGCATCGCACAATACCAGCAGGATATCGTTGCCAGCCGATCTCAGATGACGGCGACCAACCAGCAATATACCCTGATCGTCCCGGAGCGCGACGGCCTGCGCAAATTGTGGGAAAAGCGCCTGGTCTCCATCAACCGCCTCAACCAGCTTGAACGCACCGCGGTGGAACTGAAAGGCCAGTCTGCTTCGCTGTCGGCCCAGATTGGCCAAAGCCAGGCCCGGATCGGCGAGGTGCGCGAGCAGATCATCAATCTCGATCAGACCGCGCGGTCTGATGCCGGCACCCAGTTGATGGCCGTGAACGCGCAACTGAACGACCAGCGGGTCCGGGCAGCGTCAGCCAGCGACACGTTCGATCGCAGCACCGTGAGGGCTCCTTACGGCGGTGTCGTCGACAAGCTTGCGTTCAGCACTGTCGGCACTTTCATTCCGCCGGCACAGCAAATCGTAGAGATCGTTCCCGACAATGACCTGATGGAGGTCGCTGTACAGATCAGTCCGCTGGACATCGACCAGGTTCATGAAGGGCAGGCTGCGCGCGTACGCTTTTCTGCGTTCAGCGCACCCTCGACGCCCGAGATAACCGGCAAGGTCGTATTTGTATCTGCGGACCGGGCACAGGACCCCCGGACCGGGAGCAGCTACTTCCGCGCCCGTGTCAGGCTGTCCCAGGCAGACCTCAAGCGGCATGGTGCCATCGAATTGAAATCGGGCATGCCCACAGAAGTCTTCATCACGACGGGTAGCCGCACGATGCTCTCCTACATCACCAAGCCCCTGCGCGACCAGTTCGCCCGCGCGTTTTTGGAAAGCTGAGCGCCGGGGGCTTCCTGCCGGTTACTTGGTGGTGGTTGTCGTGATCAGATCGGTGATCTGCGTAATCCAGTCCGAACTGCCGCGCAGCTGGAAGGTATTCACATAGGACCAGGCACAGCTTTGTATGCCGATCGAAGCGAAAGCGTGGCTCACCGCCCCGTAATAGGTCGCACGCTGGTCCGTATCGATGATCTCGTAGGCGCCATATTCCCCGACGAACGGCACGCGGCCCGTCCGCGTGTAATAGTCAGTCACCAGCGCGAGATCCGCACTGAGATTGGCGTAGTCCGTATCGCTTCCGAAAGTCGTACCCAGAGGCGGCGTGGGAGTGATCCATGTCGCCCCCTGGTGCGTGAATTCCATGGGGTCATAGTAATGGAAGGTGGGAACGACATAGGGATCGTTCGGCATCTTCAGCGTCGCGAGAGAACTGATGTTGGACGTCGTTCCGCCTCCCATGATCACCAGTCGCGACGGGTTGGTGGTGCGAATGGCCGCCAGGGCCGGTTCATAGACATCAAGCAGGTTGCTGTTGGTCAGCGATCCGGTCGGTTCGTTCAGCAATTCGAACCAGACATTTGACGGGTAGGAAGCAAAGGCTGCGCCGATCTGCTGCCACATCGCGACAAAACGATCGAGCTGGCCCGCAGGATCGGTGCTCATTTCGCTATATGCATGCATGTCGATGATGACGTTCAATCCGGCATTGTTGGCAGTCGACACAACATGCTGAACCCGCGTCATGAACGTGGAATCGATCGTATAGGGCGATGTGCTGCCGGCATGTCCGGAAAAGCGGATCGGGATGCGAACGGTGTCGAACCCGCCCGACTTGATGAACGGGAAATCGGAATCCAGAATCTTGCGGCCCCAGTCGCCTTCGTTCGGGGCCTCCAGCTGATTGCCCATGTTGATACACTTGCCGAGCGGCAAGCTCGATCCAACCGAGGCGGTCAGCGCGGCGATCGGCGTATAGGGAAATGTCTGGGTTGGAGTGGGCGTCGGAGTAGGTGTGGGAGTTGGCGTCGGCGTGGGAGTTGGCGTAGCCGTGGCAGTCGATGTGGGCGTGGGAGTACTTGTCGTGCCCGATCCGCCGCCGCATCCGGTCAGCAGCAAGAGCGCTGCCAGCGGCCGCAAGAGTTCGTTACGCATTCCTGAATTGTCTCCTGCCGGGTTCCTGATTCACCTGCTAGTGCATTGTGGCCTGTGACACCATAGCGCGCCAGAATGGCGCGACACTGTTCCCGACCGGCCTGCGCCATCGAAAACCTGCCCGAAAACCCTCGAGCCATGGCGTCGCAACCACAAGCAGCATATCCGATTTGGGAATCGTGATGCAATTGTGTTCCGACCCGTTTCCACCGAGACACTCCTTGCGCCGGACCGGATGCCCAACCTGCCTGAAGGCCGCAGTCGGACCCGGAAAATGCTCGACTGCGACCTGCTCGTCGACGGTGTCAGCAAAACGATGGGCAATCATTCGTAAAGATTACGCGGCCGGGCTGTCTCAATTCTAAACAGCTGAGTCTGGCGCATAGCACCCTTCGTCATTCCTGGTGTAACCCTCAGCTGCAAATGGTTTTTGTGTTGCAGCACATACCCGTCGTTGCGGAAGTCCTGTCAGGATGCGGACTGATAATGGAACAGAGAGTGCACCACCAATGACCGCGCTCCTTGCGGTGCGTCCGCTGCCGGGGGAACAGACGGAAGTTGACGAGCTTC
>NZ_JALHLE010000028.1 GCF_022832385.1 Novosphingobium album (ex Hu et al. 2023)
CGCCGTGCGATCTCGATCGTGAGAAGGTGCGTGGTGGCGCCGGTGCCGGGATCGGTCCGCAGGATCGTGTCGCTGATGACGCGGGCGCTGTCGGCCGTGATCGTCTCGACACCCACATCGAGGGTGCCGGCCTCGCGTGCCGCGGCAACGCGGGTTTCAACGAGGGTGAGATATTCCTCGAAGATCTTGTTCTGCAGCCCGATCGGCAGGGCCAGCAGGCGATTGAGCCAGCGCTGGATCGGCGGCAAGTCTTCCTTCAGGACGCCGTCGCCCTCGGTGATCTCGAGCCCGCTCAGGTCAATGAACTCGGTCATGTTCGTGCTCTTGAGCTTGCCGAGATAGAGAAGGTGGAACCACGAGACGAGGGCGTCGCGCGCGTAATCGCTTTCAAGATTGTCGGCGGGATCGAAGAGGCCCTGCCCTCCGGTCTGGCGCTGGCCGCGCGTGAGGGCGCCAAGGCTGTCGAGGCGGCGGGCGATCGTCGAGGTAAAGCGCAGCTCGCCCTTGCAGTCGGTGGTGACAGGCCGGAACAGCGGCGTCGATGCCTGATGGGTGCGGTGCGTGCGACCGAGACCCTGAATGGCCCGGTCAGCGCGCCAGCCCGGCTCGAGCAGGAAATGGGCGCGCCGGTGCTGGTTCACCGCGTCGAGGCTGGCATGGTAGGATCGGCCCGTGCCGCCTGCATCGGAGAAGACGAGAACCTTCTTCTGGTCATTCATGAAGGCGCTGGCCTCGGCCTGGCTGGTGCGCGGCGTGCGCGTCTCGACCTTCTGGCGGCCGTCCGGCCCGGTGATCAGGCGCTTGGAACGCCCGGTGACTTCAGCAATCCGATCCGGCCCGAAATGTTCGATCAGGGCATCGAGACCCGACTTGATCGGCGGGAGCGCGCAAAGATGCTCGATCAGGTTGTCGCGCGCGGCGATGGCTTCGGGATTGTGGACCGGGTTGCCGTCCTTATCGCGCATGGGCCTGGAATGCTGGGCGCCGGTATCGTCCGTGAAGACCTCCATCTGATGAGTCGGAAAGGCACGCTTGAGGTAATCGACGATCTGGTCGGTGGGAGACAGCTCGATCTGCGGCTCGGCGCGTTCCTCGGCCGTCATCTCCGAAAGGCGCCTGTCGAGGATGGCCTCCGCCGTCGTCACCAGCTGCACGACTACGGAATGATCCTGCTTTAGGTGCTCCTCGATCGCCGCGATCACGGTGGGGAGCTTCATCGAAAGCAGAACCTGACCGAAGAAGCGCTGGCGCGTGCCTTCCAGGCGCGAGCGAGCGGCGGCCTTCGCGCCCGAATTGAGCGTCTTCCCTTCAAGGGCGTCGACGACGTTCGTCGCTTCGAGTGCGGCGGCAAGATTGGTGTTGATGACCTGCCAGGCGCGGCAATAGGTGTCGTAGATCTCGATCTGGGCAGGTGTCAGTTCGTGGCGCAGCACTTCGTATTCGACGCCCGCGAAACTGAGCGCGCGCGCCGTGTAAAGGCCGAGCGCCTTGAGGTCGCGGGCCACCAGTTCCATCGCCGCGATGCCGCCCTGCCGGATATTGGAGATGAACGATTCCCGGTCGGGGAAGGAGGTTTCCGGCCCCCAGAGGCCGAGGCGCACGGCGTAGGCGAGGTTATTGACGTCAGAGGCGCCAGTGGCGGAAGCGTAGAGGACACGCGCATCAGGAAGGTGGTTCTGCAGAAGGACGCCGCAGATGCCCTGCTGGGAGCCTTCGGTCTTGCCAAGGGCGCCCTCGCCGCCTGCGACACCGCCCATCTCGTGAGCCTCATCGAAAGCGATCACGCCATCGAAGTCGGGCCCTGCCCAATCGAGGATCTGCTGAAGGCGGGTTGCGTCCGAGCGGCCAGATCGCAGCCCCGGATAAGTGACGAACAGAGTGCCTTCGTCCATCGTGATGGGCTGGCCGATCTTCCAGTTCGAGAGCGGCTGCACGTCGGCCGAGAGGCCGCCAAGCGCGGTGACGTCGCGGCGGATGTCCTCGAGCAGCGGCTCGTTCTTGGTGATGAAGATGTGGCGTCGGCGGCCCTGCAGCTTGTTGTCGAGGATGCAGGCAGCGATCTGGCGGCCCTTGCCCGCGCCAGTGCCGTCGCCAAGGAAGAAGCCCTTGCGGTACTTGCGACCTTCAGGATCGATGTCGAGGCCAACGCCCTCCTTGGCAGGCTTGAAGGTGCCGGGCAGCGTCTGGCTCCATGCGTGGCCTGCATACACGACGGTCTCGAGCTGGGAGGAGGACAGGAGGCGTTCGCTGACGGTGCGCTCGGGCAGATGCGGGATGTGCGTGGGGATCGGTGCCGGGATCGAACCCATCGCGACCGATTCAACGAGCGCGGTCGGGTGTTCGCCGGCGGCGTCAAAGACGATGCGGCTTGGCCGGTAGGGCAAGTAGACGCCGACCTGTTCGGCCAGAGGTGCGGGCTCTTTCAGCTTGCTATAGCCGACCGGCAGGACCGCATTGGCCTTGGGCGCGTGGTAGGGACGCGGAGCGGCCAGCTTGGTCTTGCGCGCGGCGCCGAACAGCGAAGTCGGTTTCGCAGGCACATGGTGAACCGGAAGGTTCGCGACGGGCTCGAGCTTGATGCGAGCCGGGATGTCGACGGTATCGAGGAAGTCGAGGACGGCCGCGCGCTCGATGACCGCAGGCATGAGGTTGCCGGCGATCTTGTCGATGACATAGAGGCGAACGGCAATGTCGGTGCCGTGTTTCCTGTAGCAGTGCTGGAGTCGGAGCGATGCGCGCACGGTGCAACCGGCGAGGATCGCCTCGTAGGCCGTGCGCAGGCGGGCGCAGGGTCCGAACCAGTCGGGCATGATGGCCACGACGCGGCCGCCCGGGCTGACCCGCTTGATCGCGGCCTGCAGATGGCGGAGCGCCGCCAGGTCATCGGCGCCGCGGCCGATGCTGCGCGAGAACGGCGGGTTCATGAGGACGACGCTCGGGCGCGGAAGATCCGCGTGAAGCGCGACCAGCGACGCGCCATCATTGGCGGTGATCGTTGCATAGGGAAAGATGTGAGCGAGCCGATCACGGCGGCGCGGGTCGATTTCGTTGAGTTGGAGCGCGCGACCGCGCGGGGCCTGGGCGATCAAGAGGCCGTTGCCAGCGCTCGGTTCGAGCACGATGTCGTCGTCGCCGATCGCGGCGAGCAGCATGGCCAGCGCCGCGATGTCTGCGGGGGTCGAGAACTGCTGAAGCTCGATTTGCTCCTCGCTTCGCACGGTCTGGGTCGGCAGGCGCTGCATCAGCGCGCTTGAGATGGCGATGTCTGCCAGTTTGTCGATACGATGCACATCGCTGGCGAGGTGAAGGGCAAGAGCGTGTTCGAGCATTTCGAAACTGTCACGCTGGGTCCAGTAGCCGTCTGCGTCGCTGCCTCCGAACGTCTCGGACATTGTCGCGTTGAGTTGGCGTCGCGTAACGGACCCGCCTACTGCAAAGTGCGCTGCGATCTTGCGTGCGGCCTGCGCGTCGTTGACGACGGTGTAATCGAGAAGATCGGACATGGAGGTCTCCTTGGGGTATCTGCGGCTTCGCAGATCACCCCACACTCCCCCCTCTCCTCTTTTGCTTTCGATGCGTGTTGAACGATTTGGGTCGGCTAGGAACCAGGGATGTTCGCCTGCCGTAGGCCGGCGAGCGATTGTTCTGTGCGGATGCCGATTTTGTGTTGTCGGATGTACGCGGCTGCGAGGATACGTGACCGCGGGCAATGATCGTTAGGGTCGTTTCGGCGCGATGATGTCGGCCCAATCGTTGAACCCATCGGGGCATGGAAGCATGTCGATGGGGACATCTTCGGTGCTGCGTTCCGCAATTGCCGTGTTGGCCAGGGAGATGGCTTGGGCCTGATTGTCCGGGAGCAGTGTGATACCCTTGATGTGGCTTGGAGGCGTGACGATACTAAAGTTGCGCTCGCCAAAACATGTGGCGCCAGGCAGCGCTTTGATCTGTTGGAAAGCGCAGGCCGTCTCGAAACCTTCCGCAAGATGGAGTTTCGTACCGGGATGATAGCTTGGCCAGATACCGCCTCGGGAATTGCCCAGCATCATTCGTGCGGTCCGCTCAGCAGTAGTGGGATCGAGAAACTGACGCTGGATTGCGCAAAGTTGGCCTAACCTGAAAACGCCTACGATGAGTGCCGGGAGGTATTGGACGTCCCTCCCCTTCCCCTTTGGGCAACGCGGATGAAAACGGACGTCTTTGGGGATGAACGTGATGCCCCGGATCTCCTTCAGGTAACGCTCGGCGAGTGTTCCACTGATCGGCCCGGCTTGCTCCCAGATCTGCCTAAATGAGGTATTGGGTAAGCGGTGTGGAGCGACCGTTGGATTCTGGTCCTCTACCGATCGCCCGAGGACGCGGCGGATCGATGACATGACTGCTTGCCCGGAACAGCCGGCAAAGCAGTGGACGAGGATGGACCGGCGGCCCTGCTTGATGCTGAGGCTGGGCTTCCGGTCATTATGCGCGGGGCATCTGCACAAGGCGTAATGGCCGTGCCATTGGCCGCCGAGACGTTTGACAATATCCAGGGTTTCCGATGTCGGGTTGTGCGTCACGGGATCTTCTCCTCAAATTACGCCCTTCCCTTTCCTCGCTTCCCTCAAAAGCTGTTGCAGCGTGGTACTGCTACCAAACCGGCGTAGTACATCTAATTCTAGAAAATTTCTCGTGAATACTATATTTATGCATTGAGCCATATTTTATATATTTTGAGTATTTGGGGATAAGATTGGTTAATAATATTTAATTACAGGGGTGTTGCTATAGAGGTGTCTCCAAGGCTATCACCCAACATCCACATGGGGGAGCCCTGTTTCTCTCACGAGTGACGGGGCTTCATTTTAAGCATCATCTATCATCTGTTCTAGTGATGCCATGACATCGCCATTTTCGAGATCACGGACATCCAATGTCATAGTCCGGTGAAACTCCTCGAAACGTTTGCGTTCAAGGGCTTTCATTTCAAGATATTGTGGGCTTCGCTCCCTGAGGAGCTGGATCGCAAAGTCAGCCTCGAGCCCTGTCCTGTGATCGAGAAATGCCACGATCGCGTCTGGTCTTACCATCCCGGCATGCGTGACGACGTCGAATAGCGGTTTTTTGACGGCTAGTTCGACACGTTTGCGGCGCATCTTGTATTGAAGCGTGGTGAGCGTTTCAAGGAGAACGCGATCACTATGCCGGTCGACGGGTATGAACCTGTTTCCCTTGAACACTGGCTGCGCGTAGGCCCGTAACGGCAGGTATCCCTCACGCGGATTGTGTTCGCCGATAACGACCAAAGCGATGAAGGGTGGTTCGACCTTGGCGCGAATGATGCCGGTGTGCTGTATGCGATTTCGAATATCGAGGTCGCCCAACCCCGTGTGAATGGTCGTGCCTGAAATGGCATGAGCCTCAAGGACGAGAAATGCCTGTGGTGCATGTCCTTCGGGCCAGGCGCGTTCCGCTTCGCGCAATCGTGCTTGTACCCGACGGGATTCCCATTGCTTCACGTTGAAATAGAGATGATCCGATAATTTGACGTGGGGCGCGATTTCAAAACGTTCGGCCGCGGCATGAAGACGAGCGAATTCATGGTTCAACCCGTGATTAGGTGATCCGTGCGGAGGAAGCGGGGGCAAGACATTTGTGTGTCCCGCCTCCAGAAGCATCCACATCAAGCGACCCAGACGTGGTATGGCAACTCCGCGACTGCGATCGTCAGGATCATCCTCAAGCGGCTTCTGGGCTAGTTTTTCAGGCGCCTCTTTGTGGGCTGAGAAGAGTCCTTTGGGATATTCGATCTCAAAAAGGCTGTCGTTTGGGCGTTCGCGAATCCTGTCAGGTGAAGGGGGGAGATAGAGAGGGCAGCGACGATGGTGATGCGGTCTGCCGGTGAGACGGCGGAGGTAATAGGTTTCAGCTTCCGACAGATATGCCGGGCTGATGAGCGGAGGTGTCTGCTCGTGGCTCAAACAGTCGCAGGCGATCCATTGAGCGTTTTCTCGAGCGGTGACGACGAGAGAAACAGCCGCTCGATGATCGGCGTCGGAACCGCTTCCAACGTACCAGCGCACCAGGGCGCTGCGTAAGGCCTCCGGTATAGCAGTCCGGCTTTTGAGGCCATTGGTGTCACGAGGTACGATCCACACGGTTTCCGATCCCGGGAAATGCAAGCCGTTCCAAGTATGTTCTCATATCAAGGAAAGCGGTACTGTCCAAGGCTCGAATGGTTGAGGGCTGAGGAGGTTGATGAAATGCTGGGGAGGTGATTGTTTGCAGGAGCCTCCTGCCCTGCCCTAACAATGCGTTGATGTGCTGCAGGTAGGAGAATCTCCTTTCCTGATCTCATATCGAAGATCCCGCCGCAGGCGGAATGCGCGTTAGTGGTGTTAAGGGTGAAGTTAAAGAGTTAGCGGCATTTCCCAGCGCAGAACTTGTCCAGAAAACCGGCGAGTCGCTGGTTGTGGACAGATTCTGAAAACACGTCGGATTCGATCTGAAAGTACGTTGCGGCTGATTTGAAAACACGTCGATCCGCATCTGAAAGTACGTTGGCCAAGGGCGCGGTGTGGATAACTCAGCCGGATGTCGCGAGCATGATGGCTTATGATGTTGGAATTGCGGCGGATGTATGGGGTGTCTGGCATCTGCGAAGGCTTGAGGAACGTGTTTTCGGGAACGTGTGTCAAACGTCGTATCGTGTTTTCGGGAAGGTCGATCTTCTCGATTCTCGGCGGTTCATGTCGGGTTGGCGTGGTTGTTGACATGAATCGCGGTGTGAACGCGCGAGAGGAGGCATAAGCGCCTCAATCGCGCGCATTTTGGCGATCTATTCCACGTTCGAGTGATGGCTCCGTACCTTTGAATTAGGCAGGGAAGGGGGCCTAACACACTGTCTACCTTCGACGGCGTTGCAAAGGTAGGCGCGGGCGGATCGATGAATTGTCCGATTCCTGAAAACACGTCGGCGCGACCGTGGGCCAGGCATTTGCGTGGGGAGGGGCCCGGGAGGGCAGAGGATGAGGGCAGCGGTCTCGTGTGCAGGGCGAGAGGCGCGAGACGTTTAACCTTGTCGAAGTTGATATTTGTTGCGCTCGTGATGCTTGCGCATGAACCCTAGAAAGCGCTTCGAGTAGTTGTGCGGCAATTCCTCGGGATTTGCGTTGAGAAACGCGTCGAAGGTTTTCATCATAACGTCGAGGTCCCAGCCAGGGCACTCGGTTCTTATGGCGTGGTATACGCCTGGATCGAGTATTCGCTCTGCTCGGGTGGTGGCGCTCCGTTTCCTTTGGCCCGACGGTTCGCTAGAGGCCGCTCCTGCAGGAGTTTCGAGGTCGTTTGCCTTCAGCAGGTCGGCTACGTTGGCAATCACGTTTCGAGCGGCTTCGACACTCACAAATTCATTATCGGGTGCATCTGAAGTACGTTGTTGTGCAGGACGCGAGACGGCGGTGCGCTCGGGTTCAATGGCCCGGGAAGCGGAGCGCAGGGCAGGGGGCTCTTGATCATCACATGGCGGCTCCTCCTTGAGGAACTTGCGCATTACCATCTTGAGTTTTGGCCTTGCGGTGTCGGGATCGATGACCTCAAGGCTAATGTCTGGAAGGCTGTTCGCTCTGGCGAGCTCGATAATCTTGTTTTTGAAGGAGGGCAGCGAACTTTCGCTGCCGCTCTTTTGATGGAGTGTTTCAAATCCGATCGTGAAGCCGTTTGCTCCGTTGCCGCCGGCGTGTTTTCGGCTCGCGCGATAGAGCCACTTGCCAAGACCGCTGGTGATCTCGAAGTAGAGAGGAGAGATGGCGAGGATGTTGCGTTGGTCCATAATGCCATCAAAGAACCATTTGGACAGCGTGATTTCCATCCCGAGCGAGCGTTGCGTGCGCTCGTCAACAAGATGGGTATAGCTGTCGATCCAGGAGAATGTCGTTTCGCGGGTCTTTGAGTTCGCGCGGATGTTCGTCTTGATGGTCGTGGCTTGAAGGCGGTCCAATGCCGCAACCAGGCGTTCATAGGCACGGCCGCTCACACCCCAGCAGATACGCTTGAGGAGGTCGCCAGGTTGGATGCGGATCGAAGGGGAGAGGTCGTTTTCCCCTCGCTCGCGCAGCTCATTAAGGTGCGAGGCGAGGTAGATCATGATGTCCGCGTCCCAGATCGTTGCCATGCCGTATTGAGGATTGGCCGAGACGTTGACGCGAACGGATTTGTCGGGGCTGACGTAGTCGATAGGCTTTAGCCGCTTCCTCTTGGAGAGGCTGAAGAAGGGTCGCTGCATTGTCTCCTGATAGTCGCGAAGGGATATGTCGCTGAAATCGGGCAGCGTGAAGAACATTTCGAACTGGACGGGCCTCCCGTCTATGATCGTGGTTGTGTTCTTGTTTGACACTGCGTGAACCTATCTGAGGAGCGGCGTTTCCCACGCGTGGGAAATTCAACGTATGTATATGAAAATCAAGACGAAACCGTGCAATTTTGGCGTTCAAAATGTCGACAAGCGGTGCCGGGAATGCCGTCAATGTCGAGGCGCTACGAGGGCGGCGGTAATTGGAAAATTTTCGACTGTTCGATCAGCGGCTTGATTGCGTCGAGAATTTCATCCGCGGACAGGGTGCTTGGCTTGAGCGTAATCGTAAGGCCGGTTGAGCGATCACGGTCGACCTGGCCGATTGCGACGTCGCCCGACTGGATGACGGTTTTTGTGTTGCCTCTTGGGCGGTTGGCCGTAGCTTTAATAAGTCGATCGACGACGGCGCTGCCTGCAATGGGCTCTTCGTCACCGGACTGACGGAAACTTTGCTCTGCGGCAATGGCCTTAGCTGCTTCTTCCATCTTGTGGCGTTTGGTTGGATCGCGAAGAGCAGGAAGGATCTTGTCAGCATGACGGACTTGCAGGTCCATCGGCGAATTGAAGGCGGATACGATGATGCTGGGGATTTCGGTCAGGCTGATGTAGCGGGCCAGCATCGATTTTGAGACTTTGATACGCTCGGCCATGCGGGTCTGGACGCCGCCATAGTACGTATCGACAGCGAATTTGTAATTTCGTCCGCGCTCGAGGTCGGAGATATCTTCGCGTTCGCGGTTCTCAATGTCAGCGAGACGAAATGCAGCTTCATCGTCGAGATCATCGATGATGCCGACAAGATCGATATCGGGGTAGTGGTTGGCGTTGAGCCAGGAAACTGCCCAATGTCGCCGGGTGCCGATGATCAATTCATAGGGCAGGGGGGCTTTTGGGGTACGTCGAACGACTACGGGGATCTTGTTTCCGTTCTCGGCTTGAATGGATTCGATCAGGGTTCGTAGGCGGTCTTCGGACAGTTCTTGATAGTCGCGGGCGTTGCCCGGCCAGATCGAGCATTCCGCGGGCTTGAGCTTGATGGTGGGCCGCTTGACCATGCGCGATGCTTCGCTGAATGCGTCAAGACGCTTCGCGGTAAACGTGGTTCGTTGCTCCGGCGCTGTGGGGGCCGCTGGTTCGCTTTGATCGGTGGCCGCTTCCGGAGTGGAGGCCAAAGCCTCACCGATAATTGATCGACGGCGGGGACGGCTCATGCTGCAATACTCCCGGAATCGTCCGTCGTTCGTTGCATCGCAAGATTCTTAGAGGGCCATTGTTGGCGAATTTGTTGCAGAGCCTCGCCAAAGACCGAATCAAGGTTGTCGCGGCAACGCTGATATGTCGCAGTGGCAGCCGATGGCTTGCTTTCGTAGATCGAGCGGAATGCTTGCGTAGCGTTCTTTATTTCTTCTGATGACAGAATGGGCTGGCTCAGGAGAAAATTGGCGTAGGTCGCTTGCATCATCTGCAGCATTTCGTGTTCGCCCGGCTTGCCAGGGTTGAAGGCGGAGCACACAATTCGAATGAAACCGTAGTCGACTGGCGTTCCGTGGGAATCCAGGATCTCGAGATTTTCAGCGATCGTTTCCATGAAGTGTATGGTCGAGAGGTAATCGAGTTGGCGGGCAGGCACTGGAATAAGGATGCCCGAGGCAGCTGCCATTACGTTGAGGCCCAAAAAGCCCATGGCTGGCGGAGGATCGAGTAGGATGACGTCGAAATCTTTGATGACCGTCTGCAGGCCGATCCTGAGCCGTTGAAGGCTCTCTCGAACAGCTTGGCTTCCTTCGGTAAGTGTCGAAGTGAGATCCCATTCAGCGTCCTGCAGGCCAAGACTGGAAGGGACAATTTTGGTCGTCGGCCAAGCGGTGTCGTGAATTGCCTTCGGGAATTCATCGAAGGTACTACGAGGCGATAAAAATTCGCCTAGAGTACATTCGTCGTCGAGGAGCGATTCGGGTTGGATGTCGAACATTGTGGTCGTGGATGCTTGAGGATCGCAGTCTACCACAAGAACACGATAGCCATGCAGTGCCAGATAGTCTGCAAAGTGCTTGGTGATGGTGCTCTTGCCAACGCCGCCTTTGAAATTCTGAACTGCAACGACGACAGCATCTTCATCGGACGCTTTACCGACTTCGATGCCGAACACCTTTCGGATATGTGTGAGGTCATCGATTGTATAATATCGACGAGCGTTCCCCAGCTGCTTGGGCTGCGGCAGGCGACCGTCTTTTTCGGCTTGCCGGATAGCTTCAACAGAACGCCCGACCAGTTCGGCGGCAATGCCAGGACCGAACGTAAGGTTGAGCACTTTGG
Organism: Novosphingobium album (ex Hu et al. 2023); assembly: GCF_022832385.1. Lineage (GTDB taxonomy): Bacteria > Pseudomonadota > Alphaproteobacteria > Sphingomonadales > Sphingomonadaceae > Novosphingobium > Novosphingobium album. The sequence goes on from NZ_JALHLE010000028.1 coordinate 10,649, forward strand.
TATTTTCGGGTTCGAATGCGATCTGTTTGACTCGGTCGCGCATGTCCTCGCACGAGCGAGTCAGAGCGCGAAGTGTTTTGACGGTATACGATGGCATGGATGAACCACTCCGGCCTGATTCGAGAATTTCGAACAACTTTGATATTCATGCCAGTATTCAGCGTCAAATGTCAAACTGCTGTTCAAAATAGCCCGATTTTGCAAAGCCGCGACATCAACCGCTCGTGTTCTCAAAGGCTCGCAGCGAACAAACCGGATTGATGTCAGTTCGGAGGGGGTGTAGGCCATCGCGGCGATACCCACAGCCAGGCTTTGGAAACGAGGTCTGATGTGAAGACGTTGACGATTATGACGGCCCTGGCGTGTGCTTTGGGGTGGCTAGGGTCTGCCCAGGCTCGCGAAGCCGATGTTCAGACATTCTCAGGGCAACCGGTTGGCTTTCAATTGCTGCAGCCGGGCAACACGCCGGCGGCGGAGGTTCGACGTGAAAATGATCCGTCCGCATCTGCGGGACTGAACCTTCAGTCGGAGTTTCTCGGATTTGGTGATGATGAATTGCCGAGTCGATCATCTGCGGGAGACTTGGTGTATATACCGTCATGGATGCGTGGCGGCGGAGCCGGGGTAACTGGGGATTTTCCAGCGCGGCTCTCCGAAACCCAATGTGGTCAACGCCAATATCGGGCCTACCCGGGGTTGACGGCAGAGCAGCAGGTACGGCGAGCCAGATTTTTCGAACGGATGGTCACGGCCGCCTGCAGCGCCGGCGTACCCGTAGATTTGTTTGATGCGCTCATCGTCCAGGAAAGTCGCTATAATCCGGCGGCGTTAAGTCCGAAGGGTGCAACCGGCTTAACTCAGCTTATGCCAGGCACCGCGCGGCTTCTCGGCGTTGCCGATCGGTGGAATGTCTCGGACAATCTCGAAGGTGGGGCGAGATATCTGCGGCAGCAGCTCGATGCGTTTGGAAATTGGGCACTGGCGCTGAGCGCCTATAATGCCGGCCCTGCCAACGTGCAGAAATATGGCGGTGTCCCGCCATTTCGCGAGACGAGGGCCTATGTTCGTAAGATTTTGGCGTCTATCGAGCAGCACCAGCAGGGTCGTGGTGATGAACCGGTCGGAACGCGCGTGCCAACTCAATCGGTGATGCTTGCTTCGTTTATCCCGTAGGTTCGATGTTCCAAAAGACGTCGAAGCCGACATGATAGGCAAAATACAGCGCAATGAAGGCGATTACGGGTGTACCAAGCAGATAGTTTCGTTGCCATCGCAGCCATATCTTGGGCAAGGCGAGGGCAATGTCGAGGCGGGTGGCAAAAGAGGGGCGCCATTTTCCTTGAAACAGGTCGAGAAACGTGGCTACCGCGGCAAGAGCACCGCAAATAAGCGCCATGCAGCCAACCGCGATGTAAAGGGACGTCCAGGCTATGAGCGCTGCTTGGTTCATGCTTGAAGTGTAGTCCCAACTCACGCAAATATCATTAACAAGCAACCAAGGGCTTGTGTTCCGCAGTTCTCCTGCGCGCAAATACAGTATGCCCGATGTTTAAATCGCCGTCGGCGGCTTTACGGACTATTCCGCGCATATAGGCATCGGCTGATTTGTGAATCTTACTCTCCGCCACGAGCTGGCCTGTGATGAGCAAGCACAGTGTCGTTGCGGCGATGCCTAGCGCGGCGACGGAGGCATCGGCGATGTTGTTGGACACGCCTATGAGCCGCGCCAGTTCGTGTGGTGTCGACCGGGTAGGACCATGACGCAGATTGATCAGATCGTGCGTGAAGGGAAAAAGCCAAGAAGTCTCACGCCACGAAAATCCGCTTCGAATGATGCCGTAGGGATCTTCGAAACCCGGTTTAGAGGTATCCCCTAAAGACCTTGAAGCGGGAAGGGAGCGGCCGTCGTGCGCGTACTCCTCTTCTGCCGAGCTGCTACTTTCACCTTGGTTTGTTGAATCGCTGTATTGGTAGTGGACGGTATCGTCCGGTCTAGTGGACGACTCGTCCGCAAAATCGGGGCAACGGATCGCAGATTGCAGTAGCTGTTCTACTTCGAGCAGGAAGTCTTCAGCATCGGAGCAAATGGCCTGAAGCTCGGCTATGTCAGCGTTTCGTAGCTGGTCTCTTTGCGCCCTTAACATTCCGAGTTTTTGCTCTGCCTCGTTCGCCCACGAGCAGTCGGTTACGCTGCGAAGGAGAGTTGAGGCTGACCGCAGTGCGTCTGTGGTTCGCCTAGGCAATTCGATTCTCTTCATCCTCAGATGTTCCTCGGTCTGAACGAGGTCCTCTATCGATTTCACGAGGATGCGCAGGGGGGCCAATGACCATCCAGATCCAATCGGCCCGCTTGCCGTTCGACGATAGGATCGATGCCCATTGCCCTTGGCGCAGAAGGGGATGATCATGCCCCAGCGCGCCAATTCGCGCAGCACACGCCTTGCGTTCTGGATGTTCCAGCGGTCTTCGAGTGTTTTGTTGCTTGCGCCCATTACCGGACCTGCTGGAGCTGACCAGTCCTGTTCATGGGCGCACATGAGGCAAAGCTCATAGAGTTTACCCCAGGTGTTTCGCGTGATGGGATGGGTCACGCTACCTCGTTTCGCAAGGTAATTCAGCGCACAGAGCAGTCGTGCTCGAAGTGGTTTGTTAGGGGTTTCGAGGTTGTTAGCCGCGTTCCTCAAACTTGAATACACGAGTGCCGCCCATCGAGATCTGTCCGCCGGCGTGAGCAACTCCGGGATCTCGGTAGGCAGCCGATCAGCGAGTTTAACTAAGTCCCCGATCGCACTGGAATGACCGCGATACGCACTTGTTTGGTGGGTCGTCACGATTCCGGCCGGACATATGGCAATACTCATTCGTTCGCTCCCGCGTGTTGCGAGAGACGGCACAGACGCGATCATACTCCGCGGCAGGCGCGGGTTAGATCTTGTAGAATGCGAAGGTGAGGCGTATTTTCGGACGTGAACTTTTGGCGCTGCCCGCCTTTTCAGGCGGAGGCCTCATCCTTCCAAGGGCCCGGGCCATGCCTGGGTCTTTTTTGTCTGTGCTATCTCCTCCTTCGTGGACCAGTGAAGGTCGGGCATACGCCCGGCCGGGCTTGGCGTACCGTTGGAGCGCAGCAAAACGCTGCGCAAAATCGGTTGCGCCAAAAGGGTTGGACTGGTAAGGAGAAAGTGACTGCTTTTCCCACCAGTGGGTTATGAAAAGGGCTCGGCGCCAACCGAGCCCTTTTTCATTCTGGGTTGCGTTGAATTGCTACATCGTCGTTCTGGTGCCTTTCTCGATTAAGGTAGGAATTGATGACGTTGGTAATGACGGCGTCACGGCTTACGCCGTCCCTTTTCAATTCGTCGATGCTGTTGATGAGGCTCGCGGGCAGCCAGACTTCCAGTGGCCTCAGGCCGCGGTCCCGCATGCGCTGTCTGTGCGTTGCCTTTCGGTCGATCGCCATGTGGGTACTCCTCTCGGAGAGGAACGTTACGCGGCTGTTCCTAGGGACGGGGAGGCTGAACAATGGCAGGGCCGATGCACAGTGTCAGGCGATCGGAGTTTCCTCTCGCTCTACGACCCGCGCGTGGTGAGCGCAGATTTGTTCTGTGATCTTCTGCGCGTGGGATCGGCAGAGGTTTCTGCGTATCGGTTTGAAATCACCCCGGACCGCAGAGAGCTGCTCGTTTAGAGCGATTCCCAGTTCTTCGGTGTAGGCAGCGATCGTTTCGCAGCATGGATCGAAATAGGCCTGCGGATTATTGAGGACTTGGACGGCGACCATCGCTCTTAGGGGATCAATGCCGAGGCAATCGTAGACCTGCTGCAGTTCGGTAACGCTTATTAGGCCTGCCTCGATTTTCTCGAAGAGTTGTCGTCGTAGCCGGTCGTTCACGACGCCTCGTCGTTGCAATTCGCGCAGGCTGACATTCTGGCTGGCCATCGCTTCTCTGATGATCACTGCATACCCAAAGCCTGCGCTGGATCGTGGGTTGGTTTCGGCGCTCTGCTCGTCGGCGTCCATCCGAATCAACTGGCCCATATGAATACCCCAAAGTGTGGTTTCATTGAGCCGTATGGGACTGACTCCTATACGGCCAATGCACTTGCATTGCTGTTATGGGAGGAAACAGAGGATTTTGGCAAGCCCTCAATCAGAGAGTGTCACGAGCAAGCAGCAAAAGATTACCGTTTCTCGGGCGGAAACAGGAAAATCCACAAGTTCTTGAAGCCGCTTACGAAAGTGTTCGAATTGATCTCTCTTGTTGGCATGCAGCCTGAGGAAAATCTGGATATCACCATCAAAGGGTGCTCCAAGACGTAATTCTTCAATGGCTTCGAAAGGGGGGGCGATATCAGTCGATATCGTGTAGTTTATAACGCCGGACAGGGTTTCATATCTTAGATGACGGCGGCTTAATTGCCGAATTGCGTTCAGTGTCATCGCAAATGCACTTTCGTTTACCCGCATCTTATAGACGGTAACTCTTGAATCGCTGTTCACGGATCTGGAGGCCCCTGCTTATCCCGAGCCGCTGGTAGCACTGGAACTGGCGGTAGATAAGCGCCTTGCTTCGAGCGCTGAACGATGTGGTTCGGCATGGAACGATGGGTCGGAGTATCCGTAGGTCGACCTATGTTCGCCTCGTGAGGCGCACAAAAGCGCCAGGCGAGGGCGCATATTGTTCCTTGTGGGGGCAAATAGAACCCGGAGTGGAGACTGCGTGACTCCAGGTGGTGCCGCAAGCAACCGTGCAGGGTGCCGAATCATGCCCGATTTCATCAAATAGACCGCCTTCATTTAAGAAGTGGTTACAAAAAGGACGGGGCGTTATTGATCGAGCGCCGGGTCTGTTCCGTGGTGTGTTCGCGCAGATGCGCAGGATTACACGGAAAGGTACTCTTCATGAATGCTCTCAAAGTGGAAGCTGCCAATGTTGGCAAGAATATTGCCGTCGCGGCCGGCTTGGCGGCGCTTGCGTCGGTGGTCGGTGTGGAAATGGCGTTCGCCGGCACGGACGGCACCTTCGATACGGCGCTGACGAAGTTCACGGACTTCCTCGAAGGTTCGGGCGGCAAGATCATCACGGTGCTGTCTCTCGCCGGCGGCGTTGTCGGTCTGGCTTCGGGTCGCTTCTCGCTCGGTCAGGTCGCGATTCCGGTCGGGGTCGGCGTCGGCGCCGGCACCGGCGTGCCGATCGTCACGTCGACTGTGACCGCCACCATCTGAACCAATTTCATGGGCCGCACGTCTCCGGCGGCCCATGAAATCTCCTCGGGGCGGTCTTATGGATCAGTATAGCATTCCCAAGCATCTCGACGACCCGGAGCTTATTGGCTTTTGGACGCTCGATGAATTCCTTGTGATGGTTATCCCTTTCACCTGGGGGATTCTTAGCCAGCACATCGTCATCGGGCTCGCCCTGTCAGTGGCTGCCTGGCTGGGGTATCGCAAACTTCGAGCCGGTCGCTCGATGCACTGGGTGCTGCATGTCGCTTACTGGCATCTGCCGGGCGGCTTCTTTGGTCTGAAGGTCGCCCCGCCCTCTCATCTTCGGGTCATGGCGGGCTGATATGGATCTTGCTTTCGCACACGAGCAATCGCAGCGGGCACTCAAGCAGCGAAATCTGCTGGCGATCGCTTGCCTCGCACTCTTGCTTTCTTGTTTCGCGCTTCTGACGTTCGCGAGCCGACGTGATCGCGAGGTCATTCTTCAGCCTGTCGTGCCCAAGGAAATGGCGATTTCGTCCGCGGGCGTTTCGGCGGACTACCTGGAAGCGGTGACGCGCGACGCGGCACTCCTCACTCTAAATCGATCGCCGGAGACGTTGCAGTACTGGATGGATTCCATCCTCAAGATTACCGCTCCAGAGGCTCGCGGGCCGTTGAAGGCGGAACTCGCGAAGATCGTCGAGGAGCAGCAGGGCTCCCAAGTCACCCAGTTCGTGACGATCGACTGGATACGGGTCGATCCCGAAGCGCTGACCAGCGAGGTCGGCGGCGTTCTGCATACGGTTGTCGCTGCGCGCGATGTTCGCAGCGAGAATCGCGTCTTCCGCTTCACATGGAAATACGAGGGTCTGAGCCTCAAGCTTCTCGGTTTTGGCGTTGTTCTCAAGAAGGATGAAACCGAATGACGAACGTCTTGGGCCAATGCGAATTGGTCGCGGGAGCGGCGCTGCTCTCGTCACTCGATTGCCTGGCAAAGCGCTCCTTAGGAGCAGTGATCTTGGCGCTAGGTTTGCTGTCTTCGGCACCGGCTCTCGCCGATCAGACAGTTTCCGTCGCCGACAATGGAACCGTGCAATGCGATGCCTCTAAGCAGGACCTCACGAGAATCTCGCTCAAGGACGATGAATTCGCGTCGGTCTCGAAAGTATCGAGCGGCAATCCCAATGAGGACTTTTCAGTCGTTCACGAAGCGACCCGAGGTGACATCTACTTGTCGGTTCCCGAAGGCTACGTTCGCACGTCGTTGTCGTTCTTCGGGACGACGAAGAAGGGCTTCGTTTACAAGTTTGTTTGCAGCGTATCCGGCGCCGAAGCCAAACAGGTGTTCGTCGCCAATGCGGAGATCAACAGGCCCAAACGGGAGGCGATGGCTCTGAAATCGGGCTTGCCACTCGACCAGCAGGCGGTTGGCTTGGTGCGCGCGATGTTCGAGCAGAAGCCGGCCGAAGGTTTCGAGATCCACGATCGGCCGCATGCGCCTGTCAATGTCGGTAATCTGAAAGTGCAGCTCGTCAGCGAATACGACGGCTTGTTGCTGGCGGGCAAGGTGCTGCGCATCGAGAACACGGGAAGCGAGCCCGTGCTTTTGGGCGAAGACCTGATCGCCTCACGCGGCGCTGTCGCGGTGAGCATTTCCAACCCATCGTTGGCCCCCGGCCAAGCGACAGGAGCCTACGTGGTGGTTCCTGCAGGAGAGCTATGATGGACATTTTCAAGCGCAAGGCCAAGGACGTCGAGGGGCAACGGGGCGGCGAGTATGACGCCGTCGAAGATACCGGGCTGATCTCCGAGAATGCATCGGCGGAGCGGCGTCAAAAACTCATCCTCTACGGGGGCGTTGCCGTCGTGGGCCTTTTGGCGATGTACTATATTCTGGGCGGGAGCGGCTCGAAGTCGACCAAGAATGTGATAGGCGACGCCAAGACGCAGGTGTCGACCGACGCGATCATGAACCGGCAGATGGCCGATCGTGATTGGATGACGATGTACGACCAGCAGCTCAATTCGCAGGAGAATCAGCTGAGGGGCGTCGATAAGACCGCGACGCGGGTCGATCAGGTCCAGGATGAAGTGCAGAGCCTTCGTCAGGAAAACGAGCAAATGAAGGCGGACGCGACGCGGGTCTTGGAGGCCTATCAGCGCGAGAACGATCAGCTGAAGGGGCAACTGGACAGCCTGCAGAAGTCGGCCCCTTCAGCATCGGCGCCTGGTGCTCTCGCATCGGCGCGTGCGCTGGGCGTATCCGGCGTTCAAGCGGGTACAGGTCGCAGCAATGAGGTGAAGCTGGTTTCGTTTGATGGTGGCAGTCCGGGTCCTTCGGGTGACGCAAAGAGGATCGAAGCGGGCGGAAAACAGGCGGCAACATATACAGACAGCCCAAATTTCCTGCCGCCTAATTCGATAGCGACGGCCAAAGTCGTCGTCGGCGTTGACGCGGCAACAAACGTTCACAGCCAAAGCGATCCTCTGCCCGTTCTGCTGCGGATCACCGGGCCTGCGCGGTCGGTCTTCTCGGACGGGAAACTCTACAGGACGCAAGTCCAAGGCTGCATGGTCAATGGGGCTGCCTACGGAGATCTTTCCTCGGAGAAGGTCTATGTGAAGCTGCAGCGCATGACCTGCCCGCAGCCCGGTGGGCGCTTCGCGGTCTCGGAAGTGAAGGGCTTTATCTCCTTTGGAGGGAAAGTCGGGCTGCGAGGGCGCGTTGTCAGTCGTGAAGGGGGGCTCATTGGTCAGGCGTTCCTGGCCGGGCTCGCGGGTGGCTTCGGCCGCGGCTTCTCCGCAAACGCGAACTCAATCTTCAGCGGCGCGAACGTCAGTGTCAACGGCCAGCGCCAGCAGCTTTCAACAGGCGACATCGTCAAGGGCGGTCTTGGTGAAGGGGTGTCGAAGGCCGGCGATACCGTATCCGATTATCTGATCGAGCGGGCCGAGCAGTATCAGCCGGTCATCGAGATGCCCACCGGCGCCGATGTCGAGGTGGTGTTCCTTGACGGCACCTTCATTCGAAACTGAGGTGGATCATGTACAAGCTGGCGAAATTTTTGGGCGTGTCTTTGCTCGTAGTGGCGGGAGGCTCCGCCGTTTACGCGATGAGCGGGGACGATGCGTCGCTTTTGAAGACGCTTGCAGAGCGTTTGCCCAAGACGAAGATCGCGGCGGTTGATTGCGGCAAGATTCCTGGATTGTGCGAGATTCAGGCGGGGTCGAACCTATTTTATACGGACCGGGGCGGCCGCTTCCTTATCATCGGCCGAGTCTACGACATGGAGACCCGGCAGGATCTGACCGCCGCGCGGCTACTGGAAATCAGCCCGGAAACGATCGTTGGGGGGGCAGCGAGAGCGAGCGATCCGGATGCCGACGCGGGTAGTTCTTCGCAACCTGGAGCCAAGGAGGTGGCTGCGCCCGCAGAGAAGGTGTCGCTTGCAGGCTTGCCGGCGTCGGGCGCCATTACATGGGGTTCGGGCAGCCGCACTGTGACGGTCTTCAGCGATTTTCGCTGCGGGTATTGTAACCGTCTGCACCAGACGCTTGCGGCGATGAACGTCAAAGTGGTCGAACGCCCAATTTCTGTACTGGGCACACGGTCGATTTCAGACGCGGTGATCTGTTCAACCGATCGGGCGAAGGCTCTGCAGAAGGCTTACGAGCAGGAGCCTCTGGAGGCGAGGAAGTGCGACACAAGCGGCCTTGATGCAAATGAGGCTTTTGCTCGCAAGAACGGATTCTCCGGGACGCCGGTCATCGTCCGCAGCGACGGAGAAGTGGTCCATGGCTTCAGGCCGCGCGAATTTCTCGAGACATGGTTGAAGGGAGCGAGCTGATGGCCGCGATAGCTTACGCTGCCAAAGGCGGTATGGCCGTTCTTGCGCTTGTCGCGCTCGCCGGCTGCACGTCGCTTGGGACGAACGTCAAGGGCTCGTTTCGATGCGCGGCGCCAGACGGCCAGTGCGCACCGTCGATGACGATCGACGATCAGGCGCTCGCTGAAATCGCCACGGGAAGTGCGGACGGCTTCGTCTCACCGGCAGGGCCGTACAAAGTCGATGACGGTAATTTGGATCGTTCGCACATGGCTGATGCGAAGGCGGCGGCGTCATCCGCGCCGATGCAGGACAACCAGCGATATCAACTTTCGGTGGTGTTTCCGGCCTACACTGATGGGGCCGGCGTCACGCATGATCGCGCGGTCGTGAAAACGGAGGTCGGTTTGCCGGGCCGGACGGCTAGCAGCGTCGAGCTGGCTAATCGTGGCCGCGAGGGAGGGGACTCGCGAGGCCTGTTGGCGGCGGCTGAGAGCGCGCCGCCGCTGCTGTCTTTGGTTCGCCCGGCAACCGAGCCGGAAAGCGCGCTCGTCACCGCCGGTGACGCTGCACCAAAGGCGCGACCGGAGGCCATCGATCAAATCAAGGCCGAGGTCGATGCCAAGCTTGCCAAGCGCGCGCGCCGGCAGGCCGCATCGTTCCCTGCGCAGGAGTGAATTCGATGGGCATCATCGAAAACTTGACCGAACTGATGTTGGGCGATCGGCGAAAGCCGGAACAGACGATGCGGCCGGCATCGATCCCGATGTTGTCGAATTTCCTGGGATATCGTTCTTACGACGACGAAAGGCAGCTCTTCTACCAGGTTCGGTCCAAAGGCTTCGTGCTTGAACTGGCGCCGTTGATCGGCGGCGATGAGCGGACAGCCGAGATGGTCGGTACGATATTTTCCGACGTTCTCATGCCAGGGTGTGCGTTTAGCATTGTCAATTATGCCAGTCCGCGCATTTCCGAGAAGCTTACTGAATGGGTGTTGCCTCGGATCGAGGCGGGCGGAGTATTCGGCACGCTCGCACGTCATCGAGCGGATAAGCTGCGGTCGGGGGCATGGAAGAGTCTCGCGAGTGACGGGCCATTCAATTTGCGAAACTTTCGCGTGTTGCTGTCAGTCGGTGCGCCGGATGGTTCCGGACTGAAAGTTGAGGACCTGCTGACGATGCGCGAAGGCGTCGTTTCGGCTCTCGATTCCATCAATGTGCCGGTGCGACATCTGGGCCCTGTGCACCTTATCCGCTTTTTTGACGAGATTCTGTGCGCGTCGACAGGGGCGGGAGATGATGCGCCTGGCTACAATCGTTTCGATCCGATCAACGAGCAGTGCATCCGGCGCGACCTTGTGACGCATGTCGAGAAAGATCGGTTGCTTCTCCACGCGCAATCTTTGCGGCCTACCGGGAATGTCGTTGACGGCGTGCCGGAGTATGACGATTTCGTTCCGGAGCGGTTTGACGTTCGAACGATGTCGATCCGCAATTTTCCCGATCGCTGGGCACCATGGGACACCCAGAAGACCATCGGCGATATCTTCAACCCAAAGCTCTGCCTGCCATGTCCTACGCTTCAATCGGTCTGCGGCGTGATTCCGGGCGTCGAGGCATCCGAGGCCAAGGCAGGGTTCAAGTTCGCGCGCACGCAATCGCTGTCGGAAGGGCAAGGCGTCAAGCTGGTTCCGAAGATCAAGGATCAGGCGGCCGAGTGGCGCATGGTCCAGGACCGGGTGAAATCGGGCGAGAAGTTGATCCGTACATACTATACGCTCAGTATCATTGCGCCGCGTGGGACGGCCGAAACCGCCGAGCGGCTTGTGAAGGGCATGTACAAGGCGGCCGGGTGGGATCTCATCGACGAGACCCATATTCAGCTCCCCGCGTTCATGTCGCACTTCCCGCTGATGATTGCTGACGGTTTGCAATCCGATTTGGAGCGTATGAAGCGGTTTCGCACACTCTTGTCGTCCAACGTGGCGGCGATTGCGCCGCTTCAGGGTGAATATGTCGGCGGCGAAATTCCGCATGTGCTTTTCATCGGTAGACGGGGGCAGCCTCAGTTCTGGTCTCCATTCCAGAACAAGGCGGGCAACCACAACGTGGCCATCGCGGGAAAGTCCGGCTCGGGAAAGTCCGTGCTTCTGCAGGATCTGACTGCAAGTCTTGCCGGTGTGCGAGCAAAGGTCATCGTGATCGACGACGGACGGTCGTTCGAGCACATGGCAAAGGCGTTGGGCGGCACATTCAGCGAATTCAAGCTTTCGTCGGGGATCTCCATCAATCCGTTCCGGATGATCGACCAAGAAGTTGCTGAGCAGGATGAGGATTACCTCGTGGACTGCATGGCGATGCTCAAGGCGATCATTGCCCAGATGGCGCGGAACGAGAACAGGCTGAATGATACCGAGCGGGGCTTGATCGACAGAGCCGTCAACACGGTCTGGACCGAGCACAACCGGGACGGCACGGTTGATCATATCATCACCGCGCTCGAAGGAGAGGCGCACCACTACGCGCGGGACTTGGCGACGTCGCTGCTGCCCTTTTCGCAGCAAGGGACATATGGCCGCTTCTTCGTCGGCGACAACAATCTCGATCTGACCGCTGACCTGACGGTGTTCGAGCTTTCCGATCTCGCCTCGCGCGAGGAATTAAGGGGCGTAGTACTGACGTCGATCATGTTCGTTGCATCACAGACGATGCGTCGCATGAGCCGCTCGATTCCCAAGGCGCTGATGATCGATGAAGCCTGGCAGATGCTGAAGGGCGGCGCCATGGCGGATTTCGTTGAAACCTATGCGCGCACATGCCGCAAATACGGTGCGTCATTGATCACCGCGACACAGTCTATCAATGACTATTACAAGTCCGACGGATCGCGCGCTGCCCTCGAGAACTCCGACTGGTTCGTGATCCTGCAGCAGAAATCGGAGACCATCGCCGATTTCCGCAAGTCCGATCGATTTGAGATGTCGAATTACACAGAGGCGCTTTTGCGTTCCCTGAAGCGCAACGGCGTCGAATATTCGGACGTTTTGGTTCGCGGGCCGGAAACCGAGACGGTTTGCCGCCTCGTGCTCGACGCCTTTTCCGCCTCGCTCTACTCCTCAAGTCCCGATGTCTTCGCGAAGATCGAGGACCATGTCACTGCCGGATATCCGATGGCGCAGGCGATCGAGATGGTCGCATTTCCGAACCGGTATGTCGTCGAGGATGGCCTGCGGGAGGCAGCGGAGTGATGGCGTTCGCAAGAACTGCTCCTCGCCCGAACGCGCAGGCCAGCATTAAAGCGTTCGCGCAATCGTTTCTCGCCACTGGCTTGAGGCTGCTCGGTTGGGTCTCGGTCAACGCTTTGGTGGCGGTCGGTGCAGTCACGATGGCGCTGTGTGCCGTCGCGAATTTCTCGCTCGAAGGCTTCATGCATCAGCTGGCCAATCTGTCGTCGCGCTACATCACGGCCGATGCAGCCCGGCAGCATCAGTTCGATGCAATTCTCCTGTGGGTGCTGGCAGTCGTGTTCGCACTCGCTGGCATTTTTCGCCGGCAATCACTGGCGCACATTCTCCTGAAGGAATTTGACGATGACACAGCGAGTTAAGCGAGGTCTTGCAGGGGTCCTATCATTGCAATCGGGCGATATGGAAGGAGACCTGCTAGGCGGTAGAGAGGGGGATGTTGCTGCGGATGCTGGAGCATCGTGCGCCATCGAGGATGAAGCTTCCCGGGGGGATGCCTCAGCGATGGCAGTCCAGCTCGGCGCCGGATCTGCGAGCTCTCCCGAAGACGGGCTGGTTGCGAAGCATAGAAGCGCACCTGTATCGTCGGCCAGCGCGTCTGCTCGGGGAGCGAAGCGGCCAAAAAATTCCGGGGGACTGAAGCTGAAAGATGCCGCTCTGGTTGTCGGCTTGGCCGTTTGCCTTGTCTGGGGCGCCTGGGTGACGAAGAGCCTCCTCGATGACGGCATGGGTAAAGACAGGTTCGTTAAGCTTCAACTCCAGGGTGTGATAGCCGAGTATCTTCAGGCGCAAGCCCGGTCTGGGAGCGACGATCGCACGGCCGCGCAGCAGACGGCCCAATTCATGGCGGTGCTCGACAAGGCTGTGGCTGCCGCAGGCCAGGATGGCCGCATCGTGCTGGTGAACGAAGCGATCGTCGGCGGCGATATCCCGGACATCACAGCGCAAGTGAAGAGCGAGGTCTATGCCCAGGTGCCCATGCCCAAGGTGGCCGCCATAACGCCGGTACAGCAGGGCATGGAATCCTTCATGGCCAGCAACGGAGGTCACGGTGACGATCGTCATAGACAATAAGGCGCGGCCGGTTCGGTTGTCGTTTCGGGCCAAGATGGCGGCGATCGGCGGGCTGTGTGTTCTTGCTGTAGCCGGCCAGTCGCTCTCCCATTGGAGCCGGACGCACGCCTTCATGATCAATGAAAGCGGGTCGCTTCCCAATTGGGCCTTTCTGGTTTCCGCAGGACAATTCCCGCACCGGGGGGACTATGTGATCTTCAACCCGGGCCGCGATCCAATGGTCCTCAAGTATTTCGGAAGTCCTCCGCCGGCGTTCGCCAAGATTGCGTATGGGGTTCCCGGTGACGTTGTCGAGCACGTTGGCCGCGACGTCCTGGTGAACGGTCACAAGGTCGCTCGGCTCAAGCCATTCACACTTAAGGGAGACCCGCTGGCCGCGGGGCCGACTGGCCGCATTCCTGATGGGTGCGTCTATGCAGGAAGTGGTCACAAGGACGGGTTTGATAGCCGATATGCGGAGATAGGCTTTGTGTGCCGTGACCGCATTGCTGGCGTTGGGAGCCCGGTGCTGTGAGGATTCGGTCACTCGCGGCAGTCGCTCTCTTTGGTGCGATCGGCGGTGCAGGCTTGCCGGGCCTCCACGCGGCGATGGCCGTGGATCATGGGCAAGTGGGCGAGGCATGGCCGATCATCGAGCCAGATTTTCTCGACGTGATCAAGGCGAAGCTCGAAGCGGCGAAGGCCAGCGGAAAGCTGGACGAGTTGAACGCACGTTTCGCTGAGCGGGTGAAGGCAAAAGTCATGCGGCCAACGCCTGTCGCCGGGATGGTCGCGGCTACGGAGAGCCGTACTTGGGAATATGATCCGACCATCACTCTAGAGAGCGACATTAGGGACGCCAAGGGCAACCTGATCGCGGTGGCTGGTCAGCGGATCAATCCCCTCGACAAGATTACAATGTCCGAAAAGCTATTGTTCATTGATGGTGACGACGAAGCCCAGGTGTCGTGGGCCCTTGGACAGGGCGATGAACGCGCAGCAAAGATCATCATGGTCAGCGGGTCTCCGTTTGATCTCATGAAGGCCAAGCAGCGCCGGTTCTACTTCGACCAGGCTGGCACGCTCACCGGTAAGTTCGGCATCGAACATACGCCTGCGCTCGTCGAGCAAAAGGGCAAGCTACTCATCGTGCGTGAAGTTGCACTCAAGCCGGGGCAGGGGTCATGAGGAAGTTCATCGAAAAGCATATGCCGTATCCGATGGCGGCGCCGGAAACGCGTCAACTTCGCTCTGCGCGACGCCGGCTCATAGGAGCGCTCGTCGCTGTCGCTATCCTGACCTGGCTGTGGCCGCTTGCGGTATCGGTTTCGAAATTAGGTGCGGCTGCGTTGTTTGCCGGTCTCGGCGCCTTCGTGCTCGTCCAGGGCCTCTTTTGGGCTCGAGCGAAAAATGCAGCGGACGACGCCTATTTGTTCTCCGGGGACGGCTGCGATGACGATGCCTAGGTGGATTGTCCAAGCCATTCTCGGCCTGCTCCTGATCATCCCCGGGGCGGCGCGCGCGCAAGTTCCGACAGGCAGTTGCTCAGGAAGCTTTGTCAATCCGATCACTGATGTGTGCTGGGGGTGCATGTTCCCGCTATCCGTTGGCGGTCTGCGAATTTGGCCTTCTTCGCGAGCGGACACCAGCAATCCGAGCTCGCCCATCTGCCTGTGCGGATCACCCATTCCGCGCATTGGCGTCGCAATGGGTTTTTGGGAGCCGGCACGCCTGATTGATGTGACGACGAAGCCTTTCTGTTTTCCGAACCTGGGTGGGATCAAGTTGTCACCGGGTTTGACCATGGGCAGTGGATATGCCGCCAATGTGGGCTCGAACGGCGGGACTGACACGGCGAAGTATCATGTCCACTACTACGTCTATCCACTGCTTTATTGGCTGGAGATCCTGACGGATTTCGTGTGTTTCGAACAGGCCAGCTTCGACATCGCTTACATGACCGAGATCGATCCGCTTTGGCAGGACGACACCTTGACGACGCTGATTAATCCGGAGGCGTTGATCTTTGCAAATCCATTAGCTCAGGCGGCTTGCGCGGCCGACTGCGTGGCCGCGACGGCACATCTGCCGCTCAATGAACTGTTTTGGTGTGATGGCTGCCAGGGGTCGATGTATCCGCTCAACGGGAACGTGGGTGCGAGCGTGGGTATGACCCAGTCGGGACGATTGGCGGCAGAGCGCATGGTCTACAAGATGCACCGCCAAGCGCTTGCATGGGGAACGATGGGTTCGAAGGCGCTGTGCGGTAAGTATGTCATGCCGATCCTCAAAAAGAGTCAGTACCGGCTGCAGCAAGTCAACCCGACGCCAATGGTGTCGGGGCGCGAGGCCTGTTCCCCGATCGGCGGTTCGGTTTTGCTGCCCGGTGCCGCGAGGACTTACCCAGTGACTGGTGAAGACATGGGCTTTCTACTTTGGCGCAAGCGTAACTGCTGCGTGTTGTGAGGACGAAAATGCGCAAATCGATGGTTGGTCTTGGCGGTGTATTGGCGATCGGGATCGTGAGCGCTGCACTGGCGCAGACGATCGACGGGCTTGATTTGCAGGCTGTGGAGAAGCGCGCGGAAAACGGGCGTCAGGACGCGCAGGACGTGTTCGACTTCGTCACTGGCCAAGGCGATCCACCGGCCGCTGCGGCACGAGAGGTGGTCGACAATGCCCGGGATCGGATCGCCGATCTTGATGTGAGTGCGATTGGTAAGAGCGAAGGTCCGGTAAATCTGGATGAGCTGGTGGCAGGCGCGAAGAGCACCGTCGCTGGGCCCAAATCGACACCGCTAATCATGGCGTTCGTGAGTTTGTCGATGCCAGGGGAATCGCTTCGCCGAACGATCGCCGATACGACGAAAGCTGGCGGTGTCGTGATCTTCCGGGGATTTTCGGCTGAGGGCCCTAAGCCATTTGTCGAGGCGCTGTCTCGAGTAGTAGACCAGAAATCGGCGTCGAACATTGCGATCGATCCGCGGCTCTTTCGGGCGTTCAAGGTCGACCGCGTACCCACCATCGTCGCGGCGTCGACGAATTTCGAGCCGTGCGATCAGCTTGACTGCGTAACTCCGGCGCCTCCACACGACAGGATCTCGGGCAACGTCAGCTTGGCCTATGCTCTCCAGGAATTCGTTGAGGGCAGGGGGCCTGGTGCGCCTGCGGCGCGTGTCGCTCTTGCCAACCTGACACCGCGGCAATGACTGGTTGGCGTGCCTTTGTTGTAGCAGTTTTGCTGTTGGCACCCGTTCCTGGCTGGGCGCAGGCGGACGCGCTCAAGCAGGGCGAAGATTTCGCGAAGTCAGTTCGTGACGCACAGGCGAGCGGCGCGGTAGCTGAGGGAAGCGAAAATGATGTTCCTGGCTACGGCGGCAGCGCCATTGACGCGTCGAAATATCTCGATGACCCCGATGGACTGACTGACGCGGGCATTTCCGAGCGATATTCCAACCCGGACTACGGTGTTGTTATCGACAGTTCGCGGCCGGAGTTTGACCCCGCAACGATCGACCTCTCCACGGCTCAGGATATCGAATATGATCCGGAGGCATATGTTGGAACGGGCCTTTCGGCAGGCGGATCGACCGGTAATTGCGAGCCTCTGCCCAATGACGGCACGACATCATCGACGTATTTCGAGACATGTAATGAGGGCGACCAGATCATCACGAGCACGCAAACGTGCACTGAGACCCTAAATGTTGAAGTAGAGAAGATAACGACATGGGTTTATTACACAGCGGACAGAGGTCCATATGCCAAACGCTCGCTGTTCAATTCATATGTCACGTCTGGAACCTGTCAAAGCAAAGGAACGTTTTCCTATTGTGGTAATGTGAGTCTCTATGGATACAAGGCTGCAGGCGATTGCAAGGACTCTTCTTACAGCACCGAGATACTTGAATGTACGCAGGAAATTTCCGGACTTACGGCGGCTTCTTCCGCCTATTTTACGGGCATCGTTCCATCGACAGGGGCGTTCTGGATGTCGAAGGGCGAGACGGTAAAGCCCGCCGTTATCACCAGAAATACGTCTGCTTGTGCTTCTTTCGCCGGCAACGCGCAGTGCGCTGAACAGGGCAGCGAAGTTTGCAGCGACAGCGATCCGGTGACTCGCAACATCAACGGCGTCGACGTAACGCAGCCATGCTGGGCCTGGACGCGGACATTTCAGTGCACGGAGCGCAAGGCAGCCAACGACTGTTCTGAGCTGCAGGCGAACGCCCAATGTACGTTTGATCACAAGGAATGCCTGAGCGAAAACGACGACGGGTCATGCAATGTCTACGATGACGTGTATCGCTGCGTCACGCCGGCGAGCGGCACGACAAATCCGCAGGCCTATCTGTGCGCTGGCGATCTTTATTGCATCAACGGCGAATGCATGCAGGTTGAGCGGCAGGCATCTACTGAATTCAAGGATGCCATGGTCGCGGTGCAGACCATGGGCGATGTCCGAGATCAGTTCGACCCAGATAACCTGACGCTGTTCAATGGGGCCAAGGAAGGGTGTCACAAGCCGGTATTCGGTTTGGTCAATTGCTGCGCAGGCAAGACTTCGGGCCTCATAACAACAGCCGCGGGCGCCGCCGCGATCGCGGGCGGGCCCACGGCGATCGCGGCACTGGCTACGCCGTTCCTGACGATGTTCCTGTGCTCGAACGACGAAAAGTTGCTCGATGTGAAGGACCGGATGGGGCTGTGCCACTATGTCGGGACATATTGTTCCGACAAGATCCTCGGGGTCTGCACCAGCAAGCGCAAGAGCTATTGCTGCTTTGAAAGCAAGTTGAGCCGGATCCTTCAGGAACAGGGGCGCGCGCAGCTCGCAATGAGTTGGGGAACGGCAAAGAACCCCGACTGCGAAGGCTTCACGGTCGAAGAGTTTCAGCAACTCGATCTGTCGCAGATGGATTTCACCGAAGTCTATGACGAGTTCGTTGATGCGGCGAAGGTGCCCGACGAAGTCGAGACGTCGATCGAGATCCAGAACAAGATCGAGGAATATTACAAGTTGCACGGGGGGTCATGACGTTGATGCCTGACGTTTCTCATATCCATTTTGACCGAAGGGTGCCCGATCTCAGCGTGTTCGAGCTGGCGGTCGCTAATGCGATTTCTCGCCAGAAGATTTCAACTGATGAAGACCTGCAGGAGGTTCTCTCCGACTGGTTCCAGCGCAAGGTGCGTGTTCCGGACGTATCGGCCGCGCTCGACACGATGATCGCCAAAGGGATCGTGCGCCGCGGTGACGAAACGCTCTGCGAGTATCGGCTCACCCCGCACGGAATCGACGCTGTGACGTCGCTCTACGGCGGCTGCATCAGAATGATCGATCGGGGCCTGGGCCTTCTGAACGTCAGCATGATTCTCAATCTACTCACAACGACGCGGGAGTCGGACGATGCGTAAAACGCTTCATGGTGTGACGGCGGTCGCGCTTATTATCTCGCAGGCGGCCGCGGCGATACCAACCTTTGCGGAGGACACAGGGCCAGTTCGCGATGTCTTCTATTGTGAGCAGCGAAAGCTAGGGAGCTGGTTCTATTGTGATCCTGACAAGGAGAAGGATCCAACCTTGCTAGAGACGCCGAGTGCGGTGCCTGCAGTCAAGCAATTGGCAGCCATTGGCGAAGAGCTCGATGAACTCAAGGCGCGGGCCATTCTCAATCCGACGACCGAGAACCTGGCGGCATATATGCATTATCAGCGCGCGCAGTTGGATCGTGCTTCGACGTTTGCCGATGTTTGGGGAAGGACGGTTTGGCAGAATCCGGAGCTCGACTATACGTTTGAGCGCCCGATAAATTCGCTTGGTAAGCGAACCTGGATGGAGGATCGCAAGGCCGCAAAGGCCTCGACGATGGCGCAGCTGTCGCAGCGTTACGGGGTCTTCTATTTCTACTCGTCAGCGTGCTCAGCTTGCCGTGTCTTCGGTCCGATCGTCCGATCACTTTCAGATCAGTATGGGCTCGAAGTTCTTGCCGTTTCCATGGACGGCGGGCCGAACGACCAGTTTCCGCACTATGTGGTCGACACCGGCCAATATCGAAAGATGGGGCTGACGGGAGATCAGGTCCCGGCGCTTGTTCTGTTCGATACCCAGACCAAGCGGCCAATTCCGATCGGCTACGGTTTAATGGCTGCTGATGAGGTCATGGACCGGATTTTCACACTCACGCAGACCGAACCAGGGAGTGATTACTGATGGCCGGGATCGACAGGCGCGGGCGCGCCCCGTGGCGGAAGCGTGTGAGGATTGCGGTGCTGGTGCTTACAGCATCGCAGATGTGCGCCGTTCAGACATTTGCCAATGTGGGCACGGAATTGAACGATTTCTTCAACGATATGGGCGGTGCCGGCAACGCATATGGTCCGACGGCTTTTCAGGGCCAGTCGGCCGGGTACTACACGGGTGGCGGCGTCTGGACGCGCTTCAAGAACAAGGACATCAACCCGGTCAACGTCCAGCTGCCGAGCGTAAAGGCGGGCTGTGGCGGCATCGACATCTTCGGCGGGGCGTTTTCGTTCATTAATACGGACGAGATCGTGGCGATGCTCAAAGCTGTGGCGAGCAACGCGCTTGGTTTCGCTTTCCAGTTGGCGATCAAGTCGATCAGCCCACAGATCTCGCAAACCATCGAGGAGATGGCTCAGAAGATCGAGAAGCTCAATCAGATGAACATCTCGTCCTGCGAGGCGGCGCAGGGGCTGGTTGCTGGTCTATGGGGTAAGAATCAGGGGCGCGATTCCGAAGTCTGCAAGGCAATAGCGAACAGTCAGGGCTTTGCGACCGATTGGGCGAAGGCGAGGCAGGATTGCAATGCTGGCGGGGAGCGAACGGAGACGCTCAATAAGAATGGCGATGATACCATCCCGTCGAAGTCCTACAACTATACCTGGCACATGCTCAACAAGAGCTACCCGTCGTTCGATCGGGAGTTCAAGGAATATCTGATGACGCTGGTCGGGACGATCGTCTACCAGCGGGCCGATTCGGACGATGCCAACGGCACCATCAAGTACTTTGGACATGGAAACCGCGACTTGATCCAGGCTCTACTGGTCGGTTCGACGGAAACCAAGGTTCTGCGCTGCGATGAGACGGACGATTGCCTCAATCCTTCGTATTCGAATACCGTCACCATCAGTGCCAGTCAGGCTCTTCAGCCTCGTATCGCCACCTTAATCCGATCGATGGCGAACAAGGTTCGCACCAACGAAGCGCTGACGGCCGAGGAGGTCGGCATTCTCGGTGGTACGAGCGTCCCTCTCTACAAGATTATTACCGTCAACGCGGCAGCCCAGCTCGGAGGGATGACAGAAGCCGACATTCAAGGCCTCGCCGAGATCGTGGCGATGGACATGCTCGAAACGATTGTCCGGGAATATTACAGCTACGTACAGAAGGCGCAGGGATCGTTCAGCGAAGCTGACGATGCGACCTTGCAGCAGTGGCGCGACCAGCTGCAGAACGTCAGTTCGGTCATCGATAGCTACAGCTATTCGATGAACGAGCGTCTCCAGCGGACCCAAATCTTTGTCGATCGAGCCGTGTTTTTGGAGCGAACACTTCGAAACACAATCTCTCCGCAAATGTCCGCGGCACTTTCATTCAGATCTGGGGCGGCTGCCCAGGGCTTGAACTGACGGAGGCGATCCATGCTTGAGATCTTCACCATCGGGGGCGGCGAGTACATCGTCAATGTCCTCAACGCGGTTGCCGCATGGACCGGGGGAGGGGGTTTTCGGGCCATGCTCCGGGTAACGATGGTGATCGGTTTTGCCTACGTGCTGCTCGTGGTGGCGTTCAGCTTGAATTGGCGCGCCTGGTTCTCGTGGTTCCTGTCGTCGACGCTCATGTACATGGCGCTGATCGTCCCGACCACGAGCGTCAAAGTGACGGATCGGATCAACCCCGGTCTGGCGCCGGCTGTCGTGGCCAACGTTCCGATAGGTCTTGCGGCGATAGCGTCCTTTTCAAGCCAGATCGGTGATTGGCTCACCCAGCAGGCAGAGACCGTATTCGTGATGCCGGACACGCTCGAGTATCGGACGAATGGGATGATTTATGGCGCGCGGCTGTACGACAAGACTCGAGACTTCAAGTTCCGCGATCCTCGCGTCCACGCCAATCTGACCGAGTACGACAAGCAGTGCTTGTTCTATGACTTCTTGCTCGGGCAGAAGGATATTGGCGATGTCATGAATTCGGCGGACGTGCTGGCCGCAATGGGACCAGGCTCGCCGGCGCGCGCTATGACGTTCTGGAATGCCGACAACACAACCAGCATCGTGACCTGCGAGGCAGCTTACAACACACTCGCCGGGGCTGCAGGCGTTCCTGCAGCCACTGATACTGAGCTCTCGACTGCGGCGCGCAGCATCTTTCCAGATCTCACCGCTGCCGCGGCCAAGAACAAGCTGGAAGCCGATCTGCCCGAAGTGGCGGCGCAGTTTCATGGCGTTGGTCAGACGGCCGCTCAGATTTTTCAGCAGAGGGCTCTAACCGACGCGTTTCTCGAGGCGCGGGCAAACCTGTCCAGCACTGACGGGGACACCTTTGCGATGCTGCGCGCCGAGACCCAGGCGAAGAACACCTATGTGACGATCGCGCAGCAGGCGATGACGTGGGTTCCGCTGCTCAACATCGTGCTTACGGTTGTGTTCTACGCGATGTTCCCTGTCATTTTCCCGCTGTTCCTGATGCCTCAGTCGGGCGTGAGCGCGCTCCAGGGCTACCTGACGGGCTTCTTCTACCTTGCCGCATGGGGCCCGCTCTATGCGGTTCTTCACATGTTCATCATGGGGCGTGAAGAAGCTGCAATGGCCGCGGCCGCGCCCACGGGCTTCACGATGGCGACGATGGAGGGCATCGACGCTGTGAACTCGGACACGGCGACGATCGCGGGGTTCCTGATGATGTCGATTCCCTTCTTGGCGGCCGGCTTGGCGCGCGGGGCCATGGCGGTGTCGAGCCAGGCGACCTCTATGCTGGCGCCGGCGCAGTCGGCAGCCGAGGCTGCCGCGATCGAACGGACTACCGGCAATTACGCCTATGGCAACCAGAGCTATCAAAATCTGACTGGCAACGTCGTGCAGCGCGATCATTGGAACACGGCGCCTTCTTTTGAGGGCGGTTTCGCGCGTTCGTCCTTTACGAACCCCAACGGCACACAGTTTGGTCAGACATCTGATGGGACTGCGATCTTCGACAACCGGCCGGGCATCAGCAGCCTCGGCTTCAATCCGAGTGTCACGCGTTCGACGATGGCGGATATCAGCCAGGCCGCGTCAGAGCTCGAAACGCGCCGTACACAGCTGACCCATGCTCGCCAGGAGCGCGTTGCGGCACTCGAGAGCATGGGCTTTAGCGAATCGACGGGGTTCCGGTCGTCGAGTGGTTCACAAAACTCTACGAGCCAAGGCTCGAGCAGTTCCAAGGGAGAAGGCTACTCGTCAAATCAGGGCGTAACTGATCAGGTCGGGTCCAGCAGAGATATCGGGCAGGGCGTTGAAGCTACTCGCTTGGCGCAGGATCAGTACCGCTCTGCTGAGAATACAACATGGGGTCTTGGAGGATCTGTCGGTCTTCCCGGCGGCGGCCCAAAGGGAGGTGGAAAGGGTAGCAAGATTGGCAAAGTTGGCGGTGCAGGTGTTGGAAACGCCGCCCTTTCTGGCAACTATTCAGTTGATGCATCCGATGGGGTATATTTCACGGATGGTGCTTCACAATCGCGTAGCGACCGCGCCAGTGTAAGTTCGGGGTCCGTTAGCCGCCAAGGTGAGGAGGCTAGCCAAGACTTTCGGCATCAGGAGGAGGCGTCTGCGCGATCGGGCACCTTCTCGCAGCGCGAAGGCTATTCGGATTCGCGATCGTTTCGCGACAGGACGGTTCAGGAGATTCGATCGATTGACCACAACCTGGCCGAGATCGAGGAAGCATCGCGAAGTCTGGGTACGACCTGGACACTCCGAGAAGGCGGTGGTGCGCAGTTCTCGCAGGACATGTCGCAAATCGTGGCAAGCCGGTATCAGGACTATGCCCATAGCGCCGAATTCAGGGCCCTTGGCGCGCCATCGCTTCAGTCCGTGGATTTGACGCCGACGCAAATGCGCGCGCGCGACATGATCGTCGACAGAATTGCACGCGACTATGTCGACAGCATTATGGCGCCTGTGCGGGATGAGTTCATTTCACCTACTGAATTGCGCGGACATGTGGACGGCCCGGGTAACTTTTCGGAGTCTGATTTACGGTCGAGCTTAGGCGGCCACGGAGGGATAGGGCACCGTCGGGACAAATCGGACCCCAGTGGATTGGCTGACGAGGTTGCGGAGGCGATCAGTTCTGGTCGTCAGTCGATTGAAGGTCGACGGGATTCAGCTGAAGCGAACAGAACGTCGGCGGTTCAAGGCGCTGTGGATCTCGGCCAACAGGTAACAGACAAACAGAACCGTAGATGGTTTGAGGAAAAGGATCGAGGCGACTAGACCTCGACCCTTAGTAAATTACACAAAGGGCTAGGAAGATGATTGCCGCTACGACGAAAACGATGAGATGAAGAAGCGAAGGCTCAACATCTGCCGTTTCAAAGGGATCAACCATAACATCTGCAATGCGATCTCGCTCGGCATCTAAGAGCAATCCGAGCGCATTGCCTTCCGGTGAGCCGTCATAAGGAGCATACATGATTTTCATCCTTTCGATTTGAGTACCACAGCTTCGCCCAAAAATCCAGTTGGAGCTGTGGTACTCAAATCGAATGGAGGTATGGCAGCCCTTGCCAGTGAGCCGGTATCGCGGTTACGGATTGCAGACCATGACTGAGGCAATGATGCCGACCGACAAGCCGCTCAATTTCTATCTCGACTTACGCCGGCGTCTCCTCGCTGGCGAGTTCGCCGCGGAGAAGCGTTTGGTCACCAAACAGTTCTCCGCTGAAAGCGGACTCTCAAACAGCGCTATACTTGGCGTTCTCAATGCGCTTGCGACCGACGGTTACCTCAGAAAGCAGCACAAATCGTTTTCGCCCGTGTTGTGGACGCCCTGCATGATCGAAGCAGGGGTCGATCGTCTGGAGATTTTCGTCGAAATTTGCTGCACGAGATTGTTACGGGAGAGCGGTCATCGATTGGCCAAGTTCGTCCAGCTCGCCGGCGAGATGAACGCTTGGGCATTCAGCGATGAGCGCTATTATCTCAAATCGATGGAGTGCTTGGCCGTGCTCTTTGGTGCAGGCGAGCGCCGGACGATCGGAGAGGTAGCTAATCGTCTCTTGCCTCAGGCCTTTTTCAGAATTCTCTGGAATCTTCTTGCTGATGCAGGCGGGTTGCTTTGGTTGCGCGAGTTGCGGTCGGCGTCGGGTTTTTGCTTGCCCGATGGGCGACTGGATCTCATCGCGATATGGCTGAGTGTCCGAGCATCGATCACTGAAGTTTTGCTTGGCGGCGAGGAGATCATCCTGGATCGATCGAGAATAGCCGATCACAATCGCGTGCGGGAAGCCGATTTGAGGGCCAGGACACTCCCACTAGTCCACCTTGCTCACCCCATAATGTTGCCGCTGGTGGAGACCGGAGACGCGGCCCAGGCCTATGTTGTGAGTGCTAGCGTTTAGGCCAAAGGGACGCCGGATTTTCCCTCGCATTGAGTGTCGAGGTGAACGCCGCGCAGGGCTGTGACCGCCCGTGCGGCCGCTAATCCGTCGTGATTGGTTACGGCTTTCACAATATCGGCTGCACGAGAGCACATAGCTTCAATTGCGTTTGCCCCTAGTGAAGCAGACCAGGCGTAAACCCAACTCGATTTGGCCAACGAGGCATATTCACGGAATAGTTCGGTCGCATTCATAGATGCGACAAGCATGAGTAGCAGCATTTGCGCTTGAACACAGGTTTCCAACGCGTGCGCTCGTCCGGTCTGACTCCTGATTAACTCAATTTGCTTTTCCAACGATGGAACAAGTGGCTCCATGTCGAGGCGTTGGCTCCGCAGTAACACGACGGCTTCGATTGCAGCAAGAATCTCAAATTCGCGAACGCGACTTTCATTGTCCAAGCGCGTCCATGTGAAATGTCCAGAATGGTGGTCGATGAAGCCGTTTGCTCGTAGTGTTGCGAACGCGGCGTTACCCCATTCCTCGCCTTCATCATTCATCTTTGCCAGTTTTGTCGGATTGACCGGCTCGATCGCCAGCTCGCAGTTTGCGATCTGGCATTTCATGCGTTCTATTTTGGGATCGCGCGACGGCAAGAGGCCTTCGGAGGCTTCACGATAGAACGATTCAAGTTCGAGATTGATGGTCATGCGCTCGGGTTAGCATACCGTCTCTCGTTGCCAAGCATCAGCTATGTGAGTCAGATCAGGAGCCTAGCGAGAGGATCTCTCTTGCATGGCCTAGAATACGGCGCATCGCTAGAGCGAGGGGTTCAAATGGGTCAGCGTCCAGGACGCGTTGGCATGTCGTCTCAAGGGCTTCGAGAGGCAAGCCCCGAGTGTCCTGGGTTCGCTCGAAGTCGTCGAATGCTGAAAGCAGAGATTTAAGGTCCGAAAAGTGCACGTCTGGAACGCCCTCGTGCCTTAAGGAAGGCGTAAAAGGAATTGGAGCATCTTCGAATTCCGGGATCGCCTGAGACATGTTGCGGTTGTCCACTTTGGTGCGGGAACGTCGAGGCACGTCGTTGCCCGCGGCGGTCCAATCCAATCCCCCGGCAGTCGGGGTTCAGTGTTATGTTCGCGATGATATAATGGGAGATCAACGCCAAAAATTAGTGCAGTGATTTGACCTATGGTGGTGGCGCATATGAAAAAACCACCACTATTACAAAATTTTCATATGTGGTTTTATGCCATAATGAAGATAGGAAATGGCGCGCGCGGGAACATGAGGACCAAGCATTGCGGCTTCGTTTGGTTAATATCTTGCGACATGGCGGGAGCGTGAACGGCGTTCGCGGGGATGACGCTGTTGGATTTCGAGCATTATGCTGACCCCCCAGAAGGCACAGGATTTGCTGGCGCAATTGACGTCAAAGCAGACGGAAGTGCTTGTTTTGCTCAGTCATCATCAAACGACGAAAGAGATCGCCCGCGAGCTTGGGCTATCGCCAAATACCGTCGATCAGCGGATTATGGCTGTTCGGGACAAATGGGGTACGTCGAACCGAAAAGAGACCGCGCGTCTCTTTGAAGAGGCGACCAGCATATGTGGAGAAAGCACACATATAACGCTCGGCGTGGACTCCTCGGTCACGGGGGCCGACACAGGAGAGATTATCGTTGATGCTCAAGCGATGTTTGTTTTGCCCAAGCCTCGGCGTTTTCGACCATATCGGGATTGGCTTGATATTTCGAACCGCGATGGGGCCGGCTTGGATTGGGTGGACGACAGATTCGGGAAGCCGGGGCGGGTGGTCCTGGTTTTCGTTATCGCCGTACTCATTTCGCTCATGTTGCTGTCGAGCTTAGCCGTTGCCGACGCGCTGCAGCGTCTATTTACGCCGGGTTAGGGGACATCGGTGCTTGAAGAATTAAGGCAAATCTATTGGGTCGCGTTCGTCGTCGCCTTGATTTTTATCCTTTGGAAGGGAGGCGTTCCTGAGCGATTGGGTGCGGCAACTGTTGTGGCGATGGCGGTTCTGCAGTTTTCGCTTTTGGTATTTATGCGGAGTAGCCGCTTCGACGCTGTCGACCTCGGGTCACTGGTGACCGACGTCGTGGGTTTCGCCGGGTTTGGCATTCTCGCGCTTAATGCGCGCCGAATTTGGCCGCTTTGGGCGACTGCACTTCAATTGCTTAGCCTCGGTGCGCATTTTGCGCGTTGGGTATCACTGGATATGGCTCAGCAGATTTATGCCATCACCCGTTCGACGCCAACGGCGATCGTTGTGGTGTTGATGGTGCTTGCGACGGCCTTTCACATTCAAGCTGTGAAGCGCGGGACGTCTGGAGCTGACTGGCAAGACTGGGATCAGTTTCGACATTAATGGGAGGCCGCCGCAGGGTTATACAAAGCCGCGGTGGGATAGTGCTCCCTGGATCGCTTTTGCAGCTTCAACCGGCACCGTTATCGAGAATGCGTTAACGAACAATGTGGCCGTCCTCATGTCGCGCTCGCTCAGATCACACTTGCCGTAGTCAGCGATCGGTTCTGAAGCCCCTTTGACGGCGGCGTAGAGCTGTGAAAACAACTTGTCCGCTTGGGCCCGTGCTGGGTGATCGATTTGGGCATATTGCAAAAGGCGTTGTTGAAACAGCGCGCGAATTGGCCGGTTCAATTTCTCTTCGACGGCGTCGACACATAGGTTGAAGCCGTCTTGGAAGATTGATGTGATCTGCTGTGGATCGATTGCCGTGGGGATGGAACTGAACTCGATGCGGGTCCGGTAAGCGCAGAATACGAGCGATTCAAAGGCGGCTACTTCGCTATCTATGTCGCCCGCCAGTATGCTGAGCTGGTGGGCTGTATTGTGCATGAAATCTGCACCGCATGCCGTTATCTGCGTTGCTACCACAAGCGGTGGGAGATCGTCTCGCATATCGTTCGCCGCGATGACGTGCTCGATCCGGGCTGCATCAAACGAAACGACGAAATCTGTGAGGGGTTTTGGCCGGTGGCGTCGGAAGCGGGGCGGCAAGGTGTGTCTCCGCATACGTGAGCGATGTAGAGGTTTGCAGCGTCATCTGGAGTTGGCCGCATTTGCAAGTCTCGTGCGATAGAGCGTTCGCAGAAGACTGGGAATGAATTCCCATTGCCTCAAGACGATATCGTTGAGCCGGTCGTGATCTTCGTGTTTGGCAATCCATTCTCGGGCGGCTTGTCCCATCGGACCTGCAGCATGCGCGCCAATGAGGCCAAACTGGCCTGCTTCGCGTTTTCCCTGCAACAGATATAGCCATAGGTCGAGATCCGGGCCCACGGCTTCCAGGAAACCGGTAGCCCATTCTGTCAGGTCGATGTCACCGTTATCGAGCAGCGTTAGCATTGGTGCATAGCTGTTACGTTCGTCAGAAAGCGCGCGCCTGATTTCATCGAGGCGATGGGCAAGATGTTCGGCGGCCAGCTTTTGTTTTTTGTTCGCAGGCGCACTTGCTTCCGCGGCCCCGATGATCGCATTGATGGTGGCGTCGTCGTCACTTTCATCGAATGAAAGTATTGAACCTGTGAGAAATCCGTCGACCGCAGAGGAACTGGGGCGGGTCAAAGGGGCGTCCGCGCGCCAAATTTCGATATCGTCCCATGACATATGCAAAACGTTCCATAGCAGAGGCCCTTGTGCGCCTGCCTCAATTATAGCCTTCTAGAATCGGATTGTCAGGAGTCGGAGAATCATGACGGAATCGACGGCCACATCATCGCTCCCTGTCGTGCGGATCATCAATGTCGACACCGACGGCGTGTTCTTACACGACGGTGAACGCACGTGGGTCGAACCTTGGGACGCGGTCAGCGACATCCAAGCAGCGAGGATACCTGTCGAGCAATCAACGATGCTTGTTCTTGCCCTTGGTTTCAGGGACGAGCGCATGGTGCTGGTTGCGGAAGAGGAACAGGTTTGGGGGAAGCTCGCGGAGGCAATCCAGTTTGAGCTGCCAGACGCAATTCCGATCGACATATGGCAATCCGCCCTATCCAACCTCGGGCAGTTTCCGGTCTATGAACGACCAACGCTTTCGTGACCGTCAAACGTTGTCGATCAGTTTCTGGATTGTGCTGATCGGAGTATCGTCGATCAGCGAAATTGTCTCGCCGCATCCGTGACATTCCACCGTTCGTGCAAGCCGAAGGGTCTTGTAGC
Source organism: Novosphingobium album (ex Hu et al. 2023) (assembly GCF_022832385.1). Classification (GTDB taxonomy): domain Bacteria; phylum Pseudomonadota; class Alphaproteobacteria; order Sphingomonadales; family Sphingomonadaceae; genus Novosphingobium; species Novosphingobium album. Next base: position 39,786 of record NZ_JALHLE010000028.1, read on the forward strand.
TCACCGAAATGACGATGCCGCAATTGGGGCATTCGGTTTGGGCTCGAATGTCATCGAGTTCGTGTGCCATACGTCGATGTAGCATGTAGAGGCGGTGACGAGAAAGTCGGAAGTGAGCTGCGGGCCACTCGCCGCTGGTTGCACCGCGAGCGATCTTCGTCCGGATCAGATCCGGGATACGTATCGAATGACGACAATCGCGAGTCTCATTTTGAGCGACGAAATTCACCATGGAATCAGCCCACGAGTCCCAAAAAGAACGATCTGTGACGTGGGGGTGGTCCGGTGCCTATGGGTGCATTGGGAAGGGTTATTCGTTGCGAATGCCGGTGATGGTCAAGGACGGAGCAGCTCAATTGCGATTGAGCCCCATTTCCCGGCTTTGAAGCTTTCGCTTCCAGAGCTGTTCGATGGCTACTATATCGTCTTGAGTAGCGGCGGATCCGCTGACCTCGAGGATACTGACCTGATAATCGCTTGGTTCGCTGCTCCTCAAGCCGAGATTCCCACCATGACCGTCCTGCGCGTAGTTGAGCCAGCGTCCAAAAAACCCATTGGCTCCAGTCGCCGAGCCGACGTATTGCTCCTTCGTTCTTGATGACGTGAGCAAGTAGACGCCTCGAGCGGCACTGAGAGCGGTCACCCAGGTCGCCGGCAAGCCCTGAAGCTCAGAAATCCGCGCGAGAAAATGCGTGTAACCCGGGAAGGCGTCTTCGCGAAACGCGCGCGTCAACTCGCAAATGGTCTTGTTTTGGCGGTCCGCGCGCTGGACCCACGAACGGGTTCCGGATCCCCAATCGATCCAGAGCCGGCCGGCGTAGTCGGCGAGGTCCGGAATTGGTTCGGTTTCGTAGCGATCGAGAGCGTGGCTCGTGAGTGTGCTGCCCGGGACGCCGTGCAAGGGATCGATCCAGTGCTCGCCAGCGTGCCCGATACGCTTTGCCGAATAGAGTCCGGCAAACAGCGTGCCGCCCGTAGGTGGAGCGACGAAGCTTGCCCAAATGGGCGCGGCGAGGCTGGTGCGATTATGCGTCGATTGTACGCATTGGTAGTCTTCGAAGGCCGGTTTCTGATCCCGCCACAAGAGATAGGGCGTGCGGCCGTTGGGGCCTTTTGTCTGGTGACGCAGGAGCCGCACGTCGGCCGGGCTAAAGCCTGCCTTGGCCAGGAGATCTGTGAAGAGCAGCATCAAAGGAATTCGTCTCCGGCATGATCGTCGAACAGGGCGGCGTCGCGCACGTAACCCGCAACGGTATCGAGCGATTTGTGCCGCGCGTGGTCCTTCATCTTGAAAAGGCTCGCGCGTGATGCGGCGGCTGACGTCAGGAAGCCGGCACGGAGCGAATGTGCCGAATAGAGCGCGGGATCGAGGCCGGCGGCCGCCGCAGCCGCTTTGACCAGGCGCGCGACGCTCTTGTCGGTCATGGGCGCATCGGTGAGGGTGTCGGACCGGGTGAGGCGGCGGAACACAGGGCCCTCGGTATGGCCGGCTTGGTGCAACCAATGCCGCAGCAGGGTTACGGGTCGAATCGACCGGCCGTTGGGCACCGCGATCGTCGTGCCTTGCGCACCCTGGTCGCCTTTCGAGCGGGGAATGAAGATCCGGAGGCCGGAGTTCACGAAGGACATCTCCTCGTATTGCACGGCGACGAGTTCGGAGCGGCGCAGCGCGCTGGCGAAGCCGATCGCCAGGATGGCGCGGTCACGCACCGCGCGCAGGCCCATGCCCTCGATGGTAGCCAGCATGCCCGTGAGGATGTCGACCTCGGCCGGGGCCTTTTGCTGGACTTTGCTCCCGTAAGTGTTCCGGATGCCTTTCAGCATCGTCGTGATCGTGCCTGCGGCGTCGCGCGCGGAGGGCGGTGCGAGCGCGGCATCGCGGTGGTAGCGATTGATGGCGGCGAGGCGGCGGCCGACGGTGGACGTCTTCATTCCCTCGCGGGCTTGCCGCTCGAGGTAGAGCGCGACGACATCGGGGTGTGCGGGGAGCGCCTCGAAATTTCGTTCCTCGCAATATTCGCAGAAGCTGACCCAGTCGGACGCATAGGCGCGGAGCGTGGCGCCGGCGTGCGCGGCTTTCATCGTCTCCTGCGCGGTCTTGATTTCCGCGTGGAGGCGCTCTGACAACGTCGCCATCGGGGGCAGGGGCGTCAGCTCGTCGCTCACGGCAGGCTCGCGCCCCACAGGCCGTAGAGGCGATGGATGGTGCGCTCGCGCAGCGACAGATCCCAGGACGTCGGGCGGCGCGGTTTGATCCACGCCAGACGCCCAAGCCGTGGTATCTCGACACCGACGCGCAGATGCGCACGGTCGCGCAGACGCGCGGGAGAAGCCAATTGCCAGTCGTCATCGCTCATGTGCCACTCGATCGAAGTGTGGGCGCCCAGGATAGTCAAGGGCGGATCATTGTCTTCGGCATCGAACGTGAAACCGAGGAACTGGCGGCCGAGCGGCGTGCTCAGGAACCAGGCTGGACCGATGGTGCGAAAGGTCAGGGTGAGATCGGAGCGGTTGGTCACCGTGAAGCGATGCCAGGAGCCGCTGAGATCGGTTCCGCTGACATAATCGACCGCGACCCGCAGGCGCCGGCGGTGGAGCGAAGCGAGAAACGTGTAGAGGCCGGCCAGACCGCCGATCGGGCCAATCCGGGCGCCTGCTTGCCGCGCGATCTCTGAAAAATCCCCCGTCACGATCGTTGCCTCAGGTCCGGCCGAGCAGATAGTCGCGATAGGCTTCGGCATCGGCCGGGAGCGGTCCGAACCAGTGGCGGCGCAGGGCGCGGGGAAGCCAACGCAGCCGTGGCAAACCGCCATGCGCGAGCGCAAACGTCAGAAGCATTGCGACCAGCACAACCCCGACTTTCAACGATGGATTGGCGAACAGGCCGATATGATCGCGGGAGAGGATGCTCCAGACAGTGTCCGCGAGCGCGGCGCCGATTACGAGAACCAGGCAGCCCAGAAGCACACGCGACGCGTGATGATCCCAGCGCTCGATGCGGGCCATGAAGGGCCGGTAGTAGCGCGCGCTCACCGGCTTGCCGGGGCCATGCTCCCAATAATCCCATTCGGGGTCGGCACAGCGGATCTCGGGCCACTCGCTTTCCGGCGGCGGGACCTTCTTCCAGAAATCGAACCCAAGGAAGGTGCGCTCGCACGCCAGGCGCTTTGCGGTCGGCCAGTAGAGCTCATCCCAAGAGCGCAGGCCATAGTCCCGGTCATGGGCCGCCAGCCATTGCGCGGCGGCCGCCGGAAGCGGTGGATCGATCACGTCCGACCCTTGGAAGATGCGCCAAAGCAGACCGACACCGAGCGCCAAGACGACGGTCGCGGCGCCCGGCGGGGGCGTGGGAAGCGGTAAGGGCGTTGCCGGCTCGATGGCGTGAAAGAGCGCCGGCAGGCCGAGACTGGTCAGCCCGATCGCCAGGAAGAGCGGTGCGGCGAGCGTGACGATCTGCCGGCGGTTGTGTTGCGCACCGCGGAACCGCTTCACCAGGAGAATGAGTTGGTCGACCTCGCGGGCGCCGGCAGCGGGATCGTCGGGCCGCAGGTGACGGGCCAGGGCCTCGTAGGGTGTCTCCGGATCGCGTTCGCCTGCGGCTTGCGCCTCGGTCAGCGCCGCGAACAGCTCCTCGAGGCCATAGCGCGCGACAAATTCGCGATCCTCGAGCTCGACAAGATCGTCGGTGATGCGCTGCACCTGCTGGATCGAGAAGCTCTCGACCCCGATCGTGATGACGACGACCTCGATGATCTGCGGTGCGCGCTCGATGAAGCGGTCGAGACATTCGGAGAACCGCGGGCCTTCCATGGCGCGGGCATGGTGCGATCGGATTCGCTGCGTGAAGATGTCGGCGATGAAGGCGCGGACCGTGGCCTCCTCGTCTTCTTCGCTTTCGATCAGCGCCGCGACATGCGCGGACATGGCATAGCCATGATCGCCGTCGTCTTCATCAAGGGTCATGACGCGCGCTCCTGAGGTCAGCCGGGATCAGTCGTCGAACAGCCGCTCGACCAGTTCGGTGCCGTAGGCTTCGAGCAGCACCAGGTCGGGGATGTGCTCGGGCTCCAGATTCTGCCACGCGCCGTCGCCGAAACGGAGCTCATGGCGATCGAAGGCCTTGTCGTACTGGTAGATGCCGTAGGTCGGCTTGGCGAGCTTCCAGCTCCTCGCCAGCGCCGATCCGGGCCGGATCAGCGCCACGAGTTCGATATCCTGGGCGGGACGGGTCATGTCTGGTTCCTGATGAGTTTGATCTCGGCGCCGGGCGCCTCGAGTTTCAGCCAGTCGCGATCGGCGGTCCAGATCGTCAGACCTTCGATCTGGCCCGTGGCGATGCAGGCGCAGTCCCCGAGGCCGATGTTCAATTTCCGCGCCGGCCCGATCAGTTTGCCAACGATGTCTGCTTCGGCATCGCCAAAAGGCAGGATCTTGAAGGCGAAGTCTCGCACGGTTGCAGCGATGGTTTCGTCGGCGACGCCGTTTTTTGCCAGGACCGCGCGAAACTCGGCGAGGTTCACCGCCGACATGCATGCGCCGGCGAGGAGCTCGTTCTCGTCCACGTCATGAGGTTCGCCAAGGACGAACGCGGCGAGAACCGAGGTGTCGAGGATCTTGTCAGCCACGCCCGGTATCCCTTTGCGCATCCTCGATCCGCATCGCCTTGAGGTCGCCCTGCAGATCCGCGTCCGGCGCCAGGTAAGGCGCCAGCCTGGCGCGGATGCGTTCCAGGGTCTTGGAGGGGCGCCGCACCGAAAGCGTGCCGTCGTGCAGTTCGAGATTAAGTGTCTCACCGGCACGCAGGTTCATTTCCCGGCGCAGTTGGGCCGGTATCTGGATGCGCCCGTCGCTGGTGATCTTGACGCTGTGCATGGTCATGGCGAATGTCCTGGCTGGTTGCGGAGTGACAGTGTACATCACGTGGCGATTTTACGCCAGAACAAAACAGGATTGGTGTAAAATTGAAGCCCCCCACCTATGTCCGATAAGGAATGTTATCGGACATAGGTGGTGGCAAAATTTTCGTGCTTCAGATTCCCTGAAGATTGGACTGCATCGCAAATCTTTAGGAAACCCCACGCGCACACGCGCACACGCGCCAGCGACATCGCGGGCTTTTTCACGGACGACCATTTTGAAAGTGGCCTTCAAGGTATGACGACCCTCTTGGCACTACTCGGAAGAATTTGAGGGGGTTGCGTTTTCGGGCTGTTGAAGAGCGTCGCGCTGCTGCTGTAACTCGGCTTCCTTCGAGCAGTGATACCATTCATTGCCTGCCGTGCTGCACAAGTCTGCTTCCTTAGCTTCCTTGTTCAGCCTTCTTTCTTTCCGGCAGAAAGCGTCGCGGTTACGCGCATCCGTACTCATGCACATCATATGAGAGAGGTAGATCCGATCTATAAGGGCCAGCTCCTGCTCGCTGAATAAATTTGCGACTAGATTTTCTCTAGATCTCGCTTGCAATTTCTCGGTAGCACCTGGAGTGTCGCGGACTAAATCCTCATCCTGTTTAACTAATGCATCTTCCTGTGCGTCAAGCTTATCTTGAGCGGCGTCAAAATCCGGTTTGGCGATCGAGGTCAGGATCGAGAAAATATGTCCTTGAATCGGCCCCATGTTAACCACGATGATCGGTTTTCTTTGATCTGACTGATTGGCCTGCACCTCAAACTCAAGAGGCGCGCTAACAGTTTCACCTATATCGGCAGCTGATAAAGTAAGCGTTCCAGAGCACGAAATCTTTTGATTTCCTGTGTCGACTGATGAGCTTGTGACATTATCGGCACTGAGTTTCAGTTTGCTGATCCAACCTTGCTTGCTACTTTCGTACTCAGCGGGGGAAATATTTACATTGGTCGGAGACAGTGCATTATCTTTAACAATACTATATACTTGCTCGAGAATCTCGTCCGAGGCGCAGACCTTGGGGTCACCTTTCTTGAGCATGGCGTCTGGTGAGTTAGAGCAAGCCGTTATCAAGGCAGAACAGGCCATGATTGTAAATATTCTATTATTCATTTGCACCCCATTCTCATCTAATAGTTTAAATTCACGACGTGTGAATAATCTCTACAGATATTCATTATGTATAATCTATGCCTCAGATGAATTAAAATCGTTTGCGCCTACAATCTGGCCATTTCTGACCTTTAACTTGAGGCGGAATGGCCTTTGTAACGCGGTGCGCATCTCATCAACGTCAGCCATTGCAAGCACCATCTTGGCCGTGTCTCTCGACAGCGCTTTGAGCGTCTCGTCTGCGTAACGAAGAAGCTCTAATTTTCGCCTGTTTATTTCTCCCGATGACCAGAGAGATGATGCTTTTTCAAGCTTATTGCGCAACTTGGCATCAAACGCTGCCAGGTTTGCTCCGCGGTCATCAAATTCCTTCAGCGATTGCAGAATGTCTTCCCGGCGACGCTGTTTGCCAATCTCCCCTCCCGGGAACTGACACATAAGCTGCCATCCAAGCGCCCGCGCCCTAAGGCACAACACAAGCTGCTGTAATAGATCGCCCAGTTCTCGTTGTTGCCTCGCTACGACATTGACGAATTGGCCGGAACTGAACCATCCTTCGTCTTTGGCGGCTTCGAGTTTCTGCATCCCTGCGGTCAGGTCTCCGCGAAGGTGGTGCTGGACTTGGATCAGGTCGGCTTCGTGACGCTCGATCTGCCCTAGTGCGCTGGCTGAATGCTCACCAGCGGCGACTGCTGGCGCAATCTGTTCAAAATAGTGGATTGCGCTTGTTAGGATCGCACGACGGCCATCCTGCTGAAATAAGACGACTCTTTCTACGTCATCCTTCAAGTCAGATAGCTTTTTGCTGATATCCGCGAGGTGTTTTTGCGCGAGTGCGACGGACGCAATGTTCATCAGAGCTGAAGCGTTAGCAATTGCCGCTAGCTTATCCGTTGCGAAGAGGTTTGCATGCTCTTTGATTCCATCAGAACCAATGGCAAACGCCCTAAAGCCGCCTCCTTTTGCTGCCTCGGCAAGGTCGCCATTACAAACGACCTCCATGTATTTTGTTCCCGTTGCGCCGGCGATCTCAGCGGCTGTGCCAACGGCAGGTAAAGTCTGTATGATCGAGTTCAGCCTGCTAACGCCATCGTGACCAGGGTCGATCCAGTGCCACGCTTGATGCCCGGGATCAGACACTTCGGTGATTGAGAGAAGGGCCACTTCGTTGGTATCGTCGATTTCCGGTGGTGAGGCTGTTACGTCACCACAGTTTGCGGTTTCGGGTACGCCGCGAAGTGAAGTTTGAGCAACACTTAACCCGCGTCCCTCACCAATGATTTTGCGTCGAAGGTAGGCGATATGGAAGACGCATGGCACAGTCACTTTGTAGCTCGGATCAAGCATTGAGATGCCGAGCAGTCCCCAACCGCCAGAGGCTAACAGTGGGATCATTAGGGCCGATGCGCCAGCCTTCAAGTACCAGCCCTTCTCGGAAGTGCGTCCAAGTGCCGTTTCTCGGGCATTGGCGGCCAATTGTTCTCGCTCGACTGGCGTCAGTGCGAGCCATCGTTGCTCAAGAAATATATCGAGCAGATTTGACTCGTTTTGGAGGGTTTGCCCTTTCTCGAAGGGAATCTTCAACTTCCTGCAAACGTCGGACACGAGTTCATCGTATGCAGGGCCTTCTCCTCCGCGCCCAATATTGGCTATCGTATTGCCGCCATAGAGACGAAGTTCTTTGCCAATCGCTGTGTGATATTTAGTATGGTCGGGATTGTGAGTTGCATAAGATGAATCGACGACCAGAAAATTTGTCAATTTAGACGTAATTATTTGCACAAGTGGATCGAGTTCTTCCCGTGTGCTGAGTGCAAGGACAGCATCCAATTCACCTTCAGACGCTCGCTTTAATAACTGCGGTCCTATCGCGTCGGCCATTCTTCCCTCGGGTCAATGTCGAATAGATCGACAGATGTCGTGCCTTCGGAGGTGCCGCAAGCCGAATTTGTTAGCATGGTGCGTGGCACTGAAAAATTGTTGGCTTGGTACTGGATGGTTCGTTTTATGTGACGCCCCCATCATGGCCCCGCCGGACCGAAGCTGCGATTTTGGCCATGTGGCCCCACGTGCTGTCCCGCTGCCCTCCACCGCACAGCGCAGCGCGCTCGGCGTCCGATCTTTACTAAAACCGGCAGCGAGGTGGGGCATGTCACTCTGCTCCCGCCCGCTGCGGCGGCACAATTCAAAACGGTTCATTGTTTATCACAGGATTCTCAACGTAGGTCACATAGAAGCCGCGAACCATACGATGGTCTTGCATTCTTTCCCCAAGGGAGAAGCCATTCAATTTGCGGGGTGTTGGCTGGAAGATATCCAACCCTCGATCCAGAACCATCTTCCATCCGGTATCAGTGGTGATGTCACGGGCGTGCAGCGTTCCGCTTCCATCAAAGGCCCAGGTGAATTCAATGCCCGTGCCCGTGCAAGCGTCCGCGATCCCGTCGAGACATTCCCGCTGCTCCTGAATGTTTACATCTTCTGCTGCGGTGACGAGATGGACTGAGACCTGATCTTCCGGCTGCTTGCGACGGATCAGCATTTCGATAAGTTCCATGACGTTGCGCGCCTGATGGAACTTGCGGATATAAGGATCCGTGATGATGATCCTTTTGGCCCCATCCGTCCAAGGGCCAAAGATCTTGTCGAAACTGACACCTTTGCGGTTCTCGGCGAAGACGACATGCCCAGGCTTTGGGATAATCGCTGAGGAGGCGTTGCTTGCTGGCGTTTCAGAACGGGTTCGGACCTTGGCGGGCTGAACTTCAGCCGGCGCTGTATTCTCCTGTACTCCGGTTGCTTCGCCATGACCAACAGATCGCCGATGGTATAATTGAGAAAACTCCTCTTCCTCCAGCGTCGTGACAATGTGCTTTGAGCTATCCTGAGCAATGTAATAGAAATTGGCCGTCTCGAAAGTGCTGTCGATTCGCAAGAGCTGATCTTTCACTCGCTTGCGGCATTCAATAGCAAATCTCAGAAGCTCTTCGACTTCCGCTTCCGTCTCGCCGCCATTCGGGAAAATCAGCTTCAGAAGCCCGGACATCGTCTTGTTGATCGCCGCGCGGTCCCGGATATGGGTCTGAACAGGTACGGTGAAGAACTGATCCGGCCGGTGTGAGAAGTCCTCGGCGCGTAAGTGTCGAAGGATTTCGGCGAGATAATCGACGATGAAGCCATAGCCGGAAGTGAACATCTCGCCCCGGATGATGCCTACTTCCCACCCAGGCAAATACGCGTGCAGTCGATCGATAAACGCGCTGTCATGGAACTGCGGCGGGAGCGCCTCAAACAGGTCAGTATTCTTCAGCATCCATGGAACGTTGTGCTCTGTGTTGCCCACGAAGGCGAAGCTCGCTTCCGCTCCCATCGGGTTGACCCCGCGTGAGAACTGCTTGTTCGCCATGTAATTTTTCATGATGTCGACAAGCGCCTTGTTGGCCGTCTTCTCGCGCCCGGCGAATTCGTCGAAGGCCACGACATCCCAATACCCGACCAGGCCAATCCGCCCGTTGGAGTTGTTCACGAAGAGCTTGGGAACCGTGACTTCGCCGCCAGAGATCAGTTGGCCGTGGGGTGAGAACTCGGAATAGATATGCGACTTGCCCGTCCCCTTCGGCCCGAGCTCGATGAGATTGTAGTTTCGTTCGACGAATGGGATTAGGCGCAACAGCTGCAAAAGCTTTGACCTGCGTCCGAACATGGACGGATCAAAGCCGATGCTCTGCATCAGCAGGTCGATCCATTCGTCGGTGGTGAATTTGCCGCGTGTTTCGCGATAGCCATCATAGTCGACGCGGGCGATCTGGATCGGTTTCAGCGTGTCGATGATCCAGGGAGATATCCGGCTGTCTTCCGAAAACTCATACTGCACATCGGCGATGCACCAGATACCCGTCACTAGCAGCTTGGGATGCGCTTTAACCGTGGCGCTGTCGATCGCGACCCGCTTGATCCCGAGGTTCTCAAACACCGCCTCATAGGCATCGGTCTTTTCGTTCAGCGCCACGCTGACCTGATCGATGACCTTGTAGCGGCCACGCTCCTTGATCGTCGACTGGACCAAGCCTGCTTCGGACCGATGGACGTAATGCTTTCGCAGGATATCCTTGACCGTCTCTATGCCTGTCGCGATCGAGGCTTCGTCGTCGGTCGCGCAATATTGGCCGAGCAGGTATTCGAGCACATAGGTGGGAACGATGGCGTTCCCCTTCACGGCCTTCACCAGGTCCTTGCGGACTACGAAACCGGCAAAATGCTCGTTGATCTTGTCATCAAGGGTCGACATCGGCACCTCAGAAATCGAAGTCTGTGCTGATCCCGCGTTTCAGCAGCAGGGGCTGCGAAGCGTGATCGTCGAAATGGCTGGTCTTGCCGATGCGCGTACGCAGCTTCAGGAAGACCGTCTGATTGTTATAGGCGTCTGCTGACTTGGACAGAAGGAAGCCGCGCGATAGCTCGCGCTCGCGCGGGTTCTCGGACACAAAATCGAAATCCAACTCGACTTCGTCGGAGATGAGCGTGCCATCTCCGGCAAAGATCGCCGCATGGACCTGTCGGGGTTGCTGCTTATCGGTCACCGGCTCGGCCTGATAGAATGTCATCTGGATCTGCCCTGTGGTGATCTGGGCACGGGCCGGCGGGATGATCTGCACCGACACCTGCCCGACATCTTCCTTGCGCTGCTTGCCGACGCGCAGCACCGGCAGGACGATCTCCTGCAAGCTTGCTCCGCCATGGACAAAGCGGCTGCCCGACCCTTTGACGCGCAGACGGTTGATGGAGTTGGGGATCAGGATGTCCTGATCTCCACCCAGGCCAAGCTCGGCGGCCGTGAACTTCTTCATACCACCCGTGCTGCCGAGCCCTCGTCCGATCACGAAACGACGATTGCGTGTCACCACCTCGCCTTCCGGCTCGCCCAGTGCAAAGCCGCTCTCCTCCAGAGCCCTGTGCTGCCACAGGAACCCGTGATCCGCGGTGATCAGTATGTTCGAGAAGTTGGCCGAGGTCAGCTTGCGAACCAGCTTCACCAGATCCTCGATGGCCGTTTCCGCCGCCGCCGGCACATTTTCCTCGGTGGCGAGCTTGTCGCCGATCGCATCAATCTGGTTGTGATAGAGGTACAGGACATCATGATCCCGGAAGAGATCCCGGCCCTCGGACGATCCCAGATTCATGAAGTCCTTTGCCGCCAGAACCTTTACCCGGTCCCCTGCCCTGCCTGCCGCCAGCGCCTTTTCACGAGCGGCGGCCCCCATGGTGCTTTCACCGTCCAGCAGCACCAGATCATTGTCGTCGCGGATCGCCAGTTGCCGGTGCGGCAACAGCGCCGCCATGCCGAGCTGGGTATAGCTGGGCAGAACCCCGATCATCGGTTTCAGCTCGGCATCGAACCGGTTGAGCTTGCGGATCTCTCGCAGCGCCTCTTCGGCAACCTCGTATCGCAGCGCATCCGAGATGATCACCACGACTTTTTGGTCCTTGCGGCGAAACTCGGCGGCCTGTTCCCGGTAGAAATCCATCTGGCGCGGGAAGCCTGGAACCACCCAATCGGTCAGACGAGCAACCTGATCCTGCCAGGCATCGTTCAGCTTCAGCACGAAATTCGTGGTGTAGCGGTTCTCAACCGCCTCATAGAGCGCTGACAGCAGCCCTGACTGGCCGCTTTTCTGCATGTGATAGATGAACTTGCGATAAAGCTGGTCCAGCCGGAACCAACTTGTGGAATAGCGCTTCACACCATCGGACAGGCTGATCATCGTCAAATCAGCTTCGGCCAGCGCCTGCTGAAACTCGGTCGCATAGCCAATGGCCTGATAGACATCCGCGTAACGACTAAACCAATGGCTCTGGCGGCGATCGCGCACCCATTTCAGCACATCTGTCGCGGACAGGCTCTGTCGGGCCAGCCCCTCAACGATGGCGACGACGATCCGCCGATCCACTTCCTCGAAATGATCATGCGGGATGAGGGTGCGGAAATCGCGGGAAGCCAGATTGTCCCTGATCTTCAGCACATCCTTATAATCGCCCGACAGCTTCTCGAACGCTTCACCCCACCGGCGCGACGCGCTCCAGCGGCGGAACATCAGCGCGGCATCGGTGTTCAGGGGGGCAGCTTCTCCCATGGCCCGCGCCCAAGCGCTGGAAAACAGCGTGATGGCGAAATCCTGAAAATCCGGCGCATCCGCCGCATAGCCATAACGCGCTGTCACTTCCTTCCAGAAGAACTCTGCCAGCCCGACCCGATCCACCAGCTTCAACACATCATCATGGCCGTCAGCTAGTTCGGCCAGCAACGCCTCGATCACCGTATCGAGATCACCATCCACACCGGCGCAGACCGCCAGCATCTTGCGGCGGACATCGTTGGCGCTTTGCGATGGCCGCTCGCGCTCGATGGCGCGCAACGCTTCCAGCCGCTTGCCCGAACGGTAGAATTCGGCGTGGTCGCGCACGGCGGCTTCGTGTTTCGCCGGGATGCCCAAATCAGCCACCCAGATCGCCGCCTGATCGGCGCGGAACACGGCGCTGGCCAGTTGCACATCCAGCAGCCAGTTTTCCACCATCGGCGGCTCGGGGCCGTCCTTGTAGAGCAGGAAGCGCGCCTTCGGCTCCCGCCGCAGCATGCGATATTTCAGGCCGAACTCATTATTGGCGATCTCCAGCTTGGTCACGCCGGGCAGGTCAACCGCATCGAACGCCTCGCGCAAATCACGGGAGGCGTCATACCAGAAGACGATGCGATGGCCCTGATCCTCATAGAGCCGCATCAGACCGGCGGTGATGCGGTCAGTCATCCGCAGCCTCCAGCCCCTTGATCGGCTTCAGTGCACCGGCGAACAGCGGATAGTTGCGCTTCACCCCGTCATCCAGATCGATGGCGATCTTCTGCTGCGCCATCGGGTAGACGACATCGCGTTCCCATTCGGTCAGTTCGGCGATCTGCTTGATAACCGTGGCTGTTTCCTTCTGCGCCTTTGTTTGCTGGGCGGGCGTAGCGGCAGGATCGACGGCCAGCTTTTCCAGCCGGGTGCGCTCCACCTCCAGCTTGTGGATGAATTCGCGCACATATTGGTTCAGCACGACCGAGACGGTGTCAGGCCGGTAGCGGTGCATATAGATCAGCGCATTGAAGCTGCCCTTGGGGCTGGAGAACATCCAGTAGATCGGGCGCTTCTTGTAGCGGCGCACGTGATAGTCGAAGAAATCCTTCGTGAGCCACTTGCGCAGATCCTTGCCGAGGGCCGCTTCGATGAAGGCGAGGTTTTCACGGAACTTCGCCTCGCCAAAGGTCACGCGCAGGAAATCGCGGGCGCGGGTGACGATGTCATCGGCAAACCAGTCAGCATCCAGCACCGGGATGACATTGTCGCGGTCGGGCGCGAAGCTGGGTTCCGGCACGTGCGCCAGATATTCCTCAATCCCTTCGCCCTGATTGGCGAGGATCAGGCCCGGCGCGTCGAGGCTGTAGCGCCCGAACATGCAGCCCACGGCATAGTGGAGGAACTCGGCCACCGTATCCTCGCGCAGCCGCGCCTCGCGGTCCTCTTCCGAACCCTTAATACCATAGCGATAGGCCGGGTTGCAGGTGAGAGTGATTTCCTCGACTGGCACCTCGGGGGTGAGTTCATCCTGCAAGCCATAGGCGTCGATGAAGATGCGGTTATTCTCTTCCTCCAGCCGCTGCATCTCGTCCGTCATGCCCTGCCAATGGGCGCGGAGGTTGGCGTAGGTGGCCGAGAGCGTCTCGGCTCGGTGCTCGGGCTGGAGGAGCGGGAGGGTGGTGAAGTCCCACGAGGTTTCGTAGGCGTCCCAGTCAGACCTAGCAAATCGAATAGTTTGCAAGTCATGCACACGCAAATTGCGAAATTGACTTGGCTTCGTGAAGGGAACACGAGCCAAGTCACCGACTTGAAACGTCGAAGTGGGATTCACGCAACGCATAAATTGCGGCATCAGGCTGCTGCAAAGAAGACTTAGGACAGGGCTCAAATCATCCGGGTGATGTGGGACACCCGATGAGCCCTTAACATCGAACAGGAATCCCTGTGGCGAAAAACGCGCTGCAAAAGAGCTTGTCGAAATGTCGGACCAGGTTACGCATTCGAGGAACATTTTGTCGAGGTTCTGAATGTAGCGCGACCAGTGCTTTCCCTTATTCCTATGGGTGGCGAAGTCCTTCACCTCTTGTCCATCATACTGCCAGTTTATAACATGGCTTTGGTTTCCATACCATTTTCTATGACCCCCGCCTTTGTTGTAGGGAAACCACTTGTCTTCGCGCGAGGCAGCATCTTCGATGCTCGATGCATCATAGCAGATGTCAGCAAATTCAACTTCAAACCACTGTTTCAGAAAGCGGTCATTATCCCCCGTATTGAGGCCGACTGCTGGTTTAAATACATCTTCTACGGCATCAAGTTTGCCGAAGCAGGACCTAAAGTTGTCCGAGATCCAATGGGCAATCGGCTTGCCTTCAATGGCTTCGAATGTCTCAGAACTGGCGCGCTTGAAAGGTGCGAGACCCTTTGCTGCGAGGCCAAGCTTCTCTGATTTAATTGCTTCTGAGCGACCATCGCGTAGATCGATGAAATCCCCTGCAAACTCGCGGGAGCCATCCTTGCAAAGCACAAAAGCGGTAGTTGAGACGACTTCTCCTCCGATTGAGTCGAAAGCACCAGTTCCCAAATGGGCCATAGACCTAATCGGAATACTAGAGACTACTTTTTCGCGCAGCTTTTGGTGACGTGACAAGAACATCCAGCTTTGCATGGTGATCATACCGACAAAGCCTTTTGCGAAAGACAATTCGGCAGATCTTTCGATGAACATTGCAAAGAGATCTGATTTTGAATCAGGATAGAGTTCCTTCGCGAATGCATCCAACTTACTGTTCATCCCTTTGCCGCCCATATACGGCGGGTTGGCCACCACCGCATGATACTTGGGCGACAGCGCCTCAGCCATGCGCAGCACGGCCACAACACGCGCCTGCACCTCCTTCAGCAGCAGGTCGGACCCAAAGTCCCGCGCCTCCACCACCCGTAGCGCCTCGACCGGGTCGCGCAGTTTCGGTACGATCAGCGAGCCAAAGTTCTTGGCCTGCTCGTACTGCGTCAGCGTCTCGCGCAGCTCATCGGTGAACAAATCCTTGCCCACCACGGCGGCCACGTCCTGCATCTCGGCAGGTGTGAAGCGCACATCCTGCAGCACGACGATGTCGGGCTTCGCCTCCATCCGCAGGAAACGCCGCCGCCCCAGCCTTGCCGCTGCCTTCATCGACAGCGCGAACGCCGCCAAGGCACCGGCGCGGTCGTCAATCTCGATGCCGGTCAGGTTATGCTTCAGGATCAGGCCGGGGATCTCGGCCGAGTCATGGCCTTCCTCCGCATAGATTTCGTAGAGCAGGTCAAACGCATAGGTCAGCATATGGCCCGAGCCACAGGCCGGATCGCAGATGCGGATATCCTCGGGCCGGGTGATCCGCAGAAAATCCGTCTCCGGCTCTTCCGACGCGATGTAATAATCCATCTTCGCCGCCAGCTTCGATTGCGGACGGTTCAGCAGCCACAGCCGCCCCAGCGAGTTTTCCACCAGGTAGCGGACAATCCAGTGCGGGGTGAACAGCTGTGTTGCGGCGGGGATATTCTCCGCAGTGATCTTCTGGTTCTTCTTCAGGCCTGCAAAGACCTGATCCTTCTTCTCGCTGATATAGAACTGGTACAGCCAGCCGATGATCTCAACATCCTGGCAGGCCTCTTCCGTCATCACCTCGCGCAGGCGGGCAAGGATGCTGTCCGGCGACAGAAGATCGTCGGGTATCAGCAGCTCGGTATAATCCTCGGCCCGGTCGAGCATATCGGCGCGCTCGAACATATAGGGCATCGCGCCGTGCCATTCGTTGCAGGCATGGATCAGCAGCAGCCGATAGGCCTCCGCCTGCCCATCATGGGCGGGGCGTGTACCGTTCAGATATTCGGCAATCTCAGGCCGGGCGCGATCCGGCAGGTTGCCTGCCATCGCCTCCGCCAAGATCTCTGGCCGGGTGGCGCCATCGGCAGGCGACACCACGCGCGGGTTGGTCAGGCCCGTGACATCCATGAAGCGCAGCGCGGTGAAGCGGTTGAACCAGGTGTAGGCTGCTTGCTCGATCACGTGGGCGCGGTTGCTGTTGGCGGCGGCCTCGAGCTTCGCAATCGCCTTGGGATGCTCGCGGCGAGCCGCTGCGCCTTCGGCCAGCACCATGTCCAGCCGGGCAGTGACCTGATCGATCAGCAGGTTGCGCGCGCTTTGCGCAAATTTCTTCAGGGCGTTGGTATCCATCAGACAATCACTTTCTTGCCCGCGCCGATCTCGGCCAGCAGGGTCTTTTTCATCTCATCAAGGTAGCGGGTCACATCGTCCTCATCTTCGAGATAGGTTTTCGCGAAGGGGACGGTGATCGACTGCGCCTTGATATATTGGGGCTTGGCCGGTACCGGTGGCACATATGGCGCTGGCTGAGGTTCGGCTACGCCACCGGAAGGTTCGGGCTGGGGCGCGGGCGTCGGAGCTGGTGCAGATGTCAGTTCAGCAATGCGCGTCAGCGTGTCTGCCAGAAGGTTGGAACGCACTTCAGTCACCAGATGGCGCAAGGCCGGGATCAGGCTCTGTGCGGCTAGGCCTGATTTCCGCGATACAAGCTCTTCGCGGATGCGCGCCTGCTGTTCGGGCGGCAGTGCGCCAAACTCCGAAGTCTGGGCGACTTTTCCGGCAACCTCGTCAATCGCCGTGATGACAGCTGTGCGCTCAGCCAGAACGGTTTGCTCGATACGCTCCTTCAGGGCGTAGAAATCCGTCTTCAGTTCCTGAATCGCGGTGCCCTTGTAGCACTGCGGATCCTCAAGAACCTGACGCAGCTTGTCGGAGGTGGTGCCTTCGGCATAGCCAAGGTTCTGTTCCTGCCTGGTCAGGAAAGAACGCACTTCATCATAGATGGCTTTTTGCGGCCCGCGCATGAAGCTGCGGACTTTGTCGAAGACATCCTCTTTTGCATCCAGAAGCTGGTCTTCCTGCCCTATCGGGCCGGTGATGAACCAGGTGGCAGACTGATCGCGCATCCCATCCAACAAGGTGCGCAGGGGATCGAGGGCGGCGGCAAAGGGATAGGCTGCAATGGCGCGACTCTCCTGCTCGACATCACCAAGCAGCTTGCGCAGTTGCGTCTGCCACTCCGCACCCAGACTGCGCGCGTCATTCCCCGAGGCGGGAAGATCGAACAGCTCCTGAAACAGTTCGCGCGATTTTCGGATCTGGGCGGCGGTGAATTCGATCTGTGGCGAGAGGAGGATATTTCCAAGCGCATGGCTGTTGCGCAGCCCCTGGATCAGGGCATCCCCTTCCAGCACGCTGCTGTCGGCGCGCGCCTCAAGCTTGCCGCGTGCGACAAGGCTCGCGGTCAGGCACAGGACCGCGATGGTGGGCCAGCCATAGGGTTTGGCGCCGAATTTCTCGACCAAAGCCTTGGCCGAGACCCGTGTGCCAAGGCGCATCTGGGCTTGGGCATGGTTCAATACGTCCTGCTCGGCTTCGGTCAGGCCGCTGCCTTCGCCGCCAAAAAGTCCGCCATCGACGCAGCCTGCGCGCCCAAGGTCAGCTTCGGTGTAGGTCGCGCCGCGCAGGACCGGCAGGCTGGTGTAGACTTTGTCCACCAGGACCTGGAAGGCTTTGACCAGTCGATCCTGCGGGTCCTCACCCCCGATTTCCAGTTCGGTGCCCCGCACGAAGAGCCGCGCGTCCGCGATCAGACTGCGCAGCCGCTGGACCAGTTCCTTTTCACGGCGCGTGTTCTGATCGCGCTTTTCCGCGATGATGCGATCACGGCCGGGCTGAGCCTCGCCGCTCGTGACCTGCCGGGCAAATTTTACGGTCTGGAGCCAAAGGACCAGATCGCGCGTGAAGCGCACATCCCGCCCTAACAGGACGACCATCTCATCGCTGGCCATGCTGTTCGAACGCACCACATCCGGTTCGTCTGAGTCGTCGCAGAAGGGCGAGATGATATTCACCGAAAGCTCTTGCTGCCGGTTCAGGCTGTGCCCGTCGAGCTTGCGGGTGAAAGCATAGTCGATACCGGTACCGGCATGCTTGATCTTGCCGTGACGCAGGATCGCACCGAAGGCCAGTTCGTCGAGCTGGCTCTCGATTTCGGCGGGATCGACCGCAATCGCCTTGATCTCGGCCTCGACGTCCTTTTCCTCATTGGTGAGGAATTCGTAGACCTCGCCGTTGCGCTGAATTAGCGTCTGGCGCTCGAGAAGCGACAAGGCCTCTTCGATATTGCGGCGCTGCTCGGTCTGATCCGCCTCGAACCGGGACAGCAGGAGGATCGCGATATTACGCGCAGTCGGTTTGAATTCCTTGACGTACTTTACAAGGAAAAGGACCTTCAGAACCCGCACCGCGAAATCATCGCCCAAGTTTTTTTCAGCCAGCTGGATCGATTGCTGGACCGATGATTTCAGCGCGGTCCGGATCCCCTCGAACATCAGGTCGAAGGTTGCGAGACCCCCGACTGGCGTATCGGCCAGCCGCTTGGCCACCTCTTGAAAGACGCCCAGCATCGAGCGCTCGCCAACCGAGCTATGCTTGCCCTCGAACGCGTTATGCTGCGAGAGCCCCATGATCGCGCGCTGGAACAGATCATATTGGTAGTTCGGAAACGGGTAACTCGCGACGAACTGGTCCTTTCCGGAGAAATTCCTGAACTTGAAGGAGTTATCGCCGAAGTCGAACAGCGTGCGCATGTTGTTTTCCTCAGCATCATAATGATTGCCAAGGGTAATCTGGCCAGCCTCGGTCTTGGCCAGCAGGCGGCGCTGGATGACTTCGGCCACGTCCTGGGAATTCAGGGGCATCCGGTTGGCGAAGCGCGCCTGAATCTTCGAGAAATCATTCTCCTGCTGCGCCGTCAGATCGCCGATGACCGAACCCATGTCCTGCTGGGCAGTGACCACAATCCAGGCCTGCCCCTTGCACTTCGTGTTCAGGCTTTCGGCAATGGTCTGCAGGTTCGTCATCAGTTTGACGTTGTCTGCGATATACTGCCCTACCTCATCGACGAAAAAGTTTAGCCGGAACTTCGGCCCCTGGGCATCGATCCACGATTTCACCATGTTGGCGAAATCCTCGATCGAGACCTTGGTGTCCTTGCGATACTGGCCGAGAATATCCTTGACCTCGTCGCCCGTGACCTCCGCGAAGGCCGCGCCAATATGCTTGCCTTCCATCAGCGCCTGCTCACGCCCTCGCTCCCACGCGTTGCCGGAAGACTGCATGAAGGCTGCCTTGAAGGCCTCGAGTTTGCCGCGGCTATCCAGATCACGCTCGAACTGCGCGATATGCGGGAGCTTGCCATAATAGCCGCACATCTCATCAAAGACCTTTTGGAAGACAGCCAGAAGAGCATCGACATCGGTCTTCGAGATCACATCCGCTTTCTGGTCGATATTGAACAATACCGACCGGGATGGGATCGATACCGCCTTGCGCAAGGCGCCCGCCAGCATCGGGTTGCCCGCAAGCTTGCGCTCGAAGATTTCGATGGCGCGCTGTCCCTCGACTTCGTCGTTTTCGAGCAGAAGAGCGAGCATCTTGAGAAGGTGGGATTTACCTGACCCGAAGAAACCGGAAATCCACACCCCATTCGCGGTATCGTAATTGTTGTAGGCGTCGAGGAATTGCTCCAGTCGGGCGCCGATCTCGTTGGTGATGACATATTCATCGAGCTCGGTCAGGAGGCTGGCCTTGTCATCAGCCTTGATCACGCCATCGATCGAGCGGTCGACCGGTTTGGCAAAGATATCACGCAAAAGAGTAGCCATCGGTCAGACCTCGTAATTCATGATATTGAAGGCACGGTAGTATTTGTCGTCATGCAGCAAGCCGAACAATTCGAGCGAGGCCCCGGTCGCCAATGCATGGGTATATTTCCCCGGAAAGAACATGACCGTCGGGCGGTCCTTCGCCGTGCTTTGCAGGTTGTTGAGCACGTTGTGCGACCGCAGATAGGGGTAAACCTCGCCTATGCCGGACAGGAAGATCACGTCGTGCGAGATTTCTTCAATGCGCCGCGCAATCGCCGGAATGAGATGTTCCTGCGGGTCGAGAACGCCTTGCAACAGCTCCTTGAGTTCGGCCTTGTCCGTCTCGGCCTCGATCTCGAGGATTTGCGCAAAGATCCCCCGGTCTTCGAGGATCCTGAGTGAAAGGTCGTAGAGGTCGATATCGAGGACGCGCACACCGGCATGCCCCAGCCGGGCGATCAGATCTTCGCGATCCTCACGCAGGTTCAGCCCATCTTCGGCATCGAAAGCGCAGATGAAGAAGGGCACCTCGTTGCCCAAACCTTGCTTGTGCAAGAAGCGTTCACTGGAAATCACCTTGAACAGGTGCTCGGCACGGGCGCGCCGATCAGGTCTCGTACTCACAGTCACCCCCCATTTCCGGGAAAGATCCGCAAATCCGCCAGATTACTCTCCTCGATCAACCGCGTCATGCGCCCTGACAACCAGATCGGCTGAATTCTGCCCTCGACGCTCCTTACACCGGCTTCCCGTAAAATCCGGAACAGGACCTGTCGCAATTTCGCGGCGGTCGATGGTGACAGCGCCGCGAGGCTCGGATCATATTCCGCTTTGTCCGCGAGAAAACGGTCAAATACCTCATGGCCGAGATCGAGTCGCCAGGATTGGTAACGCTCATTGATCACCTCGACCGCGAATTCGTGAACAAAGCGGTAGGTCCGACAGATCGCCAGCCACATCACCGCCTGCTGCTCGGTGCGATCCGCCTCTGCCGACAGGTAATGGCGTTCGGCATCGGAGAGGTGGCCTATCCGGTCGTACACCTCACGCAGCGCGCGGGTTTGCGAAGCCAATTTGGGAAAGGAAGACGCACCTTGCGCCAGCAAACGCTCGCGAGCGCAAGCCCAGGTCTCACCGGGTCGGTAGGCATGGGCGATCGCCAGGCTCTCATTGAGCATCAGCCCGCCCACGCTGAATGACATCCGGTACTTTTGATGTTGTACGTGAGCGCCAGAATTCACAGCGCGAACTCCGCCTTTTCGAGGGCCGCACGTGTCTCATCCCGGTTGACCACCACGATATGCTGGCTGCGGGCAGGCAGCTGGGCGGCATCGCCCAGAAGGCCGAGGCGCTTCAGTACGTAAAACAGCATCGCATAGCGGACGGTCAGCACGGCCGAGCCGCCAGCCATCCCATAGTCCTTTGCGACCACCGCCTTCTGGCTTTCGGTGAGTTCGGGATGCGGACCGATCTCGATGCCGAAGCGCTCCTGCCAAAGCGCGTCCTGATCGGCCGGCGCGCCAGCCTCGCCGAGCTCGCCCACATCAAGGATGCGCGGCAGGAGGAAGTCCTTGAACTTGTTGGCGATGTGGCAGTAGCCGCGCACATGCCAGCGAAACCCGTCATAGCCGAAGGCGTGCGGTGTCATGCGGCGCCAGATCGGATCGGGCCGATCCTTGCTCATCGACTGGTAGTTGATATCGACTGATCGCACGTCTCGCACCGCGCCCAGTATCGTACGTAGCACCTCGGCGTCGATGTCGCGGCGCGGTGTCAGCGCGATATCTGTATCGGGCACCTGGGTGATCCAGCATTCGCCCAGTTCGATCAGCCCCTCGGCGACCGAGCGCAGGCGCGACAGATAGCCATAGGGATCGGGCTTCAGGAAAATCGGCTCGAATTCCGGGCCGGCCACATAGCGGCGGGCGCTCTTGTCATAGAGCGCATTGTGCGGTGCGCGCTCCTGATAGAGCGTCAAATCTTTCGACGCCTGCGGCACTGATACATCGAACGTGTCGATGATGTCCGAGCGGTTGACACCGCCCTCCCAGAACAACCGAAACTCGATGAACTCGAGGCGGCGCTCGACGCCCCATTTCAGCACTGGCCCCTCGCTGGTCATCTGGTTCGGTTCCTTCACGTCACAAGGGGATAAAAACTATATGGACATATCTGTAATGCCCGTATAGTTTTTATCCATGCAATGGAGTCGCGTCAAGCGGAACCGGCGAGACAGCAGGAGGAAGTTGGCAGTGAGCACCAATCCTAATCGGCGCACGATCGTCGCGCATGGCCGTTTGGCGATGCGCGAGTTGCGCCTCAATGCTGCCCGGCAGCGGCTTCACGGGTTGCAGATTTTCTCGTTCGAGCAGCTCGCGGTCCGACTGGCGGGCGGTTTCACGCGGCCTATCGACGACGAAAGCCTGCGCAGCGCGATTCAGGCAGTCGTGCCCGAGACGCCTTTGGGCGAGCTGGATGGCATCAAGCTCTTGCCGGGCATGATCGATGCCGCTGCTGATACGCTCCACAAGGTCTGGCGCTCGGGGATCGATTTGGCCGCGCGCGCGCATGAACATCCACGCCTCGAGTCGATTGCCCGCCTCGAAGCGGCCGTTCAGGATCGGCTGCCGCCTGGAATGATGCGGCCCGCCGATCTGGCATCCGCTGCGCTCAAGCGCTTGGCTCACGCTCCGGCGGTTCTCGGCTCCGTCGAAATCGTCGGCATCACCGAACTTTCGCCAAGCTGGCGTCCGCTTCTCGCGGCGCTTGCGGCGCATGTGCCTGTCGCATGGGTCGCCGGACCGCGTCCCGTCCCGGAGTGGCTCGCCGAGACCGATATCGAGGTGCGCCGCTCGGATGCGCGGACACCGGAACAGCACATGGTCAGCGCCGCCACCGGCTATCACGAAGCCGTTGAGGCGATCCGCTGGGCGCGCGCGCTCATGGTGACAGACGGCGTCGATCCCTCCGACATCGCCATCGCCGCCGCTTCGACTGCCGACTATGACGATCACTTCCTCGCCTTGCGTGCGGACGCCAACCTCGACCTTCATTTCGTCCATGGCATCAAAGTCACCACCACCCGCGAGGGGCAGGCTGCTGCAGCGCTTGCCGATATTCTGATCCGCGGGTTCTCACAAACTCGCATGCGCCGTCTTGCGGCGCTCTGCGGATCAGAGGCCGGCCCGTTCCAGTCATTGCCGCAAGGGTGGCTGCGCGTTCTGCCGGCCGACGCGCCGCTTGCCTCTCTCAGCGCCTGGGATCGGTTGCTCTCTCGTCTTACGGCTGCGGACTGGCCCGATGCGCAGGATCACACGGCGACCTTGCGCGCGATCGTCGATCTACTCGCGAAGGGGCATGCGGCAGCCGATGAGGTTGGTGCTGCCTTCCTGACCGGCCGTACGCTCGCGATCTGGCGCAAAGCACTTCTTGCTGGCCCATCGGTGTCGCTCGATACGACGCTCGAGAATCTGAAGCAGGATGACGGCCTTGAGGTCTGCGTGTCGCCGGCATGGATGCCCGCCAGCGCGCTTGCGGCATCGCCGCGCCGCCATGTGCGCCTCATCGGCCTCAATTCCTCGCGCTGGCCGCGCGGGATTTCCGAAGATCGCCTTATCTCCGACCATATCATCCCTACCGCCGAACTTGATCCGCTGCCGATTGGCGCTGCGGATCGGCGCGATTTCGAGACCATCCTGGCGACGACGGAGGTCGAGGTCACAATGTCGCGGGCGCGGCGAGACGGCGAAGGGCGCCTGCTCGGCCGGAGCGCGTTGCTCGGCCCGGTTACGGACGAAATCTACATCGGTCGTAACGCCGTGCCCTCTCATGCTTTCAGCGAGACCGACCGCCTGATGGCGCGGCCGGATGAGTTTGCCGGCGACATTCAAGCCGCCAGCGCGCTCACCACCTGGCGCAATTGGCACCGCAAGGACATTACGCCGCACGACGGGTTGGTTCGCGCGGACCATCCGCTGCTGCTCGATATCCTCGCGCAGGTCCAATCGGCCAGCTCGTTGAAGCTGCTCCTGCGTAGTCCACTGGGCTTCGTCTGGCGCTATGGCATGCGCCTGAAGCTGCCTGAAAGCGGCACCGACCCGCTGGTGCTTGATGCATTGGCGATGGGCGATCTCGTCCACATGACCCTCGACCTTGCCCTTCAGGATCTCGAAGCCAATGGTGGCCTCGCCATCGCAGACGATGCCAAGATCTCCGCTGCGATCGAAGTCGCCGCAGGAAGCGTCGCTGGTGTCTGGGAAAGCGAGCGGGCAGTCCCGCCACCGGTCATCTGGCGGCGCACGCTCGATGATGCCCGCGCTCTTGCAGAACGCGCGCTCACCTATCGGGGCGAGCACCTCGACGATGCTCGTTCCTACGGGGAGGTGGCCTTTGGCGGCGCCACGCCCAAGACCGGCGCCAGCAGCCCATGGGATGCGGCGACCCCAGTCGCGATCCCTGAAACCGGCTTTGCCATTAAAGGCTATATCGACCGGCTCGATCTTTCGGGTGATGGCACGCGCGCGCTCGTCCGGGACTATAAGACCGGCCGAGCGCCCAAGGACGATATCAGCATCGATGGTGGCCGCGAGTTGCAGCGCTGCCTCTATGCGTTCGCAGTGAAGGCCCTGCTGGGAGCGGACGTATCGATCAGCGCCTCGCTGCTGTATCCGCGTACCGAGACCGACCTTCAGCTCGCCGACCCCGAAGCGACGCTTGGCGAGCTTACCGGCTATCTCCAGTCCGCGAGCGCAAGCCTAAGCGCTGGCCATGCGCTGATCGGGCCGGACACCGGCGGGACATATGACGAACTCGCCTTCGCGCTGCCCGCCAATGCCGGCGCGACCTACTGCAAACGCAAAACACCCGCCGCCACCGATCTCCTCGGTGACGCTGCTCTGGTCTGGGAGGCCCAGTGATGACCGCCGCTCTGAATATCCTGCGCGACGACGCTGCGCGCCGTACTGCGATCAGCAGCCATGACCAGTCGCTCCTCGTGGAAGCGGGCGCCGGATCGGGCAAGACCGCCGTCATGGCAGGCCGGATCGCGGCCATGCTGGCGCAAGGCGCTCTGCCCAAATCGATCGCGGCGGTGACGTTCACCGAACTGGCCGCGAGCGAGCTTCTTGTGCGCGTCCGCGATTTCGTCAGCGAACTTGTTGCCGGAACGATCCCGACCGAACTCAAGATCGCTTTTCCCGATGGGCTCTCCGAACAGCACAAGGCGCATCTCGCAGAGGCTGCGGCACATATCGATGAGATCACCTGCTCGACCATTCACGGCTTTTGCCAGCGCTTGATCAAACCCTATCCAGTCGAGGCCGATATCGATCCCGGCGCGAGTGTCATGGATCGCAACCAGGCCGACCTCGCCTTCATCGAGATCGTCGATACGTGGCTGCGCGAACGGCTCTCCGGTGCAGAGGGCGGCCTTATCGCGGAGATGGTACTCTACAGCCCAAGTGAGACAGTTAGCCTCATCCACCGGATCGTCGATAATCTGCGCAAGCGGCGTACCGTTGCCGCCCCCGCCGCAGACCCGCTTGCTCCGCATCTCGCCGCGTTTCGAGCGGCGGCAGCGGCTTTCGCGGAGTTCATCCGCACCGCGCCGGCCATCGAGGAAGAGACGGTGGTCTTCGCCGAGCGCTTCGCGGAGATGGCGGATGGCCTTGAGGGCGGACCCGCCATCGATACGCCTGCCGGGCTCGTGCGGCTGCTGACCTTCCCGCCGCATCCCGACCTCTGCACCAAGGCGGGCACGTTCCTGGCCTTCAAGAAGAAGGGCAAATGGGTTGAGGCGGCCAAACGCGAAGGTCTCGCCAAAGCAGATGGCGAGCGGCTCAATCTCGCAGCGGAAGCGGCCTATTCGGCATGCGGTGCGGCATGGCAGACGCTCACCCAGAATGTCGCGAGCCGCGTTCTAGCCGACCTGATCGGCGAAGTGCGCCCCGTGCTCGATCATTTCCGCGACTATAAGCGGTCCGCCGCGCTGCTCGATTTCGACGACCTGATCTTCGCGGCGCGCGATCTCCTGCGCGATCATGACGAGGTCCGCCGCGCGCTCGCCGGCCGCTTCTCCAAAGTGCTGGTCGATGAGTTCCAGGACACCGATCCGCTCCAGACCGAAATCTTCTGGCGCCTGTGCGGTGAGCCTGCGGAGGCTGGAGATGCGAGTGATTGGGTCAGCTTCGTCATCCGCCCCGGTGCCCTTTTCCTGGTGGGCGATCCCAAGCAGGCGATCTACCGTTTTCGAGGCGCCGATGTGTCGGCCTATGTCCGTGCCCGCGATGCCTTTATCGCCCAGGACGAGGACAGCGTCCTGTCGATCTCGACCAACTTCCGGTCCTGCGCGCCGATTCTGACCTTCGTGAACGAACGGTTCGAGGGACCGCTCTCTAGCGACGGCCAACCCGGCTTCACGGCGCTCGACCCCTTCCATGCCGATCGCGGGGAAGCGCTATGTATTGCCGCACTTGATGTCGTGGTCGCAGGCGAGGACGGCAAAGCGTCGGCCGAGCAACAGCGCGATGGCGAGGCCGAAGCCGTCGCGCAAATGTGCGCCCGGCTCATCGGCAGCGAAATGATCCTCGATCGGCGCACTGGCGCGGGACGCTTGTGTCGCCCAGGCGACATCGCTTTGCTCGCGCCCACCGGCAGCGACCTGTGGCGCTATGAGGAAGCCCTGGAGCGCTATGGTATCCCGGTCGCGACGCAGGCCGGCAAAGGCCTGTTCCGCCGTCAGGAAGTTCAGGATCTGATCGCGCTCACCCGCGTCTTGGCCGATCGCCGCGATACCCTCGCGCTAGGCGCGCTGCTGCGTGGGCCGCTCGTCGGCCTGACCGAAGAGCAACTCCTCGACATCATCTGGGCGCTGCCGCGCGCTGAGGATGCACCCGACAAGCTTCCGCGTTTTGACCTCGGCGTCGATCCGGCCGACATCGCGCATCCGCTGGCTCGTGCGACGATCGAGAAACTCCAGACGCTCCAGCGTCAATGCAACAGCACTACGCCGCATGAGCTCCTGTCTCAGGCGATAGATGCGTTACGGGTACGGCCAATTCTGTTGGCGCGTCACCGCGGTCAGGCCGAGCGCGCGCTTGCCAATGTTGATCTCTATCTGAGCTTGACCTCGGCATTTGCGGTGCGGGGACTGCGCGCCTTTGCCGAGTCGATGACGGCGGCCTGGACCGACGAGACACGCGCCGTCGAAGGGCGGCCGGACGCGCAGGAAGAAGCAGTTGCGCTCTACACCATGCACGCCGCCAAAGGGCTCGAATGGCCGATCGTCATCCCCATCAACACGATGACTGGGATCAAGGCGCCAGATAGCGCCGTCACCGACCGCGACAGTGATACCTTCTATTGCCCGGTCTTCGGCGTGAAGCCGGCAGGCTATGAAGCGGTGCTCGACGCCGAAAAAGCGGAACTCGACCGCGAACGCATCCGTCTCTGGTATGTCGCGGCGACCCGTGCCCGCGAATTACTGGTGCTGCCGCGTCTTGATGCGGCGCAGTCCAAGTCCGCCTGGATTTCGCTGGTCGATCTATCGCTGGCCGAACTGCAGGCGCTCGATCTTTCGCATCTGCCCGAAGGGATGGGTGCGGCAGCGGCACAAGCGGTCAATATCCAGACCCGTGATAGCTTTGCCGCCGAAGCCGCAGCAATCATCGATAAGCGCCAGCGCCTCGTTTGGCTCGCACCGAGCCGCGATGAAAGCCACGCCGGCCCGGTACTGACGCCTGAAGCGGTGGAGATCTGGGCAGCGGGTAATGACGGCCAGCCCGGTAACGAAGGGCCGGCGCTGAGTGTTCAGGGTGGGCGTGAACGCGGGCTCATCCTCCATAAGCTGCTTGAAGAAGTGCTGACCGGCGAGACCGATCCCGGTGAGGCGGCGTTGGCCGATCGGGCTCGGGCACTGATCCTGGAAATCGGCCAGCCGGTGATGGACGATCCTGCGCAAGGCCTGAGCCCCGGCGAACTCGCTGGCTGCGTGGGGCGGGCCCTCAACCTGCCGGAAATCGCCGAGCTGCGGCCCAGTCTGGTGCCCGAACTGACCGTCTATGCGGCGGTTGATGTCGAAGGGATTGAGCAGGCGACGGTCGGCATTGCCGATGCGACCAGTTTCGACAGCGACGGCAAGCCTGCTGTCGTGATCGACTGGAAGAGCGATGTGCAGCCGACTGCGGCGACGATCGAGCACTATCGTGCGCAGGTTCGCGCCTATCTCGACATGACCGGCACCGAGCGCGGGCTAATCGTGCTGGCGACTTCTGGGCAGACGATCGAAGTTCAAGCCAATGCCTGAGGCCCACTGTCTTGAAATGGGCAGCGGCGTAATCAGCCGAGGCAATTAATAGCTCATCCTGAGATAGTTATGGTAGATTTTGAGCTGCCTACTTGCAAGTATGTGGGCTCATGGGGGGAACAGCTTTGAGCCTGAATCGCGACGAACATAACGGTGATATTGCACGAGAAGCATTGAGCATCTTTGATCGCGTAGCGGCCGGTGCCAGGGCTGAGCTCGCCCGCTTCAAGGGGCCATCGGCAGAGAGCCTCGCTCCGTTGAATACGCTCACGACTGGAAAAGCCGTCGCGAAGCTCAACGAGATCGGCCGAGAAATGCTCAATGGCCACGAAATCCTGTCACGCGAACCCGCTATTGCCAGGGTGATCGCCGCGGACGAGGCGGACAAGCACACCATCTTCTACATCTCGCGGTTCGCACCTTCCGGGCTACTTGATGCCGGGGTTCGGTTCGCCAGTTACAACGCGCCGGTCGGGCGACTGGCTTCGCTGCGCCCGGGGGGATACATTGATGTGCCGGGCGGCTCGCTTGAAGTCGTGGAGAGAACTCTATTTCACGCTGAGGCACTCCCCGATGGCTGGGATTCGCGGGACACCATATTTGAGGCGGATGGGCAGAAGACCCTCACCATCGCCTCATTGCTGCGTCTGCTTTCCGAGCGTGATGCCCCTGCAGATGCGCTGGATGAGATCGAGCGCATGCTGAAGGCCGCCGAGGTTGATGACAATGTCACTATCGGGCGCAAGCGGGGCATCATCGACAAGATGCAGCTGCGCGATCAAGCGGTGCTGGACGAGTATCAAGACGCCATCTTCCGTTTGTCGCTGGATTCGCAGCTCTTGATCCTCGGCCCACCAGGGACGGGCAAAACCACGACGCTCATTCGCCGTCTGGGGCAAAAGCTCGATCCACATGGCCTGAGCGAGGACGAGCAAAGCCTGGTCGATGCTTCCCCCTCATCGCTGCCCCACGGCCAGAGCTGGATCATGTTCACGCCGACTGATCTACTCGGGCAGTATCTGAAAGAGGCATTCAGCAGAAATAATGTGCCAGCGTCGGATCTGCGGATCAAAACGTGGATCGGGCATCGCAAGGAACTCGCGCGGAACCACCTTTCGATCTTGCGCACCGCTAACGGCGGCGGGCCGTTCGTTCTGAAGGATGCTGCGGCCACCATAACGGCAGATGCCGTAGAATCGCCGATCGATTGGTTTGAGCAATTTCAAGCCAAGCAGGACGGCGATTTCTGGTCAGGCCTCGAAAGCGCTTCTGCCATCCTGACGGCCGCCACGGACGCGGAAATCGCAAAACTGGGCGGGCGCCTCAGCACAGCCATTCAAAGCGCACGGACATCCACTCCGGCAAGCGGTATCTATGCCCTCGTCTCGCTAAGTGAAGACGTTCGCCGCATTCTCGGACGTGTTCGAGCTGATGTCGACAGCGTGCTCAAAGCAGCGCTTGCGCGCGCGCAGGCTGGCGCACGCGCTCAAGGCCTGAATTTTTTCGAGCAGCTGATCGCGTATCTCGACACCTTGGACAATCAGGCAGATCACGGCGACGATGATCTCGATGACGAAGAGGACGAAGAAGAAGACCGGTCGACGAACAAACCGGCCGCTGCCCAACGCGCTTACTATGCTGCCCTGCGGCTTCAGGCGCGCGCCAAGACACGTCGCCGTTCGACGAGCTCCCGAAGCGCTCTTGTTATCGACTGGATCGCAGATCGAGGCCTGACCGAAGCCGAGGCCAGCGGACTGGCCGAACGGTTGGGATGGCAGTTGTCCCTCAATCGCTTCAGCGCGCCTGTTCGGCACTATCTGAGCAAGATCCCCGCCCGATACAGGCAGTTCAGGAGAGGTGAGCGCGGAGAGCGCTGGTATCCCGATACGAACCCGGGCCGCGATCTGCACCCGCTGGAAGCTGATCTCGTGATTTTGGCGATGCTGCGCGCTGGCAATGCCTTGCTCGCGGATAACCGCGTGCGTCGGAACATTGAGCAGGCTGCCTATGAGCCACTGCGTGCTCTGCACGATATCCAGCGCAATCAAATTCTCGTGGACGAGGCCCCCGACTTTTCGCCTGTGCAGCTTGCTTGCATGCGCGCCTTGGCAGTCGAGCCGATCGGATCGTTCTTCGCCTGCGGCGATTTCAATCAACGCATCACGGAATGGGGCAGCCGAACCGAGGACAGTCTGAAATGGGTCGAACCCGGCCTGTCGATCGAACGGGTTTCGATCGCGTACAGGCAAAGCCGACAGTTACATGACTTGGCCAAGGCACTGGCTGATCCCGCTTCTGGATCGACCGCGGACGCCGGCTTGCCCGACGACGTCAATAATGATGCAGTTCCGCCAGTAATTGTTGCAGGCCTGCATGATTACGGCGACATCGCCCACTGGTTGGCAAAGCGGCTATCGGAGATCGAACGTTCCGTCTCCCCACGCACATTGCCGTCTATCGCGATACTTGTTCACGACGAGGCAGCCGTTCGGCCACTCACAGATGCGCTGAATGAGGTTATCGAGGAGCAGAATCTACATGCCGTCGCCTGTGTCGATGGCAAGATCATCGGCAGGGATGACGAGATCAGGGTCTTTGATGTTCGTCATATTAAGGGCCTGGAGTTTGAGGCTGTATTTTTCGTAGGCATTGACAGACTATCGTACGATGAACCAGATTTATTCGAAAGATACCTTTATGTCGGTGCAACGCGTGCCGCCACATATCTTGGACTGTGTTCAATCGATAACACCCCTTCGTCGATACGTAGATTAGAGCACCATTTTACAGATAATTGGCAGCAACGATAATTGCCAGTGAGGGCCTTCATAAATGGATAGTTTTACCATCCGCTGGGTGGAATCAATGCATACAGGTGACGATTTCTCCTTC
The DNA here is from genome assembly GCF_022832385.1 of Novosphingobium album (ex Hu et al. 2023). Lineage (GTDB taxonomy): Bacteria > Pseudomonadota > Alphaproteobacteria > Sphingomonadales > Sphingomonadaceae > Novosphingobium > Novosphingobium album. The sequence continues at coordinate 70,848 of NZ_JALHLE010000028.1, forward strand.
ATCAACCAGGCGCTCGAAGCAGGACTAGATGAAGGTCCTTTGATTTTGGCACCTCAAAAAACTCGACGGATGTCGCCCTCAGGAGTTCGGCAGGACTATCGGGCACTTGTATTTGTGAATCCTGACTGGCTTGCAGCACACCTTGCCGAGCATCAGGAAGAACTCAACCATGAGTTCTGGCTCGGAATCTGCGAAGACGTACCACGAGAAAGGCGCGAAACGGCAGAGGCGGCTCTGTGGCACTTTGCGAAGCTGCTTGATGACCTGTCCGGCAGGAATCGGAAGCGGGCTCGACCTGTGAAAGCGGCCCTCAGTAAAGAAAATTCACGACCTCTGACCTATGGTTCTGTCGCCGACCCGACGATTTCGAACTTTGAGGCGGTGCTTGAGCAAGTGGGGGACGGCTTCGATGCCGTCGCCTTGGCCCATGAGAGCCTCCCTGCCAGGATCCTAATCTCGCGAGCTTGACCAAAATTTTTAATTATACCCAATTGGGCTCAGCGTAGGACATCGCCCGTTCCCGCAAACCCGCCCAAATGCGCCGATGCCGAACAGTGGTTCACCCTCGGCGCTTCCCCTTCCAATGGAAACGGGAAGCGCGAAAAAGGCCCTAGGATCAGACCAGTTGGACGCGCAGACCTGGCACTGCTGGCGCTATCACCTGTATAAAATCTCTATCGCACGTGATGACCACATAGTTGCGCTCGAGCGCTTGTGCTGCGATCCAAAGATCGTTCTCATCGACCTGCAAAAGCTGTCCAGTAACGCGGTCGGTCCAAGCCTCGACCCAGCGCGCGACCCGACGGCGCACATCGATCCGGGCCAGGGCGATGCTGGATTTGACGGTCGCGAAGGCATCGGCGGTGTGCCGGGTCACTTCGGCCAGGGGATGGTTCTCGGTCCGGGCCAAACAGTCCTCGATATGGGTCAGCTCCTGGCCCGCGGCTCGCGCAAGCGCCAGCCCGAACCGAAGTTCGCCGACCGTAACCACCGACACCAATTGGGCAGCATCCGCCGGCAAGGCGGCGATCGCTAATCGCACCGCTTCGTGGTTCGATCGTCGCGCGTCGTAGAGGACCGACACGAGGTTCGTATCAAGCAGATAGGTGTCCATCCGCTATTGGACGTAGAGCCTGAGCCGCTCGACTTCGCGCTCGGGCGCCGGCGTGAAAACATCAAGGGCCCACGCGCCGACATTTTCGCGCAGCAAAGGCCCAATGTATTCGTGCAGCGGAACGTAGGCGGTGAAGTCTTCAGGAATCCACGCGGTGAAGGCATGATCAACCCGGCGAGCGTGCTCATGTCCTCGGAAGAACTCCAGCAAGCGGCGTTCGAGACGCGGCGGCAGATCGTAAGCCTTGAGTACGGCCGCATCCGCAGCAACGAGCAGACCGTTCAGCCAGGCGTCGGCGTTGGCAGGCTTGAGCGCGGCATTGCGGATCGACTGGTGGGCCGATCGATAACGACGCTGTGCTTCGAGAATGGAGCCCAGTCGGTCCACATTCGGAATAGGCAGGCGTTTCAGCAGCTCGTTAGTGAAGTGCTGGTTGGATGCGTGCTCGGTGAGGAACGCGTTCGTCAGCGGTCCATTGAGGATAGCTTCAAATGCTTCGGTCGGCACCTTCACGTCCGTGGACCAGATACCGAAGAAACCTTGCGAGGCGACAAGACCGGTCTCGTCGAATGCAGCAGCCATTCGCCACGGACCGCGCGAGAGCCGGGCGACATTGGTCAGGACTTTGGGTCTGTCCCAAGGCCGCGACGGCGGACCTGGGAACATAGCGGCTGCCGGATCCATGTTGAGATAGACAGTGTTGCGCAGCACGAACTGACACAGGGAGTCGGCCGGCCGTGCAACACCTGGCACGAAGCCGTCACGTGGCTCGGACGACACCCCCTCATCCTGTTGCCACCATTTGATGCCGCGATACACATCTGCGACCGATCCCAGCTTCGGGTATCGGCGCAGATAATCCCAGACCTCGTCGAGTTGGCCGATCCACAGGTCGCCCTTGGTCACTGCTCTGGTGAGCCGGCGCTCGGCAGTCACCTTGCCGGTCTCAAGAAACGCCATCCGATCCCGGTCCTCGACAACAGTCGAGACAAGCGCTGTCGTGTTAGCTTCGTCGACTCCACGAAGGTCGCTTGCAACAAGGACTGCCGCTTCGAGCCCCGCGCGCTGGAACACTCGATCAGGCAACGAAGTCAGCTCGACGCGGCGATAGAGCCCGGCGATCTTCTGGCGCAATTCGGCATATTGCTTCTGCCGCAGGAACCCCTGCGGCAGTACAAATCCGATCGCGGCAGGCTTGGCGGCGAGGACCGCGTGCAACACCGCCATGGGTTTTGAAAAGGACGCTGCGGCCGCCGCTGCGGGATAGGCAAGCCGCTCACCGGCGTCGAACTCTTCCCATGGCGGATTGCACAGGACGATCCGCTTATCCTTGACGGATTGGGCAAGCGCATCATCGACGAACAGGTCGCGCGGCTCGATCTTCCAGCCATTCGCGTTTGGATAGTCGGCTAGGATCAGCGAGAGCGTTGCGACCTCACAGGCGAAACTGTCGAGTTCTGCACCGCTGATCCGCTCGACGAGAAAGGCGTGGCGCTCCTCTTGCGTCAGCGTGTCCGGCAGGAGATCGCGCAGATGGCGAAGCGCTGCGACGAGGAACATGCCCGCGCCCGCGAAAGGCTCGTAGATCGTGATATCTTCCGGCTCGAAGCGGCTGAGATCGACCTGTCCAACGACATATTCCGCAACTTGGCGCGGCGTGCTGTGCGTGCCGAAGCGCTTGCGGGTATCGGCAGTCACCAACGTGTTCTCGTACACGAAGGCCAGACTGTCCGACGAGATGTTCCGGAAATTGATTGCGCCGCGAAGCGCTGTCCAGGCAGACGCGACGGCTGCGTGCGGAAGCACGTCGACCGCAGGTCGCGGCATCTGATCGAGGTGATAGTAGCTCTCGATACCGGCAAGCACCTGGTCCACCGATGCCACGGACCAGGTCGCCGCGTCGGGATGGCGGCGATCAATCAGAATCTTGGCTGCGAGCAACCTGAACGTCGTGCGAAATGCTGCTTCCTCGCCCTGGCGATCATCCACTCCAGCTAGGAGCTTTCCAATCACCTCACCAAGCAGCCGATCGAGCTTCGCTTCGATTTCGTGCTCGATCGCCGGCATCAGCCCGAGATCGACGAATTCGAGCTGATAGGCGGTCTGAGTCTGGCCGAGCGACTTGGCTCGGTGCAACGCGTGGGGGTTCCAATTGTCCGCATGACGCCGGAACAAGGCCTCGAGTTGGTCAAGCGGCACGCGCTCGGTGAGGCGGGGCGCACCTTCAGCGCCGACTCGCCACACGCCGACATCGTCCTGGCCGATCGAGAACAGGATCGGGGCGCCAAGCGCCCGCCGCCGCTCGACCAGGTTCGCATCGTGCGGGCCGGTAATGACGCCGAAGGCGGCGGAACGATAGGACTCCGGAACCTGCGTGAACGCTGCGAGCGCCACGCTCTGGTCGCCGCCGGCGTCAGACAAGACATCGGCAAAGCTATAGTCGTGGATCAGCGATTCCGGCCGATAGCCGATCGCACGTAGACCAGCTTCGATCTGGGCAAGCGCACTCACGCCATCCCCCCTTCGGCCGCGCGCACGAGCGCGCCGCCTTCTACCGCAACTTGCGGCTCACTGCGGCGCAGCCCAACCGCGGGAAAGAGTGGCAATTGCGCAATCGGTTCGGCGACGCCAAAACCGTGGGACAGCGCTTCAAGGTGCGCGTTCAATGCGAGCAGGATCACATCCTCGTCCGCAGCCGGAGCCTCGTGAGGCCCAAGCAGCGAACAGCGCTCAAGCCCAAATATGGCGAGGCGGTGCCCCCACAGCGCCGGGAAGGACCGACCACCAAGGAGATCGCGCGCCTGCGCAAACAAATCCCGGTGCACCTGAAGTTCGACGTGAAAACGCATGCGCAGAACCACCGCAAGACGCAGTAACAGCACCGTCTGCCAGCCAAATTGGGCCTGCTGGCCTTGGCGCGAAGCCGGAACGTCAGGGCTGATGAGCCCGCGCCGCACGGTCCACTCACGCAGCTGGTCACCCGATAGACCGGTCAGATTCAAAACATCGCGCGATCCGACGAGACGCACCCATTCCTCCAGATCGGGCATGATGCCCGAATCGAGATCGGGTATCATGCCCGATCTATTTGGTAAAGAGCGGACCCTGCGGCAGCCGGGGGAGCTGGCGATGCTCAGATGCGCCCATGCAGCGATTGAACGACGAACAGGCGCACCGGCACGGGTAACTCAGATGGTATGAGTCGATCGCCCCTTGCGCGAGATGCCGCGGGATAGCCGTGCGTGTCGAACCTCTGTTCGAACGCCATGACGATGTCGGCGACAACGGCGGATTGTAGCAGATCCAGTGTAGCGGATGGCGGATCGCTACGGTTGCATAGTTGCCTCCATGAGTTGTCCTGGAAATGGCACAGCCAAACTGAGAGCCACCTCGATGGAAGCCGAGAGCCAACGTTGTTCATTCTCCTCGAGCAGGACTACCGGCATCGCCTTAGGATGGATAGGCGCGATCAGGCTGTTTGGCTCCGTGGTCAGACACGCGAACACAGGCCCATTATCAGCCGGTCGCCAGATCCCGGCAAAACTGAAGATCGGCCGGGACGGCACGTCAAACCAGTACAGCGGCTTGCCCCCTGCCGGCCCCGGCCCGTATTCGCTGAAAGCGGTCACTGGAACCAGGCAGCGGTGCGCAGGATCGCTGAGCGCCGATCGCCAGAAACTCGACGCATAATTGCGCACGTTCGTCACCGCTTTCGTAGTGCCGCCCCGCGGGCCGGTCACGTCAAGCGGAAAGCCCCAGCGCATAATATCGAGCTGCAGCGCCCGGCCGCGCCGGCGGACGACCCATGCCGGTCTCTTCGGAAAGAGCTCGCCCCCTGGCAGCGTGACGTCCGCCATAGGTAGTGCCGCCCCATAACGTTCGGCCAGTTCCTTCTCCGAGGCGGACATTCGATACCGATTGCACATGCAACTTCCTTAGCCTGCCGCAGAGACGATTGGCAGATCCTTGATGCGCGTCGTCCATGCTGGAGACTTGAGGTCTGCACGAACCTTCCAGGGGCGTTTGAAACCTTGCGTACCGGGTACGATCGTCATCCGGCCAAAACGGCCGTTGATGCTGTCGACGGCTTCCATCAGCCGTCGGCGCCGCGCCCGGTCACCCGCGTCTTCGAACAGCGTAGGCGGCCGGTCGTCCTCAGCCACGAGCTGCTCAAGCATGATGCCCGCTTTTGTATAGGCGTACCCATCCCGGTAGCAATGTTCGACGAGGGCGCGCGCGGCGTTAATGAGCTCAAGGCTGTCCGCTGTCATTGGGTGGAGACCGGAACTGCGGTTTGCCGCGAACTGTGGACGTTCCGGCTTGAATCTGTTCGTGTGAAAAAAGACCGTGACCCTGCCTGCGACGAGCCTGTGGCTGCGCAACTTTTCGCCGGCACGCATGGCGAACTGCGCGATCGCCCCCATCAAATCTTCGCGATCGGTTATGGGCCGGCCAAACGATCGGGTCACGGCCATACCTCTGCGCGGCGGCGCTATCACTTCCACTGCATCGGCCTGAACGCCATTCAATTCCGCGACAAGGCGCTCTAGGACGACTGTTCCGAGCCCCCTCGCCTGCCGCATCGGCATATCCCGCAATTCACCGGCGGTACGTACACCAAGTTCGCCCAATTTACGGGCCGTCGATGCCCCAATCCCCCACACATCCGCGATGTCAAAACGCTCCATGACGTAGCGACGAATGCTTTCGTCGCGCAGGTCCGCGACACCATCGAAGAGGGGATTCTTTTTGGCGGCGGCGTTCGCGAGTTTGGCCAGGGTCTTGGTAGGGCCAATGCCGACACATGTCGGTATCGTCGTCCATTGGAGGATCCGGGCGCGCAGTTTCTGGCAGTGGTCGGTCAGATCGAGGTGCTCGAAACCTGATAAATCCAAGAAATTTTCGTCCACGGAGTATACTTCGATGTCCCTGGCGAACGGCTGCGTTGCGGCGAGCACGCGGCGTTGGACGTCGCCGTAGAGAGTGTAGTTGGAAGAGCGCACCAAAATGCCGTGCTCCCTGATCTTGTCAGCGATCAGGTGCAGCGGATCGCCCATCTTGATCCCGAGCGCTTTGGCTTCCGGCGACCTCGCTACCGTGCAACCGTCGTTGTTGCTTGCCACGATGGTCGGCCGGTCGCGCAGCGAAAGGTCCATGATTCGCTCGGCGCTCACATAAAAGCAATTGCAGTCGCATAGGGCGATGGGACCGCTCATTGATATTTGCGCGCCAGACCGACGACGACGCCCCAGACCTCGACAAATTCATCGACGATCGTGTGAGGGTAGCCCTCCCCTTCCGGAACCAGCCAAAGCCGCCCATCCATTCGCTTGAGGCGTTTGAGCGTGCGATCACCATGGACGACGGCCACCACGATATGCCCGGGCCGCGCTTGGACGGCCCGGCTAACGACGACGATGTCGCCGTCATTGATCCCCGCGCCCGCCATCGACCAGCCCTGGACCCGCATGAGGTAGGACGCGGCAGGCTTTTCGATCAGCCAGGCGGAGAGGTCGATGGGATCGTCTTCTTCTCCTTCGGCCGGGCTTGGAAAGCCTGCAGGGATAGGATCGAGCGCGACGTGTTGCCATCGAGGCAGGCATATCCAATCGAGATCGACGAGTGCGACAGACATGAGGTATGATTCCTTTCGGCCGAGCGTCATAGCCCAAAGGAGAACATCTTGTGAACATAGAGTCTGTGGAGGATGGTGCATGCGCTGGAACCGTCGACAGTTGCGCGCAGATTGTCGAGGCGTTCGCAGAGGGGGCAGACGCCGATGTCGCGGATTTGCTCTGCGAGGTCGCGAAGGCAATCCGGGACCGCGCGTTCAGCGATTAATTGGACCCTGGGCACTCTGCCGGTAGGCAACGCCGATCCGTTTGAAGGCGCTCGATCGCCGAGTGAGCAAGCGCCGAACGAAACATTCCGCAGGCCCAGCGTCCGCGAAACGGTATCGCCGGTGATGGCCAGCGGTTCCGATGCGCCCCCAGCGCACTTCGATGAGTATGTCGCCGAACAGATCGTGGCCCGCCTTGATGGAGTAGGCCCTGTGAACATTCCGGGAAGCGTCGATCGCGCTGAGCTCTATTGCAACCGGCAAGTTGAAGTGGTCTAGTTCTAGGGCTTCCATAGCTCTTCCGAGCATGTTTCAACGCCGTATTCCAACGAGGAATTCGAATCACCGCCAAGCGTCTGATTCACGCACTCGATTATTTCGCAGGCCGTTTGTCATTATGAGTTTAGCTGCAGGGATTGTTTTCATGTGCACGCCGATCGCCGTGTATGACGGCGATGGCCCGGTAATCTGTCGCAGTGGCGAAAAGATTCGCATCGAAGGCATTGCGGCGCGCGAAATGGATGGTTCATGCCGCGCGGGTCAGCCATGTCCACGGGCCAGCGCAGAAGCGGCCCGGGATGCTCTGGTGAATATTCTGGGCGGCGCGCGTGGCCGGTGGAAAACGGGACATATTGTGGTTCGGTTTCCTGCGATGCAGTGCCTGAGTTATGGCCCGTCATACCAGCGCACCGTGGCGTCCTGCACTTTACCGGCCGGCAGGGACCTGGGCAGCGCTATGCTCGCGACCGGGACGGTTTTGCCGTGGCATCCGCGAGGGTCGTGACAGGGCAGCAGTTTTCCCTCGGTGAGGTATTGCATTCCAATTAAAGATCGGCGCAAGACGAAATCGGTCCCGGTACGATTCGCTGACTTAAAGCGACCGAGTATAGCAACGTCGAACCGGGATCATCCCATGATCGCGACATCAATAGACTTGCCGCGCGCTTACGTCGCCGTCGTTCCTTGCAGCTTGAATGGGAAATCGAAAACACCCAAAGGCATCGGATCGTCTCTGTTGATCAGATCTTCCCTGAGGATAGCCCTTGCGAGGTGGGCATTCTCGATGGTCTCTTGTGACCAGTTTTGATCAAACCAGGTCTTGGATGTGCGCGCGTTGGGCAGGATGGTTTGCTCAAGCAGCGCCCTTCTGTCCCTCAAATCGAGCCTCGACGCGAGCATTAGCCAGGCCGCATCGAACATCTTGTGCTTCTGTCCGTATTCCGATCGGGCAATAAATGTGATGGGCACGTGGTAACGCAAAAGCATAGAGTTCAGGCCCCAAGCGAATTTGGAATTCTTCGGCAGTTTTACTGCGAAAGCGGCATCGAGATTGGGCACGCGGAACGATGTTCGCGGGGCGGTTCCAGTGACGCTGACGGCTACGGATCCGGGATCCACGAGAATCCAGCGCATCGCGCTGATGAGCAGCCCTTCCTTGACGGGAATTGCGGTAAAGCAGGGGTGATCGGGGTCGTGGGAATCGCTGCTGTACAGACGGAACGCGGCATTTACGCTTGTTCCGCACACAAATTGGAAAACGAGGCCTTGGAGGCTTTCTTCGAAACGATCGTAAGTGAGATGCAAGCGCTCATAGATGCGCTCGATTGCGTGGAGAGACAGCGCGGAATATGCGGGCCTCGATTCAAATCGGACGCGCTTGGCAGTGACCTCCGCCGTGACGAGGCTAACGGCCAGACACGGGACCGTCTTGACAACATGAGACGTTCCTATGTCGCGAATGCTCACGTTTTCCATGGAAAAGGCGTTGAAGCGGTGTCCTTCAGGCCTCCCAAGAGCAGAATTGGCCGCGATTTCATCGCGCCACATCGAAAAGGCATTCAGGCTTTCCAGATAGGCGGCCATGGCGCGCGCGGCAGCAGCGACGCTCATGCTCCCCGCCTTGCGCTTCTTGTAATACCTCTCGGCGATCGCCGTGACGGCTTGGTCCGGCGGCAGCGACCGTGCGGGATCCTGGCGTGTCTGGCGTTCGCGGAGAAATTCTTTCACGGCGAACTTGGGCGGCAGGAGGTTCAAATCTCGTTGTGGCGGAAGCATTTGCCGTTTCCTTGTCCCGCTTCGTGCGCGTCAATGGGTGCCTACAAATTTCGCGATCGCGTGCCGGGCGTTGTCCGAGGAAAGCGCCGAACCGTGACCGCCCGGGACTTCGACGAAAGTCACTGTGCTGCCGTCTTCGCGCAACTCGCGCGCAAATTCCGAAGCCTGTTTCAGAGTCACTGTTCTGTCGGCGCGGCCGGCGAGCACGAGGATGGGAGCGTGCGCAGCGCGCGCATAGCCACGGAAATCGAAGTGCTTCAGGCTTTCGGCGACCTTGATCCGAACAAACGGCTTGAACAGTGGCGGCAGCATATTGTCAGCTACGGCCGCGATATCGGCTGCGGTAGCTTCGAAGATGATGCCGGAAAAGCCCCCGCGCCTTGCTACGTTGGCGGCGGAGGCACCGCCGAGACTAAAGCCGTAGGCAAAGAGCGGTCCCGATTTGATCCATCCGATCGAGCGCAAAGCGTCGACGTAAGCGGGGCCAAAGGCGATGAGCGCCTGGGTCGTGTTTGGAATCGTCGTGCCGCCTCGGCCGGGATAATCAAATGCAATGATATCAGCGCTGGTGAGCTCAGCTAGTTCGCCGAGGCGCTTGCTGGTCGTGGCGATGAACGAACTGTTGCCGCCACAGTAGAGCATCACCGCGTTGTTTCCCGGCCCTGTCAGTCTGGCGACATGGACATCCCCCAATCGCGGAAGGGACAGGACACGCTCCTCGCGCGTGTAACCGGAAGGCATAACAGCGGAAACGGCGGCCGGTTCATCGAGCGCAGGTAAAAGCGTCGATTGATCGACGGTTGCCGAGCAACCCCCAAGTGCGCAGCCGAGGAGCGCAGGGATCGTGAGATGACCGGCGGAACGGGGTGACAGCATTGGTAGCCTCCAATGGTAGAGACGCCTCAGGAGAAAGGACGCGTGGGTTCGGGAACGGTCTAGAGGGTGGCGCTTATTGCAATCCATCGTGCGGCCCGCCGGAGAGCCTCGTTTGCGCGTCCAGCGCGATCTTTCGGTAGGCATCGAGAACGGCAAGCGACGTCACCTTGCCGATGTCGGTCGAGGTGTAGGTTCCGCCGAGAGCTCCGACGCCGAGGTCTAGAAGCAACCCGCCGCCTACTATGCTGACGTCCTTTTTACGCGCCGCGCCGGTAGCGACGGCGCGCTGAATGCCGGTCTTGACTTCCACCAGCGACAGCATGACCTGGCTTTCGAGGGTCTTGGTCTTGAGGCCGATCGCGGATCCAAACGCACCGCCGATCCCGCCACCGGAGCCCCTGCTGTTGGCGTCTGAATAGAGTACTTGAGCTGAAAGCAGATAGTCGGCCGCCTTCAGCGTTGGTGCGGCAAGACTATCTCCATTTTCGACCGCGCCGCCGGCGGCAAGCGCACGTTCACGCTGAAGGGCGTCGAACGCGGTTCCCCGCTCGACGACGAGGAAGCAGTTCGAGCGAGCGGCGAGCAGTTTGATCAGCGGCAGAGGATCGACTTTGGCGGTCGAACCGCCATTTTGCCGTTCGGCTAGTTGAATGAGCGCTTTCATGCCGGGCGGAAGCTGGTCGTCGGCACTCGGCGCCTTGTCCTCGACGAGCGCGACAGTGCCCAGGGGCTTGGAACAGAGCGGTACTTGCGAATTTTCATCGACGCCGGTGCCGCCCTTGCCCAATTTTTGTGCATGGGCTGGGGAGGTGAGAATCGAAAGCGCCGCAAGGGCGTATGGCAACTGTTTCATGGTTACGGGTCCAGTTCGTAATTTCGCGGGAGGTGCGAAGGAGGGTGGACGAAAGGCGCGGATTTGGGCCACGGGTCATCTCGTGAAGAGCAGGCCAATCGCCCCCAAAAGGAGCGATGAGCCGCCAAAGAGGATCTTGAAAACGGACGACCGGCGGGCTGCCGCCAAACGCTGCAGGTGAGCACCCACCCGCGCGATGCGGCTTTCGAGACCAGCAGTGCCGTCCCAGATGTCAATTGCGCCATAAGCCAGCAGCACGCCGGCGACGGCGCGCGCGAACTCGATCGGATGAAGCAATCCCATGGCGAAAGCGACGATCACTCCGCCGGCGATGGGAAGTGTCGCGATGCGCGCGAGGTGTATGACGCTAACGACGCGATAGCGGCCGCTCACCGGCGATGCTAAACCCAAGAGCGGGCGCTTGCAGGTGGGGCAGGCCCCTGCCCTCACCCGTCTTGAGCCGATTGCCAAAGGTGCCCGGCAGTAGGGACAGGCTGGCGTCGAAGGCTTGTGTATCTCGCGCATGATGATGACTGGTCAGCCGCGGCCGCCACAGTCTTCGTCGCAGTCGGTACATGGCGCGTGGTCCTGCTTGGGACAATCCTTGCACGCACCATGTTTGTCGAGGCACTTGTCGCCGTGCTCGCATGGCGTCCGCTGTCCCCGGGCAAAGGATTGAAGTTTCGATCTGACCAACCTGCCTCGCGAGCTGGCCAACTTGCCTGCGGGCGTGCTTTCATGCGCGTGGCGTGAGGACGTATGTTCACCGTGTCCGGGCTCGCAGAGCCCGGCCTGTGCTTCGTTTTGTGCTGCTGCGGCAGCGGTCGGTACGGCGGCCAGGGCAAAGGGAATGGCCAGTAGCAATAATGAGCGTTTCATGGTCTTACCTCGTCGAATTTCTTGATGATGGCGCGCTCGTCAGCGCCAGAAGCCGTCTCGCCGGCCGCCGTGCCGATCGTCGTAGTCGCGATCGGCGTTCGGCGATCCCTTTCGGACGCCCACGTCCACACCGTCGCCTTTCTTTCGGAAGTGCAGATCGCGGGGATCGATCCCGTTGCGCTTCGCCCAGTCCTCGGCAGCGCCTTGGCTGCCGAATTCGCCGACGTCCTCATAGTCGAATGGCATGTCTCATCTCCTCAGTTTATGCGGGTTTGCCTGCTGCCCCCTGCTGGCAGCCGGCTGATTTCAGGGTGGGTTTGCAGGGCATGCGCGATACGCTCGCGCACATTCTGAGCGGTTGGCCGACATCCGGCGGGAAGCCGAACCGTCACGTAGCCGGCACGGGCCGTCATGTGATCCCGAGCGGCATCGGCGCGCGCATCGTGGGTTTTGTCGTCGAGCTCGACGATCAGCAGAACCCGTCCGGTTGCGCGGTCCTCCACGATGAAATCGACGCGTTTGCTGTTGAAGCGATTGAGCGTGGAGAAGTAGCTGCTTCTATCGAGGCCGCGGCGCGGTTGGAGCAAGGCGCCCATGGAGACTTGCGCATGTACGCGGGTGCCGGGCATCGCGGTTTCGATGAATAGGATTGTCTGACGTTCGATAGGCGTCATGAGCGGGCGGGCAGTGACCTGCAGCGCACCAGGATTGCTTGGAGCAGCCTTCAACCAGGCCAGCGCGACCATGATGATGACGTTGACGGCCGCGAAAATCAGCATTCCAGGGCTCATGCTTCGAGTCCTTCGCTGTCCGGACGCGAGGAACCATCATTTGGTGTGAGCGCATCGACGCGGTTGCTGCCAATCGGTGGCAACGCTTTGGTCAGTAAGTCGATGAACGCGACAGCCAGACTGCCGGCGGTTGCCATTGCGAGCAGACAAAGGCCGAGCGCGACGAGTTCGGCCATGAAATGCTCGAGCATGACCGCTGACCCGAACGGTGCGCATAGCGCGGCATGTGGTGGAGATTCGGCGCACGGCGGCGGCGACTGTCCCTGAATGTGGCGGGCCAGGCTCTCGAGTCCGGTCGCGCTCATGAACTGGTGAAGCATCTGTTCGATCGTGGGGAGAAGACGAGCGGGCATCGTAACACCTAGCGGCTTCGCTCGATGTTGCGTTCAGGCAACTCGAGCTGGGGGACACTGCGCATGCTGCCGGTGGACATACCCGGCAGCTTGCCGGGATCGAGCCGAAGCGTATCGGGCAATTTGGCGTTGCCCTCGGGCGCCGCGCGTGTGCCGCCCTTTGCGTCGATGCTTTTCTCGCCGATCGTCTCCAGAGCGCTGGTCTTATCGCCCGGATTACGCTCGATCGCTTTGAGCAGGCGGTCCTTGTCGTTGGTCACGATCTCGATGTCGTAACGAACGCGCGTCGCCATAACGTGGGTCAGGCGCTGATTGGAGAGGTGCAGCTCGCTCGAATGCATGACGCCGATACCCTTGTCGGTGGTCATGCCCTGAGCCTGATGCATGTTGATCGCGTAGGAGAGCCCAAGCCGTTCGAGCATCTTGTCGCCAGGCTTGAGATCGATGACGTCCCCTTTGGCGTTCTGGACCCGGATCGCGTGTTCATCGACGGATAGCACTTTGGCCTGGTCTGAATTGTGGAGGCCGCGGTCCTTGTCGGTGGCGGTCCAGCGTATGCGATCGCCCTCATGAAGGGTAATCCTGTCCCTCTCCGACAGCTTGATGGCATCGCGCTTATCGGTGGGCGCGATTTTCGAGGGATCGAAGATCATCTGGCGGCCATCGGCGTCGCGCAGGATGACCTTCCCGTCCGCGCGCGGCGCGATAACCTGGTAGCGCCCGCGATCGAGCCCGCCGGGCTGTGAGTTACGAACGACGTCGAGCACCTGTCCGGCTCGATAGGTATGGTTGTAGCGCAGCTCCTCCCGGGTCGCGTTGACATCGAGCAGCGTGTTCACTGCCTTTCCTTCGCCCTTGATGGTTCCTTCGTCTTTCAGGCCCTGTTGAACGAGTTTGTTGAGTTCGGCGCGGGACGCACGGCCAGACGCGTATAATGCAGTCCCAGCACGTTCCTCTGCCGGCAGCGCCAACCATTTGCTCGCAGCCATGGCGACGTGGGACTCTTCCTTGCCCGCCTGCTTGATCCTGTCGCCCAGGACCTGAAACGCCTCACGGAAGTTTCCTTCACGCGTGAGCGTCGCAACTTGCTTCATGTGCTCGGTTTGCTGGCGAAGGCTTGTGTCGAGGCGGGCCATCGCCGGATCGTGGCTCTGCACCAGGCTGAACGCCTTGCCCGCGTCGATGGCCTGAAGTTGCGCGCGGTCCCCGATCAGCAATAGCCGCTCCACACCGAGCTTGTTGGCAATGACTGCAAGATTGTTCATAGCATCGTTTGCGACCAACGAGGCTTCGTCGAGCATCAGCACTTTGCCCGACAGCGCCTCGCGCGAACTGTCAAATTGAGGGCCTCGGCCAGCGAGGGCCCCTCGCAAATGGGCGTTGACGAACGAGGAGACTGTCTGCGCCTCGATTCCTGCTTCGTCGCGCAGCATGCCGACCATCTTGTTGGCGACGGATAAGCCCAGCACGCTTTTGCCCTCCTCGCGTGCAACGCCTGCTATCGTTTCAATCATGGTCGTCTTGCCGGCGCCGGCGACGCCCTGGATGACAACGATCCTGTCACGCGTGGACAGGGCGAGCGTTGCCGCGCCCATTTGCTCGCCATTGAGAGGCCGCTCGCCGGCGGCCTGTTGCAATCGCGGCGCCGCCTCGCTCGCCGGAACGATCGGTTTGACCGCACCGCGTCCTCGATCTATTTCGGCAAGCAGATTGCGTTCCTGCTGCAGATGTTCCGGCGTTGTTACGTGAGATACGACCTTGTCGAGCCGGTCGCTGACGCCCGGAATGAGGTGTCGGCTTTCCAATAGCTGGGCGACGCGCACATCGATCTTGTCGATCGTCACCCCCTTCAGGCCGAGATCCAGCGCGGTCTTGCCGATCGCATCGATGGCGAACGCCGCTTCGCGTTGGCCGTGAATTCTGATTGCCGAGGCAACGGCCATCTCAGCGCGCAGTTCGCTGGGGGTCAGCGAAAGGCGCCCAAGCCCATTCGTTGTGAGCGGGTCGGAGACACGCACATATGGCCCTACGACCTCACGCACCGTGCCGAGCAGATTTTGCAAGCGGACGGCCGACCTTATTTTCCCTTCGGGTCGATCTTCGCTTCGTGATTGCGCCTGAGAGACGAGGCGATCCCCATCAAAGCCGCGATCGGAGGCGCGCTGCTGCCAGGTCGCGCGAAGCACATCCTTGTCGTCTGAATTGAGCTTTGGGTCACGAGTCCGCTTGGTGATTTCCCGCAGCGCTTCGGTTTCATTTGCGCCGCGGCCTAGTTCAGCCGCCTTGTCCAGAATATCTTGGCGGCGCTGGCTGAACTCCTGGATGACCTCTTTCGGAACACCCTTGATCTCGAACTGGCCGTGCTTTCCGGTGATCTCGGTTTCGTAGCCGATCTTCTCGAGAGCCGCGCGCGCGAAGGCGTGATAAGCCGAGCCGATGACGCTGTTGTTCTTCCACAGCTCGCCGTTCCAGAGCGCCTTCCATTTGCCTTCAGCCGATTGAGTGACGGCCGCTACAACCACGTGGATGTGACTTTGCGGATCGAGCTTACGGCTCGTGTCATGCTGGAACATGGCATAGACAAGATTGCCCGTCCGAACCGCCTCGCCATTGCGATTGCGGCTGTAGTCGCGCGCCTCGGCAAACTTGCTCTCAACCCACGCCATGGTTTGTTTTACGGCTTGCTGATGCGCCTCAAGGATGCGCTTGTCGCCCGTTACCAGCGCGAGCACGCTGGCCGACTTCGACAAGGAAAAGGTGAGATCGACGCCCGATCGTCTGCTTTCGTTCGTATTGACGATCGTCCCGTCTGGCAGCTTGCCATTGAGCAGATTTTCAAAGGCCGACTTTGTAACTTCCCCTTGCAGTCCGAGCGCCTCGGCGCCTTTGCCGCCCCACTCGGAAAATTCGCTCGGCCCGTCGCCAAGGTAGTAGTCGTCCTTGGCGAAATAGTTGGCCGCTCCCCCGGCCGACGACACGGATGCGATTGTGTGCATGACCTATCGGCCCAGTTCTTGGTCGACGTCGGGCGCGTCGTGCACATGAGCGTGATGATGGCCATGACGGTGGTGATTGTCCTCGGTGCCGAAGCCGCCACGCTCTTCGCGTTGGATCTGACTTTCCTGCTCGTCGCTCCGCACGCGTGCGTCGCGTGCATTTGGTCCCGGCAGCCCCTTGCCCTGCTGCCTTGTCTGCGACACCCCCTTCGAGGCTCTCGCGTCATCGGTTCGATCACGGGGCGCCTGCGTCCTGGCGGCTTGCGAGTAAGTCATGCCGTCGGAAACTGCCCGTCCCCGCTGGTCCGTTGCTGGAGATGTTGCGTCTGGAGCGCCCCTAGAAGGCACCGGCGCCTCCCTGGCATCCTTCACCGCTAGAGGCTCCGGCTTTCCCTCCATGGCCTCCCTCAGCGCATCTGCTGCCTGTTCGGCTTCGCTCTTCTCTCCCTCTCGAATCTCCAGCACCTGAATGGGCTCATTCTCTGGCGCATCGCCTTCGCGGCCACCCTCCCCCATCTCCGCGCCGTCATCCTCTGGTGGTGTAAATTCAGCCGCTCGCATGCTGGTCACGCGCAGGAAACCTTCGGCACGCGCCGGGTAATTTTTCCACGTCAGCTTGATGCGTGCAGCCGGAAATCCGTCGGGAAATTTCACAAAGCCATGCAGCGAGGGAAGGTTTGTGATGTCATCCGGCATCACCAGCGGCTCTGTTTGCTTTCGCGGGGTGATCGTGGAGGCATCACGCGTGTTGTTGTAGCCGTAGGAATAGGCCTCATCCATTTGCCGGACTTCACGGTTGCCGATGTAATCTGCACATCGCTTGGCAGTCTCGATATCGGCCGTCGCAAGGATCAATTTCGTTCGGGCCAGCGAGGCGAGATTGACCGCACCATTTTCACCATAGGTCTCGGCGAGTTTGTCAAAGCTGTGCATGCCAAGAATGAATGCCCCGCCGACAGCCCGTGCGGTCTGCAAGCCGTGCTCGATTGCTGGCAGCCGGTGAAGCGCATGAACCTCGTCGAGCAGGAACCATGTGCGCAAATCCCGTGTGCGATTCATCCGGAAAAGCGCGTTGACCGCCAAATCCATCCACAACGTCAGCAAGGGCCTGTTGAGAACGAGGTCGGGATGCGAAGAAGTGATGAAGAGGATCGAGCCTTCCTGAACGTCCTCCGTCATCCATTTGTTGATAGAAAAACCCTCGGTGCCCGGCACTGGCTCGGGCAGAAAGCGCATGACGTTGGCGTTCGCGGTGAACGTTGCCCGGATCGATTCCGCCATCTTCGCCGCTTGCGTTGCGACAAGTGATGCTGCGACGGTATTTTCGAGTTGGCGGCTGACCGCCTTGAGCTCCGCCTGCATCAGATAGAAGGCAAGTCCGCCGTTGCTCCGAACGTTCATCGAGAGCATCTTCATGCACATTTCAACGAAGAGCGTTCGAGCCGCCTTCTGCCAGAAATCGTCCTCTGCGTTATGGCCCGTCGGAATGAGGGCGGAAGCCGCGCTCATGAACTCCGAATAGTTCTCGCAGTCGTTGAAAATCGACCAGGGCTGACAGCGCTGGTCCATGGGGTTGAGAATGACGTCGGTGCGCTTGTCGTAAAAGCTTTCGACGAAGCTTCCAGTGAGATCGAATATGACGCATCGATGGCCGCGTGCACGCGCTTGCGAGACGATCTTCTTGAGCTCCGTTGTTTTACCTGCGCCAGTCGTGCCGATGAACATCGCGTGGCTTTGCTCAAGCCGCCAGGGCATAGGAACAGTGGCCATGACGTAAGGTGCATGGAAGCCTGCCTTCACCCGTTCCTTCAGAGCCATTTGCAATGGCGTTTTGGGATCGACTTTGGGATCGCGACCGGCACATTCCTTGTTGTGCTCCAGCGTATTGTGTTGGCGGATTTCTGCGTCAAGTTGATCCCGGTCGATTAGAAACGCTCCGCGCTCGTGACGCTCCTTGAGGATGTCGCTTCCGCGTTTGCGAGAGTAGTCCACAAACCAGATCGTGAGAGGTACGCAGATGAATGCCGAACCGACAATACTGGCGAGTGCGACACGCTTCGCCGCGTCCCATGCAGCCTCGACCGCAGGATGATAAGGTATCCTCGCCATTACCGTGTGGAAGATCGATCCGTCTGGAAGAGTGAGGTTCACTTGCTTCATTGGATCGAGGCCAACCCATGACCAAAGTGTTGAAAGACCGCGCTGCAGAACGAGCTGCGTTTCATGTTCTTCAAAGGTGAAGCCTGCTAGCGTGCAGAGCAGCACGAGCGACGTGAAAAACCATATGGTAAGCGGCAAGCGAATGCCCGCCCAGGTCATCATCACCTGATGGTGGAAGAGCTGTGATCCGCGCGTGAAATTGCCCGCGTTGCGGATGATCGAGCCCCGCGCGGAGTCGTGCTCCAGAGTCGCTGCAGCTTTGCTGAAACGAATGTCCTTACGCATGGAATTCGTCCACGTTGCGGAAGGCCATGTCCAGGAGCTGCTCGTGATCGCCGGGGTATTCCCGTTCGACCATCATCGAGAGGGATAATTGGCAATACTCTTGTATCGCCAAAAAGCGCCGCATGTTGACGGCAACGCCAAGCTTCAGAAGGGGTAAGCCGATTGCGACGCACGTCCGAACGATTTCGGCACGCGAGACACTTCGATCAGAAGCGTATGCGTCTAGTTCAACCAACATCTTGGCGGGGAATTTGATCCCAACGCCGCACGTTTTCATGTCGTCCATGCACACCTCGATGGGTGGTGCATGGCTGGGGTATCGCCGACCCAATATAGACGGATAGCTATGATGGGAAAAGCGGTTTTGCAGTAGCTATCTGTAGCTACGGTAACACATTGGAAATGCTGTATATATTTGCTGCATTGGCTTTGTAGCTACTGGTAGCTACGCCCCAAATTTCTGTAATCCATTGATATTAAGGGATAACCTCCAACGGCTCTGCCGTGTTCGGTGTGCAAAATTTTAGGGACTTAAACCGCCTTGGTTGGGATGGGCCAAGAGCCGGCTTTGGGAGTGCGGCCTGGCCGCCCAGGTGAACAGGATCGGCCTGTGGGCCGTAGGAGCAATCGTCATGCGTTTCTCCGGAATGTTGGACAACGGCGCAGGTGTTCGGGTGTCGGGGAAGGTTGTGTGAAAGCGTCGAAATGTTGGATCATCAAGGCCAAATTCTATCGTGGAATTGAGTACATATTATTCGTCGCTAACGGGATCGATTTGGTGCAGAATGGACCGCAACGGACAAGCACATGAGGTGGTATCGATGTCAGCGAAAATTGAACGCGAAAAAGATGCAATCCGGCAAGCGGAACAGGACCTGGCAGAACGCCGCAAGCGGCTTGAAGAAATGGAGCAAGAGGAACTGACGCGCAAGCTGGACAAGCTCGTGCGGAGAGTGTCGATCGAAAAGGCGATCGCGATACTGGATTACGCCGTTGCCTTACGGCCCGCTGCGACCATCGGCGTCTTGGAGATGGCTTTGAAGGACGCGGGCGGCAAGACCGAGCCGGTGCGAAATCAGGCACCATCGGCAGGCTTGGCTAATCGATCTGATGCTCCAACAGAGAGTGGGGAATCGAAGAGCGATGCATTGATGGCCGGAGCCTGACGCGTTGCGAAGTGGCTATCCGGCATGTCGGGTTGACGGAGCAATATGTCCAGCCACCATCGCATTGCCGTTGATCTCCAGGATCTATTTGGTTCGGAAGCTGGGACCAGACGGACTGCGGCTCAGATCGCTCGCGAACTGTATCGACGCAGCGTTTACACGAACCGCGCTGCATCACACGCCGGGGCATTCGACTTGATGTGGGAATATGAGGCTAGAGGGCTCGTCGAGGACAGTCCGGGCTTACGCGGGGGAGCTGGATGGAAACTATCGGCCAAGGGAGCGGCGCTGATCACACGAACGCTATCATCCCGGAACGCCGGATAGCCTGCGATTTGTTGGGCAAGTTCGTAATTGCCTTACGAGCGAATTTCGAGCGCCTCTGGGTGCCGGTCTGCGGGTCCGACCTGACCATGGATCGAGCCGCGTTCGCATCTCAGGGGTTCGATGCCCCTGAGATGCGCATTTGGTGCAACATAGAGATGAAGGGAGGCCCCGGCGACTGCCAGGACCTCCCGATATTGTTCATTCGTGGCGTCCGCACGGGCAGTAGTCTGTACCGATTTCGGTGACGGGGCAGATGTCCCGCCCACGCTTCCAGTAGGGCTCTTCGAGGGCTTGTTCCTCGGTATCGCCGCCGGGGTATCCGTGCTCGCCTGCAATGCGCAGGGCTTCGGTCAGGTGCTCCTCAGGCACGCGGTCGAGGAGCTGCTCGACCGCGTCGTGGAACCGGCGTTCGTAGAGCTCATAGACGCTTCCGCAGCCCCGGTTAGCCTCCTTGCTCGCGGCGGCAAGCTGTGCGGCGAAGGAACGTGAGAATGCAGCTGTCTTAGTCATCGTGAACCTCCATTTTTTGAATGATGGTCATTGCGCGTCGTGGGACCGTGGCCGGGTCAAGGACGCGGCGAAGTCGCGCCGCGAAGCGGGGAGTGGGGGAACCGATTTGCGCAGCAAATTGGGGGGACCGCTCATCCTTGATGCGGCCGCGCAGCCCGCGACAAAATGGGAAGATTGTGAGAGGCTTTTTACCTCTCGGCGGGGCGCACCGGGCAAAGCGTAGCGCCCGTGCAGGCCGAAGGGCCTGCGCGAAACGCGAGCGAGCCCGGCGGCACCGGCAATGCGAAGTCGGCCGCCGCAGGCAGGCCGCCTGCGAGCCGGTCGTGGGGCATCGTATCGGGAATACTCCGGCGTGCGACCAGCTCGGAACTGTGGCGCAGCCGTCTGGACGGTCTGAAGCAAAAAAATGGGGCGGCACGCTCCAGGAAGGAGGCGCCGCCCGCAGCGGATTTGGATCGGCTCCGGTCAGGCCCAGACGAGGCGCAGCTTGGGTGAGGGGGATGTCACGGCCGCCATTTGCGTCAGCGTCGGCAGGTAGCGCGCAAGCCCCGGCTCGGCGGCGATCCTGCCGGGCACGGCGGGATCGCGGAGCCGGTCTTGCAGCTGCTCCAGCGGGATCAGACCGCAGCTTTCGCGGTCGATCCCAAGGAGATCGAGGATCGCGAAGGCATTGGAATTGGAGACATTGAGCTCCGGGGCGCTGTCGGGGTTCGTCGAGAGGCTGAGCAGGATGTCGCCATTGGACGCCGGCCGGGAAATCCGCAGACGGCGGCAGCGGAACTGTGCCTCCTCGATGATGGCGAGCGCGCCTGGTTCGTAGTCGAAACAGCGTGCGATCGCCGCGACCGCGAGCATCGCGGTGCGCGCTTCCCATGCGAAGACGGGGGCATCGATGTTGCCATACTCTGGAACGATAAGGTCTGTGCCGATGCGCTCGCCGTTTTCGGCGAGAACCTCGCGCAGCGCGCCCATCTGCCAGGGCTCGATCGGCACGGGCGGCGGCATATCGATATCGTGCGAATCCTCGACGCGAAATGTGATGGTCATGCTGACCTCCTTCGTTGAACTCGTCCGTCCCCTTCCCTCTTTCCTCCGGTCCGATCCGGTGACGGATCGGTGCGTCGCGGTGGGCAAATCCAGGGGCATCGTGAGCGCCCGGCGTGGCGGCACTGACCGCGGCAGCAGCGCGGGCCGGGTTCGATGCCCGGCCCGCGCTCCCCCGGCCTCGATTTCCGGTCCACGTGCAGGACGAAAGCGGCGCTGGAACATTCTGGCGGCAGCGCCATACCGGAGGGGGGAAGGCTGCCGCGCGTGCTGCCGCCAACGCGCCCCGGCGGGGGCGAAGTTGGTGGTGGCACGCGCGGCAGCCTGGCGCGGGGGGAACCGTAGGGTTACCCCCGCCTGGCGCGACGCAGACGGCAAAAGGCCAGCCCCGAGGTCACCCCAGGTGCTGGCCCGTTCCTGCCAAGGAATGAATGGGGGCGGCGCCGGGCCGCCCCTGCTATCTCATGCCCACGCGGTCCGCTTGGTTTCGGTCGGTGCGGGTGCCTGGCCATCGTAGCGGAAAGCATGGGTGGGGACGCTGGCTTTCTTAAGCTCGTCGAGCAAGTGCGACTGAATGCCGGTGCCCTGACACACGATGGCTTCGACAGGCCGCAGGTTCACAAGCTGGTCATTGCGCTTGAAGCCCGCGCTCTTGCCGTAGCGCTGCGACTGCGGGGCGAACGTAACCAGCGGCACGCCTGCTTGCGCCGCCCATGCCGCCGCGATGGCGTCGCATCCCTTGCGCTGGCCGGTGGTGCAAAGTGTCATGTGCGGAATGCGCGTCTTGATCTGGTCGAGCCGGTCATAAATCTGCTGGTAGTCGTGCCATTCCTGCCCGCCGGAGAATACGACAATCGGGCCGGTGGGGTTGCGCTTCTCGCGAAGGGCGGTTGCGCGGGCTTTGAGAAAGTCGCTCGATGCGATCTGGCTTGCGGTGGTCGCGCTCGAAACCTTCGATCCGCGCGCACTGCTCCACGGGCGGCCTGTCTGCGCCCGGTAACATTCGGCTGCATAATCGCGCATGCATTCGATGGCGGCGCGCTGCTCCATCTTCGTTTGGGCGCGAAGCTGCAAATCGTCCATCTCGGTGGCGAAAATCTCGCTGCGATCATCGCGGCCCACCATGTCCTTGAGGTCGCGGCAAAGCGTGTCCTCTTCGCGGGCCAGCTTCTCGGCTTCGTAGTGGAAGGAATTGACAATACCCCATGCAATCGCCTGCGCGCTCGGCTCAAGGCGGGTGTTGCGGAACAGGTCAAAGATAGTCGTAACGATAGCGGAACATTCCGCTTGCGCGTCTGCCGGTTCGGGCATCTCCAGTTCCTGCGGCCCTTCCCCGATATCGAGAATGGACAGCGCGCCCACGTCGCCGAATGCTTCGTGGAAGGCATCGCTTGTGGTCTCGTCGCGGAAGCTGTCCGCAACCGCCTTGTCGAGATATTCGCGGCGCAAGTCCGCCGGGGTGGAGCCAATCGCTTTTGCCAGATCGGCAAAGCTGCTAAAGCTGCGGGTGTTCGTCTTCTCGGTCATGATTTCATCATCCTTGGCAGGGGATAGCGAATAGGGTCGGGAGAGGGGGGCAACCCTCTCCCTTCCCGTCGGGGGGCATTAGAACGGGATTACGTCGTCGGCGGGTTCCATCACGTGACCGTCCTCGGTGGCGTTGCCTTCACCGAAACTGTCATCACGCTGACGGCGACGGGTTTCGCGGGTGCCGTCCATGTTCTCACGGCGGGCGGCCGGACGGTTCCAGACAACCCGGTAACCTTCCTCGTCATTGCCGAAGAGCATGATTTGCAGCGGTTCGGGCAGGCTGGGGTCATCCAAGCGGCCCTGATAGAACAGCTCGCCGGTGGAATTGCTGGTGGCTTCCCAAAGCGCACCGATCTGCACCCAACGCTTGGCAACGTTCAGGATCATGATTTCAAAGGCGGGGGCCTTCTCGTTGTCGCTCTCGACGGGGCGAAGGCCAAGACGGGCCAGATCCATGGTTGCGGTAGCGATCGAACCGAGAAGCTGACCATTGCGAAGCGCGAAAGAACCGATGTTCATGAGTATTACTCCTGTATTGCGGGGCCTATCCCCTTGTCTTTGGTCCGGGGCCTCTCCCCTTCCCTTCCGACACCCAATTATTACCCCATTTCCTCAAAATACTGAAATGCAATGATTTCTTGACAGCTATTTACCGTACATGGTGAACCTGAGCCTCAATAGTTGACGCGGTAGCGGCATTTCAAAGAAACGTCGGCCCGCAAGGGCCGTCTTCCTTGACCGACTGAGCGCAAAGGGCCCGTTTGTCATTCACCGCACACGGAGCCACCTTCGCCTGGGTCCCAAGTGGCACGCCGGGGATCGCTCGATCAAAAGACGTCGCGCTGCGGCCTAGCGGAGCTTGCCGGTCCGCGCTGGCTGTCTGCGATAGCGGACAAAAGCCAGCCAGCGCGGACCGGCAAGCGCAGCTTGGTCGGAGGCAGCTTTTGATTGAGCAACCCGGTGTGCGACGCCGGGACACTGGCGGGGGTGGCATAGTGTGTGGTGAATGACCTGGCGCGAGGGTGGTGCCGGGGTGCGGCGTCCTCGCCGCGCCCCGGCATGGCAAAGGATCCCGGCCCCGCAAGGGGACGTCCCCTGCCGAAGGCTGATCCGCGCTGCGTGGGCATCAGGAACGAGTTGAGTGCAATGCCGGAACGTCAGGACCGTGGCACGGCGCAGGGCCCAGAAGGCCCGTTGAGAGCCCACCACCTCCCCGCGCGCGTGGCGCCCGGGCAAGGGATCGTTACCCGAAGGGCGGAGACCCGCAGGGGCTCCGGGAGCCGAAGGCGACTAGAGCCCGGTCGTGCCCGCAGGGCGCGATGCCCCCAACTCCCCCAACTGCATCACGGCCGCGAGCAACAACTCGTCCAAACACGATCTCAAAACCACCTTCAACCCCTTCCCCGCCCAACCTCCCGGTGAAGCTTGGCGAGCCCCTGGGGCGTCTCGGGATAGTCCCCGTCCCTCTCAAGGGTGCGCCGACAGGGTCCGATCCAGTCGAATTGTTTCAGGGCCGAGCTATCATGCGCCCAGATCAGCGCCGAACACGCCGACGCGGTTCCCGCCTTGCGCTTGGGTTTTTCCTTGCTGGGATCTGGAGCCCCGGAACGGATAAGCCGCCCTTTGAGCATCACGACGCGTTCGGAGAACTGCAGAACGAATGACGGCGGCCGCCGGGAAAACAGTTCTTCGTAGCGGGTTTCGCCCTCGAGGAACCCTGACCGGCACACGGCAACGACCCCGCAGCTGCTGGTTTCAAGGGCACGGCCGATGAACTTCTCCCCGAGACGGAACGGCGCGTTCATGAATGTCCAGTGGACGACCTCGAGCGGCAAGGGGAGTAGGTAGTCCACCACGGGCAGACCTAGCCCGTAGTCCTGGATGTCGAAGGCATCGATGTGGCCGAAGTATTCCTGCAGCGGCCGGAGCATGTGGCCACGGTTGACGCATGGTTCGCGGCACGTGAGCTCATTGAGTGGCGTGCTGGAGAGGTGACGGGCCACGAACTCGCAAAGGGCTCGTGTCGCCCAGGGCGGCGTTGGAAAGTCGTCCAGGCTGTCGGGCGGTTCGCTGCGCTGCTGCATCACAGCAGCACTCGTATTCTGCACCATGGGCGCCTCCTTCGGATCAGACGGGATAGAACGCGGGTGGCTGCCGCAAGTGGTTAAGGTGTTGAACGGTGTATCGGCGTGGCTCGGACGAAAACCATAGTTGACGAATATGTTCGCTGTATGTTCTAAGCGAAGCCACCTGAAGGAGGATCATGTATGAAGGTCAAGGATGTACTTGAGGGGTATGATTATGATTTGCCCTTGCGAGATGCGCTGAACGATCCGGAACTATCGGCTATCCGCCGGATATTGGCGGGAACGCTTGTGGGCGAGGGGCTCGATACAGCGTATTTCGCGGTGCAGGAGCTTTGCGAGGCATATGCGGCTCTTTGGGCGGATGCCCGCCAGGGGATCCGTTT
Source organism: Novosphingobium album (ex Hu et al. 2023) (assembly GCF_022832385.1). GTDB lineage: Bacteria > Pseudomonadota > Alphaproteobacteria > Sphingomonadales > Sphingomonadaceae > Novosphingobium > Novosphingobium album. The sequence goes on from NZ_JALHLE010000028.1 coordinate 96,096, forward strand.
CGGAGAAGGCTATCTGGCCTTTGAGGCGATCCTGACAGACAAGAACCCGCTGCAGATGTCGCTGTGGCATCTGACGTGCGAACGGGATCTGCGCGAGACGGTCGGGGACATGGTCTGGCTCAGGAATTTGGCCTACCGCCGCGGCGCGATGGCACGGGCCATTCGCGATGCGGCACTGCCGGTGGTCTATGTTCCGGCCCGCAACCTGGTCGCGGGCAAGACGGCCGCCATGATGATGGACGATCAGCCGGTCTGGAATTGAGGTTTCAGGCGACGCGGGCAAGAATGGCTTCCGGAGCGGCGGGCCGATGCCGCGAGACGCGGAAGGGTTGAATAGGGTTGTCGGTGCGCACGACGAACTGGTCGGCGCCGGTGGTTTCGCGAAGCTGGCAGGCAACCGCATAGGCGTTTTCGAAGGACGCAAGGCGGCTGCGGCGAGCGGAGAATGTTGAGATGGTCATGGGGTTGTCCTTTGGGTGAAGAGCGCACTGCGCGGTGAACGGACCCGAGATGTTCGTTCGGATTGATTTGAGTATTTCGAATAGGACGGGTCCGGCTCCGCTTTACGGTGTCGGACCCGTTTCTGTTTCCGCACGTCTGAATCGTTCTTCGCGAAGCTGCTGCACGAGGCGAGGATCCGGGTGGTTCTGGATCAAGCGGAGGAGAGCCTCATCGGGTAGCCGCGTGGGATCGAGGCGCGGGCCTTTCGGCTTGGGCTCGCTGCGGCCCAGGCCCAGCAGAACGAGACGATTTCTCACTTCGACGAGGAGTTGACCGCGCTCCGCACGTGTGAAAGCTCGATCGAGACCATAGAGCCAACCGGAGTTGGCATGTACGAGCATGGCCTCGCAGCGAGCGAGATCGTCAGGATGCCGGCATTGACGGATGCGCTCGACGGTTAGCTCGCGCGCGGTGCGCCGAACCCGGTTGTAGTGATCGGAGCTGGGGCTTTCGATGGCAAAGAGGCGGTTCATGTTGCGAACCCACGCACCCATGCTTTCCCAGGCGAACGCCGCTGCGGATGACGTTGTGCTCCTACGGTAGAAACGCACTGGCCGGGCCGTGCGAGGTGGTTGCTTGTCTCCGAAGAACAAGTCCGGTTGACGGAGGCTCATCGAATGCCGCGTCGTCTCGTGACGTGGGCGCCGACAACTTCGTCGCGAGCATCGCCGATTTTGGTGTATATCGGCGTTGTATATGTAGTGCTTACGCTGTTCGGGCATTCGCACCAAAATTGGGGATGCCCGTTCATATCCTTGGAGATGAGTACGTACACGCAGGTCTCATCAACATGATCAGCGACATACCAACGGCAATAGCCATCTGAGAAATGACCGTCGTTTTCGACGGTGAGCCCGGCGGCGGTCAGCCTTGTTTTGATCTGTTCAAGCAGGTTGTCCATCAAACTGGCTCCTGTCAGGCGTAATGCTCGCGCCACATGCGGTCGCGGAAATGGGATTCGAGATCGTCTTCGAGCTGGGCAAGCAGTTCGACGGGCAAGTCTGCCGATCGAGGCAGGTTAGCGATTTTCGTGCCGTCAAAGCCGTGATTTGGGAAGATGATCGAGCGCCGGTAGGCACTGACCGGACTGTCGTTCTGCGTCGTTGTGTAAATCATCGACCACTCGGTTTCGATGCCTCTAGCTTTGAGCGCGTGGATCAAGGCGTCTTCGGCACGGATGAGGAGATATAACAACGAGTTATATTTCAACGACAGGTAATCGTAGGTGGGCCGGAGCAGGTCGATTTGAAGACAGTCCAGCAGTTCTCCGCGCGGTCCAGCGAGTTGCTGAAAATGATCGACCGCAGGATCGAAATATTCGCCATCACCGGGCTCGGCGCGCATGTCGCAGAAGCGCTGATCAGGCTCGATGTCGGCTTCCGCACGCTTCTGGCATTCGTCTGGCGTAAGAAAATGCCAGCTGATCGAGATCAGCCGATTGCTGTAATCGCGCATGAGAGTCTCCATTAGTCGCCGCTCGTCCGTCGTCTCCCGCATTACTCCGTGCGGTGCGTGATCTTCACTCGGTGCGCGACGATGTTGGCCGCCACTTGACGGTAGATCTTTTCCGGCATCGCGCCGATCACACAGTTTCCATCCGTACCGGATCGGACGTCAGGCCCGACCCATGTGAACTCATTAACATCGTTCCACACGACGCTGCTGCGTATATCGAGGCGGAGATGGTCGATCAGGCGTAGCGGTAGCTTGATCGAGAAATCGGGCGAGTAGTCGCGCGTGGTCAGCGGGACGGTGATAACGCGAAGGCGCCCCTCTTTGCGATAAGTGGCCACCACCATGCAGGGCCGTACTTTCCGGCCGTCGTCCTGGCCGCGTTCGTACTCGTGCCGCCAGAGGTAGAGGTAGTTGATGATTTCGCCGGCGCGCGGTTCAGTCCAGGAATTTGTTGGCATCGTAGGACTCGGCGACCGGATCTGCATTGCGGATGGCGTTGATGGCCTCGTTGCTCAACTCTTCGGGTGCAAGGGCGACGTGATCGAGGCGTGACAGACGCTCGAATTCAGCAGCTGAGAGCATGACGACGCGTGCCGCACCGTTGCGTTCGACGGCGATCGGGTGGGTCATGGCTTCATCGTAGAAGAAGCCGAAGCGCTTCGAGACTTCGCTCGAGCGGAAGGTTTCGATGGACGAGCTCATGGCCTGATCTCCTGCTGGCGCGAAATCCGCATAGCGATATACATTCCGTATATTACGGAATACGCGGATTTGCAATTGCCGCATGACGTTCAAAGGTCGTCGCGCATCATGATCGTCATGACGCGCCGGCTGACACTGGCATCGGCCGGATCGGGCGAGCCATACTCCAGGTTTGTGTCGTAGGCGTCGATCGCGAAATAGACGGTGTGGCCCTGATACTCGATCTGGCCGCGGTCGTGTTCGCTTCGATCGTCTGCCGGATAGACGAACTTGCGGATCGCGGCGAGGATCTGGGCTTGGGCAACCAGTTCATTGACCTTGCTATCGCCGGCGAATGTCCCAAGGCAGGTCCGGGTCATGACTGTCCGCGCGTTGCGGTCGAGACCATGCCTGCAGCGGTCATTGAGGCGCGCGAGGATCTCGCGCCGGGATAGGTCCTTGGGCGCCGTTGTGTTCAACATCAGAAGTCTCCGGTGGTGTCAGGCGGCCAGTTTGGGCCGCTCGGATGGCGGGATTGCCGCGTTGAAGCGTTCGATCCAGCTGCGCATGGTTGGCCGCTCGGCAACCGGGATCGATGCCGCGACGTCCTGGAAGCGGATGAGGTCGAGTGGGGCCTCGCGGGTGATCTGGTCGATGTCGTCTGCGGGGAGCAGACGTTCATGCCGGATAAAATCCGTCATCCGGCCTGGCCGCGCGCGGGTGGAATTGCGCCAGAGCCCCTCGACAGTGTGCAGGCGCGGCGCCGCACGCGCTTCGACCAGGACAATCAGGCGCAGACACCAGACCGGCAGTGTCCGGACTTCATCCGGGGTCATTCCGATGCAGAACCAGCAGCTCGATTTGGGCGGCACCGGCAGGCCGGCAGCGGCGATGCGCTTTTCGCAGGCCTCCCGGTCCATGCCCCATTCGCGTAGCGGGTAACGGTACTCGTAGAGCGGATCGACGATTTTGGCCGCGTGCGTGTAGCGGATCGTGTCGCGCTTGCCGGCGTCGAAACCGATCAGGCGGGTGACCTTCTGGCCCCTCGCCCATGCGTCGATCGCGGGCTGCCACGTCTTCAGGAATGCGTCCTGCGGCGCCTTTTTGTATTTGAGCGAGCAGCTCGACCCGCCCAAGCTCTTGCTCGGCAGCGTGGCATTGGTGAGGCACATTTCGAGCAGCGAATAGTATGGCGGCCAATGTTTGAAGCGCCGCGGCTGATAGCGCACGATTTCGAAAGGAATGCCGCGCGCGGCCATCCATGGCCGGATGATGTCGAGGTATTCGTAAGTAAGAGGATTCTCGACTCCCGTGTCGGCGGCGAGGACCAGGTCAGGCGCCTCGCCGCGCGCTTCAAGCTCGACCAGGAGCGCGGTGGAATCGACGCCGATGCCGTAAGCGAGGACAACAGGCGGCCGCGGCAGCGCCAGATAGTCCCGCACCCGGGTTGTTGTGCGCATGGTCTGCGATGGCATCTGCAGCCGTGTCATGCGGGCACCTGGGTTTCATGATCCCATGCGAATTGCGGCAACTCGTCAATGCACGGGCCATCGCAATCCCACATGATCCATTCGCAGTTCTCGCGTTTGGCAACGTCGATGGCCGCGTGGATCTCGGCCGGCAGGTCATTCGCCCGGATGATGCCGACATCGACGGCGGCGTACATGAACCACCCGAAGTCGGCCTTCTCGAAACAGGCCCAGGGACAGAGAGGCATCCAGTTTTGGGCTGTGTCAGGGCTCATATGTTCCGTGCTCAGCACGAGCATATGGGCCACCTCGTGGAGAGTTGCCTTGCTGTGAGAATGGGCGATGGCTTCGCGTGAGGTCCTTGCGCTAGTCATGCGAAGCCTCCTCAGCCGTCACGACAAGAGGCGGCACGGCAAAATCGGCAGCGTCGAGATAGGTTTCCACGGCCTCCAGACTGCCAAGTTCGGCGATCTTCGTGCGGTCGACGTAGGGGTTGCCATCGTTGCCGATGGGAAAGGTGACGGGTTCTCCTGTGCCTGTGAAGACGACGCGTTCAGCGCCCCACTGGCTGTCATAGCCATTACAGGAGCGAACGAAGGGAACGCCGTGCCGGTGGCAGAGCTCTTCGAGCTTCGTGAATCTGCCGTAGGCGACTTCCTCGGCGCACAGCTCCAGCGCTTGGCCATCGATACGCTCCGCTTCGTCGAAGGGTTCGCCGCCCCAGTCGGTGGACAGGCCCTCGTCCGCGATCGCGGTTTTGAGGTTTGCCCAGACGGCGGGATTGATGGAGCCGCCCAGCGTGATCCAGGCGGAAACGCGATCTACCATGATGGCCTCCTCAGTGAAGTTCGTTGAGAATGTCGTCGCACAGCTGCGCGTGGTCGCGCGCGAGCCGTTCGACGCGGGGCATGTCGTCCATGTCGATGATCTCGAAATCGTCGGACATGGAAGCATAGTCGGCGGGGCAATATTCATCCTGCCAGCACCAGGTGCCGTCCGGCCAAACCATGATCTTCACGCCGCCGTGAGGCGCGGCTGCTGCGGGCTGCTTCGTATCGGGGGACATAGGACTTCTCCTTCCGGCGTGGACTTACTCCGCCTCCGCCCTTCCCTTTCCCTCTCCACTCCAAGGCCGTGCGAGAGGGGAAAATTTAGCTTGCCGCGCCGTGGTGTTCGAATTCGAAGGACGCATAAGCGCGCCACAGATGCCCTTCGGCCTCGATCCGGGTCTTGAAGGTGCGCGTATCGCTGCCAACGGTGACGATGAGGCGGCCATTTCCGTCGAGGTCGATGCTTCCCGGCTCATAGATCCGGTGTCTGTGCACCGCCTGGCTGCCGGGTTCCATGCCGGCGCCGGTGGCCAAGAGGTGGGGGATGTCGCGCCCGCCGCACCGCCATGCGTCGAAGCGTTCACCCTCGGATGTGGCGGTGAGGTAGTGAGCCTTGGCGATCGACCAGGCCGCGTTCACGTGATCAAGATCATCGCCGATGTCTCTGATCTTGCCCTGGGCGATCAGCGTGTTGCCACGGGACGATAGCCAGACGTCATGCATGACCACGTTCGCATCGATGTAGTCGTGCGAGGCGCAGGCGCCCGGCATGATCGTCCGGTTGGCGAGGCGCATGGCTTGCCACTCTCCACAGGTCAGCGCCTGGGCCACGGCCTTGGCGAAGGCGCAGGCCAACGTTTCACGGTTGGCGTGTTCCATAGCTTCGGCCTGGTCATCGCCGGAATAGATGGGCACGAGGTCATCTTCGGTGTCGCGGCGGTAAAGCGCGAAGCGCGGCGCGCCGTCGATTTCGCGCATCGCCGGGTCGAGGTAATCGATCCACATTTCCACTGGCTCACCCATCGGCCCGGTACAGACCTTGAAGCTGGGCGCCGCGTCGTTGCGCCAGCTCTTGTCGATCCAGTTTCCGGGTATCGGCGGCATGGCCGCAGGCGGGAAATCGGGGAAATGCGCAGCCCATAGGGGCTTGGCGCCGGGAGTAGCGGAACCGGCGACGGTCGGACACTCAGCGAGGACCGATGACGTCTGGTGGGACATCGCGCCAACGGGGCGCTCGTGGGCGTTCGGACGATTGGGGCCATCGTGGTCGCTGGGCTGATCGAGCATCAGAACGAGGATCGAAGGGCGATCCTCGAGCGGCAACGAACGCGCATCGAGGATATGGCGGCCGCCGCGTCCGATGCCGAAGGCGTTGAATGTCGGCGAATGTTCGCCATCGGTATTGGGGATCGCCGTGCCGGCATCGTGATACTGGATGTCGACGAATTCTGCCGGGCCATAGTCCTTCCCGGGCAGGAAGCAAAAGGTGACGCGGCGTCCGTCGCTGGTTTTGGCGGTAATCGTGAATTCGCCGTCCGGTATGTCAATCGGCTTGTGCGGCACGTCGTTGAAGCCTGCAAAACCGATCGAGACGGCATCGGCTTTGGTCATGACGGGAAGATCCCTGATATCGGCCATGGGCGTTTCCTTTCGTGGTAAGGTCAGGCGGCCCGCCGCAGAGCAAGCAGGTCGGCAAAGCGGGCGCGCACCGCGCGGGCCGTCGGGAAGTGATTGGCCAGCTGGTGGCGCGCGAGGATCGGCGCGCGGGCCTTGGCGATCAGGTCCGCCTCGGCCATGGTCGGAAGGCGCGGCGGCCAGCCTTTGACGTAGCGCAGGCCTCCGGGCATCGCGGCTTCGGCCTCTCGGCGATGCTGGGCATCGATCTTGGCTTCCGCAATGCGCGTCCGCAGGTCTGCCGGCAGCAGGCCGGGCGCCGTGTCGGCAAGCCAGCGGGAGGGCTGAAACGAGAAGGTCGATTCCGCTTCGATCCCGCACAAGTGGACGAACGCATCGCGGTTGGCCGGGGCGCTCGCAGATGCGCGGGAATCGGCGAGCGATTGGAGGACGCAAAAACGGCACGAGAGTCGCGTGCTGGCGTAGCAGGTGTAGGCCTCGTGCAGCGGGATGCCGAGACAATCGTGCGCGGCAAAGACCGCGCCCGCAGTCCAATCCGCGATGGGATGCCAGAGCATCATGCGCGTACCATGGGCGTTTCCATTGGCCGCATAGCGCGTGTCGCGTTTCCAGTCCGGCGCATGTGCCCGGGCAGTGCTTTCGTCGCGACGGATGCCGAGCACGTTGATGATCGTTTGGCCTCGCAGTGTGCGGGCAAGATGCGGGCCGATAACGTGGGCCTTGGCCTCCGACGTGCAGAAACGGAGCGAGGCGGAGGACCATGGCCCAATGAGATTGTAGGTCTCAAGGGCCTCGTAGCGGCGCTTGCCGTTTGCGAAACGCTGCGCCCAGCGATCGAACAGATCGCCGGCACCACGGTGGACCACCGTCAGAGGAAGTCCGGCCAGGGCTGCGAGCTCTTCGACCATACCGGGTGTGCTCTCCCATTCGGCCCGGCCGAGATCGGCGTGGATGATGATGCGCCGCTCGCGCGGGTGACCGAGCTGGTCGAGTACGATGTTGACGGTGAACATCGCGGCGGAGGAATCCTTGCCGCCCGACACGTTGAAAACGACCCATGCTCCGCTTCGGATCGCCGTGAGGATTTCCGATGGAAGCGTGAGGGGCGGCAGGCCTGCCGGCAGGGTGCCGGCAGGTTGCAGGATGGCCGGGCGCATCGGTCAGCGCTTCTGGGGTAGATGCGCCATGATTGCGGCTTCCTCGGGGACGGGAAGTCGCTTGGCGAGACTTCGTGCGATCGCTTCGCGATACGCCACCGCGATCCAGAAGGCATCCGGGTATCCTTCCCAGTCCTTGCCAATCAACGTGATCCGGTCGCCGTATTGTTCGATCCGCTGGCCGTTGTAGGATACGAGGACTTCGCCTTGCGTGACGCTGAATCGCTTGTGCTCGATTGCGACGCATGCCGGATCGAAGGGAAGAATGGCCGCGGCGGCAAGCGCGCGGCCGACCATAGCGGGCGTGCTATCAATGTTGATTCCGGCCTCGGTGATGACAGGGCAGCCCCCGCCGAATTCGTCGGGACGCAGCCGGTCGCAAGTAAACGCCCACGAGAAGGCGCAAGGCAGGGCAGACTTGCAGGCCGTGAAGATGAGCTTGGCGACCTGTTCGACGCCGAAGTTACTGCCGTTGAAGCTTACTGCACAGCACCCTTCGGCGTTGGAGGTATCGATGGAGATGTCACAGTCGAAGCTGGGGAAGTTGCGATCGTCGAAGAGGTCGAGGAAGCTTCCGAAATCGTCGCCATCCTTGGGTGGAAACAAGGCGGAAAAGCGGGGTCCGAGATCGGCGTAGCTGACCTCGTCAGCCAAGTCGCTGAGCGCTTCGCTCGCGCGCTGCGCCAGGCGGACCATCTCAGCGTCCTCGGTGGACATTTCGAGGACGAACGAACTGGTAAGGTAATGATTGGCCATGTGGGTTCTCCCTGGGTTATCTGCTGGCGGGCAGATCACCCTCCCCTTCCCTCTTCTCTCTAATGGGTCCCGATCCTCCCCGGGTGAGTGCCACTCTTGGGTCGGCAGGACACTGGCCTCGGGAGGGCCGACGATGCGCCGGGCCGGATAGCGCGCGTGCCAGATGGCCCGCATAGACGGACACCGCTTTCCAGTAGGCGGCCATCGGGGCTTTGTGCCGGCGCCAGGATGTCTCGGCACGCTGGCGGGCATCCATCTGCAGGTCGATGAGAACTGCGCGAAGGGCGGACCGGCTGTCGGGGTCGAGTGTGCGAAGGCGCTCGGCAGCGGGTAGCGACAGGACGGGATTACGCACCTCGGCGCGGGTTGGACGGGCAGTCATGCCGATGCGTCCAGAGCGAAGGCAGCCTGGTCGTTGTTGACTGACAGCGCGAGCGCACCGGGTTTGGCCCAGATCTCGCGGCTCGAGAGGAAGAAGCTTTCGCCCATGTCGGCAAGGATGAGGCTTTCGCCGATCGTTTCGGCCATTCCGGTAGCGGCAGCGCCGGGGACCATATTGCCGATCCATTCACGCTTGGTGACGTCGCTACCCTCGATCAGGTCGAAGGGAGTATGGCAGCGCCAGATATCGCCTTGCTCGGTTGTTTCCTGGAAGAAGATTTCTTCGGGATCGAACAGGGACTGCAAGGCGCCGAGATCCAGCGTGGTGAACGGGCGGTGCCAGGTGCCGTCGGTGGCGATGATCCGGCAGGTCAGGCGATCGTCGGGCTTGGGCAGCGTGATCGGATCGCTGTCGAATACTGCCTCGCGCGGGTCAGCGACGGACCAGGAACCGTTGTTGTTCTTCGCATAGGCAGGGATCGCGCGCGAGGTTTGGTGCCATGCCGTCACACCGTAATGCCCTTGCGTAGAGTAGCCTTCGCGATCGGGGCGATTAAGGCAGGCGGGCCGGGGATCCGCGACGGCAAAGGCACCATCACCGGTGGTGCTGGCACCGATCACGGCGCGGGTGCTGCGATCGTAGGGCGTCACCTTGTATTTGGTGGTGGTATATCCCTTTCCCTCTGGACGCGGGTCCGCGACAGCGACGCCGCCGGCAGGGCCGCCGGGTCCGGCGACGGCCGGTGAAGCCTGATCGAAGGGAACGATGCGAAATACGTTGTTGAAGCGCGGTTTCCCGGCGATGCGCGGATCCGCGATCGAGTGGGCCCCTCCGCCGGGAAGGGATTGGCCGGATACGGTTCCCGCATTCTTGTCCCATTCGTTGACGCCGTATTGGTGGTAGGTCTGATTGGCGCTCGCGGGCGGCCGGGGATCTGCAACGCTGTAAGCGCCGTTGGTCGAAGAGCTCCGGCCAGCGACTGTCCCGGTGTGTTTTTGCCATTCGCGCACGCCCAGGACGTCGGCATTCCAACGCGTATCGACACGGGGATCGGCAACAGAGAAGCGGCCCTGCCCCGGAGCGCGGTGGGTGGTGATGACCGGCGCGGTATCGGCCCAGGCATTCACGCCCAGCGCATTTTCCCGCAGCGGCATTTCGGGCACCACGCCGAAATCCCGCAGGTTTCCATCGACCACGGATAGCTCGTTGAGAGCCCGCCAGTCCTTGCCGGCAGGCACAAGAGCAAGGCGCAGCCATGTCTTCCACTGCAGGGCGGGCACCCGGTGCATGGCGCCGGCTATGGGATCGCCGGGAAGAGGCAGTTTGCCGATGACTTCACCGACGCCGCGCAAGCGGTGTTCGCGGGGCTGGTAAATGAACGGCGGTACTTTTTCGATGTGTCGTGCTATTAGCAGTGCGCGTTTGCGGCTTTGGGCCAGGTTGCCGATGACGCCGCAATCATGCGTGTCGAGGTTTACGGAATAGCCGTAGGCGCGGAACAGCGCGGTGATCTGGTCGAGTAGCCATTTGCCGCGCGTCAGGATCCTGGGGACGTTCTCGAAGAGGATAACCGGGATCGGGTTGTCCTTATAGGCTTCCAGCATTAGCCAGACGCCGCGCAGGGTGAGGCGATTGAGCGCCTGGTACTTGTCCGTTTTGGACTGGGCGGCGGAGAGCAGCCCCGAGAAGCCCTTGCACGGCGCCGAAAGGAAAGCGACGTCGACTACCGGGCCAAAAGCCTTACGGATGTCGGCGGGGATCGCCTCCTGCCAGTCGTTCGCCGGTTCGCGGCCGTGCCACATCATGTATTGTTCGCGATCGAACAGGTCCATGACGGTGCCCTGGCAGCCGGTGATCCGCGAAAAATTGCGGATGGCGCCGGCGTCTACATCGATACCTCCGACACAAACGAAGCGGGCCAGAGTGTTGCCGACGCGGGGCGAGGCTTTGTTGAAGCCCCTCGCGCCGCCACCGATGCCACAGAACAGGTGAGCATGGCGGATTTCGCGCACGCGGGTAATCGCCCCATGATGCATGGTTCGCAGCCTTCCTGAAATGGGGGTTGAGTTATGCCGGACGAACTTCCGGCTCCGGGTCCGTCACATCACCGAGGATGATGTTGATGCCCGCGGATTTGAGTTCGCGGCAGAGTGCCGCCTTGCGCTCGTCGGAATCACCGGTGTGGCAGATGTAGCTGCAGCGAGCTTGGTGGAAGGCAAATCCGGAGCGTTTCAGGCAGCCACGAAAGCGTTGGTGGGTTCGCTGGCTCCAGTTGTAGGTGCCGGCGTAGTTGCGAAACGCGGCCACGGCATGCACGGAACCGTAGTTCTCCTCGCGCCAGCGCAGTTCGATTTGGGGCTTTGCCTTGGTCATGAGTGAGCTTCCCCCGGAATATCGACCAGACGGCTAAGTCGCGCTTGAGCGCTCTCGGCGCATTCGGGGAATGCGGCTGCGAGGTTGTTGTGGAGCGTCTCGAAGTGGGGAATCGCGAAGCGGCCGTCCGCGGCCGGCCTTGTGGTCAGCAGCGCGCCGATGACGACTTCGTCAAGCTGGGGACGCGGAATGCGGGCGACTACTCCATCATAGTCGATCGGTGGCGCCATTCCGGCATCGTGCCAGTTGTCGAGTCCGTCCTCTACCGCTTCAGCATAGGCGGAAACAGCGGTGTCGTTCTCATTATCGATCTGCAGGACGAGCGTGCGATAGGTGCCGAAATCATGCTGGTTGGGCTTGCTGGTGAGCCGGCAGCCTTCGGGGGGAAGGCCATGGATAGCGATGATAGCGATCCGGTAGGCGTCGATTTCGAAGCGGTTGACCCGTTCGAAGTCAGGGGTTTGGCCAAGCTGGGCGCACTCGGCGTTGGCCGGTGCTGCTCCGATATCGATGGTGTAGGACAAGGGAACCTCCGTCGATCCTTCATGGATCGACAAGCCCTTGCCCCCTCACCTCAAGCGCATCCGGATCTTGTATGGTAGTATTGGCGTATTCTCAGGCCGCTTCGATGTCGGTCTGGGGAAAGTCATCGCCTTTGAACAGGAGCGGCACTCCGGCGATGCGCGCGCAGGCATAAGCGAAGCAATCCCCGAAATTAAGCGCAGCTGGATGACGCGACTTGCCGTAGCGATCGTAAGCATCGATCGCCTGCTTGTGGGCTCGCGCTGGAACAGCGGTGACCTCGATGCCGGCAAGCTGGAGGAACTCCTCGACGGCCTTGTGCGCCACGGCGACCTCCAGATCGAGGATGCGCCGAACCGCAAGGGCCGACTCCCATATTGCGAGAGGCGAAGTTATGCGTATGCGTGCATTCTGGAGACGCCTGAGCAGGTCAGCGGCATCGCTTTCCCCCGCGAGGATGGCGGTGATCGCCGATGCATCGACGAACATTAAAGTTCTCCGTAAAGGTCGTCGATGAAAGCCTTGTCGGCAGCCCTGCCCGCATTTGGCCCTGCACTGGCACGCAGTGCGCGCGCGAATGCCAGGCCCTTGTCGACGAGGGTCGGCGTTTGTTCTTCGCGTTCCAGTTCGTGTTCGAGCGCTCGGCGCACCGCTTCGGTCTTGCTTACACGCTGGATCGCGGCGAGGCGCTGCGCCATGCGGTTGACCTCCTCGTCCTTGACGTAAAGAGACATCGGAATATCCTCCATTGCGTTGGGATATACTACACGGCCGGGTCTAATCCAACTGTGTCCCGACAGGGGTCATTCCGGCTCGATCGTGAAGTTCCAGCCATGGACGTGGAGCATCTCGTTCTCGCTGCGGTCGAAGGCAAGGAAGGTGGAATCGAGATCGGTGCCGGGTTCGATCAGCAGCTCAAGAGTGTGCTGGGAACAGTCCGCCACGACTGCGCGCGTATATCCGGCCTCGCGTGCTTCCGCTTCGGAGCGGATCGGCGGAGGCGTTGCCTGGATGAAGGGCTTGGCGGCCATTTGGGCCGGACCGTCGAATGTGCCGAGCGACTTGAGGCGGTCGGTTTCGAGCATAGCGCCAAGATTGTCTGGAAGGTCGGCATAGTCCGCTGCGAGGGCGATCGCTGCCGCGGCGGTGGGGAGTTCGCCGGGCGCGGTGCCGCGCCAAATGAAAATGGCCTCTTCGCCATCGATTCGTGGATGGGGCTGCATCACCTGGACGAAGAACGTCGCCAGCGGGCGATCCCATCCGATCGTAACGCTGTTGGCAACGTCTTTGCCGGGAAAGTCATATCGGCTCATGATCATGGATCTCCTGTCAATTGGTCAACATCAGGCATTCGGGTTGCCGTTGCCGCAGGTGCGCCGCCGGGCAAATTGCTCGATGCCGACCGTTCGCACTATCGGGATTGCGGGGCGGGTTTTACGGCGACAGCGCGGAAGTTTTCGGCACCGATGACTTCGCTGTCCCAAGGTCGCGCTGCGCATGGCTCGACGTGGCCGTGGTGTGTCTGGTCGTTGATCAGGGTGCGGACTTCGCGCCGGGCCTGTGCTTGAGTGAGCCATTTGGGGCAGCGGATGCGGACAACGACATCGATGGTCTTGGATGAGGTCATGGGCGACATCCTTGATAGAGTAAAATGCCTTACGCGGCGACTGTTTCAGGAATGGCTGGCGCCTGGGCAGCGGCCGCCAGCGCATGAGATTGCCTTGTGGCGCCAAGTTGCAGCTCGCGTCGGATTCGGGCGGCGAAACGCGCCGTCTTCACGAATTCACGCATGGAGGCGAAGCGCAAGCGATCGCGCGCCGCTGGTCCGCGCTTGGCGAAGTATTGAACTTCGTTGCCCTCGTGGAGCGGACCGACGCTCAGAGACACCTCGAGGTCGCACGAGCTGAGCACGACGGCGCCGGAAATCGCTGGGTCGCCGTGAAACGAGGTCACGCGATAGGAGCCTTCAGGAGTCCCGAGGGCTTTGGCAAGTCCGCGCATGGCGGTCCGGCCGTCGGCATGAAAGCGTTCTTTGGCCGCCCGGTCGTTGTTGACGCCGTGTAGTGCGAGCGAAAGCAACGCCGGGAAGCGCTCGAGTTCACCCACACGGTGGCGGCAAAGCGCGCGCAGGCTCTCATCATCGGCGCGGAATGCCATGATGCGGGCGAAGTGGCGGACGAGAAGAACGATGGCTGGATCGTGTTCAGGATCGACGCCGGCGTTGCGGCAATCTTCGATGCCCTTGCCGAGCGCGTGGAACGTCGCAGCGATCGTCGTGAGACTGCTGGGATCGAGCGCCTGTTGGTGGCGAAACGGGACGTCGTATGTCATCGTGGGGCTCCGGGACGGACCGGGCGCAATCATCGCGCCCGCCCTTCCCTTCCCCCCTCTTCTCCGGGGCTAATGGCCTTCAGGCGGCGTTGTTCCGTTCGCGGTAGATGTCGGCTGCCCATTCCTCGATCCAACCGCCGGTCACTTCATCGTGAGCGAGGTCGCCGGATTCGATGAGGGCTCGCATCTCGTCCCGGGCCTGCTCCACGGCCGCCTCCCATGGATCGGCAGGGATCGTTTTCGGGACAGGACTGGGCGCGATCGCAAGAGGACGATGGGGCTCGCTGAGGCGATCAAGCTGCGCCCCTGTCCAGCGCTCCATATGGTCTGCTGCGAGCTCGTCGGACTTGGACACGCGCCGGCGATGCGCGTCACGGCGTGCCGCGGTGCCCCAGGCCTGCGAGTCAAGCGAAGCGACGCGGTGGGCATAGGGTTGCAGGTATGGGATGGCAGAACCTTTGACACCGAAGAGGTGGAGCCGTGGTCCGGGATTGGGCAGAATCTTGTCGAGGTGTGCGACAACCGCGAGCAGGCCGTCTGGCCCATCGATGTCGCGGCGGCACATCGATCCGACGCCTACGACGGCGCCGGGAAGCATCGACCAGGCGAGGGCTTCCGCGCACCGTTCGTAGTCCTGCGGGTATCGCCCCTGCAGCACGGGCATGAACCGGTCGATGATCCCGAGGTCGGCCGCGCGTGAGCGGCATTCGCGGTTGGTGGCGACAGTTCGCGAGATCCGGTCGAGGACTTCGGCGCGATCGTTTGCGATTTCGGCCTCGCAGCAATAGTCGGCAGCCGCGAAACGACGGAAGGGATAGGACGCGGCTAGCCTCATGTAGTCGGCGATCGACCAAGGGTAACCGCCATATCTGGCCATCAGGACATATCCGGCGCTGTCCAGATCGAGGCTTTTGAGCCCATGGGCATTGTCAAGCTGGCCGGTGCGCCAGCCTTGCCATTCGCGCCAGCCACCTGAAGCGGTGCGCCATCGCGACAGGCAGTTTGCGGAAATCAGCATGGGTTGCTGCATCATGCGCGCGCGCTGCAGGATGGGCCCTTCATTGAGGTGCGGCAGGCCGACGATGACCTCGATCGTCATGGCAGGATCTCGGCGTCGAGTTCATCGAAGCTGATGACGCTGCCGCGCGCCTCGTAACGAGCTGCATCGACCAGGGCCTTGAACATGGGATCGGCGTATGTCGGGCGGGCCAGATGATCGACGCTGACAAGGGTATAGCCAAGGATACCGACTTTGCCCTCCGGCACCCAATCGGCCCAATCGCCATAGGCGGTGGTCACGACAAGCTTGCCGATGCGTGCCTCGAAGGCTTCGCGCTCACGCCTGACGTGGCTCTGGCGTCGTTCGAGGGCCTCGCTGGCATAGGCTTCCCAGCGTTCGGGTCGCCAACTCTTGACGGTACTGGTGGCGAGCGAGAGTTCGATGTCGAAGAGCGGATCTCCGGCAGCGGCAAAATCGGTCTGGAACGCCAGGATCACGAGTGACCAGTCAACGTCATGTTCGTATTCGGGTTCGTCCAGACGCAAGGCCGCAGGCATGGCGGCCTGGCGCGCTTCGGAGATGACAAAGCCGCCATGCGATGGGGTCACGACGCGCCAGATGCCGGGCAGGCGCTGGGTGGCCCTGACGGGTTTACCCCAACGGGTCATTTGGGGTGCGGGGGAGGAAGCGAATGCGGGCATGTATGTTCTCCTCGATCGTTCGCTCTCCCCTCCCCCCGCTCCCCTCATTCAGCGTCGGCGAGCGAGGCCGACATGGTCTCGACAACGGGGGCGGCGTTCGCAGTGTCGCCGGGCGCCCTCGGCGCTGTTGATGGCGCCGTGGAGGCGGGTCGCCGCCTTGGGGGCGCCTGCTTCGCGCAGGAGGCCGCGCGCACGGCGCATGAGTTTCAGGGCGTCGTCGATCTGATGCTTGGATCGCGGTGATGCGGGTTTCAGGCGGGACATCTCAAGTCCTCCTGTCTCTTGAGGGCAATGCGCACGGCGACTTCGCTGGCCGATAGATCGGCGCGCTCGATCACGCGCCAGGGCTGCATGTCGTTGCCGGGGGCGACCATGACGGCGATTCCGCCCTGCATCATGCGCTGCGCGACACGGATGGCATTCTCGCGGCTGCAGAGCCGTGCCCGCAGCGGCGAGAGGCTGGATGCCCTTCTCATGGCGGTGGCATCGTTGAAGAAGGACGGGGCGCGAAGATCGTTCGATGGACCTTCGTTTCCGGGACGATCGACCAGTCGAGGTCACGGAAATTGCGGATGCGATAGTGGCCGTGCCTGCCAACGGGGCGGAAGGTTATGGTCGCGCCGCGTTTGATGACAGTGAACTCGTCACCGGCGAAGCCATCTGTGAAGGTGATCGCCTGCGGGAATTTGACGCGCATGCCATCGACGATCTTTCGGGAACGCTTCTGCAGGCGGGCGAGGCAGCGCCGGCGCCAGTCGAGAGAATATTCGTTAGTGGTTGGCGTGAGCAGGCGAAGGATGTTCTCCGGGGCCTCAGCTTCGCAAGGGCCCATGCTTTCGCTCATGTCCTTGTACCCGAAGTGCATGGCCTCCTTGTCCCTCGGGTTCCACTTTACGAGGCAGACCATGGCGATGACCTCGGTCGGCACGCCGTTTTCGGAGTATTGCACCGCTGCGTACCAGACCCGGTTGCCGGGGCAGGACGATGCAAGAACGCGGGCGCCGCGCGCGACTCCGGTGTCGTCCGGCGCATTGATGAAGGTGAACTGGGCGTCGAGATAGGACTTGGGGGTAGCGTGCCCGCCCATGTGGTGCCTGTTCATGAAAAGCCAGCCCATGGTGATGTCTCCTGATGTGTGAGGTCATGCCGCTGCCTTCAGGGCATCGCCGGCAGGCGTATTCGCCTCGGCAAGGCTGAAAGCGCGCAGATAGTTGAAGGCTTGTTCGGCTTTGGCCGAGGCGGTGAAGATGGCGCTGTGGTCGGCGCGAAGTACCCTGACCCAATGCGCGAGGTAGCTGGCATGGCTATCGTGCAATTCGGTCGGCAGGCCGAGTTCAGCGCAAATGTAACTTGTTGTCAGTTCAGCACAAAGTTCCTCGACGCAGTAGGCATCGTCACCGAAACGCTTGCCGAACGTCCGGTTGAGACGGTCCTTGCTCCCGCTCCAATGGGCGCTTTCATGTCCTCTGGTAGAGGCGTAAGCGTCACCCGACTTGAAGCTGCCGGGATGGGGTAGCTGGATGTAGTCGCCCAGCGGGCTGTAGTAGGCTTCGTCGCCGCCATGGCGTACCCGCGCAGGAATTGCCGCGAAGAAGGTGTCGATCGCGTCCTGGCGCTGCGAAAGCAGGCTCGGTGTCGGGGGTACGTCGCGAGCGTAGTAGTAGTCGGGCAGGCCCTCGATCTCGTCTGCGTTGTAGACGATGTAGTGGCGCAGGAAGCGGATCAGCTGGCCGGTGGCCTCGCCCATCAATCCGGGTTGCCCGGCCTTGCGGAAGCTGGAGGCATAGATCGACATGGACGGATCGGCCTTGCGGCGCACTTGCGCGCCGAGTTCTTCGGCTTGTCGGGCGGTCATCCAGTAGCGGCTGCGGTATCCACGCGCGTCGGCAATCGTCCAGAGCCAGAGGCAGTTGATGCCGTTGTACGGGGTGCCTTCGTGGCGCAGTGGACGGCCGCCCTCCCCGGTCAGCGACCAGGAGCGGGTCCAGGGCGTGGTGCCGGCCTCGAGCCGGGAGACGATGGCATTGGTGACTTCGCGCGCGATGTCACGCGAATTGCGGGGAGTCTTCACGGGGTATGTCCCTTGTCCGGTGTGGCGAGAAAGGTCGCCGGTGAGCCGCACAGCCCACCGGCGGTTCATCAATCAGGTTGGAAGGACGCGCGTTATTCCGCCGCTTCGGCCCACTCGCTGACCGCATCATCGTCGCCAAAGACAGCAGGCGAACCGTCATCGACCTGCTGATCCTCGTCGCCATCGGTCGAGTCGTTGTCATCAATGGAGACACCCTCGCCGTCATCGCCGTCGTCGGGTCCAGCAAGGGCTGCGTCGATCAGGCTGGCCAGATCGTCCTCGGCTCCGTTGGTATCAGTGGGCGCATCGCCATCGTCCTGATCGGTCGACGCCTCGGCGGCGGCGAAGCGCATCGCAGCGGGAACCCAGGCCAGTGCCCTTTCCTTCACGTCGGCCTCGATCACCGCGTCTCCGGCGAACAGCTTCTCGCAGGAAGTCGAGATTTCGCCCTTCTTCTGGCTCGCATGGCGGCTCGAGAGAGCGGGCCCGCCCACTTCGTCGAGGAGCGAGAGTAGCGAGCCCTTCGGTACGCGGTCGAAGAAGTTCTCGGAGGTTGGCCGCCACCACTTGGCGACATCGACCTCGAGCAGGCCGGCCAGGTGGTTCTGCAGGGCATTCTGGCGATGGCTGTAGCTTTCCTTCGACTTGAACGACGTGGCGACCGTCCATGCTAGCCAGGCCGCCTTGACCTCATCATCAAGTGCCCGGAAGGCATCGAAACGGGCGATCATGGTTCGATGCTCCTGCCAGGAAGCGTCGAGACCTTCGCGCACTTCGGCGAGGTAGTCATGGGCGACCGATTTGGGATAGGCGTCGAAGCGGACCGGATCTTCCGGGTGCGGGGCGCGGATGGTAGTGCCGCAGGTCTCGTCCGTGCCCGTGGACTTGTCGACCATGGCGAACAGCATGTAGTCGAGCGCGAGCGCAGGGTTGGCGATCATGGATGCGCCTAGAACGTCGCGGCGCTGAACCGCAAGCTGGTCGAGGAGAACCTGGCTGAGCGCCTTCCCGCCCGGTGCGGCCTCGTCGGGCGACACTTCCTTGGTTGTGCCGGTGATGGTCCCGGTCTCGCGTTCCTCGATGCGGAAAGTCGGGGCGCGCGGGGCAGCTTCGCCCTCGATGCTGTCTTCGCCCGTGTCGCTCGCGTCCTCGCCGTCTTCATCGGGTTCGACCATGGTGACGCTGAGCGGCGTTTCGCTGTAATAGGTGTCGTCGAGTTTCATGCTGCCGTCCTGCGAGAGCGTCAGGAACAGGCCGACACGCGGGGCGAGTTCGGGAGGAAGGATCTTCTCGCGGCGACCGGCATCGCGCAGTTCGTCGCTGAGAGCATCGTGTTCAGCATCGAGGGCCTGCCAGGCTTCTTCCTCGAGTTCCTCGTTTTCCATCTCGAGGCTTACGATGCTGAGGCGTGCTTCGATCTCGCTGATGCGGGTGGCTTGGGCATCGCTAAGCGGCAGGCTCGGCAGGTTGACGCGGAACAGGTCGCGCGCGACTTCCCAGGTTGAGTTCGAGGCGACAGGGCGAATCCAGGCGAGGCCACGTTCTTCACCGATCCGCCTGGCTTCGGCTTCCATCGCCGCGGCTGCCAGCGTGTGGGCGATCTCGGGGTTGGTCCAGCGATCGCCGTTGTCGCTGAACAGGTCTCGATCGACGATGCCGCCAGCAGCAACGTAGGCTTCTTCACCGACAAGGCGCGCAATCGGATCGGTGGACTTCATGGATTCGTTGGCGATGACGCGGCGGATGGTGTCGGCGCTGGCATGGTAGCTGTTGGCGCCGTAGCTCTTCCACACCATCAGCTGGCGCTCATGGCTTTCGGTGGAGGCGTATGCCTTGGCCATGTCGAGGGTCAGCTCGCCGGACGCCAGGGCGTCGAAGATCGGCTCGGCAAGGTTTGCGAGGCGCAGGCGGCCTTCGACAAAGCGGCGGGTGATGCCGAAACGCCTGGCGACCGCGTCGATGTCGCCGCCCTGACCAAGACAGTGCTGGAAGGCGCGGCATTCGTCGGCGGGCGACATATTGAGGTGATGGAAGTTTTCAGCGAGCGAGGCTTCGGAAAGCTCGTCATTGCCGCCGCTCAGGATCAGCACGGGCACGTCGTATTCGGCCTCGTTGATGTCGCCGCGCTCAGCCAGCAACTTGAGAGCACGAAAGCGGCGGCTGCCGGCGATGACGCCGTAGGAGCCGCGCGGCTTCTTCACGGAAGTCACGACCAGGTTCTGCAGGATGCCGCGCGCGAAAATGTCGGCGGCGAACTGTTCGATCAGGTCTTCGCCGCGGGTACGCACGTTGATGTCGGACAGCACCAGCTTCGCGAGCTTGACGGTCTGGATCATGGGGAAAACACCTTTTTCTCATCGTCCGGCCAATTCACGGACACCCCTTCTCTTCCCCCTCCCCTCTCCTGACCGACCTGGCAGCCACGGCACTCTTGGTCGATCAGGAAGGATAGGGCCGGTGTCAGGAAGGCTTGAGGATCTCGGCGATGATGGCCTCGGCCTGCGCGACAGGGATGAAGATGCGGGTGCGATACTGGATGATCTCGGTGAATGCGCCGAGCGACTTGAGCCATGAAAGCTGCGATGCCGGAGCGTCTACGATCTCGACACGCGGGTTGCCGTTCACATGCGAGCGCTTGAAGGCCATCGGGAACGGGCGGGTAACTTGGACGCTGCGCCCGGCGAGGACGGCATTGGTGATCGCTTCGACGGGCATGTCTTCGCTGCTCGCAAGGCCGAGCTTGGTGAAGAGTTCGACGATGCTGTGCTCGAAGACGATACGGCCAAGCCAGCTATTGCCATTCTTATCGACGATCCGATTGACCGCGAGGTGATCGGACGGCAGCGCCGACCAGATCGGCAGCAGGAGGCCGGTTGCGAGGCGCACCGTCTCGGTGTCCAGCTGCCCGGCCGCCTCGTTGACTTCGGCCTGCCATTTCGCCCGGAAGGTGTCTTCGTCGATTTCCTCCCAGGCCGTCTCGAACAGATCCGCCTCGCGCATGGATTTGCGGCTGCAGGGTCGCTGCAGCTCGATGCGAAGGATCGGCTCGCCTTCGTCGTCCATCCAGGCGTTTGCCTTGCTACGTAGTGCAACACGGCCCGACTTGGCGTTCATGACGAATGCCGGGTTCTCGCGCCAGCGGACCATATCGAGGATGCGCTCGAGCGAAATCGGGTTTTT
>NZ_JALHLE010000029.1 GCF_022832385.1 Novosphingobium album (ex Hu et al. 2023)
CCTGAGTCAAACCGGATAGCCTCCGGAAAACCCGGGGCGCTTCAATTCTCGATATGCACTGCTAATCCACCGAGTATGGACGGCTCGGACAATTTGCGTAAGCATCACGCATGCTCAACGACACGATCATCACCGCAGTCGTTATGGTCTACCTGCTGGTCCTGATCTATGCCGGCTGGCGATCCAACAGGGGGGGGCAATGGGGCATCACCCGGCGGGCAGTTGTCTACGGCCTTTCACTTGCCACGCTGAGCACAGCCTGGACTTTCTTCGGCGCTGTCGGTGACGCCAGCAAGGGAAGCTGGCTTTTCCTTTCCAATGCCTTTGGCCCCATCATCGCAGCGACTCTGGGCTATCCGGCGTGGATCAAGATCGTTCGGCTGGCCAAGCTCGAGAACTCCGGCTCCATTGCCGACTTCATGGCGGCCCGCTTCGGCAAGAGCCGGCTGGTTGGCGTTACCGTGGCAGTCGTGGCGAGCCTTGCAGCGCTGCCCTATGTGGCCCTGCAGGTCCTCGTCCTCAAAGAAGTCTGGCAGTTTGCGATCGGTGTGCCAGACTTCGGCCTATTCCAGACAATGGTCCTCGTCGCCACCCTGATCGGGCTCGCCATTGTGTTCGGTGCGCGCCAGCCGAGCCTCACGCACCAGAACCGGGGCTTCGTCGCTATGATCGCGCTCGAATCGTCGGTGAAAATCGCCGCTATCGTGACGGCAGCAGCGGCGTGTCTCTATCTTCTTGAGCGCGATGGGCCGGGAATTGCCATCGCCGTATCGAGCATCCCTTCGCCGCACGTCATGCTCGAGCTGCCCTTTGGAACCCTGCTGATCCTGTGCACTGTCACAACCTTCACCCTGCCGCGCCAATTTCATCTCAGCTTTGTGACGGTTGAAAAGGTCGAGGATGCCCGCCGCGGAGTCTGGCTTTTTCCGGCCTATTTCGCGCTCTGGGCCATCGCCACGCTTGTTATCGCAAATTCGATCAAGGGCGGTTTGCTCGTCCCGGACGCCCCGCGCAGTCTGCAGACGCTTGCAATACCGCTCGAACACGGGATGACGCTGGTTGCATTCGCGGTTTTTCTGGGCGGGCTTTCTGCCGGTGCGGCCATGGTGATTGTCGAACTGACTGCCATTTCGGCAATGGTGTCGAACGAGATCGTCCTGCCCATGCTATCCACTACGGGCCACAATGGCCAGGGCGGCAAGGGAGCCGGCCAGAGGGTCGTGCTGGTCAGGCGGGTGTCCATCATCGCGCTCGGCACGCTGGCCTGGCTGTTTTACCTGCTGATCGAACAGACGGGCAATCCAACCCAGCTCGGCGTTATAGCACTGGCTGCATCGGCACAGCTGTTTCCCGGGCTGATAGCGGGCATCTACTGGAAGCGGGCGCATGCCAACGGAGTCATCGGCGGCATCGTTGCGGGAATGTCGATCTGGGCGCTTTTCGTCGTCCTGCCAGTGTTGTCGGCTCGTTCGGCCCCGTTGGCGGGGTCGCTCTGGCCCGTCCCTCAAGGACTGGGGTTGGAACTCCTGGTGCTGACGAGTCTGGCAGTGAATGCGCTTGTGGTGATTGGGCTTTCGCTGGCTGCCCGTCCGCGGCTGATCGACACGATGCAGGCACAGCGTTTCGTCCACGCTCACAAGCAGGGACGGACGGATAACCTCAGGGAGTTCAATGCCACGGTTGGAGACCTACGAGATCTGCTGAGCCAGTTCGTGGGCGATGACGAGGCTCGCAAGGCCTTGCTGAATTTTCGCGCGGGCACTGGCCACACTTCCTTCGACGATTTAGCGCCGATTACCCCTGCCATGGCAATCATGGCCGAACACGTACTCGCCGGGGCCATCGGCACGACTTCGGCACGCAGCGTCGTGGCCATGGCGCTCGCTGTGGGGAACCAGGACCGCGACGACGTGCGCCAGCTTCTTGACGAGGCCGGCCACGCGGTAACGTTCAGCCGTGATATCCTGCAATTGACACTCGACGGCCTCAGCCACGCCGTCGGCGTGGTCGACAGCGACTTGCGGCTGGTCGCGTGGAACCGTAACTTTCTCGAGTTGCTCGCTATTCCTGCCGACGGCATTCATGTGGGTCAGTCGGTGCTTCAGCCTGCCAGTGTGACCGGACGCGATGTCCTGAGTGACGACGTCAGCGCGGAGCTTGCAGCAAAGACCGATTGCGTCATGCGGCGGCGATCGTTCCGTCACGAATTCGCGGCCGGTGGCGGGCACGTGATTCAGTTCACCGGCACGCCCATCGCCGACGAGAACTTCGTGCTGACCTTTGCCGACATCACCGAAATCCGAGAAGCAGAACGGGTTTTGGCGCAGGGGAAGGAAGAGCTCGAGGACAGGGTCGAAGAGCGGACGCGTGAACTCACGAAGGTCAATCGCGACCTCGAGCAGGCGACCGACCTCGCCGAACGCGCCACGCGGGCGCAGAGGCGGTTCGTGGCTGCGGCGAGCCATGACCTCGTCCAGCCGCTGCACGCGGCCCGCATCTTCATCGGCAACGTTCTTGCCGAAAAGGACGCCCAGCATACGGCAGACGAAAAGACCGTGCTTGCTCTCAGCCATGCCGATCACGCCATTGAGGCCGCGCATCGCATGCTGCGTGCACTACTCAGCCTGTCCCAGCTCGAGCTCGGCGCAGTCCGGCCGCACCGCGAAGCGTTTGAGGTGTCATCGCTGCTATCATCGCTCGTGACCGAGTTTGAAAGCCAGGCTGACACCAAGGGCGTTGAGCTCGTTTGTCTCCCCACCACGGCATGGATCCGCACCGACCGCGATTTGCTGCGTTCGGTCCTGCAAAACCTCCTAGTCAACGCGATCCGCTACACTCGCCAGGGTCGCGTGGTGCTGGCAGCACGCCGGTCTGGCGATGACGTGCGGATCGAGGTGCGCGATTCCGGGATCGGCATGGCGCCCGATCAGATTGCTGCCGCCTTCGGCGAATTCGAGCGGCTGAGCGAGGGCCAGCGCCTTGCGGAAGGCTCCGGCCTTGGCCTTGCCATTGTTGCACGCATAGCGCAGGCCCTCGACCTCGAGGTAAAGGTCCACTCGCGCCCCGACCGTGGCAGCGTCTTCTCGATCCGGGTCCCGCGCGCAGAGCCCGAACGGAAGCGGCGGCACGTTCAGCACACCATGGTCGACTTGTCCGGTCTGCGGGTCCTCTGCATCGACGACGAGCCCGACATCCTGGTAGGAACCGAGGCCCTGATCCGAAGATGGGGCGGTGAAGTGATCAGCGCGCCGGATGCGGAATCGGCACTTGGCCTGAACGGCGAGTGGGACGTTGTGCTGGCGGATTACGGTCTGGGTCAGGGGATGAACGGCCTCGAACTGCTAGACCTGCTTGCGGGACGTGCCCGCGTCAGGGTCCTGGTGACGGCCGCCAGCGAGGAGGAACTGGGGGGAGCACTCAACGCCGGGATCAGCGTCATGACCAAGCCGGTTTCGCCCTTGCTCCTGCAGGAATTCCTGATCTCGTGCAGCGGCCAAGGAGAATGCAACACACAAGGTTATCGGGTCAGCGCCAACAGCTGATTGCGGGTTTGCACTCCCATTTTCCGGAAAATATTCGATAAGTGGTATTTCACTGTCGCCTCGGTGATGCCCGCCTCGAAGGCGATCTGCTTGTTCATCAGGCCACGTTGGACTCCGTTCAGGATACGCAGTTGCATCGGCGTGAGTGGGTCCTCGTCCGGCAATTGTTCCAGTCCGTCGAACCATTCCTCGCCCCGAAGCAGGGCATCGAGCGCAGCTTGCAGTGAAGGAACGCCTGAAACTTTGGAAATGAACCCGGAAGCTCCGCAGGCGATTGCCGTCTGGACGACCTCAAGGTCATCGCGCGCCGATACGACGGCAACGGGAATGTGCGGATATTGCCCTTTCAGAAATGGCAGTCCGGCGATGCCATCTACATCGGGCAGATTGAGATCAAGCAGGATGAGGCTCACCGTCTCGTGGCTTTCCAGCCTTTCGCGCAAGGTTCGAAAATCTTCGCAAAGCTCCACTTGCGCGTCGGGGGCAACCAGTTGGACGGTCCCGGCCAGCGCCTGCCGGAACAAGGGGTGATCGTCCACCAATACGACTTTCCTGCCCGCCATTTTCCCCTGCTCCCATGTTGCAATCTCTTTGTCTGTATTGATTGCGCACGGGCCCCCTCATGCCGACTAGACGGACGTATAGTCGAGGAATTCCCGCAAACGCATTATCGCGACCGGGACCGCGCACAGCAAGCGCGGCAAGAATATATATGCAGAGGAGGGGAAGCATCATGCTCCGTCACAAGAAGTGCCTGCTTGCGTCGTCAGCGCTCGCTTGGCTTGCGTTCGCGCCGCACACCGCTCTTGCTCAAGACTCCGGAAGGAATGGCGAGGAAGTCCGGGAACGGGGCTTCACCAACCAGGACATTATCGTCACAGCCCGCAAGGTCGCTGAGAACCAGCAGGATGTACCTGTTTCGATTACAGCCTTCAACGGAGATACGCTGGAGCAGCGCCAGATCGTTGGCACCACCGATCTCGGCAAGGTGACACCCAACCTCGAGTTCACCAACAACGCTCCGCTCGCCGGCAACAACAATTCATCGCAGGTGTTCATCCGGGGCATCGGCCAGATCGATGGCCGCTCAAACGTCGATCCGGGCGTGGGCCTATATGTCGACGACGTCTACCTCGGGCAGTCGGTCGGCGGCGCGATGACTTTCCGCGACATTGCTAGCGTTCAGATCCTGCGTGGACCGCAAGGGACGCTTTTTGGCCGCAACACCATCGGCGGTGCGATCGTGATTGCGACCAGGGACCCCAAGCATGAGTTCAATGGCGAGGCCGAGGTCGGCGTTGGCAGTGACAACCTGTTCGAGGCATTCGCAGCTATGGATCTGCCGATCGTCGACACCCTTGCCGCACGCATCACCGCAGGAGGCAAGCGCCAGGACGGCTATGTCAAACGCCTCTATGACGGCACGAAGCTCGGCGACACCAACACATATTCGCTCACCGGCAAGTTACTGTGGGAGCCGGACCCTGCAGTCACCGTGCGCGCAAAGTTCGACTACACCAAGGCCGATGAACATGGCGCGCCATTGGTCTTTGCGGCCTACAACAACAACACCGATCCCACCGCGATCGGTGTCGGCGCGCCTGAAAGTGCGGGGTTCATGGGCGCCTACCAGAGCGTCCTTTCCGGTTGTACCCAGGCCTTCTTCGTCCCTGGCGGCGGCCCTGGCGGGATCGTGCTCTACGCGCCGGGATTTGACACCAGCCTGTTTGATTCTGTTCCCGGCGTTTCCTGGAGCGCCACTGCCAATGGCGGTGCCGGCGCTTTTGTGAAGACCTATGGCGGGCCGCCGGAAGGCTATACCGCCGAAAACAAAGATCCGCGCTGCGCCAACAACCAGTGGGCGGCTGGGCCGTTCGCGAACAATGGCACCGGCCCTGTTGGCAGTACGCTGGAAGCCTGGGGCGGATCCCTGAACGTCGAGTTCGATGCTTCCGACGCCATCACCTTCAAGTCCATCACCGCCTATCGCAAGCTCAACTGGACCGGAAAACGCGACGGCGACAACACGCCCTTCACGATCCTTCACACCGATTACAACTCGCGCGGTCATCAGTTTAGCCAGGAACTGCAGGGTATCTACGAGACCGAGCGCCTGACCGGTGTGGTGGGGCTCTACTATTTCAAGCAGAAGGTGAAGGACATCCTGACCGTCGCGCTGGGCGAACGCGCCTCGCTCGACAGCGACAACAACATCATCAAGAACCACAGCTGGGCCGCTTTTACCCAGTGGACCGGCCACCTCACCGATCGCCTCAGCGTGACGGGTGGGATCCGCTATACCGAGGAGACCAAGGGCTCCATCCCAGAGCAATTCGACTATGCGAGCCTCGCCGCGACCGATGATACGCCCGGTGTCTTGACGCCCGACGAGTATTATCTCGCCCCGATCCTCTACGAAGTCACCTTCAAGTCCACCACCGTCGAAGGCAGCGTGGATTACCAGTGGTCGGACAGCTTCCTCACTTATGCCCGCTTCGCGCAAGGCTTCAAGGGTGGCGGTTGGAACAGCTCCTTCAACGTGCCGCAGTCGCAGGCCGCGCTCGACAATTTCCATGACTTCGCGCCGGAAAAGGCCAATTCCTACGAAGTCGGTTTCAAGTCCGACCTGTTCGGGAAGACCCTGCGGTTCAATGCCTCGGCGTTCCTGACCAAGTACAAGGACCTGCAGTTCCTGTTCCGTGCCGGCCCGGCCCCTTACTTGCTCAATGCCGGCAAGGCGACAATCAAGGGTGTGGAAGCGGAACTCAACTGGGTGCCCAACTCGCACTGGCTGATCCAGGGAGGCGTGAGCTATCTCGAGAACAGCATCGACACTGTGGTCGACCTGTCTGGGCTCGGTGTCTCGACACCGATCAGCACCTCGAACAAGCTGCCTTACGCGCCCAAGTTCAAGTGGAACCTGGGTGTCGGATACAATACCGACGTCGGCCACTTCTCGATCTCGCCGCGTGCTGACCTGTCCTACAGGACCAAGACCTACTTCGATACGGCCAACACACCTGAGATCTCACAGCTCAAGGACGTGCTGACCGTCGATGCCTCGATCCGCTTCGAAAGCCTCGACGATCCCTGGGTCCTGACCCTCTCGGTCCAGAACCTGACCGACAAGCTCTATCCGACCGCGGGCAATTCCTCGCTGACGTCGGGCACGGGCTATGCCGAGATCGCTTATGCCCGGCCACGCCAGTTCATGGCGCGATTGTCGGTCGATTTCTGAAACGCGCCCGGCGCGGCTTTCTCCGTGGAGCCACGCCGGGCTTCATGTCTTGTAACGTGGCCAAGCCCTCGCATTGGCCTGTCAATCCTGCCCGGGAATCGAGATGACTGTACTCAACGATCCAGCGGCCATTCTCGCAAAGTCCTCGATGACCCGCGCGCAGGTGATCGCGGTAGGTCTCGCCACCTTACTCAATGCCCTCGATGGCTTCGACGTGCTCTCCATCAGCTTCGCAGCGCCGGGTATTGCGACCCAGTTTGGCATAGATCGCGCAGCTTTGGGCGTGGTGCTCTCGATGGAGCTTATTGGCATGGCGGTTGGAGCGCTCGTCCTGGGCAATGCGGCGGACAAGATCGGCCGGCGCCCGATGCTGCTCTCATGCTTGGCCGTCATGTCCGCGGGCATGGCACTTGCGGCGACGTCAGACAGTATCGCCATCCTTTCCGCCTATCGCCTTTTCACCGGGTTCGGCATCGGCGGCATGCTCGCGACAACCGCAGCGGTAGTCGCCGAGTTCGCCAATGCCCGGTACCGGAACCTTGCCGTCGCGATCATGGCAGGAGGTTACCCGGTCGGTGCGGTCGTTGGTGGATCGATCGCCTCTGCCTTGCTGTCAGGAGGCGGGACCTGGCATTCGATCTTTGTGTTCGGCGCAATCGCCACTGCCGCCTTCGTGCCACTCATCCTTTGGCTCATGCCGGAGACGATCGCGTTCCTGGTCCTCAGGCACGGCCCGGCCGGCCTTTCCATCGTTAATCGTCAGCTCGAAAAACTCGGGCACCGATCAGCAGACCACATTCCGGAGCTCGAGCCCGGCACGCAGAAGGTGCGCTGGCGCGAACTGTTCGGTCCGGGGCTCGCCAGCGTCTCGATCCTCCTTCTGATCGCCTACTTCATGCACATCATGACGTTCTACTTCTTCGTCAAGTGGGTGCCCAAACTGGTGGTGGACATGGGCTTCGAGGCAGGCACTGCGGGAAGTGTGCTGGTCTGGGCGAACGTGGGCGGGGCAAGTGGCTCACTCGTGCTCAGCCTGTTCACGCAACGGTTTCCGGTCCGTACGCTGACCATCCTTGCCATGATAGCGGGGGCAGGGGCGGTAATCTGGTTCGGCCAGCCGCACAGCGATATTGCAACATTGTCTGTCATTGCGGGGACGGCGGGCTTCTTCGTCAACGGGGCAACGGCGGGAATCTACGCCATGTTCGCGCAAAGCTATCCAGCCCGGCTTCGCGCCAGTGGGACGGGCATGGTCATAGGCTTTGGGCGAGGCGGGGCCGCATTGGGACCAATCGTGGCAGGTTTTCTGCTTGCCAGCGGGCTCACATTGCCATGGCTTGCCACCATCATGGCATGTGGTTCCCTGATTGCGGCATTGGCGCTTACGGTATTGCGTTACCGAGAACATGGTGTTGCTTGACACGGTTCGTCGGATTGTCGGCCAGAGCAATGCTCGCCAATCGGATGGCCAATATTCGTGATGAACAAATGGCTGGTTTTGGGAGGAAAATCTGATGACAGAATGACCGGATTGCCGGCGTGTCGGGCAATGCAGCAATTTAGCTGAACTCTGGTGCTTTCAGTCGTTCCGCTTACGCGCCAGTTCAGCAGCGGCCACCTTCAGTAAGGAAAAGTCACCCTCTTGAGCCACCGCCTGCATTGCGGGGTGTTTAGACTTTCTGGGTCAATACTCAGCAGAAATCAACATTCTCGTTCTAGAGAAGGGTTCCTGCCAACATCATCCGACACTTGTCCAAAGCAACACCCCGATGCGTTGACTTAGAATTTCATAGAGAACGGATCGCGGAGGTCACCCGAGAAGTCGATGAAGACGGTCTTGGTCTGGGTGAATTCGAGGATGCCCGCCTCGCCTCGCACACGCCCGAAGCCTGAATCCTTCATGCCGCCAAACGGTGCCTGCGGTGCTGCCACGCGGTAGGTGTTCACCCAGACCACGCCGCTGTCGATTGCGCGCATCATGCGCATGCAGCGGCTGATGTTTTCCGACCACACGCCGCTGGCGAGGCCATAGGCGGTGTCGTTGGCGATCTGGACGGCTTCCTCCTCCTCATCGAAGGGAATGATCGAGAGGACCGGCCCGAAGATTTCCTCGCAGGCGACTTTCATGTCGTTGCGAACGTCGGCGAAGATGGTGGGCTCGATGAAGAAGCCCTTTTCAAGCCCCGGACCTTCCGCGCGCGCGCCACCGGCAACCAGTCGCGCGCCGTCGCCCTTGGCGGCATCGATGAAGGACAGGATCTTGGCGAACTGCGGCTCGTTGGCTGCCGTGCCCATCTCGGTTTCCTTCAGGCGCGGGTCCCCCATGCGGATCTGCTTGGCCCGTCCGGCAAGACCTTCGACCATGCGGTCATAGATCCCGCGCTGTACCAGCAGGCGCGAACCGGCGATGCAGGTCTGCCCGGTGGCGCCAAAAATTCCTGCCAGCGCACCGATGAGCGCGCGGTCGAAATCGGCATCGTCGAACACGATGTTGGGCGACTTGCCGCCCAGTTCCATCGTGACCGGCTTGAGATTGGCACCCGCCGCTTGCGCGATCATCCGTCCGACGCCGGGACTGCCGGTGAAGCTGATCTTGTCGACCCGCGGGCTGGAGGTCAGCCAGCGGCCGACATCGCCCGCTCCGGTCACGACCTGCACCACGCCTGCGGGAAACCCTGCGGCTTCACAGATCCGCGCGATTTCGAGCGTCGTCGACGAGGCATGTTCGCTGGGCTTCAGGATCACGCAGTTGCCCGCGGCCAGGGCGGCGGGAAGTGTGTTGGTCAGGATCGCGACGGGCGAATTCCACGCGGTGACACAGGCCACCACGCCGAAAGGAACGCGAATGGTGAGGTCGAGTGTGTCCTTCTGGTCGAGCGGCACCACATCGCCGTGCATCTTGTCCGCCCAGGCGGCGTAATAGCGGAAGATGCGCGCGGCATAGCCCATCTGGTTGTGGGTCTCACGGATCACCTTGCCGTTGTCGGTTGTTTCCAGCAGGGCGAGCCGGTCTGCGTCAGCGTCAATCAGATCGGCGGCCTTGTTCAGCAGCTTGGCGCGCTCACCCGGAGTGGTCTTGCGCCACACACTGTCGAAGGCCCGGCGGGCCGCGCTGATCGCATCCTCCACATCGACCTCGGTGGCCACCGGGATCTGCCCGTGCACTTCCTGATTGAACGGGTTGATCGCCGGCATCGTCGCGCCATCGGACGCATCGCGCCACACGCCGTCGATGTAGAGCTGGTAGTTCACGGTCATCTTGCTCTCCAAAATTCACTAAACGGGAGGGCTGGCAGGCCGATGCCCCCCGGGTGCTGTCTCAGGCCACGCGCAGGGCCCAGCGCACCATCGCGATGTCCACCATCTTGCCGTCGAGCACGCCCACGCCATCGGGCGCGGCTTCAAGGATGCGCCGCGCCTGCGCCCGCTCCGCGTCGCTGGGCGAATAGCCCAGGTTGATCGGTTCGACCTGCGAGGGATGGATCGCGGCCTTGCCATGGAAGCCAAGCGCTCTGCCCGCAGCACAGTCCGCTTCGAGGTCTGCGGGACGGTCGATCGCGAAGAAGGGGGAATCCATCGCCACCACGCCGCCGCAGGCCGCTGCATTGACGATGGTGGCGCGCGCGTGACCCGGCTGGAAGGTGCCCACCTGCTGGCCAAGGTCGGCCGCATAGTCCGCGGCGCCAAACATGAGGTAGGCGAGCCGCTGATGGGCTTGTGCCAGCGCGGCGGCGCCGGCAACACCGCGCGCGGATTCCACCAGTGCGCCAATCCGTGCCTTTGAACCCGCATCGTCGAGCACTTGTGCGATCATCGCGACCTGCGCTGCCGTTTCCGCCTTGGGCAGAAGGATGTAGTCGGGCCCATCGGCAGCCGTGGCGAGCATGGCCAGGTCGAGCAGCCCGCAGGCGCGCGACAGCGGATTGATGCGCACGGTCAATTGCTGCGTCACGCCCTGCCGGTCGGCCAGGAATGCCGCCACGTTGGCACGCGCACTATCCTTGTCGGCTTCGGCGACCGCATCCTCCAGATCGAGGATGAGGCCTTCTGCCGCCGTGGCTCCGGCCTTGGCGAAGCGATCGGGCCGGGAACCGGGCGTGAACAGCAAGCTGCGCGGGACTGCTGTCATCACACCGTGCCCGTGCGGACAGTGGCGACCATGTTTTTCGCCTCGCCCTGCTGCGTCCAGATCTCGGCACCATCCGCAGTGGGCTCGCCGCAGACATGCAGCATGGCCCCGTCGAAAGCAGGCTGCTGGCCACGGAAGTCAAAGCCGGTTACCGGCGCGCCCAGGTTGGCCGTGGCCAGCCGCATCAGCAGGGTGGCTTGCAGCGGACCGTGCACGACAAGAGCGGGATAGCTCTCCTCGTCCATGGCATAGGGCCGGTCGTAGTGGATGCGATGGCCGTTCATGGTGAGGGCGGAATAGCGGAACAGCAGAACGGTATCGGGATCGACCGTCTCCACCCAGGACACTGCAGGCGCAGGCGCGGCAACCGGCGCCGGTAGGGAGCCCGCAGCCGGTTCGCGGTAAACCAGATCCTGCTCCTCACTGACGGCAAGGCCGTCTCCGCCGTCAAGTTCGTGGCGGACCGTGACGAAGACGAGCGTTCCGCTTTTACCGGTCTTCTCCTTGATGGCGGTGATCGTCGAGGTTTTCGAAACCGTGGCGCCAAGGATCAGCGGCTTATGAAAGTTGAGCCGTCCGCCCGCCCACATGCGCCGGGGCAGCGGTACCGGGGGAAGGAAGCCGCCCTTGGCCGGATGCCCGTCAGTGCCGAGGCCTGCCGGAGGCTTCACCTCCCAGAAGTAGAGCCAGTGGTGCAGCAGCGGCATGGGATCACCCGCCTTGAGCGCGCCTTCACCACCAAGGGCCACGTCGAGCGCATTGCTGCGCGCAGGCTCCAGAATGTCGGTCACCGTCTGGCTTCGGCCGATCCAGTCTTCGAATTCACTCACGCGGTCTGTCCTTGTTGCATGGCGATGGCCGCACGCCGGCGGCCGAAAAGGGTTCCGGCAAGGGTGGCAAGGCCCGCCGTCAGCAGGAGCACGCCGGTGGCCTGGCTGGAGCCCTGCACGACGAGCAGCTGGGCAATGAACGGCACCACCGCTCCGCCGAGAATGCCGCCCAGATTGAAGGCGAGCGAGACGCCGGTGTAGCGCGATCGCACCGGGAAGAGCGTCGCCAGCCAGCTTCCGAGGGGCCCGTTATTGAAGCCCAGCACGAGCATCGCGGCGCTGAGCGTGGCGCCGGCCATGGGTAGCGAGCCCGAACGCAGGCCAGCTTCGAACACCGTGCCAATCGCGATGGTGGCGCAGGCACCGCCGGCCAGGACGAGACGCGATCCCACCCGGTCCGCCAGTATTCCCGCCATCAGAATGCCCACGACGTAGAAGCAGTTGGCGATCATCTGTAGGGTCAGCACGTCCGCACGCGCCAAGCCGACCTGATCGACGGTAAGGGCAAGCGCAAACGAGGTGGCCAGATAGAACACCGCGAATGTCGAGACCACGCCCGCTGCACCCGCAAGAACCTGCAAGCCGTGGCGTCCGGTGATTTCCACGAAGGGAATGCGGACAACCTCATCCTTGTCGAGCGCGGCCTGGAACTGCGGCGTTTCCTCGATCTTCAGCCGGATCCAGAGCCCCAGCATGACGAGCACTGCACTGGCGAGGAACGGGATTCGCCAGCCCCAAGCCATGAACTGGTCATCGTCGAGCAGCAGGCCGAGCAGCAGGAACACGCCATTGGCCGCGAAAAAGCCGATCGGCGACCCCAGCTGCATGATCGAGACAAAGCGTCCCTCCCAGCCTTCAGGGGCGTGCTCGGCCGTAAGCAGTGCCGCGCCGCCCCATTCGCCGCCAAGGCCGAAGCCCTGTCCGAAGCGCATCAGGCACAGCAGGGCAGGCGCGATCCAGCCCGCTGTCGCATAGGTAGGCAGCAGGGCGATGGCAAAGGTGGACAGCCCCATCATCAACAGCGAGACGACCAGCGTGGACTTGCGGCCCACCCTGTCCCCGAAATGGCCAAAGGCGATGGCGCCGATCGGACGGGCGAGGAAGGCAAGGCCGAAGCTGGCGAAGGCCAGCAGCGTCTGCGCGGCGGGAGAAGAGGCGGGAAAGAACAGCGGCCCGAAGACCAGCGCCGCCGCTGTGCCGTATATGAAGAAATCGTAGAACTCGACCGCCGTGCCCATCAGCGCGGCCACCAGCACACGCGCCTTGGCGCGCATGGGGCCATGGCTGGCGGACGCGGCGGGCGAGGCAGCGCTCACGGCATCAGTCCCGCTGGTGCAACAGTGGCAGACCCGCGCGTGGCCAGTCCACGGCCACCAGCAGGCCGCCGCCCGATACGGTGATATAGGCCGTCTTCATGTCCGGGCCGCCAAAGCAGATGTTCGTGCAATAAGGCTCGGGGCCTTCCCAGTACTCCAGCTTCTCACCCTCGGGCGCGAAAACGGTGATCCCGCCGGTCACCAGCGTGCCGACGCAGATGTTGCCGTTTTCCTCCAGAGCCATCGAATCGAAGCGCTGGTATCCGGTTGCCTGCCCGACGAGCGTACCGCCATTGGGCGAGGGCCAGGGGACCTTGGCGACGTCGCCGCGCCCGGTGATGTGCCAGTGCCACAACCGGCCCGTCTCGGTTTCCGAAACGTAGAGCGTCTTTTCGTCGGGCGAGAGGCCGCAGCCATTGGGCGTCAGCATCGGGAACACGGCCTGCCTGATCCACGAGCCGTCCGCCGCGGCATGATAGACCGCGCCGCAATCCATTACTCGGCCGTAGGTCTTGCCGTGGTCGGTGAACCACATATCGCCCTGCGCATCGAACACGATGTCGTTGGGCCCCATGATCGGATTGCCGTCGCAATGGGTGTAGAGCGTGGTGACTTCGCCGGTAACGAGATCGACGCGCTGGATCGAGCCGCCCGTGTAGTCGTGCGCGCGGCCATGCGGGCGACGGTAGCCCTGCACGCCAAAGATGTCCTCGCTCAGCCAGTTGAAGCCGCCGTTGTTGCAGACGTAGCAGGCGCCATCGGGGCCTATGGCAGCGCCATTGGGGCCGCCGCCGAGTTCGGCGGCGACTTCCTTGGTGCCATCAGGACGCACGCGGATGAGGCGCCCGCCCTTGATCTCGACGACCAGCACCGAGCCGTCTGCCAGTGCGATGGGTCCCTCGGGAAAGTCCAGCCCTTCGGTCACGATCCGGTATTCGAGCTTGCGCGTCTGCATCGGTTCTCTCCCCGCCGGGCGGTTACGGTTTCTTCGCGTCGACGACTTCGATGATCGCTGGGAAGTATTTCTCCCCGATCCCCATATCGATGGCTGCCTGGTAGTATTCGGCGGCGAGGCGCGTAAGGCGGGGTTCGACGCCCATCTGTTCGGCCAGTTCGATGGTGTAACCGATGTCCTTGAGGGCGTAAGGCATCGGAAAGGCTTTGGCTGGGAATTCGCGCGGCGCCATGGCCTTCTTCGCGTGGGTCTGCAGCGCGAAGGAATTGCCCGAACCAAGGCCGACCGCTTCGATCAATTTGTCTCCGGTCACGCCCGCGCGTTCAGCCACGACCATCATCTCGGCAATGGCCGCCACCTGCTCGAACAGCAGCGTGTTGTTGATGAGCTTCACCACCTGTCCGCAGCCGACTTCGCCGCACAGGGTGACGTCGGAGCCCATGTAATGGAGCAAGGGTTCGATCCGGGCGAAGAGCCCTTCGCTGGCTCCGACCATGATCGACAGCGTCCCGTCGATGGCGGCCTGTCGGGTGCGCGCGACGGGGGCATCGGCGAAGGCGAGGCCTTTGTCTGCCAGCATCGCGCAGACGGCGCGGGCATCGGCGACACTGGTAGTCGAGAGATCGACGACGATCGAGCCGGGCGCAGCGTGGGCCGCTATCTCTTCGCAAACGGACATGACCTGTTTGCCGCCGGGCAGGGACAGGAAGATGACGTTCGCGTTCCTTGCCACATCGGCAACCGATCCGGCCTCCCGCGCGCCGCCAGCCACCTGCGCGGTCAGCGCATCGGGGTTCATGTCGAAGGCGTGGAGCAACGCGCCGTGCTTCTTCACCGCGTTGGCACACATGCCGCTGCCCATGACCCCGAGGCCTATGAAGCCCAGGGTCGGGGTTTCTGCCCAGGTGTCCGTCCCGGCGCGTGCCGGGGTTGCCGTCTCGTTCATCCTTCCCAAGGCCCTCTTTCTTGCGTTTCAGGTGCCTGCCGTTCTGTGCTCAGAAGATCACTTCGGCCTCTTCCAGCCGCCTGCGCTCTGCCTGACTCATCCCGAGCAGTTCACCATAGACGAAATCCTCGTGTTCCCCGAGCTTCGGGGTGCCGCGATCGACGCCGATATCCGCACCTTTCGACAGGCGAATCGGCACTCCTACGGCTGCGCGATGCGTGCCGTCCGGTTCGGTGACATCTACGATTGCGCCGCGCTGCTGCAGATGGGCATCGTTGGCGATTTCGGGCGTCGTCCATGAGGCATGGGCACCGATCCCCGCCTGCTGCAGGTGTTCGGCCGCTGTGTTGGCCTCCTGCGTGGCTGTCCATGCGGAGAGAACTGCATCGAGCGCGGCGCTGTTCGTGCGCCGGGCATCGGCGGTGGCGAAGCGGCAGTCGCGGGCTAGGTCTGGCTTGCCCATGAGCTCTGCCAGTGCCGTCCATTGCGCATCGCTGCCGATCTCCAGCGCGAGCCAGCGATCATCGCCCATGGCGGGATAGACGCCGTGCGGTGCCATCCGCGGATGGGCATTGCCTATGCGGCCCGGCGTTCCGCCTGCAGCGGCCAGCAGCAGCATGTCGCCTACCAGCGATGCGGCGACTTCACGCGCGGCGACATCGACATGGCTGCCCCGGCCCGTGGCCCGGCGGCGGTGCAGGGCGGCCATCACGGCGGTTGCCGCGTTCATGCCGACGGTGTGGTCCATGACATGGCGGATTTCGACCGGCGGACCGTCCTCGTAGCCGGTCAGTTCGCCAAGCCCGCCCCATGCGCCGAACAGCGGCGCGTAACCCGCGAAGTGCGAGTCCGGACCGCTCTGGCCCGAGGAAGAGACGGAGAGCACGACGATGTCGTTCTTCACCGCCGTCAGGTCCTGATAACCGAGCCCGAGGCGGCCCATCACGCCTGGGCGGAAACTCTCGGCGGCGATGTCGCTCACCGCAACGATGCGCTTGGCGAGCGCGATGCCCTCCGGCTTCTTGAGATTGATGCGCACCGAAAGCTTGGTCGAGGCGACCTGATCGAACGTCGCGGGCCCCATGCGGCCATAGACTGGATGCGGTTTGCGGAACGCGTCGAGGCGCATGGCGCTCTCGATCTTGATCACTTCCGCGCCGAGCTGCGAAAGCAGGTGGGTACAGAACGGCCCGGCATTGTGCACGGTGAAATCGGCGATACGGATGCCGGCGAGTGGTTTCATCACATCAGCTCCCCGCCGCCGCCGCTTCGCGCGCTGCGCCGAGCGCGGGCGGACCGGCGCGCAGTGAAAGCGGCGTTTCGTCGAAATGAAATGGCGAGACGAGCACATCGACCAGGCCCGCGGCGCCCGCGTTCACTTTCTGGAACAGGCCGCGATGCCATTCCTGATCGCCTTGCAGGATCTCGGCGGGAGACTTGTAGCGCGCCAGTGGCACGCCCAGCTTCTGGCCCGCGCTGACGATGTCGTCGACCTTCCGGACGGAGGCCCACTCGCGGATGTAGCCATTGATTTCCGGCCCGCGCCGGCTGCGTTCAAGACTGTCGGCGAGCGCCGGATCGAGCGCCCATTCGGGTCGGCCAAGCAGATCGACAAGCCCGTCCCACTGCCGCTGTTCCAGCGTGAGCAGTTCGAGATAGCCATCGGCGCAGGGGATCACGCCGCCATAGCGAAAGCTGCGTTCGACGCGGTGTTCGATGGAGCCGTCGCCAAGGCGCTGGATGGCAAAGGCGCCAACGGCCAGGTTAGCATCTTGACAGGAAATGTCGACATATTGCCCGCCGCATTCGGGCCGGGCCCAGAGTGCTGACAGGGCGCCGAGCGCAGCCGCGATTCCGCCCTGCATCTCGCCGAAATGGCCGCCGATCTTGAGCGGGGCCCGGTCGGGAAACATCTCCACGGCCAAGCCGTTGGGCAGCAGGTTGCCTTCGCCACCAGCGTGCTGGATCACGGCGTCCTCGCCCTTCCAGCCTGCCTTCGGGCCATAGGCGCCGAAGGGCAGGACCGAGACGTGGATGAGCTCCGGAAAGCGTTCGGACAGGCTCGTCTCGCTTATGCCTAGCTCCTCCCTCGCGGCGACCGGCGTGTCGTCAATAAACACGTCGGCACCAGTCAGGCAGTCGGCGAGGCGGGCCTGTCCTTCGGGTGCGGCAAGATCGATCACCGCGCTCTCCATCCCGGCGGCCAGATAGGCGAAGAGAGCGCTCTCCTCACTCTCGGTGCCATCGATACCGGGAAGGAAGGGCGGTTCGCGCCGGAGAGGGGTGCCGCCATTGGGTTCGACGAGCAGGACCCGCCCGCCCATCGTTCCCAACATGCGCGCCGCGTAGGCTGCCGCCACGCCCGAAGCGTGGGCGACAACCTTCAGGCCGTCGAGCGGTGTGGCACTCTCCCCGGTCATCGCCGCTGTCCTCAGCGCACGACAGGCAGTTCGAGGTCGCAGTCGCGGCCGTCGAAGAACACCTTGTGCTGCGGGTTCAGCGAAGGCAGCAGCACAGTTGCGAGGCCCGGTGTGGTCAGTTCGCCGCGCTGGTTCTCGCCCCGAATCTCGATGTCGACGAGGGCATGGCCGTCCTTGACATACTTGCGCGTCACCTTGCCGCGCGCCCAGGTGCAGTCACCCATGATGTTGAAGCCGCGCATCTGGGTGCGAACGCGCTTCAGGAACGCAGCATCGCCCATCCAGTTGGTGACGAGGCTGGCCATCCACGAGGAACGCTGCGGGCCGTAGTCGTAGACGCCGGGCACGCCCACTTCCTTGGCAGTCGATTCGCGGTGGTGGCCGATGCCGGTGTACTCAATGCCGCCGCCCGCTTCGGGATTGCGGAAGAAGTGGCCGGGGTGC
Source organism: Novosphingobium album (ex Hu et al. 2023) (assembly GCF_022832385.1). GTDB lineage: Bacteria > Pseudomonadota > Alphaproteobacteria > Sphingomonadales > Sphingomonadaceae > Novosphingobium > Novosphingobium album. Next base: position 17,821 of record NZ_JALHLE010000029.1, read on the forward strand.
TTCACGGCGTTCTTGAAGATCACGCCATGGGTGTGGCCACGGCCCGAACCGACGAGAAAGCCCATGGTATCCATCAGGCTGAGCGGGCCGCGCACGATTTCGGGCAGCTCCTCGCCTTCCTGGACTTCATCCCAGTAGCGCACGTTGCCCCCGCGCATGTTCTTTTCCTCGTTGAGGATCGCGTTATCGATCTTCGCGAAGTCCTCGGCCGAGTATTCGTGGGTCTTGATCTCGGAATATTTGCCTGCGTCGCGGGCGGCCTTGCGCTCGTGGCGGGTGCAGGTGCCGAGCGCACGGGCGACCAGATCACCGTTCTGGTTGGCGTAGCTCGCCTCGACGTACTGGATCACCAGCGTGCCGGAGAACTTCGATTCCTTGACGTCAATGCCGACAACGCGCTCGATCGCGGTGATGCGGTCACCCGGGCGGATGTGGCGGAACAGCTCCCAGTCGTTGCCGGCATAGAACCCGTGGACGCCCGGCAGGCCCCAGCGGGTGCGGCCGACCCAGCCGAAGGCCATCGGGAAGTTGGGGTGGGCAACGATCGAGCCATAGCGCGACAGGCGGCCATGTTCTTCGTCGCGGTAGAGCGGGTTGAGATCGCCGATGCCGTTGCACCAATTGCGCATGGTGTCGGCCGTGGCGTCCTGCAGGTAGGGGCCTTCGGGACGCAGCTGCATACCGATCATGTTTTCGGCAGCCTTGATTGCCTCCGGCGTGATCTTGCCCTCTGCCGGTGCTGCACCGACGTCCTTGTCCTTCGTATCAACGCTCATTGATGGCTCCTCATGCCGGCCATTGTTCGGGAACCGTGCCCTTTGCCGGATTTGTGTATAATGGATAATGCATTATTTTTTTCGAGGCGAAGAGTCCAGACCCGGCCCAACAGTTTTTGTGCGCGGTATCGCCTCGGTGATGTCAGGGCAGGGCGGTCAGGCCGCCCAGTCGAACTCCGTGCTTTCCACGATGCGGCCGTAGCGGCCCATGCAGGCGATCGCGTGCATGTGTTCGTCCGGCGTGACGCCCGCGCAGCAGTCGTCGAGGATTACCACCTCATAGTCCCTGTCATGCGCCTCGCGCGCGCCGGAGTGGACGACGCCATTGGTGGAGACACCGCACATGACGATCCTCTCCACCTTGTTGGCCCGCAGGACCGCTTCCAGCGATGTCGCGTAGAAGGGGCTGACCCGGTGCTTGACAATGTCGAAATCCTGCGGCTGCGGCGCGATCGAGGTATGAACCTCGGTACCCCAGGTGCCCAGTTGGAAGATGCCGTTCTTGCGCGCCCCCGAGAAGATCGGCGAGGCTTCCGGAGCTTCGCGGTAGTCGGCGGAAAAGCCCACGCGGACATAGCCGATCAGGGCTCCCGCCGCGCGGGCGGCGGCGATGGCGGCTTTCGTGCGTTCCAGCACGCCGCGTTCCTTGACCTGCACCCCGTAAGTCTGGGCGTTGAAGCCGTCCTCGGCCACGAGGTCGTTCATCATGTCCATGACGAGGAAGAGTGTCTTTTTCATCGCGATCATTTCTCCGTGCGATCGGTCGCGGCTGGTGCTGCCACCGCATCCCGGGCGACGGACTGGCGTAATTCGTTGAAGCCCGCCTCGATGTGCTGGCGGGTGGCGAGCATGGCGGCGGCGGAATCGCCTGCAATCAGGGCGGCCAGCATTTCGTCGTGCTCCTCGGCGGCGCGGCTGACGCGGCCCTTGAGGCGGTTGATGAGGTCGAAGGGATAGCGGGCCCAGAGGATCTGCACGAAATGCAGCGTTTGCGGCATGGCGGCTACCTCGAACATGCGGTGATGAAAGCGGTAGTTCGCCGCACGCGCTGCTTCATTGTCGCCCGCCTCGAAGGCGCTGGCAAATTCGCTGGCAAGAATGCGCAGTTCGGTGATGTCCTCGCCCGTCACGCGCTCGGCGGCCCCTTTGACGAGCTGGGTTTCGAGCAGGATGCGCAGCGAAAGCACTTCGCTCGATGCCTCGATGTCAAACGGGGCGACGGTTGCGCCGCGATAGCTGTCGCCCAGCACATAGCCTTCCGCGGCGAGCAGCTTCAGCGCCTCGCGAACCGGTGTGATGCTGGTGTTGAGCAGCGTGGCGATTTCCTGCTGTTTGAGCCGCGTGCCGCGCGGATAGCGGCCAGAAATGATACCTTCTCGCAGAAAATCAGCAACCTGCTCTTCCTTCGTGCGAAACTGCATCATCTGTCTGCTACCCCTTTTGCCGCACCGGTGCCCAGGCGAAATCGCCCGGTTGATAGGCCTTGGCGGCCCCCGATGACAACAAGGCCTCGGCATCCTGCGCCGAATAGCCCAGTTCCTCGAGCAGCGGGCGGGTGTGCTCGCCGATCTCGGGCGGAGGCAGGTTCGGGTTGACCTGCATCTGGCCGGGAAATTCCGGCACTTCGAAATGCAGCCCGCGGAAATCGAGCTCGCGCAGCTTACCCGGCTGGCGCGCCTGCGGCTTTTCCAGCACCCGCTCGAGCGGCATCACTTCATTGAAGCCGAGGCCGGCAGAACGCAGGCGGCGTTCCACCTCGTCGAAATCGAACTTGCCGACAGCCGCGCGGACCGCCGCTTCCACCGTGTCGCGGGCCTTTTTGCGGTCACGCAGCCTGGCATAGTCGGGATGGCCGTCCTCGGGCATGTCCAGCGCCCTGGTCAGCTTGGCCCAATGGGCATCGGTGAGGATCAGCAGATAGACCCAGCGCCCGTCGGACGTGAGGTACGAGCCGTAACCCGGCATCGAGAATTCCCCGCCGCCTTCCTTCTCCAACCGGCCGAGCAATTGTGTCTTGAGCTGCATCCCCGCCAGATCGCGCGCGGCCAGATGCAGGCCGGTTTCGTAAAGGCCGATCTCGATCCGCCGATCTGCTTCGCTGGCGTTGGCATCGAGCATGGCTGCGAGCACGCGGATCACGGCGTAAGTGCCTGCAAACTGGTCATGATAGGACGGCCCGAAGCGGGTCGGACGGCCATCGACGCGGTGGTCGTCCATGGCGCCCGTCGCGGCTTCGGCGATCGGGTTGGTCATCAGGTCGTCGGCCTGCGGGCCATGCGTGTAACCCTTGATATGGACATGCACGATATCCGGGTTCGCAGCCATGCAGTCGTCCGCCGTGACGCTCAGCTTGCGCGCCGCCGACGGCGCGAGGTTGTGGATCACCACATCGGCGGTGGCTGCCAGCCTGCGGAATACCTCCTTGCCGCCATCGGTGGTGAGGTCGAGGCAGATTGCCTGCTTCGAATGGCTGTATGCCACGATCGTGCCGGAGGGGCCTCCGCGCACGAGCGATCGCGTGGTGTCGCCCGCTGGCGGTTCGATCTTGATGACCTCGGCGCCGAGTTGCGAAAGGATGTGGGTAGCAAAAGGGGCTGCGATCATCGTGCCCAACTCAAGCACGCGCTTACCGGTCAGGGGCATGGATTGTTCCGTCATGAATGCGTGTTTGCACATAATGCATTATGCATCAATAGATCTTGGCGCGCGCTATGAATCATGCTTTCGATCTGGATCGGGCTTGGAAATGGGCAATCTGTACCGGAATATCCTTATCCTGCAGAATATGTTGCGATGGCCGTCAGGCACTTGTGACTGCGACCACGTCAGATCAGCTCATCGGCTTGCCGGTAAAAAAATCATTCAACTGGTCCGGGTCGACAGCAAAGTCATCAGCCAGTCGAACGCGGGCGATATTGGCGGTCCAAGCCGTCACGATGTAGGGCATCACTCCAGCAATGAGTTGCACAAGGCCTCGATGCCCGATTGTGTCCAGTACCATGGCGCGAACCTCGGCTGACAGGGTTGCGTTACGCATGATCTGGAAATTCGCTTCGTAGATGATGTGGTTGGTTTCGTGCTCGAAGGGTGGGCTTTCGGATTTGGCGGTTCTGGAAGGTTAGGCCCGCCTTTCATGCACGGAAGCATTGAAGACCGGATATTTCATTATAGGAAGCGATCAGAGATCTATTCGCTGCAGGTCGGCGAGGCTTTGCACGTCCAAACAATCGGCAAGCTGTCGACATTGAACGTCGAGCCCGCGTGGAACGCGTAGGCAGTTCCTTCCGGAATATGGATATTGTCGAACTTGTCCAGGAATGACTGGATCGCGATCTTCAGTTCACGCCTTGCGAGATGCATGCCGAGGCACAGATGCGGACCGCTGGCGAAAGCCAGTGGCTGCTCGTCGCGGCCCAGTTTGAACTCGTGCGGTTCCGGATAGGCTTCCGGATCGCGGCATGCGATGAAGATCGGCATCACGACGAGATCGTTTTCCTTCATCTGGACGCCGTGCCATTCGAAGTCCTTCGTGACCCGGCGCTGGCTGGAGACGACGCTGAACATGCGCAGCATCTCCATCACGACCTTGTCCATCTTGTCGGGGTTGTCGCGCAGAAACTGCTGAAGATCGGGGTGCGTCGCAATGTGCCGCATCGACCAGCCGAGAGTCCCGTAGACGGTATCGAGGCCGCCGACATAGAACGTGTAGAGCATTCCCAGGATTTCGCCATCATTGAGGGGACGGCCGTCCTCGATCCGGGCGTTGATGATGCTGTCCATCAGGGGCGTCGTGGGTTTTGCCCGCTGGTGCTCGAGATGCTCGGTGAGGCAGGCGAGGATCGAGCGCGCGGCGATGACTCTTTCCTCGAAAGTATGCCCGCGAAGAAGACCTTGCTCGAAGCCGAAGAACTGTTCCATCAGGCCGAGCGGCAAACCCATCAGGCGCAGGAAGATCAGGCTGGGGAAGGGGACGGCGAAGTCCTTGACGAAATCGCAGCCATCCTTGTCCTCGAACTTCGAAATCAGATCGTCGCAGGTCTGGTGTACGCCTTCCTCCATGTGGTTCACGGCCTTGGGTGTGAAGAACGGGGTGAGGACCTTGCGGTAGATCGTGTGCATCGGCGGATCGATGTTGACCGGATTGAGGTTCCAGTCGACGCCCAGCATCAGCGAAAGGTCCATGCCGCCTTCACTGGAAAAGTGTTCCCAGTCGATAAAGGCTTCCTTGAGCAGCGAATGACGCGCGATCACCCAGCCAGGGCGCTGATGCACTGCGTCGCGGGCATAGAACAGCGGCGGGCCGTCCAGCAAGCGGGCGGCAGCGTGGAACGGATCGTCCAGTTCACCGTTGAATTCCGCGAGCGAATGATCCCAGACTAGGTCTGCGGGGACGTGTGCCGGTGCGAACGAAATGCTTTCGCTGGTCGCCATCTGCCATCTCTCCGTCCTGCAAGGATTCGCCCTTGCTTCAACTTTGTAATGCAAAGCATATTGTTGTGACATTGGTCAACACGGAATATTTCCTGATAATACGCGCGAGTGGCCCGGAATGTCTTGACTATTGGGGAGCGTTGATACTCGTGACTGAGACAGGGGACGGTCGGTCCCTTGTCCCTTGTCCCTTGCTTCGGCGTGAAGTGAGGTAAACGTTGATGCAATTTGATCGAAATGGGGCTGATCCGGGAGGCAAGATGCAATCTGGGAGTGGAGAAGTCCGGTTCGACGATTGTGCCGTCCTGGTCACTGGCGCAGGGCGCGGACTGGGTTACGAAACAGCGCTGCTTCTGGCTTCGCGGGGTGCGAAGGTCGTCGTGGCCGACAACGGCTCCGACAAAGGTGGTGACAATCCAGATGTTAGTCGGGCAGCTGCCGTCGTCCGGGAAATACGTGATGCCGGCGGTGCTGCTGTCGAGTGCACAGCGGATTTGTCCTTCCTTGCGGGGGCAGAACAAGCGGTCGATACCTGTTTGTCGGCATTTGGCAGACTGGATGCGCTCGCGCATCTCGCCAGCCCGTGTCCGCCTCTCAAGACGCCGTCCGACCTTGTTGAACGTGATCTGGATCTCGTTTTGCGGACCAATGCACAGGCAGGGCTCTGGCTGGCCCGGACTGCCTGGCCGCACATGGCTTCACGCCAATTCGGGCGAATGGTCTTTGCGAGTTCTGCAGGTGCTCTGGGGGCACCGGCCAATGCAGACTACTCGACTGCCAAATCCGCGATGATTGGGATGACACGGTGTCTCGCCGTCGACGGAGCGGCTCATGGCATTCTGGTCAACGCAATCGCACCCGCGGCGATGACCAGAATGACCGAAGGTTTTCATCCGGGCGCTTATGCCGACTGGTTTGCCCGTACGATGCAGAGCAGCAGCGTTGCACCGGCGGTTGCCTATCTTCTGGCGCATGCATGCGAATTGACTGGCGAACTGTTCTCGATCGGCGGAGGCCGTATCGCGCGGATCGTCTTCGCAGAAACAGAGGGTGAGATGATGGGGGCCAATTCTATCGAGGCGGTAAGGGACTGCATGCCCGATGTCCTCGCCGATACGTCCTACTTCTACCCGAAAAATCTTCAGGAGAGGTCTGAAAAGGTGGCTGGTTTTCTGGGCTTTTCCGAAAAACGGTGACGGCCCCAAAAAACACAAATCGAAGCCGGTCTAGAGTCGGGAGGGGCGTCAGAGGCAGGACGGCAAACTGTCCTGAAGAAAGCTTGGGCCGGAAATTTACCCGGCCCAAGTCTCATGGGCTCTGCAGCCGGACCTAGAAATTGACCCTGGCGCGGACGCCCCACATACGCGGCGCGCCAATATTGGCGGTCTCGACACCCGAACTGGTGGCACCCGACGGATCCAGTGCATTGTGCTGCAGCAGGCCGGGTGTGTAGGTTATATAATGCTCGCCAGTAACATTGGTCATGAAGAAAGCCAGGTCGATCGGGCTGCCGGCAACCGAGCTCCAACTGACGTTGAGGTCAAGCAGATCGGTTGCAGGTATGATGCCCAGATCGACGTTGGAAATGACGGGGCCATTTGGTCCGTCGACGTAGACGCCTCCAGGAAACTGCCGATCGGCATAGTTTGACCGCATGCTGTCGGTATGCGTGAAGGTCGTGCCGAGCGTAATCTTGCCCACGCCTTCCGAAAGCGGCAGGGTATAGTTTGCCGAAACACTATATTTGTTCTTCGGTGCAAGGGCGAGTTCGTCACCCGCGCTCAAGTTGGGGCTGACAATGTAGGGCGATGCATCCTGCGCTGTAGGAAGCGTAATCTGCCGGATGGTGGTATTGAGGTAGGCATAGCTGGCGCTGACCGAAAAGCCCTGGAACAGGTTCAGCGTGGTATCCGCCTCGATGCCCCAGATGCGCGATTTGCCGGCGTTGTAAGGTGCCCCCGTAGGTGACAGACCAGATCCCGGAGGCGCGTTCAGGCCTACGAGCAATTGCTGGTTCGAGAAGTTGTTGTAGTAGGCGGTGGCATTGAACACACCGCTGATGGCGCCGCGGAAGCTTGACTTTACGCCCACTTCATACGTGTCGACCTTTTCGGGCTTGAAGAAGACCATGGCGGTCGGAGCGTCGTGCTTGATACCACCTGCGCGATAGCCCCGGGCATACTTGGCATAAAGCATGATGCTATCGATCGGCTTGTATTCCAGATCAATCATCCAGGTTGGCGCATGCGACTTCTGGGTGAGTTGCACCGAACAACCCGGGTAAGGACTGTAAAGTCCGGCGACCGGCGTTGATGCGGTCGTCAGCATTGTGCAGCGTGGGGTTCGATCCTGGACACCAGTGGGAACCACCCCATTGAGAGGCGTCGGGTAGTACGTATTGTCGGGAGGGCCGAAGAACCCCCAAAGCTGTGGCAGGCTATATGCGCCATATGCCCCGTAATCGTAGCTGTTTGTCACGAAGTTGTTGGTGATCAGCGTGGCGTCGACGGTCTGCTTGTCCCATGTGTAGCGGAAGCCACCGGTGACAGTCAGCTTGTCCGAAAGCTCGTACGATGCCTGGCCATAAAGTCCGATGTCACGAAAGGATTGCCGCGCAACCGTGTAGTTCGCGGCACCGATCGTGCCTGCCGGAAATGCAGGAGGATAGCCGCCCAGAATAAGGTATTGATTGAACACGTCGTTCACGTAGGACATCACCGCGCCATAAGGATCCGAGCACTGATATGTCGCCAGATCCGTGCAGTTGGAGCCGATCTTGGTTTGTTGACCCACAAGGCTGAGCGGCTTGCTGGACTCGTAGTAGAGGCCGGCCTGCCACTTGAGGCGGCTATTCGCGCTGCGTCCCTGGAACTGCAGTTCTTCGGTGAAGGTGGATTGGTCGGCGCTGTGCAGGCCTGCAGCAGAACTGAGGCTGTACATGCCGACGGGGATGCCATTCAGGGAATTGGCGAAGCCCGAAATGCCGAACATGGCGTCGGCTGCAGCGAAGGGTGGGAGGGCCCCGCCCAACGAACCTTGATTGATCACATTGTAGTATAGGCCTGCATAACCGGCCAGGCTGGCTGTCTTGAAATTCGTGCTGAACAGCGGACTGAAGATGTCGTGCGTGAATTCTGCATAACTCGCAATATTCTTGATCGTCAGACTGTCGCTGGCCAGCCAGGTCGTCGTATTGATGATCTGCCACTGCCTGGTGTGACTGCGCGGGTTCGCCATGTCCTGATCGACATGGTAAAATCCCTTTCCATGATTTTCTTGCAGTTGGTTGTAAGCAAGCAGGTTGAAGGGGTTCAGGTCCAGACTGGGATCGCCATAAAGCCCGCTGCCCACGCCAACAATTTTCTGAGCGCTGCCGTTGGTGTCTGAATCGGTGAACGAAACGATCGTGTAGTTTTCCAGGTCCGGAGTCAGATCGGCGACGAAGCTGGCGCGGATCGTGGTGTAGTCGACATCGTTAAAGTCCTTGGGGCCAATGCCGCTGTCATTGATCAGGAAACCGTTACGCTTCATCCGGTCCATGCCGAGACGCATGCGAAAGGTTTCTCCAACCGGTATGTTGATGACCGCCTCCAATCGGCGCATGCCATAGTCTCCGATCGAACCCTCGACGTAGCCTTCCAGTTCGGAAGTTGGCTTCTTGGGCACGAACAAGACGGAGCCGCCCGTCGTGTTTCGGCCTTGCAGCGTCCCCTGCGGCCCTTTCAGGACCTGCATATTCTGCAGGTCGAAAAAGTAACCCGCGCTGGCCCCGTCACCGAAGGGGATGCCCACGCCGCCGCCCCTGGGAGCAACGACATCGGCAAAATAGGTGCCTACCGATGGTGCCGTGCCGATGTCCTGGACAAAACCACGGATGGCAAAAGTCGTATTGTCAGTTCCGAATTCGCCATTGGCCGAGAGCGATGGGGTGTACTTGGCAATGTCGATCCCAGAAGTGATGTTGCGGGTACTCAGTTGCTCCTGACTCATCACGGAGATCGAAATCGGCACATCCTGCAGTCGCTCTTCGACCCTTCGGGCTGTCACAATGATGTCGGCGGGGTTGGCTGCTTCTTGATCTGTAGCTGCGAATGCCGAGAAAGGGAATATTCCGGCGAGTGAAGTCGTGAAAAGCAGTGTCTTATTAAAAATGTTCCTCATATTCCTCTCCGGTGTTATTTTTATATCAATTGTTCTTTAATTATATTAATAAGTTTGGGCATATTGCTATTAAAAGTAAATATACTTAACCGCTCACTTCGATGGGCTCCTCTCTGTTTAAAGAAGGGCTGGCCAAGATTGAGGCCTTGCGGCAGATATAGTCGTTAATGTGTTGAGAGCGGTAACTGTGAGAGCTTTGACAGCTCGAAGCGTCGGTTGCTGACGGCTTCGACAGGCGGGATCGAAACTGACGAGCTCAGAACATCAGAAGGCCGCGGAGACCAAAGGATCTCGTTACTGTTCGCGGCAGCCTCCACACATTGTCGGCAGTCTTCGATGAAAATCGAAATTGTTTCGGTGTTCGACACGCATTTACTCAATACCGAGCCGCCAAAATCATTGGCTGGCCCAGTCCCGCCGCGCCGGCAAATTGCCAAAGCATCGCTCTGCCCAAAGCTGAGGTGTGCCTCGGCGGCGATAGCTGGCAGTGCTTCGAACGAAATTCCGTCCATAAGCTGGCCCCTCCTGACCCGTTCCCTATTTTGACGGTGTTCGTCGTGTTGTTAGCATTAATGCTGTCGCCGTCAATGCGTTTCACGTTGTTGCCGAGGGAATGCTGGCAAGTTAGCCCCATCCGCGTGAGGGTTGGCTTGCTTCTATCCTTGGGAAGCCAGCCGGAGGCGCCGGGTACATGAATACCGCCGGTGCCCGCTGACCGCGTTGATGATCCGGGTGGCGTTGCCCGTCAGGTCCGAGCGTTCGCTCATTGTGCCGACACTGCCGCGACTCTCGATCCGCACAGTCTGGACGGTCATCGAATGGCCGGCATCGGTTACTGTTCAAGCTAGAAGGCGCCGCGTTTGTCCATCACCGCTGAACGATGGCCCGAGCCTTAGGCCCATTGCTCAATTGATCATGGTCGCAATCTGGCCGTCACGCTGCATTGGGCCGCCTCGGCGGGCAGCGTGCCGGGTGATGCACCACGGCCTTGCGTTGCCGAGGCCGCTTTTTCGCAGCGCCCGACTTTCCTTGGAAGTTAGTAGATAGGCCGCTTTGCACCATTCCTGCCAGCCTTTGTGCGTTAACATTACATGGACATGGCGGAAGCCGATAGCGGATCGGCGTGGCCACGATCTGGTGTCACTTGATTTCACTTCGCGAATGCCAGCCGCCTAATGAGGCGCGCAGGGGGCAGGGCAATGTGCTCATCGCCCGCGTTCAGGTATCCGCCGCGTTCCAGGCTGCGACAAGGTCATGTGCCCTGGTCCCGACAGCCGCCGCGTCTAGGCCGGGCTTGTACAGACTGCCGCCGACGCCGATGCCGAACGCGCCGGCCGCGCGATATTCTGCGACATTGGAGACACCAACCCCGCCGACTGCCCAAACGCGCGTTTGCGGCGGGAGCACCTCCCGGATTGCCTTGATATATGCAGACCCGAGCACCGAGCCCGGAAAGAGTTTAAGGTCGCGGGCGCCGGCGTTGATCGCCGCGAATGCTTCGGTCGGTGTCAGGAAGCCCGGCAGCACGTCGAGGCCCAGTTCGCGTGAGCGGGAGAGGACCTGAATATCGACGTTGGGCGAAACCATGAAAGTGCCGCCGGCCTGGGCCAGCGTTTCGGCGAGAGCGGTGCTGATGACAGTGCCGCCGCCAATGGCGGCGCGGTCTCCGACGGCTTCGGCCATGGCCCTGATCGAGCCGGCCGGATCGGGCGAGTTGAACGGAACCTCGATCAGCCGGACACCGGCTTCTACCAGAGCTTCCGCGATGGCCGCGCTTTCTCCGGTCTGAATGCCGCGCAGGATCGCCACGATGGGCGGAGCGCCCGCAGCCAGTGCCTCATCAACGGTCATACAATCTTGCCTCTTGCCAAATTCAGGCCTGCAAGAACGGTGGCATCACCGTCAAGCAGGCGGACGCTGCAATCCCGCGCCGTCAAGGCGCGTTGGTAAAGCGCCGACAAAGCAGGATCACCGATCAGGGTGATCGTCATGCCGGCCGATGCCTGCGCTGCCACCTCGCTGCCGATCAGCAGGCCCGACAGATAACCGCGTGACCAGTCTTTCGACCGTCCGTCCAGCATCCTTGCCGCCCGTGCCTCGAAAAGCGCTGCGGTCAACGGTTCTTCGTTGCGTTCCAAACCCCGCGCGAAGCCCTCGTCGAAGGTCCCGTTTCCGGGCGTGTCGGGACCGGTCAGGGTCGACTTGCCCGCGAGCAATGCGAAGAGTTCACCTGTCGGGGCGGTGGTGAAGGATTCCACTGTCCCATCCACCAGCCGCGCCCACTTGGAATGGGTGCCGGGCAGGGCAACAAGATGCTCACCTTCGCCCAGTTCGGGATGCAGTGCCATGGCACCGAAAAGCTGTGTTTCCTCGCCGCGCATGACTTCGGGAATGCCGTTGCTGGTCCGGCAGCTCAGTCCCGGCATGACAGCGACCGGAATGCCGCTCACTGTGGTGCGGGTGCAGCTTTCCAGCCACCTGGCCGCATCGGCCGGGCAGGGGGCATAGCCGGCTTCCACCAGCGCGCCCGCGGCGCCTGCCATGCCGCATAGCGTCACATCTGCAATGGCACTTTCGTGCATCCAGACATCGAGCCGTTCCGCCAATGTGCTTTCGGCGCTGGCTTCCAGCGCGCCTATGCCAGGGCCATCAAGCCGCGCGGTTACAGCTCCGCTGCCCATGCGGTAAAGCCGCAGACGGCTCGTGCCCCAGTCGCCGAGGATGAAGGTATCGGTCATAAATGTTCGCGTCTCATAGCGGAACGCGCCGGCAGGGCAACGGCTGGATCGCCGCCGCCTTCAGCCGGCCCGCCGCAAAGCGCGTTTGTCTTTTGCTGTTTGCCTCAGGCGGGCAAATCCAGGGGCGCGATATCCCGGTCGACTTCGCCAATCTTCTTTCCATTCTCGAATCGTCCGAGGCCGTAGTCGCCCTTGATGGTCGTCCGGTGCATGCACCGTTCGTACTTGGGATGACAACCTTCCACTGCATGAAGGAGCCGCCAGTTATCCCAAATTACCATGTCTGTCGGCCGCCAGTTGTGGAAATAGCCGTTCGCCTTGCGGTTCACTTCCTGGCACACTTCCTCCATCAGCGCGTCGCCTTCGGGATTCTCGTGGTTCTCAATGCCTTCGGCAGAGAAGCCAGTGACATGCAGCACCTTTTCGCCGCTTGTCCTTGTCCAGACCATCGGGTGAATGGCGCGCGGGAATCTGCGGGCTTCCGCAACGACGCCAGCCATATACGCCGGATCGCCGTTGATCTCGAAAGTCCGGCCGAAGCGCATCTGGGTCAGGCGCGTGTCCAGCGTGTAGATGGCATTCAAGTCCTCGATCTTGGCGAGGAGTTCAGGGTCGAAGGCATTGTACAGTTCGATGCCATCGGCAAAGCCGGTCCGGCCGCCTTCGGGCGCCTGGATGACTGCTCTCAGCACCCCCGCCCGGTTCAGTTCATCGTTATAGGTGTGGTCGAAGTGCCAGGGCAGATAGGAGACGACCGGCTTGCCGTTGACGACGGCAATACCATGCAGCGTCTCGTCGAGTTCCGTGGGCAGGCTGTGGAGCTCGATCACGCCCGGTTCGAGATCCTTGTTCGCGCGGGGCACGGACTTCGTGGGGTGGTCCTTGAGCGGGCCGAAGACCTTGCTCAGTTCAACCTGCATCTTCGGCGAGGGTTCCATGTTCTCGAAGATCAGCAGGCCGCGATCCTCGAACAGTTGCTGCAGCTCGGCGCGTAGACCCGGATCGTTGATATTGTCCCAGGTTACACCGTCGATGAACGATCCCCAGCTATATTGTTCGCCGATATCGCGAATGTTCACGGATTTCATGGCATTCTTCCCAAGATATTGAATTGATAAGAAACTGTGTGATGGAACGAGCGGCGTAAGAGTGCCCCGCAGCGTTCCTGCCTGTAGTCAATGCACCGCGTCGGCAGGAGCGGGTTCGGCGTCGAATTCCACCGGAAGCTGCGTGATGCCCCAGACGCCCGGAAATGGCTTCCACGTCCTTTCGCCCGCCAGCCTGGGATTTCTGATGCGCTGGGCGATCAGGTGGATGCCTTCCTCCACGTTGGCAACGGCAAGGAACTGCCCCAGGCAGATGTGCATTCCGCGCCCGAAAGCCTGAGTCGGGTTGCGCTCCGCGCGGTCGGGATTGAATGTCATCGGCTCACTGAACACGGCGGGGTCGCGCCCAGAGATCGTGAGAGGAAACACCAGCATCGTGCCCTCGGGGATGACCACATCGCGATACGTGAACGTTTCGGTGACGATACGCATGGTGTTCGATGGCGTGGCGAACCTAAGCTGTTCGCGCACGGTCTTTTTTGCGTAATCGAAATCCTTGCCGCAGCGGTCATAGATCTCAGGGTGGCTGAGCAAGGAGTTCATCAGCAGGATCAGCAGGTTCTTGGTCGTGTCATAACCAGCGGCGAACATCAGGATCAGGAGCTGCCGCAGTTCCTTGTCGCTGACCGTGCCGTTGCTGTTGGCCGTGATCATGACGTCGAGCAGGTCGCCGTTTTCACCGCCGGTGCCCCGTTCCGCGATCAGATCGTCCACGAAGCGCCACAGCGTTTGATAGCCCTCTTCGATAATGCCCATGTTCTCCACTTCGAGATTGAAGCTCTCGCCGTGGATTTCGAGCGACTTGATGATCGCCGGCAATTTGTCGATCGATGTTCCGAGCAGTGCGAACATCACCTGCACCGGGAACTGCGCCGCGAAATCGGTGAAGTCGAACGCACCCTTGGGGGCCCATTCGTCAAGAATCCGCGACACGGTTGCGCGCATGATGGGGCGCATACGCTTGACGTTGCCGGGGCCAAATGCAGCGCTGACACTCCCGCGCAGCCGGGCGTGGCGTTCGCCGGAACTGGTGAGCATCTGATCCAGGACGAAATCGCCCCAGCCGGTTCCCTCGGCGCCCATGATCTCGACGATATCCTCGCCGGGCATCTTGAGCTTCGCGTCGAGCCGCAGAATGTCGTCGATTTCGCGGTAGCCGGTGACGACGTAGCCGATATTGCTCGCGGCAAGCCATTCGTGCTTGTGCCGCGCCGCGTCCATGAACGGCATCGGATCGTTGCCGAATTCGGTGCCTTCAATGGGCAGGTGTTCCAGGTCCAGGTCATTGATCGAAGCCATCGGGGCCTCCAGTCGATTTGCATTCAAGGTTTGCGGCGGTGCCGTGCGTGCAGGCAGCGGGGCCGCGCGGGGCATGTCACCAGCGTTCCCCGCCTTCGGCGGTAAGCGGGCGCTGGTAGGATGGATCGGAACGATCGCGGCTGCCCTTCAGATAGCCGCTGCCCACCACACCGTTACCGTTGGGCAGGATCGCCTTTCCTTCCATCGCAACTTCCACGGTCGCGCGCCGAAGGGCGATGCGCCAGATTCCGTCGCGCCTTTCCAGCCGGTCAATGTAACGCCCGGCCAGCATTCGCGAGGTCGCCGCGCCCTTGTCGGCGAAAAGGCCGATCACATAGCTTTCGGCATGGGCCACATCGCCGTCGATCTCGCAGCTGTGCATGGTGACATTGTGCAGATTGACCTCGCTGATTGCGCCATGGGCGTGGTTTGCGTGATCGCCGTAATCCTGCCCGGAGATGATCTGCCTGCCCAGTTCGTGCTGGCCGTCGGGATGATAGGACCCGGTGATCAGATCCTTGTCGAAACGGTCGTTTCCCCTGGAAGTCGATACGATGCAGTCGAGAATCTCCTGCCTGTCCTTCAGGGCGCGCAGCTCGCGTTCGAGCGCGGCAAAGCGATCTTCATCCATGGAACGTTCTTCCCGGCTGGATCCGCCGTGCGCCGCGCATTGCGGGCAGGGCGTTCGCGGCAATCACGCAGCACCCGTTCATCGCGCGCGCAGCCCCTCGTTGTTCGCTTCGAGGCGGAGCCTCAGCGAATTCTGGAAATAGGCGGTCGCCACGAACTGGCCGACAAGAACCAGGAGTTCGACAAGCTGGTGTTCGGTGAGCTTCTTGGAAAGCTGGGCCCATGTGGCATCGCTCACCATGGCGTCGGCATGAAGCTCTTCAACAGCCTTCAGGATCGCCCGTTCATGGTCGTTCCACCCGGGCGCGGAGGATCCGACGGTGATGCGCTCGATTTCTTCGGCCGTGAGCCCGGCGCGCCTCGATTGATTGACGTGTTCGCCGAATTCGTAAGGCGCCTGGCAAAGCCATCCGGTGCGCAGGATCGCCAGCTTGCGGTCGCGCACTTCCAGTTTGGCATTGCCGCCCTGGATCTCGATCGTCAGGTCGATCATCTTGTGCCACATGTCGGGGAAGCGGCACATCGTGAACATGATTTCGGGGATGACTTCGAGCGGAAGCGGCGGCTGGTCGGCCAGGACGCCGCCGCGCAATCTCTGTGTGGTGGCCTGAACTTCGTCCGCGACGCTCTGGCGGTCTAGCGGAGGCAGGCGCGGCGGCTTGCCCAGTACCTCTTCATGCCGCTTTTCGACGTCGTGCATATCTATCTTGTTCACCCGTATTCCTCCGTTGCGGGGATCGGCCCTCCCGGCCCCCCGGTCGCGGCTATCGCCGCATGATGACGCCGCCGTCTACCCCGATTACCTGTCCGGTGATGTAGGAGCCCTCTTCGGACATCAGCAGCGCGCTCATCGCGGCGATGTCGTCGGGCCGTCCCAGGCGGGACTTGATCAGGGCCAGGCTGTAGCAGAACTGCTTGGTCTCATCGTCCAGTTCGCGTTCCAGCCGTTCGTGCATCGTCGCCCCGGGCGAGATACAGTTGGACCGCAGTCCGCGTTCGGCATAACGGGCCGCGACATGGCGCATGAGCGCCTCGACGCCGGCCTTGGCTATGGCATAGGCAACTCTTACCGGCTCGCCCTTGCAGGCAGCCGGAGAGCTGGTGAAAACGATGCTGGAACTCTCCCGCGCCAGCAGGGCGGGAAGCGCGGCGCGGGTGCAAAGATAGTACCCGCGCAGATTGACGCGCATGGTCTCGTCGAAATCGGTCATCGGCAGTTCAAGGACGCCGTTGGCAGGGTCTTGATCGACGAATGAGGCGAAGTTGATATGCAGGCCATCGAGACCGCCGAAACGCTCGCAGGCGAGCGAAACTGCGGCGGCGGCTGAACTCTCCACTGCACCGTCCAATTCGACCGCAATGGCGCTGCCGCCATGGTCTCGAATGTCCCGCGCAGTCTTCTCCGCCGCATCCACCGCCATATCGCCCAGCACGACATTGGCCCCCTCTGCGGCGAACCGCCGGGCAAGGCCATTGCCGATCCCGCCGCCGCCGGCGACGAGGATCGACTTTCCCTGAAGCCGCTTCGCGATCAGGGGTTTATGGTCAGGCATCCGCAGTCGCAGCCCGCGCCGATTCCTTGATCCAGTCGCCGGAATCCTGGGCCTGTTCGTAGATGTCGAGGTGATAGAGCTTCCCGGCGTCGTCGAACTTGTAGACAGCGATCACGTTCTTGCGGATGAATTCCTCGCCGCGCCAGTGCCGCTCCTCGATTTCCTGGAACACGCTGTTACCGACTTCGCTGATCTGGAATTCGGTGAACTCGAAACGGGTGCCGCCTGCCATCCATCCGGTGAGGAACTTCCTGTAGTCGGGCCAGGTCAGTTCTTCGAGGTAGGCCCCCACGCGCTTGAACTTGTCAGCATCAATGAACTCGGTCAGCGGGTCCCAATCCGATTCCTTGGTCACGCCTGCCGCCAGGATCTTCTTCTGGGTGTCGACGAAGCCGTATACCCGCTGCGCGAGAGGTCCGAGTTCGCTAACAGTCGATGTAGCAGTGGCAATCTTCATTTCCTTCTCCCGATTTTGATGCGGCACGTATCGACGTTCGGGCCGATCGCACCGGTCACTTTGATGATTTGGTGCAGGGCGTGGCGAAGCCGCGTCAGCAGTCAATCCAGCTTGAAGACGCGGATTGCGTTCTCGCCAAGGATGAGGCGCGCTTTCTCCTCGCCAACCGCATCCACCACGGCCTTCATGGATTCGCGGCCATAACCGTAAGAGCCCTCGCTGTGGGGATAGTCGGAAGCCCACATCGCGCGGTCGGCGCCGATAAGGTCGATCTGGCTGAGTCCAAGACGATCGTTCTGGAACGTCGCGTAACAATGGGTGTGCCAGTAATGGCTCGGGCGGTGCTCGATGGGGTCGAGAATATCCCGGTGGATATCGTATTGTGCCTCGGCGTCCTGAAGGGCCGGGGGAACCCAGGCGATACCCCCTTCCGCAAAGACTACCTGCAGGTTTGGATTGCGGTCGAATACGCCGCCGAATACCATCTGGCCAAATGGTCTGCGGAACGGAGCGAACAAAACCATATTGGCCGCGCCGACACCGCCACGCCGGTCGATGTCGATAGCTTCTCCGATATGAAAGCAGACCGGCAGTCCTGCTTCGTTCGCTGCGGACCAGAAACGGTCGAAGTGCTTGTCCGCGTAGGACAGATCCCTGCCGTTCCTGTCCTTGCCCGGGTTGCAGGGCACCATGAAAGTCTTGAAGCCGAGGTCCACGATCTGTTGCATCGAGCGATCTACCGCGTCCGGATCCCACCAGTTTCCAAAGATCCCGACTGGCACCGATCGTCCCGCGTTCACACTGAGCCGCTCCATCGTGTATTCGTTGTAAACCCGGTACATGTTCTCCTGAACTTCGAGATCCGGATAACGGATGAAGCCGATCAGTGTTTGCGGGAAGAGGATCTCGAACTCGATCCCTTCGGCATCCATTGCCTCGCGATGCGCTGCCACATCGTGCACGTTGGCAAGATTGCTTCGCGTCAGGGCGTTTGTCCCGCGCTCACCCAGTTTCAAGGCTTCAGCTTCTCCTTTGAAGCCGATGTGCCAGTACTGGTCGAACCAGACGCGCGGTGCCTTCTCTTTCAATCGGCCGGGAAAGCGTTCCCGAAAAATGTCGTCGCCAATTTCGAGGTGGCTGTCTGCCGAAACCACGCGAAGGCCGACAGGCAACTCGACGTTTGACGATTCGTTCAAGTCGCGTTCCGTGATCAAGGGACGCCGAAGGAGCGGATCTATCAGTTCAATTTCAGGCATCGTACTTCCCCTCGCGCTGCTCTTGCTGTGGCAGCGATGAGGTGTCTGCTAGCGCCTTTCACGCCGCTTGTCACGCAATTTAGGCGAATGCCTAAAAATTTGGTGTAATTCGCGACGAATGGCCGGGGGCAGAGTCTTCGATGGGCTTTCTGGGCTGGTGGTTGTCCGGCGGCGATCAGTCTGTTTGCGATTTTCCCTGCTCTGGCTCCAGATTCCCGAGGAGCTCTGCAACGAATTCGAGCACCTCCTGGTGGCCGTCCTTGGTGCCGAGGGCCCGGTCGGTTGCGAAGGCGCGTGCGAAACCTGCGATGGTCATCGCCATCACTTTGGGTGGGTACTGGGTTGTGCTGATTCCATATCGCTCGAACACTGTCTGCAGGGCTGCCGCCATTGTGATCCGGTCGCGCCCATTCGATTTTGAGATGACTTCGCGGACGGCAGGGCGATGGCAGGCCAATGCATTGAATTCGAGGTACAGCTTGCTGCTTGCGGCATCCACGTTCAGCATCCAGATATCGTGAAGCGGGGTGCTTGAGGCAATAGCGCTCGCAAATTGACCAAGATGAAAGTCTTCTCTTCGCTGAAAGGCGGCTATAAAAAGTTCGTCCATATTCTTGAAATAATAATGAAGAAGTTTTGAATTCAGTCCTGCTCTTGTTGCTACTTTTCTTGAGCTAACTCCTGCATAACCTTCGTCCAGCATTATTGCTTCAGTTGCAGCAAGTATTTGTGATCTGGTGTCGATTTTTCCTTTGCTTAGGTCGGTTGGTTGGGCGGTTATGGTTGGATTTCGTTCTGTCACGAGGGTTGTTCCCGGTCTTGTCGCGTTCAGGTGCTGGTCACTTATGCACATCTGGCCCGATCCTGGCTGCCGTGCGTTGCTAGCGGTGAATTCTCTATCCGTCACGATAAAGGGGGCGGCTACAGTCTAGGGGCAGTCGCTGTTCTGCATCGACCCCCATAGCGGGGGCGGCAGGAACTTAGGGCGCTGTCAGCAAGCTTCTCAAGTGCAAAAGTTAGGCGAGTGCCGAAAAAAATCTTGCTACAATCTGGCTTGCTGCTAACAATGCGGCGAAAACATATAAACATCAGGAGAGGATTGCTATGCGCATCGTGTGGTCTGGCGCGGTTTCGGTACTGGCGCTTGTTGCCGTTTGTCCATTTGCGGCTACGTCGGCTTTGGCTCAGGATGAGAGGGTGGCGACCGTCGATAGCGATGTCATTATCGTTACGGCACAGCGCAGACAGGAAGCGCAGGTCGATGTTCCGATTTCGATCACGAACATATCGAGTAGTGCGTTGGCGACCGCCAACGTCACGGGGCTTACCGACATTTCCAAAGTCTCTCCCGGCCTTCGCTTTGACAGTACGGGAGGCGGATTTGTTCAACCGAGCATCCGTGGGATCGGCACTGCCGTGACGACTTCGGGTGGCGGTGCAAATGTCGGCATCTACATCGACGGCTTCTATTCGCCCAACCCGCTTGCCGCGGATTTCGATCTTCTCAGCGTCGAGAGCATACAGGTTCTCAAGGGGCCCCAGGGAACACTATTCGGCCGCAATACGACCGGTGGCGCAATCCTGGTTCAAACAAGGGACCCCAGCACAGCGGGCAACTCGCTGGAGGGCAAGATCCGTTACGGGCGTTTCAATGAACTGAAGGCGCAGAGCTTCGGCAATGTCGCGATATCCGACCGGGTCGCCATGTCGGTCGAAGGACTTTACCGTCGTGGCGACGGCTGGGTTACCGACATCAGCAGTGGCAACAAAAAGGCAGGCAAGTTCGAGAACTGGTCGGTCAGGCTTGGCATGAAGGCTGAATTGACGGACGACGTCAGCCTGCTGCTGCGCTGGAAGCATTCGGAAAATGATGATCCGAAAGCCAACCTCACGGCGCGCAGTTTTGTGGATAGCGAGTTCGGGCTGGGTGCGCCGTTTGGCGGAATACCGGGCACTTACACCACGAAGCCCAATGAGATTGCGACAGGTTCGGTTCCGGAGTTTTTCAAATCCAACTCCGATGTTCTCCAGGCAACCCTTGAGGCGGATCTCGGTTTTGCGAATTTCACATCGTATTCGCAATATCGCAACGAAAACGTCGACCAGTCGTTCGATCTTGACTATTCGGCTGTTGAAATCTTTCAGTTTGGCCTTCCCGTCAAAGATGAGACTTGGAGTCAGGAATTCCTGCTCAATTCAAAGCCCGGAAGTCCGTTGCAATGGACAGCTGGCGCATTCTATTTCGAGAATACGGACACGTATATTACCTTCATCGACAGTTTCGGGTACGGGCCGAACCAGAGAATTCGCCTGGGGGGGTCGGCGACGACAGTTCGCAGCTATGCTGCGTTCTTCGATGGGACGTACGAGGTCGTACCCAAGCTCTTCGTCACGGCTGGTCTGCGCTATGCCTATGACAAGATCGATGATGCGTACTTCAACACGCGCTTTCTCGCGCCCACGCTCGATCTGGGCAACGGTACGACGATTGCCGCAAAAGACGGGCGCGTCTACCTGCGCGATTACGATCCAGGCGCAGTCAAGTTCGCGAGAGGCGATCGCCTGACTCCGCGCTTCGTCGTGCGATACAAGCCCAACGATGAAATGAGCGTCTATGCCTCGTACACACAAGGTTACAAGGCGGCGATCCTGGATGTCGGCGGGACATGCCAGACTCCGCCGTACCAGTGCAGCCGGGTGAAGCCCGAGAAGATTTCCGCCTACGAGGTTGGCTTCAAGTATGCCACGCATGGCCTGTCGTTCGAAACTGCCGCGTTCTACTATGACTACAAGGACCTGCAGGTCTCCATCTATCGTGCAGGAACGGCTGAGCTGGTAAACGCCGCAAAGTCGGAAATCTACGGCCTTGAGGGGCAGCTCAATTATCAGGTTACGCCAGCATTCAAGTTGATGGCGGGCGCTTCCTACGTGCACGCCCGCTACAAGACGTTCGGGCAAGTGCTGGCAAATGGGGAGGTTCAGGGCGCTCCGATCTATAAGTTTTGTCCGGCTCCGGCAGGTGCGAAGTATGCTGACGCGTGCGGCCCTGGCAGGACATTCTACGTGAACACCGATACGATCCTCAAGAATGTGCCGATGCAACGCACACCTGAATTCACCGGTTTTCTCGGAGCCAACTATGCCACCGACCTTGCCGGTGGGACATTCACCTTGTCGGGCAACCTATACTATACCTCGTCCTACTACTTCGGTCCGTCGGGGACACAGTTCAAGCAAAAGGGTTTTGAAACGCTTTCGTTGCGGGCCGAATGGACTGATCCCAGCGAGACGTATTCCGTGGCACTGTGGGGCGACAATGTTACCGACAGTCGGTACCGTACGCAGATCACCTATGGCGATTTCGGCATCGGCTCTGCCTACAATGACCCGGTCACATATGGCATCGAGCTTGGTTTCAAGTTCAAGTGACCAAGGAAGCGCCCCGGCTGATCACCATCGCCGGGGTGCTTCTCTCTTGTCCCTAGGACGCTAGTCCGTCGCGAGCGCATTGACCCGACCCCGGGGCGAGGGCTCCCAATTCCGGACTGCTGGGCGCTCGGCGGGGCAGATGGTGCCGGGAAAGCGCATGGAATATCAGATCGCTCCGGGCGGTGTCAGTCTGTGTGTCGGTGGGCGTTATCGGTCGCTGTTCCGGATAATAACCAAACAAGTTATACATTGAAAACAAATACATATGATCATTATGTGCCCATCATTCCGACCATGTGGTCGAAAAATGTTGCACTGAAGTTTGAGCATCATTACCCAGACTAGAGATCTGCATTCGAGTCAGGTCCCAAATCATGGGGAGGAAGCAATGAGAAGGTTGCAGCAAGCAGTATTGTGTTCGGCAAGCGTGTGGGCGCTGGCGGCACCTGCTCACGCAGAGGCGGTGGCCGGAAGTTCCGGTGCGGCCGAAATGGAAACGGCCAGTGAGACCACTACCATCGTCGTAACCGCGCGGAGGCGGGAAGAGGACGTGCAGGACGTTCCCGTCGTGGTCAATTCGGTCACGTCGGACGAGATCGCAAAACTTAATCTTCAGAATTTCACCGAGGTGCAGACGCTCGTTCCGGGGCTCCAGCTGCAAGTCAACGACAACGGTATCGGCAGTAATGCGCAAATCCGGGGTGTCGCTTTCGACATCAATGCCAGTACCCAGCCGACGGTGGAATTCTACCTGAATGATGCTGTGGCCAACAGTACGCTCGTCCTGCAGCAGATGTACGACGTCGCCCAGGTCGATGTGCTGAGGGGCCCCCAGGGGACCTTGCGGGGGCGCGCGTCGCCGTCTGGTTCGATCACCGTAACCACCAGGAAGCCGGATCTCTATGAAGTAGGCGGCAATCTTTCGACGAGTGCCAGTGATATCGGCTCGCTGAACTTCAATGGTGCCGTCGGTGTGCCCATCATCGAAGGCGTGCTGGGCATCCGAGCCGCTGGCACCTGGAGCGAGACCGAGGGTAATCGCGTCAGGACGATCAACACCGGGCTGGATGGCCGCGATCCGTTCACCCGTTCAAAGGGCGGACGTTTGACTGCGCTTTTCGAGCCGGCCGATTGGCTGCGGTTTGAAGGTATGTACCAGCGCACCGATACGCAGTCCCGCTCGTACAGCCAGTATGCTTCGTTCAGTCTGTTCGATTCGACCGCGGCCGAAAGTTCGCTGGTCATCAAGCCGAAGGACCGCCTGTCGATCCAGGAAACCCCGCGAACCTACCACCAGAAGTTCGATCTGTTCAACTGGCGCGCGGAAGCCCGCTTTGCGGACCAGGTGCTGATTTATCAGGGGGCTCATACCAAGGGTGACATTGTAGCCCAGACCAACTCCGATCTGGCCAATGCGTTCGAAGGCTTCGACTATTTCCAGACGACTCATTCCCGGACGAACGAAACCACGCACGAAGTCCGGCTGCAGAACGATAGCCGTCTGTTTGATATGTTCGACTACGTGATCGGCTATTTCAACTGGACACGGCATGCTCCGACGGAACTGACGCTAGAGACGCCTGTCGTTCTGCCGTTGCCGCCGGCATACGGCGGCGGTGTGGTGTTCGTTCAGCCGACGGATGTCCTCACGTCTGGTGATGTCAAAGAAAATTCTGTTTTCGGTAACGTGATTGCGCATATCGGCGACAAGGTTCAACTGTCCGGCGGTCTGCGCTACATCAATTTCAAGAGCCCCGCGGGTACGCTGACTATTGGCTCGACAGTCTTGCCGGGAGCTGCGAAAGTCGATGATAACAAGTGGATTTACACCGCTTCCGCGCAATACTTCATCACGCCTGAGGTGATGGTTTATGCAAGCACCGGTTCTTCCTACCGGCCGGGGCCGACCATCGTTGGCAATTTCAGCCCGATTCAGTCTGACCTCCAGAGGTCCTTTACCTATCTCGATTCCGAAAGCTCGAAGTCTTACGAACTGGGCCTGAAGAGCACATTCCTCGACAATCGCCTGCGTGTGAACATCACTGGCTATCACCAGACGTTCACGAACTACCCGTACAAGCTCACTGCGGGCGTTTACACGCAGACGTTCACGTACGTCGCCAGCACGGGTTCGTTTGCAGCAGGCGTGGGGCAGTCGGCGCAGTTTGCCGCTAATGTGCCCGTCGAGGTCAACGGCGTCGAAGCGGAAATCGGGTTCAAGGTTACGCCGCACTTCGATCTCGGCATGACGGCGTCTTACACAAAGGGCAAGATCAAGAACGGCCTCGTTCCTTGCGATGACCTCAACGGGGATGGCGTGCCTGATAACCTGACGTCGGCACCGACCCTTGCGGAGGTTCAAGCGGCCTACGGAAGTAACTACATGGGGGCCTGCCGGGTCAGCCAGCGCTCGTCCGCGCAGGCACCATTCAGCACAACCGTGCAGGCATCATACAATGTTCCGATTTCCGACAAGGTCGACTTTTTCACGCGCGGACTGCTGACCTTCCAGGGCAAATCGCAGGGGGATCCCACTCTGTCGTTCGATTCGATCGGCAGCTATGGTCTGCTCAACATGTTTGCTGGTATCCGTGATCCGCGCGGCGCATGGGAACTGAACCTGTTTGCGAAGAACCTACTGGATACGAGCAAGGCGACCCTGATCAACGCGCCTGCCGTTTCGGGATATCAGGAACTGCAGCCGCCGACGTACAGGACCACCAGCGGTGCGAGCACGACCAGCACATACGCCATCATCAACTCGACCCCGCCGCGCGAATTCGGCGTCAACTTCCGGTACGCGTTCGGGTCCAGGTAAACGATCAAGCTTTCTCCCTCCCGGAGAGCACTGCGGGCGAGTGAGCAATCACTCGCCCGTTTTTATAGGTCGCATGAGGCTTAGCTAATGGGAGGCAGCCAAGCCGGATCGTGCCAGAAGTCTGCCTTACCGCGTGTGGGTTTTTCTTGGCCGTGGGATCGCTCGCTAGGTAGCTGGCCTCTGCACGCGGTGGGCGGTCGAATATGATTGAATGGCGCAAATGTGCAATAGGCACCACTGCCGACTAGCAGAATTGAAGGCTCTAACATCCAGTGCGTTCATACACCGGCCCAAGCCGAAATACGGGCATAACAGGAATATCAGTCCGTCATGGCCCAAGGCATGAGCGAGACCGGCCGGTAATTGAGTCCCGCATGTGGGGATTGGCCCATGCGCGAGTCAGGCTGGCTTGCCGGACCCCGGAGGAGTTTCAGCCGGCAAGCCTTGTAACTGCCTGAATGCTTACTGCTTGCCGCCGACTTCTTTCCAGCTGCGCTCAGCATATTTTACCGAAACCTCACGATCCAGATGCTGCGCGTCGTCACCGAGTGCAAACCTGTATTCGCCTTTCGGCATCCACCAGCCGCCATTGTGCCAATCGGCCAGCAGGCGCGGTTCGATCGTGATGGTCGCGGATTGCTTGGCTCCTGGCGCAAGTTCCACGCGCTGATAGCCCACCAGCCGCCGCTCGGCCTTGCCGGCGCGGGACACCAGATAGAGCTGGGCCACACTGGCACCGCCGCGGCTACCCGTGTTGCTGACGGTAAAGCGTGCCGTCATGCCTGAGAGCTTGGGCGCGGACATGGCGAAATTCGTGTAGCTGAGCCCATGCCCGAACGCGAAGAGGGGCTTGCGATCCTGCTTGGCGAACCAGCGGTACCCGACGTCCGGCCCTTCCGGGTAGGTGACGTTGAGAGGCTCCTGTTCCGTCGGCATGTCGTAAAGGTCCGAGCCGGGTTTCAGCGTTATGCGGTCGCTGCCGGGCAGGACGGGGTTGGGAAGCTGATCGACCGACGAGGGGAAAGTGACCGGCAAGCGCCCGGACGGATTGACCGCGCCGGAAAGGACCCGGGCAATGGCATGGCCGCCACGCTGGCCCGCGTACCAGGCCTCGATAACCGCCGGGACCTTGTCAATCCAGGGCATGAGGACCGGGCCGCCGGTTTCCAGTACGACGACCGTTTTCGGGTTCGCCGCGGCAACGGCTTCGATCAAACCGTTCTGATTGTCCGGCAGCATCAGGTCCAGCGAGTCGTGCCCTTCAGCCATGAACTGCTCGGCAAAGACGATGGCGATATCGGCGCCCTTGGCGGCTTCCGCGGCTCGTGCGGGATCGGTGCCGTCGTCGTACACGACATCGGCATCGGGGAACTGTTCCCGCAAGGCCTGGAGTGGGGAAGAAGGCATGTACAGCCTGCGGTGATAAATGGCGTCACCGGGGATCGCTAGCGACAGCGACGCGCCGCCCGCCGGCCAGACCTGCGACGATCCGCCGCCTGAGGGAACGCCGACGTCGGCGTGTGCACCGATCACCACGATCTTTCGCGCGCTGGCCGCGACCGGGAGGAGATTGCCTTCGTTCTTGAGCAGGACAATGCCCTGTTCCGCGATGGCCTGGGCGACTTTTCCGTTGGCCTCGAAATCGATGGGATTGCCCACACTGACCGGATGGTCCGCCAGGCCCAGCTTGTACATGGTGCGCACAATCCGTGTGACGGAGCGATCGATATCCGAGGGCTTGATCGATCCATCGGCGAGTGTGTCATGCAGCGGCTTGCCGAAATAGCTTTCGCCCAGCGAACGCACGCCGGATTCCTGGTCGAGGCCCTTGTCGACAGAAACGCTATGCACGCCGCCCCAGTCCGACATGACCCAGCCCTTGAAGCCCCAGTCATGGCGCAGGACCGTGTTCAGGAGGAAGTCGTTCTCGCAGGAATGAACGCCGTTGACCTTGTTGTACGAACACATGACCGATCCGGGCTGCCCGATTTCGTTGGCAATCTCGAAAGCCAGAAGATCGCTCTCGCGCATGGCTGCTTCGTCTATGTTGACGTTGAGGAAGGACCGACCCGTCTCCTGCGCGTTGAGGACATAGTGCTTCATGGTCGAGACAATGTTGTTCGACTGGATGCCCCGGATCGATGAGCCGGCCAGAGTCCCGCTGAGCAGGGGATCTTCACTGAAGTATTCAAAGTTGCGTCCGTTGCGCGGTTCGCGCACCAGATTGACGCCGCCGGCCAGCAGCACATTGAAACCCTTGGCGCGGGTCTCGCCGCCCATCATCCGGCCGCCCTGTTCGATCAGCCCGGGATCCCACGTCGATCCCATGGCCATGGCTGAGGGCAGGGCGGTCGCGCCGTCTTTCGGGCGGATGAAGCCTCCCATGTTGGCCACGCCAAGACTGGCATCGCTTTCCGTCAGTAGCGGCACCCCCAGGCGCGGCACGCCGGGCGTATAGCCAACGCCGATGGCGATATCCTTGGGCTGCTTGTCGAAAGGAATGCGCGCAAGCAGTTCGGTCTGCATCAGGGAGAGTTTTTCCTCTTCCGTCATCTGTGCCACGGCCTTTTCCGCACGCGCATCGGCGTCCGTTTCCGAGGAGTGCGCAAAGCAAGGGAGAGGGCACAGGGCCGTCGCGAAAAGCAGCGATGCAGCCAACCGGGGGGAAGGATTCTTCATGACATTGTCTCCCACCCTGTCATTCGGGACAGGGATGTTATTGCCTGTATCGGGATCGATTAGCCTTCAGGTTCCAGGACGATGAGTTCGACGGCGTTGGGCCCCAGGCGTGTTTTCAAGGTGTAGTCGGACTTCACCGATACCCTGGCCTCGCCAACCTGTTGCAGGTTGGCCTTCTGCGGATCGGCCCAGTAGTTGCTGGTCTGGCCGTCGATCAGGAACGTGCGCTGCCGCAACTTGCGATTGCGCAGGCCTTCGGGAAGATCGTCCATGTTGACCGTCGCCGTTATCGTCTGCTCGCCGGTGTGCTGGTAGTTCCAGACCATGACAGCGGCGCCGGTCTTGTCATGCGTTGCGAAGGCGTAGATGCCCTTGCCGTTTTCGCGGCCGCTTGAAACCACCGGGACACGTTCGCCCTTCAGCTTCGCCATCATCAGCATCATGTTGCCGTAAGGCGAGAATGTCCGGACCGGCACTGGATTGTCCTTGCCCGCGCGAGTGATCAACTGATCCTTGCGCTCTTCGGTCTGATGACGCAGCACCCAGTTGAACGGAACGTTGTCCTTGTCTTCGAGAAACCAGTAGGCAAGCGACGCCATGCCTGCTGCCTGCCGGAGATAATCGGGCCGGGCGTCGGCCATGTTGTCGAAGGAGGGGCCGGGGTAGAGCCCCATTTCGGTGATGTAGGTGGGCAGATGTTCGTCAAGTCCGCGCTTGCGCAGTTCCGCTTCGATAAGGGGGCGGTACGCGGCGACCTGCTCCGGATTTTCCTTGAAGAAAACAGGGGGCTTCGTCATCTCCGTTGTCCCCGGCTTGAGGTAGAACAGGCCGTATGCGTGGTAAGACAGGAAATCGAGTTTCTTGTCGGGCGACGGGTCGGCCGCGTAACCGTCGAGGAAGGCGTTGAGCCATTCCGGGCTGAACATGAAGAGGGCAGGACCGCCGAGCTTGATCCGCAGTTCGGGCTTGAGATCACGGTTGACCGCATCGACGGCTTCGTAAAACGGCACGTAATACCGGTAGAGGTCCTCGGGCTTCAGTTCCGCGGACAGCGAATGGTCCGGTTCGTTGAAGGCCTCGATGTATTCCAGCTTCGGGAACCGCAACTTGAGGTCGCGTATTAGGCGCGTAAGGATCGGGGCCATCTGCGCGGGTGTCTTGCCCTCCATGATCAGCCTTGAAGGCATGACGTTCAGCAGGATGGTGTCGGATATCGCGCCGGCATCGGCAAGGTAGGCGGCCATCTGGTCGATGTCGTAGGTTTCGCTGGCCGGATCGTAGAGCTTTTCCGCGAGCCAGACCCTGTAGATCGATCCGTGGAGCCCCTGCTGGTTGTAGAACTTCACGTCCTCGACACGCTGTTTGGTGTAGAGGTCGAAGTCAGTCAGGTTGTTGTAGCGTTCCGGCTGCGGCATGGGGCCGAGCGATTTGCCAAACTCCACTGTTACTGCAGCGTTTGCCACCGTCTTTTGAGGAGGCGCTGCATGTGCCGTTACGGTCAGAAGGGCGGCTGCTCCCACCGGCACGATGCGGTTGACCGCACGAAAATTGATCATGGCGTCCTCTCTTCCCGGCCTTAAGCAAAGGCCTGTTGCCGTTGTTGGTCCGATGCCACTGCACCTTGACTAGGGAATGTCTTTGAGCGGCTTCCAGGTCTGGAAGGCTAAGCAACGGCCGTTTCAGCGTCAACGAGTTTACCGACCGCTCGGTCGAATATGGGCCGTGGTGCGTTTCGATACAGGCTTGCTAGCCCTGCTCTCGAATAACCTTGCGGGTAACCGAGGGCGCAATGGGCAGTTTTCCTGCCCATTGCATGGTCGCCTCTCGAACGGATTGGGCTCTTTGCCGCTCAAAGGCGGGTCAGAGCGACATGCCTCCGCTCACCTCGATCACCTGACCGGTAATGTAGCCCATTTCAGGAGACACCAGAGAAAGGACGGCACCGGAGAAGTCTGAAGGCACGCCCAGCCGCCGCAAGCAGGTATTCTGTTCGAGATATGCCTTCGTCTGTTCGTCCGCGCGCAGGTCTGCATTGGCGTCGGAGGCGATCATTCCGGG
Organism: Novosphingobium album (ex Hu et al. 2023); assembly: GCF_022832385.1. Lineage (GTDB taxonomy): Bacteria > Pseudomonadota > Alphaproteobacteria > Sphingomonadales > Sphingomonadaceae > Novosphingobium > Novosphingobium album. The sequence goes on from NZ_JALHLE010000029.1 coordinate 47,212, forward strand.
CATGAGGCAATTGACCGTGATACCGCGCGGGCCGAGTTCCTTTGCGACCACGACGGTCAACGTCTCAATGGCGGACTTGGCGCAGGCATAGATGACGTATTGGGGCAAGGCGCTCTTGGCACCGAGTGAACTTACAAAGACCACTCTGCCACCATCACGCATTCGCGGCTTGAGAAGCTTGGTAGCGTAGAACGCGCCGGTGAAATTGTCGCCCATCACCTTTTCGAACACTTCCGGGGAGGTGTCGTCGATGGTGTGAACGGGGCCGCCACCGGCGTTGTTGATCAGGATGTCCAGATCGCCGCTGCCGGTACGCTCCTTCAGACCGGCATCGAGCGCGTCCACCATTTCGACGGCGGCTTCATAGCTGCCTTGCGGGCTCTTGATCAGGAAGGCCTGACCGCCCTCGGCTTCAATCGCCTTGAGCACGTCCTGTGCTGCGGCATCGTTGCTGGCATAGTTGATCGCGACGATCGCGCCGAGCTTTGCGAGGGCCTCCGCTGTTGCACGGCCCAGTCCGCGAGAAGCGCCGGTTACGAGTGCAGTCTTGCCTGCGAGGGGCTTGGTCATGACTTCTCCCATTTTCTTGAGTTCACGGCGCCGGTGATGCCGTGCGCCGTGAAGATAGTGTTCAGACCGGGTACTCTTCGCCCTTGCTGACCTGCCCGGGCTCGGACTGCAGATAGACATCGAGATGGCGGATCTTGCCCGCGTCATCAAATTCATAGACTGTCACGGAATTGACTGCGTTCTGAGCTTCGCCCTCGCCGACGCGCTCCTCGAGTTCCAGCACGACGACGTTATCGTATTCCATCACGCGCTTGAACGAACCTTCCCAGTGAATGGTGGGGCTCCAGGCCTGCAGGAAGGCGACCATGTCCGCGAAGGTCATGACTTCCTTGAAGTTGCCGATGCGTTCGAAATCGTCGGTAACGAACTGCTTGAGTCCCAGCCATTCGTCGGGAGAGTAGTCCTCGGCGTGCTTGGAGCGGTCCATGAGGTTCTTCTGGAACAGACCGTAATCGATGGCCGTGCGGCGATTGCCATCGTAGCGCTGCGCAGCGGTGGCGATATCTTCGAAAGTCTTGGCGAGCATTGGCGTCTCCTCTCTAACGCGAGTGCTGTGAATGTAATGGACGGTGTCGAACGGACGTCAGGGACGCATCGTGGTACCGCCATCGATGGCGATAACCTGGCCCGTGATGTATGAACCGTCGTCGGAAAGCAGCAATGCGCCCATGGCCGCAAGATCGTCGGGGCGCCCCACGCGGGCCTTGATGGCGGCCGCCGCGCGCGCGAATTCGGTCATTTCCGGCGGGACCAGATGTTCGATCCGGGAATGGAGTGTGAGGGCCGGGGCAATCGTGTTGGCTCTTATTCCCGCTGCACCGTAACGCCGTGCGACATGACGCATCAGCGCATGACCGGCCGATTTGCTCATGGCATAGGCGACTTGTGCCGGGCTGCCGGCATCACCAGCGGCCGAACTGGTATAGACGATCGATCCGCCACCGCGCTCTATCATCACGGGCAGAACGGCGCGGGTGCACAGGTAGAAGCCGCGCGCATTGACCCGCTGTGTTTCGTCGTAGATCTCGAGTGGCAGTTCAAGAATGCCCACTTCGGGATTGCCGTCGGCCATGAATGCGAAGTTGGCATGAAGGCCATCCAGCGCGCCGAACGTGTCGAGGCACAGCGACACGGCCGCATTGATCGATGCTTCGTCCGCTCCGTCGAGCGTCGTCGCAATCGCCTTGCCGCCGCTTTGCGTAATCGCATCGATGGCTTCCTGGGCGATGGAGACGTCAATGTCGCCCAGCACGACATTGGCGCCTTCGGCTGCGTAACGCTTGGCCAGACCGTTGCCGATGCCACCGGCACCGGCAATCAGCACAGTTTTACCTTCGAGAATGTTTTTCATCGTTCAGACTCCTCTCGAACCCACTGCCTTGTCATGCCGGCCCATCATGCCTTTTCAAAGGTGATGTTCAGGCTGCGCAGGGCGCGCTGCGTATAGTTGGGTTCGTAGTCATAATGGCGCGCCTCCGCGGGCCCGTGGATGCTCTCGTTGATCCGGATGTTGTTGACCCGGGCGAGCAGCTTCTCAATCGTAAGGCGCGCTTCGGCACGCGCAAGGGGGGCGCCGAGACAACCGTGAGCGCCATATCCGAACGACAGGTGGTCGCGGACGTTGCTGCGGTCAAGCTGGAACTCGTTGGGGTTTTCGAACTTGCGCGGATCGCGGTTCATTGCCGTCGGTGAGACCATGATCGCGGTTCCCGGTGCGACGTCCATGTCGCCGACTTTCGCCGGACAGGTCGCCAAGCGGAAGAACGACTTCGTCGGCCCGTCCATCCGCAGGACTTCCTCGACGAAGGCGGGAATGAGGCTGGTGTCCGCCTTGATCTTTTCCTGAAGCTCCGGATTTTCGCCGAGCGTCTTCAGCGTGGCGGCAATAAGCCGCACCGTCGTATCCTGTCCGGCCCCGAACAGCACGGCGGCCAGAGCGACGATTTCACCGATGTCGGGCAGGCTGCCATCAGCATTCTTGGCCTGGGCCAGAATGGTCATCACGTCGTCGCGCGGGGCCTCCCGGCGCTCCGAGATGTAGCCGTAGAAATGCATGGCCAGCGTTTCCAGCGGATTGGTCTTTTCCGCTTCGACCTTGCCGATATGGCCCGGCAGATTTCCGCAGCCTTCCAGCGCGGCCGCGCAGGCTTCCTCGGGCATGCCGAGAAGATCCGCGATGGCCAGTGTGGCGTAGGGGTGCGCATATTCGGAAATGACGTCGATCCCGCCCTTGTCGATGAAGCCGTCGATCATGCGGTCGGCGAGGTTCGTCAGGTATTCCTCGTTTTCGCGGAAACGCTTCGGCGTCAGGAGGCCGGTCAGCAGGCGGCGGGCTTTCTTGTGCTCATCGCCGTCCTGGGCCACGAGCATCGCGCCGTAAGGCATGGTCGAGCGGTGCGCTTCGATCTGCGCGGTAATGTCATCGCCTTCCGGCGCGAATGGCAGCGGCGGGATGGGGCCGGTCGCGGTGTTGACGGAAGAGAACGTCTTCGCGTCGCTCAGGACAGCGGTGCCTTCCGCCCACCCGGTCACAGCAATGACGCCGTGCGTCGGCAGCGGCGTAACCGGACCGATCGAACGCAGATAGTTGAAATATTCGTGCGGGCTGGCGATGAGATCCAGGTCCGTGAAGTAGTCGATTTCCGCAAAGTTTTTCATGTCTCTCTCCGTGAATATCCGATCTTGTGAGGGCAGGCTGCTGCTCAGGCCTTGGCTTGGCGCCGGCCGCGGATGATCGCCGCAGGCTCAAGCGGCCGCGTCGCGATCTTCTCGAAATCTGGCTCGTAATTCTTGCGCATGGTGCCGCAAAGGCGATCCCAGATCGTCGTGTATCCGCCGAAATTGCCGATGAAGTGGCGGTGATGCTGGTCGTGGAAGGTGGCCGAGATGAACCACTTCGTCAGCCAGAACTTGTTCCACCAGCGCGGCAGGAACTCGAAACCGGAATGGACGTAGAAGCCCATGATGATGCTCGTCGGCGCGATCAGGGCGACGGTCGCGGTGTGGATCGGCGAAAAGCCGTCCACGTGCCGGGACAGGAGCGTGGCCGCCATCATGAATACCGGCACCATCGACCCGTTGATGAACGCTTCGATGGGATTGATCGACGTCGAAGTCAGCGGATTGGTGGACGTCGAAATGTGATGCGTCTTGTGCACCCATTTGTAGACCGGCTCGATGTGCATCAGGCGATGCCCCCAGTAGAACCAGGTATCGAAAAGGAAGAAGTACAGCGCGAATTCGAGCGCGATCACCCAGGCTGAAGCCGGCTCCGAATTGTAGACGATGTAGCCGTTGTGCACGAGATAGGTCTTCATCGCGCCGAGCGTGAAGGCGGACACGACGACGTTGATCACGGTCCACATCATCTCGTGACGGATGAAGCGCCACTTGAAGCCGCGCGGCTGAATCTTGCGGGCCCGGAAGTATCCGCTCAGCAATCCGACTGTCAGACCAGCAACGACGAAGCCAACGATCCACCAGTCGAGCGGATCCAGTCCGGAGACGAAGTTGCGCAACCCTTCTAGCACCGTGAAGTCTCCCATCTTCAAGCGGCCGGCATCATTCCGGCTTCAGTGGCTTTCGTCAGCGCATCTGAAATCACCGTTTCCGACCATGTGGTCGGAAACGGGTCCTACGCGTCCGTGCCTGGGTGGTCAAGGGCTTTCGACCAGGTGGTCGCTAGGGGTATTGAGCCGACTGTCGTGCAGGCGGATCTGGAAGACAAGTGTCTAGTGGTATTGCGCGCTCTGCGCAGGCTTATCCGGCATCGCGGCCAAGAGGTTCACCGGTCTCCATGGCATCGATGATCGGTTCGACGCCGCCAATGGTTGCGCCCATCGCTTCGAAGGCGGCAAAGCTGGCATCGGACAGCCGCCGGGCTTCCTCGTGCCCAAGGTGAATGCCCAAACTTGCCTCCTGGACAAGGAGCCGGGCCAAGGCGTTGGTCAGGATCGTTACCATTTGCGGAGACATGCGCGGTTCGATGCCGCGCTGCCGCAAGTGGCGTTCGACCGCTTCCGTTTCCATGCTGCGGACGGTTTCGGCATTCTTGGCGATTTCGGAGCGGATCACCTCGTTGTGATTGGCAAGGGCCATGAATTCCAGCGTAAAGCGGGTCGACTCCGGGTCCCGGTGCAAGTGCCATAGACTGCTCAGCGGGGTCTCGGAATTCAAGGCGGCCTTCAAGCGTTCGTTCTGGGCATCGGCAAAACGGCGGAACAGCGCGGCAAGCAACTCGTCCTGGCTGCCAAAATAGTAGAATATGACCTGGTGCTTGAGGCCGACTTTGCTCGCAATCCTGCGGGCTGTCGCCGCAGCGTAGCCCTCTTCCCGAATGAGTGTCTCGGTCGCATCCAGCAAGGCCTCCTTGATGTCCGGCCGCTCCGCATGGCGCTTCCTGCGCGGCTTCTTCACATCCGAAGTCATGAAATTCCAATCTCAGAGATTATCGAGCAATCTGTCAGGTCGACCGCATCATTGCGTTGGTGTTGCGTCCGAAGCAAGTCTCTAGCGTGTCCGCGGACAGGCTAGGCGGGCAGGGCGTTCGCGTTTTTGCCAGGCGGAATGGAGGGGCCGGTTTTCTGCGCTTCCGGCGGAAATCGCCCCTTCCGGCACTACAATATCACCCGGCGATACCGATCAGCAGGACGAATTGCAGGAACAGCGCAATGATCAATGCTATGAACAGGAGCAATGCCACCAGGCGCCAGAGGGTGCCGACCACAGTGAGGCCGTAGGTCCCGCGCAAGTGCCTGTAAAGGTGGAGGGGGGGGGAGATCGTCGCAATGGATCCCACGATGACGGGTGGAAGTCCGATACGATAAAGGGCTGCGAGTACGCTCATCATCACAGTGATGAAGCTGATGGAATAAGTAATGAAGACGGTGTGGTCGTAGCTGTTGAAACGGCGATTCCCGGCAAACAGGAGCCAGACAAAGGGGATGGAAATCAGGATCAGGCACCAGGAAAATTTATAGCTGGTGGATTGCAGCTTGTAGAGCATCAGGCCCGGATTCTTGTGCCATTTGGCAAGACCCTTGTCGATCCAGGGCCATCCCGTCTTGCGCACCTTCAAGGATGTTCCGTCGCGGGCTTCGCCGATCACGAACGTCTCTTTCCCGGAGCTGCCGTGAATAGCGGCAGCATCCGTGCTCCTGGTCGGCGCGCCCATGTCGGCGGGGCTGTGGACTCCGGATATCTGGAACACAGCGAACATCAGGAAAATGGAAAAAAGGAACAGTGCTATCGGCGAGATAAATTTCGTGCGTTCGCCATCAATGTAGCGCCGTGTCAGTTCGCCCGGGCGCCAGGCGAGAAGCTTCAGGGTGTGCCAGCTCTTTGCGTCGAAATGCAGCACGCCATGCAGCAGGTCATGCCAGAATGCGCCGATGGTGCGATGCAAGTGGGCTTTCTGGCCGCACTCCTGGCAATGCTTTCCAGTCAACGTGGTGCCACAATCGAGGCAGGCGCGTTCATGCGTGTGTCCGGGGTCAACGGCGTTGGGCGCGGGAATGTTCGGGGGCGGGATTTCAGCGTCCCCGTTTGTATTGTTGACCCCGTTCATTTCGTACTCACGTGCCGCAGCCATTTTGACAATGTCACATCATTAAACAGGGGGGGGCGTGTTCGGACCCTGAACATTTGTTGCGGCATGATGCTTGTCATACTCGATCAGCCACTCAAGCATTGCTGCGATGAAGATATGTGCGCGAGAAGCATGAGCGTCAACGGCGCGCTCTCTCACTCAGCCGATTTCGTACCGTTCACGCAATCTCCCGGAAGAACGATGCAAGCGTACGCCCCCTGCAATGCCGAAGCGATCTTCATTCGTGCCGGCCTGTATCAGGCTGTGCCGTCGTCTATCAATTCAAGCACATCGCCGATGATTTTTCGCATCGCCTCGCGGGCCATGGCGGGATCTCGATCGGCAACAGCCTGCGCCACCGCGCCATGATCGCAAAGGCTGGCGCTGTGGCCCTTGATTGCATTGGTGAAGCGGATCGAGGTTCGCAGTGCCGTTGCGACCATAGGCTCGAATTGTTCGTAAAAAGGATTTCGGGTCGCGTGCAGGATCGACACGTGGAAAGCAATATCGGACGCGAGCGGATCGTCCGCACCTGTTTCAGCGTCAGCCATCCTCGCCAAGCCTGCTTCAATAAGGAGCATTTGGGCATCAGTGTGGTGGATGGCAGCAAGAGCCGCAGCTTCCGGTTCGATGGCGATCCGCAATTGATTGAAGTGACGCAGCAACTCGAGGGAGGGCTCGCGGTCGAGCAGCCAGCGGAGAACATCGGCATCGAACATGTTCCAATGGGAGGGCGGTTGCACCGTGGTCCCTTGGCGTGTCCGGGCGTTCACGAGTCCTTTTGCTGTCAGCATCTTTACAGCTTCGCGCGTTACCGAACGGCTGACTCCATGGGTTTTCGATAGTTCTTCTTCTGTCGGAAATGGCACCCCCTCGTAACCGCCGGAGACGATTGTCTTGCCCAGCAAATTGAGCATTGTTTGTGTCCGGTTGAGCTTGCGCTTCCTGTGCTCGGCGAGATCGATTTCTACCATGCCGACGGTTATGGGCTTTATTCGACGCATTCGTCCACGTCCCATGTTTGACGCTTGCTGCCAAATTCTGATCTTGTGGGTCAACCGAGCTGGAAATGTCTTGCCTGCCTGCCGGGGCGACCTTGGCACGTGCAGGGTCCTGTGCGGGAGGGGGCTCTTGGATTGGTCGTCCTCCTTGTGTGCAGGCATCAATTTCGCGTTTCGGGATCAGGCTGCGCACCGCTCCAAGGCAAATGCAAATTCGAATTCAGGGGCCGAGCATGACGGCAGGTTGGCTTGTCGTATGATGCCCGAAGCGGAACCGATTGCGAATTTGTCATATAATTCATTGACGCAATCAAAACAGATCAATACAGATAAAAATCGATCATTTGCAACTGCAGGGCCTGCTGAAGTTGAGGTTCGGATTTTGAACTGTGATTAATTATTGCCCGGATAATATGAGGAGTGGTCAATGACCCTTCTTTATATCAGTTCCGGAAAATATTTATATTAAATAATGGACTTTATAGTCCCGAATAATGATGATTTTCCTTGATATATATTTATGATAATCAAGGAATTTATAAAACAAAATGGGTGAGGTTAACCTATGGTCCGTGCAATGCAGATTGGGCGTTTGGCAGCCGCTATATTTTTATTTTCGGGTTTCGCGGGTGCTTGGAGCGCCGGAGCGGATGTCGTCGACGCTCCGGCAAGCGACATAATCGAATTGTGGCCCGGAACGCCGCCTGGAACGCCAGCCGAATGGGCAGGGCCCGAATTTCGCGGCAACGTGTCGATTTCAAATGTGACCGTGCCCACGCTCAGCATCTGGCGGCCGCAACCGGGCAAGGCCACCGGAACAGCGGTCATCGTTGCGCCAGGCGGGGCATTTACCGGGCTGGCGTGGAATCTTGAAGGTGCTTCGGTGGCCAAGTGGCTCGCCAGCCAGGGAGTGACCGCGTTTGTGCTCAAATATCGCGTCCACCAGCCCCTGCCAGGTGAAGAGTCCAAGGCGATGCCGCCGGTCCGGTATGAGCAAAGCCAGCATGTGAAGACCGGCGAGAAGCTGGCGATGGAAGACGGGATGCAGGCTGTAAAACTGGTGCGCAGCAACGCAGCCAGGTTCGGCATCGATCCGCATCGGATAGGTTTCCTGGGCTTTTCGGCCGGGGCCATGACCGCCATGAACGTCGTGATGAAGGGCGATTCCGAAAGCCGTCCCGATTTTGTCGCCCCGATCTACGGTGCGGCTCCCGCAGTGCCGGTGCCACAGGATGCGCCGCCGCTGTTTGAAGTGGTAGCGGTGGACGATCCCATCATGTTCCCGCGCGCACTTGTTATCTTCGATCAGTGGACGGCCGCAGGCAAGCAGGCCGAACTGCACGTCTATGAAAAGGGCGGGCACGGTTTCGGCCTGGGTAACAAGGATATGCCGGTAGGTAAGTGGCCCGAGGCATTTGCCGCCTGGATGGTGGATCATGGGTTCCTGCCTGCCCCCAAATGATCAGACCGTAGATGCAAAGTTACTATGAGTTGCGAAATGACTACAGGAACTGAGAGCCATGGCCTGCGGGTCAGCCGCCGGCGCGCCATGCAATATGGCGCGATGACGGGCGTGGCACTCGCGGCCCCGGGAAGTGCGGTATTTGCCGGTCCGGCTGAAGGAGCGGGGCAGTCCGTGCCGCCGCGTGACTTTGCGCCACCTGAAAAGGGCGCGCGCCTGTTCGAGGACGCCTGGCATTTCCACCGCGGCGACGTCCCCATGCCCAAGCTGCTGGGTCACCGCGTTTCCTATGAGGCGACCAAGGCCGGCGGCGCGGTGGGTGCTGCTGCTGCCGTCTACGACGATGGCGACTGGCCGCTGGTGGAGTTGCCGCACGACTGGGCCGCCGCCGAGGTTCCGAACGCCGAGGAGAACATTGCCCAGGGGTACCGGGCGCGAGGGATCTCCTGGTACCGGCGTGGATTCCGGCTGGATGAGACGCTGCGCGGGCGCTATCTGGAACTGCAATTCGGCGCCATCTCCAGCAAGGCGACGGTCTGGTTCAATGGCATCGAAACGGCGCACAGCTGGTCGGGCTACAGCGCGATCCATATCGACCTTACCGCCAATGCCTATTTCGGCGATGCGCTCAACAGCATTGCCGTGCGCGTCGATGCCGAGCAGTTCGAGGGCTGGTGGTACGAAGGCGCCGGGCCCTACCGGCACGTCTGGCTGGTGGACCGGGCGCCGGTCCATATCGTCACTGACGGCATCCATGCGGATCCCCGGCTGCAGGCCAATGGTGGCTGGTCTGTGCCGGTCGAAGCGACGCTCTACTCGATCGAGGAGAAGGACGCGTCGGTGCGGGTTGTTGCCGAGCTTCTCGATGACCGGGACGCGGTGATCGCATCGGCCAGCACTCAGGTTACTGTTTCCCCGCTCGCCCGTGCGGTTGCCAGACTCGAAATTACGGATGTTTCGCCCCGGTTGTGGTCGGTCGATGCGCCCAACCTGTACCGCGTCCGCACCCGTGTGTCGCGGGCAGGGCAAACCGTGGATGAGCGGATCACGCCTTGCGGCTTCAGGACCCTGCATTTCGATCCGGACAAGGGCCTTCTGATCAACGGCGAACACGTCAAGATCAAGGGCGTATGCGTTCACGGCGGCCATGCCGGTGTTGGCGTGGCGGTGCCGGATTCGCTGATCTGGTGGCGGGTGCAGCAGCTCAAGCGGATGGGCTGCAATGCGATCCGCACAGCCCACAATGCCCCCAGTCCGGCGCTGCTCGATGCCTGCGACAGGCTGGGCCTGCTGGTGATGGACGAGAACCGGTTGTTCAACGTCAGCCCGGACTACATCGAACAGTTGCAATGGCTTGTCCGGCGCGACCGCAACCATCCCAGCGTCATTCTCTGGTCCGTGTTCAATGAAGAACCGATGGAGGGAACCTCCAGCGGCTACGAAATGGTGCGCAGGGCATCGGCCGCGGTCAAGGCACTGGACACGAGCCGTCCTGTCACCGCCGCGATGAGCGGGGGACTATTCGCGCCGGTCAACGTCAGCCAGGCCGTCGATGTCGTCGGGTTCAACTACCACCAGTATGACTACGACAAGTTCCATGACCTGCATCCCGACTGGCCGATCACCAGTTCCGAGGACACCAGTGCGTTCATGGTGCGCGGTGAATGGTTCACCGATGAGGATGCGCACGTAAAATCGGCCGACGACACCGAGCACGCCTTGTGGGGCAACAGCCACCGGCAGGCGTGGAAGGAAATCGCGACAAGGCCCTTTGTCGCCGGCGCCTTTGTCTGGACCGGCTTCGACTATTATGGCGAACCCACGCCTTACACATGGCCGACAAAATCCAGCCTGTTCGGCAGCATGGACCTGTGCGGGTTTCCCAAGGCGGCTTTCTACATTCATCAGGCCCAGTGGCTCGACCGGCCGGTCCTCAAGATCCTGCCACACTGGAACTGGAAACCGGGAACGCCGATCAAGGTGCTCGTCGCGACCCAGCTTGACCAGGTCGTGCTGACCCTGAACGGCAAGACCGTCGCCGACGGGCCGGCCGATCCCTACCAGATGTTCAGTGCCGACCTGCAATTCGCGCCCGGACGTCTCGAAGCGCATGGCTACAGGAACGGCAAGCTGGTGGCGACAGATGCGGTGGAAACCACCGGGACGCCCGTCCGCCTCCGCCTGACGCCGGACCGAAGCCGCCTGCGCGGCGACGGAGCCGACGCGGTACCTGTGACTATCGAGGCGCTGGACAGCAGGGGCCGCCCCGTGCCGACCGCCGACATGCGCGTTGACCTCTCGGTCAGCGGGGCAAGACTGATCGGTGTCGGCAACGGCAACCCGAATGCGGGTTTTTCCGGCAAGGAAAGTCATGTTCCCCTGTTCAACGGGCTGGCCCAGGCCATCATCCAGACGGAACGCGGATCGCAGGGCAGGGCAAGCCTTTCGGCATCCGCTGCCGGACTTGCTCCGGCCTCCACGATCCTGTCCGTGGCGGCGGTTTCTGTTCCTTCTGTCGCGCCCGGGCCGCTGCGTTTCATGATCCAGGGCTGGCGCCAGTCCCCGGTCGTGCAGGAAAAACCGGGGCAGCCGGGCACTCTTGCCGACAATGACATGAACAGCTGGCAGCGGGTGCGTGCGGGCACACCGCCGCCGTTCTCGGGGACCACCGGCTATCTCACGCTTGCTGCCCAGATTGAGGTTCCGGGCAATGTCACCAGAAATGGCGGCCTGATCGTGCTGCAGACCGTCAACGGTGCGGGCAGCTTGTGGCTCAACGGCGAGCAGAAGGCTGAAAAGACCTATGTCGAAGCCGGAGCCATGAAGGCGGCCATTCCTCCGGGGCTCACCAAGCTGGATGTGGCCCTGATCCTGAAAGTCCTGCCTGATCAGCGAACCGGTCTGCCCGGACTGGTGTTCCTTGAAAGCGAAGCGCATTGACACGCGAAGTTGACAACCGGCTGCGGCTTGCGCGGCGGCCCTTCCTCGGCAGTGTGGCTCTGGCGGCCCTTGCCAGCGGCAGTGCGGTTTCCGCCAGGCGGGCGGGCCGGCGCGGGTTTCGCGCTGTCAGGTTGCGCACCGCGCAAGTCGAACACCCGCTGGGCGTGCATTGCGCCGCTCCATCCCTGTCCTGGGAAATTGCCGGGAAAGGCCGGATGCAGGCCGCCTATCGCATCCGCGTCGCTTCCAGCTTGCAGGCGCTTCGGTCGGGCAAGGGCGATCTTTGGGACAGCGGGCGAGTGGAATCGAACGCGCAAAGCGGCATTGCCTACGCAGGCGAGAGGCTGCCGTCGCGGCAACGCTGTTTCTGGTCGGTCGATCTGTGGGATCAGCACGGGAATGTGTCTTCGTCCGGCGAGGTCGGGCAATGGCAAATGGGTCTGCTCGACTCTGCCGACTGGAAGGTTCCCTGGTTTGCGGCTGAAACCGAAGAGGCGCGGGCCACGCGCGAACGGGGCGCGGTCTGGGCGACGGTGCCCGATGGTGCGCGGAATGGCCCGGCTTCGTTCCGTCTCGTCTTCGAGAGCACCGATGGGGAAGCACGGCTGATCCTGCAATCGAACGACCGTATCGTCAGGCTCACGCTGGATGGCGTGCCTCTTGCGATGTTCGATTATGGATCCTTGCCGGAGATAAAGGCCCCCGTGGGTGAATTGCGCCTGCCACTGGCGGCCGGACGGCACGTTCTTGGCGTCATGGTCATGGCAAAGCCGGGCGCAGGGGTCGCCGCGCAGCTGCGTCTGCCCGATGGACGCTTCATCACGGACGGATGGCAAGTTCAGGACAAGCCGGGCAGCGGCGAGGCCGGCTGGGCCGCTGCGCCCCGCCTCGATCCGCAGCCCTACTTCCGGATGCCGCCATCGCCCGCCCATCTGCTGCGGCGCCGGTTCCGCTGGAATGGGGACGGGCAGCAAGCGCGTCTCTACGTCGCGGCGCTGGGCGGCTACGACGTCTGGATCAACGGCAAGCGCGCCAACGACGACACGCTTCAGGCGGAGCCGGTGAAGTATGCCGATCACATCCCCTACCGGGTCTACGATGTCGGCAGTTTGTTGCGGGAGGGCGATAACGTCCTTGCCGCGATGGTGGCGGATGGATTCTACGCCAGCTATCTGCTCCAGACCGGGCGTTACAGCTATGGTCCGCCGCCGCGCCGCATCCGCTTGCAGCTGGAAATCGAGAATGCCGATGGCGGGTGGTCGCCCGCCGGGGGCGGCGAGCCGTGGAAAGGGCAGGCGGGCGGATTGCTGGCCTCCGAAATCTATTACGGTGAGGACTGGGACCGGCGGCTGACGCCGATCGGCTGGACGGAGCCGGGCTACGACGATTCAGGCTGGGGCGAGGCCTGGTCCGCTCCTGAGCCGTCCGGTGCGCTCATCGGGCGGATCGTGCCGCCGGTCCGGATCACCCGGACGCTGGAACCTGCGGCGTTTCGCGCCACCGGTGAGGACCGCGTTATCGTCGATTTCGGCCAGAACTTTGCCGGACGTGTCAGGGTGCGCGTATGTGGGAAGCGCGGCGACAAGGTTACCGTGCGCCACGCGGAAATCCTCGACGAGAAGGGGATGCTCGATCGCCGCAACCTGCGGGCGGCCCGGGCGACCGATACGTATGTCCTGCAGGGCGATCCTGCTGGCGAAGTCCTGGAACCCCGCTTTACCTATCAGGGCTTCCGCTATGCCGAGATTAGCGGTGCGCGCGAATTGAAGGCCGGTGACGTTACGGGCCTCGTCCTGCACAGCGACCTTGGCGAAACCGGCCTGTTCCGCATCGATCAGCCGGTGGTGCAGAAGCTGTGGCTCAATACCCTGTGGAGCCAGCGGTCCAACTTCATGGGCTGGCCGACCGACTGCCCCCAGCGCGATGAACGTGTGGGCTGGACCGGGGATGCCGCGGTGTTCTGGGATACGGCGGCTTTCAACATGGACGTCGGGCCTTTCACCCGGGCCTTCATGACCGACATGCGCGATTCGCAAGGGCCCACCGGGGCTTTCCCCGTCTGGGCGCCGAATGTGCATCCGGGCAATTTCGCACCGTCGGAGCCTACCCCCGGCTGGTCGGACGCCGGAGTCATGCTGCCTTTCGTGTCCTATCAGCGTTACGGTGATCGCAGCATCATCGACGAGAACTGGGATGCCATGACGCAGTACGTCAACGGCGTGCTGGCGGACAATCCCGATGGCCTCTGGGTCAACAGGCGGGGGCTCGACTTCGGCGACTGGCTTTCGCTCGATGCCAAGGACCCCGGCGACGAAACCACGCCGAAGGCGCTTGCGGGCACAGCCATGCTGGCGCGTTCCGCCGCGCAGCTGGCACAGATGGCGCAGTGGACCGGTCGTAGCGATGAGGCCGCGCACTGGAGTGCCGAACGCCAGCGGATCGGCCGGGCATTCGCCGAAGCCTATGTCGCGCCGGACGGGACGGTGGGCAATGCCAGCCAGACCAGTTACATTCTGGCCCTGCACAATGGATTGGTCCCGGAGGGCCTGCGCAAGTTGGCGGGGGACCTGCTCGCGGCGGATATCCGGCGCCGGGGAACTCTGCTTTCAACCGGGTTCCTGGGCACACCGGCAGCGCTCGATGTGCTGGCCGATGCGGGGCATGTCGATCTTGCCTTCGACCTGCTGCTGCGGACCGAGTTCCCCTCGTGGGGCTACATGGTCAAGCACGGCGCCACGACGATCTGGGAACGCTGGAACGGCGATGCCGGCGATCTTTCGATGAACTCGTTCAATCACTATGCGCTGGGCGCGGTGTGCGGCTTCTTCTACCGCCGCATCGCCGGTCTGCAGCCGGTCGAACCGGGCTTTGCCCGGGCACGGATCGCCCCGCTCGTGGATGCCCGGTTCCGGCAAGCCGGTTGCACTTACGACAGCGTGCGCGGCCGGTTCGTGTCGGACTGGAAGCTGGATGGTGGGCGGTTGAGCCTCGGCGTGGAAATCCCGGAGAATTGTCTTGCCGAGGTGCGCATTCCGGCCTCGCGGAACGCGCGCATCACTGCGGACGGCATGGTGCTTGCGAAACGGAGAGATTTCACGATCCTCGATCGCGACGAGGCTGCTGCAGTGATCGAGGTGCGGCCGGGTCGCTATGCCTTTGAAGTCCGGTAAAAATGGCGAGGCCGGGCGCGAGCAGGCGATGCCAGCATGGTTGCTTTCGCTGGCCCGTTGAGAACATGATTATTTCAGGGGAGATGCTGCGGCATGGCTGAATTGTCCGTCCTCATGGGGCGATCACGCTCCGGGAAAAGACCGGCATTTTGGGCTGCGCTGCTGGCCACCGCCGCCGCGACGGCGGGTCTGTCCGCTTCGCTGCCTGCGCAGGACCGCGCTGAAGGTGCTCTTCAATCCGGACGGGACGGGCAGGTGCCCGCCGCCCAGCTTCCGGCTGCTTTCAGGGATCCGCCACGCAGCGCCCGGCCGCGGGTGTGGTGGCATTGGCTCAACGGAAACATCACCAGGGACGGGATCGCCAAGGATCTCGACTGGATGGAGCGCGTCGGCATCGGCGGCGTACAGACATTCGATGTCAATCTGGCGACGCCCAAGATCGTCGATGAGCGCCTGCTGTACATGACCCCGCAGTGGCAGGACGCGTTTCGCTACGCCACCGGACTTGCCGCCGCCAAGGGCATGGAACTGACGATTGCCGCCTCGCCCGGCTGGAGCGAGACAGGCGGGCCGTGGGTGCCGCCGGGTGACGGCATGAAGAAACTGGTGTGGAGCGAGATGACCGTTCAGGGCGGTCAGCCATTTTCCCGGCAGTTGCCGCCGTTGCCCACCGTTACCGGCCCGTTTCAGGATATGCCCGTTTCCGGCCATGCCGGGCAGGGCAAGGAGAAGCCGGCACCCACCGCCTCGGGAGAAATCGGCGTCTACGCCTATCGTGTCGCCGGAAGCGGGAAGGGGAGCGATGCCCGGGCGCTCGTCCCCGCCGTGCCTGTCATGCGGCTTGGTGACGGCACGAAGCTGGATGCGGGGGCATTGGTCGACGGCAGCTACAAGACCGGGCTCACCGTGCCCAGAGGCCCCGAAGATGCGCCGACGATCGTGGACATATCCTATGGTGCGCCGCAAACGATCCGTTCGGCCACGATCTTCGTTCCGTCCGCCACGGATCTCTACGCACCATCGACACTGCAGCCGCGTCTGGAAGCAAGCCCGGACGGCGTTTCCTGGCAAGTGGTCGCGCACTTTCATCTGGGAACGGCCCCCACCACGATCAGTTTCGCTCCCGTCACGGCGAGCAAGTTCCGCGTGGTCCTGGCTCCGGCTCCGAACATTCCGCCTTATGGATCGGATGCCACGCCGGGCTACGATCTCGGGCCTTTCGCGAAGTACATGGGGCCGCAGCCCACTATGAAGCTGCTGGAACTGAGCCTGTCACCGTCCCCGCGCATCAACCAGTTCGAGGCGAAGGCGGGCTTTTCCACGGCACGGGACTACGAGATACTCGACGTGCCTGCGGGCGGCGGCAACGTCGGCGTGCCCGTCGCGGCCATCCTCGATCTGACCCGCAAAGTGCGGCCTGACGGAACGCTGGACTGGACGCCGCCCAAGGGTGAATGGCGTGTGATCCGGATGGGATGGTCGCTGACCGGCACCACCAACCATCCCGCGCCCGAGGAGGCCACCGGGCTTGAGGTCGACAAGCTCGATAGCAAGGCCGTTCGCCGCTATCTGGAATCCTATATCGGCAACTACCAGAAGGTTGTGGGTGCGGATCGTATCGGCGCGCAGGGCATCAATGCGCTGCTCACCGACAGCACCGAGGTCGGGGCCTTCAACTGGACACCCGACATGCTGGCGCAGTTCCAGCGTCTGCGCGGATACGACGCGCGGCCGTGGCTTCCCACGCTGACGGGTGTGATCATCGGATCACGTGAGCAGAGCAACCGCTTCCTCGACGATTTCCGGCGCACGATCGCCGAGCTTCACGCGACCGAGCACTACAAGACCGTCGCAGAAGTGGCCCATGAGCATGGACTGAAAGTCTACGGGGAATCGCTGGAAGGCTGGCGTACCACACTTGGCGACGATCTCGACATGCGCCGCTATGCGGATTTCCCCATGGGGGCGCTGTGGTACTACCGGAGGGAAGTGGGCCCCAAGCCGTTCTACGCCACAGACATGCGCGGTGCGGCGTCGGTGGCGCATGTCTACGGACAGAACATCGCTGCTGCTGAATCCCTGACTACCACGCGCCAGCCATGGGATCAGGGACCGGCGGACCTGAAGCGGGTCGTCGATTGGGAATTCCTCAATGGCATCAACCGGATTTCGATTCACAGCTCTGCCCACCAGCCGGTGGACGACAAGCAGCCGGGCATATCGATGGGGCACATCGGCCAGTACTTCAACCGCCACGAGACCTGGGCGGAAATGGCGCGGCCCTGGATCGACTATATCGGCCGCAGCAGCCTGCTGCTTCAGCAGGGGCGCTTTGTCGCTGATGTCGCATACTACTACGGCGAGGAAGCACCGGTCGGCATCCAGACGCAGGATGGCTATTTCACCGATGTCCCGCATCGCAATGGCTATGACTTCGTCAGTGCTGAAATGCTCAACGATGTCCTCAAGGTCGAGCATGGCGATCTCGTGGCACCGGGCGGAGCGCGCTACAAGCTGCTATACCTGTCGGGGCGGCGGTCGCGGATGTCGCTTGCGATGCTGCAGAGGCTGGCGGACCTCGCCGAAGCCGGGGCCACGATCCTGGGGAACCCGCCCAGTGGCCCGCTGGGCCTTGCGGGTGACCGCGACGCTTACGCAGCGCTGATCGGGCGGCTCTGGTCTGGCCAGCCGGTCACCACCGTCGGCAAGGGACGTGTGATAGCAGGCAAGGACGTCGATGCCGCGCTGAAGCTGATCGGTGACGGCCCGGACGTGTCCATGGAGGGGGCATCGGCTGGTGAGATACCTTTCGTGCATCGCAAGCTGGATGATGCCGACATCTATTTTCTCGCCAATCGGAGCGGACAGGCACAAAGCGTGCAGGCCACGTTCCGGGTTACAGGAAAGGCGCCGGAGATCTGGCGCGCAGAGACGGGTGAGGCCAGGCCGCTGTCCTACACGATCAAGGACGGCGGAACGGCCGTGCCGCTGCATTTTGATTCCGACGAAAGCTACTTCGTCGTCTTTCGCAAGGATGCGAAGACGGCATCCCGAGTGGTGTCCGGCATCGAGCAATTTCCGGCCGCAACGCTGGGCAGCGCCTGGAAAGTGACGTTCCAGCCCGAACGCGGCGCTCCCGCCGGAACCACGATGCCCGCGCTGGCGCCGCTCAACGACAATGCCGATCCCGGCATCCGCTACTTCTCCGGTGTCGCGACCTATTCGACCACATTCACGGCCCCGGCAGGCTATCGTGCGGGCCAGCCCTTGACGCTTGATCTCGGCAAGGTGGGGGTGGTCGCGCGCGTGCGGGTGAACGGCAAGGATGCCGGCACGGCCTGGCACGCGCCGTACCGGGTCGATATCGGTGCGACCGTCATGCCCGGCATCAACCGGCTCGAAGTGGACGTGGCCAATCTGTGGGTCAACAGGCTGATCGGCGATCGCCAGCCGGGGGGCAAGCCGGTCGCCTGGACTGTAAAGCCGATGTACCTGCCCGACGCGCAGCTGCGTCCTTCCGGTCTGATCGGGCCGGTTCAGCTCCTGCAGCCGGGCGTGGCTGCCAGGTAGGCAGCTTCACCCTTGAGAGAGGAGGAGCGAGGTCTCATGCGGTTCCCTCGCAGAACAGCCTTGCAGATGATGGGAATGGGCTGCGGATTGCTTGCCATGCCTGCCATGGCCCGCAGCGGGCTTCATACGGCGTGTGATCCGGTGCGCGGAAATCCATTGCTGCCAGGGCAGGGCGTGTGTGACCCGCAAGTGCGCGTTTATGGCGATACGGCCTATTTGTATGCCACGCACGATGCGCGCCCGGCCAGCACCGGCTTCACGATGCACGACTGGCAGATCTGGTCGAGCAAGGACCTAGTCGATTGGCAACTCTCGGGAACGCTGAGGCCCGAGCAGACATATTTCGGCAAAGCGAGCACGCAGTGCTGGGCCACCGATGCCATTCATCGCAATGGCCTGTATTATCTCTATTTCTCCATGGGGCCGAAAAACATCGGTGTTGTCGTGAGCGAGTACCCGGCAGGGCCCTGGCGCGATCCGCTCGGCAAGCCCCTTATCGCGGAAGGCGATGTGCCGACGGCGTCGCGCGATCCGGGAATATTGCAGGAGCCCGATGGCACCAGCTATATCGTTTTCGGGACCTTCGATTTCTATATCGCACGGCTCAACCCGGACATGATCTCGCTGGCGGAAGCGCCGCGGCGATTGCAGATAGACGGTATTCAGGGCCCCTATGGCGCGGGCAAGACCGACGATAAGCCGTTCCTGCATCGCCGGGGGCGTTACTACTATCTGTCCTGGGGATCCTATTACGCGATCGGGGAATCGCCCTATGG